>JANXCC010000009.1 GCA_025060395.1 Candidatus Bipolaricaulota bacterium | reverse complement strand
TGCCCCACGGCAGAACAACTCCAACCTGGCCCCGTCCCAGAGATGAACCCCAATCCCGCGGGCAACGTGTCCGTCACTGTAATCGTCCCTATTGTTGAACCTGGTCCAAGATTAGTAACCCTAATCGTGTAGACACCTGTCATGCCCACAATAAAGTCTTCAGTATGGGTCTTCTCAACACTGAGGTCTCCAGCCACGACGTTTGTAGGATCCTCATCAGAGTTATTGTTCGGGTTCGGGTCGTCAGGAGTATGTACTATCACGACGTTCGTGACGCTGGGGACGGCCTCTGGCCCGACGCTCACTGTGAGGGTGATTGTGCTGCTAGTGTTAGGAGCCAGGGGACCGGGGTTGGTGCACGTCACCGTCTGCCCCACGGCAGAACAACTCCAACCTGGCCCCGTCCCAGAGATGAACCCCAATCCCGCGGGCAACGTGTCCGTCACCGTGATAGGCCCCGTTGTGCTCTGAGTACCAACATTCGTTACAGTGATCAGGTATGTTCCAGTAGAGCCTACGACGAAATTACCCGTGTGTGTTTTGTCCACCGCGAGATCGGGCCTAATGATGATTGTGACGAAAGCGTCGTCGTCAGCCGTCAGTGTGACCCCAAGCGCTTCGCCGGTAGCAGAGGCGACGTTGCGATTAGGAATCGTCGGATTGACAGAGGACGTAGCCCGCGCGCGGAAGGTGACTACTATAGACTGCCCAGGATTAATCGTCCAGTTAAGGTCCCAAGTCAGAACATACCCGCTACTAATGTTACCTGTGATGGAGGTAGGATCAGAAGGGCTGCCGCTGCCTAGTACGTACTCCCAGCCTGGAGGTAGATTATCGACAAGATCGACATTAGTTACCGCGGACCCGGCCGTAGACGGCACGCTGATCACAACAGTGAATAGGACCTCGCCCCCAATGTAGACTTCTGCAGGGGTAACAGTCTTCTCCACTTCTAGCACTATATCGATCCATTCCGAGGGAAGCGGCAGCGTCGTGTAGCCCATATCGAGATAGGGTAGGCCCGTTCCGGCATAATTAGGGCTTTCTCCCCAGGCAACAGCAACGATCTTGTTGCTGATAATGTGCATTCCAGAGTTATCGTTATCTGGGTCCCGCACTTGGATGACGTCCAGTTTGTTCAGAACATACGTGGCATCGAAGATCCCATCATTGGGGCCGTAATCGATAAAGACAGTAGTATTGTTCTCAAGGGCAGTGATGTACACCGGCGATCCATTACTTGTAGGGATCGGCTCCGACGTGCCTGGTGCCCAACTGATATAGTTATCAGTAGTGAGAAAGTTCACCGGAATGAGCGAGTAGCCCCAATCGTAAGTCGGCGAGCCAGTATCACACATGGCGACGGCCCAGAATGTATTGGAGGACCACAAACGAGCACCGGAGTTGACAGGGACATATCGTCCTGTGCCTGTGCGGTAATCTCTCACCGAGTTTGCAGGAATAGTGAACGACCCGGAGCCGATCTTGTCTTCAAAATTGATCGTGATCGTGGAGGGGGTGGGGTTGTAGATGAGCAGATTTGTGTTAGCAGTGGGATTGGTCCAGCTGGGCACGGGGGCCACGTATTCGTTAGACCAATAGGATTGCGGGACGAGCGTGTAGCCGCGCATCTCAGATGATGTCCCGGCACGGAATCTCCCTGTCATCATATTCACCTGTATGGGATACGTCGCTACCACCGTGGTGCCCGAGCCGCGCACCTCGTAGGCAATAGCTTGCCCTCGGTTAAGCGTGGTGGTCAAGCCTGGCCCAGCTGGATCGTTGATCTGGACCGAATTGCCGTCTGTTCCTGACATCACGAGCATCCAGACCTTTGAGAAGTCCGGCAAGCTCCCCGCCAAGTTCTCTCCCATCGGCGAGACGTATTGCCTCTCCCAAGCCTGGACGGGATAGACCTCCCACGCATCGGTAAAGACTGTGCCTGGGGACTCGGGCCAGATAGAGACCACAACTTGTGATAACCCCCCTACGATGAACAGTCGATCTCCGCCGTCATAATGTATACTAGTGCCCCGAGGGGAAGTAGGGATATTAGCGCTCTCGAATTTATAAAACTGCCCCTGATTGAGCGTGATTACTAGATCACCCGCTGCTCCTGTCAGCAAGCCGTTCTCCCAGTGGTCATAGTAAATTCTAGTGTTGTTCGCACTGGCAGTCAACCCAACGACATAGTGCATTTCCCTGCTCACTGGCGGATCGTTATCAATGTTCACGAAGATGGAACGAGAGAGCTCGGCGGGCAGTGGGAGATAAAACTCTTGGACTCCTGCTGGTATAGCCGAACCGTGCGGAGCCCACATCAGGAATGCTAGCCCGACTAAACCCAGAAATCTCAGTGCTTGCTTCATAGTCTACCCCCTTAGAACTTCACTGTGACCCCTACCGCGAGAGCGCTGAGATATCTCACCGAGAGTACGACGGAGCCGTACAACTCGACTGGGCCGAGCTTCCAGACCGCGTCGAGCCAGAGCTGATAAAAGTTCTTGATCAGCCCAATGAAGATTAGCCTTATGTCAAGCGAGAGAGTCCCGATCGCCGCGGCTAGCGAGAGCGTGTGCTTAGCAACCCCATGAGCGCAGAAGAGATTAGCCGTCCCTGCGCAGAGATGGAGATCGCTGCTCACGGTCAAGCCCGGAGGATCGAACGAACCGATCAGCCGAGCTAGGTGCGCTTTCCAAGAACCCGTATGTGGGTAGAAGTACCACAGCGCTACGATGGCGGCGTCCCCCACGCGCAGCGTTGTGTTCAAGACATCAAAGTGCTCACTGATCCCTGGACCAAATCGCAGAGTGTTATTGAATACCAGGCCGAGTGGCTGTACGGGGATGATCGTGTTGATCTCCGCGTAGCAGAGAAAGTCGGCAGCACATGCGCTGCCGACTTCTAGAAGAAAGTGCAACGTCACGCCCCAGAGCTTGACGTTGCGCACGAAGAGCTTCTCTTCTTGGAAGGAGAACTCATCGGTGACGGCTCCCAGATAGAGACGTTCCAAAAGCTTGCACTCGGCAAAGCACTCTAGTCCCTGGCGCGCGCCGATCCACGTCTCGCTCCGGATGAGAATCCCACTCACGGTCTGGCCCTCCAGCCCTAGCACTACCCCTACGCGAAAGTTGGGATCCCCAGCGTTCCCAAAGTTGGTAAAGAGCGCGCGGGTGCTCACGGTTATTCCTCCGAGCTTCACGGCAAGATCGGCGACCTTCTTACGCAACGTCAGCGTGTTTGGCTGCAGCATCCCACCGTCGTCGAAGATCTGCGCGAGGATCAGATTAGCGACCGTTGGGTGATAGAACCCATCGCCCTCTAAGAGCCAATAGAGGCGGCTGTCAAAGAGCGGGCAGCTCCGAAACGGCGGGCTGACGCTCCCCGGCGCAGAGTCTAAAATACAATAGCGCGCGCTGAGGCTGCTCGCGTTGCGTATCAAAGCAATCTCGGTGACGCTTGGCGCAAAGACAATATAATCGCTGAACGAGAGCGCCCCAATATTCAAGAGAAAACTAAACGCTTGGTACTCTAAGCCCTTGAAGGTGAACACTGATGTGCTTGCGATCTCAAGCCCGCTGATGGAAAGGGTCACCACCACGTCAGATTCAAATTTCAAAGCGCTCAAATCTACTTTGGAGCAGTCATCTTCGTCGATCAAGGTGTCCCCATCGTCGTCTAGGTTATTAGGCGGGTCTTCGTCCACGAACGTATCGCCGTCGGCATCGATGCCGCAGGTCGCGGAGCGCAAGACAAGGTTCAAGCTTGCTTCCCCAGAGATAGGCGCTGCAGCGATGGGAAGAGCTATTACAAAAACACTGAAGACGAGACCAACCCCTAGTAGGCCTCTCATCACCGCCAACCTCCTTACAAGCGGGCAAGTTCTTTTCAAAGAAGTATATCAGAACAGGGTGGGGGGAAGTCAAATCGGAGTTCCCTTGCGAGGGGCTTCGCTTTTTGCAATAATACAACTCCTAACATACCCGTACGAGGTGAAATCTATGGCTGTTTGTACTGTCTGTGGCAAGACCACGAAATTTGGGAACCAAGTGAGCTTTGCTGGCAACCGCAACAATCGAACGTTCAAGCCCAATTTGCAAACCGTGCGAGCCGTCATCAACGGTCGCATCAAGAAGGTCACGGTTTGCACGCGGTGCCTAAAAGCCGGTAAGATCCAGAAAGCGATTTGAATTTCTCATGCCCCATATGGTAGGCTATAGGAGAAGAGCGAGCAAGGGAGGAAGATTATGAACGAGAAGGGCCGGATCTGGCTCACTATCGGGGTCTTAATCATCATCGGGATAGCAGTGCTCTTGATTGCCCAACCGTGGCAACGACCACAGCCGACGCGACCGCCGGAGGTCACCCAGCAACCGCCGCCACCGCCTGCGGAACCTCAACCTCCGCCCTCTCCCCCACCAGGACCGACACCCCCACCAACCGAGACCGTTACCCCAGGAGAACAACCCACGCCTCCTCCGGAGCCACCACAGGTGCTCCCTCCAGTTCCGGTAGGGTTGTTCAACGAGCTTGTCTTCGTCCAGGAACCAGACCAAGCAAAAGCGCTCGATATGCTCACCGCGGGCCAGATCGATCTCTATGCATTTGGAATCCGGGATCCAGAACTTGCCCGCAAGGTGAAGGCTTCGCCAGTCTTAGGGTATGAGACGTCCTACGGCGGGTCTGTGGAGCTCACGCTCAATCCCGTAGGGCCAACCTTCAAGACCGGGGTGCTCAATCCGTTCTCCGTCCCAGCGATCCGTGAAGCTCTCAATTGGCTCATCGATAGAAAGACCATCGCTGAAGAGATCTACGGTGGGCTGGCCGTGCCCAGATACCTTCCCATCAATACAGTCTTTCCGGACTATGCCCGGCTGGCCCACGTCGCCAAGGAGCTCGAAGCCTACTACGCCCACAATCCCGACAAGGCTCGTGCCGTCATTACCCAAGAGATGCAGAAGCTTGGAGCGGAGCTGCGCGACGGCAAATGGCACTATAATAATCAGCCGGTCAAACTGATCTTCATCATCCGCACGGAAGATAAGCGCCGCGAGGTCGGAGACTACATCTCGAATCTTCTCGAAGATCTAGGGTTCCTCGTAGACCGTCAGTATAAGACGGCTGCGGAGGCTTCTCCTATTTGGATTGGCAGCGATCCCGCCGATGGCAAATGGCACCTCTATACTGCCGGCTGGGTCTCAACGGTGGTCAACCGTGATCTGGCAAGTAACTTCGACTTCTACTATACCCCGCGCGGACGGCCTGATCCCCTCTGGCAAGCCTATAAACCAGATCCGGAGTTCGACACAGTCGCCGAGCGCTTAGGCCGCCGCGATTACAAGACCATCGAGGAACGCCAAGAGCTCATGGAGCGAGCCCTGCGCTTGGCGCTTAAGGACTCCGTGCGGGTCTGGCTTGCTGATACGATCGACATCTGGGCGCGCCGCGCTGAAGTGCGGTTGGCTTCAGACTTAGCTGGCGGGATGTCCGGCTCGGCGCTCTGGCCGTTCACGCTCCGGGTAGAAGGTCGCCAGACCGAGAGACTCGTCTGGGCTGCTCCTAGCTTGATGACCGAGCCGTGGAACCCTGTCGCAGGCACTAACTGGATATTCGACACAATGATCATCCGGGCGACTGTAGACGCCGATACGCTGCCCGATCCCTTCACCGGGCTCTACTGGCCGCAGCGCGTCAAGTCCGTAGACGTCTACGTCCAAGAGGGCATTCCCGTTACCAAGACCCACGATTGGCTGACGTTACAATTCCTCCCAGAGATTAGGGTCCCCGAAGACGCTTGGGCTGACTGGGACCCAACAACTCAGCGATTTATCACCGTGGGCGAAAAATACCCCGAAGGAGTCACAGCCAAGACCAAGGCCGTCGTCTATTACCCGGAGAATCTCTTCCAGATGAAGTGGCACGATGGCTCACGGATCTCTCTAGCCGACTGCGTGCTCGGCTTCATCTTGACGTTTGAGCGAGCCAAGCCCGAGAGCCCTATCTATGATGAAGCCGCCGTCTCAGCATTTGAGTCGTTCATGAGACACTTCCGTGGCTTGAAGATCGTCCAGAAAGATCCGCTCGTCGTCGAGGTCTACAGCGATCTCTTCTATCCCGATGCCGAGTGGATCGCCTCGTCGCGAGCGGGCTATCTCTTCACGACTGTCCCGTTGCAAACCTTAGCTATTGGGATCTTAGCCGAACAGAATAAAGAGCTCGCGTTCTCCGCGGCCAAATCGGACAAGCTCAAGGTCGAGCGAGCGAACTACATCGCTGGGCCAGCCTTGGCGATCTTAGAGAAATACCGCTCTCAAGCGTTCGAGCAGGGCTACATCCCCTACGAGAACACGCTCAAGGAGTTCATCACCCCTGAAGAAGCAAAAGAGCGCTACCGACTCTTGGGAGAATGGTATAACACCCACAAGCACTTCTGGGTGGGCAACGGGCCGTTCTATCTCGATGCGGTCTATCCTATCGAGAAGAATGTCGTCATCAAGAGATTTGCAGACTTCCCCGATCCTCCAGACAAATGGTTGCGCTTCAGCGAGCCTCGTATCGCTGAAGTCGAGGTCAGCGGGCCTATAGAAGTCCGATTGGGAAGTGCTGCGGAGTTCAACGTCGAGGTGACATTCAAAGGCGAGCCGTATGCGATCAAAGATATAGACTTTGTGAAGTTCTTGGTCTTCGATGCTACAGGTCAACTGAAGTTAGTTGGCGAAGCCCAAGCCGTTCGCGACGGCTTATGGAAAGTCGCGCTGAGCCCAGACCAAACAGCGCAGCTCTCTGCTGGGGGCAATCGCCTCCAGGTGATCGTCGTCTCGAAGCTCGTGAGCATCCCCTCAACGGAGGAGACAACTTTCGTCACAGTGCAGTAAGAAGGTCCCTCACCCTGGTTCCTCAATTCCCCGCTGAGAGAGGGACCAGGGTGAGGTGAAGTACGTCCATGATTGAGACGATCCGCAGAGTCTTTACGTATACGGTCTATCGCGTCGTCGCTCTGGCGATCACCGTCGTCATTGGGGTTTATCTTGCTATTTTGATCGCCAACATGGGCGGCTACGTCGACGAGATCCGCAAGGCCCAGATCAACGAGGCTGTAGGGGCTCAAGTCCTCGCGGATCGTTCCTTGCAAGGGCTGCCTCCCAGCGAGCTGCGCCGTATCATCGATCAGCGCAAAGAGCTTGAATACAAGCGCTTAGGGCTGGATAAGCCGTTCATGGTGCGAAGTTTTAACTATCTCTGGGACGCTCTCTCGCTCAACTTAGGGCGTGCAGAGCATCTCTCCAGCGACTCTGGCTCGCGCCAAGTGCGCTTGATTCTCCTAGAGAGATTACCGGCGACGCTCTTGCTTTTCGGCACGGCGAATCTCTTTTTGTTCTTCTTCTCGCTTTTTGCCGGACTATGGCTCTCCCGTCGCTACGGCAGCTTCCTCGATAAGTTGGTGATTGCCCTGACGCCGACGTCGGTCGCACCCGCATGGTTCTACGGGATCTTTCTCATCTTAATCTTTGCGTCGCTCCTGAAGCTCTTGCCCTTTGGAGGCATGGTCGATGCCCCGCCTCCTAAAGACAAGCTGCAATACGCGCTGAGCGTCCTCAAGCATATGATACTGCCTACGTTGTCCTGGTGGCTCAGCTCAATCTTTCTTGCGATCTATTCCCGGCGCACGTTCTTCTTGATCTTTGCCAGCGAAGACTACGTGGAGATGGCGCGCGCTAAGGGATTACCATCAGGGATCATCGAACGTCGCTACATCCTGCGTCCGACCTTGCCCACGATCATCACGCAATTTGCATTTCTGCTCATCGGGCTATGGGGTGGAGCGATCTTGACCGAAACGATCTTTAATTGGCCAGGGATCGGTCGGCTCACCTTCCAAGCGATTGGGCTCTACGATACCCCGGTCATCATCGCTTCGACCGTGATCTATGCGTATCTGTTGGCGTTGACAGTCTTTCTGTTGGATATTATCTATGCTCTGGTCGACCCGCGGGTGAAGGTCGGGGCGGAGGGTGGTACGGTGTGACGGCGATTCGGTCGGGATTGCAACAGATCCGTCGCTATCCCTCAGCCCTGGTTGGTTTGGGCATCATCGTCGCGCTTATTGTTCTTGCCATTGTCGCCGTGATCATCTTGCCTTATGAAGAAGCGATTCGGCTGTGGCGTGGCGGCGAAGAGGTCTGGCAGGAGAGCCCACGGTATGCCCGTCCGGCTTGGATCAATCTCGTTTCGGCGAAAAAGCTCCCAGAGACGATTGTGGTCAGCACCCGGCCCTTGAGCCCTGCCCCTCTGCAAGTCCGTAGGGTGTCCGGCCATGCCACCAAGAGCCGCTCCGACAAAACCGTGACGATTCTCTTAGAGTTTGACTATGTGTATGATGACTTCCCTAGTGAGATCACGCTCTTCCTGACCGCACACTATGCTGAGCTTTTGCCCTACGCCGTCCTGCGCTGGCGCACCCCTGACGGCCGAGAGATCTCGCTGGGGGAGCGCAAGCTCGCCGCCAGCGAACGCTACAGCATCTCTCAAGATACGCGTCTGGAGCGCCGCTTGGGGAACCGCCCTCCGGAAATCGGGCTCTTTCTCCCTCCCCAGGGCACTACCCCTCTGAAGGGACGCTATGCGCTCCAGATCGTCGGGACGCTCTTTGAAGAGAACTCAGACATAGATGCGAAACTCGTCGTCCATGGCAAGGTCTACGGGCTTGCAGGCACCGATCACAAGCGGCGCGATCTCACAGTGGCTCTGTTGTGGGGCGCCCCGGTAGCGTTAGCGTTCGGCTTTATCGTCGCCGTGGGCACGAGCTTGACGACCCTCATTATCGCAGCTATCGGAGCGTGGTATGGGCGCTGGGTCGATGCGCTCATCCAGCGCATTACTGAAGTCAATATCATCTTGCCATACTTGCCTATCTTGATCATTATCGGGACGTTCTACTCCCGCAGCATCTGGGTGATGATGATCGCGATCACGCTCTTGTCGATCTTTACCGCGGGGATCAAAGTGTACCGCGCGATCTTCTTGCAGATTAAAGAGTCTCCTTACATAGAGGCCGCGCGTGCCTATGGGGCGAGCAACTTACGCCTCATCGTGCGCTATATGGTCCCGCGGATCATCCCTGTCTTGGTGCCGGGTTTTGTTACGCTCATCCCCGGTCTGGTCTTCTTAGAAGCTTCGCTAGGGTTGCTCGGGTTGGGCGACCCCGTTTTGCCGACTTGGGGAAAGATTCTCAACGATGCCCAAAGCAACGGTGCTCTCTACAAGGGTTATTACTATTGGGTGCTCAGCCCCTCGGCGTTGTTGATGCTTACCGCTTTGGGGTTTGCGCTCCTAGGGTTCGCCCTCGATCGCATCTTCAACCCGAGATTGAGAGAGCTATGAGGGAGAAGACAGAGGTGCAGAATAAAGCAGAGACGGGTCTGGAGCTGACCTCTCCCTTGCTCCGTGTGGAAGACCTGAGACTATACTTCCGCACAACACAAGGGGTTGTTCAAGCCGTTGACAGGATCAGTTTTGCCCTAGAGCGCAATCAGGCGCTCGCGATCTTAGGGGAGTCTGGATGTGGGAAGACTTCACTCGCTCGGGCTATCTTGCGATTGCTGCCACGCAATGTCCACACCTATACTGGCCGAATAGAGATCGACGGCGTCGACGTGATGCCCTGGAGCGAGGAGCGCTTTAGAAGGGAAGTGCGTTGGACAAAGATCTCGATGGTGTCGCAGGCCGCGATGAACTCCTTGAATCCTGTGTTAAGGGTTGGGGATCAGATCGCAGAGCCCTTAATTATTCACAAAAACATGGACAGGAAGAGCGCATGGGCTCGAGCGCGCGAAGCCGTCCAGCTCGTCGGCGTCCCAGTAGATTTCTTGCAGCGCTATGCGTTCGAGCTGAGCGGCGGAATGCGCCAGCGCGCCGTCATCGCTATGGCGCTCGTCACTAATCCCGATCTTATCATCTTAGATGAGCCGACGTCAGCGCTAGATGTCCTCACGCAGGCGAACATCATGAACGTGCTCAAAAACATTAAAAAAGATCTTCAGAAGAGCTATATTCTCATCACGCATGACATCGCGACCTCCAGCGAACTGGCTGATCAGGTAGCTATTATGTATGCGGGGCAGATCGTCGAATGGGGCAGCGCCGAAGACTTCTATCCCAACCCGTTGCATCCGTACTCCCAAAAATTAATGGCAAGCGTGCCGCGCTTGCGAGAGGATCGCCCGCTCGATTTCATCGCGGGGCGACCGCCCAGTTTGATCAATCCGCCCCCGGGGTGCCGCTTCGCTGCACGCTGCCCGGCCAAGTTCGCTCAGTGTGAACATGAGCCCCCAATGATCGAGGTCGAGGGTAGACGACTGGTCAAGTGTTGGCTATATAGATAATTATGCAAGACCAGATACTCGTATCGGTGAAGGATTTGCACACGCACTTTGAGCTGCGCCGCGGGGTATTTGGGCGAGCTGGGATCGTGCGGGCTGTAGATGGCGTAAGCTTCGAGCTGCGACATGGCGAAGCGATCGCTGTTGTCGGGGAGAGCGGCTGTGGGAAGTCGACGCTTGCCCGTACGATCTTGGGGCTCTATCGTCCCACGAAGGGCCAGGTGCTCTTTGAAGGCCGTCCCCTAGATGGAGATCTCCGGTGGTATCGTGCCCAGATTGGGTACGTCCAGCAAGATCCCTATGGGGCCTTGCCCCCCTTCATGGACGTCCATCGTATCCTCACTGAACCGTTAGTGATCAATAACTTTCAAGGGGATAGAGAGCGGCGTATCCGCGAGGTCTTAGAAGAAGTGAAGCTCACCCCCGTCGAAGACTTTCTCTACAAATTCCCGCATCAGCTCTCGGGCGGGCAGCAGCAGCGCTTGGTTATTGCGCGAGCTATGATCCTAAGGCCCAAATTCATCGTAGCCGACGAACCGGTCTCGATGCTCGACGCCTCGGTGCGAGTCGAGATCCTAGAGCTGCTGCGCGCTTTGCAACGCTCTCACGACTTGACTGTTATCTATATTACCCATGATCTTTCGACCGTGCGCTACTTTGCCGAACGGATCTTCGTGATGTACGCGGGAAAGCTTATCGAGAAGGCCCCGGTGCAGCAGCTCCTCAAAGATCCCAAGCATCCATACACACAAGCGCTCTTGGCAGCAATCCCTGATCCCGACCCAGCCAATGCCAAGACGTTCAAGAAAGTTCCACCGGGAGAGCCTCCCAGTCTGGTCAATCCTCCCTCAGGCTGTCGGTTCCATCCGCGGTGTCCAGCGTTTATAGCCGGCCTGTGCGACAAGGAGACGCCCCCTGAGTTCGAGCCCTCACCGGGGCATTTCGTGGAGTGTTGGCTCTATCGCTGATGAGAGTCTCACCTCCTGTGCCGCTGCTGCTTCTCGCCACGGTGCTCCTCCTTGCCGGAGCTCTCTTGCCATTCTTGATGGTCATCCGGGTTCTGGAGCCCAGCTTGGCTCTGAGCTTCTTCTCGTACGGGGCCTCGATAGCGGGCTTAGTGACGGGCTTGCTTGGCATCACCTACTATGGGCGTACCCGACGATGATCGGCTATAATTAGTATCAAAAGGGGACGAGATCATGATGAAGCATTGGATAGTACTGGCCACCCTAGTGGGTCTTGGGATCTTGCTTGGGGGATGTCAAGGGGTGCCGCCAGGGATAAAGCCCCCGGAGCTTCCCCAGCAAGAGAAGCAAGAGCAAGAACGCAAAGAGCAAGAGAAGCGCGAGGCCGAAAGACAAGAACAAGAAGAGAAAGCGAAGGCATCTGAGCCCTCTCCGGAGAGCAAGCTCAGCACCGTGGGCACGCTCGAGGTCGTCCGCGTGGAGGTCTTCCCCAGCAGTCGTCTTGTGACTCGCGATGGGACCGTAGCATTCAATATCTATGTGCGTAACCCTACCGCTAACGAAGTCGCAGAGGAGATCGCTCTCGTCCTTGATGGGGAGCGGCTGGGATCTCAAAAGGCTCAGCTCAAACCCGGTGAGACGCGTCACCTGCACTTCCAGATCCGGGGCTTTGCTAAAGCCGGTCGCAAGATCGTCGAGCTGGGAGGCCAGAAGGTAGAGATCTCCGTGATCGAGCCGCAACCCGCGCGGGGCGGGGTCATCCCCATCGATGCCAAGGTCGTCAGTGTTCCAGAGGGCTTGAGTGAGCCTGGGCTTCCCGGCGGGAAGATCGTCGTCGCCACTATCAGTGGGCCGAAGACCCTCAACCCCGTCGTCGCCCAAGAGACGAGCTCAACTGATGTAACGGGCCTGATGCACGCAGGGTTGATCGAGACGCGCTGGGAGGACTACACGCCTGCTCCAGGCCTTGCTGTGGCTTGGGAGCTCTCCCCGGACAAAAAAGAGCTAACCCTCCACTTGCGCCGAGGCGTGCGCTGGTCCGATGGCACATGCTGCTTCAGTGCCGATGACGTGCTCTTTACGTATAAAGATCTTCATCTCAATCCCGAGGTGAACTCCGCGGGGCGCGACTTGCTCTACGTCGAGGGCCAACCGATAGAGTTCCTCAAGATCGACGATGAGACCGTCAAAGTCATTATGCCCAAGCCCTTCCGGCCCATCTTCTGGTCGCTGACGTTTGCTATATTGCCCAAGCATAAGTTGGCCGACAAAGTAGCCAAACTCAACCCCGGGGCCAAGGGTTATCTTGAGGGCCTCAAGAAAGTCCTCGAAGACAATAGAAGAGCGCTCCAAGAGATCTCAGGTGAGAAAGTCGCTGAGCTTGACCGCAGGCTCTCAGCCCTGAGCGATGCCGTGAACACGCAACAGCTCGACCAAGTGCGCGCTAGCGTCAAAGCTGTGCAAGAGACGCTCCAAGCGCTGCAAGCTGCGGTCACGGAAGAGCAAGCCGAGTTGATCGCTACCCTGCACCGCGCTCTCGATGATACGCATAAGATCGTAGAACAAGCCGAAGCGAACAAGTGGGCTGGGGTCTCCCCGGAGCTCTTTAATAACACATGGAGCTTAGGGACGCCTGCCAGCGAGTTTGTCGGACTGGGGCCGTATCGCTTCGTGCGCTACGACGTGGACCAGCAAGTGATCCTAGAGCGCAACCCATATTACTGGAAGATCGACCCCAATGGTGTGCAACTGCCGTACTTTGATCAATTTGTCTTTCTCATCGTGCCTAACCTCGACACAGCGTTCTTGAAGTTCAAGGCCGGTGAGATCGACGTGCTCGGGCCGCGTCCCTCTGACTGGCCACAGCTTATGGAGGGCGTCAGAGATCTTGAGAGAGATTGTGTTCAGAAATCGAGCGACGTCACGATCTGCCTCAACAGCGTCAACAACTGGAAGCTCATACGAAACGGCCCGACCTTCGGCGAGACGTATCTCGCGTTCAACCAAGACGTCGAGAAGGTCGCTCCCGATAAACCCTTCTATAAGGCATTACAAGCGGTCTTCCGTCATGTGCAGTTCCGTAAGGCGATGGCCCATGCCGTCGATAAAGAATCGATCATCGAAAATATCTATAACGGGCTGGCAGTGCCGCAGTGGAGCCCCGTCAGCATCCCCTCGCCTTACTACGATAAGAGCGAATCGTTCACCAAGTACGAATACAGCCTACAAAGAGCCGCGCAGCTTCTGGATGAAATCGGTCTTAAGGACGTAGACGGCGATGGTGTGCGCAACATCACCGATGAGTTCTTGAAGAACTTCGCCAACCCCGAAGACCGACCTACGGACTTGGCGCCCTTTGGTCCGGAGAAAGACCGCGAGCTCGAGTTTGTCCTAGCGACTAACTCTGGCAACCAGATCCGCGAACGGATTGTCTCGCTCTTGGTGAACGACTTTGCGAAGATTGGCGTAAAGGCGAATGCGCGTCCTATGGACTTCAACGCGTTAGTCAATCAACTGACGACGAGCACCTTTGAAGCAATGGTGCTAGGGCTGACCGGCAGCCCTGAACCCAACAACGGTTCCAACGTCTGGAAGACCAACGGTCGCTTGCACTTCTGGCGCTACTCGTCGAAGGAGAAGCCCCCGGCATGGGAGAAGCGCGTCGATGAGCTCTTCGATCTGGGCGCGACAACGTTTGACGAAGACGAAGTGAAGCGCATTTACAAGGAGTTCCAGCAACTTGTCTCGGAGAATCTGCCCTATATCTATCTTGTGAACCAGCAGTTCCTCTACGCGAGTAAGGCCGAGCTGGGCAACAACGAGAACTTTAAGCCTAACTGGGGCGTGCTGGCTTTCGCCGATACTCTGTGGTGGAAGGACGAGAAGCGACGACAGTGAGATATCCATGCTCAGCTATATCGTGCGTCGTCTGATCTACATGATCCCGACGCTGTGGGTTATCTCAGTCGTCGCATTCTTCGTTGTGCAGCTGGCCCCTGGGGATTTTCTCACAAAATATAAGCTCAATGAACGCATCTCCCAAGAGACGCTACAGCATATCGCCAGGCATTTAGGGCTGGAAAAGCCCTGTGAACCCTTGGAAGGGCAATGGAGCGGCTGCGTGGAGCGCTACTGGCAGTGGCTCAAGGGGGTCCTCTTCAGCAGCGAGAGCATTGATCCCCAGACGGGACAGCGATGGCAAGTCTGGTCGGTAAGCACTCGGTTTCCGTTCCTTCACTGGAACCCAGATTTCGGATTCTCGTTCGAGACCAACCAGCCCGTCTCGGTGCTCTTCTGGGAGCGCCTGCCCCTCACGCTCCTCGTGACCGTTCCAACATTTCTCTTTGCCTGGCTTGTCTCGCTGCCGCTGGGGATCTACGCCGCAACGCGCCAATATTCACTGGGGGATACGATCTTCACGATCCTGGGATTTGCTGGGCTTTCAATTCCTAATTTCTTCTTAGCGTTGGTCTTGATGTACTGGCTGGTGACGTCGTTGACCCCGACACTGTGTGGGTGGGGGTTGGGGTTCTTCTGTCCTGGCAATCCTGGAGCATCCGTCGGAGGGCTCTTCGTCCAAGAGCACATGGGGGGATCCCCCTGGCCCTGGGATTGGTCTCTAAAGAAATGGCTCGACTACTTATGGCACTTGTGGCCGGCAGTCTTGGTGATCGGCAGTTCGTCCATAGCGGGGCTCATGCGGGTCATGCGCGGCCAGATGCTCGATATCTTGAGCTCTCAATACATCATGACCGCGCGAGCCAAGGGCCTCAGCGAGCGCGTAGTTATCTACAAGCACGCGCTACGCAACGCCCTCAACGTGATGATCACTCTCTTTGGGCAAAGTCTCCCCGGTTTGATCGGGGGCGCGCTCATCACAGCGATCGTGCTCAATTTCCCGACAGTCGAACGACTCTTCTACGAAGCCCTGCGGGCCTATGACGATTACTTGGTGCAGACGCTCTTGATGTTCTTTGCGATCTTGCTGCTGATCGGCAATCTCTTGGCAGATATTCTGCTTGCGTGGGTCGATCCACGGATTCGCTATGACTGAGAGACCCGTCAGTCAAGGGCAGCTCATCTGGCGGCGCTTCCGACGCCATAAGCTCGGTACCTTGGGCGGGATTATTATTGTGATACTGATGGTGCTGACGCTCTTTGCGCACTTCATTGCCCCCTATGATTACGCGACACAGCGCCGACGGTTCGCCTATGCTCCGCCCACGAAGATTCATTTCTTTGATAAAGAGGGGCGCTTGAGCTGGCCCTTCGTCTATGGGATTCAGCGCGAGCGCGACCCACGCGGCCGTTGGATCTACCGCGAGAACACTGACCAAGTCTATCCGATTAAGCTTTTCGTCAAAGGCGATCCGTACAAACTCTTTTGGCTCATCCCCACGGATATTCACTTATTCGGGACGGGCGAGCGCGATCTCAACTCTCCTGGGCAGATCTTTCTCTTTGGCACCGACGACGTCGGGCGCGATCTCTTCTCGCGCACGCTCATTGGAGGCTGGGTCTCGCTTTCGATTGGGCCGTTAGCCTTAGCGATTAGCTTGACACTTGCTATTGTCTTTGGCGGGATTTCTGGGTACTTTGGTGGAGGCTGGGACAATTTCATTCAGCGAATGATCGAAGTCTTGAACTCGTTCCCTGGGTTACCCTTGCTCTTAGCGCTCGCCGCGATCTTGCCCCCGGGGTTGCCGCCAGCGATCTCGTTTCTCTTAATTATTATGATTCTTTCGATCCTAGGCTGGGGCGGGACAGCGCGAGCGCTGCGTGGGCTCTTTTTGGTCTTGCGCGAACAGGAGTTCGCGCTCGCCGCAAAAGCAATGGGTGCTAGCAACGCCCGCATCATCTTTAAACATCTCTTGCCCAATACGCTAAGTTATCTCATAGTGAGCGCGACGCTAGGCATCCCCGGGCTTATTCTCGCAGAAGCATCTCTAAGTTTTTTGGGCTTTGGCATCCGCGACCCGATGACAAGCTGGGGACAACTCCTAAATCAGTTTACCGACAGCACGATCACCAACCTGACGTATCATCCTTGGCTGATGATCCCAGGGTTCTTTATCATCGTGGCTGTGCTCGCGTTTAACTTTATGGGGGATGCCCTGCGCGACGCGACCGACCCGTTCTCCGTTCAGGGGAGATAAAAAAAAACAAACGGCCCTATCGAGCGTAGATCCTCGATAGGGCTGTATCGTTTTACGAGCTTGTTACTTGCACTCCTGACCGTTAGCCAGGTTCTGCAAGCACTGGACGTCGAACGCCCGTCCCAGCTGTATCAAGAGCGCCTTGGTGGCAGCGCGGCGCACAGCAGGCGTCTTGCCATTGACCATCAGATCACGCAACTCGGCCTCAGGTTTGTTCACCCAGCGATCTCCTAGGGGGTAGTATGCCGCTAGGCCGATCTCAGGATTATCGGTATCCTGAGCCAGCTGTTCCAGCAGCGCAGTCTCCGCCTCCTCCAAGACTTTGGCCAAGCCACGCCGATTGGCGAACGACGAATACAGCGCTATAGGAGCACCAGCTCCATCGCTGTAGAGCTGATAATCCAGGCCTACAAGCTCCTGCAGCAGCTCCAGCTGATTGTTTGCCTGAGCTTGCTTTACTGCTGCAAGAAGCGCATCCACTGTCATCGGGATGCACGTATCAAAGACGCCAGCAAAGACCTGGATCCCTTGGACGTACGCACGCGCCGTAGCTAGCTTCAAGCCCACCTTTGGGCCGCGGGTAGCTAGCTCAAAAAGCTTTTCACAGCCAATGTCGGCAAGAGGGCCAAAGAAGGAGTAAGCCCCTGGGGCAATTTCTGTGGCAACTACTGCCTGCAATGCCTTATATTTGCTGCATTCTACGGGAAACTCCGTGCTCCTACCAGTGCTAGGGTCTGTGATTTCGAGCTTAATGTCTTCTCCAGCAAGACAGCTGTTAACCCGTGCAAGTCCAAGCTCAACGCCGCGGTTAAAGAAGTTGAACAATCCGTTGGTCAGGTAGACCGACGCCAAGGCGTAAGCGAGCTCCAATTGACCGGCAGCTTCAGCTTCAGCCATGGCCCTATATATGGTGTTCAGCATGGTGTTCTGCAGGGTACCAGCCCGCTGGAGTAAGGGGTTCTTAATCTTCACGGTGGGGGTTACCGCGAAATCCGGAGCGGCGGGCGCTAGGAGCACCTCACTGCGGGCCAAACCGCTAGAGCTAGCAGCAGCACGAGCTTGAGAGGTTAGGCCAGTACCGTCCCATTTCTGATCCGGGATCGGCTGAGTAGCTAACTTGATCATCCCTGAGGGGGTCACGGCCGTAAGCGAAGCTATATTCAGCAATTCTTGGGCTAGCAAGAACCCCGCGACGATCCGCACGTCGTCATTGGCGCTGGGGATGGGCTGAGCCTGCTGGGCTGTCACCGTGACCGAGGCCCCCGATCCGATAAGAATCATTCCTACTAGCACACCGGTGATAGCTATCCCTAGAAGATTGTAGATCTTTTTCATGGGACCAACCTCCTTTTGCAGGTGTTAAAGTCTTTGCTGCACAGCGAAGGGTAGAGAAGTTTGGGACGATTCTACTACTCGATCACCTCCTCGAGCCGACAGGTCCTTTCTCAAGGCGTTCGACCTGACGGCGGGTCAGTGCGATCAAACGAGTAGATACGAGCTGCCACTGCTCAGCTTCGGGTTTGGCACGCTCTTCGGGCGACAGTAGAGGGCTCCGAAATGCCCCCACGACGATGCCCTGCTGTAAAAGCGAGAGCGTTCCGCTCCGCAGAGGGGCCTCGATCTCGATCCGGCGGACTACTTGCTTGCGGAACGCTAAAGCAAACTCATCGGGCTCGTATTTGTAGACCTGGACGTCATCGACCCAACCCTTGAGGGCTTCTTGGATGGAAGCGCCCATCCCCTCAGAGAGATCTGTAGGCGTTCCAAAGCCGATCACCTCTAAGGGACCAGCAGCAAAGAGCTGTTCCACAGTCTCTCCACTCATATAGTAGAGCAAGACGACCGTGAGGCGAATAGCTTCTTCACGGGTACGGCCACGCTTCTGGAAGACCGCTGCCGCACTAATGGGGTTTCCCAAGCGCTCTTCTCGCTGCGCTTCAAGCCGCCCAGTAGCCTGTAAGGACCATGTCCACGGCTGAAACCACGGAGGGCTCAAAAGCCATTGGGGCCCTATCATTACCTCGTTAACATCGGAAGAAGTAAGCAAAAGCTCCTTCAGCTCTTGAAAGATCTGCTCGGCCTTAACGGGATCAAGCTGAGCCGATGCTTGCTGACTGTTCCCCAGGTGATGTCCTGCCAATAGCCCAAGGATTATAAGAAGAGAGGCCAACCCCAGCCATCGCTGCTTACCCATGACCATCTCCTTGGACTAAAGATAGCAGAAAACGCCCTCAATTGTCAAGAGAGGACGTGAGGGCCAACGCATTCCATAGCGCTGTGTAGTCCCCTCGGGGGTTCCAAAAGAGATAGCTTTCTATCCCTAGCTCGTGTGCAGCGCGTATTTGCTCTCGAATGTAGTGCACGTAACTCATATTATCGGGTATGTGCAGCTCAAACGCTTGAAAGAAGGGTCTTAATCTGAGATGGCGCTTCAGCCCGCTCTCTAGAGCTTTCTTCACCGTCCCGTAGGGGTCAGAGCGTAGCGCTTCGGTCTCGTAGTGTGAAGGGTAGACCATCGGCGAGAGCACATCGAAAAATCTACTGAATGTCTCCAGGTGCTGCCCGATGGGGTCTATCTTTTTGAGATTCCAGGCCCATAAAGTCCGGCCGAAGACGTCCGCAGAGAGCCGAATCTTTGGGTGCAGCCTCTCATAAGCCCGTCGTAAGAATCTCTCGATAGCCTCGTAACGTTCATCATAGATGGGCTGGTAGGGCCCACCGTCAGGCCAGCGAATATAGTCAAATTGTATCTCGTCAAAACCTAGCGATGCGACTTCTTCGGCGATAGCCAGGTTGTACTCTTGAACGCGCGCGTCAGCTGGAGAGACCCAGCGCTGCGGCTCCCTCTCGCTGGGGAGCGCGCTCAGATATTGAGCGAGCTTTGGATCATAGAAGAGCACTTGACGGGCGATCACATAAAAGCCGAGCTTCTTCAGATAGGGCAGCAGTTCATCGAGTCTTAGAATAGTGCTCCGCGCACCAATCGTGCGGGCGAGCGGGATTGCTGTGCCATAGGAAACTATGCCGTGGTTGTCTTTAATATCTATGACGAGCGCGTTCACCCCCAAGCGCTGTGCGTGCTTAAGGATCTCTTGGAGCCTCTTCGGGTTAGCAGCGACGACCGCGGGGAGATAGACCCCTCGGACTTCGGGGAGCCTCGCCCTCGGGGGATCAAGAGATTGTCCCTTGGTAGGAGCCGGGACGAAGGCAGCCTGCGAGACCGACGGCGCTGAAGGCCTTAGCTGAGTCAGCACCCACCCCGCTATAATCACAAGACTACAAACGAACAGCCCAAGTGCAACCAAACGTCGACGTTGTCCTTGCCGGGCGCTACGAACAATATTTTTCACGACACAACCTCACTATTAGGGCGGGCCTCCGATGGGATATAATCTACTCACGAAGAAAGGGGCAACCAAGGTCGCATGTCCGCTTTATTAGAGAAAGCGCGTCAGATACTCACTGAGGGTGATCTTTGTGACCATTGTCTTGGGCGAGCGTTCTCCCATTTGGGGAGTGGGCTGCGTAATGCCCAGCGCGGGAAGGCCTTGCGCATCGTGCTCAATATGGAGGGATCGCTCTTCCCGGAGAATGAGCAGAACTGCCGGATCTGCCGAGGTATCTTCTCGCAAGTGCCACAATGGGCGGAGCGCGCCGTCGCCGCGGTAGAAGGGATCGAATTTCGTACGTATCTGATGGGCACACGCGTTCCCCCATCTATAGAAAGCGCCGAGCTAGCCTTAAAAGCACACCATGAGCTGCGAGGCGAGCCATTCAAGCAAGAATTTAATAGAGAAGTGGGACGGCTCTTTGGGGCATTGCTCGCAGAGCGCCGTCACCCCGTGGCCGTAGACTTTCTCGACCCGGAGATCGTTCTGTTAATGGACCTCGAAAAGTCCGAATTATACCTTCAGATCACCCCGCTCTTCATCTATGGGCGCTATAAGAAATTTGTGCGCACGATCCCCCAGACCAGATGGCCCTGCCGCGAGTGTCGTGGGCGCGGATGTGCACGCTGTCATTTCACCGGTAAGATGTACCAAGAGAGCGTCGAAGAGCTGATCAGCCCTCCATTGTTGCGCGCAACACGTGGCACGGGCACAGCGTTTCACGGCGCCGGTAGAGAGGATATCGACGCGCTGATGCTGGGCACAGGGCGCCCGTTCGTCATCGAGATCAAAGAACCTAAGGTGCGCACCCTCGATCTCATAAAGCTGCAAGAGGAGATCAACGCTAGTGCAGCGGGCAAGGTCGAGGTAAGCGAATTGCGCTTCGTCAAGGGCTCGGTGGTTGAACGATTAAAAAGCATTGAAGCCGAAAAAGTCTATGAGGCACGGGTGCGCTTTGCTGAGCCGATCAGACCAGAGCAGCTTCAAGAAGCGCTAGAGCGCCTGCGTGGCGCAACGATCGAGCAACGCACCCCAACGAGAGTCGTCCATCGTCGTGCAGATTTAGTGCGTACGCGCCGCGTGCTAGAGATCTCAGGGGAACTCCTGAGCCCCACGGAAGCCCTAATCAGAGTACACTGTGAGGGGGGCTTGTATATTAAAGAGCTTGTCTCTGGAGATGGCGGGCGGACGCGCCCAAGCGTGAGCGAGCTGCTACGTATACCCTCAGAAGTGATGGAGCTGAACGTCTTAGAAGTGCTCGGGGATTTCTTAGGGAGTGAGAGCTAAATTCGGGTGTGGGGCCAAATCGAGAGCATTGCTCTGTCCCAGCACTCTATGACGAAATGCAGCACACGCTGCGATCATCGCGGCGTTGTCGGTGCATAGCTCCATCTTTGGGAAGAAGACCTCAAAATTTTTCTGAGCGAGCAAGCGCTCGCGCAGTCGCGAGTTCGCGGCTACGCCGCCCACGACCACTATTCTCTTAATATGGAGCTGCCGCGCCGCTCGCAGCGTCTTCTCGACCAAGACATCCACAACAGCTTCTTGAAATGACGCTGCTAGATCAGCCCGATTAGCCTCGGGATGATCGCGCAGATAATAGACGATCGCTGTCTTCAGCCCAGCAAAGCTGAACTCCCAGGAGTCTGAGTCGAGCATAGGGCGGGGGAAGGCGATCGCCTGAGGGTTGCCTTGACGCGCGAGTCTATCCAAGGCAGCGCCAGCAGGGTAGCCCAATCCCAAGAGTTTTCCGACTTTATCGAAAGCTTCGCCGGCAGCGTCGTCCCGCGTCTCCCCTAAGACTTCGTACTGGCCGTAAGCGCGCACTTCGACCAGGAGCGTGTGCCCTCCGGAGACAACGAGCGCCAGAAACGGCGGGGGCGCATTGGGGTTCTCTAAGTAATGCGCGAAGATGTGCCCTTCTAAGTGATTGACGCCGACGAACGGCTTTTTCAGCGCATACGCAACGGCTTTAGCATACGAAAGCCCGACCAGAAGCGGGCCGACCAAGCCCGGCCCATAGGTCGCGCCCACCAGCGAGATATCTGAAAAACTAATCCCGGCTTGGTCGAGGGCTTCTTTCACGACAAACGGGAGCTTTTTGATATGATTACGCGAGGCGACCTCGGGGACAACACCCCCGTATTTTTCGTGCAGATGAGCTTGGGAATACACAATATTTGAGAGCATCTCCCTCTCGTCGCGCAGCACAGCGACGCTCGTCTCATCGCACGACGTCTCGATGCCGAGGGTGTAGAAAGCCATCGTCAGCTTACGTTGTGATGGCGCTCTTCTTCAGCGCCGCGATGTACGGGAGATTCCTATAGCGTTCGGCGTAGTCTAGCCCATAGCCGACGACGAACGCATCTTCAGCGAGAGTGAACCCGACATAATCGAGCTTGACAGTTCGCACGCGGCGCGGGGTCTTATCTAGCAGCGCACAGATCTTCACGCTCGCTGGGTGACGCGCCTGAAGGAGCTCAATGAGATGCGCTAGCGTTTGTCCCGTGTCTACTATGTCTTCAACGATCAGAATGTGCCTTCCCGCGACGGGGATTTCCAAGTCCTTGACCACGCGCACCTCCCCTGGGGAGGAACTCATCCCGTAACTGGAGATCGCTATGAAAGCGAGCTCGATGGGGATGGGCATAGCGCGGGCCAAGTCCGCCAAAAAGATCACCGCGCCGCGCAGCAGCCCGATAGCAATAGGCGGCTCGCGAAGGATCTTATCGCCCAAGAGCCTTTGGTAGTCTTGGGAGATCTGCTCGCCTAGCTCGCGCACGCGCTGAGCAATCTGAGACTCCGTGAACAGAATGCGCTCGATATCATCTTGCATGGGCTTTTAGATGACCCCCATCATCGCGCAGCTCGCTATGCGTTGAGCGAGGCTTCTGTAGATATAGAGCACATCAGCATCTTCGTCATAATCCAGCCACATTTGGGTCTTGGGGAGCTGCACCAAGTGCGCTACAGCGTGAAGCAGATACGCGAGACTTCTTTCAGTGGCCATAGGATCGTCCTTCTGCTCACCTTGCGTGCGATAAACGCTGTCAGTATAAAGCCATCATGCGAGCTCTCTCAATATGATACTATGTAGGGCTTATTGCGGACAACGTGCGCCCATCTTTCTGCAGTGAGACGGATTGGCACGCCATCGATTGAATGCGCGATAGCTCTCATTCATCTTCGCACCGAGAACTTCTCTTCTAATTTGTGGAGTCTCTCGGCGATCCCGCCGTATTCGAGTTCCTCCATGCCGACCATGGCTGGCCCGGAGAAGCCCTGACGGCGGATCTCACTTGTCTTTTGCGCAGCCTTCTGACGCACCCAGTCCCAGAACGGATGATCGAAGATATCCACCGGCCCGCTAAGCTTACCCTCCTTGACCGAGAAGCCTAGACACTGCACAATCGCTGGGCCGTCAAAGTACGCGATGGAAGAGTTTCGCTTGATGGGCATGAGCGGCACATGATGGCTTCCCCGACAGTCGCCTGCGACATAATGCGCCAGCTCAAACGGCGCGAGTACCTCCCCTGTCGCAGGGAACTGCGATTGCACTCGTACCAGCATCACAGGATCGTCTTTCCCTACGTATTTGCCTGCGATGTTGTGCAGTCGCGTCGTGCTGCACGCGACCGCGATCTCGCCGGTCTTGCGCGAGTGAATCGATTCAATCACAAAGCGATGATTGTCGCGCAAGAGCGCCGCGATATCATAGAGATCTTCTGGGGCATTTAGCTTAATAATTCTATCGCCCTCGGTGTAGTTGACGTCCATGATCGTGAAGGTGAACCCCGCGGCCATCGTCGGGCTGAGCATCAAGCCTGGGCAGTACATCGGGTCGGCAAATGCCAAATACAATGGGAGATTGAACGCTCCCGGCTCGGTCTTGTCAGCCGCGAAGAACAAGAACGGCTCGGCAGGGCGCTCTTCGATCTCCATCTCCGCGACGCCAGGACCCAACCCCTTGACGTTCCCTGAAAAGCTGTCTTTGAGGAGATCTTGCCCTGCCCCGTACAGCCCTTCAGCTTTCGCAACAGCAGTTCCGGCCTTAAACGCCTCCCAGGCTAAACCGTGAATATCTCTGTGCCCAACGCCCTTTTGGTGTGTCATCAAGATATGAATATCGTCGCCGCAGTAGCCGATATAATAATCTATCAGAAGACCCTGAGCGTTCTTCTTGACGTATTCTGCGACGGCGTTAACCACAGTAGGGCTGGGGCAGACGTGCCCCGCAAGGGCACCGATGTCAGCTTTAATAGCACTGATCGTGATCTTCATACGACCTCCTATAGTAGTGTGATCTGACTATTGTCGGCTAGTACGAAGCTGAGGACTTCGGGGCGACGATCCTTTTTGCTGATGACTACGTTGCGCCCGATCAAGCTGCGATCGATCCGCCCGATGCCCTCGATCTGAGAGCCTTCCATCAGAATGCTGTATTCGATCTCGCTGTGGCGGATCCTGACGCGTGGGCCAATCGCTGTGAACGGCCCAATAAAAGAATCTTCGATGAGCGCCCCCTCCCCAATGACCACCGGACCGCGCAGTTCTGAGTTTATAATCTTCGCGCCCTGCGCAACTTGCACTCGCTCCTGAACGCGCGAACGAGAGTCAACCTCCCCGTCGATGTGGGTCACGATGCGCTCTAACAGCAGTCTATTAGCCTGGAGCAAGTCATCGGGCTTGCCTACGTCCTTCCACCAGCCCTGCACTAAATGGGGCATGACGCGATAGCCCTTGTCTATAAGTCTCTGAATCGCGTCAGTAATTTCCAGTTCATTGCGCCAGCTCGGCTTGATCTCCCTAATAGCTTCGAAGATCTTCTCGTCAAAGAGATAGACGCCGACGATCGCCAAGTTGCTTGGGGGCTCGGCGGGCTTCTCGATCACCCGCACAACTTGGCCGTCTTGGAGCTGGGCGACCCCGAAGCGGCGCGGGTCTTCGACTTCGTAGAGAACAATAGAAGCAGTAGCCTCCTCCCGCTCAAACGCCCTTACAAAGTCCGCGACCCCGTTCTCTAAGAGATTGTCTCCCAGATAGACCAAGAAGGGCTCTCGCCCGACAAATTCGTGCGCGCAGGCAACAGCATGAGCTAGCCCTTTGGGCTGAGGCTGCAAGATATATGAGATTTCAATTCCCCAGCGCGAACCGTCGCCTACGGTCTGTTTAAATTCTTCTTCGCGGTGCGGACTGACGACGATCCCGAGCTCTCTGATGCCCGCTTGAGCAATAGCCTCGATACTATAGAAGATCACGGGCTTATTGGCAATAGGGATCAAGTGCTTCGCGCTGGTGTAGGTGAGCGGGCGCAGCCGCGTGCCTTCGCCCGCACAAAGTATGATCGCCTTCATACTCAGTTATCATACTCGAAGACGCACCGGCCTGCTAGATATGTTCTCTCGACTCTTATCTCTTTGATATTTTTTGCGTGAGCCGGGTCCTCCGAGAGCACAACGAAGTCCGCGAGCTTACCCGGCTCCAGCGAGCCCAAAGAGTGCTCTTCGAACGCTGCATATGCTGCGTCCAGGGTATAAGCGCGAATGGCTTCTTCGACTGAGACCCTCTGATTGGGGTGCGGTGCATTCACCGCGCAGTGAATCCCGTAGAGCGGGCCGAAGGGCATCCCATCAGAGCCAAAAGCAAGCTTCACTCCAGCGTCCAAGACCTTGCGATGGGGATCGATCTGGGCATCGCGCTCCGGGCCAAGGCGCGTCTCGTAGAGCCCCCCAGGGCCACTCCACTGCACAAAATTGGGCTGCATCGACGCGATAATTCCTAGCCCCTTCATGCGCGCGATTTGAGAATCGCTTAACAACTCAGCATGTTCGATCCTGTGCCTGTGCGCTGGAGTAGCGCCAGCATAAGCCAAGGCTTCTAACGCTGCATCAATAGCTCGGTCACCGATAGCATGGATCATCACTTGAAAGCTGTGATCATGAGCGTGTTTCACTAGACGATTGAGCTCGCTTTGCTCATAATTGAGCTTGCCGAAGCTATCAGAATCGTGATAGCGTTTGGAGAGTGCGGCGTTACGCGCGCCGATGGAGCCGTCAGCGAAGAGCTTAATCGCGCCTAGTTTTAAGAATTCGTTGCCGAAATTTGTGCGCAACCCCAGCGCCATGAGATGCTCTAAATGCTGGACTTCGATGTTAAGGCGCACGCGAAGCTGGAGGCCCTCACTCATGCTGACCTCTCCTCCAGCTCCTCCCCTCAAGAGTGAGAAGGCCATGGGGCTAGGTCCTAATAACGACATATACGCCCTGACGTGTTCAGGCTTGGAGATATCATGAATCGCTGTTACGCCGAGTCTGTGTGCGAGCTTCGCGCCCGCTACGATCGCTGCGCGGATCTGCTCGTCTGATGGCTGGAGTTTTTGTAAGAACGCCCACGCCGTCTCCTCTCGTAGGAGCCCTAAAGATTCGTCAAACTCCCCTGCGCGGGGTGTCACAGAGATCTTCTGTAGCGCAAGACTATTCGCACAGAGAATGTGCCCGCAGATGCGAATGAGCGCGACGGGGTGTTCGGGAGCGATCTTGTCTAAGTCAGCTCTCGTGATATAGCGGCGTTCCGGCCAGCGGGACTCGTCCCAACCGCGCCCCAGCACCCATTGGGCTTTTTCGGTCTTCTGGACGCGCTGGCGCACAAGCTCCAGGGCTTCATTCAGAGATCGAGCTTGGCTCAAATCTAAATAATATCCAGACTCACGCAGCCCCACGCTCACCAAGTGCATGTGCGCGTCAATAAACCCGGGAAGAACCGTCTTGCCCCCAAGGTCTTCGATCTTTGTCTTCGGCCCAGCGAGCTTTCTAATCTCTTCGTTTTGTCCAGTAGCAACGATCTTTCCGTCACTCACGGCAAGGGCTTGAGCCCGCCCTGATGAGACCGTATGGATGTTCGCATTCACAATTATCAAATCAGCCCAGAGCACGGGGATCACCAGGGCGATTATACCAACCTTAAATGCTCTTGGCAGGGATAGGGCATTTAGGGTAAAACTGGGTTTGTCAGAAGGCAAAGGAGGTGTTAGCGATGAAAGACCAGCGAAGGGTTGTAACGTTGGCGCTCCTAGGGCTTGCAGTGTTCACTGTTAGCAGCTGCGATCTCTACGTCCCCCAAACGATCTCTCTATGGGCAGATGTTCACCCTCAAGGGTGGGTCGTCTTCACCGGGAGTCGTCCGCCGTTCCCACCGCCACCAAAACCCCAAGACCTCACCAATAAGATCTTGCTCTTCCATCCGGCATTGGGCATGACTATAACCCTCCTCCAAGATCCTTTTGAAGATTTCTCATGGCCTCGCTGGAGCACTGATGCACTCTACTGGATCGGAAACAGCCGCACAGTCTATAGGCTCCCTGTCAGCTTCGACAATATAGAGCGCTGGATCTACGATCCCTCTGCTCTTTTGCAGGCAAAGCCGCTCTCGCTGCAAGCCGCTGAGCGCCTTTGGGCAGACTTTAAGGGCTCCATTAGGGCTTTAGCTCCCTCACCTGATGGCCGATATCTCGCGTTCTTGCGAGAGACTGAGAAGCGCTTTACGATCGCTGTGATAGATCTGGTCCAGAACCCTCCCCAAGAGATCGCAGAATTGCCTACAGCATGGCTGCCTTGCATCATATGGACCCCTGATAGTAGAGCGATTCTGTTTGCGCGCCAATACCCGAAGCGGACTATTACCCTGCCCTTCGTAGATGGCCAAAAAACCTATCCCCTAGGGACGATCATGCGCTATGAGCTTGCCACAGCTGAGGAGACACCCTTGGCAAGAGACATTGTATTCTTCACGAGCCCGCCCCAAGACTCTTATGATGAGAGCGTGCTTGGGCCAGGGCCGATAGCCCTCTCTTCTGACGGGCAGATACTGTACTATACGAACTTTGTGACGCTGTCCCCACGAACAGCCCAAGATCTGCGTGTGGGACTGTACAAAGTTGAGCTGCCCCATGGAATGCGCCAGCTTCTTGTGGAGTTGCCCACCCCAGGTATAGTCTACGAGATAGTTGTCTCTCCTAGCAGCCAGCGCCTCGCGTTTACGCTGGTCAGCTATCACATAGGGATAGGGTTTTCTCTCCAGTCATCGCTCTACCTGGCCACGGGAGATAGTACAAGGCAGCTAGCTTACCAGACGAACGGCTGGCTCTTCCCCTTGTGGCTCGACGACTCTCATTTAGCATATGTGCAGTTCCAGCTCGAGATGAAGGACGAAAAACCCCCTCTAGGGGTGCAGCCAGCCCTATGGGTATACAGCGTCGAGACCAACGAGCGCTCGAACTATCTGCCCCTGCTGACGACCCAGATGCAGCTCGACGCGCTGCGCCAAGCAGTGCACCAGCTCGCGGAGCGCGTGCAAAAGCTTGAACAAGCACTCCAAGAGCTGCAAAATAAAGATAAATGACCCATGAGCAGTGGTTGCACATAGACGGTCTGCGCATTCGATGTCTCACTGCCGGGGAGCGCGGCCCTCATATTCTGTTGTTACACGGCGGCGGGATCGATTCCGCGTCGCTCTCGTGGCGATTCACGATAGAAGCGCTCGCACCGTATTATCGCGTCTACGCTCCCGATTTGCCCGGCTATGGCTTCAGTGATAAGCCCAAGATAGCGTACACGACCGAGTTCTTTATAGACTTTGTGCAGAAGCTGCTCGACGCTCTGAAGCTCTCCAGAGCAAGTCTGATCGGGCTTTCGATGGGCGGGGCGATTGCGCTTGGGGTGGCGCTCCGCGCCCCTGAGCGCGTCGAGAAGCTCGTGCTCATAGATAGCTACGGGCTGCAGGAGCGCCTTCAGGCACATTTTCTAGTATGGGCACTAACGCGCTGGGCTAGACTCCAACAAAATATAGCTGTGCTGCCCATGCGCTACAGCCAAACTGTACTGAAGCTGGGGATGCAGGTGCTCACGGGCAATCCCAGCTTCATCACGCCGGAGATTCTTGAAGAAGTTGCTCAGTGGGCCAGACATCCCAAAGCCCGAAGGGCTTTTGCTTACTGGCTGCGCGACGAGATCCGGTGGAACTCAGTGAAGACAAATTTTCTTGGCGATCTTGGGCGCATCGAAGCCCCAGTGCTGCTCATTCACGGTGAGCGTGATCGTATCGTGCCCGTCGAGGCAGCGCGGCGGGCGCAGCGGCTCTTCAAAAACGCCCAGCTCCATGTGATTCCTCAGTGTGGCCACTGGGCGCCGCGCGAGCGCCCCGAGGAAGTCCACAGAGTGATCTTGGAGTTTCTCAAAAATCCTTCTCACAGCATTTGACTTTTGGTAAGCGCTTCTTATAATGAAATGACTTGCTGATCTTTGACAACTGAGCCAATCCCCTAGCATGAGCAAATCAAGGAGGAATTTCTATGAATGGACAACCCGAAACTGCTGTCTTTATCGATCTCGAGAACATCTACATCGGTTTTCGGCATCAATATGGGCGTGACTTGACCGCTGATGAACTCGTCGAGAAAGCTAGATCTTTTGGGAGCGTCAAGTTCATCAACGTCTATGCAGACTTCAGTGAGCCCACTTACCCGGAACACTTCAAGCTCGATCTCGATAACGAAGGGGTCCAAGCTATTAACGTCCCCAAAGACCGCGATCGTGAGGGCCGCCCCACAAAGAATAAAATAGATATGCGCATGGCCGTGGATGTCCTACGCACCCTGGCGTTCCGCAAGGAGATCACCCGCTACGTCTTGCTGACAGGGGATAAGATCTTCTTAGATGTCGTCAACTTGGCGCGCAACGACTTCGGCAAAGAAGTCATTATCTGCGGGCTAGAGGGCACCGTCGCCCAGGTACTTAAGGACGTCGCGGTCTATGTGCCGTTCAACGCCGATACGGCTATAGACGAACGACTCGAAAAATTCATCAAGCTCTTCGATCGCCTGGAGCGCGAGCTGCTCGAAGGGACGTATCATTACATCGGGTGGAAGCTCGTAATTGATAAGTTAATCGAGAGGCCGGAGTTTGGCTTTAGTACCTGGGCGGAGGCGCGGGATTTCTTTGAGCGCCTCAAGCGCGATGGCCGGATCGTTCTTAAGTACTATCCCGGTGAGAGCCGCGAGATCGAAGGGTATCGCCTGGATAGAAGGAACCCCCTGGTGCGCAAGGTGTTGGGATTAGAATCCAAGCCCCTGTCCCAGTCTATGGTGATGGGTGAGGGCAGGGAAAGTATGGAAGAGGGAGCTTGAGTTTGGAAATGCGACGGCGTACACTTAAAGCTGGAGGTGTTCTATGGCAATCACTCCAGGAGGGCATCGGGCCGACTGTCGCGGTGAGTGTTCGTGGATCTTTTCAGACTTGGATGAGAAAGGGTTGAAAGAGCTGCGGGCCATGGCTCGCCCCGTCTCGTACGACAAGGACGAGCTGATCTTCCAAGAGGGGGAACCGGCGTTTGGGTTCTATGTCATCTGTACTGGGAAAGTGAAGTTGGCTAAGCACTCTCCTCAAGGAAAGAAGCAGATCCTCAAATTGCTCGGCCCTGGCGAGATGCTGGGGGAGAAGACCATGTTCGACCGGGAAGTCTACTCAGCCTACGCGCAGACGCTCGAACCCACGCGCATGAATTTCTATCAACGTGAGCCATTTATCTCGTTTTTGGAGAGGTACCCCAAGGTCGCTTTGAGGATCATCGAGAAGCTCTCTCGGGAGATCAAGGCCTTCCAGGATCGCCTAATCGAGACGAGCTACGGTGGGAGTGACGAGCGTTTAGCTCGGTTGTTGCTGATGATGGCTCAAGTCTATGGGATTCCTGAAGAGCGCGGGCTTTATGTGGGCGTAGAGCTGTCTCGTTCAGAGTTGGCGGAGATGGCCGGGATCTCCACGGAGACAGCGATTCGGACCTTAAGCTCGTTTAAAGAGCGTGGTTACGTAGACCTCGACGGCCCGAGGATCTACTTGCGTGATCGAGAAAGCTTGAGAAAGATCGCTGAGCCTTTCGAGATCCGGCTCAAGGAGAACCTCATTTGAGATATCTCCCTTGACATTCCCTGAAAAATTGGCAAAATAGCCACCACGAGGTGAGCTTGAACCATGAAGCGATTGTTTGTGAGTGTAACCATAGTCTTTTTGTTCTGTGGGGTGCTAGGAACGGCGAGTTTCATCGCGCAGTTCTCGACAGCTACCGCGGCGCTGCAACCTGGAGATCCCCTGGTCGCCCTGATGGAGCAGGTGCAAGAGGAGCAGCTACGCGAGCATATCTGTTACTTGCAGTCTGCCGAAGGCGGCGAAGCGTGCAATGCCCAAGGGTCGCGTTGGTCCTGCGATGGTCCAGCGATTGATCGCGCCGTTGAGTATGGGCGTCAGTATTTCGAGAAGTTGGGATTGCGGACGAAGCTCGACCCATACTCCCTCGCGTGTCGGCCGGGACTGTCTTATAATGTCGAAGCTATCTTGCCAGGTGCCGATCCTCAAAGCCCTGAGATCGTTCTCATTACAGCGCACTTGGATAGCTTCTCCCAAGGGGTTAGGACAAGCCGTGTGGCTCCAGGGGCCGACGACAACGCCAGTGGCAGTGCTGGCGTCCTCGAGGCCGCGCGCGTCTTGAGTCAGTATAAGTTCAAGCGCTCTATCTATTTTGTGCTCTTTACAGGAGAGGAGCAAGGGCTGGTAGGCAGCCGGGCCTACGCAGCGCGCCTCAAGCGCGAGGGCGCAAATATTGTGGGTGTCTTCAATATGGACATGATCGGCTACGACAGCGATGACAACGGGGTCTTTGAGATCCAAGCCCCTGATGAAGACTCGTACCAGCTGGGGCAGCTGCTCATCACGACGACTAATCGTTATGGCTTAAAGCTTACGCCTGAGGTGCCAGATCAGGCGCCGCCGTGGAGTGACCACGCGTCGTTCGCGCGTCAAGGATATCCGGCCGTGCTTATCATCGAAGACACGGAGCTCGGCGAGTCCGAAGATTTCAACCCATACTATCACACAACAGGGGACACCCTACAGGCGATCAATCTCTCTTACGCACGGCGGATCGTGCAGGCGCTTGTGGGGACGGTAGCGCAACTAGCAGAGCTAGCGCAGTAGCAGCTATTCAAGGTTCTTGGCTGTGAACTGTCAGGCTATTTCTGCGGAGGGGGGGAGTCGAACCCCCACGGGTTGCCCCACAGGATCCTAAGTCCTGCGCGTCTGCCAATTCCGCCACCCCCGCTAGGCTTCGCCTGGACCATTCGCCTTCGCCAGCCTCTGGCTGGCGAAGACATACAGCCCAGACGAAGTCTGGGGCGCGCCCGGAGGGACTTGAACCCCCAACCCGCGGCTCCGAAGGCCGCTGCTCTTCCAATTGAGCTACGGGCGCACGCTGCGCGTGGACTGCGCCTTCGCCCGCCACAAGCGGTCGAAGAGAGAACACTTAAGTTTAGTCAATGAACCCACTACCGTCAACCCCCACACTGAACCCCTCTCTCCTCTTTGACGACTTACTAGTGCTATATTCTAGAGCGGGAGCGCATAGATGCCCGATGAGATCGCTTGGGTTCGCCAAATCGCTCAAGGAGATGAAGGAGCGTTTGCACAGCTCTTTCGTTGCTATGCACCGAGAATCTTTCGGTTTGCTATGGGCTATCTCAACGATCCGTCCCAAGCCGAAGAAGTCGTCCAAGAGACCATGATCGCTGTCTGGAAGAGCGCGAAGAATTTTCACGAGCAGAGCCAAGTGTCGAGCTGGGTCTTGGGGATTGCTCGAAATAAAGCATTAGATCGCGCACGGGCGCGCGAGCGCGAACCAAAGCTGGTAAGAGAGAAACTTGACCGAGGGGTGTTGGCGCGCGCGACCCCTGAGCAGATCGCTCAGCGCGAAGTCCAAGCCGAGCGCGTGCGCGCAGCTTTAGAGAAACTCTCCCCAGAACACCGCGAAGTGATCATGCTCGCGTTCTATAACGATCTCTCGTACTCAGAGATCGCGCAGATTTTAGGGTGTCCCGAGGGCACGGTGAAGAGTCGCGTTTACTATGCGAAAGAGCATCTCAGAAAGCTCTTGCGCGAGGGCGGTGAGACGCTGTGAGATTTCGTTGCCCGCAAGAGCTGAGAGAGCTTCTGCCCTGGTACGCTAACGGCACACTGGCAGAAGAAGAGCGCGCGAAAGTCGAAGCGCATCTTGCGCGCTGTGCGCACTGCCGGCGTGAGCTCCAAGAGATTCGGCAGATCAAAGGGCTTGTCGCTCTGAGCGTTGAGGGTGTTCCAGAGCCAACGGAAGAGCTTTTGGCTCAGACAGTTGAACGAATTCGCTCGGAAGGACGACATACGATAGCCCAGCTGAGCTGGCAGATCTTCGCGCTGGGATTTTCACTCGGTGTGCTCTACGAGCGCGGGCGGGTGAAAGTCGAGCCAGAGATCGAAGCCCTCGGCTGGGAACTGAAGCGCAGAAAGAGGTGAAAGAGAATGTCTAAAGAAGAATGGGGTCCTGAAGAAGTTGCGCAGCTTTTGGACAAGATCGCGGACAAGATCCCAGCGCTCTTGAGAAGCTTGCGAGACGTCGTCTATTCCGCAGAGGCGGGAGAGCAGTTTGGCAAGGCCGTAGGAGCTTTTTACAGCGAGCTGATCAAGCAGGGCATTCCCCACGAGCAAGCGATGGAGATGGCCAAGAACTATATGATCAGCCTGAGAGACTTGGCCAAGCCGAGCTTGAAGCTGGGAGAGAAGGAGATCGAGAAAGAGCTGAAGAAGGAGTCATAAGCGTATGAAGGCGTGGCGCTGGGCCAGAACGGTTCTGCTAGCCCTTTGGGTAGCTGAGAGCTTACTCTTGCGATTGGGCTGGCTGGCGCTCACGCTGTGGTGGAGCAAATACCGAGCAGTCCGGCGCTATGAGCGCGAACTGCGACGCGCAGGGCTTCCCACCTCGGCCATTCACGACTTAGTTACGGCATACGATATATCACTGAGTGACTTCGTGCGCGGGGGCTGGCGACGGAGACCAAGACGCCGAAAGTAGCTACTGTTGCTGATTTATGTCGAGGCCCTTGATAAAGTAACAGTGTTATGTTATAATAATGCCGTCTAAGAGGTCGCCATGTTCAACATCTTCGATGAGCTGCAGATCGGGATGGCGGCAAGAGAAATGCAAGAACCTCGAGCGCGAAGCAATCTGGCGGGCATTCTTGAGCGAGATCCAGATTTATCAAAAGAGATCGCGCACAGAGCAGGGATCTTTCGCAGAGTTTCTTGCTCTTGCGTTCAAATCATTCGGTACCAACGGCCAGATACACCAGGAGCTCTAGATTTTTTTGACTTGCTAAACAAAACAGTGTTATGTTATAATGGATGCACAGGGCCGTAGGCCCCAAGGAGATTGGTCATGGCCGAAGAAGAGCTGATCAGCAAGAAGGAAGTCCTGGAGTTGACGGGAATTTCTTACGGACAGTTTTATCGCTGGAAGCGCGAGGGGCTCATCCCCGAGTCGTGGTTCATTCGCAAATCGACGTTCACCGGGCAGGAGACGTTTCTGCCCAAACAGAAGATCTTAGAGCGTATCGAGAAGATCAAGGCGCTCAAAGACACGAAATCTCTCGAAGAGATCGCGCAGTTGCTCAGCCCAGAGCTCAAAGACCAACGCTTCACGCGCGAGGAAGTTTTGCGCTTGAGTTGGCTAAGCCGAGAAGTCTTAGAATACTACGAGGCGATTCGCCGGGAGTCAGGACCATTCAGCTTTCGTGAGCTCATCTTTTTAGCCGTCATTGAGACGCTGCGCACGCGCAAGCTCGAGCCCGAGGAGCTGAATCTCGCGATCTCGACGCTCTTGTCGAGCGACTTTGCCAAGCTCCAAGCGAAAGAGTTCGCGTGGACGCTCGTGATCGCGCGCAAAGAGCTTCCAGGGAGCTTCGCGCTCGTCTCGCGCAAGCCCCATCTGAGCTTCTGTCTGCTCTACACGCAAGAGTGTCTTTTTGACCCACAGACCCAACCCGTCGCCAAGGTCGAGCTGAGCAAGATCTTAGAAGACGTGAAGTTGAAGCTGGGGGCGCTGTGAACTTTGGTAACAAAGATACGACAGACAGAGAGGTCCTCACCCTGCGAGGGCCGACAAAGGAAGTCTCCGTGAAGATCCGTCTAGGGGATTGGGAAGCTAGGGGCTGGTTGGGATGGCTCATTGCTATCCCCATCTTGATCATCGTCGGGATCATAGTGATCCCGATTATAGTCTTTGTGGGGCTGGTGGCGGGCGGGATCGTGCTCTTCGCTCTCGCCTTAGCGTTGGGGATCGTAGGGCTTGTGCTCTTGCCGGTTTTGGGGATTCCGTTGCTGATCTTGGCCCCAATACTTGTGCCCATTGTTTTAGTGGGGCTAGTCATCGGCGTGCTAGCGGGTTCGCCCATTTTGATCTTTCTCTTTGTTGCAGCGTTGGTCTATTTGGTCTATCGGCTCTGGATCGCGCGGCGCTAGGAGGCAGCTATGTCGGAACAGAAGCGCACCAATGTTCACGTGGCCGGCTCAGGCCGCATCAGCGGCGGCGTGTACGACACAGTCACAGTAGCAGGCTCTGGGTGGATCGAGGGCGATGTTGACGCCAATCTTATCAAGACGGCGGGATCGTGTCGCATCGACGGCGACGTGAAGACGAAAGAAATGACGTGAAGACGAAAGAAATGAAGACAGCCGGCTCGTGCCGCGTCTCCGGCGACGTGCGCGCTGAACAGATGAAAACTGCCGGCTCGTGCACTATTGAGGGAGATGTCTACGCGGACGTAGTGAAAATCGCTGGAACGCAGAGTATTGGAGGCTCGCTCAAAGCCAAAGAGATCGCGAGCGCGGGATCGCTCAGGGTGACTCACGACGTCGAAGCCGAAAAGTTTCTATCACGAGGAGGCTTTGAGATTGGTGGGCTGCTCTCAGCTGAAGAGATCAAGATCGAGCTTGGCGGCGGAAGGGTCGCAGAGATCGGCGGGACGCGTATCGAAGTGCGGCGTCGCGGGCAGGCGTTTTGGGGATGGCGGCGAGAGCCGCGTGTGCATCTCTATCTGGAGCGTGGGTCGGAGGGCTTGCTAGAGAGCATCTTTGAAGAGCTGGGTCAAATTGGCGAGGAGGTCGAACGCATGATGAGTGAGAGCTTGGGCCATGCGTTTGGGTGGCCAAGAGGGTCTGGCTATCTGGAAGCTGATGCTATCGAGGGCGATGAGATCTTTTTGGAGAACACGAGGGCTCGCGCCGTTCGGGGCAAGAAGATCCAGATTGGCGAGGGCTGTGAGATCGACTCTGTCGAATACTCCGAGAGCTTAGAGATCGCGCCGGGGGCGCAGGTGAAGGAGCAGAAGAGAGTATGACGACCAAGCGCGGCAACATCTCCATCTCCGGGTCGGGCAAAGCGACGGGCGGTCTCTACGAAGCTATAAAGATCTCGGGCAGCGGCAGGATCGAAGGAGCCGTCGAAGCGGAGACGGTCACGATCTCTGGCGCAGGGGCCATCGAAGGCGATTTGAAAGCAAACAGTGTCAAGATCTCCGGCTCGGGTAAGGTCACAGGCTCAGCAGACGTGGGAGAGATGCGCATCTCCGGTTCGGGGAAGATCTTGGGAGATGTTCGAGGTGGCAGCTTGCACGTATCGGGGAGTTGTCATGTACAAGGGTCGATGCGAGTGGGTGAGCTGAGCACTTCAGGGTCGGCCCAAGTCGGGCAAGATGTTCATGCTCAAAGCGCAAGATTCCTTGGATTTGCGCAAATCGGCGGCCAAGTAGAGGTCGAGCGCTTCTATGCCAGCGGTGCTTTTCACATAGAGAAACTGCTCTCTGCGGACGTTATCGAAGTCAAGCTATGGGGGCACTGCTACGCGGGTGAGATAGGAGGAGGCAAGATCGATATACGCAAGGGAGAGACGAGATGGTGGTTCTTGCGGTGGTTTCGCAGTGGTGGAGCGTTGGAGACTAACACCATCGAAGTCGATGAGATCTCTCTCGAGGCGACGACAGCCAAGATAGTGCGCGGCAAGCGCGTCGCTATCGGGCCGGAGTGTCACATTGAGCGAGTTGAATATTCAGAGTCTTTACAGATAGACCCCAAGAGCGTGGTGAAGGAGCAGGTGAAAGTCTAAGATACGGAGGTGACTCTCATGCGTCGTCGCGGGATTTTCATCGGGTTTGACATTCCGTTTGGGTTCTATATGCATCGGTTTGGGCCGTTCCGAGCGTTCTTCGGAGAGCCGTGGCGCTTCCCAAGACGCGAAGAATATCTCAAGATGCTGGAAGAGTACAAGCGCGATCTAGAGGACTACAAGCGCGAGATCGAAGAAGAGCTGCGCGAGGTCGAAAGAGAGATAGAAGAGCTTCGGAAGGGGGTATAGCACCAGAGCCGTGGCACTGGGAAGACATCTGGAGTAATATTGTAGCACTATGGATCTTACAAAGCTTGAAGAGAAGCTCGTGCAGTACGCCCGCGAGCATCAGGTGAGTGCGCTCTATCTCTTCGGCTCGGTGGTCCACGGGGCCCTGACCCCGCTCAGCGACCTTGATGTCGCCGTGTTCTTGCCAGAAAGCGTCCCCTCTGAAGAGTACTTCGACCGACGGCTGCAGATGACGCTCGATCTTATGGAGCTTCTCCGTGCTAGCGAGATCGATCTCGTCATTCTCAATCACGCGCCGCCTTTGCTTAAGTACAAAGTTGTCACCACAGGGAAGCTGCTCTATAGCCGCGATGAGCGCGCGCTCAACCGCTTCGAACTGCGGGTTCTCACGGAGTATCTGGACTTCAAGCCCGTCCTAGATATGCAGTTTGAGTACCTCCAGCGTCGCTTAAAGGAGGGACAGTTCGGTGTTCGACAAAGCTATCGTCCAAGAACGCTTGAAAAAGCTTGAGGAGCAGCTGGTGTTACTGCGCGAGCTTCAACAGATCCCTCAAGAGCAATTTATCGCGAATCCTCGCGATCATATCTACGCACTGCATCTCTTGCAGACAGCAATCCAAGCCGTCATTGACATCGGCACGCATCTGATTGTCAGCTTGAATCTAGGTCGGCTTGAGGCGTATCGCGATGTTGCGCGACTATTGGCTCAAGGGAAGATCATCCCTGAAGACCCCAAGCCATGAACTCTATCAATTGTCGGCAGCCATCGGGGATGCTCGCTCTGATGGGCTTCTTCTTTATGGGGCCAACCGTGCTCATGAGCCTCATCGCCGAAGCGCTGGTAGACCACTGGAGCCGAAAACACGTTTCTCTTCGCCATTGGGACGCTCGCAGTCGTGCATATTCTCCAGCCTACATCATTAACGGCTCAAATCTAGCGATCTGGCAGAGCAAAGTCCCGCCCGACGTGCAGGGACGAGTCTTCGCCGTGCGAAGACTGATTGCGCAGGTGACGTCGCCGTTGGGGGTCTTGATCGCTGGGCCGTTAGCAGATTTTGTCTTCGAGCCGGCGATGCGCTTCCAGAGCGCGCTCGCGGTGCTCTTTGGCTCTTTCGGGCGAGAGATGAGCCACTGGCAATGAGGGAAGCTGATGGCAGGAAAGTTCCAGCACGCACTCAGCAGCGTCCCTCTGGTAGGAGCTATTTTCGATCGCCACGCGAAACACTATGATGATCAATGGCACGCATGGCGCACGGTGCAACCGCATCCCATGCTATGGGAAAGAGAGAGCATAGTGAGAGATCGCGAAGCTATTTTGATCTTGTTGCCAAAGTAAGCTAGAAAGGAGCGCAGATGGCCGAGCCCGTCTTGGTTGTAAAAAATCTCACGAAGATCTATCGCAGTCGTCGCGGCGACATCGTCGCGGTAGACAACGTTTCGTTTAGGGTCTATAAGAACGAAGTCGTCGGCTTGCTCGGCCCCAACGGCGCCGGAAAGACGACCATAATTAAGTCTATCTGCACGATCCTGCGCCCGACTGCCGGGGAGATCTGGGTGGACGGTGCTGATGCCATCAGAAACCCGCGCGCGGCGCTTGAAAAAGTCGCCGCTGTGTTGGAGGGCAATCGCAACGTCTATTGGCGTCTCACCGTCAAGGACAACTTAGAGTTCTTCGCGGGCCTGCAGGGGCAGTCGCTCCGATCCGTCAGAAGCTACATTGACGAACTGATCGAGATGTTCAATCTAAAAGAGAAAGTGCATGAGCAGGCGCGGGCGCTCTCGCGCGGGATGCAGCAGAAACTCGCCGTCGCCTGCGCGCTCGTCAAGCGCACTCCAATTTTACTCTTGGATGAGCCGACTCTGGGCTTAGACGTCGAGACGAGCTATGAGCTGCGCTGGATTCTCAAGCGCATGGCCGAGCGCGGTGAACGCACCATTCTCTTATCAAGCCATGATATGAACGTCGTCCAGGACATCTGCGAGCGAGTCATCATCATCAATCACGGCAGAATTGTAGTAGACGACAAGATCGAGAATCTGAAGAGGCTCTTCACGGCGAGCGCCTATCGCTTCGAGATCGAAGGGCATTTCAACCAAACGCAAGAACAGAAGCTCAAAGAGCAGTTCGATCTCATCAAAATTAGCAGAGACAGTTCGCGCACGGTCATCGAAGCAGAGCTACTTGACGGTCAGAAGGTCTATGAGATCATTGACGTACTCAAAGAGAACGGTTGTCGCTTAGAGTCAGTAGGCAAGCAGTATCCCGACTTGGAAGAGATCTTTCTGCGCATCGTGAAGGGAGAGAAGAGATGATCAGCGTAAATTTGACAAGATCTTGGATCAGAACAGGGGCTATCTGTGGGCTCTTAGCAATAGTGGCGTACCTGGTGTCTTCGGTTCTTCCCACCTTCTTGCCAAGAATCATAGACTATTATCTTTTCTTTGCCATTGGAGTCTTAGGCATCGTATTTGTAGCGGGTCTTTACAAGCTGCTGTCACATCATTCCCGAGAAAGTGTGCCTCTCCAGATGGGAGCTCTCTTTGGTATCATCGCTGGAGTCCTTCAGAACGCGATGGCTGTTGTTCAAGCCACAACTAGCATCTTTATATCTAGATACATTCGTGAGGCCCCCGACGAGGTCACAAAAGAGACCCTTAAATTGATCTGGAAGGGCGTTAACCTAGTCCAACTAGGGCTGGATGTCTCGTGGGACATCTTTTTGTTAATCGGGTTGATCTTGATTGGTGTTGCCATGCTTCATCACCCAAGGTTTGGAAAAGCTTTCGGCTGGACGGGTATCTTCTTAGCAGGTCTAACGCTTGGCCTAAACTTGTTTACTTTCCCAGAGCCGCCAGGAGAAGCTCTAGGGCCTCTCTTCGACCTCGGCCCCCTGGTCGGAATCTGGTTATTAGCAGTAGTAATTCAAATGTTCCGCTCAATACCTTGGCTCGACATCGTTTCCCATCAGAAGGGCCTAGACAAGGAGGCTGTATGAGACATCTCTATTTGCTGAAAGCGATGATGAAGAAGAATTTTCTCATCATCTGGCGCTACCCGTTCAATCTCACGGCAGGGATTATCAGCATCATGATGATCTTTCTTGTGATCTTCTATGGGGCGCAGTGGCTTGGGGGCGGCAGTCCCAACTTCGGCAACACTCTCGAGGGCATCGTCATGGGATTTATGCTCTGGATGTTCATCATCTTCGCGTTCTCCGACTTGACATGGGACTTTATCAACGAAGCGCAGCAAGGCACGCTCGAGCAGCTCTATATGTCTCCGTTGGGATTTGGCTGGGTGAGCGTAAGCTATATCTTGTCTTTCTTGGTCATCAATCTGACCCTCACGCTGGGGCTGTTCATGCTCATGATGGCCGTGACGGGGAAATGGCTCCATTTAGATTTCTTCAGTCTCATCCCGCTGATGCTCTTGACTGTTTGGGGCGTGTATGGGTTCGGGTTTGCGATGGGTGGGTTGGCGCTAGTGTTTAAGCAAGTGCAAGCGGTCTTTCAGATCTTTCAGTTCGTCTGGGTAGCGTTGGTCATTGCCGCGAGCGCGCTAGAGACGTTTCCTTGGGCGAAGTTTCTCCCCGTGACGTGGGGGGTACACTTGATCGGACGGGTCTTGATCGGCGGGCAATCACTCTATTCTATGCCCTGGACGGACATAGCGTTCTTAGCGGCGGTCTCAGGGACGTACTTTGGGCTTGGCTATCTGATCTTCAAGCGTCTAGAGGGCATAGCTCGCGATCGAGGGCTACTAGGACACTACTAAGAAGGGAGGCGATTTGCAATGCACGAGCAGATACTGCGGGCGTTGGAGCGCAGCCGCGCCGACTACACCGAGATTCGGATCGAGCGCGAGTGGCGCACGGAGGTTGCGTATCGAAAGAATAATTTAGAGAACCTCGAATCGTCGTCGGAGCTGGGCGGGATCGTCCGATGTTTGGTAGGCGGCGGCTGGGGGATCGCCGTCTTCAACTCGCTCGATGATCTCGACAAGAGAGTTGAAGACGCCTATCGCATTGCGCGGGCTGTGAGCTCCAAGGCCCCTGAGAAGGCGGCGCTGGCGCCGGCTCAAGCCGTTCAAGACGAGGTGCGAGTCACTCTGAAAAAAGACCCACGCTCGGTGTCGCTGCGCCACAAGCAAGAGCTTCTGCAAAAATATAATGAGCTGATGCTTAAGTATAGCGACAAGATCGTCTCGACCAACGCACGCTACACCGACTCGTTCAAGGAAGTGACGTATGCGAATTCTGAAGGGACTTTTATCGTTGAGGAGCGTCCCGACGTGACGCTGCTGCTGTCGGCGACAGCGCGCGAGGGGGAGAAGAACATCCAAACGGGCGCAGAATCGCACGGTTGGCTCGCAGGCTTTGAAGCCGTCGAGAACCAAGAAGAGAAAGCACTTAAAGCCACACAGCGCGCCCTTGATCTTTTGCACGCCAAGCCCGTCACCGCGGGCGTCTACACGGTCATCCTAGACCCGGATCTCGCGGGGGTCTTCATCCATGAGGCGTTCGGGCATCTCTGTGAAGCGGACTTTCTCTTTAAGAATCCTAGGCTCCAAGAAGTTCTCCAGATAGGACGGCCATTTGGCGTCAAGGAGCTCAACGTCGTCGACGACGGCTATCTGCCGGGGCTGCGTGGCAACTTCAAGTACGACGACGAAGGCACTCCAAGACAGAAAGTCTATCTCATCAAGAACGGCGTTTTAAACAGTTTCTTGCACAGCCGCGAAACGGCCGCCAAGATGGGCACTGCTCCCACAGGCAACGCCCGCGCCGTCAACTATCAGTTTGAGCCCATCGTCCGGATGCGCAACACATATATTGAAGCGGGCTCAGCGACGTTCGAGCAGATGCTCAAAGGTATAGACTACGGCATCTATGCATGCGGGTCGTTTGGTGGCCAGACGATGATCGAGCAGTTCACTTTCAGGGCCATGTACGCGTATGAGATCGTGCGCGGGCAAGTAGGAGAACTCGTGCGCGACGTCGTCTTGACGGGCAACGTCTTCGAGACGCTTAAGAATATCGAGATGATCGGCAATGATCTCGTGATCAAGGGCACCTCGGGAGGCTGCGGCAAGGATGGGCAGTTCCCGCTCCCGGTTACGACCGGCGGCCCGCACGTTCGCGTGCGCAACGTCACCATAGGAGGGAAGGCAGCATGAGCACCCAAATTCGCGCGACAGATCTATTAGAAAAAGTCGCCAAGCAGACGGACGGAGCAGAACTCTACGAGCTGCACAGCGTTGAGCTTCCTGTGAGATTTCGCTCGGGAGCGCTCGAATCTGTCAAGGTCGTGGAAACAGCCGGCAGGGCGCTGCGCGTCATCAAAGACGGGCGTTTGGGCTTCTCGACGACTACAGATCTAAGCGACGATACGAATCTTGTACAAAACGCGCTCGAATCAGCGTGCTTTGGCGATCCTGCACCGTTTCGATTTCCGGCAAAGCAGCCCGCACCATCGGTGCGGTGCTTCGACCCACGCGCTGAGCAGCTCGACGAGCAGAAGCTGATTGCTCTGGGCGAAGAGATCGTAGAGAAGATTAAAGCGTACGATTCAACCCTAGATGTTGAAGCGTGGGCCTTCAAAGAACTCGAGGAAGTCACTCTTTGTAACACCAGCGGCTTGGAGCTTGTGAGCCAACGCACTCTCGTCGGGATAGGCGCGTCAGCCACGCGGGCACGCGAGGGCGATATCCTGATCGTCTATGACCAAGACTCCTCACGACAAGCCGACAAGATAGATGCTGCAGCAGTAGCTCAGCGCATCATCGAGAGGCTGCGTCTCGCCGAGAGAGTTGTCCCGGTCGAAACCAAGACGATGCCGGTGATCTTCCATCGTGGAGGGGTCCAAGTGCTTTTGATACCGTTCTTGATGGGGCTGGACGGGCGCAACGTCTTCTTGGGCGTCTCGCCGCTGCGCGAGAAGCTCAATCAAAAAGTTTTCGATGAACGCTTCTCGCTCATAGACGACGGGACGATCGATTTTGCGCCCAGATCGACGCCCTACGACGACGAGGGCACGCCGACAGCAAGAAAATCTCTCATCGAGCACGGGGTCGTCAAGGGATTTCTCTACGATCTCAAATCGGCAGGGCTTGCGAAGGCCCAGCCCACGGGAAACGGCTTCAAGTCGGGATTTATGGGCGGAGGGTTCCGTCGTCCCCCAGGGATCGCTTTTACCAGCGGGGTCATTCCCCCCGGCGAAAAGTCTCTCGATCAGATCATCAAAGACTTGGATGAAGCGCTCATTGTCGAGGGCGTGATGGGGCTTGGCGGTGGCAACCCCCTAGCCGGAGAGTTCTCCAACACTGTCTCGCTGGGCTTCTTAGTGCGCAAGGGGGAGATCGTCGGGCGCGTCAAAAATACGATGATCGCTGGCAACGTCTACGACTTACTGAAAGATAAGCTCATAGCGCTGAGCGACTGTCCCGAATGGGTCTTAGGCTTCGTGCATACCCCAGCCATAGCGCTTGATGGTGTGAGCGTCGCGAGCAAGTAAGATACAATCGAGATCGTGCTGGAGAAGCTCTTAGGGACGATCACGCCCACGTCGGTCGTGCTCTTTCTCGGCGCGACCGACACAGGCAAGACGACGCTTATCCGTCAGTTCCACCGACAGTTTGGTGGAGAAGTCATCGATGCGGACGTGGGTCAGAGCTGGCTGGGCTTGCCCACGTGCATCTCTCGCGGCTTGCTCTCCCATGACCGCGGTGAGATCCGTGCAAGCTATTTCGTGGGAGACATCTCCCCTAGGGGAAACTTTTTGCAGGTCCTCGCGGGGATTGCACACTGCTTGCGCGACGCGGCACGGCCGCTCCTGATAGACACGGACGGATACATTAGTGGCGAAGCGGCGCGCGCTTATAAGAGCGAGCTCATTCGGCTGGTGCGCCCGGATGTGCTCGTGCTGCTGCAGCGTGCCGGAGAGCTTTCATACTATAAGCTCTACGCTCATCAGGGTATCACAGTCATAGAGGTTCCTGTGACGCACACAGGGAGCAAGTCGCGGGAGGAGCGTATTCGCGTTCGCGAAGACGCCTTCAGAGAATACTTTCAGGGTGCTCGTGTGCAGAATTGGCGCTTGGCGGAGCTTGGTGTAGAGCGCACGCTCATCGGTCATGGCGAGCCTTTAGATACCGAGCTTTTATCGAATCTCTTGGCGTGCTCAGTGGTAGCGGCCTGGCGCTTGCCGCCAATAGCAACGCTCGTCGTTGAGCGCTGGCCCTTCTCCCTTGCTGAGGCACAACGGGCTGTAGGAGTTGAGTCGCTCTCGGTGCTGCTATGGAGCGAGATCAAAGACACTCTTGTGGGTTGCTGCCTGGGGGAGCGCCTTGTGGGCTTAGGAGCTGTGCAAAGGCTTTCGAGCGAGACGATATCAGTCTTGACGCCGGTCGAGCGCGCCACGACGATCCAATGGGGATCGCTGAAAGTCTTCGCTGACGGGCGTCATGAGCGCATTCGCTTCACGAGTTCCTAACTGATTTAGCGCGAACAGTCAATCAACACTCAGCAGAAAAGCTTACCGCATCTCCAGCCCCGGAATCTTGAGCTTCTGCTCAGCTATATCCAAGAGCTTCGAGATGATCAGCACGCAGACCAAATAGATAAACGCGACGATGAGAAAAACCTCGAAATACCGAAAGTTTCGCGACGCAATGATCTGGCCGGTGGCCATCAGCTCTGGTGCCCCAATAATGAATGCGACAGAAGAGTATTTCAAAGTATAAATGAGCTCGTTCGACCACGGCGGGATCACTATTCGCAACGCTTGCGGAAGAATCACATACCGAATCGCTTGGAGATTGGTCATACCGATAGCACGAGCTGCGAGCATCTGCCCGCGACTGATCGACTGAATCGCCCCGCGAAAGTACTCGGCTTGGTACGCAGCGCTGTTCAGCCCTAACCCGATGATCGCCGCGGTGAGCGAATCCAAGCGAATCTCAAAAGTCGGCAGCCCGTAGTAAATGAGAAAGAGCTGCACGAGCACCGGCGTCCCGCGCACAAACTGCACATACGCTGTGCTCACCCAATAGATGAGCTTGTTCCCATAGACGCGCCCAAGAGCTAGGAGAATCCCTCCAGCCAACCCCAGCCCAATCGCGAGCATCGTTAACTGAAACGTCGTCGCTGTCCCCTGAATCAGTCGGGGCGCGATGTCGCACGCCAGCCGAAGAAAGCCTTCCTCGGCAAGCCCTTGACAGAGCTGCTCCCACTTCATCGACCCGCCCCTCCGTAGAGTTCGCTGATCTTGCCTAGGAACTGGCGCGTGCGCGGTTGTTGGGGATTCGTAAAGATTTGCTCTGGCGGCCCTTGCTCGACGATCACGCCCTTCTCCATAAAGATCACTTGGTCACAGACCGAACGGGCAAACCCCATCTCGTGCGTGACGACGATCATCGTCATGCCCTCTTCGGCAAGCTTTTGCATCACTTGCAAGACTTCGCCGATGAGTTCAGGATCGAGTGCGCTCGTTGGCTCGTCGAAGAGCATCAGCTTAGGGTCCATCGCCAATGCCCGCGCGATCGAGACCCTTTGCTGTTGCCCCCCAGAAAGCTGCGCCGGGTATTTCTGGGCGTGCTCGGCCAAGCCCACCCGCGCCAGCTCGTGCATCGCTCGCTCCGTCGCTTCTTTCTTGGGGAGCTTCTTCACTTTTAAGAGCCCCAAGCGCACATTGTCTAAAGCTGTCAAGTGCGCAAAGAGATTGAAATCTTGGAAGACAAACCCGATCTGCTGCCGAATTTTATTGATATCTGTGTGCGGGCTCGTGATCTCGGTCTCTTCGAGCCAGATCCGCCCGCGGTCGGGCTCAGTCAGTCTATTAATACAGCGCAGGAGCGTGCTCTTGCCCGTTCCTGAGGGTCCGATGATCGCGAGCGCCTCACCCTGGCGCACGGTGAACGAGACCCCTTTTAAGATCTCTTCGCTGCCGTAGCGCTTGTGCAAGTCCTCGACGCGCACGATGATCTTAGACGACACGGCCATGCTCCTCCCGCCGCTGCCCGGCCAAACCAGGAACGCTCAAGTATCGCTCTAAGAGCTCCAGGAGCCACGTGCCCAGATACGTTAAGAGCAAATAGATCAAGGCAACGCTGATAAAGACGAGAAACATCTCGCGGGTCCGTGTGGCAATCTGCCATCCCTGACGAGCGAGCTCTGTCACCCCGATAGCAAACGCAAAAGAGGTGTCCTTCAAAACCCCAGAATATTCGTTAGACCATCCGGGAATGGCCAACCGTAAGGCTTGCGGCAAGGTGATATACCGAATCACTTGGAGACGAGTCATGCCTAAGGCACGAGCTGCTAGGATCTGCCCCGGTTTAATCGCTTGAATAGAGCCACGGAAGATTTGCGACTGATAGGCCGACGAGTGCAACCCAAAGACTAACACCGCCGTACCAAATGCTGGCAGGCTCACTCCTAAAAATGCCAGCCCGTAAAAGAAGACGATCAGCAAGACCAAGATGGGCATAGCCCGGAAGAACCGTTCATAGCCGGACATCAGCATAGCGATGGGGCGTGGGCCGTAGACCTGCCCTAGAGCGACGATAAGTCCCAAGACGAAGCCGATGGCCAGTAAACTCATCGTCAGCTCTAGAGTGACGATGGCCCCCCGAATGAGCAAGGGGAGGCTCTCCCAAATCAGCAGGAGTTTGTCTAACATCCTCAGAGAAACCGGGGGCGCGTCCTCAAGGGACGCACCCCCGTGTCTTTTATCAAATTATACTATCCATTTACGGCTTCTTGTACGACTCCCCAGCCATGCACGCCGCGAGGTTCTCGGCGTAGGCCTCGGGTTGATTCTTGTCCAGCCAGCCCTTCAAATCAGCCCAGCATTGCGTGATGCGCTCCAAGTTGACGTCCACGCCGAAGTACGCCTCGACCAAGTTGTTCCAAATACTCTTCTTCTTCATCTCCTTCATGCCGTCGTTGATCCTTGGCAGAAGCTTGAGGGGATCGCCCTTGCGCACTAAGAAACCGAAGCGCTCCTCCGTCATAATGATCCCCACGATCTTGAGCACACCCTTGGACGCCTTGACAGCAACTTTCGCCGCGGGCTCATCTTCAACGACAGCGTGGAGTTGCTTATTAATCAGATCCTGCTCGGCCAATGGATACGTCTCGTAGAGTTTCAGCTCCACAGCGATGCCCTGCTTGATCACGTTATCCTCGACCCACTGGGCGCCGGTGGTGCCGCGCTGCGCCCCAATCTTGTTGCCCGGCTTGAACGCCGTAATGATATTAAGTCCCGAATCAGCCCGCACGAGCACCGACTGGTTCGACTCCCAATAGGGGTCCGAGAAGTCGACGACTTTCTTGCGCTCCTCTGTGATGGTGAACCCCGACGCTCCGATGTCGCACTGCCCGGCTTGCACGGCGGGAATGATCGAGTCGAATCCCAAATTCTGAATCGTGATCTTATAGCCCTTCAGGATCGCGATGATGCGCATCACATCGAGATCGAACCCGACAAACTCCCCCTTGGCATCGACCCACTCAAACGGCGGCCAGGCGATGTCTGAGCAGACCCGGAATACCTGAGTCTGGGCTTGGGGAGCAAGTCCCCAAATCCCCAATGCAACGGCCAACACGCCAACGACCACACCCCATCTGACGATCGCTCGCATAGTCTGCGCCTCCTTTTCTGAAGCGATTATACTCTTGAGGGTAGTCCGAGTCAATAGCCCCTTGACGCTCATAACCCCCTCTGGTATGATACTCGCCACAATATCGCGATAGGGTGATACAATGCGCTACCGACTTGCGATTCTTGCGCTTATAGGGCTCGGCAGCCTCGTATGGGTCAGCACTGCTCAATACGAGCTCCAGACCGGTACCTGTGAGCAGATTTATGCTGAGTTTGGGATCGCCATCGTCTCCGAGAGCACGCGTGACTTCGATAGCGTCGAGTGCGCCACACTCTATGCGATCCTCAAGTCATTGCCCTCCCACATAAGCACAGCAGTGACTCTCATCAAGCGTATGCCACGTGATCCCGATGCTGCCGGGCGCGCCTATGGCTCGACCATCGAGCTCTATGACGGCTTGGACTGCAGCACCATCGCCAAGTGTCGGGATTTCATGGTCGTGGTCTTCCATGAGATCGCACACGTTGTACACTTTCGGGTCTTTACCCCCCAGCAGGTGCAGGCGTACCGTCAGCTCTACCGGCGCTCTGGCTCAGATCCGGCCAATTTTATCGGTCCACTGCTCCGTGGGCGTCGCTATGCAACGACCAACGAATACGAAGACTTCGCCGAATTGTTTGCAGCATACACTGAAGACGCCCGCCGCGTCGTCAACTTCGTGCGCGAGCGTCTAACTAAGAACGAGACGATCCTCTTTGAGAAGCTCAAGATCCTCTTCGACGTCTTGATGCGCCAGAGCACCCCACCGTCGGTGCTAGTCTATCGCAGTGAGGTGTGGGAGGGGGCGATGCCTGATGGGAACTTCCGCGGTGTGGTGCGCCGGGCGCTGCTCCCTTGCGATGCGCAAGGGCTGCCGATCATCCCTAGCGAGCCCGACTGGGAAGACTTTTAGCCCAGATAGCTCATAATCCCTTTGCGCACGATCATTACAGCGATTGCCGCCAAGATTAGGCTCGCGATCTTGGAAAGCGCTCGCATCCCCGACTCCCCTAGCACGCGCATCAGACGAGCCGCGCTGCCGAAGATCACGCCCGCAATAGCGATATTCGCCAGTAGCGCCAGTGTCGTTGGGATAAATCCATATTCGTCTACCAGGAGCAAACTGGTCGTGAAGACCGCTGGACCAGCGATTAACGGAACTCCAAGAGGCACAACGCCTAAGCTCTCGGAAGCTTCCGAGAGCTGCTCGCGCTCTCCTAGTAAGAGCCCCCGTAACGAGAGCAAAAAGAGCAATGTTCCCCCGGCAATCATAAAATCAGCTACTGTGACCCCTAGGAGTGTGAAGATCCCCTTGCCTACCCCAAGAAATGTGAAAGCGACCACTACAGCTGTCACTAGTGACTGCCAGATGATCCTGCGCACCCGAGCGCGCTCGAATCCCGCCGTCAAGCTCATAAATATCGGAAGCGTTCCTAAAGCATCCACAGCCACAAAGAGCGGCACAAAACAGAGCCAAAAGTCGAGCATAATCCCTTTAGAGCTTTATTGCAGGCTACTCGTGCGCTGATTATACTAAGAACTCACAAACCGGGAAAGAGACAAGGGGGCTGTAGCGCTATGACAATTGCTCGGCTTGCTCGCCAGCGGTTTGCATTCACCAGTGGCCAGGCTACGCTCTATCGCTTGGATGCTCTAGAGAGATCAGGGGTTGGGAAGATCTCGCGTTTGCCGTTCTCGCTCAAAGTCTTGCTTGAAGCGCTGCTGAGGCATTGCGACGGCCAGGTCATCACTGAAGACGACGTGGTTGCCTTAGCTCACTGGGATCCCAGCTCTGGGCGAGAGATCCCATTTAAGCCTGCTCGCGTCTTGCTCCAGGATTTCACGGGAGTTCCAGCTATCGTCGATCTGGCCGCGATGCGCTCGGCAGTTCAGAGACTTGGTGGCGATCCGATCAGGATCAATCCTCTCGTCCCTGTAGATCTCGTGATCGATCACTCCGTTCAAGTCGATTACTTTGGCTCACGGTTTGCACTCCAGCGTAACGCGGAGCTGGAGTTTGTCAGGAATCGCGAGCGCTATGAGTTTCTGCGTTGGGCGCAGAAGGCCTTTCGCAACTTCAGGGTGGTGCCCCCAGCCACAGGGATTGTCCACCAAGTCAACCTAGAGTTCTTGGCGCAAGTCGTGATGACTCGAAAAGAGAACTCGGAGCTAATCGCATTTCCCGACACGCTTGTGGGCACTGACTCCCACACGACGATGATCAACGGGCTAGGGGTGCTGGGCTGGGGGGTTGGAGGTATCGAGGCCGAAGCGTGTATGCTTGGTCAGCCTTTGTATATCGTTACTCCCGAAGTGATCGGATTTAAGCTAACGGGGAGGCTACGCGAGGGGGTCACGGCAACCGACTTAGTCTTAACCGTGACGCAGATGCTGCGCAAGAAGGGCGTCGTCGACAAGTTCGTCGAATTCTATGGGGAGGGACTCTCGCAGCTTACACTGCCTGATAGGGCTACCATCGCCAATATGGCTCCCGAATATGGGGCAACGTGTGGATTCTTCCCCATAGACGACGAGACGCTCAGATATCTCCGGCAGACGGGGCGCAGTCCCGAGCTGATAGACCTCGTTGAGCGCTACTGTAAGGAGCAAGGGCTGTTCAGAACAGATCAAACCCCTGATCCCGTCTTCACCGACACGCTCGAGCTGCGCTTAGAAGACGTCGAGCCCAGCGTCGCTGGTCCGAAGCGCCCACAAGACAGAATTCGGCTGTGGGACGTCAAGCGCGAGTTCCGCAAGATGCTCACCGCCCCGATCAAGGAGCGCGGCTACGAGCTCAGCCCAGATGCCCTCGCCCAGAAGAACGGGTTGCATCATGGCTCGGTGGTCATCGCCGCGATTACGTCGTGCACGAACACTTCAAATCCCTCGGTGATGATCGCCGCAGGGCTCTTAGCGAGAAAAGCTGTCGAGCGTGGCTTAAAGGTACCCACTCACGTCAAGACGAGCCTAGCCCCCGGCTCGAAAGTCGTCACCGAGTACTTACAGAAATCCGGGCTGATGCCCTACTTAGAAGAGCTGGGGTTTCACGTGGTGGGCTACGGCTGCACAACGTGTATTGGGAATAGCGGGCCCTTGCCTGAACCGATCGCCAAGGAGATACGCGAGAAGAATCTCGTCGCTGTGGCGGTCTTGTCGGGCAATCGCAACTTCGAGGGGCGCGTCCATCCCTTAGTCAGAGCAAACTTTCTCGCCTCCCCGCCGCTGGTCGTCGCTTATGCGCTCGCGGGTACGGTGGACATCGACTGGGCTACAGAGCCCCTCGGTACCGATAAGGCCGGAACCCCCGTCTATCTCAAAGATATTTGGCCCAGCCAAAAGGAAATCGCCGAGATTATCGATCATGCGATCACCCCAGAGATGTTCACCAAGACCTATGCGAACGTCTTCGAGGGCAACTCCCAATGGAATGCGATCACTGGTGTTGATGGTGAGCTCTATCGCTGGGATCCACTCTCGACGTATATTCAGGAGCCTCCGTATTTTAAGGATCTCTCGCTCACGCCGCCCCCCCTACAAGACATCCACGGCGCTCGTGTCTTAGTTATGTTAGGCGATTCAGTGACGACAGATCACATCTCACCGGCAGGGGATATTCCCATCGACAGTCCCGCGGGCCGGTATCTCATCGAGCGGGGGATCGAGAAGAGAGATTTTAACTCCTATGGGGCGCGACGGGGCAACCACGAGGTGATGGTGCGGGGGACGTTTGCCAACGTGCGCCTGAAGAATCTCTTGGTGCCTGGGGTGGAGGGCGGGGTAACAGTCCACTTTCCCAGCGGGGAGCGCCTGAGCATTTACGACGCAGCAAAACGTTATCAATCGGAGGGCGTGCCGTTGCTCGTCCTAGCGGGCAAGGAGTACGGAACGGGGAGCTCTCGAGACTGGGCAGCAAAAGGACCGGCGCTCTTGGGTGTGAAAGCCGTCATTGCAGAGAGCTTCGAGCGCATTCATCGCTCGAACTTAGTGGGAATGGGGATCTTGCCATTACAATATATGGACGGACAGAACGCAGAGTCTCTCGGGTTGACCGGGCAGGAGCTCTTCGACATCGTGGGCCTCTCTCGCCTTGAAAAGCCTAAGCAAGAGCTGACTGTACGTGCTTGGAGGCCCGATGGTCGCGTGACGGAGTTCAAGGTGATAGCGCGTCTAGACATGCCAATCGAGATCGAGTATTACAAGAACGGCGGAATCCTGCCAACGGTGTTGAGGCAACTGCTCTCCCAGAGCTCTATCTCTGATCTATAGGGATATAGTGTCTCAAGGGCGGTCCGATATAGCGTGTTGTTGGGCGGAAGAGCCGATTGTCCTCAAGATACTCGAGAATATGAGCCATCCAGCCTGTGATACGGCTGATGGCAAAGATCGGCGTCAGCAGCTCTGGCTCAATTCCCAAATAATAACAGACGGTGCCAGAGTAGAAGTCGACGTTAGGGAAGATCCCCTTGGCTCCTAGGGCGTCAATCACCACCTTCTCAACGATTTGTTCTATCTCGACAAGGCGGGTATCTCCGGCTTGGAGCGCGAGCTTTTGCACGTATTCTTTGAGGATACGGGCCCGGGGATCGTAAGTTTTGTAGACGCGATGGCCAAAGCCCATGATGCGTTCGCGACGTGCCAGTCTCTCTTTGATGTACGGTTCGGCCTTGGCAGGGTCGCCGATCTCGAGGATCATGCGGATGACCTGCTCGCTCGCTCCGCCATGCAGGGGCCCTTTCAGGGCGCCCAAGGCCGCCGAGATCGCCGAATAGACATCGCTCAGCGTTGAAGCGACGACCAGGCTGGCAAACGTCGAAGCGGGAAACTCATGATCGGCTTGCAAGATCAAGAGAACATCGAAGACGCGAGCGGCCTCAGCGCTGGGGCGCTTGCCCGTCAACATATAGAGGAAGTTAGCGCTGTGCGGGAGCGTTGGATCAGGCGGGATGATCTCTTGGGCACGGCGCAGGCGTCCGATCGCTGCGGTCAAGGTGGCCAGCTGAGAGATCAATTGGACGGCTTTCTGATGGAGCGTCCCGAGCGAGACGTCATCGGCAGTGGGGTCGAAGTGGCCCAAAGCAGAAATGGTTGTGCGCAGGAGTGCCATAGGGGGAGCTTGCTGAGGTAATGCCTTTAAGAGCTCGACGATGGGAGCGGGCAAGGGCCGGTGACTTGCCAAATCCTCCGTAAACTTTTGCAGTTCTGGGCGCGTGGGCAATCGCTTGTGTAGCAAAAGAAACGCCGTCTCCTCGAACGTCGAGTGCTCCGCTAGCTCTTCGATGGGAATCCCAAGATATGCTAAAATCCCCTTCTGCCCGTCGATGTACGTTAAGGCGCTTTCAGCAGCAATGACGCCCTCCAAGCCGCGAGAGAATGTGGCCTCAGTGCTCATAACAAGCCAAAATTATAGAAGCTCGTAGCTTACCGTGCAACAACTAAAATCCCAAGATCGTCTCCGGCCGCAACCAATGGCACGTATAGCCGTTGGAATGTTTTTGTAAATAATCTTGGTGCTCTTCTTCAGCACGCCAAAACGGCCCAGCTCGCTCGACTTGCGTCACAATCGGCGTACCCCATTGACTATATTTGTTCAAGCGCTCTATGAACTCTAGCGCTATTCTGCGCTGCTCCTCTGTATGGTAGAAGATCGCTGAACGGTATGACTCCCCAATATCGTTACCCTGGCGATTCAAGGTAGTAGGGTCGTGCATCCGGAAGAAGTAGCGCAAGAGCCCCTCAAACGAGAGCCTTGAGGTGTCATAGATGACCCTGACAGCTTCGGCGTGCCCCGGATGATAGCGATAGGTCGCGTTGGGAACTTTGCCCCCCGTGTAGCCTACGTCGGTATAGACGACCCCAGGGATCTTTCGCAAGATCTCTTGCATGCCCCAGAAGCAGCCCCCAGCTAAGTAGACGACTTCGCGATGGGGCACAAGTCCTGCCAGAATAAACGGCTCTAAGTAGCGCGCGTAGCCTTCGGCTTCCATCTGACTTACGTGCACAAAGCGTAGAGCTGCGGAGTTGATGCAGTATCGCTTATAAGTGGGAGGCGGGCCGTCGTCGAAGACATGACCTAGGTGCGAATCGCCGTGCTTGGAGCGCACTTCGGTTCGTATCATCCCGTATGAATAATCGGGTTTCTCGACGATGTTTTCAGGTTCGATGGGTCGAGTGAAGCTAGGCCACCCTGTGCCCGAATCGAATTTATCAAACGATGAGAACAACGGCTCGCCGCTCACTATGTCTACGTAAATGCCTGGCTCGTAATGATCCCAATACTGATTGTGAAACGGTGGCTCGGTGCCACAGTTGCAAACGACTTCAAACTGTTCTGGCGTGAGACGCCGTCTGAGCTCGTCCAGAGAGGGCTTCTGGTACTGGGCCATGACTGACCTCCTGTCACTGACGTTAATTATATCACAGTTGCGGGGGCGTCGACCATCGCTATAATCTCCTCAAGAAGGGGTGATTTCTACATGCGATCTCTCGCTATAGGCGTGCTTTTCATCGTTTCGATTTTTGTGGCCGGCCCAGCACAGCCTCAGTTAGTTGTGATCTTAGACTGGCTGCCCAATCCCAATCACGTCCCGCTCTACTTCGCCCAAGAGATGGGCTTTTTCAGGGCTGAGGGGCTTTCCGTCTCTCTGCAAGCGCCAACGGCGTTTGACCCTAGCGACCCAGCTAAGCTCGCTGCCGCCGGGCGCGCCGATATGGCCATCACGACGCCAATCAATCTCATAGTCATTCGTGCCCAGAACGTTCCGTTGACGGCTCTTGGCTCGCTCATTCAGAAGCCCCTCGGAGGGCTCTTAGCTCTTAAAGAGCGCGGCATTCGCACTCTGAAAGATCTCAAAGGGCGTAAGATCGGCTATTCTCTAGAGCCTGAAGAGCCAGTCCTGTGGACAGCTATGTTAGAGACTGCCGGCCTCAAACCCGGAGATTATCAACTCATCAACGTGGGCTTCGACACGCTGCCGGCACTCTTGACCGGGCAAGTCGATGCCATCGGCGCTTTTCGCAACGTTGAGAAGATCGTTGTCGAGATCCAAGAGAGGAAAGAGACCGTCTTCTTCGCTATGGAAGAGCACGGGATCCCAGATCATCCCCAGCTCGTCTTCATCGCCAACGAGACCATAGTCCAGCAGAAGTCAGAGTTATTGAAGAAGTTCTTGCGGGCCGTCGCACGCGCTGTGGCACTGACCTTGCAAGAGCCAGACCGTGCGTTTGCGCTCTTTCTCAAAGCCAACCCTGACTTGCACCGTGAAGCTGATCTCAACAGAAAATTTTTTGACGCGACGCTGGCGCTCTTTGTCGGGGCGCCGTGCCATAACCAGCTTGACAAGTGGGAGAAACTCCAAAGCTTCCTCTTTGAGCGCAAGCTGATCGAGCGCGCGAGCGAGCTTACTCTTCTCGTTACTGTAAATCTTTTGCCCCCGGAGTGTGGAATATGATCAAAGTCGGATTCTATCAGTTTTGTCCGACATTTGGCGACAAGCGCGCCAATCTCCATAAGATCGCCGAAGCGCTCGAAAGAGCCGAGGCCGATATCATGGTACTGCCGGAGCTGTGTACGACGGGCTATCTCTTCACGTCACAAGAAGAGGTGAACGAGCTTGCTGAGTCGATCCCCGGCCCGAGCACACTCTTTTTGGAAGACATAACACGACGTAAAAACCTATGGCTCGTGCTGGGGATGGCTGAGCGCGATGAGAGCGCGAAGCAGTGCTATAACTCGGCGGTGCTCATCGGTCCTGAGGGATACAAAGCGACGTATCGCAAGGCCCATCTCTTCTTTGAGGAGAAGCTCTATTTTGCCCCTGGGGATACGCTATTTCGAGTCTATGATCTAGGGATCGCCAAGATCGGGATGCTCGTCTGTTTTGATCACTTCTTCCCTGAGGCGACGCGGGCGCTCGCGCTTGCGGGCGCACAAATTATCTGTCATCCATCGAACCTGGTCTTGCCGGGGAAGGGGCAGCAGATCACGCGTGTGCGCGCTATGGAGAACCGAATCTTTTGGATCTTAGCGAATCGCTACGGGGTCGAAGAGCGTGGGGGTAAAAAGCTTTTGTTCACGGGAGCGAGCCAGATTGTCGCCCCTACAGGCGAGCTCTTGGCTCAAGCTGCGCCCGATGGCGAGTCGTTGCAGATCGTCGAGATCAGCCCTGCAGAAGCCAACGACAAAAGAGTAACAGCAATGAACGATCTCTTCGCGGATCGTCGACCAGAATTGTATAATATAGGCTATGGACGAGCGTGCGCTCCTTCAGGGAGCCTTTGAGCTTTTTACTTCCCAAGGACGGCTCATTGAGCTGTCCTCTTCGGGGCAAGTAGTCTTCGTCGGCGACACCCACGGCGACTATGAAGCCTCTCAGCTCGTCGTCGAGCGCTATTTGGACTCTGAGACGACGCTCGTCTTCTTAGGAGATTACGTCGACCGCGGGCCGCAGTCGTTAGAGAATATTCTCTTTCTGCTAGAGCAGAAGCTAAAACACCCTGAGAATATCTTTTTATTGCAGGGCAATCACGAGGGCTGGAAGTTCGGGGAATTCTCTCCGGCAGATTTCTGGTACGAGCTTGAGGAGGATCGCCGGAGGGATTTTGCCGAGGTGCTCGCCTTGCTGCCCTTTGTCGTTTCGACTCCGAACGGGGTGCTCGCGGCCCACGCGGGGCTTCCTGATGTGCAGACGCTGAGCGAGATCAATCAGATTGAATGTGGCTCAGCTCAGTGGCGCGCGATCACCTGGGGGGATTGGCAAGAAGTTCCCGGGTACTATCTTGGGGACTGGGGCAGCCGCCCTCAGTACGGCGAAGCATATTTTCGCGAGATCATGCGACGGTTCGACAAAAAAGTCTTAGTGCGAGGCCATCAGCCCCACGCGCCGCGCTATCTCTTCGGCAAACGGTGTCTGACGCTGTTTACGTCGTCGGCATACCCCGTGCCGCGCCTGGTGGCGATCTTAGATTTAGCTGAGTCTATAAACAAAGCCGATCAGCTCATCCTAGAGATGATCTGAGATACTCCAGCACCTTCCCGAGTTCTACTTGCCACGTCGTCCATTGCTTATAGGGCCGGAAGCCCAACTCATAATTGATCTTGAGCATCGGGGCGTTGGAATTGGCATTGCCCGTTCGTACACGCTTCACTTGCGGACGGTCGCGCAGCACTTTCTCCAACATCGCTGCCTTGAGCCACTTCCCCAAGCCATGACCACGATATTCGGGGAAGACCCCAGTGTCCCCTTGATAGAGCGTCTCAGGTTCAAATGCACTCCAGAAAACTTCTGTGTAGCCCGCGAGATTTCCCGTCTTCTTCTCCCGCACGTAGATCGTCCAGCGCTCGGTCTTCTGCTCAGCTAAAGACGCCTCGATCTGACGCAATTGCTCTTTCGTCCACTTGACGTCTTCGATCTCCAAGTTATCTCGTGGCGCGGTGTTCATCACTTCGCGCAGTCTCACAATAGCATCGAGCTCCTCTTCAGGATAGGGGCCCTCCCACAGCCCAAGCTCAAATTCGTCTGTGGGCGCGCGCTCCTGCCAGCACCGCAGGAGCTCTCTGTCGAGCTCAGCAAGATTCAATTGATTCGTAAGGCTGGCTTGTCCTGGCTGCGCCCCAAGGCGCCTCATAAACGCCTCTCCCGCGGGGATCGCCGAGTCAGTCGAAGTCATGAGCAGCCGGCGCCTCTCTTGCTGAGCAATGTCAGCAATCAGTTTGAGTAAGCGTTTGGCCCAGCCCCGGCGACGCCACTCGGGCAAGACGGCTATATCGAACCACAGCAGATGCTGGTTATCCTCAGTGCGCCAGAAGCTTGCCAGCCCGTAAGCGATAATGCTTTCGTCGTGCCAGACGACCCAGCGCCGTCTCACCACAAACGGGGGCGTCGCGCGCAGATTCCGAATCGTCTCTTCGAGTTCGGTGGGCGGGTCCTCGGGCCACATCTCGGCCTGGATGCGATTGAGAAAATCGTTGTAAGCCACAAAGTCCGAGTGACTAGCGGTCTGTGGGTCAAAGAGTTTGATCTCAAATTCCGTCATAGCGTCCTCCTTAAGGGTCTATTAAAAAAGAGGCCCTCTCAGGAGTCAAATGGTACGTGCTTTAGAAGGCAGCTTGCACGGCAAGGCGCAGCCCTTCGAGCAAGACATTGGGCTGAAATGCGAAAACAACGATAAAGAGCAGTTCTAACAAGAGCACCACGAGCAAGAGCGGCGGGATCTGTAAAGCTTCGGGATGAGGATTCGCTAACGCGCGCTTTGGCTCATCTACATAGGCGACTTTGATCAGTCGCGCGTAGAACGCCAGCGAGAGCGCGGAGTTCACCACGCCCGCAATGGCCAAGAGCACGAGCCAACTCTTATTGGCTAGCCCCGCGTCCACAGCGCTGCCAAAGAGCACAAACTTGCTCTGAAACCCCGGCAACGGCGGCACCCCCGCCAGCGAGAGCAGCGAGAGCAAGAGCACCAACGCGACCAACGGCTGACGACGATTCAGCCCTGAATAACTTGCGTACTCTTCTCCCAAGCCCTTCGCGGCTAAGAGGGCGACGATGAGAAAGAGTCCCGCGGTCGTGACCGCGTGGGTGACGATGTGGAAGAGTCCCCCAACTAGGCCGTACTCGGTCCCTACCGCAAAGGCGATCAGAATATACCCGGCGTGCGCAATCGAAGAGTACGCCAGCATTCGTTTGACGCTCGACTGCACCAACGCTAAGAGATTGCCAACAGTCATCGTCAAGAGTGCTAAGACCCCAAACAATAAGCCCCACTCGAGCTCGAGCGCGACGAGACTCATCAAGAAAATTTTAATGAGCGCGAGAAAGCCCATCTTTTTCGAGCCCGCGGCTAAGAGCGCCGTGACGGGGGCGGGCGCACCCTCATAGACATCAGGTGCCCAAAAGTGAAAGGGAACTACAGTAATCTTAAAGCCAAAGCCCGCCAAGACGAAGACCAAGCCCGCTCTCAATGCGATCTCTAAGTCGGGACTCTGCAGCGCGACCAAATTCTGAATAAACGTCGTATTGGTCGCGCCGTAAATAAGAGAGATGCCGTAGATAGAGAGCGCCGACGAGAGCGCCCCAATAATAAAGAACTTCGTAGCGGCTTCGAGCGAGCGCTCGTCGCGCTTGATGTAGCCCGCCAGCGCATAGGTTGAGAGCGACGAGAGCTCGAAGCTGACAAAGAGCGTGATCAGCTCTTTGGCTCCGGCGACGCCCAGCATCCCTACGGTCGCGAAGAGCACGAGCGCGTAATACTCTTTTTCGCGCTCGGCCCCGAGCGTCCCCGGCGACCCCAAGACGACCAAGAGCGCGACGACGAGAAAGAGCGCTTTAAAGAAGATCGCGAATGCATGGATCTCCCACGCGCCGAAGAAGAACTCCCCTTGGGGAAGAAAGAAGAGCGAGAGCAACGCCAACAGCAGCCCAATCACAGCAATCTGAGGGCTGTGCTTCCTCACAAAGAGCACCACAAACGCACCGAGCGTTACGATCAACTCAGGAGCGATGCTGTGCACGTCTGCGAAGCTCATGGCATCCCACGCCCTAAAAGCGTCACCAACGGCTTCACGGCCCCGGCAATATCCGAGAGCAACGGCGCGGGCCAGACGCCAAAGAAGATAATCAAAATAATCAGAACGAGCATGGGCCAAAACTCATAAGGCTTGACGTCGTGGCCACTGGCAACTGCTGGAGATACTTCCCCAAAAATAGCCCGTCGCAACGCCCACAGATAATACCCCGCGGTGATGATCACTGTGAGCAAGGGCAGCAAGACCAACAGCCCCAAAACTCTGTATGTCTCGACGAAGATCAAAAATTCGGCGATGAACTGCACCATCCCCGGCAGCCCTGCGCTGGCCAGCGCTCCTGCTGTAATAATAAAGCCCGCCTTGGGCAGCTTCAGCGCGACGCCGCCTAAGAGTCGGATCTCACGCGTCCCCACGCCGTGCTGAATCGCTCCGACGATCATAAAGAGCAGCGGCGAGATCAACCCGTGCGCGAACATCATATAGACAGCCCCCACGATCCCCACTTCGCTCCCCAGCGCGATCCCCAACAAGACCGCCCCCATGTGGCTGATGCTCGAGTATGCGACGAGTCGCTTCAAATCTTGCTGGGCCAGACAGACGAACGCCCCATAAATAATACTGAGCACACCAATAGAGATTAAGATAGGCTGGAAGAACTCAAAGCCCGCGGGCAGCAACGGCAGAGAAACTCTGATGATCCCGTAGGACCCCATCTTTAGCAAGACCCCGGCAAGCAAGACCGATCCGGCTGTGGGCGCCTCGACATGAGCATCAGGGAGCCATGTGTGCACAGGGACTTGGGGCATCTTGACGACAAAGCCCACCAAGAGCGCGGCGAAGATCCAAATCTGCAGCTCCGGGGATAATCTATCTTTAAGAGCGATTAACTCTGTCAGATCGAAGGTCTTCGCCCCGGTCGCTAAGTAGAGCGCGATGATCCCCACAAGCATAATCAAGCTCGCCAAGAAGGTGTAGAGAAAGAACTTAATAGCTGCGTACTCCTTGCGCGGCCCGCCCCAGAGATTGATAATCAGATACATTGGGACGAGCACGACCTCCCAAAAGACATAAAACAGAAAGAGATCGAGCGCCACAAAGACCCCTAAGATTGCAATCTCTAACAGCAAAAAGAGCGCAAAGTACTCTTTGGCTCTGTTGGTGATATCCCACGAGAAGATACACGAGAGAAACGTCAGCAGAGCTGTCAGCACGTACATGGGCATGCTGATCCCATCGAGGCCGACTTTGTATTGAATCCCGAAGGCCGGGATCCATTCATACGCTTCGAGGTAGTGCCAACCCGGAAGACTCCAGTCGCTCCCCAGCCAGATATAAAGCGCTAGAGCGAAGACGACACCCGAAGCGAGCACCCCTATAGATTTGACGAGCCGTTCGTCGCGCGCTGCCCCGATGAGCAGTATCCCACCAAGTAATATGAGAAAAGAGAGCGAGATCATCACCACGCACCTCGTAGCACGTACAAGATCATCAAGAGCACAAGCCCGGCCACGACCCATGACGCATAATCTGAGACAAACCCCGTGACCGTGCGCCGCAACCCTTGCCCGAAGAGGCGTAAGAGTTGCGCGAGTCCGTTGACCAAGCCATCTATCAACGCCAGATCAAAACGATCCATCACCCACCCGTAGAGCGCCGCGAGCTTAGCCACAAGATTGACAGCGCCATCAATAACTAAGCTATCAAAGCGCTCGATCAGCCACGCTGCCCCCAACGTCACTCGCCCCGCTACCCAGTCCACCAAGAGCCAATCTAAATAGTACTTCTGCTCTAGCACCCTATAGACTCTCTCTTTGAGCTGCGTCAAGGGCTTGGGAAGGGCGACGCTCCAGTCTCTTAGATAGATCGCATAGGCCAAGCTGATGCCCGCGAAGGCCAACGCGATGGAGAGATACGCTAGGGGGCTTGTGAAGATATGTTTAAGAATCTCAAGCGCCGAGAGATGGTGGGCTTCGCCATAATAGATCACGTCGCCAAAGCCTAGCAGCAGCGTCATCCCGGAGAGCGCCGCGGGCACGGCCAAGAGCTCCAACGGCACGGTCATTAGCGCTGACGACTCGTGAGGCTTATGATGATGCGGATCGTAGCGGGGCGTCCCAGCAAACGCTAAGAACCATAATCTGAACATATAGAACGCCGTCATGAACGCGACCGCAAGCGCCAACGCTCCTAACACCACAAGCCACGGCTCGTGCTCCGCAGCGGCGAAGGCAGACGCTATGAGCTCGTCTTTGCTCCAGAACCCCGAAAACGGCGGCACCCCCGCAATCGAGAGCGCCGCGACGAGCATCGTCAGCGCTGTGATGGGCATGAACTTTCTCAGCCCCCCCATCTGGCGCAGATCGTTCGTGTGCACCGCGTGGATGACCGAGCCGGCCCCCAAGAAGAGCAGCGCCTTGAAGAACGCATGGTTCATCAAGTGAAAGAGAGCCGCGGTGTAGCCAGCAGCTTCGTGCGTGATCGCATACGCAAAGCCACCAACGCCCAGCCCTAAAAACATATAGCCCAACTGCGAGATCGTCGAGTACGCT
>JANXCC010000008.1 GCA_025060395.1 Candidatus Bipolaricaulota bacterium | reverse complement strand
ACGACTCGAATCGGCTCCCCAGCCAGCGCCTGCACAAACCACTCGCGATGCTCGGTGTGCACCGGCAGCAGATAGCGCGGCTTGATCTCTTTGATCAACCATAGCAAGTCCTCCGCGCTGATGTGCCCGCTCGCATGCAGGCCCCCGGAAAACTCCGGCCCCCCGCGCTCATCGCTCCCTACCCAGCAGAACCCATGCACCGCCATCTGATAGAACTTGAGCCAATTCCACAGGCGCCACAGATCCACGCGCGCGTCCTCCCCATAGGCCTCCGACGACGAGTAAATATACACACCCTCTTGAGGGTGAATGTCGAGCAGATCGTTCATATCGTAAAAACTGAAAGCGAGCACGTAGCTAGCGGGATCGGCCCGCACCTCTTCAGCCGTCACCAAGAGATTGTTATAGCGCTCGCGAAGCCCTTCCTCCCAGCCTCGGGGATCCAGGCGCAGCTCGTCGAAGATCCCCAACGCCGGATGGCGCAGCACCTTCTCAAAAGCCGAATCGGCATACGCGAGCGCCTCGAGCAGATAGGCGTCCTTGGTGAAGACCAGCAGCCGTCGCTGCGTCTCTTGAGCTATATTGAGAAAAGTCTCCAAACGCTCGATATGTCTGGGGCCGAAATCGGCGATGACGAGCTTGCCCCGGCTTCGTTGCACAATCTGGAGGGCGTTCTCGTAGACTTGCTCCTCGGTGATGGGCTCTCCCGGCTCGCGGCCCAGGCGCGTCCCCTCGACGATCAGCAGATAAGGTCTCTCGCGAGCGACGGCTTCGACGAAGCGTCGGGTCTGGTCTCCATGCCGGCCATGGAGGCGCAGATCGCCGGTGTAGACCACTGGCCCAGCGTCGGTATAGAAGAGATACGCAACGGCACCAGGTATGGAGTGATCCACAGGGAAGGCGCGAAAGCGCAGCTCTTCGAGGCGATCTGGGGCGGGCTGCGGGCAGGGGGCCTCGAGCTTTTTGGCTCGCGAGGCAGAGGAGGTGGAAGAAGCTTTAGGGTTAGGAGGCGTCTGCCAAAATCGCTGCAAGTCTTGGGGCGTTCCTCCCAAGACGCTGCGCAGTGGGCGTCCGCGGTAAGGACGCTGAGAGTGAGTTGCTAGGGCGCGCGCGTCCTCCGTCTTAGGAGCGCGGGGTGCAGTAGGCCAACTCGCTATAGAAGTCAGTCTGGCCGCTGTCTTGCATGGCCTTCATGATAGCGGCGCTCATTGCTGAAGTATAAATGGGGCAGTCCTCGCGAATGAGACCAACCAACCCGCAATGGTCCAGATGCGCATGGGAGATGAAGACCCCGTGGATCTCGAGGGCGTGCTCGAAAGACGGGGCAAAATCTTTGGGCATGAGATCGCGACGGTAGAGGCCCTCGACTTTTGGGATCAACCCCAAGGCCCATAGATCGTAGAGCCCCCTACCGGAGCGGGGCTTCAGATATTCTTCAAAGTAGAGTCCCCAGCGCCCATAGTTGATCCCAAAATCCAGGAGAACCCCGACGCTGCCCTCTTCCAAGTAGATCTTTGTGCCTCCGATGCTCTGGGCTCCGTCGAGCACGAGTAGGCGCACAAAGGTCTCACCTCACCGCGCTGTGCTTCCAGTCTGTGACGACGTAGCGCACGATCTCGACGACTTCTGTGGGCTGGAGCTTCGTTGCTGGGTCTTGGATGCGATAGAGCACTGGCTCAGTTGCGGCGTTTTCGACAACGTAGAGCCAATAATCGTCCCCAAAGCGCTTCGCCATGAGCCACTCGTTGGGAGTAAGTGTGATGGCGCCGGTGCGCGCGCGGGCCTTCACTTCGATATAGCGCACGCTCCCGTCGGGAGCGGTGGAGCGGATGTCAAAGCCCAGGTTCTGCTTGGAGAGGTCTTCTGGGCTGCGGCCCTCGGCGCGCTCATAGGCCATGGCGATCTCCATGCCGATGGCTTCGATCTGGGGATCAGAGCGCATCGCTTCAGCGAGGCTATCCACAAGTTGCGCAGGAACGACGCGAGCTATCCCCAGGACGCGCGGCGTGGCCGGAGTGAGACTGGTCTCTCTTATGATCGTCTCTTCGAGAGAACGCTTGCGCTCCTCCAGCTCTTCCTTGCGGCGCAGCTCATTCTGGATCGTTGGCTCAGGAATAGCCTCCCCCTGAGCGCGGCGCGTCTCGTACTCGCTGAGCCTCGCTTCGGACTCAAGGATCATCTGTTCCAGCGAGCGCAGGCCGTATTTGCGCTTGATCGCGGCGTCGCGCTCCCGCTGTGCCCTCAGCTCGTGTAGGTAGCTTGTCAGCGCGTTCTCAATGGCAAACGCCACGGCTTGTCCTTCGTTCAGGCTCACCGGGCCAACGGCCAGAGCGCCCGACTCCTCCGGAGTAAGAGGCCTCAAATCCCACAGAATCGAAGGGTGGACCACACGCCACTCGCCCTGGAGAGGCTGGTAGAGGGCAAAGAGCCTTTTGCCAACAATTGCATTGAGACCATCACGGATCTCAGCTTCTAAGAACCAAAGGAATCCGTTGAGCTTAGAATCGGGATCGGCAAACGTCACCCCGCGCCGCACCTCTTCCCCAGACCGAAAGAGAATCTGCTCGATGAGTGCTTCGAGCAGGGGATGCCCCGGCCCAACGAAGATGGCTTGCGTTGAGCGCGCTTGGGCCTTCTCAAAAGCGATCTTGCCATAGCTTGAGAAAACTTCTCCGTAGCGATCCTTGAACGAACGAGGGATGTTACGAAGTTCATACGGCACATGGGGTATGCGCCACAGGCCGTCGGCGCGGCGTTCTAAGGAGATCCCTAGCGCGCGGCAGGCTCGCTCGAAGAACTTTTCGATATACTCTGGCACAAGGCGGTTCTCCCGTGCCTTACGTTCTTCGCCCAGAATGCGCTGCAGATCGAGGTGGCGGATCGCCAGCCCTTCTAGAGCCGCTTGCCGGACTCGCTCTACGGCCTCGCGGTCGGGAATAGCCTCGATCTCGCGCACGATCTCGTCTAGCGTCCGACGGTTGGCGATCGCTTCGACAATGAGCTCTTTGAGACTACGCCCGGGAAGGACTTCGCCGATGACGTCGAAGACCCGGTCGCTGCCGAGGGCTTCTTGAATCTGAGCCAACTTGCGAAAGAGCGCGTCCAAGACCTTGCCCTCGCGGGTGTCGAGCGCCACAAGATTATAGATATGGACTTCTCTTGTCTGGCCGTAACGGTGAATCCGTCCCATGCGCTGTTCGAGACGATTGGGGTTCCAGGGGATGTCGTAGTTGACCATCAGCGAGCAAAACTGAAGATTAATGCCCTCGCCGCCGGCTTCGGTGGAGACCATGACTTGGGCGTGCTCGCGAAACTCGTGCTCGGCGCGGATGCGCGCATCGAGATTGAGTCCCCCGTGCAAGCCCACCACAGAGTAGCCCCACGATCTGAGCTTCTCCACGAGATATTCGAGCGTCTCCCGCGACTCAGTGAAGATGAGCAATTTCTCGCCGGTCTGCCGGAGGCGCTCTTCTTCCATCACTTTCCGGAGCTCTTCGAGCTTGCGCTCGATCTCGCGGCGCTCAGCCTGCTTAGCTAGTCGAATCAGCTCTTCAAGCTGAGCGATCTCTGCCTGGAGTTCCTCGTGCGTCTCAGCGGCCGTCAGGCGCTCAACGAGCTCTTCTTCTTGGCGCAAGCGCTCGAGCTCTTCGCTATCTTCGAGCGCGTCTTCGTCGATCTCTTCGCGTTCGGCCAGCCACTGCCCCACGCGCAAGAGCTCCTTTAAGCGCGCAGTGCGCCGTTCCAAGGAGCGCCGGACAGCCCGCACGCTCGAAGCCAAGCGTCTTTGCAAGATGAGCAGCGCGAACGCGACGTTGCGCTTCTCGGCCGCTAGCGCTTTATTGTACGCGCGCTCAACATAGGTCGTGACGGCGTTATAGAGCTGTTTCTCCTCATCGCTTAAATAATACGGGATGGTGAAGACGTAGCGCTTAGGGAAGAGTGGCCGGCGCTCGAAGTCGCAGAGATCTTCCTTGAGGCGACGCAAAAACAATGGATTGTCCCGATCGCGGACAGATTGGGCTAATACCTCGATCGAGGCGAAGAATCCGGGCTCTAAAAGATCTAAGAAGAGTCGGAAGTTTTCGGGATCGCCACGATGGGGCGTAGCTGTCAAGAAGAGCAAGAATTGACTCGTCCGCGACAGCAGCTCTCCCAGACGATAGCGCTCCCGTTTGGTGATCTTGTCGCCGTAGCGATAGGCCGCAAGCTTGTGCGCCTCGTCCACAATCGTCATATCCCAGCGGGCTTCGGCGAGAGCGGCCATCACGTCATCTTGTTTGGCAAAGTCCATCGACGTGATGACGTGAGAGTGCTCGCACCAGACGTTGCGCCCCCACGTAGCGTTCATGACCGCGCGATCCACAACGACAAAAGATTCATCGAAGCGTTCTTTCAGCTCTCGGAGCCATTGGTCTTTGAGATGCCCTGGCACAACGATGAGGATTCGTTGCGCCAAGCCCCTGTACTTCAGCTCTTTGAGGAGCAGCCCTGCCATGATTGTCTTGCCCGCGCCGGGGTCATCGGCGAGCAAGAAGCGAATCTTGGGATTCTTAAGTATATAAAAATAAACAGCTTCGATCTGATGGGGCAATGGATCGATCTGGGAGACGCTCACGGCAAAGAGCGGGTCGAACTGTTGCGCGTAACGAATGCGATGAGCTTCTATAGTTAGAAAGAATTTTTCAGCATGGCCTTGGAAGTCTCGGGTAGTCGCAGATATACGTCGGATCTGGGCCAGCTCAGCAAGCGAGAAGATGCGTGAATAGAACTGCTGAGTTCTGGTGCCGACAGCTTCGATCTGCACGCACTCCCCAAAGGCTTGGAGGCTGAGCACACGTACAGGCTCAGGCCAGTAGTCGCTCTCGAGAATCTCATTCACGTGGATATGCTCTGGCTCCATCAAAGCCCCCTAGCTGAGCCGTACTTAGCAGGGTCTGGAAGAGATTATACTGGCAGCCCCTCAGCGAGATCAAAATATCTCAAACGCGTCACGTACACCAGGGAGAGGAAGTCGTGGAGTGTGGTAGGCCGTGCAGGGATCGAACCTGCGACCCCCTGCTTAAAAGGCAGGTGCTCTACCACTGAGCTAACGGCCCAAGGAGATTGTACCCAGCTGGACTTGCTCTGTCAACTCAGAATTTGTCCAGACCTTGCCGAAATGATAGAATACCCTCACAAGGAGGCCGATATGAAGCGCTTCACTTTCGTCGCTCTCTTGCTTGTGACACTTCTGGTAGGGGCACTGCCCAACTCGCTCGCTCAGCCTAAAGTACACGAATTCACCCTCGAAAACGGCTTAAAAGTCCTGCTTGTCCCTAGGCCTGGTACGGGTATCACAGCCGTTGACCTTTGGGTCAACGTCGGCAGCCTCAATGAAACCCGAGAGATCTCTGGGATCTCGCACTTCTTCGAGCACATGCTCTTTAAGGGCACGGAGAGGCGCCCTCGTGGCATCGATAGAGAAGTCGAGGCCCTCGGTGGGCGCACCAACGCCGCAACATCTTATGACTTCACTCACTACTATATTATCTTGCCCAGTGAGCACACCAAGCTGGCTATAGACATCATCGCTGATATTACTCAAAACTCGACCTTCCCTGAGGAAGAGATCACCCGTGAGAAAGAGGTCGTCTTGCGCGAGCAACAGCAGCGCTCTGATAACCCTACGTCGTTTGCGTTCTTCACCCTGCGCCAGGAGTTTTACACCGTCCATCCGTATAAGCTGCCTATCATTGGATTTGCTGATAGCTTGGAGAGACTAACCCGTGAAGATTTTCTGAACTGGATGCGCACATACTATGTTCCCAACAACATGACGCTCGTCGTTGTCGGGGACATAGAGATCGAGCAGACCTTGCAAATCGTGAAAGAGAAGTTTGGCACAATGGAGCGCAAATCCATCCCAACTCAGACATATCCCAAAGAGCCTGCGCGCACGGAAAAGACTGTCCAAGAGATCCGGCGCGACGTCAGCCAGGGGTATCTGATCTTTGCGTGGCCTGGCCCGTCCATCAGAGAAGCCCAGGACGTCTACGCGATGGACGTCTTGATCACGCTCTTATCAGACGGGCGGGGCTCACGCTTCTACAAGAAGCTGCGCAAAGAATTAGGTCTCGTGACAGCTATAGACGCTGGGTATTTCACCCAAAAAGAGCCGGGGATTTTTAGTATTTACGCTGAGTTCCCCTATGAGAACCGCGTCGCCGTCGAGCAAGCGATCCTTCAGGAACTCAAAGAGATTCTCGACGGCAAGCTCAGCGCTGACGAAGTCGAGCGCGCCAAGACCGTCCTGCTTGCTCAAGAAGCGCTGCAAGCTGAGACCGCCGCGGGCTTCGCTGGCACTTTAGGGTTCTATTCCGTCGTCGCCGGAGATTATAAGTTCGCACTCACATACCCAGAGAAGATCCGCGCCATCACCGTGCAAGATATCGTGGAGGTCGCGCGCAAGTACATCAATCTCGATACGTACTACGAGCTTGTGCTCATCCCAGAGACAGCTGAGCAGCCGACGACTGACGAACTCGTTGTGTTGCCCAACGGGCTGAAGCTGATCTTGCGTGAAGACCATTCTGCAGAGACGGTCGCACTCCAAGCGTTTGTGGGCACCGGCGCTCGTGCAGAACCATCAGAACTTACAGGGATCGCGGAGCTGACGTCAAGACTATTGTTGCGCGGCACGACTACGCGCTCCGAAGAAGAGCTCTTTACGGAGATCGAAAACTTAGGGGCACAGCTCAGCCAAGACGTTCTTCCTGATATGGCCCACGTGATGCTTGTCACGCCGAAAGAGACGCTGAAGCGCGCCTTGCCCATCTATCTTGATGTGTTACTGAACCCAGCGTTTGCTCCTGATGAAGTTGAGCGCGTCAAGACCGAATTTATTAGGGAAATCCGAGCCCAGGCCGATCAGAATTTCTCGGTCATCTACAATAACTTCCAGAGCGCTTTGTATGGTGCGCATCCTTACGGGCGCATCCCCACTGTAGAGAGCGTCGCGCGCATCACTCGTGAAGATATCGTGCAGTTCTATAAGAAATATTATGTGCCCAACAACATGACCATCGTGGCGGTCGGGGCGTTTGATCGGACACTGCTTGAAGCGTTGTTGCGAGCTAAGCTCCAAGAGCTGCCTCAGGGCGCCGAAGAGCTGCCTCTCAAACCGCAGCCCATTTCCCTGGCGCTCACCGAAAACAAGCGTGTCGAAGCGACCAAGCGCCTCAATCTCACGTGGCTCATCGTGGGCTATCCCGCTCCCCCTGTCTCAAGCCCAGACTACCCCGCGATGAAGCTCCTCAATGCGATCTTAGGCAGCGGCATGAGCTCTCGACTATTTAGCGAGTTGCGCGATAAGCGCGGATTAGCGTACTCTACAGGGTCTTTCTATCCCTCCCGCGCCGAGGACAGCCATCTCGTTACATATATTATCGCGCTGCCGCAGAACGCCGAGACCGCCCAACAGGGCATCCTGGAGATCATCAAAGATATCCAAGAGAACGGCGTGCCTCAAGATGAGCTCGATCGAGCTAAGAGCTATGTGATCGGGAATTACAGAATCGATCACGAGACGACGGAGCGCCGCGCCTGGTACTTAGGCTGGTACGAGACGCTCGGCGTCGGCTACCAAATGGACGCGCGCTACCCAGAGCTGATCCAAGCCGTAACGTCAGAAGACATTAGACGCGTCGCCCAAAAATATCTACAATATTATGTGCTTTCGGTCTTAGGGCCAAGCCCTCAATAGCGTTTCATGACAAGGGCAGGCTCTAACCATGGGATGCTCTTGAGCTCAACTTCGATCTGCAGCACCCGCTCGCGATGAGCTAGGATACGTTGCAAGAAATTCTTTAAGAGACCTTTGACATCGTGGGAGGGATTGAGCGAGAGGAAATTCAGCGCCAGGGAGGCATTCGTCTTGATACCGGTGATCTCCTTCAAAAGCTTCTGCAGGAGTTTGCATAGCCGTTCATGATCGGCACGGTCGATCGCGCTGGGTCTTTGCTTACAGATCCGGCCCTGGTAGTCGCCCACGAAGAACTCGTACTGCTCGGCGATATCGAAGACCTCCACAAAGTTCTCCATACGAGTGCACAGCTCCTCATCGCGGCAGTCCAAGTCGACGCGAATTCCGTTGAGCAGAAATGCCAGGCCCGGATCGAGCTCTCCCCCCTGCAAGACCTCTAAAACCTTGGCACGGTATGCCTCGGAGGAAGGTGCTCTAGCCTCCCATGCCCACCAGAAGACCAATCCCCCAATGAGAATAAGCCCTATTACCACCAGCCATATCCATTTAGGCATATTATTAGTCTGCAAAAAATTTGTGATTACTTCAAGCCATGCTCCTTCAGCTCACGAAAAGCCCTCTCTAAAACTCTTGACAACTCCCCCTTCTGGGGGGTAATATATAATATTAAGAAAAGGGAGCGCCCGGATAACCCACACGCGGCAAAGGAGGTGATTGCACAGCTCACAAAAAAAAGTGTTTAGCTCTTCTATCCCCAATAGCAACATAACTCACAAAAGGAGGTAGTTCCATGAAAGCAGTGTGGCGATGGGGAGCTCTTGCAGCGGCACTAGCATTGGTTCTCGGGGTGACAAGCGGTTTGGCTCAGATCAAGAATCCAGATACTTACATTGAAGCTGTAATCGGTGACCTAGAGACCCTCGATCCGGCATGGCACTACGACACCTCCAGCGCAACGGCAATCTTCAATATTTACGAGACCTTGGTTTTCTACGACGGTGAGGCCATCGACAAGTTCGTCCCCATGTTGGCGGAGAGCTGGACGGTCTCTCCCGACGGCAGCACGTATACCTTTAAGATTCGTAAGGGCGTCAAGTTCCATCTAGGCGGTGACCTCACCCCTGAGGACGTGGCCTATAGCTTCCAGCGAGCGCTCCTCCAGGATCGCTCGGGTGGCCCCATCCACATGATTATCGAGCATGTCCTCGATGTCGCTTCCATCGATGAGTTGGCCAAGAAGGTCGGCGATGCCCAGGCCTGTCAGCAGGTGCTCAACGCGATTCGGGTCACCGGCCCCGATACCGTCGAGATCAAGCTAGCCTCCCCCTTCGGACCGTTCATCCAGATCCTAGCAGGCAGCTGGACGTCGATCATCGACAAGGAGTGGGCCATTGGACTTGGCGATTGGGACGGCAAGTGCGACAACTGGCGCAAGTGGTGGGATCCCAAGGCTGAAGCTTCAAAGCTCTTCGACAAGGCCAACGGCACCGGCCCTTACAAGCTTGTCAAGTGGGACAAGGGCAAGGAGCTCATCCTTGAGCGCAACGACAACTACTGGGGTGGCTTGGCCAAGCGCCCGGCTATTCTTAAGAATTACATCCGGAAGGTCGTGCCGGAGTGGGGCACCCGCCTAGCGATATTTGAGGCCGGCGATGCCGACTCTATCGACGTGCCGCGCCCGTTCGTAGCGGCCATGGAGCCCCTCGTGAAGGCTGGCAAGGCCCGCATGCATGGCCCGCTGCCGGGCAACATCATGCAGAGCGCCTTCATCAACTTTAAGGTGAAGGAAGGCAGCGCCTACATGCCCAAGCTCGGCGGCGCCGATAAGCCCGATCTACTGCTCGACCTTAACCTCCGCCGCGCCCTCAACTATTGCTTCGACACGGCCACCTATATCAAGGAGTCCTGGCTAGGAGAGGCTAAGCCTATCAACGGCGTGATCATTGAGGGCCGCCTGGGCTACAACCCCGAGCAGAAGGGCTATGAGTTCAGCCTCGCCAAGTGTGAGGAGGAGCTCAAGGCCGCCTGGGGTGGCAAGCTCTGGTCTGATGGCATGCGCCTCATCCTGACCTTCAACCAGGGCAATATAGCGCGCCGCTTCGCCGCAGAGATGCTCGAGCGCAACCTCGAGGACATGAACAAGAAGCGCCCTGGTCGGCCGATCTTCTCTGTGGACGTGCTCGACCTGCCCTGGCCAACATATCTGAAGGCGATGGATGCGGGCGAACTGGCGGTCTTCTGGGTCGGCTGGCTCGAGGACTATGCCCACCCGCACAACTGGGTCCACCCGTATATGTTCCGCACCGGATCCTTCGCCATCGGCCAGAACTTCAGCACCCTCAAGGATGTCGAGTTTAAGCCAGTCTATGCGACGTTCCTTGAGGCTAAGAAGTACCCCACGCTCCAGGACCTCTTCGATGACCTGGTCGTGAAGGCCAAGAAGGAGCCGGATCAACGGAAAGGCGGCCGCGCTGAGAAGATCTACTTTGAGCTCAACCGCCTGGCCGTTGAGTACGCGATTAACATCCAGAACATCCAGCTCCAGGTGCGGCGCTACGAGCAGATCTGGGTCAAAGGCTGGTTCTACAACCCGGCCTATCCAGGAACGTATGTCTATTGGCTGAGCAAGGGCTAAAGCTCGTCGTAGTCTCAGTACAGGCAAAGGGGCCGGGGGCAGGTGCCTTCGGCCCCTTTGATACTTACTCGCTTGACGAACTCAAGTTAGGTATGTTATACTTCCCACGTTGAAGCGATCATGCTTGCGTATATCATCCGGCGTTTGTTGTTATTGCCAATCCTGCTCCTGGGAGTGACGATCTTTGTCTTCGCCGTCTTTGCCTTGCTCTCTCCCGAGATGCGCGCCAGTCTCTATCTAGCTGATGTGCCTAAAAGCCCCGATGCCATGGATCGTATCATCAAAAAGTATGGGCTTGATCAACCCATACATATTCAGTATTGGCAATGGCTCAACCAGGTCATTCGCGGCGATCTCGGCTGGTCGAAGACCGCTCAGCGCCCTGTTAGCGAAGCCCTGCTCTATTATCTGCCAGCTACGCTGGAGCTCTCACTCTGGGCAATGCTCCCCGTTATCTTAGTAGGCATCTGGCTTGGGATACTCTCGGCAGTCCACCAAGACAAGTTGATTGACCACACGATGCGTGTCTTTGCCTTGGTCGGATGGTCATTGCCCACCTTCGTCTTCGGTCTGCTGATGCTCATGTACTTCTATGCGCGATTGCAATGGTTCCCCCCAGGCCAGATCTCTGACTGGGTCACTCGTGAAGTCATCAACGGCTCGTTCATTCGCTACACCCAAATGTATACTATAGACGCGATCCTCAACTGGCGTTGGGATGTCTTCTGGGATTCCCTGCGCCATCTCATCATGCCGGTCATCACGCTCTCGTACGTGCAATGGGCGTTGTTATTGCGGGTGACGCGCAGCTCGATGCTTGAGACGCTACGCCAGGAGTACATCATGACGGCGCGGGCCAAGGGCCTCAAAGAGAGCGTGGTTATCAATAAACATGCCGCTCGTAATGCTATGATTCCAGTAGCGACGATGGGAGGCTTGCTTCTGATCGGCCTGCTCAACGGTGTCGTCATCACGGAGACGATCTTTAACTATCCGGGGATCGGGCGCTGGGCCGCTGATGCGGCAATACGTCTGGACATCCTGAGCGTCATCGGGTTCACGCTCTTCAACGGTGTGTTGCTCGTCGTGGGCAACCTAATCGTGGATGTGCTCTACGCGTTTATCGACCCACGGGTGAGGTTGGAGTGAGTGCAGTGCGGGCGTGGCTACGACATTCTCTCCTCTGGATATATCTAGTGCTTGGAGGGCTCTTCGTCTTTGTCGTGCTCTCCACTCGCCAAGAGCTTGGTCTCTTTGAAGAACCGCTCTTCCTCATAAGTCAGATATTGGTCTTTGGAGTTGTCGCAACGATTATCACCGCTGCATATCGGATGCGCAAGCTCCTACAGAACAGGCTATCGTTGATAGGGATCGTGCTCGTACTCTTCTTTGCTGCGATTGCGATTGCAGCACCATGGCTAGCCCCTCCGGAGAATCCACGGGAGCCCTATCGCATCGTTCGTTGTGGCTATACTCACATGCCTCAGCCGCCCAGAGGCGATAATCCCCTGGAGCAGATCTGGAAGATCATCACCAAGCAAGAGACGATCTGCGAGGCTCGACCCTTCGGTCTCATCCAAAGCTACGATATCTATTATGGGATCGTGTGGGGAACGTCAATGGCCTTCTTCGTGGGCCTGGTCCTCACCGGCCTGAATGTCTTAATCGGCTTGGTGATCGGCTCGCTTGGCGCATATTTCGGTCGCTGGGTTGACGAGATCCTTATGCGTATCACGGACATCTTTCTGGCCTTCCCTTTTTTAGTAGCAGCTATTACTCTGGCCGCCGTGCTCCAGCCGTCCCTAGGGCGTGGGTTGTTGACGGCCATGGTCGCACTCACTGTTTTCGGCTGGATGAGCTACGCCCGTTTGATCCGAGGGGATATCCTCGCCATCAAAGAGCGAGACTACGTCTATGCCGCTCATGCTATAGGAGCCCCACACTACCGCGTCTTGTTACGCCATATCATTCCTAACGCTATCTATCCGACATTAGTCGTGGGCTCGATGGACATCGGCTCGTATGTCCTCAACTTTGCGGCGTTAAGCTTCTTAGGCTTAGGGGCTGAGATAGGCTTTGCCGACTGGGGTCAGATGATCAGCTTCGCCCGCGACTGGATCCCTCGCCTTAGCGATCACTGGTACATTGTGGTCTATCCTGGCATGGCTATCTTGCTCTTTGTGCTGGGATGGAATCTGATTGGCGACGCGTTTCGAGACATCTTAGACCCGCGCCTGAAGGGCGCCAAGTAGTCCCTCCCCTCACTCTTTCTCCTCCAAGGCGATAACCTCCATCCCTCTATAGTAGCCGCAATTCAGGCAGACGCGATGAGGCAGCTTGGGCTCATGGCAACGCGGACACTCATTGATCGTCACAGGGGTAAATTTATAGCTGGCTGCCCGATGCATGCGCCTCTGTGATCTCGATCGCCTATACTTAGGTACTCCCTGTCCCATGTTCACCGCTCCTTTATATCATAAAGCATTGAGAAGACTCGAAGGCTTCTGAGCTTTAGCAGGCTCACATTCTATCAAGTTGGATTTGCCTGTGCAACCGCCTTGCTCTCGAGGATGAAAGTGACGGGACCATCATTGATGAGGAAGACCTTCATGCGAGCCCCGAAGATCCCTGATTCGACCTTCAGCCCGCTACGACGCAGCTCTTGCAAAAAAAGCTCATAGAGCACACGGGCTTGATCAGGCGGCGCTGCGGCATCGAAGCTAGGGCGACGCCCCTTCTGCGTATCCCCATAGAGCGTAAACTGCGAAACCACCAAGATCTCCCCTTGCACGTCCTTGACGGAGAGATTCATCTTGCCCGCTGCGTCCTCGAAGATTCGCAGCCCTAAGACGCGATCCGCCAAGAAGATCGTGTCATGTTCAGAGTCACCCTTGCCCACGCCCAAAAAGATTAGGAGCCCTGGGCCAATCCGGCCCACAGTCTTCCCATCTATCTCCACAGACGCTTCTCTCACACGCTGAAGCACCAGGCGCATAACAGCTCGATTGTAAGCGCTTCGGTCTTTATTAGCAAGTCTAGCCACACGCAGAGTATAATAAGTTATGCCCACGCGTCCATATGTGCTCGTCGTCCTCGATGGTTGGGGGATGCGCGAAGAGAAGGAGTGGAACGCTATTGCTGCCGCCAAGACCCCAAATTTCGATCGCTGCTGGGAGAGCTTCCCGCATACATTGGTGCGCACGGATGGGCGCTTTGTGGGATTGCCTGAAGGACAATTTGGGAATTCTGAAGTCGGCCATCAGAATTTGGGAGCCGGTCGCATCGTCGTGCAAGCCGCAACTCGCATCTCTGAGGCGATTCGCGATCAAAGCTTCTTCACAAACAGCGTGCTGCTACGCGCTATAGACCATGTACGAAGGCATCACAGCCGCCTCCATCTCATGGGGCTTGTAAGCGATGGCGGTGTGCATAGCTTATTGGAGCATCTGTTCGCCTTGATTGAGCTGGCCCAACGTGAGCGTGTCTATACCCTTTACATTCACGCATTTCTTGACGGGCGCGATACACCGCCAACTTCTGGGGCCCACTATGTGAAGAGCGTGCGCGAGTTCTGCCAGCGACACGGCCTAGGCCAGATCACTACTCTTATGGGACGCTACTGGGCCATGGACCGCGATAACCGCTGGGAGCGCACCGAAAGAGCTTATCGCGCCTTGCGATTCGGCGAAGGGGTCTTCGATCCAGGCCCCGCGGAGGCCGCTGTAGAGCGCGCCTATGCGCGCGGCGAGACCGATGAGTTTATCAAGCCTATCGTGCTTGAGCCCGAAGGCGTCATTCGCGACGGCGATGCGGCGATCTTCTTCAATTTCCGTCCCGATCGCGCTCGCCAACTCACTCGAGCCTTGAGCGAACAAGACTTCACTCAGTTTCATCGTGGACTCTGCCCCAAGATCGAGTTCGTCACCCTCACGCAGTATGACCCTAGCCTCGCGGTCCCCGCGGCGTTCCCTGGCGACGAAGTCCTCCATAATATCTTCGGTGAAGTGCTCAGTAACGCTGGACTGAAGCAGTTTCGCATTGCCGAGACGGAAAAATACGCCCACGTCACATACTTTTTCAACAATGGGCGTGAGACGCCATTCCCTGGGGAGGAGAGAAAACTCATCCCGTCTCCCAAAGTCGCCACGTACGACCTGAAGCCGGAGATGTCGGCGTATGAAGTCACTGAGGAAGCGATCAAACAGATCACAAGTCGCCGTTATGATTTTGTTCTGATAAACTATGCCAATCCGGATATGGTGGGGCACACCGGGGTCTTTGAAGCCACCATCAGAGCTATTGAAGTCGTGGATGAGTGTCTGGGGCGTGTGGTCGAAGCGACGCGCTCCGTCGATGGAGAGCTCTTGATTACAGCTGATCACGGTAATGCTGATATTATGAGAGATGCCTATGGACGTCCTCATACGGCTCATACGCACAGCCCAGGTCCGTTGATCTACATTGGGCCGCAGAAGATCACGCTGGCGGACGGCGGGGCGCTCTGCGACGTCGCCCCAACTTTGCTACGACTCATGGGTCTGAAACAACCAAAGGAGATGACAGGACGCAGCTTAGCATAGACTTACCCCTGAAATCCCCGGGCTTCCAATGAGCAAGGATATGGCTGGATTGAGAAAGATCACTAGTGAACTTGGAGACATCTATATCTCTGAGCGGGCCATCGTTCAGCTCTGCGCGCAAGTGATCAGCGAGCAAAAGGGGCTCCGCACCCCGCGCCAGGTTCGGGAAAGCTCTGGCTTTTTCGGCGCTATCACCCAGGCGATCAAGGGCGAGGGCATCGAAGTCCTCAAAGAGAATGGGCGTCTAGTCATCAAGATGGCCCTCTTTGCTGTCTATGGGACGCGTATCCCAGAGGCCGCGCGCAAAGCCATCCAAGAAGTGAAGATGCGGGTGCGTGAGCTTGCAGGCTTAGAAGTCGACGAGGTCATAATAGAGATCAGCGGCGTTGTCCGAGAGTAAGCAATGCACCCTCAGGAAGTCGCCCAGATGTTCTCCCAGATCGCGCGTCGTTATGACCTTGCTAATCGTGTTCTGAGCCTCAATCGCGACCGGCTATGGCGCCGGGAATTGGTCCGACAAGCTGCCCCAAGGCCCTCAGAACGCTTGCTTGACGTATGCACCGGCACGGGCGACGTCGTCCTAGAGTTCGCCCGTGTCTGCCCGGATCTTCAGATCGTGGGACTCGATCTCTCAGAAGAGATGCTACGCGTGGCCCGCGAGAAGTTCGCACGCTGGAGCCTTGATCGACAGGTGCGGCTCGTCCAAGGGAATGCCTTGGAGCTGCCCTTTGCTGACGACTCTTTTGAAATCGCGACGATGGCGTTTGGGCTGCGCAACCTTCCGGACCGCTCCCGAGGGCTGAGGGAGATCTACCGCGTGCTCTCCCCCGGGGGACGCTTACTGATCTTAGAGTTTGCTCTCCCGCAAAGCTTGCTTGTGCGCTCCTTCTACCTTCTCTATTTGCGATACTTTCTGCCTTACGTCGGCGGACTCTTATCGGGCTCGCGCACGCCCTATGAATATCTACGTGACTCGATTCTAAGCTTCCCCCAGCGCGCTCAGATCCTTGAAGAGCTCTACGCAGTGGGCTTTCGCCCCGTGGGGTATCGCGACCTGAGCCTAGGGATTGCTACTCTCTACTGGGGTGGCAAGGTGATCTGCTGAGCAAGCGCATGAACCGCACGCCGCACCAACAAGACGATCACAATGACGGTGAGTAGCAGCGCAGTCACAAGCTGCCACAGGGAGAGCGCCGGTCGTAGGCTTAGGGCTTTCACCTCCGTTTCTATGCTGGAGAGCTGGGTTTTCACCACGCTCATGTCTGCCATGAGGTCGCCAGTCCTCTGGGCGATGTGATTGTTTATCTCTGTGCTCTGGGTCTGCACTGCATCCAGCTTCTGGGAGAGCCCCTGCAATGCCTCAGGTAGAGCAGCTATTGTATGATGCAGCATGTGGAGCTGGCTTTCCACGCGCTCTAAAGCTTGCTGCATCTCTATCATCTGCTGTTGATGGTCTTGGAGCTGCCGGCTGAGCTGGGCGAGAGGGCTTTGCACAGCCAAAAGGGCGGTGAGATTGCGCTCCTCGTTGGTGAAGAGATTTTTTATCCAGATCTCCCCGCGGAGCACCGCAGGGTCTCTCAAGCGCACGAAGCCTATCTCTTCTTGAGAGAGCCAGAACCCAAAACCCGAACGCCCATCATAGGTGAGCTGGTGCACAGGCGTTTCCTGAGCACAATCTATGACATAGAGATCAGCCTTCATAGTCTCTTCAAGTGAGATCACAGTGAAGATTAGGCGTGTTCCCTCTGGAGAGAGCGCTGGAGCCAGCGCGATACCCCCTTGATCGTAGAGCGTTGTTTTCTGGCCTGTCTCGACAGCGATCTCGTAGAGGTTGACGCGCTCACGGGCGATCCCCGAGGTCGTCTGGTCATAACTGTTGACGTAGAGCCTTTGGCCATCTGGAGACGCTATCAAAGAGAGGGCGACAGGCCACAAGGGAAAGAATCCCGCGCTGATTGTCCGCTCACACCCACACTCGACGTCTAACACGGCAAGCCGTCCCATGAAATATCGTCCTGTCCCTACGACGATATCCGGCGAGATAAGTTCTTCTACGAAAAAGACGAATATACCGCGTCCATCTGGAGTCCACAGCAGCTCTGGCCCGTAGGGGGCATAATAGAGACCCTTGGTGTCTTGGACCAGTCTGACGAGGCGTTCTCTATAAGCATCGCGGTCGAAGATATACAGCCCGATCTGGCTTTTGCCATCTCCACGGTAGTAGGCGATCTTTCGTCCGTCGGGAGAGAACGTTGGAGCCCAAATGAAGCCGTGATCCCCTGAGAGGAGCTCGGTCGTGGTGTTGCTCCTCCGGTCAAAGAGCAGCAATCGCCAAGGGCGTGAGGGAATCACTCTGAGGATCTGGGGAAGCTCGAAGCTGGGGCTGTCGACATAGAGCAGCTCGGTCCCATCAGGGGAAAAGACTGCCCATGAGAGACTTCCGCGCCCATGGAACACAGCCTGCACACGGCCCGTCTTGAAATCTACGAGCCAGATCTGGCCTTCGTGAGGCAGCGCTTCATAGGAGCCATCGGTCTTTTCAGACAAGGTTAGGGCGAGCCAGCCATCAGGACTGACGCTCAGCCTATTAGGTATAGGCCAGCAGCTTGTCAGAAGAACCCCACAAATGAGAAGATACCCTTTGAGATCCCCACCCATCGACAGAGTCCCCCTTTCCCACAGGATGAAGCTTTGATCGTTATGTCTTGTCTTTCTGCGACTCTTCGTACAGTCGATTCACAAACTCCCAGACCCGTCTCTGATCGAGTTCATCGAGGAGCTCAACTTTCTTTCGAATCCGCTCTGGCAAGCCGACTTCTGCTTCTTTGGCCACTCGCTCTAAGAGGGCCTTCTGCGCCAGCCGATGAGCTTTCCAGTTGGCGTCCCGCTCTACATAGTTCACTTGCCAACTGGGCAACTTAGCAAGCAACTCGTGAACTTGGCGATTGAGCGGCTCCAGGTGCGGCCGCCGGATCCGATAGAGCCCATTGACTTGATTGGCTAACAGCTGACTATCGGTAAAGAAGATAACACGCTTGGGCATATAGGGTAGCACGGCTTTAATCGCTTCAATGAGGGCACGATACTCGGCCACGTTATTGGTGGTGCGCCCGATGTGTTCAGAGATCTCCTTAAGGACGTTACCCTCAGGATCTGAGATGACAATACCAATAGCGGCTTCGCCGGGATTCCCCTGGGAGGCACCGTCTACGTTCACAAAAAGCTTCTCCATAGAATGAGCAAGTGAGTATCTCTGGGCCCGGCAGGATTCGAACCTGCGACCTACCGGTTATGAGCCGGCTGCTCTGCCCCTGAGCTACGGGCCCGCGTCCTTACTATATCCAGAAGAGCTAGGATCGTCAACTACAAAGGAAGGCGGCCCCGCGGTGGGGCCGCCTCAGCAAATCTCAGCCTCTTGCTCTGTTACGGACAGGTCTTGACAGCCTCCGGCGCAGAATAGATCAAGATCTCTCCGCGAGCCCCGATGTTCAACACCCAGACCTCTTTAGCGTTCCCCTTGACCAGCACCTGCACCTGAGTAGGCACGATGGGATCTCCTAGTTCTAGGGGCGTGATGGGCGCCGTGATGATCCGCTCTAGGCCCTGATGGATGAAGGAGAGACTCGCTTGGGGCTGCTCAGCATTGTCCACCCCAGTATTAGTCACTACAACCCAGCACTGATTATCCGTGGTGATACCGCGCGGCGCGTCCCCCACGGGGACTTCAGCTTTGCTCGCAAGAGGCTCTAGGGAGAGCTGACTGATGCTGTCCCCAAGGCTGTTGATCACATAGGCCGTATCTCCGAGCATGGCTATGGCGCGCGGATATGCACCGGTATCGACACAAGCGCCCAGCTCGATCTTCTCCTCCCCTTTCTTGACCTTTTCGCTCTCTGCGTTGATATTCTTGATCTCGCAAACCTTCCACGTGTCGGTGTTTACGACGAAGGCCTTATCGCCCTTGATCACGATATCAGCCGGGCTAGGATAAGTTGGGGCCTCCTCAACGGGGTCGAGCTTAATCGTCGCAATCACTTCCCCTTTATCTGGAGCATCGCCCTTGTACAGAATATCGACGACGCTGATGGTGTGTTCGCGCTCGTTCACTGTCAAGGCCCGCGTGCCCTCGGCGTTGACGGCGACGGCGCGTGGCCCGGCTCCCACAGAGACTTTCTTAGCGGCCCTCGCTTCCGTGGGATTGCCCTCCTTGTCGAAGACTACCTGAGAGAAGTAGAGCGTGTCGTCGTCATAGCCAGGGATGAAGAGCACCTTCTTTGCCTCGTTATACGCTAGATCTTGGGGATTGATATTCCCGCGGATCTGGACCAAGCAGATCTCACCGGCAACAGGGCAGCCACGTATCTTCTTACCGTAGAATTTTTTGACATCAGCGGTGCTGGCCCCTACGAGGAAGACTGAGCTCTCCCGCCCGACGCTGACAGAGGCAAAGATAAGCTTCCCATCAGCTGTGAAGAGAAAGCCGTTGACCTTGGATCCGCCCAGATCAAGCTTGCCTATAGGATTGAGCACCTGCTGCTCTTGAGCTTTCGGTAGGTCAGACAGACCAAAGAGCACCAGCATCAACCCTACAGTCACTGATAGGATTCTGTAGGACATATGAGAGACCTCCTTCTGCGAGAATTTAGAGAGATACAGGCCGAGTTTGCTTCCCAAGCCCACCGGAAACAGAATCTTCGTTGCTCTCCCGCCACCACCTCCTCACGACTGCTTCTTAAAGATTAGCACGAAAGCACGCTCCTTGTCAAACAGCCTCACCTCTAGTGGCAATCCCAGCCCAAAGATGGTACAATGTATTTCGATGCGTCGAGATGCTCGAGCGCTACGGCTTGCCTTAGCTTTTATCTCTACGCTCTTGGGGGGAGTTATAGCCCTCGGTATCCCTTCAGTGAGGTTTCAGCAGAGTCAAGCTCTCCTCATCGGCTTAGGAACAACAGCAATCGCCCTCGGCGATCTCAATCACGATGAGCTTCCCGATATCATAACAGCGACCTTGCTGGTCACTGATGAAGAGAAAGGCCTCAAGAGACTCTATGTCGCCGTTGCCCTAGGAGGCCCTCAGAGGATCTTCAGTTCTCCTCAATTCATAGAGTTTCACACGGTCAAAATCGACGACACCGTCAAGGTGCCTCGCGGCAAGGTCTTGGCCCTTGGCGATCTGAACCGTGATAGATTTCTTGATCTGGTGCTTGCTTATCCAACAGGAGGGAGCTTCTGGGTGCTCTGGGGCGACGCCCAAGGCTCGCTCCGCCCTGTCTCCGGCCGTGACCTTCCCCGTGGCCTGCGCGACGTCAGCGCTGTCGCCCTTGCTGACTTCACTAACGACGGCCGTCTGGATATCATGTGTACGAATCTCCAAGGGAGCGTCTATGTCTTTATCAATAACGGGACAGAACGGATAGATCGCTGGAGCGTACGCGAGACGTTTGTCGGCGGGAGTCTCCAATCCCTGGCTGTCAGCGATCTCAATCGCGATGGCAAGCTCGATGCCGTTGTCAGCAGCATTGGACGGGCCGCCGTCTTGCTTGGGGATAACACGGGCAGCTTTGCTCTAGAGCAACGCTTAGCCGCTGGACTCTATAGCGGGGATTCCCCAGCATGGATCGAGCTCGCTGACATCAACAACGATGGATTTGCAGACTTAGTGACGGCTAACCCGGAGAGCGATCGACTCTTGATCTTCGTTGGGGACGGCCAAGGTAAGTTCGATGACCCCCAGGGGCTGCCTACAGGTGGACTAGACCCGCGTGCTGTGATCGCTGGCGATTTCAACCGGGACGGATGGCTCGATCTTGCTGCCACTAACTCGTCGAGTAACACTGTGACTGTCCATCTCAATGATGGTCTTGGTGGGTTTGGCTCGAAGATATGGGTCGATCCCTCAGCTCGCCACCGAGGAGAGCCTAAGGCGATGACGATCGCTGTTGGCTCGCTTCCTGTGGGCCTTGCCTCTGGAGATGTGGATAGAGATAGCGATCTCGACATGGCTGTCGTCAATCAAGGGGATGGCTCCGTCTCGGTGCTGCTGAACGAACGTCCTTAAGGAATGAGGAGAAGACGAGTCAAGATCATAGAAATTCCAATAGAATCGAGTATTTCGTCCTCATCCCTACATGGGGTTGTCAGAGTTTGGCAAGGGGGACTATAATGGAAATCCGGATCGAGTTGGCGCGCTTAGCATATGCCGAGAATATCCTGCGGTGCACCAACGAGCCTCCGGAGATGGTGGAAGATTTGCTCTCACTTGATGGGGAGCTAGAGAAGGCGCGTCGATGGTTTGCCTTTGCCGAAGCGAAGCGACGCTTCGACCCAAACGTCGTACGTGGCTTGTTAGTCTATCTGTTTAGTCACTATGCGAGCCCGGAGTTCGACCCACACAAGCGTGAGCAATTAGTGCGCGAGATCATGGAAGGCCGGGTGCGTATGCGTGATCTGACTATAGAGCGTCTGGCTGGCACACGGCTCAGGTGGGAGCACATCTTTCGCTTAGTGGGCCGTCAATTCAACCCTACGCGTGAGAAGGAGAAGATCAAGGCGCTCTATAATCAGCTCTACGCCTCAGCTTCAGCAGTCCCCCGCACGGAGGTCTCGTATGGACGCTAAGTATTCTCCGCAACAGCCCCATCAAGACGAACTGGATCGAGAACAACTTGCTGAGTTTGCCGGGCTATTTGAGGGCCTCCGTCGCATTGAGTATCCAGCACATCCAAGCGAGGCGATCTTACGAGCGTATATAGCCAACAGGCTGGCAGACAGTCCCGAGGCCGGACGCGTGGGAGCGACCTTCCGCGATGCGCGGGCATTCCAAGGATTCTTGCAGGGTCGCGTCCCATATTGGACGCGTTCTGATGTGGCCATCCATGTCTTGACATGCACGCGTTGTCAAGAGCGCGTAGCGTATCTGCGAGCACGTCGGTGGCAGCTGCTCGGCTCAGCTCGCCAGGTCTCTACAACTGGGACACGGAGCTGGTGGCGTCGTTTTGCTTGGGGGGCTCTTGGGGCTGCGGTGGCAGCCGTGATCCTGGCTGCCCTCTGGCTCTGGCCCTCCAGCCCTCTATCACCGGCGTGCTGGATCGAAGAACGATGCTGGAGCGAAATTATCCAAGAGAGCCCAACAAAAGGTAGCGTCATGGTAGTCTACCGTCGAGGAAGGTTCTGAAGGAGGTGATGGCAGCGGGGGATGTTCTGTGTCTTGTTCCCTTGGGCAAACTAAGATAAACTCTATATAGAAAGGGAGGTTGTCGTGATGATGAAATATATTAAATTACTCGCTGTAGTAGCCCTTCTGACGCTCTTCATTGGGGCTGTGCTCTCGAGCCAGTCCAACTCGGTTGTACAAGCTCAAGCCCAAAAGATCTACAAGCTCGCGATCTTCGAGGATCTCTCAAGCCTAAACACCTTAGCTGTGCTTGGCCCCAAAGCGACTGTATGGAACTTCTACGTGCGGCTGAACGGCTGGGGGCCGTCGCTCTTTGGGTTCTCGGATAAGTTCTATGACTATATCCCTGGGATCGCCGATGCTAGCACCGAAGAAGAAGCCAATAAGATGAAGACGATCGGTGCAGACAAGACGGCGACGATCAAGATCAAGAAGGGTATCAAGTGGTTTGACCCCAAGACTGGCAAGGAAGTCGGTGAGCTGACCGCCGAGGACGTGGCGTTCACGTTCAACGCGATCGGCGGAAAGCTCTATAAAGGTATCGACCCGATCAAGATGGGCGGCAACTGGCCTGGCATTATTAACCCCGAATTCTTCGAGAAAGCAGAAGTCGTTGATAAGTACACCGTCAAGTTCACCTTGAAGGCTCAGTGCAGCTACAGCGACTGGGACGAGGGTCTGCTCTTTGCCCCGATCATCAATAAAGCTTACTGGGAGCCGAAGTTTGAAGCTGCCTCCAAGGCCGCTGATCCCATCAAGGCCCTCTACGAGCACAAGGGCGATGACGAGCCCGTCGTCGGCGGGTGGTTCTTCCAGAAGTGGGAGCCAGGGGCCTTCGCCGAGTCTACGGCTAATAAGAATCACTATGGATACGGGGTCAAGAGCATCCGACCCTATGCCGGCGGCTACACCGAAGAGAAGCCTGGCGTCTATAAGTATGTCCATACGACCAAGATAGCCTTCCCCTATGACGGTGATCCCGGTACGGCGATTCTCGATAAAGATAAGCCCACAGTCCGCTTGGAGCTGACGACTGGGCCGTTCGTCGATGCTGCCCAGTGGCGCATCTACGGCGACCAGGCGACGGCTGTCGCGGCGCTCATCAAGGGCGATGTGCATATCTTACTCAACCCCTTGGGAGTGGCAGCGGGCTTCCGCAAGCAGCTGCGGGAGACCAAGGGCGTGGGCATCGCCGAGAACGCCGGCAACGGCTTGTTCTATATGTCCTTCAACCTGCGCCGCGAGCCCTTCAACGTGAAGGAGTTCCGCCAGGCGGTCTCAATCATGATCGACCGCGAGTTCGTGACGCAGCAGCTCTTGGCCGGCTTGGCCATCCCCACCTACGGCATCGTGCCCAGCGTCAATACGGCTTGGTATAACCCCAATATCAAGACGCTTGGCAAGGGCCTCAAGGAGGCGGAGAAGGCTGCTCAGGCTATTGAGCTGCTCAAGAAGGCCGGCTTCACCTGGGAGGTCGAGCCCAAGGTCGATATCGCCGGCAATAGGGTGACGCCGGGACGCGGCCTCAAGTACAAGGGTAAGGCCGTGGCGCCGTTTGAGCTGTTAGCCCCACACCAAGGCTATGACCCGCTGCGCGCAACGTTCGCTCTGCACATCGAGGAGCGCCTCAACAAGATCGGCATTCCCGTCAAAGTCAACTTGACGGGCTTCAACACGATCGCCAACCGCGTCTTCGATGAGCAGAAGTTCGACGCGTGGATCTTGGGATGGGGCCTGGGCGGCACGTTCCCAGACTACTTGGTGGAGTTCTTCCACAGCCGCAACTCGGGCCTCGGCGGCTTCAACCCTCAGGGGTATAATAACCCTGAGTACGATAAGATCGCCGAGGAGTTCGAGAAGGCGTGCGAGCTGTCCAAGCTCAAGGAGCTAGCGTTCAAGATGCAGGAAATGCTCTCCGATGAGCTGCCGTATGTGCCGCTCTTTAACGCCCCGCTCTTTGAGGCCTATCGCGCCGATGTCATCGTAGGTGAGCGCATGCCCTACGAGAAGGTCCTCGATGGCATCCAGGGCGTCAACGGCCATCTCAGCTACATTCAGCTCAAGTAGTTCAGGTCCTCTAGGGGTGAGGGAGCTACCGGCCCCTCACCCCTAGAGCTCACCCTTTCAAAGGAGCGCGAACCTTATGGCACGCATCTGGCAAGTCCTGACCAGCGGCATGAGTAAGTATATCATAGTGCGCCTCCTACAGATCGTGCTTGTGCTCTATCTGTACATGACGCTGGTCTTTATCATCCTTGAGGCCCAACCTGGAGATATCACCGATATCTATGTGGGCAATCCCAAGATCACACCGGAGGCGCGCGAGGCCATCATCAAACAATTAGGCTTGGACAAACCCCTTCATGAACGCTATCTCAATTACTTGAAGAACTTTGTCACCGGTCACTTGGGATGCTCGTTCAAGTGGGGCAACATTCGGGAAGTTCCTGATCCTGTCTGCCGTGAGCAGCGCCCCACCTGGGATCTCATCAAAGAGCGCCTCCCGCGAACCGTCTTGCTCTTCTTAACGTATACGATCATCTCGTTCTATATAGGGTTCTTCTTAGGGAAGCTGATCGCGTGGCGTCGCGGTGCTATCATCGAATACTTCTCAACGGTGGTCGGGGTCGTGCTCTTCACCGTGTTTACCCCTTGGTTCGCGCTGCTTTTGGTCTGGATCTTCGCGGTCAACCTTGGCATCGTCCCCATTGGAGGATTTATTAACCCCGACAACTGGAGGGTCGTAGAGCGTGTCGGAACAGTGAGCCGTGACATGGGGGTAAGCCTCTCCAACGTGGTCTTCAATTATATACTCATGTGGCTGGGAGGGCTGACGCTCGTGTGGGGTGTGATATATCTAGTGAGTCAGCGCTTCCCCTACGCGTGGCAGAGGCGAGTTGCTCGCTGGGGTTCTGTTTGTATTGGTTTGCTCGCCATGGGGGCATTCTTCGGAGGAGCTTGGCCTGGTAGCGCCGATCAAGCGGTGATAGCGAGCGAGACGAGATTCAATTTCTTTCTCTGGCAGCTCGAGTTTCCTGCTGGAACGATTCCCCTCTTCCCCTTGGCGCTGGATTTCGTACAGCATATGATCCTTCCCATCTTGACCCTAACTTTGATCTCGTTTGCCGGCACCATGCTGTTGATGAGAAACACGATGCTAGAGACGATGCGTGAAGATTATGTGATGGCCGCCAAGGCCAAGGGCTTGCCCGATCAAGTCGTGCGGGATAAGCACGCAGCGCGTAATGCACTGCTTCCCGTCGTGACAAGTCTAATCTTTGCTATCGCCTTCTCGGTCGACGGAGGCGTCTTCACTGAGACAATCTTCTCCTGGCCGGGGATGGGTAAGCTCCTGTTGGAGAGCGCTATAGAACAAGATTATCCCGTGGCCATCGGGACCTTGGTCTTCACCGGGATCTTCGCCTTGGTCGCTCACCTGATCGCAGATATTCTCTATGCGTTCTTAGATCCGCGCATTCGGTACGATTAAAAGGGGGAACTTATGCAACGAGCTAGAGTGACATTTGAGCCGACCCAAGCCCTCTGGCGGGTGCGCCTGCAGCTCTTGTGGCGCGGGCTAAAGAGCACCTGGGCCATGTTTGCCGAGAGCAAGATCGGGCTGACCGGTTTGGGGATTATTATCTTCTTCATACTCTTATGGATGCTTTGGCCTATCTATCCATGGCTGATGGAGCGCCTAGCCTGGACGCCAGAGGAGCTAGAGGCCGCTCGCAACGCCCCTTATGGTGCCATCAGCAGCATCTATCAAGTCTATGATCCAGTGACGGGGTATGATCCCCTCATCCCTTTAGAAGAGAATAGAGAAGGGAATATCTTGCCACCATCGCGTCGCCATCCTTTAGGAACTGATCAATATGGACGCGATATCTTGGCCCAGCTGATGGCGAGCACTGGCTCGGAGTTCACCCTTGGGGTCTTGGCCGCGCTCATCACCGTCTTCATCGGTACATGTATCGGCGCGATCACCGCCTACTACGGGGGCTTCGTCGATACGTTCTTCATGCGATTGGCTGACGTCTTTATTCTCTTCCCCCTTGTCTCGTTCCTGATCGTGCTGGGGTCGATGATGGAGCTGACATTGCTGAAATTGGCACTCATCTTGGGGATTCTCTTTGGGTTTGGCCAGATTACGATCATCCTGAAGTCTCAAGCCTTAGCTATTAAGGTGAAGCCGTATATTGAAGCTGCCAAGGTCGCTGGTGGAGGGCACTTCCACGTGATCTTCCGCCACATCATCCCCAACATGTTGCCTTTGTCCTTCCTCTACATGATGTTCAACGTGACCAGCGCGATCTTCTCCGAAGCTGCCCTGTCGTTCTTTGGATTGCTTCCCGGGGCAAGGACCACGTGGGGGATTATGATCGACTCAGCCCATAGCGGCGGCTATATCCTTGGGGGGAGATCCTTCGAGTACTGGTGGCTGTGGGTGCCGCCAGGAGTTGCTATTACCTTGCTCTGCTCGGCATTCTACCTCGTAGGCCGTGGCCTCGATGAAGTGGTGAACCCTCGTCTCCGCAAGAGGTGAGAGCGTGACGACATCGACAAGCTATCCCGTCTTACAAGTCGAACACCTCACAATGCACTATACGACCCGTAAGGGCGTTGTCAAGGCTGTTGAAGATGTGAGCTTCTCACTCAATAAGGGCGAGGCGCTGGGCCTCGTAGGCGAGTCGGGCTGCGGCAAGACCTCCGTGGCGTTGACGATCCTGCGCTTGCTTCCCGAGAACGCTCAGTTTCTTGGAGGACATGTCTATTTCTTCCGCGACGGCTCCGATGAAGCCCATGTCCGACGCGCTCTGGGGAAACCTGTGAAGATCTTACTAAATGGGCGGGAGCACCAAGGCCGGCTCTTAGAGGTCAACCGGGCGCAACTGGTGCTTGAGACACAACTCAACGGGCGGTCCCAGCAAATCAAGCTTGGGCGAAGCGACATCACTCACCTAGGGGTTGATCTCACCGCCCTCAGCGACGAAGAGATGCGCCCCATTCGCTGGAAGGGTATCTCCATGATCTTCCAAGCCGCGATGAACTCGCTCAATCCCGTCTATAAAGTCGGGGATCAGCTCATCGAAGCGATTCAGACCCATATGCCCCTCTCCCTCCCCGAAGCCCGCGAGCGCGTCGCACAACTCTTTCAGCTTGTCGGATTAGATCGCCAATTAATGGACCGTTACCCCCATGAATACTCCGGGGGCATGAAGCAACGGGCCGTAATCGCTATGGCGCTCGCTTGCGATCCTGATATTATTATTGCCGATGAGCCGACGACAGCCCTCGATGTCATCGTTCAAGATAAGATCTTGCGCGAGATGCGCCAAATCCAAAAGAAGCTCAATATGAGCATGATCTATATCTCGCATGATATCGCGGTCATCGCGGAAGTCGCCGATAGGGTCGGGGTGATGTACGCGGGGAGCTTAGTCGAGTTTGGGCCCTCCGAGCCGATCTTTAAGAGCCCTATACACCCCTATACCAAGGCGCTGATGTCTGCGTTCCCGTCTATTAAGGGCGAGAAGGTCAAGCTCACGGCGCTCCCTGGCGAGCCCCCGGATCTCATTAAGCCCCCATCGGGATGTCGCTTCCATCCCCGATGCCCGTATGCGACAGAGATCTGCGAGCGCGAGGTGCCTCAATTTATTGAGCACAAGCCCAACCAATACGCAGCTTGTTGGAACCCTTTAACTTAATTAAGCTTAATAGTAGGTGATTATGGTGGCATTACAAACGCAGACAAAGACAGAGATTCTAGTCCGTGTGGAGAACTTGCGCATGCTCTACCCTGTTGCTACAGGGGTCTTTGCACGAGCGCGCAGCTTCATCCACGCCGTGGACGACATTAGCTTTGATATCAATCGCGGTGAGATCTTCGGCTTGATCGGGGAGTCCGGCTGTGGCAAGACCACCACGGGGAAACTGCTTGTCCGCCTCATCACCCCGACGTCGGGACATATCTATATGCGCGTCGCTCAAGACCCTTCGACCGATTCTCAAGGAGAGCAGTTTGTGGACATCGCCACGCTCGAGGGGCGCGCTCTCAAAGCATTCCGTCGCAACGTCCAGATGATCTTCCAGGACCCTTACGAGTCGCTCAACCCGCGCATGACGATCTTCGACATCGTCTCAGAGCCGTTGAGCATCCACGGAATTGGCAGTATCTACGAGCGCGAGGAGCGCGTCGCGGAACTCTTAAGCCTAGTCGGGCTCACGCCTCCAGAGAGCTTTCTCTTTCGCTATCCCCACGAGCTGTCGGGCGGCCAACGGCAACGCGTGGCCATCGCTCGGGCAATGATTCTCAACCCAAGCTTCATCGTCGCCGATGAGCCGACTTCCATGCTTGACGTCTCTATCCGCACCGGTGTGATGAACTTGATGCTCGATCTCCGTGAAGAGTTTGGGATCAGTTATCTCTATATCACGCACGATCTCGCTGTCGCTCGATATATGTGCGACCGGATCGCCGTGATGTATCTGGGCAAGATCGTCGAGCTGGGGCCTACAGAAGAAGTCATCCAGAATCCGCTCCACCCCTATACGCGCGCGCTCATTTCAGCCGTGCCTATCCCAGATCCCACAGTGGAGCGCCAGCCCATTGAGATCAAGGGCGGGGTGAGTAAGCCCATCGATCCTCCTCCTCGATGTCGGTTCTATGAGCGCTGCCCCATCGCTACGGAACGTTGCGCTCACAGCGATCACCCTCCCCTTGAGGACAAAGGGAACGGTCATTTCGCTGCTTGCTATGAGATCTGAACGCCCGTGGCGATATCCCCTAGGGATCGGCCTACTCACGATCTCGCTCGTCGTCTCGGTGATCTTGCTTGCTCTGACTGAGCAAAGCTACCAGACATTCCGCGAAGCGCTCCAAGGGATTCAGTTGACTGTGCATCTAACAGACGTAGACCAAGTCGCTCCTCAAGAAGCGCGCTTCCGCTGGACAGTGACCGTGACCATGACTACTCAGAAGATCGCAGCGTCGTTAGAGCTCTTAGATTGGCACATATACAGCGCCGACCAAAGCGTGCACCTAGGATACTACACCAGCGGAGATGTTCAGATCCCGCTGAAATCTGTTACTGAAGTCCCTCTTGAGGCCATTATTCGGGGCTCTCATTTTGAAAAGTTACAGCGTCTTCAAGAAGCATCTGAGGAGACAGCACTTCTCTTCCAAGGGGTTGCCCTCGTGATGTTTCAGCTGCCCAAGAGAGAAGAGCGCAAGAAGATCCCTGTGGTAGGCGTCTTCACGATCCCCAAGGAGGGAGAATGAAATTCATCCGGTGGCTCCTCTTGGCTCTCACGGCCGGCATCGCCGCAGGAGCAAGCTCAGCCTTGCAAACCCATGAGTTATTTGACTTTTCTCCAGTGCCAGGGAACATCGCCTACGCGCTCGTAGCCCTTGTGGGGTTCAGCGTGGGACTGCTTGTCAGAGAGGTTCAGGAGGGGCTCTTCTTGGCTCTCTCTATCACTCTTGTAGGCACCATAACGCTCTTCTTAGCGATCTATCTGCCGAATGTCGAAATCGCAGCCACGGCTCCAGAGTTGCTCCTCCGGTCGGTGTGGTGGGGATCTCTCTCGATATTCTTCTTAACGATCATCGGCATAGTGGTGGGGCGAATTCTCTCGGGAGAATAGCTTGAGAAGAAGGCGCTCTGCAGGACGCCTTAGCTTTGCCCACAGCGAATCGGAAGCCGGACTGACTGGAGCCACGAGGATCGCATAGAGTCCCGCTCGCTTCGCTCCCCAGATGTCCGTAAAGAGCTGATCCCCGATCATCACGGCCTCCGTCTCTTTTGCCCTCAGCAAGGTCAAGATATTTTTATAGCCATGGACGCGGGGCTTGCCCGCGCGCCAGAGCACAGGCCAAGATCCCAACTGCGCCTTGAGCTGAGATCGATCTTCCCCGCTATTATTACTGAGAAATCCCACGGCAAAGCCTAAGCTGCTGAGCTCACTCACCAAAGCATAGGCGGATTCTGGCACAGCGCGACAGCCCCACTCCCCCAACGTGTTATCTATGTCGAAGATCAAGGCCCGATACCCCGAACGCCATAAACGCCCGTAGTCAATCGCGTAGACCGAAGGATATATCTCATCAGGACAGAGAGCCCGCAGCAGGCGCTTCACGGCTCGACCTTGATCTCCCCAATCTCTATATACCGCCGCAACGTCTCGAGCAGACTTTGGATCTCCGGCCAAAAGTCCGGCGCGACATAACTTTTATAGTAGAGCTTTCCGTTGATGAGCCTAGCGTCGCGGCGTGGGGTGACGCGATGGTTGAAGGCCTTGAGGGCGCTGTCGAAGAAATGCACGTCTTTTTCGGAAATCTCAACGTAGACTGTGAGCGCTTCGCGAGGAGGCGGTAGATCACTCAGGTCGAGCATGGCTATCTGCAAGTTTTTCTTCGATCTCACGGGCAAACTGGGCGTTAAAGCGCTTGAGTGCCAGCTCCGGATCCAGCCCAAGTTGGCGCGCCCGTGCCACGATCTCGAAGAGCACCTCGCCAAGACGCTGCTCATCAGGCTTTCCCAAAAGTTCTGCGATGATGGGCGAGGGTTGCACCGCAAGCGCTCTATTTGATTGCCCCGCGCGTTCTTGGAGCTTGCGCGCCTCCAGAAGAGCTGGCAAAGCCGTCTTGACCGAAAGCCTTCGCCCCTCCCGACGCTTGATCTCCTCCCAGCGCCCCTTGATCTCTTCTATATCTTGGGTGACTTCTGTTCCAAAGACATGAGGATGCCGCCGAAGCACCTTGGTATAGATCCCTTGGAGCACATCTTGGAGCGTAAATGCTCCCTGCTCCTGCGCGATCTGGACATGAAACGCAACATGCAAGAGCAGGTCGCCCAGCTCATCTTGCAGCTCTTGGCTGTCACCAGACTCGATGGCCGCAACCGTCTCGTAGGCCTCTTCGACGAGAAGATTCTTCAGCGACCCATGGGTCTGGGCCCGATCCCAAGGGCAGCCGCGCTCCGAGCGCAAATGTGCAACGAGTTCCACTAAAGAACGCAGCTCCAGCTCCGCGCGCGCCTCCATACGTGCTCTCACTTGTGAACGCAAGGGATCTGCTCCGGACCCTTGTTGATCCACTCGTCGATGAAGCCTTGGACGCGACTCTCATCATATGATGAGAGCTTATCGATGCGGCCCCACGCCGTGAGCGCCAGCTGCTTTGGCTCCAGCTTCTCGTATGGAGCGAGGATCAGCCGACAATACTTTTCGGCGTGCTCGTTCTGCAGCCGCTTCAAGAGATTAGTCAACTCCGTCACGGTCGAAGGATCGGTCTCCGGGCCGTACTGAATGAGCACAGCGCCCCCGCGCAACGCCCTCACCTGCAGCCCTTCAGCAATCGCTTCTTGGTGTACCCCAAAGACGATCTCCCCGTCGATATAGGCTCCCGACGTCGGCGGAGTCGAATTATACGGCTCATGCTCTTGCCCTGGAGAGATAGGCCGAGACTCTTGGAGCGCTACGGGCATACCAGGCTTGTCATCGCTCCATTTGCCCGTCACTTCGTAGAGCATCTGGGCGACTTCGGTCGCCCTATAATTGGGGTTCTGCTCCTTGAGCTTCTCGAGCTGCTCGCGCATATCAGCGAGCTTCTGCTGGTTGCGAGCGATGACCGCGAGCTGATACAGCGCCTCGAGCCCGTCTTCTCCAAGCTTGCCCTCACTCCCGACCAGCGAGCGCTCCGCCTCAAGGATCTTCTGATAGAGATTCTTCTTCTGGTCGTCGGTCGTCGCCACGGCAAGAGCAGACTTATAGTGATGCTTTGCTTGCTCATAGTCGGCGCGGCCGACAGCAACATCCCCGAGCCCTAAGTACGCGTTGAGTGCCTGCTCAGGAGTCGGACCTTGTTCCAAGATCGCTGTATAGTGTCGCACGGCGGACTCGAAGATATGCTGCTTCTGATACAGCTTTGCGAGCTGGAAGCGCGTCTCGAAATCTTTCGGATCAAGCTCGACGATGCGCTCGCCAAGTTGCTCGCGCAACTCCGCCGCTGCCGTGCGCTTGAAGCCCTCGCGATAGTTCTTGAGAGCATCTTCACTCTTGCCTTGCTTGCGCTGTAAATCCCCCAACGCCATGTATGCTTCAGCGAGATAGGGCGACTCTTTGATCACGTAGCTATACTGCGCAGAGGCTTTCTCAAAATCTCCCAGCGTCTCATAAACTCGCCCAAGCTTCAGGCGCACGTTGGGGTTGTTTTCTAGCTTGAGCGATTCTAGATACAACGAGGCTGCACGTTCGGGATCGCCCTTCTTGAGAGCGATATCGGCCAGAGCCGTTACGATGCGGGGGTCATCATAGCCCCGTTCCTTGAGCTCGTGCTCACGCAATTCCGCATAGAGGGCCTCGGCCTTGTCCCACTCCTCTAGGCCAAAGTACGCCTCAGCCATCTTCCGCTTCACTGTGCGGATTGCGGCCTTGTCCTTCTCAGGATCGAGTTTCTCTAGAGCTTTCTGATAGTATTCGAGAGCTACTGCATAGTTCTTCAGAGACATCATAAGGTGTCCATAGAGCCGGAGCGGACCAGGATCGTCGGGAGCTAGTTCCGTAGCCCGCTTGGTCATCTTGATCGAGGTCTGAATGCTCTCCTGGTCACCTGCAGTGAATAAATAGAGCCCGTACTGATAGTGCGCTTGGGGGTTATCGGGGTCGAGGGCCAGGAGCTGATCGTAGAAGCTCCTGTCCGCCTCCCCCGATTTGGCTATCTCCAAGAGGTGCTGCACGGCTTTCTGACGATATTCTTTGATCTTCTGCTCGAGCTCTTGGAGCTTGGCTTGCTTGTTTTCAATGTTCTCCTGCTTTTCAAGCTCAGCCTTCTCCTGCTCGGCTTGGCGCAGCTTCACTTGGTACAGCCGCGCAATGTAATAGTCCAGATATCTTCCGAGTTCATCCTCTGCCAGAGTTCCTCCTTGGAGTAGTCGCTCATACGCCGCAATAGCCTCATCAATCTTCTCTTGCTGCTCTAGTTGATACGCTGCGATCAACGGCAAGCGCAACTCGATCTGCGCGGAAGCTTTCGCCTGCTTGAGCCATTCTTCAAATCGCTGGACGCGCTGGCGCACGCGATAGTCGCTCGCGATGCTCTCTTTGACTGTCTCCCAGCTCTTGCGGTCCTCAAGCCGGATAAGCCACAACCCTTGAGCCGTCTGGATGAGATCGCTGAGCTGCCCGACTTGAAGCTGAGTTAGAGCCTCCTGAAGCTCCTTGGGCAAATCTGTCACGGTGAGATAGCCCATATCGCCGAGACGATCCTTGAAGTCTGGATCTTGGGAATACTCTCGGACGATGTCTGAGAACGAGGCGCCCTCGACCTTGAGTTTGTCTTTGGCTTCTTGGAGGCGCTTGCGGGCTGAGATCAGCTCGTCTTCGGGAGCATCGGGCGCCAGGGGGATGAAGATTCGGCTCAAGCGCACTCGCTCAAGGAAGTTTCCTTGCTTAGCTGCCTCCAGCCATTGAGCAAAGAGTGTCTCTTCTTTCTCTCTTATCCAATCGCGGCGCACGTCTGATTGCGCTTGCTCGAACGTACGCACGCGCTTGTCTTCAACTTTAATGAGATGGAAGCCGTAGCGGGTACGCACTGGCTCGCTGATCTTCCCGATATCGAGCGCAAACGCAGCGTCTTCAAATTCTTTGACCATGACGCCCCTGCCGAACCAGCCCAAGTCGCCGCCGTTCTCGGCGTTGCTCTTGTCATCAGAATATTTCTTGGCGATCTCAGCGAAGTCCGCTCCCTTATCCAGTTCTTTCTTAATGCCCTCGATCTTCTTCTTGGCCTGGGCAACTTGTTCTTCAGAGGCGTTCTCATCAACTCTAATTAAAATATGTCGCGCCTTCACTTCAGGGGTAGCATATCTCTCTCTGTTGGCTTCAAAGTATGCCTGGAGCTCAGTTGTCGTAGGCTGAATGTACCCCAAGATATCGTTGATATAGCGCGTCTTGTTCTGCTCGATGAACTCTAGGAGCTGGGCGTTAGTGGCTTCTATTGGGCCAACGACGGCTTCTTCCAGCAGCTCTTCTTTAAGTTGCGCTGCGGCTTGATCACGGATCTGACGCTGGTAGGCTTGGAGCGAGCTCCCACGTTCCCGAAGGAGACGCGCTAATTCCTTCTCGTCAATGCCGTAGCGCTGGCGCAGCATTATCAAGAGACTCTCATACTCTTTCTTGTAGCGCCCATCGAGCTTCTTGGAGGGAACGCTGATGCCACGCTTACGGCTCTCTTGATCTTTGATGGTCCTTTCAATGAGACGATCAATCGCCTGAGCACGCCATTGTAGTTTTCTGTATGCCCCATCGGGCCCTTCTAGGGTCTTTTCGATCTCTGGGTTGAACTGGCGGTGTTCGTTAAGGATCTCTTGATAGGCTCGCTCGTACTGATCTTTCCCAATCTTCTCCCCATTGACGACAAGCACGACATCTTCTTCCTTTGGGATATTGCGCGCGCCGGGAGTAAACGTATACGGTGAGAAGACGATCACGGCTCCGATCACGAAACCGATGACTACGGTCCAGATCACGTACTTTCCGTATTTCTCAACGAGCTTGCGTATCGTATACATCACTGTTCACCTCGAGGTGAATGAAAAGAGATCCTACCGATTTCTTTGAGGCCTCGGTATTCTTGTATAATAAACTCTAAATGATGATCTGTCAAGCGAGGCGCGTGATTGGTCTTGGGCTTCTGATAATCGTTCTGGTTGGGACCTGGGGAGCAGCCCAGCCCCCGTCGATCACCGTTGCTATAGACGCCGGACACGGGGGCGACGATACCGGCGGCATCGGGATAGATAACCTCGTCGAGAAAGATATAGTGCTGAAAGTCGCGCATCTGATCGCCCTGGAAGCCGTAGATTTTCCTCATATAAAAATCATATTGACGCGCCACGATGACCGCTATCTCTCGCCCAAAGAGCGCGTACAAAACGCTCAAGATGCTCATCTATGTATCAGCCTGCATCTAGATTTCTCGTATGATCCCCGGATGCACGGGATCACGATACTTGTACCGACCAAAGCGACTCCGGCGGCGTTGGCCCTCGCCGAAGCATTACGACACAGCATAGCGGTGCCCACCGTAAGTTGGGGAACGAAGAGCGCCCCACTCTGGCTACGACGCTTCAATATACCCGCTGTGCAGGTCAATCTAGGCTTTCTCTCCAATCCCCAAGAGGCACGTCGCCTCAATCACCTAGCGTATCAGAGGCGCTTAGCCCGCGCGATCTTAGAGGGCATAGAGAGCTTCCTTCGCTCTCAGTTCTAGCTGACCCACATCAGGCGGGCCAAGTCGGCACCATCGCCCTGGCGCGGGGGGAGCTTGAGCACGCGAGTATAGCCTCCAGCGCGCCCAACAAACTTCGGGGCCACCTCTGCAAAGAGCTTATCAGTGAGATCAGGGTCTTGAAGCACCGAGAAGACGAGACGTCGTGCATGGAGATCATTCCGCTTTGCCCACGTAATCAACCGCTCAGCTAAGCGCGCTCCCTCCTTCGCCCGAGCGACGGTCGTGTCGACCTTGCCGTGCTCAATCAGCTCTTTCACAATATTCGCTAAGAGCGCCTTCCGATGAGCGGGCGCTCGATTGAGCTTACGAAATTTCTTCTGATGCCACATACCATCTCAACCCCGCTTCACCGACTCTTTCAAGTGATATCCTAACTCTTCGACGCGCTCAATGACCTTCTGGAGGGTCTTTTCGCCAAAGCCGTGAATATCTCGCAGCTCTTCTTTGGATTTCTGCAATAAGTCCTTCAGGGTGATGACCCCCTTCGTCTCTAGAAGGTTACATGCACGCTTGTCAAATCCGAGCTCCTCTAAGCGCTTATGCAGCTCATCGGGCTCGGCAGGCACTGGCTCCGCAGCCCCAAGCGGCAGCGTGAACAGCTCGAAGTGGCTAATGAGGATCTGCGAGGCTTGCTGCAACGCTTCTTCAGGGCGAACCCCTCCGTTGGTCTCCACCTCTAGGATCAGGCGGTCATAATCAGTGCGTTCGCCCACGCGCGTTGGCTCAACCTTGAAATTGACGCGCTTGACTGGGGAAAAGTCCGAGTCTACAGCGATGATCCCCAGGGGCATATCCCCCTTCTTGTTGCGCTCCGCCGGGCGGTATCCCACCCCAGGCTCTACTTCCATGTCGATGACTAATCGCCCATTGGCAGCGACCGTCGCGATCACATGGTCGGGATTCATCACTTCTAAGCCCCGAGGCAACTCCAAATCCCCGGCTCGTACCACCCCCTCCCCCTCATGCTGAATATAAACGTGCTTTGGCTCCCCGTCCGTCAGGCGAAACGCGATCTCCTTGAGATTCAAAATGATCTCTAAGACGCTCTCTTTCACGCCCTCAATCGTATCATATTCGTGATATTTGCCCTCAAAGCGCACCCGAGTCACCGCGGCCCCGGGAATAGATGAGAGCAGAACTCGCCGCAAAGCATTCCCCACCGTCGTGCCATAGCCACGTTCCAACGGTTCGACGATAAAAACCCCTCGATATGGAGTCAAACTCTCTACTTTAATCTTGGGCTTTACGAGCTCTGCGCGCATAGTCCCCCTTCTCTGGCATTAGCGAGAGTAGAACTCGACGATCAGCTGCATATTCAGTTTATGTTCGAGCTGATCGACCTTAGGGCGATCGAGAACTTGGATCCGCCCATCCACCCGCTCCAGCCAGGCCGGAACCGTCCCGCGTCCCTTGGCCTCTAGCAAAGCTTTTATACCAGGCTTCTGAGCCGAGTTGGGCTTGAGCGTGATAATATCCCCCGGACGGACCAAGAACGAAGGGATATTCACGCTGCGATCGTTGACCATAAAGTGCCCGTGAGTCACTAATTGTCGGGCCTGATCGCGCGACACGGCTAGGCCTGCTCGATAGATCACGTTGTCCAAGCGCCTCTCCAAGAGTTCCAGTAGGAAATCGCCGGTGACGCCCTTAACGCGCTTGGCCCGCTCCACGTATCTTCTAAATTGCTCCTCGCGCAGCCCATAGATTCTCTTGGCTTTTTGCTTCTCACGCAGACGAATCCCGTATTGGCTGAGCTTGCCAAACTTGCGCTGGTGCATCCCTGGCGCATAGGGCCGGCGTTCCACCGGGCATTTGTCGGTGTAGCACTTCTCGCCCTTGAGAAAGAGCTTCTCTCCCTCACGCCGACATAAACGACACTTCGATCCGGTATAGCGTCCCATAGTCCTCCATTCACCGTTTGCGTTCGGAGCTGTGTGAGACAGGGGTCACGTTCTTGACGTCTTCGACGCGAATACCAGAGCTCTTGAGCGTATTGACCACAGAATTGCGCCCCTGACCCGTGCCGTTAATGGTCACGATCAACGAGCGCACCCCGAGCTCGCGCATCTTCGCGAGCAACGATTCGCACGCCAGCTGTGCGGCGTACGGGGTACCTTTCTTGCTCCCCTTAAAGCCACGCGTGCCTGGACTGGCCCAGGCCAAGACATTTCCATCTAGATCCGTCAAAGTCAAGATTGTGTTATTGAAAGTGGAATGCACATGTAGTCGTGCACGATCTACTTTCCTGGGCATCGGGTCACCTCACTCTCACTTGCGTTTGCCGGCCTTGGCTGGGCGCGGCCCCTTCCATGTTCGCGCATTGCTACGTGTCTTCTGCCCGCGCACCGGCAACCCGACCGTATGGCGCACGCCGCGATAGCACTTGATAAGCTTTAAGCGAGCAATATCGTTCTGGACCTTGCGGCGCAGATCGCCTTCGACTTGGTACTTCGTCTCGATCTCCTTACGGAGAGCTGTGATCTCTTGCTCCGTGAGGTCGCGGACTTTCTTGCCCATATCGATCTGGGTTGCTTGGAGGATGCGCTGCGCCAAGGGGCGCCCAATCCCGTAAATATACGTGAGCGCGATCTCAACTCGCTTATTGCTTGGCAAATCTATCCCAGCAATACGAGCCATCTTTGGCCTCCTTTAACAGCCTTGTCTCTGTTTATGCTTAGGGTTCTTACAGATCACCATGACACGCCCGCGGCGCCGCACGATCTTACATGCATCACAGATCTTCCGGACGGAGCTACGCACCTTCATAGCGTTCTCACCTTCACTCACGATAGATGATCCTGCCGTGGCTCAGGTCGTAGGGCGAAAACTCAACGATCACTTTATCTCCGGGGAGGATCTTGATATAATTTTTGCGAATCCGCCCGGAGATGTGACAGAGCGCTTCCGCGCCGTCTTCAAACCGCACGCGGAACATCGAGCCCGGATACGCCTCGATCACCTCGCCACGACGCTTGATAAACTCTCCCTTACCGATAGAGCCATCACCTCGAAGGCATACGCTCACAGACGCCAATCCCTAAGAGCTCCGGCAGCTCCTCTGAGGCTCGAATCCTTACCATCGCTTCAAAGTGAGCCGCTGCCGTCGCTCCAGGGGCCACAGCAGTCCACTGATCGTCTTGGACTTCGACCTCAATCAACTCACGATTGCTATTAGCGACCATCGGCTCAATACAAAGGACCAAGCCATCGCGGAGCAAGGGCCCCTGCCCTGGCGAGCCATAGTTGGGCACTTGGGGCTCCTCGTGCATCTGACGGCCGATTCCATGGCCTACGAAGTTCGTAACGATCGACAGCCCGCGACGGTTCACGTAGTGTTGGATCGCGTGGGCGATATCGCCCACTCGGGCCAGATGACGAGCGGCCCGGATGCCCTCCCATAGGGCCTCTTGAGCCGTCTGCACCACTAAGAGATCCTCGCTTGACCGTGGCGCGTCCTCTATTATAACTGTTGTGGCCAGGTCGGCACAAAACCCCCGACGGATCATGCCAATGTCGATAGAGAGCACATCGCCGGGCTGGAGAATCCGATCGGCGCGGGGGATGCCGTGCACGACCTCTGCATTGAGCGAGGTGCAAATGTTGGCGGGATAGACAGCCCGACCTACGCGATAGCCCTTGAAGGCGGGGCGCCCTCCCACCTCAGCGATCAACCGCCCTGCGAGAGCGTCCAAATAGAGCGTGGAGACGCCCGCTCGCGCCTCTTCGACAAGGCGCTGCAGGATCTCTTGCAGCAGCCGGGCGTTCTCCCGCATGATCTCGATCTCCTCTGGGCTTTTCAGCTTCATCGCCATAGATTACTCCAACGCGCGTTGCGCCGCTCTGTAGACAGAGTCAATATCGCCACTGGCATCGATCTCTCGCAAGACGTTGCGCTTTCTGTAGAAGTCCAATATCGGCTCGATCTCGCGCGCATATTGGACCTCGATCCGCCTCTGGATGACTTCTGGAGTATCATCGGAGCGCTGCACCAGAGCTATATGGCATTCATCGCAGACGCTATCACGCTGGGGTGGGTTCGAGATCAGGTTATACACGTGTCCGCACTGCGGACAGACGCGCCGCGCGCTCAGTCGCCGTACGATCTCGTTGCGCCCAATTTGAAAATGCAGGGCTCGCTCGACTACAGTGACTGTCTCTAAGATCTCAGCCTGTCTGAGATTTCTAGGGAAACCATCTAGCACAAAGCCCGGAGCCCTCTCGATGTGCTTACGGATCATCTCCGCGACGAGGGCATCGGGGACGAGTTCCCCTCGATCCATAAAGCGCTGCGCTTGCAATCCCAATTCTGTACGATTCTGCACCTCGCTACGCAACAGATCCCCCGTGGAGATATGGGGGACACCCAGCCACGCCGCTAAGCGCACGGCTTGGGTACCCTTCCCAGATCCCGGAGGCCCTAAGAGCACAATCCGTCGCGCAGTCATGGCTTCAGATTCGTCGTCCCAACCCTCCCTTGGCGATCAGGCTCTCATAGCGGCGCTCCACCAAGTGCGCCTCGATCTGCTTGATCGTATCGACGCCGACGCCCACGACGATGAGCAGCGATGTGCCTCCCAAGAAGAAGGCCGTCAGCCCGCTGAGATTAGTGATGACCATGGGGAGCAAGGCAACAATGATCAAGAAGACTGCCCCGATGAAGAGCAGGCGATTCTGCACCGATTCGATGAGGTCTGCTGTAGGCTTGCCAGGACGGATCCCTGGCACGAAACCGCCCCACTTCCGCAAGTTCTCCGCGAGATCGCGCGGATTAAAGACGATCGCGCTGTAAAAGTACGTGAAGAAGAAGATCAACAGCGCGCTCAAGATCATATAGAGGGCATGCCCCTGTGAGAGATCCGTATAGAGCCAGCTCAAGAAATCACCGACGACGTTCATCCAATCGCGTTGGGCGTGACGGACGAACACCAGGCCGCGCACCGTAACTTTCTGGCCGATCCCCACTAACTCCGTGAGGTTTTCCGGATTCTCTCCGATCGAGATCTTCTTAGGGTTATCTGGAGCCCTGTCACGCTCAACGCGAATGATAATACGACCGCTATGTGTCTCAGCGGAACCGGGTTGGCGGCGGTTGAGCGCTTCTGTTATAGATTGGGCGACCTGTTCGCTAGTCTGTTTTTCAGTGAGAGAGATCTGGACTAGCTGGCCGTCGACTTTGACGAAGAGATCTCCCGGTTGGCTCTCCCCGGAGATCTCTAAGGCGAGACGCCGTTCTTGAACGAGTGTGGAGATCACATTGCCCTGCTCAAGGAACTGTAAGAGTGTCTGTGGGATAGCGAGCAGCGCCACAGCAAAGATAATCGGGATGACGCCGCCCTGATTGACCTGGAGGGGCAAGAAGGTGCTATGGCCGCCGTAGACGCGCCCCTTGACCATGCGCTTAGCGTACTGAATATCAATACGCCGCGCCCCAAGCTGGACCATCACAATGCTCGCCGTGACGATGACATAGATCGCCAAAATCAACGGCAGCCAGAGAGCATTCATAGGGCTGGGATTGCTGGTCACCTCGCCCCACAAGGTACCGGCATAGCGCGGATAGTCCGCTAAAATCCCGACCATGATCAACATGGAGATCCCGCGCCCAATGCCGTTCTCAGTGAGCCGTTCTCCTAGCCACATCAAGAACATCGTCCCGGTGGTGAGTGTGATAATCGAGATGAACATAAATCCCAGTAGGCTTTGATTAGGCAGGACGAGCCCTTGATTATAGATGAGATAGCTTGTCCCAGCAGCTTGGATGAGCGCGAGACCCACCGTAGCATAGCGCGTGATCCTATTAATTGTGCGTCGCCCTTCCTCCCCTTGCTCTTGCAACTCTTTGAGCTTGGGAATGACTGCTACCAACAAGCTCAAGATAATCGAAGCATTGATATACGGGATAACTCCCAAGGCGAAGATCGAGAAGCGCTCCAGCGCTCCTCCCGTGAATGCGCTCAAGAACTGCCCTATCTGTCCCAGCCCCTCTAGGAAGAGCTTGATTTGCTCAGGATCCACCCCCGGCACGGGGATCCACGCCCCTAACCGAAAGACAATGATCACCCCAAGCGTAAAGAGAATACGCTTGCGGACCTCGGGGATCCGAAATGCTTCAAACAACCCTTCAGTCATAGCTCAATAGTCACTTCCCTGGGGTCTTGGTCTCCTGGGCGTCCTCCTCAGGAAGCAATGGGATCGCTTGTCCCCCGGCAGCCAAGATCTTCTCCTTAGCCCCCTTACTGAACTTATGAGCCTTGACAATTAGCTTCTTAAAGAGCGGCCCATCGCCGAGAATTTTAATACCGTTTCTATATTTCTTAACTAGCCCGCATTCCTTGAGGGCCTTCGGGGTAATCTCCGCCCCGTCGGGGAAGACCTCATTGAGCTGCCCCACATTCACATACGCAAAGCTCTTTCGCAGGATATTCTTAAAGCCGCGCTTAGGCAGGCGCTTCCAGAGGGGAGTCTGCCCACCCTCGAAGGCCGGCGGCATCCGATATCCCGACCGGGCCGTCTGCCCCTTGCCCCCGCGCGTGGAGTACGTCCCGTGTCCGGAAGCGTTCCCTCGCCCAACGCGCTTGGGCTTCTTTACACTCCCTGGCGTAGGACGCAGATCGCTGAGCTTCATTGCAAGACCTCCTCGGGCTTCTTGTCGCGCAGCCGCGCGATCTCCTCAAGCGTCTTCAAGCGCTTCAACCCCTCGAAAGTCGCCTTAGCCAACGTCAACGGGTTCGTCGATCCTTGGGCCTTCGTTAATATATCTTTGATCCCGGCAAGCCGACAGATCGCGCCGACCGTCCCGCCCGCGATCACGCCAGTGCCGGGGAAGGCCGGTTTGAGCAAGACACGCGAGGCCTTGAACTCGCCCCAGACCTCATGTGGGATTGTGCGGTCCTCTACGAGGGGCACCTGGATGATATTGCGCTTAGCATCGCGGATCGCCTGTTGAATCGATGAAGGGACCTCGCGAGTGTTTCCCTTGCCCAGGCCGACCCGACCCTTGCCGTCGCCGATGACAACCACGGCGCGAAAGCTCAAGTTCTTCCCGCCTTTAGTCACCTTTGCCACGCGGCGTAGATCGATGACTTCATTCTCGAACTCTTCAACTCGACGCTCGCTCACACGTGCACGTACCATATTCTTTTCTCCTTCCCTTAGAATTTCAGCCCGGCCTTGCGACTGGCTTCAGCGAACGCCTTGATCACTCCATGATACGGATAACCGGCGCGATCGAAGACCACCGTGGTGATGCCCTTGGCCAGAGCACGCTCGGCCAAGATCCTCCCCAAGACCTCAGCAGACTTGACCGTCCCGCCTTTGAGATTGAGCTCTTTCTCCACGGTGCTCGCCGCTACGAGAGTATGCCCAACTGTATCATCGATGATTTGGGCGTGCAGATGTTTCAAGCTCTTATAGACGCACAGGCGCGGGCGCTGCGGCGTTCCGAAGATCTTCTTGCGGATCCGTAAATGTCGTCGCTTGCGCTGCTCATTCCGACTGACCTTATGGATCATGGAGGAGCTCACCTGGCCTTCGCTCCGCCGGCGCCACCGGCTAGCTTGCCCGCCTTGCGCCGGATTTGTTCATCCTTGTAGCGAATCCCTGTGCCCTTGTAGGGCTCAGGCTTACGCAAACTGCGAATCTCCGCAGCCACTTGTCCCACCAACTGCTTATCCGGGCTCGTGAGGATGATCTCAGTTTGATCTTTGACTTCAGCCTTGACGTTGTCTGGCAACTTATAGATTACTGGATCGTGGAAACCGATCTCCAAGACTAGATCCTTCCCCTGGAGCTTGGCGCGGTAGCCCAAGCCCACCAACTGCAGGATCTTTGTATAGGGCTGCTGGACCCCCTTGACCATGTTGGCTAGGAGCGCGCGATAGAGCCCGTGCCGCGCTTTGAATTCCTTCTCATCGCCCTTGCGCGTAACTACAAGAGAACCGTTGCTCATCTGTATGCTAACATACTCGGGTTCATAGCGCTGCACGAGCTTGCCCGCCTTGCCCTCGACGATCACTCTATCAGCTTCGATGGTCACCTTGACATCCTTAGGAACAGGAATAGGCTGTTTACCGATTCGGGACATACTCTACCACACCTTGCACAAGAGCTCTCCACCCACGCGCTTCTGGCGCGCTTGCTTTCCGGTCAACACTCCAAGAGGGGTACTCAAAATCGCGATCCCCAAGCCACTGCGCACTCGCGGGATCTCCTCCACTCCAACATAGATGCGTCGCCCCGGCTTAGAGACCCGCTCAATCCCCTCGATGACTGGATCCTTCCCCCGCTTCCCTTTGTATTTCAAAATAATGACCAGATCGCGCTTCTTCTCGCCCTCGACACGATAGTCCTCAATAAAGCCCTCTTCTTTCAAGACCCTTGCGATCTCCGCCTTGATATTCGAGTGCGGCACGCGCACCTCGCGCAGTGCCCGCATGTTAGCATTCCGAAGAGCCGTCAGCATATCAGCAATCGTATCCATAGTCTCACCATGTGGCCTTGCGCACCCCGGGCAGCTCTCCTCGATGCGCCTTAGCGCGGAAGCACAACCGACAGAGTCCAAAATCGCGGATGAATCCGCGGCGCCGCCCGCAGATGCTGCAACGCCTTACCAGGCGCGCCGAGAACTTTGGAGGCCGAGCCGCCTTAGCAATCCATGCCGTCTTTCCCATCCTAACCGCTCCTCCCTAATCTCTAAACGGCATTCCCAATGCCTTCAGGAGATAGTAGGCCTCTCGATCGGTCTTGGCCGTCGTCACAATACAGATATCCATCCCTTGCACTTTGGCGATCTGATCGTACTTGATCTCTGGAAAGACCAACTGATCGCTGAGGCCCAGCGAGAAATTCCCGCGCCCATCGAACGAGTCCGCGCTCACCCCGCGAAAGTCGCGGATCGCTGGAAGCACCACGCGGACTAGCTTCTCAAAGAATGCATAGGCGCGCTTCCCGCGCAACGTCACCATGCACCCTACCGGATCCCCTTTGGTAATCCCAAAGTCGGAGATGCTCCTCTTCGCCCTCGTGACCACAGGGCGCTGCCCCGTGATCATCATCAGATCGCGTACGCACCCCTCCAGCTTCTTGGGATCGTCCTTGGCTTCTTTAATACCCATATTGATAACGATCTTCTCGATCTTCGGCACTTGCATAATATTCTTATAATTGAGCTCTTTCATAAGCTTGGGCACAATCTCTGTGCGATAGCGCTCATAGAGCATCATAAGTCCGTCACCTGATTAATCAAAAGTCTTCTTGCACTGCTTACATTGACGGAGCTTCTCTCCGGTCTCCGTGATCACAAAACTGACCCGGGTTGGTCGGTCGCATTCGGGGCAGATCAACAAGACGTTACTAATATCGATAGGGCCCTCTTGTTGGACGATCCCACCCTCGCGATGTTTGGCCGAGGGCCGCAGGTGGCGCGTGATCATGCGCACACCCTTGACAATAATTCTATGCTCTTTGGGGAGGACCTGCAAGACCTCACCCTCCTTGCCGCGGTCATTGCCCGCGATGACCCGCACCATATCGCCCTTACGAATCTTCTGCATCAGAGCACCTCCGGAGCAAGCGAGAGGATCCGCACCATGCCCTTCTCGCGCAGCTCGCGGGGCACCGGGCCAAAGACACGCGTCCCTAATGGCTCCTTCGACGCATTGATTAGCACCACGGCGTTGTCGTCGAAGCGAATATAGCTACCGTCTTTGCGGCGATAGGGCTGGCGCGTGCGTACGATCACGCCCTTGACGACCGCCCCTTTGTCGATCTCGCTGGTGGGGATGCGCTTCTGCACGGAAGCCACGACGATATCGCCGATCTGGCCCCAGGCCCCGCTGGGCTGCCCTAACACGTTGATGACTCGAACCTCCTTGACCCCCGAATTGTCCGCAACTTTCAGAATACTTCGCACTTGGATCATCGCTATCGCCTCCCGTTTAGCGTTGACCGGGGCGGGCGCGCTCTATCACTTCGACGAGGCGCCACCGCTTCAGCCGCGACAGCGGCCGCGATTCCACTATCCGCACCAGATCCCCCTCATGAGCTTGCTCGTGCTCATCGTGTGCGTAGAACTTCTTGCGCTTTATATAGTATTTCTTATATAAGGGATGCTTCTCCAGCGTCTCTACCAAGACCGTAATGGTCTTAGCCATCTTGTCGCTGACAACACGGCCGATCTTCTCTCGCTTCGGCATGATCTCAACCCTCACTTGGATCGCTCCCGTTGGAGCTCGCGCTCTCGTAAGATCGTCTTGACTCGGGCAATCTGACGCTTGATCTGCCCGATCAGTGCCGTATTATCTTGCTGTCCTGTGGCGACAGCAAAGCGCACATTGAAGAGCTGGCGCTTGAGTTCGCGCTCCTTCTGCCTCAGCTCTTCATCGGACAGCTCGCGCAATCTCTCTGTCTTCTCCATGGTTCTAGCGCTCCCCGCCCAACTTCAGACGCTCCCGCAAGCGCGTCTTGATGGGCAACTTGTGGTCTACCAAACGCCATACTTCCTCGGCTTTGGCGCGATCTACGCCACTCATCTCGAAGAGGATGCGCCCCGGCAAGACGACAGCGCACCAGCCAACCGGGTCGCCCTTCCCCTTGCCCATGCGCGTCTCTGCAGGCTTTTTTGTGATAGGCTTATCGGGGAAGATGCGCACCCAGATCTTCGAGTTCTTCTCAAGCTCCCGCACCAGCACAGTGCGGCACGCTTCGATCTGCTGGGCCGTGATCCAGGCAGGCTCTAGAGCCTGAATGCCGTAATCTCCGAAGACGACCTCAGAGCCGGCAAGAGCCTTGCCGGTCATCCGGCCACGATGGTCTTTTCTAAACTTTCGCTGCTTGGGCGCTAGCAACGCCACGGACCTCACCCCCACGCGCGGGATAGATATCCCCGCGATAGAGCCAAACCTTAACCCCTATCATGCCGTACTTTGTGAGCGCTTCGGCAAAACCATAGTCAATATCTGCCCGGATAGTCTGCAGGGGGACTCGACCGGCTTTGCTCTCGATAGAGCGCGCGATCTCCGCGCCGCCCAGCCGGCCCCCGCAGCGAATCTTCACTCCCTTGGCCCCGTGCTCCATCACCCGCTGAATGACCTCCTTCATAGCTCGGGGCACCGGGATACGATTCTGAATCCTTGAGGCGACGTCTTCAGCTACGAGTGTCGCTTCCAAATCGGGATGATCGACTTCCTTGATATAGATCTTGACCTTGCGCTTGATGAGCCCTTCAAGCTCTTTCTGGAAGTGATCGATCTCCTGGCCCCCCTTGCCAATGATGATCCCTGGACGAGCTGCATAAATGATAATAGAGACCCATTCTTCAGTAGGACGTTCGATAGCTACCCGCGCAATCCCCGCCCCATAATAGCGCTGCTTGATCATCGTGCGAATCATATGGTCCTCTTTGACGTAGCGCGGGGCATCCTTCTCAAAGAACCAATTGGAGATCCATTTCTTATTAATCCCTAAGCGCAATCCATACGGATGAGTCTTCTGTCCCATAGTGCTCCTTCCTTACTCTTCTTTGGCGGCAGAAGGGCGCGGGTCATCGCTCACTACAATCGTGATATGGCTCGTCCGCCGCTTACGAATCGAGATCTTGCCTCGAGATCCGGGGCGCAGCCGCTTCCAGAATGGCCCCTTGTCCACGCGGGCCTCCTTAACCCATAAGGCGTCTACGTCCATATCGTAGTTGTGCTCGGCATTGGCAATGGCTGATTCTAAGCACTTACGCACGATGCGCGCGGCCTTAACCCGAGCAAACCGGGTCAAGCGCAAGGCTTCCTCGACCGACTTCCCCTGAATCTGCGAGGTCAGCAGCCGAGCCTTAATCGGCGAGATGCGAATCCATTTCGCGATAGCCTTCGCCTCCATCCCAGTGAGCCTCCTACTTGGGTGTGGGGGGCTTCTTCTTCTTAATACCCCCGTGCGCCTTGAACGTGCGCGTCAGAGCAAACTCCCCTAAGCGATGGCCGACCATCGTCTCGGTGATGTAGACCGGCACATGAAGCCGCCCATTATGGACTTTGATCGTCAACCCCACCATCTGGGGGGTGATCATGCTTGCGCGGGACCACGTCTTGATCTCGGAGATCTCCCCGCGCTTGAACTTCTCGATCTTCTTGAGGAGCTTAGGGTGAACGTACGGCCCTTTCTTCAACGAGCGCGCCATACTAGACCGGCCTCCCATTGCGCCGGACTACGATGAGCTGATCGCTGGGTTTGCGCTTGCGCGTCGGAACGCCTTTGGCAGGTTTGCCTGAGAAGGTGCGTGGCGGCCCACCAACATAGTGCCGTCCCTCGCCACCTCCATGAGGATGATCGACAGGGTTCATCGCCGTTCCGCGGACCGTCGGGCGAATCCCAAGGTGGCGCACCCGACCCGCTTTCCCATGAACGACGTTCTTGTGATCGATATTCCCTACTTGGCCTATAGTGGCCATGCAGTCTTCGGGGAAGAGCCGGATCTCTCCCGAAGGCAAGCGGAGTCGGGCATACCCTCCTTCAATAGCTAGAACCTGGCAGGCCGTCCCTGCCGCACGCGCTACCTTGCCCCCACTCCCAGGATAGAACTCGACGCAGTGCACCAGCGTCCCAACAGGGATCTTCTTCAAGGGAAGCGCGTTCCCTACGCGCGCTTCTGCGTTCTCGCCAGCCTCGACGACCGAGCCGATCTCTAGATCTAAGGGCGATAGAATATAGCGCTTTTCCCCATCAGCATACTGCAACAGAGTAATCCACGCCGAACGGTTGGGATCGTATTCCTTGGAGACGACCCTCGCCGGTATCCCCCACTTATCTCGATAGAAATCAACAATGCGATAGAGGCGCTTATGCCCGCCGCCGCGATGGCGCACGGTGATACGCCCTTGGTTGTTCCGCCCGCCCGTCTTCGTCAAGGGCTCTAGCAAGCTCTTCTCCGGCTCTTTCTTTGTGAGCTCGCTAAAGTCCGGCAGCTCCATGTGGCGGCGGCTCGGCGTGATCGGCTTAAACTTGCGTGTTGGCATCGCTCACTCACCCTTTACCGTAGACTTCGATCCGCTGCCCCGGTGCGACCTGGACGATGGCTTTCTTCCAACCGGGGACTTCACCTTGTTGATAGAACTTCTTGGTGCGAGGCTTGCCCGGCATATTCAGTGTCCACACCTTGAGCACCTTTACTTTGAAGATGCTCTCTACAGCCCGCTTGATCTGGTTCTTATTTGCTTTAGGATGGACTTCAAAAACATATTTGTTCTCCTCTTGCAAGCGCCAGCCCTTCTCGCTGATCACAGGCTCGCGCAGGATATCCTCAAGAAATTCCATCTCAGTTCACCGCCCTCTCCACGACACAGCGCGCTTCGAGCTCGTGGAGCGCCTGCTGCGTCACCAAGAGATAGCCATGCTTCAGCACATCATAGACTGTGAGGCTGTTGGACTCTACACACGTGGCCCACGGTAGGTTCGAGAAAGTCTTCTTGACAGGAAGACCCCACTCACGCTGGGAGACGACTATCAAGAACTGATTCTGAGTTCTCTGGATCTCCTTGGGGTCCTTCACGAGCCCGATCCGCGTGAGCATCTCGATACCCTCTTTTGTCTTGGGCCTCTCAAACCCTATGCGATCCAAGACCCCTAGCTGGGACTCTTGGAGCTTCGCGATCAGCGCCGACTGCAAGGCGCGCCGCCGCATCTTCTTGGGCAAGTCATAGTCGTAGTCCTTGGGCTTGGGCCCGAAGACGACCCCGCCTCCGCGCCATAGGGGCGACCGCCGCGAGCCATGGCGGGCACGGCCGGTGTGCTTTTGCGGCCAGGGCTTCTTCCCTGAGCCCGCTACCTCCCCGCGCGTCTTGGTCGAGTGCGTCCCCTGACGCAGATTCAACAGATAGATACGCACCACCCGATAGAGCAGATCCCGATTGACTTTGTACCCGAAAAGCTTTTCACTCAACTCGATCTGCTCCACAGGCCCACCGTCGAACTTATACAACGGCGCTAAGAGCTTCTTCCCTGTCGTCACTTCACCCATAGGCTCACCCTTGAGCCGCCTTGCGAATCTCTAAGATCCCACCCCGCGGCCCCGGAACAGCTCCCTGGATCACCAGCACATTCTTCTCCGGGTAGACTCTTAAGACCTTAAGATTTCTCACAGTCACGCGCTCATGCCCCATATGCCCGGCCATGCGCCAGCCCTTAAAGGTACGCCCAGTCGCGCGGATGCTCCCAATCGAGCCTGGACGACGATGCCACTTGCTCGAGCCGTGGGAGTCCGGCCCTCCTAAGAAGTCATGGCGCTTCATCACCCCGGCAAACCCCTTGCCCTTGGAGATCCCGCTGATGTGCACCAGCTCCCCCTCTTGGAAGAGCGTCACGCCTAGCTCCTGACCGACCTTGAACTCTTGGGGATTCTCCACGCGAAACTCCCGCAGGACACGCCTAGGAGCGATCCCAGCCTTGTTGAAGTGTCCCTTCATGGGCTTGGTGACGTTCTTCTCTTTGACCTTGCCGTAGCCCAGCTGGATCGCGTTATAGCCATCGGTCTCGACCGATTTGACCTGGACGACCACCGACGGTTCGGCGTAGAGCACCGTCGCTGCCAAGGCTTTGCCCTCCGCGTCGAACCAGGTGATCATGCCAAGCTTCTCGCCTAAGATCCCCACAGCCATATCACAGCTTCACCTCGATGTCGATCCCCGCAGGAAGCTCAATATCCATAAGCGCGTTGATCGTCTCGGAGGTCGGCTCTTTAATATCTATTAATCTCTTGTGAACACGGCGCTCGAAGTGTTCACGCGAGTTCTTATTGACATGCGGGGACCGCAACACCGTATAGCGATGGACCTCCGTAGGCAACGGCACCGGCCCGATGATCTTCGCCCGCGTCTCTAGAGCGGTCTTGACGATCCGTCGGGTGGCGTCGTCGACCAACTCGTGATCGTAGCCTTTCAAACGAATGCGAATCTTCTCTCGTGCCATCAGCGTCTCCCCTTCAAGACCTCTTCTGCTATGCTGTTGGGTGTCACATCGTAGTGTGAGAATCGCAGATTATACGTAGCCCGACCCTGCGAGATCGAGCGCAACTGCGTTGCATATCCAAAAGTCTCCGCCAATGGGATGAGCACGTGAATAATTTGAGTATTGTGGCGAACCTCCATCGAGGTGATCTGAGCGCGCCGCGCCTGCAAGTCGGTAATGATCTCCCCTACGTACTCATCTGGCGTGACGACCTCTCCCGCCATGATGGGTTCTAGCAAGAGCGCTTTAGCCCTCTCAAACGCTTGGGTCAAGGCCCGGGCCGCCGCAGTCTTGAACGCGATCTCGTTCGAATCGACAGGATGATACGAGCCATAGAAGAGCACGGCGCGAATATCGACGATGGGGAATCCTCCCAAGGGGCCACTAGCCATCGATTCTTCTAGCCCTTTCTGGACCGCTGGGATGAACTCCTTGGGGATGACCCCGCCCTTGGTCTCGTCGACAAACTCAAATCCCTTCCCTCGCGGTAGTGGCTCAAAACGGATACAGACGTGCGCGTACTGGCCGCGCCCGCCCGTTTGCTTCACGAACTTCTCCTCGACCTCGACGGGCTCTGCCAGCGTCTCACGATACGCTACTTGGGGACGCCCCATGTTTGCGTCGACCTTGAATTCGCGCTTCAAGCGATCAAAGAGAATCTCTAAGTGCAGCTCGCCCATCCCCGCAATGATCATTTGATTGGTTTCAGGGTCAACGCGGTATCTGAAGGTTGGGTCTTCCTGAGCGAGCTTGTAGAGGGCTTCGCTGAGCTTTTCTTCTTCGGCATCGGTCTTGGGCTCGACGGCAGCCATGACGACGGGCTCGGGGAACTCGATCCTCTCCAAGACAATAGGGGCATTGGGATCGCAGATCGTATCTCCGGTGACGAGCTCCTTTGGGCCGACAACCGCAGCGATATTGCCTGCTAAGACCTCGCCGACCTCGGTGCGCTTGTTCGCATGCATGTGGAAGATCCGAGAGATCCTCTCGGTCTTGCCCTTCGTACTATTGAGCACGTAGGAACCCTGGACGAGCTTTCCCGAATAGACGCGCACGTAGACGAGCCGCCCGGTGTATTCGTCGGTTTGGACTTTGAACGCCAAGGCCGCGAGGGGGTCATCAGGGGTGGGACGTCTCTGGATCTTCGCGCCATTGGCTATGGCGCCATCGACGCCCATGCCCTCGATAACCCCGCGGTCAAGCGGGCTGGGTAGATAGTCTACAATCGCATCCAAGAGGGGCTGAATACCAATATTATTCAGAGAAGACCCGAGCAAGATCGGGATGTAATCATCCGAAGAGAGGCACGCCTTGCGGATGGCTTGTTTGAGCTCATCTTCGCTGATGGGCTGGCCCTCTAGGAACTTGACTAAGATGGTGTCATCGACCTCAGAGAGGGTCTCGAGAAGCTTCTCGCGATAGTGGGCAGCCCTTTCGCGATATTCTTGAGGGATATCTCGATATTCGTAACGAGCCCCTTTGGACTCAGGATCCCAGACTATTAATTGTTGTCTAATCAGATCGATGACTCCAGCGAACTGATCCCCCTGGCCATAGGGGATCTGCAGGGGCAAGGGGGTGATTGCGAGCTTCTGCACCATGGAATCGACCGCGGCGTAGAAATCCGCGCCGATGCGGTCCATCTTGTTTATATAGGCAATGCGCGGGATGCGGTACTTATCAGCTTGGCGCCAGACCTGCTCCGACTGGGGTTCGACGCCATCTACGGCAGAGAAGATCGTCACAGCGCCATCGAGGACGCGCAAGCTGCGCTCGACTTCAGCGGTGAAGTCCACATGCCCAGGAGTGTCAATAATATTGATCTGATGCCCTCTCCAAAAGCACGTTGTCGCTGCAGCCGTAATCGTAATGCCCCGTTCGCGCTCTTGGGGCATCCAGTCCATCTCCGTATCGCCCTCATCGACGTCGCCGATATCGTGAATGCGCCCGGTGTAAAAGAGCAATCGCTCGGTGGTGGTCGTCTTGCCCGCATCGATGTGGGCAATGATCCCGATGTTTCTGATCTTAGGAATATCGTATCCGAGCGATCTCATAGGAGATCTCCTTGGCTCTTTGGGCTACCAGCGATAGTGGGCGAAGGCGCGGTTGGCCTCGGCCATCCGATGGGTCTCGTTCTTCTTCTCTATGGCTCGGCCTTGGTTCCGAGAGGCGTCCAAGATCTCGGCGGCGAGCCGCTCCGCCATGCTGTGTTCACCGCGCTCACGGGCTGCATTGACGATCCAGCGTAGGGCCAATGTCCGCTGGCGATCCTCTTCGACTTCGTAGGGGACTTGATAAGCCGCACCGCCGACGCGGCGCGAGCGCGTCTCCAGCTTGGGCATACAATTGGCCATCGCTTTGAAGAAGACTTCTAATGGGTTCTCACCCGTCTTCTCTTGGATGATATCGAACGCTCTATAAACGATCCGGCGCGCGAGCGACTTCTTCCCATCGCGCATGACATAATTGATGAGCTTCTCTACGATAGGGCTTCCGTAGCGCACATCGGGCGGAACGGGCCGCCCAGGGATCACTCGATCGATCACGTGTTGGGTCATAGGGTATCCGCTCCGTTAGGTAGCAGGGGCTCCCGCACCTGCAGCGCTCTTCTTGACGCCGTACTTGGAGCGTCCGCGCTTGCGCCCCTCGACGCCTGCGGCGTCCAGCGCACCACGAATTATGTGGTAGTTGACGCCCGGCAAGTCTTTAACACGGCCCCCGCGCACCAGCACCATTGAGTGCTCCTGCAAGTTATGGCCCTCGCCACCGATGTATGCAGTGACCATTTGTTTGTTGCTGAGGCGCACGCGGGCGACTTTCCGCAGAGCGGAGTTGGGCTTTTTGGGCGTCTTGGTGAAGACGCGCACGCAAACCCCACGCTTCTGCGGGCAGTGCTCCAGCGCCAGAGAGCGCCGGTTGATCTTCTTGATCGGGGTGCGTCCATAGCGCACCAGCTGATTGATCGTCGGCATAGTAAACTCCTTACTTTAGAATCGACAACGGCGCACAAGCTACTGGGCTGCTTGGCAACGTTGGGAAAAGGTAACGAACCTCTAGGGCAAACCTAATCCCTAGTGTGGGCTATTATAAAATATACGGCCCTTCCTGTCAAGGGATAATAACGCCCTTTGCAATTTGCCCTGCAGTGCGTTATGATAGCACATTCAGTAGCTCCCTGCAAGTGGGCAGGGCAGCCCCAGAAAGCAGTGATGCTTATGAAGGAGGAGCTTATGCAACATTCGACCATGATGAAACGAGAAGACTTGGGCCAGAGATTTCAGCGTCGCTGGGTGCTCATCGACGCCAAGGGGAAGACCTTGGGGCGCTTGGCATCGCGGATTGCAAAGATTCTCATGGGCAAACACAAACCCGAATATACCCCGCACGTAGATACTGGAGACTATGTGGTGGTCATCAACGCGAAAGAAGTCAAAGTCACGGGAAAGAAGCGCGAGCAGAAGAAGTACTTTCACTATTCGGGCTATCCCGGTGGGATTCGCGAATGGACGTTTGAACAGCTCTTAGAAAAGCATCCGACCAAGCCCATCGAAGAAGCCGTCAAGAATATGCTTCCCAAGTCGGTGCTTGGCCGTCGGATGCTGAAGAAGTTGAAGGTCTATCCGGGCCCGGAGCATCCCCACCAGGCTCAGAATCCTCAACCCATAGAAGTCTAATGCCTTCAGCAAGAGAGATCAAGCAGGCAGTAAAAGAGCACTATAGCCAGCTCGCTCAGCAGGGCAGAAGCTGCTGTGGTGATGCAGGTCACTTAGAGCTGCTTGGGTACTCTCAAGAAGATCTAGCGAAGCTGAGTGACGAAGTTCTTAGCATCGGTGCGGGGTGCGGTAACCCTATAGCTCTTGCAGACCTGCGCGAGGGCGAGATCGTTTTAGACTTAGGCAGCGGCGGCGGGATTGACGTCTTCCTTGCAGCACAGCGAGTCGGCCCGCGTGGGCGTGCGATTGGCGTTGACATGACCGAGGCTATGGTCGAGCGCGCGCGGATAAGAGCAAAGAAGCTGAGCTTCTCCAACGTCGAGTTTCTGCTTGGCGAGATTGAATCGCTCCCCCTTGCGGACGCTTCTGTGGACGTCGTCATCAGCAATTGTGTGATCAATCTTGTGCCGGACAAAGCGCGAGCGTTCTCGGAAGCGTTCAGGGTGCTCAAGCCCGGCGGGAGGCTGATCGTCTCGGATATCGTGACGCGCGGGAAGCGAGCCAATTTTTTCAAGGGCGATCTTAGGGCATGGGCGAGCTGTCTTGCCGGAGCAATCGAAGATAAAGAGTATCTGAAGATTATCTCTGACGCAGGCTTCGAGCGCGTCGAGATCATCGCGCACAGCCCTATCCCAGAGCCTGCGGGCTTCTACAGCGTGACGGTGCGAGCTTTTAAGCCGGCTGGCCTTTGAGGGCTAATTGATCTATAATGAAGCTGTAACAAGGGCTGCTCAGCCATGCTCACCATCGTGCGTCATTTGATTGTGAACCTCTTTGGGCTTCTTATAGTCCCTGTTTACTCTCTAGCATTCATTACGCTGTTATACCAACGAGATTGGAGAGGGTTGGTAGCTTGCTTCATATACTGCACTGGAAGCTGAAAGGTGCACCATTTTTAACGGCTTTTGCCTATGCTGCTCTGGGTCAATAAGCATAGGATTGCTCTTCTGTTTATTATGGGAGCGATTGAGAAGCTTGGCTCCCTTGGTGCTTCTGCATGGCTGGCTTAACGCAGTGGCAATCACGAGTGGGCTTGCCAGAGCACCGTTGACATAGCATTCAGAAGCTACAAGCTCGCTAAAGCGAGCTCTATAATGTGCTTGAGCACGCTTTCAGCTACTGAGCCGGCGACTTCAGTCGTCGGCTTATTCGATATTTGGTACACTTGACTTGTAATGTGGGTTTTCTTGAAACTTGCCGCGCGCAATCTTTTACGGAACAAGCGCCGCAGCGCCATCACGTTCGTCGCTATAGGGCTGGGCCTGGTGCTCGTGCTCTTCTTTTACGGCTTCATCCAAGGTGTTGATAAACAATTCACGGATAACTTCATCAAAGCCCAGACCGGACACATTCAGATTCATGCCCAGGGGTATCAAGAGAAAGCGCGCTTGATGCCCGTTGATATCGCCATCAAAGATTACCAAAGCGTCGTCCAGAAGCTCGCCGAGCTTCCCTATGTGAAAAACGTCTTCCCAAGGTTGCGCTTTCCCGTGATCGTCAGCACTGGCAGCGAAAGCCTAGGAGTATTGGGGCTGGGCTTCGATCCTCAAGCTGAGCGCGACGGCGTCATCGCTACGAAAATAGCCCAAGGAGAGTATCTCTCGGGGAAGCCCGGCTATGCTTTGATTGGGGCACAGCTTGCGAAAGACTTAAAAGTCAGCGTCGGCGATCTCTTGACACTCGTGGCGACGACGCCCAAGGGCGCGCTCAACTCTATTGACGTCGAGATCAGAGGGGTCTTCGCGACGGGCTACAGCCAGATAGATAACTCTGTCCTGGCATTGGCGCTCCCTGATGCGCAGAAGCTTCTGCGCATGGCTGGGCAAGTCACTGAAATCACGCTGATGCTGAACGACGCTGACCAAGCTGAATCTGTCGCTCAGGCTATCAGAACACAATTTCGCAATGACGGCTTAGAGGTGCATACGTGGCGCGAGCTGGGCGCAGCAATCTTTGAGTTGCTTGAGGCGCGACGGCAGTTGATGGCGCTTATTTCGTTTGTCGTGATCTTGATCGCGACGTTAGGAATAGTGAATACAATGCTGATGTCGGTCTTCGAGCGAGTGCGTGAGATCGGGACATTGATGGCCTTGGGGATGACGCCGGGGGAGATCAGAGTGCTCTTTCTCTTGGAGAGCGCGATCTTGGGGGCAGCGGGCGGGCTGATGGGAGTTGGGGTCGGCGGCGCGTTATTGAAGTACTTTTCGGTCGTGGGCATCACGATCACGCAGGCGTCGCAGTTCGTCAACGTTCCGATGGGGACGACGTTCTACGCGGAGTTCTCGTGGGGAACGCTCGCGATGTTCTTTGTGCTCGCTCAGGTTGTCGCTGTCTTAGCGGCGCTCTACCCAGCGTATATCGCGTCTCGACAAGAGCCAGTGCAAGCACTCCGGCATGTGTAGAATCACGGAAAGCACAGAAAGGGCACGGAAGGCACGGAAATTGGGTAAGTAAGAGAGAAGGAGGCGTGCTATGAATGCGATACGCGCAGTTGGGATTGTTCTCGCAGCGGGTCTTATAACTATCGGTATAGCGTGGGCGCAGCAACCCTCGGCTCAGGAGATTCTCAAAAAGTCTGTCGAGTCGAGTTATCCAGAGCAGTTCGTCTCGGTCAATAAACTAGAGAACTTCGAGAAAGGCAAGCTTGTGAGTGCGTATGAGTTGCGCGTCTTCAAGAAGGGCAGCGATAAAGCACTCTTAGAAGTGCTCGCTCCCGAAGACGCTAAGGGCCAAAAGATCTTGAGAGTCGGCGATGAGGTCGTCATTCTCTTTCCCGAAAACTGTCGGATCGTTCCGCTCAGTGCACGGCAGAACGTGCTCGGCACAAGCTTCACCGTCGCTGACGTCTTGAGAGTCGACTTGGTGAAAGACTATAACGCCAAGCTCTTGGGCACCGAAAGAGTGCAAGATCGTCCGGCGTACAAATTAGAGCTGACGGCCAAGGACGAGACCGTGCCCTTCGCGCGAATTCTCTACTGGGTTGACACTGAAAACTTCTTGCCCGTGAAGGCCGAGTTCTACACTGAGACGGGAAAGCTCTTAAGACGTGCTCTCTATGAGGAGCGCAAGCAGCTTGCTGGCGCGCTGCGTCCTAGCAAGATCACAATAGAGAACGTGCTCGAAGCTGGCACCAAGACCGTAATGACTATCGTCGAGATGGAGATCAAAGATCTCCCTGACTCGATGTTTACGAAAGAAGCTCTGTTAGAGTCGTGCAAGAAGCCATGAGCGAAGCCGTCGTCCGTGTGGAGAATGTCACTAAAGAGTACACGCTGGGGCGCACTATCGTGAAAGCTCTGCGCGGCGTCTCGCTAGAGATTCAGCGTGGGGAGTTCTTGTGCGTTGCCGGGCCATCGGGGTCGGGCAAGACGACGCTCTTGAATTTGATCGGTTGTCTGGATAAGCCCACGTCAGGGCGCATCGTTCTGGAGGGACAAGACGTCTCGAGGCTCTCGGCAAAAGAACTGGCGTGGGTGCGGCGGCGGCGCCTGGGGTTTGTCTTTCAGAATTTTAATCTCGTCCCGGTGCTCACCGCGTATGAGAACGTCGAGCTACCATTACTCTTACTGGGTGTGAGCGCAGCAGAGCGCCGTCGCCGTGTGTACGAACTTTTAGAATCTCTCGGGATCAGCGACTTTGCGTATCATCGTCCTGACGAGATGTCCGGGGGACAACAACAGAGGGTCTCTATCGCGCGGGCGCTCGTGACTGAGCCGGCGTTGGTTCTCGCCGACGAGCCAACAGCAAACTTAGATTCCGAGACAGGCAAAGCAATTATCGAGCTTATGCACGATCTCAATACCAAGCGCGGCACGACGTTCGTCTTCTCCACGCACGATCCCAAAGTAATGGAGCGCGCGTCGCGCCTAGTTCACATAAGGGATGGCCTGATCGACCATATTTGATAATCAACGTGCTCCATACAAGGAAGAGAGAGGCTATAGATGACCTAGCGATACTCACGCCCTTGGAGGAATGGAGAGGGAACTGATGCCACTAAGCTCAAACGTATCCCGGCGAAAGGGAAGCTTGACAAAAGTGGACTAACTTAGTAGGATTTTTGTCGATACTCAAGCGAAGGAGGAATTCGCATGATCGTCGTGGCCAATCGCATTCCCGTCGCCAAGGGCTATGAGAAACAGTTTGAGGAGCGTTTCAAGAATCGTCAGAAGCTCGTCGAGGGGATGCCGGGGTTCATTAAGTTTCAGCTCCTCAAGCCCATTCAGGGTGATTATTATATTTCTATGACGTATTGGGAGAGCTACGAAGCGTTCGAAAACTGGACGAAGAGTCCAGAGTTTGAAAAGGCTCACTCGGCTAACCCACGTCCCCCCAAGGAGATGTTTGCGGGACCTAATGTCTTAGAGATTCACGAAGTGATCTTGAGCTCGGACTCCAAAGCTTCGTAAGGCAACTACTCCCTTGCGCAGGCGCCTCAAGCCCTCGCGCAACTGTTCCATCGAAGTTGCGTAGGAGATGCGAACGTAGCCCTCAGCACCAAATGCTACGCCAGGGACAACAGCAACGTGCGCGCTCTCTAATAGATAACGCGCGAACTCAACGGAGTTCTGGATGTGCCCATTGAAGCAGCGCGCCACTTTAGGGAAGACGAAGAAAGTCCCCTGCGGCACAGTGAACTCTATCCCTTCGATGGTGCGCAGCTCGCTGAGCACGAACTCTCGACGCCTGCGGTACTCTACAAGCATGTGGGTGACGCACGATTGGTCTCCTGTGAGAGCGGCTAATGCAGCTTTCTGTGAGATAGACGACGGATGCGACGTAGTGTGACTTTGAATAGCCGCCATGGCGCGCGTCAGCTCTTTGGGAGCAACCGACCAGCCCACGCGCCAGCCGGTCATCGCATACGTCTTCGATGCCGAGCTAACGGCTATAACGCGCTCCGTATCAAATTCGACGGCGCTGATGTGTTCGCCCTCATAGAGAAACTTCTCATAACACTCATCGTAAATCACCCAGAGCTTATGTCGTTGAGCCAGCTCGATAATCGCTTGCAAGCGCTGTCGGTCAAGCACTGTGCCGGCGGGGTTATTGGGCGAGTTCAAGATGAGCGCTTTCGTGTGTTGAGTGACATGTTCTCGGATGAGATCGGCAGTCAGTCGAAAATCTTCTCCCGTGGGGACGAAGACCGGTCTAGCTCCCGCAAGTTTGATCTGCTCTGGGAAACTCACCCAATAGGGAACAGGAATGAGCACTTCATCACCAGGCTCAAAGAGCGCTACGGCGATATTGTACAAGGCGTGCTTAGCCCCGCTGGTGACGAGCACGTTCTCTGCTGTGTAGCGCGTGTTGTACTCTCTATTGTATTTCTGTGCGATGGCGTCGCGCAGCTCCCAGATGCCGGTCTCGGCTGTGTATTTCGTAAAATTTTGCGCGAGCGCCTCTTCAGCCGCGCGCTTGATGTGCTCTGGGGTGGGGAAATCGGGCTCGCCCGGCCCAAGATCGATAACGTTGACTCCCTGGCGCTTGAGTTCATCAGCCGCGCGCTTGACAGCCATCGTCGCCGACGGCGTGATCTGCGTCACTCTCTGCGCAAGCTTCATAGTTGTTCTCTCTCTCTGCACGAAGTGCGAATTGACCATTATTGTATGAAAAGAATAGCAACCGAGCAAGGTCTTCGGTAATCCCTATGACTGACAAGCCCAGATGTCCCAAGTATGCTAGACAAGGGAAAAGGAGGTCGGTATGAAGAGACTGTTCATAATCTTCATCGCGCTGGGATTGAGTATGACTGCTACAGCGCAGACGCTCGACATGACGGTTTCTTTCAGCCTTCCGCTCACATCCGCAGGAGCTGCGCTCGATCAGATGTTCTGTTCGGTGCAAGCTAAGACAGTGATCCAAGGCTGGCAAATGAGCGGACAGCTCGATCTCGCCCTGATGCCCATGGCTATGAAGCAGCTCATCCTTATCACTCAAGGGGAGTTCGCCGGCTTTACTGTGGTTGATCAGTCCATCATCGATCCCAAAGGCACTTTCCGTGATCAGACTACTGTGAGCACGCAGTATGCGGGGCTGACTCTTTCAGCAACGTTCGCTTATAGCTATACGCTCCTGCCGGAGTTCACCTTCAGCTTTGACAGCGTTACTATTGGAGCTTCGACGCGGACACTCGAAGGGGTCTTGCTCGCCAGCGCAACGACCATGACCCTACAGGGGTTTGCCAAGCAAGCTTTCACGATGGGCTTCTCCGTGCAGGGGGTCTCGATCACTCGAAAGACCGAGCTCACAAGCTCCGGGCTCTCTCAAGAGATCTGGCAAATGGCGCTCCGCGTTCAAGAGTGGTCCCTCACACGCACGACCGTCTACACCCTTGAAGGCTTCACGTCAGATACTTTGAGCATCAGTAGACAGTTTAGGGACTATCTCTTTGTCGGGACGACAGTCTTTAGCAAAGCGGGCTGGACACAGACCTTGACGATTGGGTGGATGGCCAAGGGGCTCTCCCTCGGTCTAGGCTTCTAGAACGCACGCCCGCAAAGCCCAGATGGCGACCCCATCTGAGCTTTTTTCTTTCTTCACAAGCTCAGTATAATCTCTGTGCTATGAAGCGTGTCTTCTTTACCGTGATTTTGGGAACGCTCTGCGTCGTATCAGCTCAGGCACAGTCTGTCTCTGAGATCATTCAGCAGATAGCGCAGCGTGCACCGGTGATCCTACAAGCCCAAGACGATATCGCGGCGGCTGAGCGAGAGCTGAAGCTCTTCCGACAGAGCATATGGATGCCTCAGCTCACCGTGAGCGCTCTGCCCATCGGTTTTTCAGGGGGCAGCTGGCAAGGCAGCCTCACGTTCTCAGCGAATATGAGCTTGCCCCTTGGGACAACGCTGCGCTTTAGCTACACCGGCACTATCAGCTACGCTGACGGGAGTTTCCGGGGCTCCCTCACCGGCGAGGTGACTCAGCCTGTGTTTGGATTCAGGCTCACCGATGCAACCCTCGAGCTTGATCGCCGCCAGGTTGCGCTCGAAGAAGCCAAACACGCTCTCGCAGAGAGGCAACGTCAGGTCATGCTGGATGCGCTCAGCGAGCTGTTAGATTTGACCATAGTCCGAGAGTCCATCGCGATCGCCCAGGCACGGGTCGAGCTCGCTAAAAAGCTTGTAGATGCCGTGCGCAGCAGAGTCCAGAGCGGTCAGGCCGAACAAACCGAGCTCCTAGCCGCGCAGATCGAGCTGCGCCAGAGCGAGCTGACTTTAGCAAAGCTCCAGCGTGACTTCGCCCTCGCCCAAGAGAGATTTCTCATAACCTATGGGATAGACGAGATGCCCACCTGGCAAGCGCCGACCGTGAGAGCCGAGCTCAAAGATCTTGCCGAGGTGCTCTTGCATATAGAGATCACTCCCGAAGTCGTCTTCAAAGATGCGCGGGTGCGGCGAGCCATGCAACAACTCGGGGAACGCTTTACAACAAAGCTCAAAGTTCAGTACAACGCTCTGCCAAAAGTTGGGCTGACGGTCAGCTATGAGCCGCACAGCGCCGGATGGAGCATAGGACTCGGGGTGCATCTCAGCTTTCTCGCAGATCACGCACTCAAGCTGGAGAGGGCCCACCAAGCCTTTGCTGCGGCTCAACAAGCGCTCTCCTCCACTGCAAAGACTGTCAAATTAGAGCTACTGACCCAGCGCAATGCCCTCCATGAGGCGTATAGCCAGCTCGATGTGCTCGCTTTACGAAGCGAGCTCATGGCGTTGCAGCACGAGATGAAGCACCAGCAGCTTGAGCGCGGGCTGCTCAGTCCTCTGGACTGGGAGGCGTTTCTCCTTGAACAGCGAGAGTTCGAGAACGAGCGTCGCGCAGCTTTATATAAGTTAGCCATCGCGTATCTGAGATACAAGAACTCCTGGGGCTTGAGCTTCTCCCTGCAAGAAGCTTTTCATGAATAGGGCGATCAAAGTTCTTCTCTTCACATGCTGTCTTCTTTCGGGTTCTCGCTGATTGTAGCACAGGGTAGCAATTTTACCCTCCTTCGCACTCACCACTAGGCCGTAATACTCTTGTTGAGTGATGCGATTCCCGGTCAGCTGTACTAAGGAGTCCTGAGGCCCCCGCCATCTCGATGCAACGGCAACACCCCACCCATTCTGCTCAATCTGGTTGTCGCTTAGTGAGACTCTTGATCCTTCTGTATAGATGCTGATAAAGTTCTTCCTAATGATGTTACGTGTCATCATCTTGACGAACGATTGTGAAATCCACACCCCAAGGCTCCCTTCAATAAGGTTTTCTGAAATTACGATGTCCCCAGAATCGTCTATGGCTATTACAATTGGTTCGGAGGCTTCATTACGCAGTATCGCATTCTTGGAAACGGCCACTGTAGTGCTCTGCCATATCCAGATACTACTATGGATCGTGTTTTCATGAATGACCACAGGGAGCTCGGAGAGACCTGCTTGCCCGACTTTCCCTAAAACGAGTATACCCCATTGGTGGTCATGAATCGTATTGCGTTCGATACGAGCAGTTACCATGCCCATGATCTCGATGCCATTGCCCTGATGTGGACGAGCTGGCTGGATTCGTGAGCCCTATGACCCTTAATGGATTGGGCGTCCATTTACCAAGAGCAACGTTGGCAAACTCTCCGTGGCGCTCTTGACGACTACACGCTCACCTTCGGCAGCCTGGAGGGTAAGGCTCTTGCGAATGATCAAGTTCTCCTCGTAAGTGCCGGCTTTGATCACAATGATTGTTTCCTCAGGTACAGCGTCAATTGCATCTTGAATCCGGGCAAAATGGCAAGATGGAAGCCCTTGGGGACAGACGACTATCGGCTGTTGCTATGAGAACAGCTATTAAGGCCAAACCGAGAGCGATGATTATCCGTGGCTGAAGCAAGCTTTTGAGCTAAAATCCATTTAATTTTTGCTGGAAGTTGTTCACAAGTATAATTGATCTCGCCATTAGCGTCTTTCCAGATAACCATGACTGGAACAGAGCTATTCATAATGGCTTGATTTGCTTGCAGTGCTGTTATAACATCATTAATACCTTTTGCTCCTGGACGTGTAAAGACGAGAGCAACGATATTATAGTCGCCCAGCTGGAGAGAATTGATTGTAGAGCTTGCTTTAACCCCCACATTTTGCACGCAGCTCCTCGGAGCTGTAGTCACCTTTCTGATTTAAGGAGACTCGGTTGTTCTTGCAGGTGACGATCCTGATTGTTTGTGGGTCTAGATCGATACCGTATCCCTTGTTATGTTCGATCAGGTTACTTTGTAAAGACTGAATCTCTGTGAGAGGATATAGATCTACAGGCAAACGCCAGGCACTAATCCCATCAGACCGGTTATCGGAGATCGTGTTACCCTCGATTTCAATCCCCAACCCAGTCCAGATGTTAATTCCCGTCCCATTGGCAATGACACGATTGCCTAATAGTTTAATGCCAAGATTAGTAGGCACCGCTATCCAGATGCCGGACCCGTTTGTTGCCAGAGTGTTCTCTGAGATGAGGACAATTTGAGCATCCCCTGCAAAGATACCGCTTAGAGCATTCTCCGAGATAAAGTTACGAGTGATAGCAACGCCGTTGGTATGATGAAGAGTTATCCCATGCCCGGAGAATGGGTAGGTGCCCCAGCTCGGCTCCCACTCCCTTTGCCGAGTTTTGCCGATCTCGTTTTCAATAACCCACACGCCATACTCAGGATCTGATACCAGTGGGCCGGGTTTTACTTCATAACGAGCAGGACTAACGTTTTCCAGCATGATACCCACTTCGCCCAAAGCGATAAGATTGTGAGATATCACTAAGTAAGAGAGCGCTCCCCGAAGCGAAATCCCTCCTCGTCCTTGTTCTCCAAGGGCCACGATCTTGTTATTAGAGATTATACCGCTTACCTGTCCCACGATTTGGATTATCTCAGCACCCCCTCCAAGGTATAAACCAGTGATGCCTATAGCGATGGGCCAGGAACCAGCGACAAAAATTGTAGGGCGTTGAGCATCTAGCCCTGTTAGCTTTCCTACCACCGCTGTTTGTTCACGCCCAGCTCCCTGAAGCCAAAGACTCTTGAGGATGATCAGGTTCTCTTCGTAAGTACCAGCTGAAATTTCGATCACTGGTATCACGGGTTTTTCTTCCCACGACTTTACCGGTGGGGTTTCAGGTGCTGCATTTATAGCATCTTGAATCTTCTTAAAATCGCAAGTCGGTGGGCCTTCAGGGCAGACAGTCAGCGTTATAGACGGTATGATGGGGAGCTCTTGCTGAGCATATCTTGGCACCATCTGATGTATAGGTAACGGCGAGGTCATGGCACTAGTGAGTGTCACAAGCACGCTACTCGCGATGAATATGCTGCTGGACGTCTTGATCGCTTTGAGTAATAGCATAAGAAACCTCCTGTTGACGCCATGGTTCAGCAACGCAAGCCGCTCTTCCTGTTGCCTGCTTACATGCCATTTCCCTCAATTCTTCTGTGGTATACATGCCACAGCCTTTTCCGATACACCTATAATTGTACTGTTCCATTGGGCATCACGCGAACGACTAATATGGCTACGCTAGCCTTGACTCTCTCTGGTAGGTTGTTTACATAGCTCTCTACTACTTCTAAGGCTATATCAGTTCCTTGTGCAAAGGGGTTGGTGAACACAAATAATACCTCGATCCTGCTCAGCTATTTGCTGGTTTAAAACGTACAAGGCTTGCTCTATCCAATAGATAATATCAGAGGGGCCGTAGCTAGCCGAGCAAAATGAGCAATGATCTCCTCGTGCTACAACAGTGATATTGCTACTCCCCGCAATTCCTGTGATGCGCTCTACCAAGAAGAAGTTTCCATGCTTTGAAGGGTCAAATGGCTGTCTGTCAGCTCCCATAGTAATTCCGATGAGCGTCCATGGCCTATCGAAAAGGGTCATTAGGCTTACCTGTTTGGATGACGCTGTGAAGTATATTAACGCTACCATAGGTAAGTTCAGCTTGTCTGGATCCCGAACCTCCGTACTGCGTAAACCAGAAAGCCCTTTCATCAGCTGGCAACCAGGGCCGCACTGGTAGGAAATAGAAACTAGAACTTCTCCAAGCATTGCTTCTGCATACTCCTCGTAAGTCATCACTCTGGCTCGAGTAGGTATCTCGAAGCTCATGGAACTGCTGGTGAGGCGTATGGTCCCTGAAATACTTCCTGTCACTGTCGGATGAATGCTTACTACCACCTCACTACTTTGAATTGGGGTTAATGTGAACGAATTCTCAGAAACTATAGTGAATGGCATAGTCGCGCTCACAGCAAGCGACAAAGTTTTTAACCCTTGGTTCTTAATGGTCAGTCTTTGGTACTCTGTACTGTTTACAAATGCGATACCAAAATCAAGCTGCTGCTTGCTAATCTCGATCTTGTGGGCCACGCCCCACTAACAGGGGCGACGTCACGCTCCCCTGCCCGCCACTGATCCCCACCTGCACAGCCCCGGTGAATGTCCCAGACTCACTGGGATCGAACTTCACCACCACCTGCCCGCTCTGCCCTGGGGAGAGCGTCGGCAGCGCACTCACAACCCGGTACGGCGCACTCGTGCTCAGCGTCAGCGTCACCGCAACTGTCCCCTTTTGTTCTTCACCGTCAGCGTCTTCTCTATGGGTAATCCCACCTTCTCCGTCCCCAGATCCCCATGCTGTTGCACTGCTCCCGCAGCACCAGCAGCCCGCTGCCAAAGTCCACTTGTGCTGGGCTGAAACTGAT
>JANXCC010000086.1 GCA_025060395.1 Candidatus Bipolaricaulota bacterium | reverse complement strand
GAGACAGCGTCGTTAGCTTCTTCGATCTACATGGTCTGCCGCAAGCGCCCACCAGATGCGCCAGTGGGAGAATACAACACAGTGCGGCGCGAGATCGAAGCGCGGGTGCAGCAGAAGCTAGCGCAGTTCTGGGACGCAGGCATTCGCGGGGCGGACTTCTTCATGAGCGCGATCGGGCCGGCGGTGGAAGCATTCGGCAAATACGCGCGCGTGGAGAAGCGCTCGGGTGAGCAGGTGACGATTGCTGAACTGCTAGAGTATGTGCGCAAAGTGGTCGCCGAATACGCGCTCAGCCGCATTCTGCAAAATGCACAACTGGGCGGCGTGGATGCGCTGACGCGCTTTTACCTGCTCTGGCGCTGGACATATAACCACGCCCGCGTGCCGTTTGACGAAGCTCGCAAGCTCGCTGCTGGGGTTGGCGTGGAGCTGAGCCAACACTGGTTGCCGGGCGGACTGGTGCAAAAGGACAAAGAGCACATCCGCGTGCTCTCGCCGCAG
>JANXCC010000085.1 GCA_025060395.1 Candidatus Bipolaricaulota bacterium | reverse complement strand
CAATGCCCAGCTCGACCTTCAGACGCCGATACACGCTTTCGTCAAGTCCATCGCCGCTGCCAACGATCTGGTGTGTGGCGCGTCCGGCAACGGCTTCAGTGCTGAGATCGAACGCGCGCGAGGCGCTTGCGTTGGCGAGGTCGATCGCGATCACCATCGCCACTCCGAGCGCCACGCCGAGCACGCACAGTGCCAACTGCAACGGTCGGCGCAGCAGGTAGCGCACACCTAACACAAACAAAGCCATCGCGCCAAGGTTACTCGGTGCGTCTGAGAGCAAGCTGTGCGGTGTGGTGGGGGCAGCAAGGCGCAACTTCTTCGCTTCGGGAGTGGCTAACTTCGGCGTTCCTGCTTCTAAGTGTCGCAATCGACGTGTGGCGTGACATTCCCCCCGCGCTTTTGCATGTGGCGTGCATGTGCTACAATTTCTTGGGCCGACCCATGGTGGCGACGTGGCCAAGTGGTAAGGCGAGGGTCTGCAAAACCCTTATGCGTGGGTTCGATTCCCAC
>JANXCC010000084.1:284-517 GCA_025060395.1 Candidatus Bipolaricaulota bacterium | reverse complement strand
GAGCCCGTTAGCGACGGCCTCTGGAGGATCGTCCTGAAGCCTGAGCAGACCTACTTGCTGCCGACCGGTGCCGCGACCGTTGAGGCCATCGTCGTCTCGAAGCTCGTGGGGATTCCGGTCTCAGTCACCACGCCCGTCACGGTGCTCAGCTTCAAAGACACGATCATCGGCGAGATAGCGAAGGCGAAGGCCGACGCGGACACCAAGATAGCTGGGCTCAGGTCGTCGCTGGA
>JANXCC010000084.1:0-274 GCA_025060395.1 Candidatus Bipolaricaulota bacterium | reverse complement strand
AACACAACGACCCATTTTTTGGGTTGAATGAAGATTCCCGGCGCAGCCGTTTACTTGGCCAAGCGAGCTGGTGTTCTCATGCTCACCGTAGTGGTGGCCGTTTACCTCACGATACTGGTCGCGAACATGGGGGGCTACGTCGACGAGATCGTGAAGGGCGAGCTGCTCTTCGAGGTCTCCACCAGCTTGAGGCAGAACCCCGCGTTCAGGGGGCTCAACGAGACCGCCTTCAACCAGCTGGTCATGGAGGTCTTCAACCAGAGGGTCAGGGAGC
>JANXCC010000083.1 GCA_025060395.1 Candidatus Bipolaricaulota bacterium | reverse complement strand
TGCAAATCTTTAAAGAGTGAGAGAATCTCTTCGCCGGTCTTGGTGTCGAGATTGCCTGTGGGTTCATCGGCTAGGAGAATGGCCGGGTCGTTCATCAGAGCGCGGGCGATGGCGACCCGCTGGCGCTCTCCTCCTGACAGTTGTGCCGGCACGTGCCAGAGACGATCCCCCAACCCCAAACGCTCGAGAAGTTCTCTAGCCCGTTGCAAGCGCTCGCGGCGTTTGGCTTTCGCGTAAATAGCCGGCGGCTTGGCGTTACGGATCTCGGCGAGTTGGTTGTCGCTCGCTTGAGAGATGTCCAGCTCTTCTAAGACGATCCGTCCCGATGTCGGTCGGTCGAGACACCCTAAAAGATGCATGACCGTAGATTTGCCCGACCCCGACGGCCCCATGATCGCGACGAACTCCCCTCTGCGAATCGTCAAGGTGATCCCGCGCAGCGCGTGGACGGCCACTTCCCCCATCTGATAGAGCTTAGTGACGCTTTCTAAATGAAAAAGAGACCCTCCCATGAGCGC
>JANXCC010000082.1 GCA_025060395.1 Candidatus Bipolaricaulota bacterium | reverse complement strand
GGTCTGGAAGCGATTGATACACACCACGGGTTGAACACCGGAAAGTTTAACGATCCCAATATGGTGGCAAAGGTTTTCTACTCCTGCCTCTAACCAGGCCAAATTCTCCTCCAGATACTCCTTGGGGATGGGTTTGCCCGGCAAGCACGGCGGGGCTCCCGCCCGTACCCCGTGGTGCTTCAACCCCCGAATGGTACATGTTATGACCGACACATGGGGAGTTTTTCCCATGAGTCGACACTTCACGTTCCAGAATTTCTCAAAGCCAATATCCGCCCCAAAACCGGATTCTGTTACATGATAGTCCGCAACCTTCAGGCACAGTAGGTCGGCCACTATTGATGATTGTCCGATGGCAATGTTGGCAAATGGACCTGTGTGGACAAAGCAAGGCTGACCTTCGAGCGTTTGCAACATGTTGGGATAAATGGCATACCGCAGCCACGCGGTCATGGCCCCGGCAACTTCCAAATCCTCTGTGGTGATCGGTTGGCCGCGCTTATCGTAAGCCACAATGATTCGGCCGATTCGCTC
>JANXCC010000081.1 GCA_025060395.1 Candidatus Bipolaricaulota bacterium | reverse complement strand
TCTGGGGATGAGGACGGATCACGCCCAACTCCTCAGAGAGCATCTCGTCGATGGCATGGCTGCTGAACTTGAGGCGTTTGAGGCACCGACGGATCACCTCGATATCCATTGTTTCAGTATAGCTCTTCCTTCCCTGCGAATCAAGAGATCAAATCACGGAACGCATAGAAAGAGTCACGGAGGGACACAGAAGAAATCTCCCGTGCCCTCCGTACCCCTCCGTGCCTTCTGTGATTCGATGTCTAGGTTCCGCGCACCCAGCGATCTATCGCCTGAAGGACGTCCACGTCGCTGGGCACGCCGCAAGTCTGATAGCTCTGCGATTTGATCCACGCGTTGATGATCCCCAACATCTCGATGTCGTCTATTCTATTGTCGGCGCCGGCGGCGCAGGCGACAAAGCCCCCACTCGGTGGCGTCGGTGGAGTTGGCGGTGTAGGTGGCGTCGGTGGCGTGGGCGGTGTCGGAGGCGTCGGGCCGGCCGGCGGCGCCGTCAAGAACGGGGTACACGTCGCTTGGCCGGTGCAGCCGTTGG
>JANXCC010000080.1 GCA_025060395.1 Candidatus Bipolaricaulota bacterium | reverse complement strand
ACGACGCCATTTTGGATGCCTAACTCGCGCAGCGCGCGCTGCAGGCGCTCGGTGATGTCTATGATCTCTTGCTTGGCTTGCGTCTTGATCGTTAAGCACTTCACGGGAGTTCCACCAGCCCCCATCCAAAAGACAAGGGGAAAGACAAGTGGATTGTACAGATCCCTCTCGCAATTGGCAAGCTCCCTTGACAGCCCAGAGCTTTTATGTCATAATTTGAAGGTCTTATGATTCCTCAAAGACAGAAGCGGCTCTTCCTTCTGCTGCTCCGTGCCTAGCGCACGGAGCCCCACTTCTCTCAGTTGCCTAAATCTCCTTCGCCTGCAAAAATAGCTTTCACTAGCTCTAAGCGAGGTGCTCTATGCCCAGAATCGCCAAGTACGACTTCAAGAAGATCGAGAAGCGCTGGAAGGACTTCTGGGACCGACAGGGGTTCTTTAGGATAGACACGTCTAACGCTGCCAAGAAGTTCTACTATCTGAATATGTTCCCCTATCCCTCGGGGGTCTTGCACGTTGGGCACGGGCGCAACTATATC
>JANXCC010000007.1 GCA_025060395.1 Candidatus Bipolaricaulota bacterium | reverse complement strand
TTACAACCCGAAGGCCTTCATCCCCCACGCGGCGTCGCTCGGTCAGGCTTGCGCCCATTGCCGAAGATTCCCCACTGCTGCCTCCCGTAGGAGTCAGGGCCGTGTCTCAGTCCCCATGTGGGGGGCCACGCTCTCACGCCCCCTACCCGTCATCGCCTTGGTAGGCCGTTACCCTACCAACTAGCTGATAGGCCGCAGCCCCCTCTCCGCGCGCTCCCTTGCGGGAGCTTTCCTCGCGAGGGCGAACCCTCGTGAGCATATCGGGTATTAGCCGCCCTTTCGAGCGGTTATCCCCGTCGCGGAGGCAGGTTAGCTACGTGTTACTCACCCGTTTGCCGCTCCGTACACCCGGGGTTGCCCCCAGATGCCGTCGCACGACTTGCATGTGTTAGGCGCGCCGCCAGCGTTCACCCTGAGCCGGGATCATACCCTCTAGGCAATCCTAGAGAGACTCAAGGGCCTGTCTCTCTCACAAGAGAGAAACAGCACTTTGCGCCATGCTATCCACTTGTCAAAGAGCGATCTTCCTTGAGGGCGTCCGCATTATAGCACAGACCGCCTCTGTTGTCAAGAGCTGTAGAATCCTGAATCCAAGAGCATTTTCATGACAACCCCTGCAACGCCGCGCGAATCGCCTCAAGATCTGGGAGTTGTCGGGGGTCATCGCTCACCCAGCGATAGCGCACGATCCCATTCTTGTCTATTATAAAGACGCTGCGCTTGGCGACCCCCTTCAGCCCCAACAGGTCTTCGTGCAAGACCCCATAGGCCCGGCTGATCTCCTTGTTGAAATCCGTCAAGAGCTTGAATTTCAAATCATTGGCCTTGATGAACGCGTTCAGCGTGAATGGGCTGTCGACGCTGATCCCGTAGACCCGGGCCTTCAGGGCGTTGAATTGCGCTAGGCTATCGCGAAACGAACACATCTCGGTGGTGCAGACGGGGCTGAATGCTAAGGGGAAGAACGCCAGGACGATACTCTCTTTGCCCAGCTCCTTGCTGAGCGTAAATTCTTCGATCTTCTCCCCATCGCAGGCTTTCGTCGTGAAGTCAGGGGCTTTCTGGTTGAGTTCGGCTGTCATAGTCTGTCCTCCGCTAGTAAAGATAAGAAGATTGTAAAGCAGACTGGGAGAGTCTGCAAATCTCCGGGGTGAAACTTGTCCCCTCTCTTGGGGTTATATATTCTGCCATCTTCCCAAGAAAGGGGTGAGCACGATGGCGGGCAAGAAGATCATCCGCATGATGGCGCTGGCTCTGCCAGCGATGGCGCTCATGGCCGCCGGACCGATCTTGGTCACTCAATCGCATAGCAACGACGCTATCCCTGCGGGCATCGGCGAGCACCCGAGCAAACAGCTGACGCTCACCTTTACCAACGACACCGGGGTCGAAGCCGACGGGTTACAGATCGAGTTCAAGAAGGTCCCAACGCAGCTCGTCAAGGTCGAGCCGTTCAAGAGCACGATGTCTGTGCTCAAGAGCAACGTCCTAGTGCTCACAAACGGGCGCGTCGGACCAGGGGAAAAGGTGCGCTTGACAGTCACTGCTGACCCATTTGAGCTTGCTGTGACGGACTTTCAATGGATTCGCCAAGGGGTCTTGATCGCAGGCAAGAGCCGCCAGATCGAGCTCGAAGAGCGCATCATCACCCGTGAGACAGTCTCGGTAGATCGCACTGAGAGGGAGCCAGAGCCGTTATTGGTCTCGGTGCGCTTCGAGCTTGTCAATGGTGCCAGTCGGCTCTTTATTACGCAAGGGATGATGGTCGCCGAAGGGGCGCTGCTTGCGATCAAAGATCAGATGCGCTTTGAGCAGCTGATGGGGGAACTTGCGCGGGCGAAGACTCTCAAAGAGCGCGAGAGACTCCAAGCTGAGCTGAAGAAGCTTGAGGTCCGCGCACCGATCGGCGGGCTGGTACGCGAGTTGGCCTTCGACGTTGGCGAAGAGACGACTAAAGTCGAAGCCAAGCTTATGGTCGTCACTCGTGCCAGCGCGTTGCCCTAATACTCCATCAGCAGCAAAGGCCACGGGGAACCTCCCGTGGCTTTTTTTTCTGAACCCGGTTGCACCAGCCCTCCAATTTCGGTATCTTAACGGGGATTGTTCGAGTCTGCTTTTTCATGGGAGATGAGCTGTGCTATGCATCGTAAGAATTCTCTGGCGTGGCTTATCGGGGGCGCACAGGGCAGTGGCGTCGATTCCGCGGCCAATCTCTTCGCCAAAGCTTGCGCCTTTGGCGGGTTATACGTCTACGGCCAGCGCGAGTACTACAGCAATATCATGGGCGAGCACAGTTATTATCAAGTCACCGTCAGCGACCGCCCTGTGAGGTCTGTTCGTTCGTATACAGATATCTTGGTGAGCGCTGATGCGGAGACCGTCTTCCTGCATGCGCTTGAGGTTAAGCCTGGCGGAGCTATTCTCTACGATCCCAAGCTTGCCGAAACCCCTCTCTCTAAGGTTGCGGCGCTAGAGCATCGCGCGCGCGAGGATATTCACAGCTATCTGCAAGCACGAGGCCTTCCTGAGACCATGAGTGGGATGCTTCACGACGCTCAAGCTCGCGGTATCCAGCTCTACCCTGTTCCCTATGATGAGCTTCTTCACCAGATGATGGGAGAGAAGGCGCCCCAGCTCGCGCAGGCCAAGCGCATCGCTAACGCCATGGCCGTCGCTGCCTCCTGCGCGCTCGTTGGCTATGACATAAAGCTTTTGGAACGTGCTCTGGAAGATATCTTCTTCGGCAAGAAGAAGGTGATCGAGCTCAACCTGCGGGCCTGCGAGCTCGCCTACGAGTATATTGGGAAGCACTTTGCACGCGATTTTCCCATCACCCTCGAGCCAATCGTAGCCAACGAATCGCGTATCTACGTGACGGGTTACCAAGCTACGGCCTTAGGGAAGCTCACTGCGGGATGTTCGATGCAGACGTACTATCCCATCAGCCCGGCCACCGACGAGAGCGTCTATCTCGAGGCGCATCAGATCTTTGAGCGTCGTGGAGAGCAGGGGGCTATCGTAGTAGTCCAGGTCGAGGACGAGATCGCTGCGATCACCATGGCCACGGGGGCCGCCCTAGCGGGGGCGCGCGCGGCGACGAGCACCTCAGGACCGGGCTTTTCGCTCATGGTCGAAGGGCTGGGCTGGGCAGGGATCAACGAAGTCCCCGTCGTCATTACGCTCTATCAGCGCGGCAGCCCTAGCACCGGTATGCCCACCCGTCATGAGCAGGGCGATCTGAGATTCGTCCTCCATGCCGGACATGGCGAGTTCCCTCGCATCGTTCTGGCCTCAGGAGATCTTGAAGAGTGCTTCTACGACGCGATCCGGGCCTTCAACTACGCCGAACGGTATCAGCTGCCCGTCATTCATCTCTTGGATAAATCCCTGGCTAGCAGCAGCCAGACGCATCCCGCCTTCGATCCACAGCGAGCACATATTGACCGAGGCTTGCTCAACTCAAGCGCTGTCGGCGAGAGCTACAAGCGCTTCGCGTACACGGAGACGGGCATCTCACCGCGCACGGTGCTTGGCACCCCGGGAGGGATCTTCTGGAACACCGGCGATGAACACGACGAGCTGGGCCATATCACTGAAGATCCCATCGAGCGGATTCGCATGATGGACAAGCGCGCCAAGAAATTAGAGATTGCTGCGCGCGAAATCCCTCTCAGCGAAAAAATCAATATCTTTGGCGATCCGGCTTCAGAGCTCATCATACTGAGCTGGGGCTCCCCCAAGGGCGCGATTCTCGATGCGTTAGAAGCTCTCTGGGCGGAGAAGCGCTCGGTGTGTTTTGTGCAGTGTCGGCTGCTCTCTCCTCTGCCCAGCGATGATCTCAGAAAGCTCTTAGAAAGGGCGAAGCGACGTGTGTGCATCGAGAACAACTACTCGGGGCAGTTTGCAGGATTGGTGCGCGAACAGACAGGGATCGCCATGGATCATCTGATCGTCAAGTTCAACGGTCGTCCGATCACGATGGACGAAGTCTATCAATCTGTCAAAGAGATCCTCTTGGGCACAGCTCCACGAAGGATGGTGTTGACGCATGGCGCGTAAACCGCAAGATTTCAAGACCCCAGTGCATAACAATTGGTGTCCTGGCTGCGGGGACTTTGGGATTTTGAACGCGGTGCAGATGGCTCTAGCTGAGCTCGATCTGGAGCCCCATCGCGTTGTGATCTTCTCGGGGATCGGCTGCTCTGGCAAGACCCCTCACTACATCAATACCTATGGGATTCATACGTTGCACGGGCGCGTCTTGCCCTATGCCACCGGAGCCAAGCTTGCTAACCCTGATCTCACAGTGATCGCCGTCGGCGGCGACGGTGACGGGCTAGGGATCGGTGCTGGACACTTTGTCAACGCCGGGCGACGCAATCTCGATATTACGTATATTTTGCATAACAACGGGGTCTACGGGCTGACCAAGGGGCAAGCCTCCCCAACCCTGAAGCTCGGCGTACAGACGAAGTCGCTGCCTCAGCCCAACATCAATCAAGGGGTTAACCCACTCTTTTTGGCATTGGCTGCGGGCTACACCTTCATCGCCCGAAGCTATGCGTACGATACAAGACATCTTGTGACTATTATCAAACAAGCGATTGCTCACAACGGCTCGGCGTTCATAGACGTCCTTCAGCCCTGTCCAACGTACAATGACATCAATACTCGCGAATGGTATAGCGGCGAAGACAGAAAAGATCCCCAGACAGGGAGGGCCATTCCGCGCGTCTATAAAGTCGAGGAGCAAGGCTATGACCCGTTGATTAAGCCGGGGATGAGCGACGCCGAGATCGCAGCAAAGCTCACTAGATTTATTGAGAAAGCTCTCGAATGGGGAGAGAGAATCCCCCTGGGGATCTTGCTAAAGAACGAGACGGTGCCGTCGTATGAGGAGCGCATCTTGGAGAGGATTCCGTTCTATCGGGAGACGCCACCGGCTCGACAGCGCATCTCAGATGCCCAAGGACGGCCGACTCTTGACCTGGCCAAGCTCTTGGAGGAACTGAAGGTCACCTAGGGGCCTCGTGAAGAACTTGCTAAAAAGAACGCGCTGTGCTAGACTCATTTTATGATCCCGTTGCGTGACTATAGACATGGGAGCTCATTCCCTATCGTCACGGTAGTCATTATCGTTATCAATGTTCTGGTCTTTCTCTATCAGGTCTCACTAAGCACACGACCTGCCACAGAGAATACCCGCCAGTGGATACGAGCATGGCAGCAGGCTGGTTGTGAAGTCCCAGGGGTCTTAGTCGGTACGCTGCGCTTCTCTAGGATCTCTGCAGAAGATGAGTTGACGTTTCGCTTTGGGATCACGCCCTGCGAGATCACCCATGGGGTCGATCTGCCCCCTTTCGTGCCCTGGGCTGTGTGGTTGACATTGCTGACCGCGATGTTCTTGCATGCGGGATTCTGGCATATCTTAGGCAACATGTGGTACTTATGGATCTTCGGTGACAACGTAGAAGACGTCTTGGGGCACGTCGGGTTTGTCTTCTTTTATGCGGCCTCGGGGGTGGTGGCAGCCTTTGCGCAGATTCTTGCAAATCCCGACACGGTCATCCCTATGGTGGGGGCGAGCGGGGCGATCTCTGGGGTGTTAGGCGCGTACTTTGTGCTCTTCCCCTATGGGAGGGTCTTGACGCTCGTGCCGCTCTTCCCATTCTTTATTAGGGTGATTGAGCTACCGGCGATCTTCCTCCTGGGGTTTTGGTTTATCTTGCAGTTTCTTGGAGGGATCTCCAGCCCCGTTGAGGGCGGCGGGGTGGCGTATTGGGCGCACGCTGGAGGGTTTGTTGCTGGAGCGCTCCTGGCGCTGCTTGTGAAACGCCGTTTTAGACCGTATTCTTATTGGTAATCACCTGGCGCACTATCTCAGCCGCTCCTTCTTCCATGTCGGTTACTGGTGTGATGCCGTGGGCCTCTAAGATCTGACGTCCCTCAAATTCGTTTGTCCCTGTTAGACGCACGACCATGGGCACGCGAATCCCAAGCTCGCGTTGAGCCGCGACTAGACCACGCGCGACTTCATCGCAGCGCGTGATCCCTCCAAAGATATTGATAAAAAGCCCGTGCACGTTTGGATCGGCCAGCACAATCTCCAGGGCCTTCTTCATCATCTCGGCATTGGCCCCACCGCCGATATCGAGAAAGTTTGCAGGGCGTCCGCCCTTGAGCGCTACGACGTCAAGAGTCGCCATCACTAAGCCCGCGCCGTTCCCGATAATCCCGATCGTGCCATCGAGCTTGACATACTGAAGACCAGCTTGCTTGGCCGCGCGCTCTTCCGCGCTGCCAGCTAACTCTTCCTCCTCCCAACCGGCAAGCTCTGTGGGCACATCGTCATCGTCAATAATGAACTTCGAGTCTATAGCAATGAGCTTTCCGTCAGCGAGCGCCAGGGGGTTGATCTCGACCAGCTGCGCCCGGTACTGCACGAACGCCTGATAGAGCTTGAAGAAGATCTCGCTCATAGGTCTTATCAGGGTCGGCTCGATCTGAGCTTGATAGAGCGCTGTGCGCACTTGATATGCTTGCAATCCTATGAGCGGGTCTACGTGAAATTTGATGATCTTTTCTGGGAAGGTCTTCGCGAGTTCTTCGATGTCTATTCCGCCCTCGGGGGAGAAGATCATGATGGGCTTTTTGGCCGCGCGATCAACAGTCACTGAGAGATAGAATTCTCGCTCGATCTCGACAGCCTTGGTGACCAAGACTTTGCGAACGCGCTCGCCCTTGATGGTCATAGCAAGGATAGTTTCGGCGTGGGTTCGCGCTTGTTGGGGAGTTTGGGCGAGTTTGATCCCTCCGGCCTTGCCTCGTCCGCCCACTAAGACTTGGGCTTTGATAACAACAGAACCGCCGAGCTCGCGCGCGATCTCCTCCGCTTCCGCGGGAGTTAGTGCAACCTTGCCCTCGACCACGGGAATCCCGACTCTCCGAAATAGCTCCTTTCCTTGGTACTCTTGTAGTCTCATACTGCTATCTGTTTTTCTTCAGTTCTTCTCGGAAGGCGCGCAGGGCTTGGCCCAAACTGCGCCCAAGCGAAGGCAAGCGTGTCGCCCCAAAGATCAACACGATCAGCGCTATGATGAGCAGCCACTTCATAAGCTAGCTCTGCTTGGGAGCGGGCTGTTCCTCGGGCTTCTTAGGGGTCTCTGAAGGCTCAGCGGCCTTCTCGATCTCGCGTCGGAGCCCCTCAGCCTCTTCTTTAAAGTTCCGGATAGCTCTGCCAAGGCCGCGGGCAAGCTCAGGAAGCTTGGCCCCACCAAAGAGCAGCAATACCACTAAAAAGATTATGAGCAGTTCCGGCGCCCCTAAATTGAACATACTCTGCACCTCCGTGCCGTCCCACTCTAACATAAAGCGCTCGCGAAGTCAAAGCTTCCGGTGATGCAGCTCCCACGCCAGGCGCAACCCTTGGAGCGTCAGATGGGGATCGTAGACCGAGATCTCTCGAATATGCTTGGCGAAGAACTCTCCGCGTCCCCCTGTGGCGATGACTTTTAAGTCTCTTCCATACTCGGCGCGAAAGCGCTGGATCAGCCCTGAAACCAAATCTATAAATCCCAGAACAAACCCAGCGCGAATATTGTCGTCGGTAGTCTTGCCGATGACACTCCGTGGACAATGGAGCTCGACTTCATAGAGCTGGGCCGCGCGCTGCGCTAGGGCCGCTGCTGCTAGCTCCATCTGGGGCGCGATGGCCCCACCTAAGAATCTGCCGTTCTCGGAGACGAGATTGAACGTCGTCGCCGTGCCGAAATTGATAGTCAGAGCTGGGCCCCCGTAGAGGTGAAATGCCGCGATGGCATCGGCAAGGCGATCCGTGCCCACCTTAGATGGCTCTTCGACATCCAGGGGAATCACCCCCCAGCGATAGCTCAAAAATTCAGGCTCAATCGAGAAATGCCTTTGGAACGCGCGCGTCAGCGCCGCATTCAGATGAGGCACCACCGAACTGATGATCACATACTGGGGCTTGGGCCAGTCCGCTAGCAATGTCTTCAGAAGAAGCCCAAATTCGTCAGCTGTTCTCTCTCGGTTCGACGCCAGTTGGAAATCCGTCAGGAGCTTTTTGCGAGAGAACAAACCGAGCTTGGTCATCGTGTTGCCCACGTCAAGGGCTAAGAGCCGGCTCATAGCTCTCTCAGTATATCACAGGCTGTGCTTGCGGGCGAAGATCAAGAAGGCGGTATGGGCGACCATGCGGTCCTCCGGGCGCAGGCGTTCCGGATTGGGCTTGTAATGGCGCAAAAGCAGCTCCACGACCTCCAGATCGATGAGGGGGAGAGCCGGCAGAGCCCGTAGCGTCTCACTCACTTGATTGGTGGTGGGCACGAGGATCACAAGGGTTCCACCGCTGGCTAGAGCTGTCACGGCGTGCTCGAGATAATGCCACGGCTCGCGCACGTCGAGAAAGACCGCATCGGCATCGCGCTCGTCAAAGCCCTCGGCGATGTCCTTGACTTTAAATGTCACGCGATGAGCGACGCCTGCGCGCGCTACGTTCTGCTGAGCAAGCTGCGAGAACTCTGGGCGCTGCTCATAGGAGAAGACATGGCCATTGTCGCCGACAGCAAGAGCAAACAGCAGCGTCGAAGCCCCACTGCCGCTGCCCGATTCGATCACGACGCTGCCGGGGCCTATCCCGGCGCGCACGAGGATATAGCCCATCTCTTTGGGGTAAGTGATCTGGGTCTGGCGCTTGATCAAATGCATCACCCAATCGGCTGCCGTGGGGCGAAACGCGAACAATCTTTGCCCCAGGTGCGAGGCTACGGAGCTACCGGGCATCTGGCCGATCAGGCCTTGGAGATCGAAGACCCCATCGGCCGTAGAGAACTTCTCTCCAACTCGTGCAATCCAGCGCCGTGGTCGCTGTGGGTTAGCCGCGATCAGCACGATCCATTCCCCTGGCTCAAAGGGCTTGTTCACTCTTACTCTTACCTCCCCAATTCCACGCACGCGTCGCATACTTTTCAGTGCAAAGCTTCTCTGCCAGGGCGTACTCTTCATGAGATAGCTCGGAGGCCTGCAGCTCGACTTGGAAAAACTCAGCAAAGCCTTGGCGAAGAGCATCTTTCAACGCATCCAGCGATGGCTCATAGCCCAAAAACTCTGCAAGCCCCGCAGCCTTCTTGCGCAAGAGATCCGGCTGAGCGATCTTTAAGACAGCAGCTAAGGCGTCAAAATCTATGGTGATTGGGATCGAGCCATGCTGTAAGAGCGATCCCTTCGTGCGCACCTGAGCGCTACCGATCACTTTTTTACCCCCAACAGTCAGCTCGACTGCTGCTGGGACGGCGAAGCACGCAGCGCTCACCTCTTTCACACTCGCTCGTGACTGCGTAAATTCCGCATGCAGACCGAGTTTCTCTAACCCCACTGCGAGCGCGCGACTGATCTTCTCATGCGACTGTGCGATGCTCTCGCCCAAGACTTCTATGGGGGCAATCACGCTATACGTCAGCTCATAATCGTGTAAGACAGCTCGGCCACCCGTGGGTCGCCGCACCCAGTCAAAGCCCCGACGCTCGCATTCTTCTAGATCGATCTCATGGACGCTCTGAAAGTAGCCCAGGGAGAGCGTCGGGCGGGCCCATCCATAAAAACGCAGTGTGACTTTGGGCTTCTCATCGCACAAAAGCAATAGAGCCTCGTCAATGGCCATGTTCATGGCAGCGCCATGAGTGCCGGTATCAAGGAGGCGCACTATCATTATGAGAGAGTCAGCAAAAGCATCATCGGCTTAGCGAGTGATAGAGCCGATAATCTATGAAGCGTTGGAACTTGTGTTTGAGCGTTCTGAAAGCCCCAGCCCGCCCAGCATAAAAATGAAGACCCCAAACGCTACTGCAGCTAGGACTGGATGCCTGAACAGTGTTCCTAATGCTATCGAAAACGCGATCAGGGCTACTAGACACCACACCAGCTCACGAGGCGACAACGGTCTTCCGCAGATTATATGCCTCTTCATAGCTCACTTAATTATAGATCAGCTCTAGCGCGGACGTCAAAAAGCATCCCGCTGCCGTCACCTTGAGTTCAGACCGATTTCTTTTGCTTTTGTCAGTCCAATTCGGTATAATTGATGCACCAGGGGTGAGAGATTGTGGCAGAGCGAACCCAGAATAATCACTCGGTGACTACGACCGTGAGCGAGTACGGAGCTGAACAGATCAAAGTTCTCGAAGACTTGGAGGCCGTGCGAATGCGCCCAGGGATGTACATCGGGGGCACTGGCCAAGACGGCCTCATGCACTTGATTTGGGAGATCGTCGACAACGCCGTCGACGAGCATCTTGCGGGCGCGTGCTCCGAAATCAGAGTTATTGTGCATGAAGATAATCGCATCACGGTCTGGGATAACGGGCGTGGTATCCCTACCGAGATCCATCCCGAAGCGGGCATCAACACCGTCGAATTGGTGTATACGAAGCTGCACGCTGGTGGGAAATTCGACACCGGCAGCTATAAAGTCTCTGGAGGCTTGCACGGCGTAGGCGCCTCGGTGGTCAATGCGCTGTCGGAATTTCTTGAAGTCGAGGTCCGCCGTAACGGCAAGCGCTACTATCAGAGATTCGAGCGCGGCCGCAAGACCTGCGAGCTCACCGTGATCGGCGAGGCCCCCGATACCGGCACGACCGTAACGTTCCTGCCCGACCGCCAGATCTTCGGCGAGCTCAAGTATGACTTTGCTCGGCTTGCCCATAGATTAAAAGAGCTCGCCTATCTCAACCCTGGTCTCTCTATCCATCTCGATAATCGCGTCACCGGCATTCAAAGACACTTTCAGTTTGACGGGGGCATCGCGGCATATGTGAAAGAGCTCAATGAAGGGCGCAAGCCCCTCCACGACGACGTCATCTATTTCAGAGATGAAAACGGGGCTTCGGGGTTTGTGCTTGAGGTCGCGATGCAGTTCACCGATGAATATGACGAAAACATCCATAGCTTTGCGAACGTCATCAACACCAAAGAGGGCGGCACGCACCTGATGGGCTTTAAGACCGCGCTCACGCGCGTCTTTAACGAATACGGCCGCGAGAAGAAGATCATTCCCCAAGATGCCGAAAACCTCGATGGACGCGACGTCCGCGAAGGGCTCACGGCTATCATTTCGGTGAAGCTGCGCAATCCCCAATTTGAGGGGCAAACCAAGACTAAGCTCGGTAACCCCGACGTCCAAGAGCGCGTCTCGAACATCGTGCGCGAGCAGTTAGAACTCTATTTCAATAATAACCCAGGGACGGCGCGTATCTTGCTGGAGAAAGCCCTCCGAGCCCAAGAGGCGCGGCTAGCCGCTAAGAAAGCCAGACAATTAGTGCGGCGCAAAGGGTTACTCTCTAGCACAGTTCTGCCGGGCAAGCTCGCCGACTGCGCCGAAAAAGACCCAGCCAAGTGCGAACTCTATATCGTCGAGGGCGATTCCGCCGGCGGCAGCGCCAAGCAGGGACGCAACAGAGAGTTTCAAGCGATCCTCCCCCTGCGCGGCAAGGTCCTCAACGTCGAGAAAGCCGCGCTCAATAAACTCTTAGACAACAAAGAATTGAACGCGCTCATCACAGCGCTAGGGACGGGCATCCGCGAAGAGTTCGATATCGAGCGCTTGCGCTATCATAAAATTATCTTAATGTGCGATGCTGATATCGATGGGGCGCATATCAGAACGCTCTTGCTTACGTTCTTATTCCGAAATGTGCGCCAGCTCATCGAACGCGGTCACGTCTATATCGCCAAGCCCCCGCTCTACCAGGTGAAGAAAGGGCGTCAGGTCTTCTATCTCTACTCTGAAGAGGAGCTAAACGCTCTGCGCAGCCAAGACGGCAAGGACGGGCACTTGGAAGTGAAGCGCTACAAGGGCTTGGGCGAGATGAACCCCGAAGAGCTGTGGGAGACCACCATGAACCCAGAAAAGCGTATTTTAAAGCAAGTGACGATCAACGATGCGCTCCAGGCCGAAGAGCTCTTTAGGATCCTCATGGGCAGCGAGGTCGGCCCGCGCCGCGACTTTATTCTCGAAAATAGCGACATGATCACAAACTTGGACATCTAGGGTATATTGCTTGATCGCTATGGACGCGCGCAGCCGGTGAACCCCAAAGAGTCGTACTCACTTCCAGCACGTCACTACATATCAGAGCGACGAGACGTTTCGGTCTGTACTCTTCCCGCGGCTTGGGATCACGCTTGCTGAGCTGTGGGAGTAGATCGGGGATTTTGTTTGTTCTCCCGAATGCGCTTGACCATCTTCAGTCGGAAGATCTCTTCGCGCTCGTTCTGCTCAAGGAGCTCTTCAATATAGCGTTTCTTCGCCTGGAGTCCAGGAATAATAATCTCTTCCAAGGCATTGATCTTGCTAGTGAGGCTGCGCATTTCCCGCCCAACGGTCTTAATGTTATGCTCCAAGTGCGCGATATCGAGCATCTGATCTAGTAATCGTTCGGCGACCTCGGCACATGCTTCGATACGGCTGCTGGTGCTCGCGGGGTTGTAGCCACGCGATAGAATATCGCGCGTGACGTCTGGATGCTTGGCATGGAAGATCCTCGTACCCATGACGTTATCACGCGTGATTTCAAGAGTAATATCTTGGCTGGTCGCCAAGGCCAAAGATTTCAAGGTAATGGAGCCATCGCGCGCTCGCGTCAGCGCTAAGAGATCTTTCAAATGATTCAACTCTGCCAGCAAGGCTTCGCGACGCCCCTTGTACTGGCGCACCATCGCCAGGAATCTAGTGAGCAGAGCTTCCTTCTTCTTCTCCAAGATCTGTTTGCCGCTTTGGGCGATGGCCAGCTCTTGCCGGACGCGCACCAGCTCATCGCGAGTCGCCTTAATAGCTTCCATTGCGTCCTCCAAAGCGTCGCTCACGTCGCTGATACTCGAGAATGGCGCGGAGGAGCTCCTTCTTATCGAAATCGGGCCAGTAGATTGGAGTCGAGATGAATTCGGCATATGCAAGCTGCCAGAGCAAGAAATTGCTCAGGCGCATCTCGCCGCCGGTGCGAATCACAAGATCAGGATCGGGCGTGCCATTAGTATAGAGAAATTCATGGAAATTCTCCTCAGTGATCGAGCGGGGATCGAGTCGTCCTGCGGCGGCTTCCGCGGCGAGCTTGCGCGCTGCGTCGATGATCTCCGCACGACCGCCGTAGTTGAGCGCCACGGTGAACGTCAGCCTTCTGTTGTGCTGGGTCTCTTCGATAACCCGATGGACCTTTTGCACCAGCGAGGCAGGCAGTTGGTCGTTGAGGCGCCCGATGACGCGCACCCGTACCCCATTCTGCTTGAGCTCGTCGAGCTCTTCTTCGATAGCTTGCTCCAGGAGCTTCATGAGGAAGTTTACTTCGCTGGCGGGACGACGCCAATTCTCCGTCGAGAAGGCGTAGACCGTCAGGTACGGGATCTCCAGTTGGAGGCAGGCCTCGAGCGTGCGTTTGACGGCCTCACGCCCCGCTTGATGGCCGTGATGGACGCTGAGCCCACGCTCCTTAGCCCAACGCCCATTGCCATCCATAATGATCGCGATATGAGTGGGCATCCGCTCGCGATTGAGCTGCGCGAGCAAGTGCTGCTCTTCAGACGATACGTTTTGCGTAAGCGTGGACATAAGCCTCTACCGCCCCCTTGTAATCCCTCCGATCTTCGATGTACTGAGCGACTTGGCGGAGCACGCGTGCTGCCGTTGAGCCCAACTCGCGCTCGATTTTCTCTAAGCTCGTATAGACGCGCACGAAGTGCTGTGCGATCAGCTCCTGGGCGTGGGAGGCCGCACCTGTAGAGACTATGAGTGCACGGATATGGTCGAGATCGCGGTGCGCCTGCGCAGGGTCTTGCAGGGCCCTCTCTAGGAGAGCGCGCCCGGATGGCGGAGCCTGCCGCCACGCCCACAACACCAGCGGGGTACGCTTGGCTTCAAGAAGATCCGCACCCTCGTCCTTCCCGATCTCGTCCCGTCTGCCGAACATCCCCAGCAGATCGTCTTGCACCTGGAACGCTATCCCCAAGGGGACAGCATAGGCGCTGAGGAGGGCCAGGTGATGGGGCTGGGCCCCTCCTAGAACTGCTCCCATATGCAGCGGCCCCTCAGTCGTGTAGCCCGCGGTCTTGAGCTTATAGACTTCTAAGATCTCCTCTTCAGAGAGCGTCTCCAAGGACTTCATGCCCAGATCGACGTCGAGCAACTCCCCAAATGCGACGCGATAGATTACATCGCTGAACGTGCGTACAGCCGCGAGCCGGCGCTCCGCGGGGAAGCGGGAGCGCACCAAGATCTCATATGCCAACGCTGAGGCGATGTCCCCCATGAGGAGTGCCATGGAGAGCCCAAAGTGCTCAGGTTCCCCGGTGTACCGGGGACGATAGCGCGCTTGATGAAAATAATCTCGCCACAGCAAGTGCATGGTAGGGCCGGCACGCCGCTCCGTGCTGCGGTCGATGAGATCGTCGTGAATGATGAGCCCGGTCTGCAGGAGCTCAACGGCTACTGAAGCCTCCAGGATCGCCTGAGAGTCGGTGCCACCCAGGCAAAGATACCCGCAACAGAAAAGCAGAGGTCGGATGCGCTTGCCGCCCCGCGCGGTAAAGCTCTGCAGGCTGAAGCGTTCTGGCCCGGCAAGTGCGCGTTGTACGAGGGCAGGCAAATGCTGAGATTCTTCGGCGCGACGCGTCAGCGAGGCTGCCAGCACCTTGTTGAACTCTCGCTGGAAGCTCTCGACGATCTCTTGGATTGGCCGGCTGCTCCCTAGAAGCTCTAAAATCTCTATAGCCGCTCCCTTGTTCGTCATATCTCTGAGAGATTATATGAACTTGAGAGGTTGGTCAACACCTCATGTCCCTGCTGGGCTGTCATGGACGCGCGCCCCTCCAGTATTGATCTATGTACTTATCTTCGACGCGGCGCAGCTCCGCGCGGGGGATCTCGCTGAGCAGATCCCAGGCTAGGGCGAGGCTCTCCTGGATCGTGCGCGGCTGCTCCCCTTGGTTGATAAACTCCCTCTCGAAGCGTTCGACAAACCGAAGGATTCGCCTCTCCGTCTCGCCCAAGCCCGCGCTCCCGATGATCGCTGTGAGCTTCTCCAGTTCTTTGCCCTGGGCGTAGAGGGCATAGAGCTGGTCCTGGACTTGGCGATGATCTGCTCTGGTCTTCCCTGGGCCGATCCCCAAGTTCATCAAGCGTGAGAGGCTTGGCAAGGGATCGATGGGGGGATAGATGCCTTTGCGGTCGAGGTCGCGACTGAGAATGATTTGCCCTTCGGTGATATAGCCTGTCAGATCGATGACGGGGTGGGTAATGTCGTCGTTGGGCATGGTGACGATGGGCAGCTGGGTCACCGATCCCTTCTGCCCTTGGATGATCCCGGCGCGTTCGTAGTTGGTGGCTAAGTCTGTATAGAGATAGCCGGGGTAGCCGCGTCGTCCTGGGATCTCTTCGCGAGCGGAGCTGATCTCCCGAAGGGCATTGGCGTAGTTAAGCATATCGGTCAAGATGACCAGGACGTCTCGGCCTCTGTCGAAGGCAAAGTACTCAGCGGTCGTCAGAGCGAGCCGAGGGGTGAGGATGCGTTCAATCGTTGGGTCGTCGGCGAGATTCAGGAAGAGCACGGCGTTGGCGAGCGCTCCGGACTTTTGGAACTCTTGATAGAAATAATTATATTCTCTCGAGGTGATGCCCATACCGGCGAAGACGACGATCAGTTCTTCCTGAGACTGACGGATTACTTGGCGGGCTATCTGGACCGCGACTCTATTGGCTGGCAGTCCTGCCCCCGTAAAGATGGGGAGCTTCTGCCCCTTGACGAGGGTGTTCATCAGATCTATTGAAGAGATCCCCGTCTCGATGTACTGGAAGGGCTGTTGGCGGCAGACGGGGTTGAGGGGGCTGCCGGTGATAGGGCGCTCGACCTCGGGAAAGATCTCACCTAGGCCGTCACGAGGTTTGCCAGAGCCGTCAAAGACGCGGCCTAGCATCTCTTCAGAGAGCCCAAGCTTGACAACGTCACCACTGAAAAAGACAGCGGTTCCCTTCTTGTCCAAACCGTCGCTGCCCTCAAAGACTTGCACCACGATACTATCTTCGCCAACCTCGAGGACTTGGCCGGACTTCTTGTTCCCCAGGCTATCGACGAGCGTGACGCGCTCGCCGTAACGCACCTCGGGAGCGCCTCGTAAAAAGACCAAGGGGCCTTTAATGTCCGTGATCGTCTGGTAGGCCTTAGCATAGAGGGGGGCGTTCATCGGACAGCCTCCTTGCTCAGGGTGCTGAGCTCTTGGATGAACTTTGGGAAGAAGCTTCCGATCTGCTCATTCGGCACGTAGCGCATCTTGCTCAGCTGCTCCCATTCTGGAAGCTTCGCAAGCTCATCATAGGGGACGGTGCCCACCAGGCGTTGACACGCCTTGTAGAACGTTAAAATCGCTTGCATCATATAGTATTGTTTCTTCAGGGGGCAGAAGGCATCGATCTCGTGAAACGCGTTTTGACGCAAGAAGTCATCGCGGATGGTGCGGGCTATATCTAATAAGAGCTTATCGGGCTCGCTGAGCGATTCTCTGCCCACAAGCTGGACGATCTTCTTCAACTCGTCTTCTTTCTGGAGGATCTCCAGAAGCTCACGGCGCATCGCGAGAAAGTCCGCCCCAAGGTGGCGGATGTACCAGTCTTGTAGCACATCCAGGTAGAGAGAGTAACTAGTTAGCCAGTTGATCGCGGGGAAGTGCCGGCTATAGGCCAAGCGGGCATCCAGGCCCCAGAATGCCCCGGCTATCCTCAGGGAGTTCTGCGTCACGGGTTCGGAGAAGTCTCCTCCAGGGGGCGAGACCGCCCCGATCACCGTCACCGAGCCTTCTCGGTGAGGGGAGCCAAGGCAGATCACGCGTCCGGCACGCTCGTAGAACTCTGCAATACGGCTCGCTAAGTACGGTGGATAGCCCTCTTCGCCGGGCATCTCTTCGAGGCGTCCCGAGATCTCGCGCAGGGCCTCGGCCCACCGCGACGTCGAGTCGGCCATGAGCGCCACGTCGTACCCCATGTCACGGTAGTACTCGGCAATGGTGATGCCCATGTAGATGCTTGTCTCGCGAGCCGCTACAGGCATATTAGACGTATTGGCGATGAGCACCGTGCGGCGCATCAGAGGCTGGCCCGTGCGCGGGTCCTCCAGACGGGGAAATTCCGTCAAGACTTCGGTCATCTCATTGCCCCGTTCCCCACACCCAATATAGACAACGATATCGGCGTCGGACCACTTGGCTAGGGCTTGTTGAGTGACCGTCTTCCCCGAGCCAAATGGCCCGGGCACAATGGCGCTTCCACCCTTGGGCACGGGGAAGAAGACATCGAAGATCCGTTGCCCGGTGATCAGGGGGAGAGCTGGTGCGATCTTCTGAGCGCTAGGACGCGGTCTGCGGATCGGCCAGAGCTGCTTCATATAGAGCTTCTGCCCCGTGTCGAGCTCTGCAATCGGCTCGTCGACCGTGTAGTCGCCCTCGGCGATCGCGACGATCCGCCCCCTGATCCCTTCAGGGACCATGATCTTATGAGTGATGGCGGGCGTCTCTTGCACCCAGCCCACGACATCTCCATAGGCGACATGATCGCCAATCTGCGCCGTGGGCACGAAATGCCAGCGTTTGGAGCGGTTGAGGGGATCTCCCGAGGCGCCTCGCGCGAGGAACACCCCTGTTTGATCGCGGATGACCTCGAGCGGGCGCTGGATCCCATCGTAGATCGTCCCTAAGAGCCCCGGCCCAAGCTCGGCTAGGAAGGGCCGGCCTTCGCTTTGGACGGGCTCGCCGACTCTCAAACCGTCAGTCTCTTCGTAGACTTGGATCGAGACGAGATCGCCCTTGACTTCGATCACCTCTCCGACGAGGCCCAGTTCGCCCACGCGCACCATATCGCGAATCTTGATGCCCTCCATCCCTCGAGCGGTGACGACCGGGCCGGAGATCCGTGTAATCCGCCCCACGATCATAGGCTCACGCTCCCTCGATGTAGATCTTCTGTCCGAGAAACCGTTTTGTCAGTTCGTCGATGTACGTCTCTTCGCGAGCGACTTCTGCGGCGGGGAAGGACGCTAGCATGGGCAGCTCGCCCCCACCTAACGCGCGCTCAAAGCCTTCCATGAAGCGCTCGTCCACCAAGACTAAGCCGACCTCAGGCATGGCACGGATCCGCTCAACGATCTGATCAATCTCATGGTGAGCTGTGATCTCGAAGACCGCCACCCCTGCCAGACGAAAGCCGTCGGCAAGATCCGGAGGAGCCACGATGATCGGCTTCACGCTAAGACCTCCAGGGGAATGAGATTCTCTTCGATGTGGGCGCGCGACGTATGGCGCAGCAGGCCGCTCGCGATCACCCGGAGATTAGTCATCTCGGCGCTCTTGCGCCAGATATAGCTCAGAGCCAGCTGGATGTCGAAGAGTCGTCCCAATTCGAGCCGGCAGAGCTCGGCGTAGAGAAGATTTTCTAAGCGCTCCTGGAGGCGCGGGGCGCTCAGGGGCTCGCGCGGCGCCCCAAGCTTCCGAAAGTATGGAGTACGCGCAAACTTTCTCCAGAATTCGCTCACCCCTGCTGAGTTGACCAGCTCGACCGCTATCTCTTTAGAGATATGGCGGCCACCCTCTAGGATATAGCGATATCTCTCCTCCGAGTCCACGCCGGCTTCGACGACGCGCCGCGCATAGACTATGTTGAGAAGATCGACCTCTAGGCCTAAGGCGTCGCGCACTATCTGGGCATTCGTATCGCCTCTTCGAGTGAAGAGCTCCTGGACATGGCCGAAGTAGAACGAATCAAGGGCGTGCTCCACCACGGCGAGCTTCTGGGTGCGTTCGTACTCAGGGAAGACTCGAGCCAACGGCTCATAGTAGCGATGGCCTACGCTCAAGAGATAATCGAGCACGGCACGTAGCGTCTGGCGTTGGAGGAGCTCATGATAGAACGCTGGAGAGAAGAGCAGGGACGGGTAGAGACTCCGCGCGATCTCCTGAGGGGAGGCGCCGACATGGATGCCTCGCAGGATCGTTTTGAGATTGAAGATCTCAAAGCGTTCCAAGACTACCTCGAGGAGCTGGCGTGGGTCTTCGGGAGCAATGCGCATCAAGCGAGTAAAGACACGCTGGCCGTTCCGCAGGATCGTCTGCTCGATCAGCTCATATCCAGAGAATTCGACGGAGCAGTGTTCAAGCTCCGGGGCATAATCGGTGTCAGCCAAGGCGTCGATGAGCTCATCGAGCTCGCGGAGCTCCAAGAGCGCCTCAAACTCTTTGGGTTTGAGAAGCTTCGCAAGCATGACACGCACTCGTGTGTTGAGATATTCGTAAGACATAGCTACGCTGCGAGCGCTCGCCCGATTTCGAGGCGATAGCGTGCTTGGAGGTTAGCTAAGCGCGTCTCTAAGCGATTATCTACGACAAGATCGCCGCGCTCATTGAGGGCCAAGATCCCGCCCACGGTCTTGACAGGATCGCCCAGGGTATGTTGCGTCCCCGCGAGCAACTCGCGAAGAAGCTTCTGATCTTCTGGCGCGGCGCGAACGACAAGCGGCCCTGGAATGGCCTGCTCGACTTCGCGCAGGCATCTCTCTAGAAATCTTCTATATCGTGCCGGATCGGAGCGGAGCTGGGCCATCTCTTGAGCGAGCCTCTCGAAGAGCGCCTCTGCTACGGAGTTCTTCGCTTTGAGGAGCTCTGCGCGAGCTTGGGAGTGGGCGCGGCTAAGCGCCGCTTGGCGCTCTCGATCCACTTGTGCTTCAAGTTCTTTGAGAGCACGCTCGCGCTCTTGGGCGATCTCGTGCTCCGCCTGTGCTAGGATCTCTTGAGCTTGCCTCTCTGCTTGAGCTAAGAGCTCTTGAACTTGGCGCTCGCCCTCCGCTTCGATCTGACGTAGCAGCTCCATATCACAGCAAGAATATCACGACGAACCCGAAGACGACGAGCGTCTCCGGCAGCGCGACTAAGACCAACGCACTGAAGAAATTCTCGCGGTTTTCGGCTACTGCGGCCATGGCTGCCGGGCCGACGCGCGTCTGTACCCACGCCGTGGCAAACGCCCCTGACGCGAAGGCAATCGCTGCGGCGATTGTCTTCAGCCCTGCAACGAGCGGGCTTTCCGCATCCTGTGCAAGCTCTTGAGCCAACCCTCCAAAGCATGCCCCGACTACGATCACATTGAAGATAAGAACAGCTAGTGCGAGTCTCTTCATATGGTCTCCTTTCGTGGTGTGGTTAAATCTCTCGGAACGGCTCGTACTTGCGGCCGCCCAACTCTAAGAATTTCCCAAAGAACTCGACGTAGTGCAATCGTGCCGACTGCACTGTCGCTTCAAAGATGGCCAGCCCTAGATTCGCGGCATGGGCTGCAATCCCAATCAGCACCGCTAAGAAGATATTATGCAACGCATGTCCCAGCTCATTGATCACCTCCGCGATCTTCAGCCCCACTAAGCCAAAGCCCATCAGCCGGGCATAGGAGATAATATTGCCGACGTAGCTGACTAATTCTAGAACCCCTAAGAAGCCCTCGCTCAGCACCAAGAGCACCATGGCTGCAGCCAGGAGCGCAAAGCTTGGGGTCTTGAGGGCGTCAGGGAGCTGTCCGGCAAGCGCGCCGATGGTCAGCCCCAGGCCGAGCAGAGCGCCGATGGCGGCGAGCTTCGCCAGCGCATGTTTGTTATGGCGCTCCCTGAATGCGTTGATCGCCCCAAGCAGAAAGCCCAGGAGAATCTGAGTCGCCCCTAACGCAACGGTGAAGAGCAACAGAGCGTTGGTCTGCTCGCCACGCTTCAGATGGGGGTACGGCAAGATAAACCCAAAGAGCTCGGCGAAGATCGCTCCAAAGACTATTGTAGAGAAGGCGCAGTGGATCACGATCTGGCTTGCTTGCCGCACTATATTAGAGTGAGCAAAACGCCGACGCAGCCAGAACCCCAAGAGCCCAATGACAGCGCCGTAGCCTATATCGCCTACGATGATCCCAAAAAAGAGCGGGAAGAAGAAGCTGATAAACGGCACAGGATCGATCGTGCCGTACTTGGGCATCCCCATGATAGACAAGAAGAGCTCATAGGGTCGGCTCCAGCTATTATTGTGGAGCGCTACGGGGATCTCGTGAGGGGGGGCGGGCTGCGGGTCCTCGCGCACGATCACTTCAGGGAATTGCTCCTGGAGCCTGCGAGCAAAAGGCTCGAACTCTTCGTGGGGAATCCAGCCGGAGATCACGAGGGCATAGGCGGTGTAGCCGAAGCGGGCCATCGCATCAAGCTGGGCAATTCTATTGACCAGAGCGCGTTCTAGGGCGAGCAGTTCCGCCCCATGAGCCTGCCCCAGCTCGTGGAGCTTCGCGTCGATCTCGCGGAGGCGGATCGGAGCCTCCTTGAGATCACGCTGTAAGTGAGCGATAGCTTCGGCCAAGCTTAGATTACTGGGGATATGGGCGGGGAGCGCTAAGGGGCGCACCCCTTTGGCTCCTAGATACTCACGCACCGCTGCAGCATAGAGAGCGTCGACGCTCACCACCAGCTCCCAGCGATCTGCAGGTAAGGCATGGAGGCGGACGACGCATCGCCCTGGCAGGGTCTGTTCTAAAAATTGTGCGATCTCCTCCGGAGAGAGAGGGCTGCTGCCCAGTCCTATGATCAGCTCGTGACTGGGGGGCGTGGCGATCTCTTGCAGCAGAGCTTGTGTAGCGTCGAGGATATATTTGAGGCTCGTTGCTGCTTCCAGCCGCTCCTGGAGCTGGCGGCGCTCGACGATGGCCGAACGCACCTGCTCCTCAAGCCTCTGGAGGTGCTCCCGCGTTTGTGCTAGATCGAGTCTTGCATAAGTTGGCGCCGGAATATCAGGCGGGGGTGCTAGCAGGTCGCGTAGCCCGCGGACCTGCAAGAGGAGGACTTCTGCGTCGTGGCGCTCGGCGCTCAGCTCCTGGGAAGAAGTGGGGCGATCTGTCAGCTGCACCGGGTCGATGTGAAGGACCCCCAGTCTCTGAAGGGCTCGCACCAGCTCGTCCCGCCGGTGCTGCGAGGAGATCACGTAGACACGGGTCATGCGGCGCTGCATGGTCGTCACTCGAGGAAGAGCTCGCGGCGGAGTTTTTCAAATAGATGGGCCATGTGTGCTTGGACACGCTCGAAGACCTGTTGCGCGCGAGCACGGCCTTCGGCGAGGATCCGCTGGGCTTCGGCCTCGTAGGCAGCCTGAGCCTCCGCGCGGCGTCGCTCTAGCTCCCGGTGCAGCTCTTGCCTGGCTTGGGACTTGAGCTGCGCGGCGCGCTTACGGGCCTGAGCAAGCTGCTCCTCCGCACGGGCGCGCGCCGCCTCAAGGCGACGCTTGATCTCTTGCTCCTTCTCTCGGATCAAGACTAGTTCAGAGAACCGTTCCTCTGGACTGAGCTGGCGCTCTGGTCTCATCCCTGCCCTCGCTGTCAACACGCGCCCACACATCGTGCTCTCCTGTGAAACACGTGGTGGGCGAAAGTTATACCGAGTATAGCAAACAGTTTAGGGAGATTCAAGCTACGCCAAGCGCCGCACATGCGGCCAGCGCCACCAGACGAAGAGCCCAAAGCTCAGGCAGACGAAAGCTCCCAGGGTGAGGGCCGTAGGAGCCCCAAATCGCTCGGCGATGATCCCCACTTGCAAACTCCCAAGGGGGAGCATTCCTAGAAACATCAGCGTATAGAGGCTGAGGATCCGTCCGCGCAGCTCCCCTGGCACAATCGTCTGCAATAGCGTATTCACGAGCGCGTTCTGAGTGATCAATCCCCAGCCAAATCCCGCCAGGGCAATCAGGGAGAGGGGGAAGAGCGTGGATTGCGCAAAGATCAAGAGCATCACAGGGAAGACAAAATTCCCTATCGTGAGCAGAAAGCCCTTGCGCTGATAATTCCCTAAAGATGCTAAGATCAGCGCTCCGGAGAGCGCTCCCACCCCTGCCCCCGCCATTAGGAGCCCGTAGCCCTGAGGACCGACCTTCAAGATCTCCCCGGCGTAGAGAGGCAAGACGGTTACATACGAGAACCCGAAGACGCTGGACACCCCCATCAGGCAGAGCAGCGCGAGCACCCTCTGGTCGCGGCGGGCGTAGGTGAGCCCGGTCCACAGGCTCTGCCAGACCGATTCGTGATTGGTGTGCGGGGCGGATGAGGGACGATCCATCCGCAGCAGTCCCACGATCACAGCCACGTATGACAGGGCGTTAAGGGCGAAGCAGACGCCAATGGCGATCCGCGTCGCGGCGTCGCTGTCGAGCGCATAGTGTGAGCTGATCCAGGTGCTCAGCGCTCCCAGGAGCGTTCCGGCGAGGGCTGGGCCGATGATGCGCGTGCTGTTGAAGGCTGTCGAGTTCAAGGCAATAGCGTTCATCAAGTCCTCTTTGGAGACGAGCTCGTGGATGAGCGACTGGCGTGCGGGGGTGTCGAGGGCGTTGATCGTCCCCAAGAGAAAGGCGAGAGCGATGATATGCCAGATCTGGATGGTTCCGCTGAGGGTGAGCAGGGCCAAGAGGGCGGCCTGGGTGAGGGAGGCGCTCTGGGTGCTCAGGACTAATCGCTGGCGGTCGAAGCGGTCGGCGGCGACGCCGCCCAAGAGGGTGAAGAGCAAGACGGGTAAAGACTGAGAGAAGCTGACGAGGCCTAGGTGCAGGGCCGACTTAGTCAACAAGTAGACGAGCCAACCTTGGGCTACAGACTGCATCCAGGTGCCAGTGAGGGAGATGAGCTGGCCGGTCCAGAAGAGCCGGTAGTTTCTATGGCGGAGGGCGCGGAAGGTTTTAGCAAGGCGTGCGCCGGCGAGGCCGGGGACTTGGACGTTGTTGGGGGGGACGATGGGATTTGGGTTAGGACGTATTTGTTCTGTGGTTTCGATATCGGCATCCTGCTGATTCACGGCGGAATTATAACGCACTACTCCCACCATTTCAATACCACACTGGTTCAATCTTTTAATTGGACCAGTGTGGTATTGAAACGTAAGCGAGCAGCCATAGATGAAAGCTCGCTCGCCGAGCTTTTAATTGGACTAGTGTGTTGTGTTGCGATCAGGAGAGCACCGCACCCGGCAGGGATGGAGTGAGTCTCAAAGAAAAAGCTAGCCTGAGACGAAAGACTGGATTCCTACTATTTGAAAACAAGGATGAGATCGCGCTTGTACCCAATCACCCCCCGCAACCTCCCCAAGCCCTTCTCCCGTAATACTTCACTGAATCGCTCCCGCCGCACAACCCAAACCTCGCTCTCCTCCAACGCCCGCGCTAAATAACTCCCCCTCAGCTCGTCATCCAAAAAGAGCTCCCCAAACCAATCACCAGCCCCCATAACCGCCCCCGCTCCCCCCAAAGCAACCCCTACTCGCCCACTGTACACAAGATAGATCGCATCCGGCGCATCGTGCCCTCCATGAATCCATTCCCCACGCCCATACCGCTTCCGCACACCCAGCTCCCCTAACCACCCCCAGCACCAAATTCCTTCCGTATCCGCTCGCAATAGCTTCACCGGAGTCATAGAGATCATCTTTCGAACCTACGCCAGCTCGGCTCATCCCTCAAGGGGAGAGGTCTCATCAGGAGCAGCCATCAGTCCGATCAGACAGTGACGGTGTGGCTGGAGATGATGGGACATGCAGGGCCTCATAGAGCCGCTGCGCCACCTGAGCAGGGAGAACCTCCCGGAGCTGAGCTACACTCGCTCGCTTGATCCCCTGCAACGAGCCAAAACGCTCAAAGAGCTTCTGCTTACGCGCTGGCCCAAGACCCTCGATCTTATCAAGAACTGACTCCAAAAATCTCTTGCGGCGCACCACTCGATGATAGGCCACTGCGAAGCGATGGGCCTCATCGCGAATTCTTTGCAGCAGCTGTAACGCCGGGGACTGCCGCGAGAGCACGAGGGGGTGTGCCCGGTTCCCTACGAAAACGTGCTCATGCTCCTTGGCTAATGCGATTGCGGGGATCTGCTCTAAGCCCTGCTGGCGCAGGATCGCACGCGCCGCGCTGAGCTGCCCAATGCCCCCATCGACGAGAATCAGATCGGGCAGAGGCAGAAATCGCTCATCACCCCCGAGCGCCCGCTCGACACGCCGCCTCAGCACCTCAGCGATCATCGCACAGTCGTCAACCCCTGAGACGGTCTGGATCTGAAACCGACGATACTCGGATCTCTTGGGCGCACCATCCCAGAAGACGATCATCGAGCCCACCGCATGCTGACCAAAGAGATTTGAAATATCATAAGCTTCGATGCGCCGAGGCAGGGCTGGCAGCCCTAAGACCTGTTGGAGCTCCTGGAGCGCATCATCGGACGCTGAGGGGAGCTTGGCGCGCTCGCGTAAGGCCAGCTCGGCATTATGCGCCACTAAGTCTAAGAGCTGGCGCGTCGGCCCGCGCCTAACCACCTTGAGCGCAACCGAGCCCTTGCGGCGCTCCGAAAGCCACTGCACAATCGCGTCCGGTTCTTCTAAATCGCAGGGCACAAGAATCTCTTTGGGAATCTGCTCACTCTTGCCATAGTATTGCGTGACGAACGCTGTGAGCAGTTCGGACGGGCTTGTGTCGGCCGGAGCTTCGACGAAGACGCTCTCGCGACCTATGAGTTTGCCTCGGCGAACAAAGAAGACCTGCACACACGCTATCCCGTCGCCCAGGGCGTAGCCGATCAGATCGCGTTCGACAGGACGAGGGCACAACTCGCGCTCTCCGGCAAAGAGCTTTTCCAAAGTCGCAATCTGATCGCGCAGCCGTGCCGCACGCTCAAACTCTAGGCGCTCAGACGCTTCGACCATACGCGCGCGTAGCTCCTCGATGAGCTCGTCCTTGCGCCCGCGCAAAAAGAGCGTCGCTTCCTCGACGAGTTTGTCGTACTCTTCTTGAGTGATTGCGCCGACGCAGGGGGCATCGCACAGCCCAATATAGTGATCCAAGCACGGGCGCTGCCGCGCCGGGATCTTCGTGAGATCTAGGGCACACGTGCGCAATCGAAAGATCTTTTGCAAAATTCTTATCGTTTCGCGCACAGCCTCGCTGTTTGTATATGGACCGAAATATCTGCCGTCGCGCGCGCCGCGCCGCGCCACCTCTAGCCGCGGGAAGGGTTCGGCTGTGATCTTAATATACGGATAGCGCTTGTCGTCCTTGAGACGGATATTGTAGCGCGGCTGATGATGCTTAATGAGCGTCGCTTCAAGGAGGAGGGCCTCGCGTTCACTGCGCGTGACGATATATTCAAAATCTACGGCGTCGCGCATGAGGCGCTGGATCTTGGGGTTATCTGTGGGCTGGAAGTACGAGCGTATCCGATCTTTGAGGGACGCGGCCTTCCCAATATAGAGAATCTCACCCTGGGCGCCCTTGAAGAGATAGACCCCGGGCTCCGCCGGTAGAGCCTTTATCTTCGCCTCCCAGCAGACCACGCTCTGATCCTATCTTGTAGTGAGCTGCCTAGCAACCCCTCCAGGGTTGACGGGCACTCCCGCAGAAACTATAATAATTTGCGCTCGGAGAGTGGCGCAGTGGCAGCGCGCTTGGTTTGGGACCAAGAGGTCGCCGGTTCAAATCCGGCCTCTCCGACTACTTTTATGACCGAAGCCCACGAGTACCAAGCGCTCTATCGCAAGTGGCGTCCCCAACGCTTCGCCGACGTCGTCCACCAAGAATACACGGTGCGCACTTTACAGAATGCCGTGCTCTCCGGCCAGATTGCTCATGCGTATCTGCTGGCCGGCCCGCGCGGCGTCGGCAAGACCTCGATAGCGCGCATCTTCGCGAAAGCCGTCAACTGTACCAATCCCCAGGGAGGCGAGCCGTGCAATCAGTGCGATATGTGCAAGAAGATCACGCGCGGCAACGCCCTCGATGTCATCGAGATCGACGGTGCCAGCAACCGCGGCATCGACCAGATCCGGCAGCTCCGAGAAGAGGTGAACTTCGTCCCCGCCGAAGCCAAATATAAAGTCTATATCATCGACGAGGTGCACATGCTCACCAACGAAGCGTTCAATGCGCTCTTAAAGACCTTGGAAGAGCCGCCGCGGCACGTGATCTTTATCTTTGCTACAACGGAGCCCCACAAAGTCCCCTTGACTATAGTGAGTCGATGCCAAGCGTTCGAACTGAAACTTCTGCCCCCTGAGCGTATCGAGAAGCGTCTCGCAGAGATCTGTAAAGCCGAGAGGATCAATGCCAGTCCGAAAGTGCTCACGGCGATTGCGTACCGGGCGCGCGGGGCCCTGCGCGATGCCATCGTGATGCTCGAGCAACTGGCTTCGTACAAAGGCTCGGCACGCATCGAAGAGCAGGATCTGTACGAGATCATGGGCTTAGCCAGCGAGGAGACCGTGACCGAGTTTTTAAAGGCCTTGCTCGAGCATCAAGGTCGCAAGGCCCTCGAGATCATCGCGGATCTGGCGGATCGCGGCAAGGACTTAGAGCTCTTTGTAGACGAACTGATCGAGCAGACGCGCGATTGGATCATCGCCCATATCGATGGTCATCCGCCGATGGATGGGGTAGCTCTTGAGGCGCTCATCGCACTGAGCACTCAGCTTTTAAATCTCAAGCGCGAGCTGGGGCGCGCCTGGGAGAAGCGTATCTTGCTTGAGGTCAAAGCATTAGAACTCGCAGCACTCCCCTCTGTGAGCAAAGAGACAAAGCCATCAAAAGAAAAGTCCATAAAAAAAGCGCACGATGAGAGGGGGTCTAGCGCGACACCCACCCCGTCGCCAGATCGATGGACACAGCTTCTCAACGAAGTCAAGCGTGATCGGCGTGGCACCATCCATGCGCTCTTGCTTGATGCTCATCCTGTCGAACTCCCCGAGGCATTGCGCATCGAGTACGACCCGCAGCATACTTTTCACAAAGAGAGTTTAGAGAAACATCACCAATATCTTGAAGAGGTTGTCGCCCGGGTCTACGGGGTGCGTCGGGTTGAGATCGCGTTTACGCAGGCAACAGAATCTACGCCGCGGCGCAAGAGCAAGAGCGCGGAGATACGCGAGAAAGCCGAGCTCTTGAAGAAGACGTTTGGGGGCGAGATCGTCTCGTAGAATACAAAATAAGGAGGAACTATGCAATTCCCCGGGGGCATGAAAGAAGCAATGAAACAGATCAGGAAGATGCAGGAGCTCATGGAGCGGAAGCAGCAGGAGCTGGCGAACTTGCGGGTTGAAGCGTCGTCAGGAGGGGGCATGGTGAAAGTAATCGCCAACGGTCGAGAGGAGATCGTTGATATTCAAATCTCCAAAGAAGTCGTTGATCCCAATGATATCGAGATGCTGGAAGACTTGATTTTAGCAGCGATTAAAGAAGCGCAAGCAAAATCGAAAGAGCTCGCGCAGCGGGAGATGGCAAGCATCATGGGGCAGTTAGGATTGCCCAATATTCCAGGCTTGGGTTTCTAAAATGGACAAGTATCCTGAGCCGTTGGAGCATCTCATCAAAGAATTTCAGAAGCTACCGAGCATCGGGCGTAAGACCGCCGAGCGCCTCGCCTTCTATTTGCTCGCGCAGCCCCCTGAAGAGTTAGAGTCGCTCAGTCAAGCGATCGCTCAGGTCAAGGAGAGGATCCGTACTTGCAAAGAGTGCTTCAATTTCACGGAGATCGAGCACGAGCTGTGCGAGATCTGTCGGGATGCTCAGCGCGATTCTTCTGTAATCTGTGTCGTGAGCCATCCTCAAGAGCTGTTGAAGCTCGAAAAGACCCGTGAATATCGCGGGCTCTATCACGTCTTAGGGGGGGTGCTCTCGCCAGTCAACGGCATCGGGCCGGAGCAGCTCCATATCGAAGAGCTTCTCGTGCGCTTGAGCAAGGGGAATGTCCAAGAAGTGATTCTCGCGCTCGACCCGAAAGTTGAGGGCGAAGCGACAGCCATGTATTTAGCAAGAAAGATCAAGCCCTTGGGGATAAAAGTTACTCAGATTGCGCATGGGGTTCCAGTGGGGCGCGACTTAGAATTCGCTGATGAAGTAACGCTCTCGCGGGCACTGGCCGGAAGAGTACAGCTCTGAGAGAACTACTGTAGCAAAAAAATAATTGAGGAGGATTTATGAAAGCCATCGTCATCCGTGAGCACGGCGGACCGGAGAAGCTCAAGCTCGAAGAGATTCCCACCCCCGAGATCTCAGAGAACGAAGTTCTGGTGCGCGTCAAGGCCTGCGCGCTCAATCACTTGGATATTTGGATACGGCGTGGCATTCCTGGCATCGAGCCCCCGCATATCCCCGGAGCCGACGTCGCCGGCGTCGTCGAAAGAGTCGGCTCAGCGGTCAAAGACATAAAAGTCGGCGAGCGCGTCGTGCTCAACCCAAACTTAAACTGCGGGGAATGCGAGTATTGCCAGATGGGCGAAGATAGTCTTTGTGTGAGTTACGGGATCTTAGGAGAGCACGCCCCCGGCGGCTACGCCGAATTCGTTAAAGTTCCAGCGCGCAATGTGATCAAGATCCCCGATCACGTCTCGTTCGATGAAGCCGCTGCTGTGCCCTTGGTCTTCATGACGGCTTGGAGAATGGTCGTCACCCGCGCCAAGGTCAGACCCGGCGAAGACGTCTTAGTCTTAGCTGCGGGCAGCGGCGTGGGCAGCGCAGCAATTCAAATTGCCAAGCTCTGTGGCGCGCGGGTCATCGCCGCCGCGAGCACCGACGAGAAGCTCGCCAAGGCGAAAGAACTCGGGGCTGATATCGTGATCAACTATGCCAAGACCGACTTCGATAAAGAAGTCTGGAAGCTCACAAACAAGCGCGGTGTGGACGTCGTCATCGAGAGTGTTGGGCAGGCGACATGGCAGAAGAGCTTGAGAGCCTTGGCGCGCAATGGGCGCCTAGTTACCTGCGGGGCGACGGCTGGGCCGATGGGCGAGACCGATATTCGCCTGGTCTTCTGGAGGCAGCTGCAGATCTTGGGTTCGACGATGGGGACGCGCCGCGAGCTTCAGACGGTATTGAACTTAGTGTGGGCGAGCAAGCTCAAGCCTGTGATAGCCGGGGCGTTTCCCCTCGCCGAGGCGGCCAGGGCGCACGAGATGCTTGAAAAGCGTGAACAGTTCGGAAAGTTGCTCTTGCACCCCTAGGGGGATACAATAGAGAGGGGCGACCGGAGACCGGTCGCCCCTCCTATCCGGCCCTCGACAAGGGGTGGAGAGCTTTGTCGAGGGCTGCTCTCTTTACTTCTTCTTCTTCGCCGTCTTCTTCGCCGTCGTCGTCTTCTTCTTGGTGGCTGCTTTCTTCGCCGGCATTCGTCTGTCACCTCCTCCGTAGTAAGGGTATGGGGTTCATAGAGTGATCAGCGCAGAGGAAATGGCCGCAGTCCAAGAGATTTTCCCCGAGGAAGGAGAGAGAAGGTGACAGGAGGCTGAGCGTGGTGCACCTACGTAGCTCACGGAGAGAGATCTTGGCTCGATCTCTCCAGGCTTTGATGATCCTCTGTTCATCCTCGCTATGCACCACCATGTGTAAGGTATCCAATGTGAGTATAGAGCAAAAATTTTTTTGTGTCAAGATGTGTGCGTGTGATCTTGATCACCCCAGAGAGTAACCTATATCGCCTCGTGCCCTTGGCATCGAAGTTTTCGTTGCGGCTCCTCGCGGGCACTTGCTCCTTGATGGGGAGGAGGATAGACTTATCTGAGCCAGAGAGGAGGAGACCCTGCCATGAAAAAGCTCGGACTCGTCTTGCTTGTTTGCAGCATAGGATGGCCCATATCCGTACCTTCAGGGGGCGATCCCATCGTCGTTTACTTCACCGATCCCCTAGCCGGTCTCCCTCACATGGATAAGCCCACCGCTCAAGCCAACGGTGTAGATCGCGCGCTGATTACCCTCATAGATTCAGCACAAAAGACGATCGATGCGGCGGTCTACCGGATGACCTATCAACCGGTGGTAGAAGCTCTTCAGCGCGCCTGCGCGCGAGGGGTCTTGGTGCGTATCGTCACGGATCAATCGTCGGTAGAGGAGTTCCCCAGCGCCTATAGCCAGCTCCACAACCTCCCCTGTGTCACCCTAAGAACCGACGCTAGCGCCGATGCCCGCGCACGCTTCGATCACACTATGCACCATAAGTTCGCAGTCTTTGATAAGATCCTCATCTGGACAGGCTCACTGAATTGGACCGAGAGAGAGCTGCTCTTCGACGCTAACGCCGCCTTGGTCATCCGCCACGAGCCTTTGGCTCGTATCTTCACCGCGGAGTTCGAGGAGATGTTTCTCAAAGATCGGTTCGGCCAACAAAAATATGACGGCAGGGTCTTCACGCAGCTGCGCACTTACCTAATCGACTCAGGGGGAGTCGGGGTCTACTTTACCCCCAGTGGCGCTCCGCAGAAGATCGTGCGGGACGCGATCCGTAACGCAAAAAAGTCTATACAGATCGCGATGTTCTACTTCACCGATGATCTGCTGATGGCGGAGCTGGCAGCGGCGCAAGCTCGCGGCGTGGCGATCGAAGCCGTCTGGGACTTCCGGGGCTGGGAGCGCTTCGAAGACTCCGAGATAGACGACGCGCTGCGGTTGGGGATCGGTGTCGTCGATGCTCTGCCAGGGCTAGCACACCACAAGTTTGCCGTGATCGATGGGCACAAGGTGCTTGTCGGCTCGACGAATTGGTCTGATAGCGGGTTCTTCAATAACGACGAGAATCTTTTGGTCCTAGAAAGCCCAAGTATTGCAGCCCAGTTCTCCCAACACTTTGAGCGCCTCAAGCGCGACGCCATGCAGTATGATCAGACGCCGCTGCTGCCGCCGCGCGTCACGATCCGTCATTACAACACGCAAGATGTGCTGGCACGCATCGAATGGCGGCCGCATCTCCAGCGACCCGTGGATTTCTATGAACTATGCCGAGCGCAAGAATCGTTTGGGCCCTGCCAGCGCGTCTACTCGCAGATCCCCCCGACTCATCGCTATTTTGTCGATCATGACGTCCAGGTCGGCCAACGCTGGTTCTATCGGATGCGCGGGTCCGTGAACGGTCAGCTCACGGATTGGTCGAACGAGTTCGTGCTTACGGTGCAAGCGCCGTCCTGCCCGCTTGCCGGGGCTCGCGAGGAGTGCGATTGCGACGATACACTAGATAACGACGGGGATCGCTCTGTAGACTGCGATGATCTCGATTGCAAGGCTGCGACGCAGTGTCTTGGCCCGCAGTGGCGCGTCAACAGCCGCGAGCGCGTCGTGCTAGGCCTGACGCCCACAAGAGCGCTCGAGACTCACCCCGAACGCTATTTGGAGAAGTTGGTGACAACGGAGTTCACCGTCGTCGACACGACGGTATCGGGAAGCGTTATCCGGATCCAGTCTGATCGGGATTATGCCCGTCGCCTCTCGGTGATCGTATTTAAGAGCTATGAACCGCGCTTTCGTGGGCTTGGGATCGATCCCGCGTCGTTCTATACGAAGAAGAAGATCCGCGTGACTGGCGAGTTCTCCCAGTATCAAGGGCAACCGCAGATTATCGTGCGCTCGCCATGGCAGATCGAGCTTGTGCCATGAGCCCCGCTATCGCTGAGGTCGCGATCCCTTTAGCTGTGGATCAGACATTCGACTATAAGATCCCTGAAGCGCTACGCGACACAATCAGGGTCGGGCAGCGCGTGCGCGTGCCATTTCGGGAGCATGACCAGCTTGAGGGATTCGTCATCGCTCTTAAAGAGAGCAGCCCATTGGCAAGTCGGTTGCGCGAGATCATCGCCCTTGTAGCACAAGAGCCAGAGCTCAACGAGCTCGATCTTGCCTTAGCTCATTGGATCTCTAATTATTATCTGACGCCGTTGGGAATCGTCTTGCACGCCATAGCCCCAGGCTATACTCCTCCCAAGCGCGAGAACGTACTTCGATACGTACAGCTCAGCGTTCCGCTCCCAGAGCTCTTAGCGCAGATCGAGGAGCGGAGCCGGCGCGCACCCCAGCAAGCCGCCCTGCTGCGCGCGCTGCTTGCTGCCCAAGCTATCCCCGAACGAGAGCTGTTGGCGCGGGTGGGATGTGGTTCCGGGCCATTGCGCGCCCTGGCAAAAGCGGGGCTTGTCACTATCACAAGGAGACCACGTGAACACCAGGAATTTCATGAAGCCCCTAAGAAGATCACCCTGAATGCAGGGCAGCAGCGCGCTCTTCAAGCCATCACCCGCGCTCAGGGAGGGGTCTTCTTGCTCCATGGCGTCAACAATAGCGGCAAAACAGAAGTCTATGTGAGGGCATGTCAAGATGTCCTAGCGCACGGTGGCCAGGCGATTGTCCTCGTCCCAGAGATCTCCCTTACCCCTCAGCTGATAGCGCGCTTCAAGAATTACTTTGGCGCGCAGATCGCCGTCTATCACAGCGGCTTGACGGACACCGAGCGCGCGCGCCAATGGTATCGTCTCAAGAGCGGCGACGCTCAGATCGCTATCGGGGTGCGGGCTGCGCTCTTCGCCCCATGCCCCAATCTCAAGCTCATCGTGATCGACGAGGAACACGAGAGCACCTATAAACAAGATGATATCGCGCCCAGATATCACGTTCGGGATGTGGCGCTTCAGCGCGCAGCGCTCGCCAGGGCAACGGTCGTCTTGGGTAGTGCCACCCCTAGCGTAGAGAGCTATTTTCACGCGCAGCGCGGACGCTATCAGTTGCTCGAGCTGACGGAGCGCGTCGTCCCCACCCAGCCCCCGACAATCCGCATCGTAGATATGAGGGAGCGCAAGAATCTCCTGAGCCCAATCTTGCGCGCTAAGATCGAGCAGCGCCTTCACAACCGCGAGCAAGTCATGCTCTTGTTAAACAGACTAGGCTACTCCATCGCGATCTGTCGGCGCTGTCGGCAGACGGTGCAGTGTCCTCTCTGTCAGATTGCCTTGACGGTGCACATGCGCGAGCAAGAGCTTCGCTGCCGCTACTGCGGGTATAGGCTGAAGATGCCTCGGTGTCGCACCTGCGGCTCGACGGAACTCTTCTTCGAGGGCGGGGGTACAGAACGCCTGGAGCTTGAAGTCCGGAGCAGCTTCCCCCAGGCGCACTCCCGGCGGATGGACTCCGAGAGCGTGCGACGCGGCGAACACGCCGCCATCCTAGAAGCCTTCCGCCAGGGAGAGATTCAAATCCTCATAGGTACCCAGATGATCGGGCTCGGGCTGGACTTTCCCAACGTCACGTTGGTAGGGATCGTCTCGGCAGATACCCTCCTGGATTTTCCAGACTTTCGTGCGGGGGAGCGCACGTTCCAACTCATCTCCCAGGCTGCTGGACGAGCCGGGCGCGGCGAGCGCCCCGGCGAGGTCATCATCCAGACCCGGCACCCTGAAAACACGATCATTCAGTTGGCCGCCGCTCAAGACTATCGCGCGTTCTACGAGCACGAGATCGCATTGCGCGAGGCCTTGGGATATCCACCTTTCACCCAGCTTATCCTTATCGTGGTCGAACACAGCCACGAAGCAAAGGCGCGTGAGCAAGCGGATCGGCTCAAAGAGCGCTTAGAAGCCATGAAAATCGGAGAGGTGCTCGGCCCGGCACAAGCGCTCCCCTATCGACTGCGTGGACGATTCCGCTGGCAACTCTTGCTCAAAACCCCTATAGCATCTAGACAAAAAATCGTCTGGGAGGCCATCACGGAGTTGAAGTTGACCGACTTGGTGACGGTGGATGTTGACCCTCAGCTTTGAAGAGGACTTTTGTGGCTATAGGGGTGAATTCGGCGCGCTCGCGTCGCCTCGCATAGAGCGCAGCGAACGCAAAGCTCACCATCATCAGTCCAAAGCCACAAGCAACCTGGACAAGGATAACAGCATCTCCTGAGAGGCCCCAGCGTGTCACACCCCACCACCCGCCACCCACAACCCCTACCACAAACATCACTGCCGGGATGAGGTAGAGCAATGCCGAAGCCTTTACGACCGACGCATTCGATCGGAGCTGGAGCTCAACGCGATCTCCAGGAACAGCTCCGGCTTCATTGAGCGCCTCGATCTCTATTACTGAAGACTGGCGCAGGAGGCTTCCCAAGATCCCGCGACGCCGGTCGACTTCTTCGGGTGTACACGCTGTGCTCAGCACACACGAGCAGTTTTCACACGTCCCGGTGCGATAAACCCGCACGCGCACCCGATCAACAGCCTGACTTACGACGATTCCCTCAGCTGTCTCTCTCATGTCTTCAAAAGTATACTAAAATAGTCCGAGTTTCGCAACCCCCACACTATCTTGTTATAATAGACCATCTAGTGTCCTAAGGAGTGATATCTGATGCTAACAGTGACGGAGAGAGCTGCCCAAGCGCTCTATCAGTTCTTGCAGAGCGAGGGCAAGACGGATTACGCCCTCCGTATCGTTGCACAGCTGGGAGGGTGCAGCTGTTGTGGTCCAGCTTATGGGCTCTTTTTAGAGAAAGAGAGCGCGCCGGGGGACACGATCATCCACGCCGGGCCGGTGAAGATCTTCTTAGATCAAATGAGCAGTGCGCTCCTCGATGAAGCGACCCTCGATTTCATGGACGGCCCTGAGCAGGGATTCTTCATCGACAATCCCAAAGCTCACGCCGAAGGGGCAGGAGGGTGCGCCTGCGGGGGCTAGGCTATCAATTCATGTGAATTTCGCTCTCCTGGATAAGATTCTCAAACGAGATTAGCTTCTGGCGGAGCTTCATAGCCTTTAGGCGCTCCAAGGCCTCTTTCTCGATCTGGCGGATGCGCTCACGGCTCAGCCCAAAGACCTTCCCGACTTCTTCGAGGGTCATAGGCTGCTGTCCGCTCAGCCCAAACCGCAGATCTAAGACTTTGCGCTCGCGCTCGCTCAGCTCGTTGATCGCTTTGCGCAGCTCCTCGCGCTGCATCTCTGAAAAAGCTTGCTGGAGCGGGGAGGACTTCGTCCGCCCGATGAAGTCGCCTAACACCGAGCCCTCTTCTTCGTCGCCGATGGGCTCTTCAAACGAGCGCGTGTATGGGCTGATCTTCTTCACCCGTTCGATCTCTTCGACGGGCACGCCCAGCATCCTGGCGAGCTCCTGGCTGCTGGGCGGCTCCCCTTTCTCTTGGACATATTCTTCTTCGGCTTTGTAGATGCGCCGCATCAGCTCGAGGACGTGGGTGGGAATCCGGATCGTCCGCGCTTTATCAGCAATGGCTCGGCTGATCGCTTGACGAATCCACCACGTCGCATAGGTGCTGAACTTGTACCCTTTCCGATAATCGAATTTCTCGATTGCTTTCATCAAGCCGATATTCCCCTCTTGAATGAGATCTAGCAGGGACAGCCCGCTGCCTTGGTGCTTCTTGGCGATAGAGACGACCAAGCGCAAGTTCGCCAGCGCTAATTGTTCTTTCGCTTTCTTATCGCCGCGAGCGACTCGCTTGGCCAGCTTCACTTCCTCCTCGCGCGTCAGCAGCGGGATTTTGCCGATCTCTTGGAGGTAGAGCTTGACTAAATCTTCTGAGAGGTCACCCTCCAACTCCTCGTCGAGGGCCAATTCCGTGTCAAGCTCCTCCTCAAACTCTTCTTCGAACTCTTCTTCGTTGTTCATTTCAAAAAGCTCTGTCTCCTCGTCGGGGCGCATAAGGAAGCTCCTCCTTCGACTCTATTCTAAACGAAGGTCGCGAGGGTTCAGATACAAAGAAACCCCTGGCCCTGCCAGAGGACAGCAAGACTCCCACAACTTGGTCCAAAGCAAAAACATTATAGCTGCCTCAGGAGATATTGTCAAGAGCAGTTCATGGTTTTGTGCTGGGCCTTTGGGGAGAAGGTGCTCACTGTCCTTCCCGCCGGGGAAGACAGGGCTCCTTGCCGAGCGAGCTTGGAGGGGATAGAGTCATAATATGGATCTGAAGCGCCAGCGGATCGGGGTTCTGATGGGGGGGATCTCGCCTGAGCGCGAGGTCTCGTTACGATCGGGACGGAATGTCTACGAAGCACTCGTGCGGCTAGGATATCGCGCTCAAGCGATCGTGCTCGATCATCCCGATCATATCATCCCAGCGCTCGCTCAGATAGACATCGCGTTTCTCTGCTTGCACGGAGGGATAGGGGAAGACGGGACGATCCAAGCCCTGTTGGAGGTTTTAGGGATTCCCTATGTCGGATCGGGGGTCTTGGCCAGTGCTCTAGCCATGAATAAGCCGCAGGCCAAGCGCGTCTTTGTCAGTTATCATCTGCCTACAGCTCCCTGGCTCGAGTACACGGGGGAGCCGTGGGCCACGTGGGACGAGCGTGTCACGGCCGAGCTTGGCTTTCCTTGCGTCGTCAAGCCCGTGCGCGAGGGCTCCAGCATAGGGGTGCGCATCGTGCATACCCGTGAAGAGCTTATCCCGGCATGCCAGGCGACGTATGCAGAGTTTGGGGCCTTCTTCGTCGAGGCGTTCATCCCCGGCAAAGAGATTACGGCTGGGATCTTACGTATAGATGGAGAGGATCGTGTGCTCCCGCTCATCGAACTGCGCCCTCACCGAGAATTTTATGACTATATCGCCAAATACACTCCGGGTGAGTGTGAGTTTCTCATCCCTGCGGAGCTCGCCGAGGCAACGACAGTGCGTGTGCAGCAGCTCGCGCTTCACGCTCATCGCGCGCTTGGTTGTTTTGGGTTTTCGCGGGTGGATCTCCGCGTCACTCCTACGGATAAGCCGTATCTCCTTGAAGTCAACACGCTTCCGGGGATGACTAACACCAGCGATTTGCCGAAGGCTGCGGCCGCGGCGGGTATTGGCTTTGACGAGCTAGTCGAACGCATGTTGTGGACAGCTATAGAGAAACGATCAGCGACTGTTTGTGGATAACCGTTGGCAGCGGATATCCTCGGCAGGGCACCACGAGAGCGGAAAGCGTTTATCCAGCCAGCGTCCGATTGTGCTCTTGCGCGCTAGGTGATGCGCATAATGCGCATGGAGGCACTTGACGGTGCGCAGATCGGCGATCCCGGCGATCCCGCGATCGCGTAGTGCTTCCAGCCAGCCGCGCTCCTGCAAGAGCTCTCGCTCGTGAGGGGCGAGGAGCGCGAAACGCTCTGCCGCGTAGCGGCGGTGATCTTCGATATAGCGCGCCTGGAGAGTGGCGTCGCGCGCGAGCTCGGCTTCTACCTGGGCTATGACCCCGCGCTCTTCTAACCGAGCCAGTTGCTCCCGTAAGATCGGACATGTCAGCCAGAAGAGCGTGGGGAACGGCTCGATTCTATCGTCCTCAATGAGCAACGGGGCAACACGAATGACCGCAGGATACCCCCATGGGCAGCGTACCTCGACGTTGAGCACGCCTCGCGGAGGCCGACCTATCTGGCGCTCGATGATCGTCCGATCGATGTCCATAACGCTCCGGTATGTACAGTAGCAAGAAATCTTGCCCTCCACAACCTTGTTGCAGCCCGCCGTAGCTTCTTTTATACTCACATGTCATGGGTATTCTCATTAACGCCAGCACGACGGTCTTAGTCCAGGGGATCACGGGGAGCGAAGGCAGCTTTCATGCGCAGCGGATGCGTGAGTATGGCACCAAGATCGTGGCTGGAGTGACGCCGGGCAAAGGCGGCTTAGATTTCGAGGGTATCCCCATCTACAACACGGTCGCTGAGGCCGTTAAAGCCCACAAGATCGACGCGAGCGCAATCTTTGTGCCCGCCCAGTTTGCCGCCGACGCTATCTTAGAGGCCGCTGAGGCCGGGATCAAGTTGATCGTTTGCATCACAGAGCATATCCCGGTTCATCAGATGCTCAAGGTCGTGCACGTCGTCTCTCAGAGGGGGAGTCGCCTGATTGGGCCTAACTGTCCGGGGGTGATCTCGCCGGGCAAGTCCAAGGTGGGGATTCTGCCCAATCACGTCTTCAAGCCTGGTCCCGTGGGGATCGTCAGCCGCAGCGGCACCCTCACCTATGAGATCGCCGCTCAGCTGTCGCATGTGGGGATTGGACAGTCTACGGTCGTCGGGATCGGGGGCGATCCGATCATCGGGAGTTCTTTCATTGATATCCTAGAGCTCTTCCAGAAAGACCGTCAAACGAAAGCTGTTGTTTTGGTCGGTGAGATTGGGGGTACCGACGAAGAGCGAGCTGCCGAGTTCATCTCCCGCGAGATGACCAAGCCCGTAGTTGCGTACATTGCGGGGTTTTCAGCGCCGCCGGGCAAGCGCATGGGGCATGCCGGGGCGATCATCTCAGGGGGGGAGGGGACAGCTCACGCCAAAGCACAAGCTCTTGAAGCCCAGGGGATCCCTGTAGCCAGAACGCCACGCCAGGTCGTCGAATTCGTGAGAAACGCTCTGCGGCTCTAGAGGCCTTCTGCTCTCATAAGACGTGACTTTTGAGCACCTCGAGAATTTGAGCTAAAATATACCCTAAGGAGGTAGATGCTCGTGAGTCATAGATGCAGGATGTGGTACGGGATTGTCTTGGCTTGTGTGCTTGCTTTTGTGACGGGATGTGGAGGAGGAGGGGGAGAACGGGCGCAACAACCGGCATCACAACCATCTCCCCCAGCCTCAGAACAGCCGGCTCAGCCCCCTGCCGCCGAACAACCTGCTCCCCCGTCTGAAGAGGAGCAGCTCGTCGCTCGCGGGCAGTTTCTCGCGACTTCTGTAGGGTGCACAGCATGTCACAGTGCCGACGGAACGACGCTCGTCGGCCCCACATGGAAGGGGCTCTATGGCCATGAAGTTGAAGTCGTGCTGCCCGATGGCACCGAGACGAAGGTCATCGCTGACGATGCTTATCTTCGCGAGTCCATCTTAAACCCAAACGCCAAGATCACCAAGGGCTTCCAAGCGAACCTTATGCCCGTCTACGAAGGGCAGCTCAGTGACGACGATATTCAAGCGATCATCGCGTACATTAAGAGCTTACAGGGGGAACATTCGCACGAGTGACCACCCTCAGGGCCAAGGGCTGATTAGTGAGCGTGGGGGGAGAGGGGGATCGCTTGCGCGCTCCTGCGAGAGTCGTGAGTGAGAAAGGAGCTGAAGCCCATGCCCGATCTCTTCAAGGAAGGGAAGCCTCACAAAGCGTCCCCTTTTTCCCCAGAGCAGATTGCAGAACTAGAGAAGCCTTTAGATGAATCGCGAGTGCAACGTCGTCCTGATGGGTTGACCTATCTGCCCACCTATGACATCATCGAGACGGCCAATAGAATCTTTGGGTATGGTGGCTGGCAGCGCGAGATCAAACGATTAGAGAAAATTTACGAAGATTTGAGTGAAGGCACGTATAGCGTCGGGTATCTCTGTGAGTGCCGGATTCGCATCGGCGACGTGGTACACGAGGACGTGGGGTTTGGCTCTGGAGTGAGCCAGACCGATCCCGCCCGTGCCTATGAGACCGCTCTCAAGGGCGCAGTCTCTGATGCGCTGAAGCGCTGCTTCCGGGCACTTGGGGATCAATTCGGCTTAAGTCTTTATAAGAAGCATGAAGCCGAAGAAGCTCCCTCCGTACCCTTGGCCACCGAAGCCCAGCTCGCCCGTTTGCGCAAGGAGCTGCGCACAGCTAATCTCAAAGAGACCAAACTACTCGACTATATCAATGCAGTGATGGGGACGCACTATACGCGCTTGGAGGAGCTCCCCCTCAAGGTCGCAAGCCGCGCCATCGATCGCTTTGTGGGTGATCGTGAGAATTTCATCCAGGAGCTCAAGAAGATGAAAGGATAGGCATGGGCTTCAGCTGCGGGCTGGTGGGCCTCCCCAATGTCGGCAAGAGCACGATCTTCAATGCTCTGACGGCCGCTGGGGCCAAGGTTGATAACTATCCGTTCACCACCATCCAGCCCAACGTCGGCGTTGCCCCTGTGCCTGATCCCAGGCTCGATGCGCTCCATCAGCTCTTCCCAGAAAAAAAGAAGGTCCCAACGACGCTGCAGTTTATAGATATCGCGGGGCTTGTGAAGGGCGCTAGTGAGGGCCAAGGACTCGGCAATCAGTTTCTCGCTGAGATTCGGAACGTCGACGCCATCGTGCACATTGTGCGCTGCTTTGAAGATCCTGAAGTCATCCACGTCGACGGCTCGCTCGATCCCAAACGCGATATCGAAGTGATCGAGACTGAGCTCTTGCTCAAGGACCTAGAACTCGTTGAAAAGCGCGTGAAATCGCTCGCCTCTCGGGTCAAGCTCGGCGATAAAGCCGCCAAGGCTGAATATGAGTTCTTCGAGCGACTTCGTCAGGGATTGGCGCAAGGGAAGCACGTTCGCGACATAGCTATCCACGAGCACGAGCGCCCGTTTCTGAAAGACCTAAACCCCCTTACTCTCAAGCCCGTGCTCTTTGTCGCCAACGTCGGCGATGAAGGTGAGAACGAATACTCTCGAGAAGTGCAGAGGCTCGCCACGGAACGTGGGACGAAAGCCGTTGTCATTCGTGGGCGATTAGAGTCTGAAGTCTATGAGGCTGCTGACACCGACGAAGAGCGCCGTGCGTTTAGAAGAGAGCTAGGCATTGAAGAGTCTGGGCTTGATGCGCTCGTGCGCGCCGGTTACGAGATCTTGCACTTGGTGACGTTCTATACTATCGACGGTCCGGAGGTGCGCGCCTGGACAGTGCCCAAGGGGACACACGCCCCGCAAGCCGGCGCCAAGATTCACACGGATTTTGCTGAACGCTTTGTCTTATGCGAGGTCGCTCGCTGGGATGAGCTCGTGAGGGAAAGATCGCTGGCGCGCTTACGAGAGCTTGGGCATCTCCACCGCCACGGCGAAAAGTATGAAGTCCAGGACGGCGACGTCATCCACTTCGTCGTCGCCTGAAGTTGACAAATCCCTCCAAAGACGGTATAGTGTAGATTTGACCGATTCTATTAGCACTTCCGTAGGAGCGTAGAGTCTCAATTATGCAATTGCATAAGGTCGCCAAGGAACTGAACACGACTATTGCGGAGCTTGTCGCGCGCCTCGAGACACGGGGGATCAAGAAGCGCAAGCATAGCTTTGAGAATCTCACGGAAGAAGAGTATAAGATTGCGAAAGAGCTCTTTGCCCAGCCTGAACCCAAACCCATAGCCCCCGTAACCCCACCGTCACACGCTACGCCGATAGCCCCTCAGCCCACGATAGAACCAACTCCAAAGAAACCGGAAGCCCCGCACCCCCAAGCTCCGGCGTCGCCTACAGGAGTACAACCCACAGCATCGCTAGCGCCTGCTCCTGCGCTGCAAGCCCAGGCACAAGCCGTAGCGCCCGCTCCGCCCAAACCCCAAGCTGAAGTTCTAGAAAAGCCTGCCCCACCTCCACCGCCCCCAGCCAAGCCTTTAATCCCACGGCCCCCGGTCGTCACGATCTTGGGCCACGTCGACCACGGCAAGACAACGCTCTTGGACTATATTCGCAAGACGCACGTAGCAGCCAGCGAGGCTGGCGGCATCACCCAGTCTATCGGGGCGTATCAAGTCGAATATAAAAACAGAAAAATCACGTTCATCGACACGCCGGGCCATAAAGCTTTTGCCAACATGCGCGCTCGCGGCGCCCAAGTCACCGATATTGCGGTCCTGGTCGTCGCAGCAGACGATGGCGTCATGGAACAGACCCGCGAGGCGATCAGCCATGCCCGCGCTGCTAAAGTCCCCATCATCGTTGCTATTAATAAGATAGACAAACCCACGGCGAACGTGCAGCGCGTTAAGGAACAGTTAGCGCGAGAGGGGCTTACTCCAGAGGACTGGGGCGGCGAGACGATCACCGTGCCTATCTCTGCGCTCACCGGCCAGGGCGTGGATGAGCTCCTAGAGATGATCTTGCTCGTCGCAGAGTTGCAAGAGCTGCGAGCAGATCCGCACGCGCCTCCTCGCGGGGTAGTCATCGAAAGTGCGCTTGACCCTGCCCGCGGTCCCATCGCCACCGTGATCGTCCAAGAGGGGACACTCCGTGAGCGCGATATTATGGTCTGTCATACGGCGTATGGACGCATTCGCGCACTCTTAGATGACCGTGGGCGTCGAGTCAATGAAGCCGGTCCAGGCTCAGCCGTCCAAGTCCTTGGGCTCTCTGAAGTCCCCGGCGCAGGAGAGCGCTTTGGAGTCATGACCGATCTGATGGAAGCTAAACGTCTGGTTGAGGCTCGCCTCGACGAGTTGCGCCGCAAGCGTTTAGAGAAACCGCGCCGCACTATTCACGATATCCTACAGCAGCAAGCCCAGGCGAAGAAGCGCATGCTGCAGATCATCTTGAAGGCCGATAGCGTCGGTTGTTTGGAAGCAGTGCGCCAAGAGCTGAAGACTCTGAAAGTCGAGTCGGTGGATCTTGAATTTCTCCATGAAGGCGTGGGCCACGTCAACGAGAGCGATGTCTTGCTCGCCTCGACTGCCAAAGACGCGGTGATCCTTGGCTTTCGCACCGGGGTTGACGACAAAGCTGCTAAGCTTGCCGATCAAGAAGGCGTCTCCATCAAGCTCTATGATGTCATCTACGATTTGACCGATGACGTCAAGAGAGCGCTCCAAGGGCTCGTTGCTCCTCAGATCCGCGAGACGAAGATCGGCGAGGCTGAGATCCGCCGGGTCTTCAAGATCCCCAACGTGGGAGCTGTAGCCGGGTGCTATGTGCGCGATGGCTATGTGCTGCGGGAGGCGCGCGTGCGCGTCAAACGCAATGACACGGTCATCTTCGATGGAACTTTGGCCAGCTTGAAGCATCTCGATCGAGACGAGAAGAAGATCGAAAAAGGCAAAGAATGCGGGATCAAGATAGCTGGGTTTGAGAAGATCGAGGAGGGCGATATCTTAGAGTTCTACATGCGTGAGGTCGTCAGGGGGTTCTAACTAAGGGGGCGCGCTGCAGCCAGGAGCGGGGAAGTTGGGGGTGACCCCTATGCGGATCGGGGTGGTGCGTTTGACATTACGCTTGCATGAGCCTAAGTCTCTCAAGGAGAAGCGGCATATCCTCCAGAGCCTGATCGCGCACCTGCGCCGTAAATTCAATGCCTCGATTGCAGAGATCGATCGGTTAGACGATTGGAAGTCGGCTGTGCTGGGCGCGGCGATCGTCTGTAACGATGGGCGGGTCAACAACGCGCTGTTGGGGAAGTTGGTCGAAGCTGTGGAGCGCTACAGAGATATTACAGTAGAAGATTACGAGATCGAGATTCTATGAACCGCGAAGCTCTACGAGAGCATCGAGGATTTACGCGCTCGACGCCGGCCAAGCGCCTTCATATCCGCCACACCTTGGAGCTACACTTCAAGCTAGATGAAACAGAACGTCTTGTGCAATCCCCAAAGTAATCTTGACTACGCCTAAGCTGTCGTTATAAGATACCATAAGCCCCCAGCGTGAGGAGGTCTCGCTATGAACGTCGCGCATCTCTTTGACCACGCTGCGCAACAGCACTCAGAGAGAACGGCTGTCTATTTCCCTGGCATCCCCAACGCTGTGCCCTCGCGGGCGATCTCCTACAAAGAGCTTGCTGAGCTGACAAGCCGATTCGCCGGAGGTCTAAAAGCCCTCGGGCTTGCCCCTGGAGATCGTTTTGCTGTCTATCTACCCAATCTGCCTCAATTTGTGATCGCGATCTGGGGTGGGTTCAAAGCCGGATGTGTTCCCACTCCTATGAACCCCACGCTCAAAAAGCGGGAGATCATCCATCAGATCACAGATTCTGGGGCGAAGCTGATTATCGCTCCGGTCTTCATGCTTGAAGAAGTCGCTAAAGCTGCCGAAGAGCTTCCCGATCTGAAAGTCTTTGTCGTTGGCCCTGGCTCGGCGTACCCAAATTTTGACGAACTGCTGAAGCATCCCCCGACGTTTGTAGAGCGCGACGATGACGATCTTGCGCTTATGCCCTACACGTCGGGGACGACGGGCAAACCCAAGGGTGTCTTGCTTACTCATAAAAATTTAAGCAGTAACATCCAAGCCGTGATGAAACTAATGCAAGCCAAGGGCGCAGGCGAACGCTTGCTGGTGCCCATTCCAATGTTTCATATCACGGGGATGACCGTGCTCATGCTCAGCCCGCTCTCGATGGGCGTGACTATCTACCCCATGCTCCGTTGGGACGCTGAACACGCGATGCAGCTTATCCAAGAGCATAAGATCACGAGCATGGTCTGCGTTCCCACACTCTATATCGATCTGTTAAATCATCCTAAAGTCACGCAGTACGATCTCAGTTCGCTTAGGCTCTGCAGCTCTGGGGGCGCGAAGATGCCCGTGCCCGTCATCGAAGCGATGCAGAAGAAGCTTGGCATCACTGTTTACGAAGGCTACGGACTGACCGAGACCTCGCCGGTGACGCATACGAACTTAGCGGCGCCCAGGCCCAAGATCGGCTCGATTGGCTGGCCCATCGAGGGCGCCGAGTGCAAGATCGTTGATGAAAATAATAGACAGCTTCCCGTGGGACAAGTCGGAGAGCTGTGCGTGCGTGGCCCCATGGTGATGAAGGGCTATCACAACAATCCTGAAGCGACGCGCCAAGCTATTGACGAAGAGGGCTTCTTCCACACCGGGGATTTAGCGTATGTTGACGAAGAGGGCTATTACTATATAGTCGATCGTGTCAAAGATATGATCAACGTTGGGGGAGTGAAAGTTTTCCCTAAGGAAGTCGAGCACGTTCTATACGAACATCCCGCTGTTGCGGAGTGTGCTGTCGTGGGGATTCCCGACGAGCGCAAGGGCGAGACGGTCAAAGCGTACATTGTGCTCAAGGCTGGCTATGAACCCTCAGAAGCGTTAGCGGAAGAGATCCGCCAGCACTGTCTCAGAGAGTTAGCCGCGTACAAGCATCCGCGAGAGATCGAGTTTGTCAAAGAGCTGCCCAAGACCGCGTCAGGGAAGATTCAAAAGTACTTGTTGCGAGGACGATAATTATACCCTAGCAAAGGAGGGTGACAGTTGCGACCATCGTTCACGACAAATTGTGCGACAAAGACGCCGAAGATGAAGGGACTTGAGCGGGATCTCAGCTCTTCCGTTCCCCAGGATTGTTGGTGCTCTGCGCTCGTCTCTCTGCGCGCACGCGCGAGACCGCATACCCAAAAAACCCGATCATCGCAATAATCCCTGCGATGAGAAAGACCTTCGGCGCCGTCGGCGGCGAAAAGACCATGTACCCCAATCCAATAAACCCAATCACCGTGCTCAGCAAGATGATTAGCGCAAAGATCAATTCGCCCATAGTATGCTCACCCCCCAAGATTTATTTTAATTGTACCAAATCAAGTCGCTCCGTACCTGCTGTGATGCAACGTAGGACCCTTGTCTGCCTGATCCCACCCCATCCGTCCATTAACTGGCGGAAGAAGTGGCACCCGCGCCTAGACCTCAGACACCGTTCCCTAGCCCGCTAAGTCGTACAATCGGTGTAACGGTGCTGCTGTGCAGCACCGCAGCACGAGTGAGCTGCGACACTGTACAGTGAGGTGCTATGCGCCGACAGATCTGCTTGCTGGTCCTAGCCGGTGTGTTCTCTCTCTTCGTGTCTGGTGCGATCTCAAACCGGGTCGTCTACGCCAGCTGTTCGCTGAAGATCACGATCACGTCCAGTCCGTTCGCGCTCGTCGCTGCGGAGGGGCCAAGGGTCGCTACGCTCTCAGCAAGGGTGCAGAACACCGGCTCAACAGTGCTCGAGAACGTCACAGTCTTCCTTGGGAATGGCACCATCCCAGGAGTCTTTGACGAGGTTAGCGGGCAGAGCTTACACATGCTTGGCTCCCCCAGCGAAGCGACTCGCTTCTTGGGGAACCTTCCCGCTGGAGTAACCCGAACTCTCTACTGGCATGTCGTCTACCCCAATACGATCAATATCTCATATCCGTATGTGGTGTGGGCGATCTCGGAAGGCAGTTGCGGCGCGACGAAGAGCGCCACTTTGCAGACCCACAGCGCATCTGCACTGAGCTCGAGCAAGATCTTGGCCGCCGATGGCTCGGTGACCCTAGAGCCCAGTTCCGGCCAGATCGGCATTGGCCAGCTCGTCACGATCACGATCAGGGGTTTTGATTTGGGCGCCATCGGAGCCGGTCCTGAGGCCGTCGAGGACGTCTGGCTCCAGCCCGTCAGCAACCCTAGCTTCGATCCCACGTGCTTGCGTCTCGTCCGCACCGAAGTCGCGCTCCAGAGCATCAGAGCAACACCCTATCAAGACCAGATCTATTTCTCAGGGATTGGTTCTCATAATCCGCCGCCAAATTATGTGCGCAACCCATCTGACTATGTGAAGTATACGTTCATCGGGCTACGAAACTGTGTGACGACGCTCCAGCCCTATCAACAAGCAGCCTCAGGCAGTGGACATAAGTTTAACGCTGACCTGGGCGCACTGAAGATCACTATTCAAGTGCGCGAGACCCTCGGTAACCTCGTCCTCGATGCTTCTGCCACCCCATCGGCTGCCGTTCCCGGGACAGTCATTACATACTCTTTTGCTTACGGCAACACCGGCGGCGCTCCTATAGGCGATCCCGCTTCGGGAAATAACATCGTGATCACGAATATCCTCCCGGCAGAGATCACTTATGTTCAAGGAAGTGCAACGTGCAGCGCTCCTTGCTTGACGCTCTGGTCTACCGATGGAGGTGCAACGTTTGTCGCAACGGAGCCGTCCTCTCCAGCAAGCGTGAATGCCCTCCGCTGGGTCATCCTTGAGGCCATTCTCCCAGGGCAGAATCTCGCTGGCACCGTGAGCTTCCAAGCTACAGCTACTTCAGCTGATACCATCTGCAATACCGCTCAAGGGACTGTAAGTTCAAACTCCATTGTCGCTTCGGATACAACGTGTGTTAACAGTGTGGCGGATGTAGAGCTATCGCTCTCTGGACCGACGACCGTGCTCCCAGGAGGCTCTTTGAATCTTATTATAAACTATCATAATGCTGGACCGTCAGTCGCTGAGGACCTGCAGATTACTCTTACCCTCCCTGAAGGGACTCGAGTAGTGAGCGCCAGCAAGATACCGACAAGCAACGCTGATCAGACAGTGACATTCTCGATTGGATCGCTGGCGGCAGGCCAAGGCGGCTCGCTGAGCCTCCAAGTCACTGTGCTCAGTTCTGTACCCACAGGTACTAAGCTCACCACAGTCGCCCAAGCGATAACAAACTCCCCTGAGAGCAACACTGCCAATAATGCCGCGTCTCTCACAACGACCGTTGGAGCCACTCCTCAGGGCCCGCAGCTCCAAGCTGTTCTTACGGCCTCTCTCGTCGAAGACATCCCCCCCTTAGGCGCGAGCCCCGGTGACACTATAGAGTACTCAGCAACGATCGCTAACAGAGGGTCGGTCGCCGCTACAGGGGTTGTCTTCCGGGGTATGCTAGATCCCTATACTGATCTCGTTGCTAATAGCATCAACGCGAGCGAAGGCACGATATCGTCATCCATGGGGTCACAAGTGCGCGTCGAATGGACAACTCTCGCCCCAAAGGCGTCGGCAACGGTTCAGTTCCGAGTACGCTTGAAGCCCTCGCTTCCTCCAGGAGTCCTCAGCATTCGCGCTCATGGACTGGTCTCTAGCAACGAGCGCCCCGACGAACCTACAGATGATCCGGCGACGCCTATCCCCTACGATCCTACGGAGATCATCCTCAGCGTGGCCCCGCTGCTGAGAGTCTACAAGACGTTCTCGATCTTTTCTGATCTAGATGAAAACGGCATCCCTAGCCCCGGCGATATCCTCAAATATACGATCACGGTGACGAACGTGGGTCGCGAGAATGCTGGCTCTGTCCTCGTATCCGATAGCTTGGACCCGAACGTCACCCTAGTGATTGGGAGTGTGACGACCACTCAAGGTGCCGTGCTAGTGGGGAACTCAGAAAACGATAGATTCGTACAGGTGAACCTAGGCACGCTAGCAGGCAACGGCGAGAGTGCGACGATCACGTTCCGCGTTGGGGTAAACTCCCCTCTGCCTAGCGGCATCACCGCGGTAGCCAATCGCGTGCTCGTGAGTGGTGACAACATCCCCAGCTTCGTAAGCGATGATCCAGCAACACCAGCCCTCGATGACCCAACACTCACGGCCATCGCTCAGCTTCCCTATGTGTTGGTCTTCATGAGAGACTTTCTCAAAGTCGACGCCGATCTTGATGGCCTTCCTAGCCCTGGCGATACCCTCGGCTATCATGTCTTGCTCATGAATATCGGAAACGCTGAAGCTATCAACGCTTTTTTGAGTGCTATCCCTGATCTCAATACTACCCTGGTGGTAGGGAGCGTGCGCGCTTCTGTTGGGACTGTGCAGACGGGTAACTCCTCAGGAGACAGTTCGCTGGGAGTGCTGTTAGACAGAATCCCACCAGGAGAGATGGCTGCGGTTTCGTTTGACGTCGTCCTCAGAGATCCTCTGCCGTCAAGCGTCTCTAGCATCTCCCACCATGTGCTTGTCAACGTCCCTGGGGTTGGCAGCATCACTAGTGACGATCCTGATACCCCAGCGCAGAAGGATGCAACGAAGACCGCTCTGGCTGCTGCACCGCTCCTATACTTCACCAAGGACGCTTTCTTAGTCTATGACACCGATCGAAGCGGTACCATCACCCCCGGAGATATACTCGAATATGTCTTGACAATCATCAACGCTGGGACTCGAGACGCTTCAAATCTCACGCTCGCCGATACGCCTGATCCCAAGACATATCTTGTCAACGAAGCGCCTAAGGCCAGCCTAGGTGTGGCTCATGGGGGGGCCTCTGGCGTTCAGGTCGCCTTTGGGGCATTGGGGGCTCTCGGAGGCCAAGCTCGCGTGAGCTTCCGCGTCCAGATTGATAATCCTCTCCCGCCTCACACCCTAACGATCTCCAACCAAGCCCAGATCTCCGGTTCGAACATCTCTGGCCAATACAGCGATGACCCCCGCACTCCTACGCCTAACGACGCGACGGTCATCGCTTTGGGAAGTTCGTTCTTGCTCTGCGGTGATGTCGATAGCAGCGGTCTTGTCGAAGAAGCCGATGCGCAGCTCGTCGCACGAGCTATTCTAGGAGCTATCGAACTCACCGAAGCGCAACGCCTTGCTGCCGACGTCGCCCCCCCATTTGGTGTGCTCGATGCTCGCGATGTTACTCGGATTAGCGAGATTGCCCGCGGTTATCTGAGCTATTGCCCACCGTTGGATGCCCGAGCTTCTGAGATGGCTCCTCTGCAGTCACACGCTCCTGTGACCTTAGAGCGCGCTGAACATCGAGCCCTCGGACAAGCGATTCGCTTCCGCGCTCACGGAACAGCTATTGCAGCTTTGAACGTCCAGGTCTTCAACCTCGCTGGAAGGATCGTCTTCACAAGTGGATGGCATCAAGGCTCAGAGCTGACTTGGTTCCCAGATACGCTCGCAAACGGTGTCTATCTCTACGTTGTTACGGTGCGAGGGGCTGACGGTTCCCTCATCTATAGCCGTATCCAGAAGCTGGTGATCCTCCGATGAAGCCTAGAGTGCTGGTGGGCCTGATCATAGCGCTAGGGCTCATAACGGGCTGCGAGGGATCTTATCGTACTCAGGTTATAGTAGGTACGCTCGAGCTGCCCTCCGGGGGAACGGGAATTGTTCGCATCAGTGTTCTGAATCCCCCAGATGTCAAGACCATCCAAGTCGGTCCTGGAGGATTCTTGACGTTCAATCCTGCAGTCATTCAAGTGGCAGGGCTAACTGGGGTGAACGGGTTTACTGTCTTTGGGAGCACGATCAATAACCTGATGGGGTGGGTGCAGTTTGTGGCGAGCTTCTCTGGGGGAAGCATCCGGCCCATCGTCGCTCCAGGGCTAGGGGTACTCCAAATCCCTATCATTGAGATGAGTGTCCAAGCCATAGGCTCTGTGGGCGCACAAACCGCGCTCACCATAACAGCTATCGATCTCTTCACCGATAGAGTTGGGCAGCCTATTCCCCTCGGTCCGCCCATAGCCGGTCAGGTGGTGATCGTCGCACCATGAAGAGGGCGCTCCTTATCGCTATTGCTGTTGCGCAGCTAGGGGCTTGGGGCTGGGAGCCAGCGACGGGCTTGGCCGCGCCCATCTCCGGCGAGGTTCAGCTGGCTATCTTCTTTGAGCCGCTCACCTTTGGTCAAACTAAGATAGATCAGATCAACGTCGACGCTGAGACAATCCTTCAGCTAGGGCTATACGTAAGCGGGCTTGCGCTCACAAGCACAAGCGTCTTCAGCTTCAAGGGCGCAGAATTTCAGGCCCTCGAGATGTACGCGGGCATGGCAATCACGTTCAGAAACGTCGTAATCTTCGCCCCTAATATTCTCGAGATCGATGACGACCCTTTCTGGACGATTCGGTTTGCTCAGCCCGATCCGGGGTTAGTCGGTGTCCCTCTACGGATGTTCATAGACGAGCTGGCTTCGCCTCTAGATCTCTCGAAGTTACTGGCGCCCACCCTCGACGAGCCCTTACAGTTCAGAAAGCTTATCTCTCAAATGTCGATCAACCTCTGGGGCGTCTGGTTCACGGTCACCATGTTGGTCGCAAATTTCGGGACGGCCTCTACCCCAGATTTTCAGAGCGGGCTTATCTTCGAGGCCGGGGGCCGCACTCCTGGGGGTGCTGAGGTCATGATGCAGACATATATCGGGGCTCGGCAAGGTTGGGAGTGCTTTGGCGAGTGCAAAGCCTTTGAACGCTCCTTTGAAGGCCGCGTCGTGCCCGGCCTCGGCTTCCAAGAAGAGAAGCTCATCATTAGAAACGTGACGATCGCCGGAGTAACGCTAGGAGCAGAACTTGCGTTCGACTTCACGACCATTGAGCTCTCGCAGCTCATTCTCTCGCTTCGGGTCTCCCTGATGGGCGTAGTCGTCTATCAGAAGATCGTGCTCAACGATCTAGCAACGCCGTCCTTTGTGAGCTTTGGGTGGACGGTGCAGCTAGGGGAAGGGGTCTTCGAGATCGAATTTATCGATCCTAATGGATTCTTTCACTTTCCTGCCAGGCGCTTGAGCTTCTTCGTCCAGTGGGGAGCGATCTCTTTCAGGGACGAGATAGTCGCTCAAGATCCTGTAGGGTTGATGCATACGCTGGAGGTCGTTGCAGAGTTTGATCCATTCAGATTTCGGTCGCAGACGGCATTCATGGGCGGTTTGATCAACGGCTTTTACAATCAAAGAGTCGAGCTGAGCTGGGGATTTGCGGGCCCTGGGACATGGGCTTGGATGGCGAGCCTCGAAGCGCAAATGCGCCGAGAGTATTTGCTCTACGTCAGCCCTTCAATCAGAGTAAAGTTCTAAGTTGATCGCCACGACGCTCTCGCGCTAAGATAGAGCGATGAGCGAGATGCGATTCCTCTTCACCGAGACAGCTCGACAGCAGCCGCCTGAGACTGCTCCGCCGATCTTTACTGTCAGCCAGCTCAATCGTGTCGTGCACGATCTGCTCGAAGCGGGCATCCCCGCGCTCTGGCTTGAAGGCGAGATCTCCAACTTTACCCATCATCGCAACGGGCACATGTACTTCACCCTCAAAGATGAGGCTGCTGAGATCGCCGCGGTGATGTTTGCTGACCGGAACGCACTCTTGCAGTTCACCCCTGCCGACGGTCAGAAGGTCATCGCGTTTGGGCAGATCACGCTCTATGAACGGAAGGGACGCTATCAAATTGATGTCTTGGAGATGCACCCGGCGGGCGTTGGCAAACTGCAGTTAGAGTTTGAAAGGCTCAAAGAGCGCTTGCATACTGAAGGGCTCTTCGACGCGCGGTTTAAGCAACCCATCCCGCGCTTCCCAGAGCGTATTGGGATCGTCACGTCCCCTGAAGGTGCGGCTCTCAGAGATATTCTGAAGATCTTGCGTGAGCGATATCCCCTTGTCACAGTGTTGCTCTTTCCCACGCGCGTCCAGGGGGAGGGCGCTGCGGCAGAGATCGCCTCGGCGATCCGTATCGCCAATCGCTACGCTCTGGAGAGAGAGCCCATAGACACGCTGATCGTCACGCGCGGTGGCGGCTCTATAGAAGACTTATGGGCGTTCAACGAGGAGCCCGTCGCCCGCGCGATTTTCGAGTCCCGTATTCCTATCATCTCCGCGGTCGGGCACGAAGTCGATATAACGATCTCGGATCTTGTCGCGGACGTGCGCGCGCCCACGCCCACAGCCGCGGCTCAGATGGCCGTCCCCGACAAGAGGGAGCTTCTTGAATTCACTCGAAGTGCGCAAACTCAGCTAGAGCAACGTCTCCTAGGGCGTATTGAGAACTATCGTTTGCGGGTGGAGATGCTGCGGCGCAGCCGTGGGCTGCATAGACCAATCCAGCTTCTGCGGGAGCATGAGCAGTCGCTCGATCATGCGTCGGAGCTATTGCTGCGCGCGATGCGTCAGCGCCTGGCGCGCCTTCAAGAGCAATGGCAGACCTTAATGCAGCACTTGGAGAGCGTCAATCCCATTAGCGTGCTGCGGCGCGGCTTCTCCGTTGTGGAGGACGAAGAGGGGCGACCTGTATCCTCGGTTGAGCATGTACGCGTAGGGGAGCGCGTCATCATTCGATTATATCGAGGGAAATTATTGAGTCGCGTTGAGGCCAAGGAGGCCAACCATGGAACAGCACCCTCTCAAGATTGAGCCGGCACTCGCGCGTCTAGAAGAGATCGTTCGCCAATTAGAAAACGAGCAGATCTCGCTCGAGGAATCTCTGGAGCTCTTTGAAGAAGGGGTCAAGCTTGCCGACTCCATTCAGAAGCGATTAAGTGAAGCGCAACTGCGCGTCAAAAAAGTCCTCGAGGAAGCCGAGAACTTCAAAGTCGAGGATTTCGGAGAATAGCGCACACTACTGAAAGTATAGGAATAAAATCGCTTTCATGCTTTCCGTGATGCACATATCCAAGGAGGCCAAGATGCGTCTCATAGTGTGTAGTCTCATTCTTATGCTTACGTTCGGGCTCTCGACGTCGGCGCAGTTTCTTGACCTAGATCCCACGCTCGATTGGTATGTGCTCACAACAGAGCACTTCAACGTGATCTATCATGAGGGCCTAGAAGCGATTGCCCAAGAAGCTGCGCTCATTAGCGAAGAAGCGTATCAGTTCTGGGCGAAGGAGCTGAGATACGCTGTCCCCCTCAAGATTAATATTATCTTGGCTGATCCGTCGGACTTTGCCGTGGGCGCGGCCAATCCCTTTGGAGACGTCATCGCCAGTGTCTCCAACGCTCGTGTCTTTAATGAATGGCTCAACTCGCAAAACCCCTCTTGGCTCGAAGACGTCTTATATCACGAGATTGGGCATATCTTCGATATTACGAAAGTTTCGGGGCTTTCGGAGAAGCTGCGCCCCTGGCTCGGCCCGCTGCTCACGCTCCCCAACGCGAGCAAGCCTGGTACGATCATTGAAGGCATCCCCATCTATTTTGAATTGAAGCGAGCTGGCGCGTCGCGCTCCAACTCCGCACGAGATGCCATGTACCTCCGAGCCGAAGTGCTGGAGAATCGCTTTACGCCCTTAGCTCAGATGGGCGTCGGCTACGGCTACAATCCACCCCATTGGCCCTCAGGATATATGCTCGCCCACGACTGGGGCGCTTGGTTTGGCCGCTTCATCGCTGAAACGTATGGCGACGAAGCATTTGCTAGGATCGACGAGATCAACGCTGATTCACTCTGGCCTCTCTTGACTTTGGGAACGATCAACGATTTTGGGAACGTTTTCAAGAGAGCTCTTGGTGTCTCGGCTCAGGAGCTAGAAAGGGCTTGGCGCGCTTGGCTCAAGGTCCAGTTTGAGCCCCAGATCGAAAAAATCAAGAGTGAGGGCGTTACGCAGTCACGCAAGATCAGTCGCTTAAGCTATTGGCACAACGATCCGGCATGGGCGCCCGACGGGAAATTTATCTATTACTATCACAAAGACGTAGTTCGCGAAGCGTCCGTCCGACGCATCACTCCCGACGGCAAGGACGAACAGTTTCTCTTCGTTGTGCCCTTCGAACTCGATTTCTTTAGACCACCGTTCTTCGCTCCAGCCCCGCACGTCTCTCCCGACGGCAAGTCCGTGCTCTACACTAGACACGAGATCTTCGAGAATCACTATCTCTACGCCGATCTCTATCTATGGGATTTAGAGAAGAAAGAAGAGCGTCGATTAACAGAGCGCGCTCGTGCGTACAATCCCGTCTTCTTCCCCAACGGCACAAAGATTCTCTTTGCGCAGCAGCGTCCCAACGGCCAAGCTCCTATACTTGCGATCTACGAGCTAAACAGCGAAAGAACCGTGCCGTTCTATGAGTTCCCTGAGGGGACCCTGATAGACTCATTCGCGATCTCCCCCGATGGCACCCAGATTGCCCTGACTCTCTGGAAGATGGGCGGCTACCAAGATCTCTATCTGCTGAGTGCAGACGGCTCGTCGCTGACAGCTCTCACCCAAGACAAAGCCGGAGACTTTGACCCAGACTGGTCCCCCGATGGTCAATATATTCTCTTCAGCTCCGAGCGCGACGGCATCTACAATCTCTATGCGTATCGCGTCTCCGACGGACAATTTTTTAAAGTGACGAATCTGCTGACGGGCGCGTTCGCGCCAGCAGTCTCGCCCGATGGGACAAAGATTGCGTTTATCAGCTACAGCACCAAGGGCTATGAGCTACACGTGATGGACTACGATCCCCAAAGTTGGAAGCCAGTGCAGTTTGCGCGCGCGAGCGTTATAGAATGGCCCGGCTGGCGTGCAGGGTCTCTGTCAGAAAAGCCCTATCGTGCTGAAGAGTTCTTAGCGCCACGCCTGTGGATGCCCGTGCCCAATCCTCTGCAGCCTGCCGTGCTCTTTGTCGGGTTCGACCCGCTTAGGCATCACAACTATACACTCTATGCTGGGGTTGATCTTCCTACCCAGCAACCGATGTTGGTGTTTGACTACTCCGTGGCGTTGGCAGTGAAAGAGCGAGGCTGGTTCGCCGAGACCATCAACGCGCTCAGCCCTAGACTTTCAGTGCATCTGGAGCATACTGCCGAGTTTGAGAGTGTTGCGCGGGCGGAGCTCGAGCTGACATCCTCACGGGTCGTAGGTCGAGAGCAGATACTAGCATTTGGGGCACAGGTGTGCCAAGGCAGACAGCTTATGCCGTCGTTCACAGTGCGTTATCGTGAGTCGCTCGAGAGTGGGAGCGATCTCTTGCGTATCGGGCGAGACGTAGAGCTTTTTGTCGAATTTGTCCTGGAGCGCAATTTATGGAAAATGCTCTTTCAGGTCGCGCAGCGCGAGAGCATTCAGTTACCGTTAGGTTTTGCGAATCGCTTGAGTCGACTCACTGTTTTAGCGCGTGACGATCTTGAGCCATTGAGTGTGGGCGGGCTTGGGGAGCTCTGGTCGCTGCGGGGCTTTCCCAAAGACTTCAGAAAAGCGACGCAAGTCATCTACACGGGTTGGGAGTTTGTCTTTCCGATCTTGCACATCGGACACGGGATAGGGCACTGGTCTGTCTTCTTTGATCGGATAGATGGAGCGCTCTTTGCAGAGGGGGTATATCTTTCAGGCGAGCCTTTGACGTCGGACGAAGCGCATTTCAGCTATGGGGGAGAGTTGCGATTGAGGATCGTGCTAGGGTATAGAGTACCGATAGAGTTAAGAGTTGGGCTAGCGCAGGGGCAGGGCCAGTCGGGGCCGACGGTCTATTTTGATGTACAAGGGGGAATGTAGGGAAAAGCTGACACGCGGCTGGAGTGGGTAGGAAGCACGTAAAAGGAGGATTCTACTAACGTGCAAAGAGGTTCCGGAACTTTCGGCAAGATCAATCACAGAGTTCATCTTCGACCTTACCATGCTTTGCGGCCGTTTGGTTCTCTTCTATGAGAGCCCTGATAACCCCATTCTTTACCCTCCTAACTTCTATAGACGCTAGAGGAGGATAGAGCGATGATTGGAACTCAAGATTGGAAAGCTATCCAAACAGTCCCCGCTTCAAATCGAGTTGATCATTGGAATGACCGCTGGCTTTATAGCGCGGGCAAGACTTTTGTTGAGCTTCTTAGCATTTTAATTGAATTGCCAGCTGAACGCGAAAGACGTCGGCTCGAGAATATAAAACTAAGGATTGAAGTCCTAGAGGAAATCATTAGATTATTGCAAACGAATCCAGAATTAGCTTGGCTGTTCTGAAGAGATATAGAGCGACTGCTTGGCAACGAGATCCAAATTATCAAGATCGAAGAGGAAGTGAATTGGCTGTACTAAAACTTTAATAATTTGGGTGCGCGTGGCTGGAGAAGGAACGCAGCGTGTGATAGACTAAACACACAACCAAAAATCCTAGAATTGCTCAGGAGGCCCCTATGCGCAGAAGTCTCTTGCTCGCCTGCATAACCCTCAGTTGGCTGTGCGTGCCGGCTCTCGCGCTCCCCAACGAGATCTCCTACGAGATCCACGCGCGACTCGATGCGAAAGATCACAAGCTCTACGGCAATGAAAGAATTCTCTTCACCAGCAAAGCCGAGAAGCCCCTCACGGAACTCTATCTGCACTTGTGGCCCAATCGCTTCTCTGAAGAGAGCATCCAAGCTCGCGAGATGGGCAAACTCTCGTTCGATAGGCTCTTTCCCAATGGCCCCGACTATGGGTATCTCTTCATCCAAGAGCTGAAGCTCGACGGCAAAGAAGTCAAATATTTTATTGACGACACGATTCTCAAAATCGAGCCGGAGACGCCCATCGCCCCCGATCAGACCGTTGAGATCACTGTGAAATTTATTCTCAAGATTCCCAACGCCCTCGAACGTCTGGGGCACGATCAGGGCAATTATTATATCTCGTGGTGGTACCCCAAGCTGAGCGTCTATGATCAAAAGGGCTGGCACCCCGACGTGGCCCATGCGTTCGGCGCCAGCGAACCCTACGAAGACTTCGCGCACTATTCTGTCGAGCTGACAGTTCCCCAAAAGATGGTCGTCGGCGCGACGGGCCAGCTCTATCGCGAAACTATGAACCCTGATGGCACCAAGACGCTCACCTATATCGCGGATAACGTGCACGACTTCGCGTGGGTCGCCGACGCACGCTACCAGAGCGAAACTCTTCAGTGGGAGGACGTCACGATTGTCTCGCTCTATTTCCCTGAGGACGCCGCCGCAGGCAAGCGCGCCGCCCAGTACGCTCGAGACGCTCTTGAGTACTTCAGCAGACGCTTCGGGCGCTATCCGTACTCGACTTTTACCGTCGCCGAGATCAGAGGCTTCGGCTTTGCCATGGAGTACCCCCAAATCATTCAGCAGAGCTACATGCTCTATCGCATCCCAGAGCTGTTTACGATGCTCGACAGCGTCACAGCACACGAGACCGCCCACCAATGGTTCTACGGGATTTTTATGAACAATCAATTAGAAGAGACTTGGCTCGACGAGGGCTTCGCAACATTTGCTCAAGTCAGCTACATGGAGCACAAATACGGCAAAGCCGCAAACTCCTTTGATACTCTCTGGCTGAAAGCGCAAGGGCTCAGCTTGCTCACAGAGATTTTCAAGGAGAGCAATGAGCGAGCAGGGCTGCTGAGCACTTACACGCGCATCGCTCGCGAGGGCCGCGAAGCCCCCCTCGCGACGCCGTTACATAAAGTTCCGTCGGGCAAGACTGTCCTCCCCTATCACAAGGGCGCGCTGATGCTCTTCGCCCTGGAGAATTTAGTGGGCACCGAGAAATTCGACCAGATCATGCAAGAGTACTACCGACGCTATCGCTATAAGCAAGTCACTGCTGAAGATTTTATAAAAACTGCTGAGGACGTCTCCGGACGCGATCTGAGAGAATTTTTTGCGCAATGGCTCACGACGACCAGGATGCTCGACGTCAGCGCTGGACGACTGATCTCGCGCAAGATCGAGGACAAATACGTGACGCGCGTGCCGGTCTTGCAAAAGGGCGAGATGCGCATCCCCGTCGACGCTGAAGCAACGCTCGCCGACGGCACGAAGGTGCGCCAGCGCTGGGAGATGCTCGACCGGCGGGGAACGCTCACGTTCATCACAGATAAGCCCGTCAGGTCCGTGACGCTCGATCCCGACCGTGTGCTGCCCGATTTGGATCGCTCGGATAACTCTGCCCCCAAGAGACTTGATATGAGTCTGTGGCTTGATCACGGGACGCTTCACGGCCGTCCAGACGACGGGCTGATCTTGGGCTTGAGAGTGATGCACATACACGTGGGCTGGGCGTTTGGACTTGGGAGAATCGTCTTCAAGCAGAGTCTCAAGAGCACGTTTTGTTTTGCCGATCGCTGCACTTCAGAGTGGGCTTTCACGCAGAAAGACGATGGGCACATTCTCGCTCACGACGGGGTAATTCACTTCCGTTGGCACCGCGACAGAACAGATGTACGGTTCTCGCTCAGTGCCCTCTATCACAATCGCTACGACGTCGCGCGCGATCCGGGGCGCCTCTTCTCAGTAGGGATGAGCTACGAACGTTATTCACAAGTCACGCGGCTGGCCGTAAACTATACAGTGGGCTTGGCTTTGTGGGGCGGGGAGTATACGTTTCAGAAGTTCTCATGGAGTCAAGAGCTTCGCGTTCGGCTGTGGTGGCAGACGCTCTGGGTGCAGCGTACGGTGTTCGGCTGGCGTGAGGAGCGTGCTCCCGAAGAGCGTGATTTTCGACTCAAAGATTTTGCGGGCTTTCGCGCATTTGACGTGCAGAGCGACTGGGTCTTTGCCCAAACGAATGAGCTTCGGCTTCCCATCCCCATGCTGAACAAAATAGATATTGGGCCGATCCCGCTCTCCATGGGCGCGATTATATTTGCGAATGCAGCGGTTTTCGACCGAGAGCAGCGAAAGGTGCGCGCGGAGGTAGGGCTCGGCGTGACGCTCGGATTTTACGGATCCCCTATTGTGTATATAGAATATCCCTTGTGGGTGAACACGCAAGAAGGCGCACGAGTGGGGTGGAGCGTGCGGTTCGAGCGCGAGTTTCGAATTGGGTTCTAAGAAAGAAAAGGAGGATCTCATGAAGCAACTGTACGTAGCCGTTCTAGCAGTACTCTTCGCCGGTTGGATGGGCGCGGCCGTGCAACCGCAGCTAAGCTGTACTGTGACCATCAAGCCAGGAGACTCGATTCAGAAGGCCATTGACGAGGTAGCACCAGGCGCAGTCATATGCCTTGAAGAAGGGATATGGGATGATGGCTTTCTCATCCAGAAGGATATCACGATTCGCGGAGCTGGCCCTGATAAAACTATCGTAAGATCAAGAGCAATGGTTTGGGCTGAGTTGCCTATCACTGCTGTGATTCAGGGGTTCAGCGTCGCAGGTGTCGTGGTTGGAGGGCCAATTCGTGTTACCCTTCAAGACGTTTATGTCCAAGGAGCCGGGATATATATCGTAGGGGTAGGGAACACTGCTGTAGACCTAGTGAAGACGACAGTATCAAGATCATCGTTAATACTTTTCCAAGCTACGGTGACACTTGTCGATTCCCAAGTCATAGGGGCTGAGCTTGGTGGTATTATGGTCCTGTCCGGGAGAGATGGGAAAGCTCAGTTAAGTCTGGTGAATTCGCGTGTTCTAGATAACGCCATTGGGATCAGCGCAGGGGTTTGGGAAGAGTCGATATATATCACCCTTGAGAGATCTGTTATCGCTGGTAATAGGTGGAAAGGCCTTACAGCCGGCGGCTTAGCTCACATAGAGATTCGTGAGAGCACAATAGAAAACAACGGAACAAATCCCCTCTGTATGGTATGCCCAGGCATTGAAGTAGGGGACCAAGAAGGTAGTGATCAGTAACTCGCGCGTAACGAGCAACTGGGATTGGGGAGTAGCAGCTAAGCTCCGCAAATGCGGGTATGAGCGCGATGAGTTCAATGGCAAAGTCGTCATCGAGGGTGAGAACATCATCACCGGTAATAACAGATCTGGAAGGTTTGCAGGCGAAGTGTGCTTGCCGTAAAGGAGGTGCCCTATGCGCGGACGGCGCATTCTGTGGATCATTCTCATTTTTGTTGCTGTCTATGTCATCTGGGTCGCGGCACAGCAGATCGCTCTGGGTATGCGCCCCAAGGTCGTACTAGCGCGTTTGAGCGGCCCTATCAGCGAATCTCTCGATACAGGACTTTTCGGCGGCGGGGGGATTACCCCAGCTCAAGTCGAAGGGATGCTCAAGCGAGCCGAGCGCGATCCGTCTGTGAAAGCCCTTGTCTTTCGGATAGACAGCCCCGGTGGCACCGTCGCGGCTTCGCAAGCGATTGCCGAGAGCATCAAGAGGTTCAAAGAGCGGACAAAAAAGCCGGTCGTCGTCTCGATGGGCGACGTTGCGGCTTCTGGGGGATACTATATCTCGCTCTTTGCTGATAAGATCATTGCCCATCCGGGGACCACGACGGGGAGCATCGGCGTCATCACGGTGTTTTTCTCCCTCGAAGAGCTCTTAAAGAATCTAGGTATCCAGGCAGAGATCTTTAAGTCCGGCGCCTATAAAGACGTTGGGCTGGGATTACGCCCCCTCACCGATGAGGAGCGCGCCTTGGTCCAACAATACATAGACGAGTTCTACGAGCAGTTCGTCAACGCCGTTGCCGAGGGGCGCAAGCTGTCCGTCGAGAGAGTGCGAGAGCTGGCGACAGGGCAGCCGTACACCGGGGCGCAAGCGCTGCAGCTTGGGCTGATCGATCAATTAGGGAGCCTCGAAGACGCTCTACAGACAGCGCGAGATTTAGCTGGGGTTCCCAACGCTGAGGTGATCGAGTATCGTCCGCCGGCGCCGGGGTTGCTCGAGTTGCTTTTTGGTCGAGGGAGTGCTACAAATACAGTGCTAAGTGAGCTCAAGCCAGAGCTGGTGTATCTCTTACGGGTGCTAGAGGGCTGGCACGCCGTGCCACGGTACGGCAACTAAGGAAGAGCAATCTTGGCGAGAGAAGTACGATATGAAATCTTGCGTGCTGAAGACACACGCGAGCGGCACTATCACAGAATGGAGCGCGGGCGTGTGGTCGTGTACTTAGTTTCACAAAAGGGGGATAGCATCCTGTGATCCGCTACGACTGTGCCCATGGCTACGCTCACGTGGATCGGTGAAGAGATTGCTTTATTTATCATTTGCAGAGGCTTTGAACGCTGCAGAGGAGGACCTAGAACAAAATTGGAAGGCCTATCGAGAACGCTTTCTCGCGGGGAGGTTTCCGTGAGTTTGTCTGCCTATGAAGTGAAGCATGGGATGCTCATTCGAGAGTTCAATAAATATGTGCGTGAGCACCCGCGCTTTATGGATTCTAGAAGGCTGACACGACATGCTATGATATTTGAGATGAGGTGAGAACGATGGAAGAGCCCCAGACTCAAACCCAGCCAATGCGCTTGAGCTTCTGGGAGATGCTGGCAGGGACGTTCATCTCCCCTTCTGATACGCTCTCTCGCATTGCGCAGCAACGTCCAATAGGATGGGCTATCGGATTCACCGTCGTCTTAAATACCTTCAGCTGTATATCTAGCGCTTTATTCTTCAAAGAGAATACGTTAGAGCTAGGCACCATAGCTTGCAAGGAGTTCTCTCTCACTTCTTTAGCCTTAGATATTGCTCAAAATCTTCTTGAATTTGTGGTCTTCGTGACCTTGGTGCATGGCATCATTCGTATATTCAAAGAAGAAGGGAGCTATCGAGGGGCTTTCTCTGCCCTTGCTTTTGCTATGGCTCCCCCCATGATTCTATTGAATTTCATGAGCATTTGGGCAAGCTTCTCAGCTCAACCGGTATGGCCGTTTCCATTCGCGTTAAAGAACCTGAACAGCGCTCAAATTTTCCTCCTCCTCTTTTGCCTCTTTATCCTCATATGGATGATAACGCTGGGAGCCATGGCTATTCGGGCCCATTACAAGATCACCGCTATGGGCAGTATTGTGACCTACATTCTGGCTCGTATTGCCGATAGCTTGATCTTTCGGGCAATCGAGAGGCTCTTTGAATTCTTATAAGGAGGAGCAGAATGCGGACTTTAGGGCCAAGGACTAGTCGACCTCTCTCAAGTGCCGGTTTGATTTGGCGGGTCTTTCTCTATCCTGATGAGGGCTTGCAACGAGTAGCTCGCCAGCAGCCTGTAGGCTGGGCTATCGCGCTCATCGCAAGCGTGACTTTTGTGTACGCCCTCGTGTCATGGACTGATCGGACGGCTTATGACGTGGGATATCCTTTGATGTGTTTCATGGACAAACCCTGGAAGGCTGGATTGACGTCTACCGCGATTGCGCTGTTGCTCATTCTAATATCATCTGCGGCCCTGCACTGGATCAGTTGGCTCTTTGGCGGTCAAGGAAGCTATCCCGAAACGTTGAGTGCTTTAGGATTCGCTGGCGTGCCGCCAGGGATCGTCAGCATCATCCTGAAGTGCTGGCGAAAGATATGGGGGGCGATCTTGGGGAGGCGCTGAAGACAGTAAGCGATATGAGTCTGTCTTTATGGGTCTTGGTGCTGAGCGTTCTTGCGGTGCGGGAAGCTCATGAGCTCTCGACGTTGCGAGCAGTGGGAGTCTATGCTGTGTTCACAGGGATTGTCGTGGTGCTTGTTCTTCTCTGGGCTCTCGTGCCGCTCCTGGCGTTGGTTGGGGCTCTGCTGACTGTTATCACGCTGGTCCTCTGGCCATCGGCCTTGGGGAAGAGGTAGACGGTATTAAGAGGCGATAGCCATGCAAGAATCTGAGACCAAGCCACCGCGATTGAAAGGTTGGGAGATGGTCTTAGGGACGATTCTTGACCCCGCTGAGACCCTGCGCTATATTGCCGATGAGTGTCCTTGGGGCGATGCTCTTGGACTTATCCTAATCGCGAGCATCTTAGGTTACGGAGTCGACTCTCTGCTACCCTCTGGAGATCAATTTTCTCTATCTGGAATGATCTCGAATGTCTTCTATGCATTGTTCTCATATGTAGTGTTTGTGGGCCTCGTGCATGTTATCGGTCAACAATGGTATGATGAGGGAGACTACGAAGGAGCTTTTTGTGCGCTTGCCTTTACCTCGGTTCCATTCATATTCTTCTCCTTGATATCTATTCTGATTCTCCCCTTAGGTATACAACCTCCAAGCCTAGATCCACGATCTTGGACTTGGGGACCTAAGCTTGATCCAGGTGTGGGTATCTTTACGCTGCTCTTAGCTATCGCTACGCTTGTCTGGATAATCATTTTAAATGTGATAGCCATACGCGAACACTATGATCTTGAGAACGGAGAAGCAATAATCACTTACATTCTAGCTAGGGTGATTGATATTGTGATCTTTTGGATTCTTGAAGGGATATTCAAATGAGCACCGAACAGTCTAAATCCCCTTTGCAGTTCTTCGTTGAACTGAGCGGGCTCATCGTTAAGTATCTAGAAGGAGGCGACACCGTGAGCACTGGGCGACCCAAATCCCCGTTGCACTTCTTCGCTGAGCTGGGCGATCTCATTGCCAAGTACGCCGTCAATACCGGCTTTGCTATCGGGATGGTCATCGTGAGCTGGGTCTTCTGGCCCATCGGCGCGCTCATCGCGAGCTTACTCATTGCTAAGCTCTGCGTACAAGCGCAGACAGCTTCCCAGCCCAGTTCTCCTTCACTCACGCTCGCACCCCCGCGCTCCGAAGACTGGCTCATCTTCGGCGGGCTGCTCCTGATCGGCATCGGCGTCTATGCGCTTGTGAGACAGTATCTCCCAGAACCTCCCTGGGCGGTCTTTTTGATTGCTGTCGGAGTGCTTTTGATCGGCGTAGCCTACGCGCGTCGCGGGGGTGGTCCAGGTGAAAATCCATAGCCCATATAAGTATCTCTTCTGGGGAGTCGTCTTGGTCTTGGGCGGGTTGGCATGGCGATTGTCGCTCATGGGGTGGTTCGAGTTCTCTTGGAGATTTATGCTGCCGGGGATCTTGATTATCTTGGGCTTAGGGCTGCTCATCTCGGGCTTAGCTCGATGGTATCGCTCTGCGCGCTCGTCTGAGACAGACTCTCAGCAAGGAGGTTAGCTGTGAGAACGGGTGCCGTGCGCTTAGGGGAATTTTTAATATTCATTGGGGTCTTCGTGCTCGCATTGCAGTATATAGACTGGAGCGCATTTGCGCCCATCGAGCGAGCTGATCTTGTCATCGCCGGTGGGGTCGTCTTGCTGATCTGTTTTGCTGGAGCGCTCTGGTCGCGCTCGGTGCTCTTGGACGAACTGATTCACTTAGTATCCCTAATCATCGGCGCGATTGTGTTAGGGCTGCTCGTCTCAAGCTCAGAAGTCTCGACGTGGGTAGACGTGGCTGGCCCTGTGCGCGCAGAGAAGACTCTTTCGTTCGATGGCACCTTCGATCCTTCTGCCCCAACGCTCTCAGTGAAGCTCGAGTTACAGAACGGCACCGCAACAGTGCAAACCTGGGAGAAGGAGTCGTTTCAGATCACGATCACCGCACGAGCACGGGGATGGAAGCGCCTCGAAGCTCAACGGCTTCTAGCTGATGTCACACTGGAGCCGCAGATCTCTCCGACAGGGATCGTCTTTCGTGCACCGAGGATCTCATTTGGCCGGCTCAGCTCGCTCGAGACGGACGTCCAGCTCCTTGTGCCACGCGGACGCGTCTATGAGCTGAAACTCAACGCTATTAACGGCGCACTCAACATCGGGGAGATCAGCGCCACGCAAGCGGAGCTGAGCACAAGCAACGGCTATATCACGCTCATCATGCTGACGGCGCAACAGCTGACAGCTCACACCCTAAACGGGAAGATCTCCGGACAGCTTGCAGCCGCGGAAGCCTCCCTCTCTACGACTAACGGCGATATCAGGCTCACCCTGAGGGCAGTGACAGGGAGCTATAAACTGAGCACGTTCAACGGCTCAATTACACTCGACGTGCACGATGATCCCACGATTGGGTATGCGATCTCTGCGCAGAGCACTATTGGTCACGTGCACATGGAGATCCCCAACTTCGTCTTTCGACGGCAAGAGCGTCGCTCTATCGAGGGCGAGACGAGCAATTTTCAGACGGCCCCCACCAAGATCACAATTACGGCGAGCACAACCAACGGGGACATCGAGATTCGTTTAGCCCTCGATTAGTTTCTTGCGGATGCGTGCACTCAAGAAATCGATGACCATTACTGTGGGGATGATCACGACAAGGCAGATCCCCACGATGTCCCACGCGCGGTACGATTGCGCTTCGTTAATCAATGACCCAATCCCGCCTGCCCCGACAATCCCCAAGACCGAAGCCGCTCGGACACTGATCTCAAATCTATAGATAAAGAGCGCGAGAAACTCCGGGAGCACCTGAGGCAAGACCGCGTAGCGAAAGATCTGCAGTCGCGAAGCCCCTGAAGATTGCAGCGCTTCTACCGGCTCTTTGCGGATCTTCTCGACGATTTCAGCGTTAAACTTCCCCAACGTCCCGACAGAGTGAATCGCAATAGCTAGGACCCCAGCTAGCGGTCCCGGTCCAAAGGTCGCAATGAAGAAGATCGCTAAAATCAGCTCGGGGAAGGCGCGAATGACGTTGGGGATCTGCTTCATCCCCACGGCAAATACCACAGGCATCCCTACGTGCCGCCGCGATGCCAAAAACCCTAAGGGCACCGAGATCAAAAAGCTGATCGTCGTGCCCACCAGCGCGATCTGCACCGACTGCACCATGCGCTGTATCGCAAGCCCAAGGTACTCTGTGGCCGGCTCGGTTATAATCGCCCAGACGAGATTTCTAAAGTAATCAACCCCTCGGATCAATCGATCGACGTCGATCTCTAGCGAGATGAACGCCCAGGTGATCAACGCGACGAGGGCTCCTAGACCGAGAAAGCGCAACGGGCGCGGCCAGGCAATCCCCTGGACGAACGCATCGCGAATCCGATTTGCTAGGAGATCAATGACGAGAACAAGAGCGAAGATTAGCAGCGCAATCGTCAGCACTTGAGGGTAATTGCGCCACTCCATAGCGGTGGTCAGCTGCATCCCTATACCTCCGGCCCCTACGTAGCCCATGACCGCCGAGACACGCACGTTGAGCTCAAAGACGTAAATCACGTGATCGATATACGCGGGGATGAGCTGGGGCAGGACGGCATAGCGAATGACCTGAAGCTTGCCCGCGCCAACAGCTTCAACAGCTTCAATGGGCTTGGGGTTGATATTGTCGGCTGACTCTGAGGTGAGCTTAGCGATAATTCCACAGGCAAAGAACGAGAGCGCTCCCACCCCGGCGGCCGGTCCAAACCCCATCGCCGCAACGAATAAGACCGCATAGAGCAAATCCGGGATGGTGCGCATCACATTCAGCACGGTGCGCACCGGCCAGTAGATGACTGCGGAGCGCACGACCAGCTGCGACCCAAAGACGACCAACGGCAGGGCCATAAGCGCCCCTATGAACGTCCCTAACGTAGCCATTTGGAGGGTCTGCAGCAGGGGGCGCACCAAGTTGGGGAGCGGAGAGAAATCCGGGGGATACATGCGCCCCAGCAGCTCAAAGAACTTTCCACCGTACTTGAAAACAGAGAAGAGATCGAACTCAACTCCCCGTAGGGCCCATCCGTACAGGGCTCCAAGCCCGAGAAGTCCCACCACGAGCCCTATACGCCTGAGCCAGATCGTCACGGAGAGCCTAGTCTCCGCTATCCCCTGTGCCATAGATATCTTCTTCAAAGGTCTCGCGGTTGATCGCTGAGATGGGCTTGTCGTAAATGATTCGCCCGCCCTTGAGCCCAATAATTCTCTTACCGTACTTGAACGTTAGGACAGGGTCGTGCAAGTTGATGATCGTGGTGATTCCTTCATCTTCGTTGATTTTCTTGAAGATATTCATGACGACATTGGCTGTGATGGGATCGAGGGAGGCAACGGGCTCATCGGCTAGGATGAGCTTAGGCTTTTGCATGAGGGCGCGCGCGATGCCCACGCGTTGCTTCTGGCCTCCTGAAAGGCGAGCGGCGCGATCGCCATGGCGTGGCTGGGGAATGCCTACCCGCACCAACGCCTGGCGCGCTCGCTCGATCTGTTCTCTAGGAAACCGCCCCAGCAAGGACCGCAAGAGCCCCACATGTGCCAACGAGCCCACCAGCGTGTTCGTTAGCACTGGCAAGCGCTCAACGACGTTATACTCTTGAAAGATAAACCCAATGTGAGAGCGGAGCTCGCGCAGCTGCCGCCGCGATGCCTTTAAGACATTAACTCCGTCGAAGTAGATCTCCCCCTCAATGCGAGCGTGATCGTTCTCGGCCAAGCGATTGATAGCGCGTAGAAGCGTTGACTTCCCAGACCCAGAGACCCCAGCGACCACAACGAACTCCCCAGGATAGATGTCCAAGCTCACATTATCGAGAGCCTTGACGGGGTGCACGCCAGGATAGATGACTGTAAGGTTGCGGATGCGTAGGATAGGGGTAGCCATGCTCACCCCAATTTTAAACGAGTACAGCAGAGGGATGCAAAAGGGGGACAGGGCCTCCAGGCCCATGTCCCCCAGGGCTGCTGTCGCGAACGCTTATTGATTCTCGCACTTGGCCAAGTTGGGCTGGATCTCCTTCGCCACGACCCGCACGGCCTCGAGGGCCTTGAGCATATCGTACTCTTCGGGGACGGGGACAAAGTCTGTCGCGTCTAGAGCATCCTTGGCGTACTTCTTGCCCTCTTCGGTCTTCATGATCTCGACGAAGGCCCTCTTGATCGTCTCGCGCAGCTTAGCATCCAAGGCTTTGATGGCGACGATCCCATCGTTGGGGATGTCATCGCTATAGCCGATGACGTTCACTTTGGTGCTGGGTTCAGGGTCACCGGGTTTCCACCCGAGTTCTTTCTTCGCCTGCTCGGTGTTGAGGCTCTGGCGCACATCATCGAACCCCGCGCCTACGTCGACGTCCTTCTTGTAGACGGCAATCGCTGATGCCAAGTGATTTGCCGCACGAATTGTCTTAAAGTTCTTATAATCTCCCGGCAAAATCCCTAGATCTTTGAGGGTCTTGCAGGGGAACAAGAAGCCGCTGGTAGAGGTCGAGCTGCCGCCGTAGCTGAAGCGCACGGTAGCTCCGGACTTGACCAAGCTGACAAGGTCGTTCTTGGGATCTTGATCGTTGTCCTTAAGGGCCTTGAGGGTGCTGTCCACGTGCACCATGAACTGGGAGCGGAAGGTAAGATTAGCGCCGCGCTTGGCGACATTAATAGGGATCGCGCCGTAGTTGTCAACGACTAAAACGATTTGGAAGGGGCCAAGCAATCCGACATGGATCTTCTCCGCGCCGATAGCCTCGATGGTCGCAGGATAGGACTCAGGGACGACGGCACGTACGCGCTTGACTTGGGGGAACCCATTCTTCTGCACGTAGTCGAGGACGAGCTTGGCCATCCCTTCGACAGGGGGCTGCAAGATCGTCGCGGCGCGCGAGGGCACCATACCCACGACCAACTCTTCGGGAATCAGCCCCTGCTGCGAAGCCCCAGGAAAACTCAAAACCAAGCTCCCCACCAAGACCCCGATCACCAATACCCCCACAAGACCGACCAGACAACGCTTGCGCCCTAGGTGCATATTCCCTACCTCCTTTATATCTGTACGCTCTTCTATATATAAAGAGCGCTTTCACTATATTATACTGTAAACAAGCTAGGCCTGTCAAATAGCCTGGTGAGCAAGTAATGTCGCCTCCAATCGGTGTGTAATATCGATCATAGTCGGGGTCCTTCCCCTGTGCTATACTGTGGCCCATGAAGGCCCTGACAGCAAGAGCATTCGTCTCGGTGTTGGTCCTGGTCTGTATCTGCGGATGGGGGTCGCTGGGCCAGGGCCAAGCGAAGCGCTTTCTCGTCGTCATCGACCCTGGACACGGCGGATGGGACCCCGGGGCCATCGGCTTTTATGGCACCCAAGAGAAAGATATCAATCTCAACATCGCTCGATTTATCCGACTCTTGGGGTTGTACGACGACGAGATCTCTATTGTGCTGACGCGCTCCGAAGATATCTACGTTCCTCACGGGGAGCGCACGGGGCTGGCGAACCGCCTCAAGGCCGATCTCTTCGTCTCAATTCACGCCAACGCCCATCCCAGACATGCTGCAGCCAACGGCATCGAGGTCTTGGTCCACGACGATCCTAACCTCCGTACCTACCCGCAGAGCCGTGCCTTAGCCTCGCTCCTGCAAAAGCGCCTCACGCGAGCACTAGGCGTCACCGACCGCGGAATTAAACATCAGAGGCTCTTTATTCGCCGGGCGGAGATGCCCGCCGTGCTCATCGAGACAGGGTTTCTCACCAATCCCTCAGAAGAGCTGAAACTGCGCAGCTGGCTCTATCAATGGACCGTTGCTCAGGTCATCTTCGAGACGATCAAGGAGTATCTACGCCGCCAAAACGCGCGCTGAACGGCTCATCAGGCGCGCTCCATTCGCAAGCAAAAAGATCCCCAGCGCCATCAACACGATCGTGGGCCCCGGTGGAGTATCCAGATAATATGAACCGATCAGTCCCCCGTAGACCGACAGTAAGCCACTTCCCACCCCTAGGACGAGCGTCTGCCGGAAGCTGCGCGCCACCTGCAACGCTGCCGCCACAGGCAAGACCAACAGAGCAGAGATCAACAGCAAGCCGACAATCTGAATTGCTGAGACGACGGTGAGCGCCGCCAACAGCACTAACGCGATATTATAGAATCCTACGGGAACTCCCGAAGCTCGCGCCGTCTCCTCGTCGAACGTGACGAAGAAGAGCCCGCGGCGCATCACCCACAGCGAGCCGAGGACGATAAACGCGATGAGCGCGATCTGGATCACATCGCCGGGCTGGAGCGCGATCACACTGCCAAAGAGATAGGTCCAGAGCTGATCCGTTGAGCGTCGCGCCAGACGCGCCAAGACCAATCCCAAGGCCAACCCCGACGAGAGAAAGATCGCTATGGCCACATCGCCGCCTAAACGCCCCTTCACACGGAATTGCTCCATCCCCACCGCCGCTACCGTCGAGTACACAAGGGCCATCAAGATCGGATCAGTTCGCATGAGATGGCCAAACGCTACCCCTCCAAATGCCACGTGTCCTAGCCCATCACCGATCAGGCCGTAGCGTCGGAGGACTAGAAAAGTCCCGATTATCGGCGCGAGCACCCCGACGATCGTCCCCCCAACAAACGCTAATCTCATAAACCCAAACGCAAAGATATCGCCCATACTCACCCCCATGGATGCTGGTGATGCATCAGCCTCTTGCCGACGTACACTCTCTCTAACAGATCGCTCGCTAAGCACTCCTGAGGCGTTCCGCAGAAGAGCAGCTTTCTGTTTAAACACGCGATCTTCGTCACTTGGGTCACAATCGCTTCGAGGTCATGGGAGACCAAGAGAATTGTCAATCCTTGCTCGCGATTGAGCTTTCTGAGGAGTTTGTAGAACTCGGCCTCGACTTTGGGGTCGACGGCAGCCGTGGGCTCATCAAGCACTAGGATCTCCGGCTCCTGCGCTAGGACCCGCGCCAGGAAGACACGCTGCTGCTGCCCACCGGAGAGCTCGCTGATCGGGCGATGACGCAGCCCTTCGATGTGCACAGCGTGCAGAGCTCGCTCGACCGCTTCGGTATCGATGCGCCGCCACGCGCCCCAGCGGAGGCGCGGCACCCGGCCTAAACGCACGATCTCCTCTACAGACGCAGGAAAATTGCGTTCAAAGTCCCAGCCGCGCTGGCGTACATAACCGAGCCGTGCCCACTCGCGAAAGCGTCCAAGCTCTTGTCCAAAGAGCCGGATCGTCCCTCGTTGAGGAGAGAGCAGTCCCAAGATCAGTTTTAAGAGAGTGGTCTTACCAGAGCCGTTGGGGCCGATAAGCCCGAGGATGTCCCCCCGGATCACCTCAAGGGAGACACCCTCGAGCACGGGCTCAGCGCCGTAACTAAACCAGATATCTTCGATCTCGATAATCGGCTCGCTCATCGGCACTCCAGTCCGATCCGGAGATTCTTCAGATTCTCCTCCATAATCGAGAGATAGTTTTTCCCCGCGCGCTCTTCGTCCTCAGAGAGGCTGTGCCCGACGTTCAGCGTGAGTATCTGCGCTCCTAGTTCGCGCGCCAAGACTTCGAGCGCCTTGATCTTGTCCCCTTCTTCTTTAAAGATATACTTGATCTGCTTCTCCTTGCCTAGTCGGATAAGCTCAGCGAGGCGCTGCGGCGTCGGTTCGGCTGGTTCTAAACCCGAGAGCGCATGCGCCGTTAGATCATATCGTGCCGCAAAATAATCCATAAATCTGTGCGAGATGATAAAATCTCGTAAGCGACAGGCCTTCAAGCCCTCGCGGATCTTGGCGTCGAGTGCGTCGAGCTTCGCCTGATAATTCTCGGCGTTCTTGGTGTAGACTGAGCTACCCGCACTATCGGCGATGCTCAACCCATCTCGAATGTTGTTGATCATCCCTTTGACGAGGACTGGATCGGTCCAGGCGTGAGGATCGTGGTGTTCATGATCATCGCCGTGCTCGCGTTCCTCTTCTTCGACCTTGCGCAGAGGCAGTCCCTTTGTCATTTCGATGACAACAAGCTTGTCTCGATTCCTCACCACCCAGAGCACACGCTTGACCCAGGGTTCCATAGACGCACCATTGTAGACGAAGACCTGGGCCTCTTCTATCGCGCGGATATCCGCGGGAGAGGGCTCGAAATCGTGAGGATCTACTCCCCCTGGAACGAGATTCTTCACCTCGACGCGATCCCCACCGACGTTCTTCGTGAGCTCATAGGGTATATAAAAACTGGCCACTGCTTTGAGCTTGAGCATGGGCTGTGCCCCGCAGGTTCCTCCAACTAGCGACATCGCTAGTACTGAAAGTACAAGGAACACTGTTTTCTTCATTGTAATCACTCCTTTCTGAAGATATTGAAAAGAGATTTCATGTGCAAAGTCTAAAAAAAACTCTACTGACACTCAGGACATCGACCGACCACCTCCACGTGATGGGATTCGATGGCAAATCCTGTGCGTGCTTGCAATCTTCTTAGCACGTCGTCAAGAGCACAATCGGGAAACTCCTCCACGCGCCCGCAGGTGCGACAGACCAAGTGATGATGGTGACCTGTGGGTAAGCGCACCGCGATGAAGCTGTGACAGCTCAGCGCCCCTTGATGCACGCGCTGGACTAAGTTTAGCTTTTCTAGCAGCGCCAAGGTCCGATAGACCGTGACCAAGCCCAACGAGCGATGGCGCCGTCGCGCCTGACGGTGGAGCTCTTCGGGAGTCATGTGGCTTTCCCCTGCAGCCAGGGCCTCCAATATCGCGCGGCGCGCTCGCGTCAGCCTATATCCCTCGCTCCGTAATCGCTCTCCCCAAATCTTCAAGAGATCCGTCATAGGATGCCTTATTGAAAAAATTTTTCATTAATATTATAAGCCCCTCCCGCCCCCCTTGTCAAGGCACTTGACAGCTATATAGCTATACATTACAATCCCCATCAATCATGACAGACGGGAGGAACTATGGAGATCCGAAGAGTCCAGATCACCGGTGGGGCAACGTTCATGATTACCCTGCCCAAAGACTGGGCTGAAGCGCAGCAGCTCCATGCCGGTGCCGAGATCGAGCTCCACCCTCGCAGCCCTGATCTGTTGATCTTACGCCCACATCGTGGTGCTCAACCAAGCCGCGGAGTCCTCTCCCTCGATACTAAGACCGGCGATACCCTCATGCGCGCCTTCATCTCCATGTACGTCGCGGGATTTGACATCATCGAGGTTCGGGGGGACCGCATCACCCCCGAGCAGCGCCAGACGATCCGCAAGATCACCCAAGCCCTCATCGGCCCGGAGATCATGGAGGAATCACGAGATTCGATCGTGATCCATACCCTGCTCAACCTCTCTGAGCTCTCCGCGCCCAAGACGTTGGATCGCATCTTCTTGATGGTGTACGACATGTTCGCTGACGCCGTCCGCGCGCTCGTCGACTACGATCCTGAACTCGCCCATGACATCGAGGCACGCGATGAAGACGTGGATCGTCTCTACTTGATGCTCTATAGGCAATTTCGCATCACGCTCTGCGACCTTCTGGCCGACGAGGCGTTAGGCATCAGCCGTGTCAAGCTCTTTGATATCCATACCGTAGCTCGACAATTGGAGCGCGTGGCTGATCATGCGGTGAAGATCGCCCATGTGACAACATTGATCAAATCCCCGACCCCGCCAAAGGTCGCTGAGGCCTTCCAAAAAAACGGGGAGCAAGTCTCAGGTTTACTGAAAGAGGCCATGGATGCGTTCCGCTTGCCCAATCCCGAGCTCGCCAGCGACGTGATCGATAAGGCCTCTGGCGTCGAAGAGCGCCTCATGAAGGCCGTCAAGCTCCTCTGGGATCTGGCTCCCCACGAGGCACAGCTTATCGGAATCGCCTTTGACAGCATCGGGCGTGTCAAAGATTATTCAGTCAACATCGCGGAGACCGCGCTCAATGCAGCTGCCCCTATGCCCTAAAACGACTCCCACGCAATAGGCCCGGTGAAGTCCGGCAGACCCTCCTCAGTCAACGGCACAGAGGCACGATAGATCGTGGGGATAGGAACTTCCGTCCCAACGCGATAAATATAAACCTTCGTGGATCCGTCCGCCTGGTGCCGGAAGTACTCTGTGATCAATTTAAACTTGTGCAAGAGCAAGGGTTTGTTGCGCTGGCTGCGCGTGATCGCTTCGCTGATGGAGCGCTGGCTCTCAGCAATATACGCCGAAAATGTTACAGCGAAGTCCTCGTATTGATTGGTCATGGCATAGAGCGAGCGGTCGATAGGATCAGGCACGAAGTTATCAGGGTCGCGCCCAGACTCACGGAAGAGCTTCTCCCATCGGGCTTCTTGGTCAGCTGTGGAGCGTGTGAAATGAACCAAATGCCCTAGCTCGTGATAGGCGACGAGGGTGAAGGTGCGACTAGCACGCAGCCCCGGCAGTTCGATGAGGCTCGGCGGGAAGTACTGTCCATAGACGAGGACATCTGGCTCGCGAGCGCGGATCTCCCGAAGACGCTTGAGGTGATCGCTGGGCAGGGAGCGCACAATCCCATATAACTGCTGGCAATGGAGATCCTCTAGTTCTGCATTGATCTCGTAGCTGATCTTGATGCGATAATGCGCGAAGATCTCTTTACAGAAACGTCGAGGGTAGGTGAGCTCGAGGCGCCCTTCGACCGTTTGAGCGCTGAGGTTGGTCACGATCAAGCGCCACGGACGGCCGACTTGGCCTTCTGCGACCTCAGCCTTGGCGATGCGGGTTGTTGGACCCGTCTGATCTACTACCGCTGTCTGCGCGAAGAGGAGCTGAACGCGCACAGAAGCAGTAGTAGGGCGCAACATCAACTTCACTGTGATCTCTCCCGTTGTCGTTGGCGTGAAGTCGTAGTCGATTCTATCCTCCGGCCTGAGCGAAAGATCGCTCAAGCGCGCGGTGATCGTGGCCTGGGCCGGCCATAGAAGCAGCCCAACCCCCAACACAACCCCCACGAGCACGTGTGCGAGTCGCATCCGTATCATGGTAATCAGCCCTTTCTCTGTCGATTGCCCGATATTGTAGCAGAGGACCTACGCCCCTGTCACGCTATGGCGAAGCGATAGGATTCGACGCGGCGTACGTACCCTTGGCTCTCCAGCACTTCAAGATGGGCGTAGACCTCGCCAGCCCCAAGCAGCACATGGTAGTCTTTGAGCCGTCCGAAGAGTTTCTGCGCGATCTCAAACGCCGTGAGCGTCTGACCGTCGCTCAAGATCTGTACGATGCGTTCCGCTCGTTCCCTATGATGCTTGAGGATCTTTTTGATACGCGGGCGCGGATCGGTCCACGGCTGGCCGTGTCCTGGATAGATCTCCAGGGATGCTACGTTGGGCAGGGCAAGAATCTTCTGGAGCGAGCCGAGAAATTTTTCGAGATGGCCCTTGGTGGTGACGTCGGTTGCTCCGACGTTGGCGGTGTACGTTGGGAGAAGATGGTCTCCGCTAAAGAGCTTTTCGCCTAGCAAAAAGCAAGCAGATCCCTGGGTGTGGCCAGGGGTATGCAAGACGTAGACCTCCCAGTCGCCGCAGCGCAGGATCTGACCGTCGCTGATCTTCTGAGCGGTGGGGACAGAGCGGCTCAGCTGGGCAAACCGCGCCCGCAAGTTCCCAACTGCCAGAATGATCTCTTCGGGAACGCCCCACCGACGCATCGCTTCGAGATAGAGCTGGGAGACCTTTTCATGACGCTCTTCAAAGCACGCTACGTCTGCCCAGTCGTCGCTATGCACGTAAACCGCCGCGCCAGATTCCTCCTGGAGGGCGCGCGCTAGCCCACTATGATCGACATGCTTATGGGTCAGCAGAATGGCCGCGATATCCTTCAAAGAGCACCCATGCTGCGAAAGCTCATGACGCAAAAGACTCAAAGACTCCGGTGTGCCGATCCCCGTGTCGATCAGTACAGGAGGGCTGTGAGCGTTGTGAATGCAGAAGACATTAGTTGGGCTTTCAAAGTACGGGTTGGGAATGGCAATCTGATGTACTTCGAGATCCATAACGAGCTCATCTTACTCTAGGGCTCCTCGAGGTGCAACCCTTGACGAGAGCCCGTCCATCGCGTAGGATAACACCCTATGCACGCACGAGTCATCTTCTTCGATATGGATGGCACGCTCGTCTGGGTGCCTGGCAGCAGTCAAGCCGATTGGTTTGCTCAGCAAATAGAGGCGTTGGGTCTAACGGTAGCTCGTGAGCGGCTCGCTCACGCCTACGCCCGTGCGCAAGAGCGTTGGCACCGCGAGATCCGTCCCCATCTGGGATTTAGTACCGACTCGTTTGTGGAGTGGAACAAGCTGATCTTAGAGGAGTTGGGGTTTGCTGGGGAGCTCACCCAGCTTGCCGCGAAGATCCAAAGCTACTGGGAGGACCCTGTTGATGAGCTCTTCCCAGAAGTACCTGAGGTGTTAGCAGAGCTTCGACGGCGGGGCATTGCGCTGGGAATCGTCTCGCATCGCCCCCTGATAGGCATCGATCGCTCCCTGGAAAAACACAGATTGAGGGAGTTCTTCCAGTGGCGTGCTAGTCCCGATTCAACGGGGATTGCACACGGAAAGCTCGACCGGGCTTTTTGGGCTGCTTTGTTGCGGCGCGCAGGCGTCTCTCCTGATGAGGCCGTGCACGTGGGAGACGATTTCGAGACAGATATTCGCGGGGCGCGACGAGCGGGCTTGCATGCCGTCTGGATCGAGCGTCCTGAGCTCGATCATCGCTTCTTCCCTGGGCGACTCTGGGGAGGAGATCCTCAGGATGTGCTCTTGAGAGAGCATCCTTGTGCCCGCGTGCGCGATCTACGCGATCTACCTCGGTTACTCGACTAATTCCCTTTGACCGCTCTGCGCGCGCGTCGTGGCTTCCTTGTGTCTTCAGAGATCTCCTTTAAGCATTCAGCAAACTCTCGTAACCGTTGATCCACGAGATAGTTGATCGTGCCCTCGGGGAATTTCCCATCGCGTCCGCGCTCTCCTGCCGGCACTCCCGTCAGGATCTCGATACCCTCATCTATGGTGCTCACTGCCCAAATATGAAATCGCCCAGCACGTACGGCTTCGACCACATCTTCGCGTAGCATCAAATTCTGTACGTTGCTCTTGGGGATGATCACCCCCTGCTCGCCCGTCAGGCCCTTCACCTTACAGACGTCGAAGAAGCCCTCGATCTTCTCATTAACTCCGCCAATCGCCTGGACTTGCCCGTGTTGGTTCACCGACCCCGTCACGGCGATCCCCTGCTTGATCGGCACCCCGGAGAGTGCCGAAAGTAGCGCATACAGCTCGGTTGAGGAGGCGCTGTCGCCCTCAACCCCTTCGTAGCTCTGCTCGAAGACTAGTTTCGCTGAGAGCGTCAGGGGCTTATCTTGCGCGTACTTTTGAGCTAGGTACCCGCTCAAGATCAAGACGCCTTTGGAGTGGATCGGTCCACCGAGCTCGACTTCCCTTTCTATGTCTATGATGCCTTCGCGCCCTGCGCCTACGCTCGCCGTGATCCGGCTGGGCTTGCCAAACGTATAGTCTCCTAGATGGATAATAGAAAGTCCATTGACTTGTCCGACGGCTGTCCCCTCGGTATCGATGAGCAGCGTGCCGCGCGCGATCATCTCCTGGATGCGCTCTTGAATGAGATTGGAACGATAGACTTTTTCCTCGAGGGCTTTCTGCACGTGGCGCGCACTGATGTGTGAGGCCTTCTCTTGCAGTGCCCAGTAGTTCGCTTCGCGGATGACGTCGGCAATAGCGCCAAAGTGCGTCGAGAGTTTTTTCTGATCTTCGGCTAAGCGTGCGGCATGCTCCAAGAGCTTCGCCACGGCTGTGCTGTCTAAGTGCTTCAGATGCTCCTTCTGGCAGAACGTGCAGAGGAACTTGAGAAAATCTTGAATATTCTCCGGGGTGCAGTCCATGCGGGTGTCGAAATCCGCCTTGACTTTGAAGAGCTCGGGGAACTCTTCGTCCAAGGCATGGAGCAGATAGTAATAGATGGGCGGACCGACGAGCACGACCTTGATGTCCAAGGGGATGGGTTGTGGACGCAGGCTCTTAGTGGTGATGAATCCTAAGCGCTCCCCTAGCTCTTCGATGAAGATCTCGCGGCTGCGCAAGGCGCGCTTGAGCCCGTCCCAACTGAGAAGATTTCTCAAAACGTCTTCGATGGGCAAGACTAAATAGCCTCCATTAGCGCGGTGGAGTGAGCCGGCTTTGATCATAGTGAAGTCCGTATAGAGCGCGCCGAAGTGCGTCTCCTTCTCGATGCGCCCAAAGAGATGGTGGTAGACAGGGTTCAGCTCAACAACCACCGGCGCGCCTTGCTGCTTGCTATTGTCCACCAAGACGTTGACAAAGTACTTGCGAAAGGGGAGTTCTCGCACCCACGTCGGAACATCGCTGTCGGGCTTCTGTTCGCCCTTGAACAGCTCGATGTTTTCCAAGATATCTTTCTGTACGGCGTCTAAGTGCTCTAGTACTTCGGGGAGATCTTTGTACTTTTCGCGCAGATCGTCTATCAGGCCACCGACCATGTAGAGCGTAACTTGTCTATCGAGTTCGCGCAATCTCTCCTGGGTGATCTTCTCTAGGGCGCGAATCTCTTTCATGGCGACTTTTAGGTCCTCTTGGAGGGCGTCGCGCCGGCGCTGGATGTCCTCTTTGGCTGCTTGAGGAAGTGATTGGAACTCTGCATCGCTGAGAGGACGTCCGCCCAGCACTGGAAGGATCAAGATCCCAAAGGGCGCGGCTTGCAGCATGAAGCCCGCTTGGGCTGCGCGCTCCTGCACACGATTGATCACGAGCTCGCGTTGTTTATTAAAACTCTTGATAATCTCGTCGCGCTGGGCGTTGTACTCCTCGCTCTCGAAGACTTTAGGCAGCTCGCGCCGCACATGATCGATGAGATTCTTCATATCTTGGGCAAACTGCGCCCCCCAGCCGGTGGGCAGGCGCAGCGCCTTAGGCTGATAAGGGTCGTCGAAGTTATTGACATAGCACCAATCTGGAGGGGTCTCTTTCTGGCGCGCGAGTTCTTCTAAGAACGACTTCACCGCGGTCATCTTGCCAATGCCCGGCGGGCCAGCTACATAGATATTGAAACCCAGCTCTTGGATGTTCAGCCCAAATCGCAACGCCGACACAGCGCGCTTCTGCCCGATAATCCCTTCCAAGGGGGGGATCTTCTCTGTAGACTCGATGCCAAGCTCTTTAGGGTCGAAAGTGCGACGCAATTGTTCTGGTGTAAGTTCGTGAGCCATTTCTTACGGTCACTCTCCTTCATGACGGGGTGCAAAATGCGATCCCTTCCCTCTATGACGTGGGATAGGGAGATACTCGACGCCGGCTTGATGGCGCACCGGCTGAGGGTAGAGCGCCATCAAGTGTAAAAATTCCTTAGGAATGTCGCTGCGCACCCGTAGCCCAAGCTCTTTGGCTTTCTCATACGTAATGGGATAATCATGGGTCCAATGGCCCTCGGAGAGTTTCCGAGCCAACTCCCGCGCCTGGTCTTCGGGATAGCGCCCTGCAAGCAGTTCATAGACGGCATCCTGGAGCTGTTGGACGGCCTTGCGCGCGACGTCAGCCAAGATCAGGGTCTGATCGTCTACTTCGCTGAGAGGCTTCTTCTCAAGAACGGCTAGCAACGACGCAGCCGGATATTGTCCAATTTGGGGATCGACCGGCCCTAAGACGGCGTGAGGGCTCATGATGATCTCGTCGGCTGCGAGCGCGATGAGCGTCCCGCCGGACATGGCATAGTGCGGCACGATGACGCGCGTGCCACCGGGGTGACGTCGCAACGCCCGCGCGATCTGCAATGACGCTAAAACCAGTCCGCCGGG
>JANXCC010000079.1 GCA_025060395.1 Candidatus Bipolaricaulota bacterium | reverse complement strand
GCTGATTCGTTCCGTCTCGTTTCTGCCCAAGCACGTGCTCTTCGAGCAAGGGGATCCCCACAACGGATGCTATCTTCTCTGCGAAGGCGTCGTGATGCTGTTTCATCGGACGTCTGAGGGGCGCCGGATTGTCGTTGGGGTGGTCGGTCCGGGAGACATGGTTGGTGTTGGAAGTTTGCTGGGGCAAGAGTGCCATGAGCTGAGCGCCTGCGCGCTTACGGAAGTTAGGGCGCAGCATCTCAGCCGAGCGGTCTGCAAGCGCCTTGTGCAAGAGCCATCGGTGCTGACAGCGAGACTGCTGCTAGTGCTGGCACGACAAGTGAAGATACTGAGGCGGCACGCGCGGTTTGTCGCTGCCCATGCGGGGGTGCAGGAGCGCTTAGCGGCGTTGCTCTTGGCATTAGGGGAGCGTTTTGGGCGGCGGGTAAGTCCCCAGGGCGTGTGTGTGGAACTGAAGTTAAGCTATGATCTCTTGGGCCAGATGATTGATGCGCGACGGACAACGGTCAATCAGGTGCTGAGCGAATGGCGGGAGCGG
>JANXCC010000078.1 GCA_025060395.1 Candidatus Bipolaricaulota bacterium | reverse complement strand
TCCTGACTCGATGTTTATCTATCAAGTGCGTGTTAAGGCCGATGAAGAATCCGTGCGCTTGCTGGTGCGACGCGCCTTGGTCCGTGTTGACAGAGAGGGCTTACCAGTACTTCCACCTACGCTAGAATGGGAAGAGTTTTAGTGCGCTGCGATGGGCGCGTCGGTTACTGCTCGACAGAGAGGGGGTCACGCATGATGGAGCCTCTTCTCTGCGTCACGGCAAGAGTTCAAGATGGTAAGCGAAGCTGGGCTTGTAGAGGGCAAAATGCCTGCGATCGTAGGTGAAGACCTTGACGATCTTGTGCTTCTCGCACAGGGCCAAGCACGTGGCGTCCACGAAGCCAAAGCCTACGTCGTGATACTGTTGCTCGATTGCGAGAGCGATTTGCAAATCTTCGCGCCCCACCTCAAGGACCGCAAAGACGCCATTCGTAGCCGCCTCCCAGATTTTGTCCGCGAAGAACCGGCCCAGTCTTGCTTCCACGAGGAGCCAGCTCTCGGTGAGCACCGGCAAGGAAAGGGCGAAAACCTCGCGGCGGAT
>JANXCC010000077.1 GCA_025060395.1 Candidatus Bipolaricaulota bacterium | reverse complement strand
TATCTGGATTTCTGAGAGTGACAGTCCTTGGGAGAGCGCGAGCGCGACCGCTCGATACATCGCGCCGGTGTTCACGAAGAGACACCCGAAATGCTGAGCGAGCGCGCGGGCGACGCTCGTCTTCCCCGATCCAGCAGGACCATCAATGGCGATCTGCATGATTTTACTTGTTGTCCTCATCGAAGACCGCGATAACTTTGGTATATAAGCCTTGTTGCAAGAAGCTTATAGCGTTGGGTAGCTCTTCTTTCAGCATTCTATTGATTCCTTGGGCACAGGCTATCTCGATCTGGACTGGGGATTGTTGAAACACAACATCCCTAACGTATTCGAAAAAGATTTTATCGCCTTCGCCCTCTACAATGAGCACGATCATTGTGATGCTACCGTGGGTGTAGTTGGTTTACTAAAGTGTTCCAAAAATCCTCCGACCCACGCGCTTCCCAGTAAGATCCCCGTTTCTTCGATTTTATCCGCTTTTTCTGGATCAACGCGGTAAGCTTGCCCATCCTTCATCAAGATAAGCTCTTCAATCTCTATCGAGTTTACA
>JANXCC010000076.1 GCA_025060395.1 Candidatus Bipolaricaulota bacterium | reverse complement strand
CCGGGGTCGTTTCAGCTTGAATTTAAACACCGAACCATTCCGCGAGTCGGAGCGCCCCGAGCATTGGAGATGGTGCTGCAGAGCCACGTCGCGATGGCACGAGGCGGCATCTACGACCAGGTGGGAGGAGGATTCCATCGCTACGCGGTCGACGAAGCGTGGCTGGTCCCGCACTTCGAGAAGATGCTGTACGACAACGCGTTGCTCAGCAGGATCTACACCCTCGCCTACCTGGCTTCTGGGGCGCCTGACCTCCGTCGGGTAGCCGAAGACACGTTCGCGTACCTCCTTCGCGAGCTGTGTGGACCGCACGGGGGGTTCTTCGCCGCACAGGATGCGGACAGCGAGGGTGGCGAAGGAGCCTTCTACCTGTGGACGCCAGAGGAGGTCGAAGCACTCCTCGGCCCAGACGATGCACGGCTGATCTGCCGCTTTTACGGCATCACTCCCGAAGGGCAACTCGAGGGGAAGTCGATTCCTCATGTGTCCGACGATCCACAGCGCGTCGCAGCCGAGTTCTCCCTCTCGCTCGAGGACCTCTTGGCTCGCATCG
>JANXCC010000075.1 GCA_025060395.1 Candidatus Bipolaricaulota bacterium | reverse complement strand
ACAAAGACGGGGCGCCCAAAGTGCCCGCCCAGGGCTTCTTCGTGGGGCGCACCGAAGTCGTCTCCCCACCGGAGCTGCTCAACTTCTCCCGCGGCGATCTTCTCGCTCAAGAGCTCGTTGACGAGCTTGAGAGAATCTTCATACGTGATGCGGACGAACGGCTCGCGCAGCGCGCGCTCGAGGGTCTTGGTATCTCTCTCTAGCGTTTTGAGTTCGCGGGCGCGTCGGGTGAGCGCGCGCTCGATCACATACTTGACCAGCTCTTCTTGAAGCTGGAGGTTCTCTTCGTGGTCGAAAAAGGCGACCTCGGCCTCGGCCATCCAAAACTCGGTGAGGTGTTTGCGCGTCTTGGAGCGCTCGGCGCGAAAGGCCGGACCGATCCAATAGACCTTCCCCAAGGCCATCGCCGTCGCTTCGAGATAGAGCTGCCCGCTTTGCGATAGATAGGCTTTCTCTTCAAAGTAATCTACTTCAAAGAGCGTCGTTGTGCCTTCACAAGCCGACGGTGTGAGGATGGGCGCCTCGGTGGCGATGAAACCCCGCTCATCGAAGAAGTCT
>JANXCC010000074.1:287-565 GCA_025060395.1 Candidatus Bipolaricaulota bacterium | reverse complement strand
CCGTAGGGAGCGCTTGAGGGCAGCGTCACAACCAGCACGCTTTGAGGCAGCACTTTCACCGCCTCGGTCAGCTCTTGGTAAAACGCCACCAGTTGGTCGCGGAAGTCACGCGCCTTGACCGCATATTCAGCGATCTCGTCCATGAGGAGCAGCGTGGGCTGAGCGCTCAGGAGCTGGTGCAGCAAATCCTTGCCCGGCGCGCGACGCTTGCGATCGTGCGCCTCCAGAAGCTCGTAGCGCCCCAGTTGATGCGCGATTTCGCCCCAAGGCGTCCTGCC
>JANXCC010000074.1:0-277 GCA_025060395.1 Candidatus Bipolaricaulota bacterium | reverse complement strand
CTACGAACGTGACCACCCGCGCCTCCGGCACGCGCTCCACACCCGCTTTCTGCAAAAGTTCAGCGATCGCGCCGCCCAGCTCCTGACCATGTTTGATGAGGTGGTAAAGGGCGATCAAGCTGTGCGTTTTGCCGCCGCCGAAGGGCGTCTGGATTTGAATCACCGCCTCTCCATCGCCCTGCCCTGAAAGCCGCTTCATCACGCTCGCAAGCAACTGCACCAGCCCCTTCGCAGGATAGGTCTTGCGGAAAAACATCGCTGCATCGCGATACTCGAG
>JANXCC010000073.1 GCA_025060395.1 Candidatus Bipolaricaulota bacterium | reverse complement strand
TTCCTTGCACGCTGATGCCCGGTGAGAGCCTTGCCTTTGGCCTTCGGGCTAGGCCCAATCGCCTTGGGATTATCACGGGGAACTTGCGGATTATGAGCAATGATCCCGATGAGAGAACGGTTGACGTGCCATTGCAGGTCATAGGGACAAATACAGCCGGCTCTAGCAATCTCTCGACTGTCCTCAGAGGGATGAAGATCCACCAGACGAAGCACGCCCTTGAGTTCACAGTCACAAGCGCTGACATCGCCGAACTGAGCGTCGCGCTCTATGATTTGCGCGGGCGCAAGATCGCAGAAGTCTCCTCAGAGAGCGGACAATTGCGCTTAGAGATGCTCGACCACCACGGCAGACCGCTCGCCAACGGCGTTTATTTCTACGTCGTCACCTACAAAGGAACAGACGGGACGGTTCTTCAGGATCGCATTAAGAGACTAGTGCTTTTGAGATAAGCTCTCTGAAGTTAAAGGACGTGATTGGCCTAGGGGCATTCGCTGTCAGCGCTTCTGAACCTTCTCCCACTCGCCCTTGAGCGTCACCGTGCGATTGAAGACCAATCGCTCCGGGG
>JANXCC010000072.1 GCA_025060395.1 Candidatus Bipolaricaulota bacterium | reverse complement strand
GGAGGATGAAAAGATTCGGCACCGTGGCGAAAAGCTTTTGATATTTACGGAGTCACGCGAGACTTTAGATTATCTAGCTGAAAAGCTTTCGACTTGGGGATACAGTGTAGTGACCTTACATGGCGGTATGAACTTGGATGCTCGGATTCGTGCAGAGTACGACTTCCGCGAAAGGGCACAAATTATGGTCTCTACTGAGGCAGGGGGCGAGGGTATCAATCTGCAATTCTGTTCCCTCATGGTAAATTACGACATCCCCTGGAACCCAAACCGGCTCGAACAGCGCATGGGACGGATTCACAGATATGGACAAAAAAAGGAAGTCCATATTTACAACTTAGTTGCCAGCGACACACGTGAAGGTGCAGTACTACGTGCACTTTTTACTAAGATAGAAAGAATCCGGGAGGCTTTGGGAAGTGATAGGGTATTTGACGTTATAGGAGAAGTGATACCAGGTCGCTCGCTTAAAGACCTTATCGTTGATGCCATCTCAAGGAGGCGTACGCTTGAAGAAATCGTACAAGAGATCGAGAGTATCCCTGATCGTGAGGTCATCAAAAAGGCACAAGAGGCTGCTTTAGAAGCTCT
>JANXCC010000071.1 GCA_025060395.1 Candidatus Bipolaricaulota bacterium | reverse complement strand
TGGGTGGCTGTGTCGGGATGAAGGACAGGCTTGTCTCCTCCGAAGCAACGGGGCGTTTAGCACCTTTGAGCCATCAGATCGGGGTTGACCACCGTAACAACGGTTCGTTGATCGCCTGTGATCTCAGAGAGGTCTCCCCCAAAGAAGCCGGCACTGATCCAGATGCCTTGTGGGAAGACCCTCAAATCGCAGCTCTTAGAGAGCAGCTGGAGCGTCGTGGGCTGAAGCCGATCTTGGGCGCGATGCGGCTCTTCGCCTCGCAGGCGGTGAAGCTGGGCTTTCTGCTCTTTGGCACGGAGGCTGGGATTGCCTTTGAGGAGCGCGCGGGGCAGCTGAATGCTGTAGCGTTGGTCAAGCAGGAGGATGGAACGATCAATATCTATCCCGATGGGCGGGAGGAGCGGTGGACCCTGCTGAGCCAGCAAGCTGTGCAAGACTTGCTCAAGCAACTGCGGAAGGATGAGGCTTTGCTGGCCTTTGAGAGGGAGCTAGCAGCCCAAGGCAAGCAGATCAATCTAGCGCAGAGCGTGGGAGCGACGACCCTAGACAAGGGCTTGCTCTACCTTGCTGTAGGAGAGAGCTCAGGCTTGACA
>JANXCC010000070.1 GCA_025060395.1 Candidatus Bipolaricaulota bacterium | reverse complement strand
ATCGACTGAGGCCAACGTCACGGAGAATTTTTACAAGGGGCAGCGTGTCGTCTGGGCTGGATTTCGCCTGTTACGCTTCTGTCCCAAGCCTGCAAAGAAGTTGAGGGAGAGCTTGCGCGCCCGTTTGGCACAGTGGTTCTCTTTGGGAAAAGAGAGACGCTAATAGACCCAGAAAGCACGCCAAAGCACGCCCTGGTAGGCTATAGGATACCGATGACTGAACCACGCACCTCCCCACGCAGAGTATTGTTCTTCATTCCCACCATGGAAGTTGGAGGCGCGGAGCGCGTCTGTTTGAATTATCTGAATCACTTACAGTCACTAGAAAAATGTCTGCTCTTGCAATCTCGTCAGGGACCCCTACTGCACCACGTGGGACCGGATATCCCGGTGCTTGAAATTGAATGGGGCACAGCGTCGCCAGGATCGAGGCGCCCCTTGGTTGCGGCGGGGCTACGGGTGTTGAGGAGCGCCTACAGGGTAGCCGAGTTAGCTCGTCAAAATCGATGTTCTATCGTTGCGAGTTTCATCACGGCAGCCAACGTTATAGCGATCCTATCTAAGGTCTTCTTCCACCATCGGTTGAAGGTGGTCATCAACG
>JANXCC010000006.1 GCA_025060395.1 Candidatus Bipolaricaulota bacterium | reverse complement strand
TTCCCCTGCTCCCTCAAGATTCTGGGCGGGAGTGAGCGGCTTTATGGTGTATCACCCTCTATATACCACAAACGGGGGAAAAGTCAAAGGGTCTGGGTCGGTGCGCCAAGAGATCGTTACCAGGGGGGAGGTGTGGAAATGGCTGGGTGAGCAACCCTCCTACAACCGCGATCGCTCTACTGGCCAAATGCCGATCATGCTCTTATAATATTTGTTATGGCTCTGAGAATCCGCAAGTACCCGGACCCGATCTTGCGCCGACGCGCCCAAGAGATCTCCGTTATTGACGACGAGATCAAGCGTATTGCTAATCAGATGATCGAGACAATGGTCTTAGCCAAGGGCTACGGCTTGGCAGCCCCGCAGGTGGGCGTGCTCAAGCGCATTATCACGATTGACGTCGAAGACGACTTCTACGCGCTCATCAACCCGGAGATCATACAAAAGAGTGACGAGACAGAAGTCTGGGTTGAGGGCTGTTTGAGCATCCCCGGCATCGAAGCTGAGTTTGCTCGCCCCGCGAAAGTGACGGTGCGAGCGCTCGACCCCGATGGGAAAGAGATTCTCTTGGAACGCGATGGGCTGGCCGCACGGGTGCTCCAGCACGAGATCGATCACTTAGATGGTGTGCTCTTCATTGACTATCTCAGCCAGACAAAGCGCTTGATGCTCTTGAAAGAGTACGAGCGCTTACAGAAAGCCGGGCACAAGATGCGCACGGCCACCAAGGTCTTTTAGGAGCCCAGGAGGCTCGTGATGTTCAAGCCCTATAAGATCAAGGTTGTTGAGCCCGTTCGGCTTCTCTCCCGCGCTGAGCGCGAACGGAAGCTCCAGGAAGCCGATTATAATGTCTTTCGGCTCCGCGCCGAAGATATCTATATTGACCTGCTAACAGACTCCGGAACCGGCGCGATGAGCCACGCCCAGTGGGGCGCTCTGATGCAAGGCGACGAGTCCTACGCCGGGGCGCGCAGCTTCTATCGCTTAGAGAAAGCTGTCAAAGATATCTTTGGGTTCAGATATTTTATGCCGACGCATCAAGGGCGCGCCGCCGAGCACATTCTCTTCTCGACGCTCGTCAAACCCGGCGATCTCGTCCCCAACAATATGCACTTCGACACGACGCGCGCTAACGTGCTTGCTGCTGGAGGAGAGCCTATCGATCTCGTCATCGAGGACGCCTACGACCCAACGAAGGAACATCCCTTCAAGGGCAATATGGACGTCGACGCCCTCGAAGCTCTCATCCGGAAGCATGGGCGCGAACGCATTCCCCTGATCATGCTCACAATCACCAATAACTCCGGAGGAGGCCAACCCGTCTCGCTGAAAAATATTCGTGCTGTCAGCGAGATCGCCAGAGCATATCGCATCCCATTCTTTCTCGATGCCTGTCGCTTCGCTGAGAACTGCTTCTTTATCAAGGAGCGCGAGCCGGGATTCTCCCAGAAAAAGCCTATCGAGATTGCCCGCGAGATCTTTGCGCTTGCCGACGGCATGACTTTTTCCGCTAAAAAAGACGCAATTGCCAACATCGGAGGCCTCCTGGCAATGAACGATGAGGATCTCTACTGGCGCTGCGTACAGAAACTCATCCTCTTTGAGGGATTCCCAACATACGGCGGGCTAGCCGGGCGCGACCTGGAGGCCATCGCCATCGGGCTCTACGAAGCCCTAGATGAAGAGTATCTCCGCGATAGGATTGGACAGACGCGCTATATGGGGGAGCGCCTCAAGGCTGAGAAGATCCCGATCATCGAGCCCATCGGCGGCCACGCCGTCTACATCGACGCGCTCAGATTTCTTCCCCATATCCCTCAGAAGGAGTTGCCTGCTCAAGCGTTGGTGATCGCGCTCTATCGCGAAGGCGGAGTGCGGGCCGTCGAGATCGGGAGCACGATGTTCGCCAAGCGCGACGAAAAAACAGGACAAGAGATCTACCCCAGACTCGAACTTGTGCGCCTCGCGATCCCGCGGCGCGTCTACACCCAGGAGCATCTCGATCACGTGGTCGAAACCCTAAAACAGATCCGAGATCAGCGCGACACGATCCGCGGGGTCAAGCTCATCTTCGGCGAGGGGCCGTTGCGCCACTTCATCGCTCGCTTTGTGCCCCTCTAGGGACTAAGATCACTCTCGATAGTGATAGAAGTCCTTGCTCTGTTAAAGAACCCAAGACTAAGGTAAGCCCAAGGTGAGAGGGGATGTCCAGCGGTGCGAGGGGTTCTCAATTATCTTACTTACGACCTGCGGGAAAGGGGACTTTTTATGTGGTGGGGGGAAGGGCAGAGATGGCCTTGAGACTCCTCGCACACCTCCTAAAGAGCGAAGAGCTTGGCTGGGCGTGACGCCCTCAGGGAGTTTTCCAGGGTTTTGCCCGCAGCCTTGCGGGATTCTTCCCCAGCGGCCCTTGTAGCGCGGCGTAAACCGCAAGCCAAGCTCTTCCTTCCTTTGCCCCTTCCCTAAGGGGGAAGGTCCAACCTCCTTCTAGGACTTATTCTTGTAGCACAAAAGGCCCCCTGTTGTCAAGACCCCCCTGGCAGTTCACTGCGACAACTCTTTGGACTTCTCCGTTGCCCGATCTACAGTCTTAATCAGGGTGACGCGAATCCCGCCGTCTTCCAGTGCCATGATCCCGTCAATGGTGACGCCCGCCGGCGTCGTTACCTCATCCTTGAGCTTAGCTGGATGCTCACCTGTCTCGAGCACCATCTTGGCAGCGCCAAGCAGCGATTGCGCCGCTAAGATCGTCGAGAGCGACCGGGGTAACCCAACTTTGACGCCCCCTTCAGCCAGAGCCTCAATCATAATATATGCATACGCTGGACCGCTTCCCGAGAGCGCCGTTACCGCGTCCATTAACTCCTCGTTATCGATGATCGCGACTAAGCCAACAGCGGCAAAGATCTCTCTGGCAAGCTCTATATGCTCTTTGGACGCGTAGCGCCCAGGGCAGAGCACGGTCATGCCGGCGTTGACCAAGCAAGGGGTGTTCGTCATGGCGCGCACCACCGGGACCGCCTTCTGGAGATACTCTTCAATGAAGCGCGTCGTGCGCGCGGCCGCCAGCGTGATAATCAGTTGATCGTCACGCACCGCATCGCGGATCTCCAGTAAGACTTTCTTCATGGTCTGGGGCTTGACGGCAAGGATGACGATCTGCGCGTCAGCGAGCGCTCGCACGTTATCAGTGAGGGTCTTGATGCCATAGCGTTTAGCGGCCTCAAGAGCGCTGTCCCGATGGCCAGTCGTACCGACAATATTCTCTTTGGAGACGATCTTGTTACGCACCAGACTGCTCGCGAGCGCTCCGCCGATCTTGCCCAGCCCAAGGATGGCGATCTTTCTCTCCCTTAGCATGGTGATTCCAAAGCATAGCCTAAAGTCTTATAAGAGTCAAGAGGGAGGCATTTGACTTTGCTAGCGCGGGCTCGTAAAATTCTCAGTGATGAGCGAATCGCACAGCCCCATACGAGTATCGGCCATCGTTCCGGCATACAACGAGGCTGAACGGATCGGTGGCGTGCTCTGGCCGCTCTTGCACGCTCCTTCGGTCGGCGAGATCATCGTGGTCGATGATGGCTCGACCGATGGGACAGCTGAGGTGGCGCGGTCGTTTGGCGTCAAAGTCATCTCCCTGCCGGTTAACTGTGGCAAATCCGCAGCCCTCGACCGCGGGGTACAAAAAGCCAGATATGAGACGCTGCTCTTTTTGGATGCCGACTTAGTTGGCTTGCGCCCGGATCATATCGAGCGCATGGTTCAGACGTATATCCAAGAGAAGCGCGATATGGTCGTGGGGATCTTTCGCAGGGGACGGTTGAATACCGATCTAGCTCAGACGATAGCCCCCTATCTGTCGGGGCAGCGGGTTCTCAACAAATCGTTGTGGAAGAAGCTTCGGCGCAGGGTGCATACGTTAGATTTTGGGGTGGAGATGGCGTTGACCAAGCTCGCCCTCAAAGAGGGCTGGAATCAGACGTTTGTGGAACTTGACGGTGTGACTCATGTCATGAAAGAAGAGAAGTTTGGGTTCTCCCGCGGCTTGGCTTCTCGCTTGAAGATGTACACAGATATAGTGCGCTCGGTCTTCACACGCGTGACGGAATGACCATCGCGATCGGATCCGATCATAATGGCGTCGCTCTCAAGGAGGCCCTAAAGCAAGGCGCATTACAGGGCCATATAGTGCGGGATTTTGGGGTCTTTACGAGCGAGTCGGTGGACTATCCCGACATCGCGTTTGCGGTCGCCCGTGCCGTAGCCTCGGGGGAGTGCGAGCGAGGGATCTTAATCTGTGGCACGGGGATTGGGATGTCTATAGCGGCGAATAAGGTGCAGGGGATTCGCGCGGCGGCGTGCAGCGATGTCTACTCAGCCAAGATGAGTCGTCGCGATAACGACGCGAATATTCTCTGTCTGGGGGGCCGCGTGGTCGGCCCTGGGCTTGCCGCAGAGATCGTTACTGTCTGGTTAAATGAGCCCTTTGCCGGAGGACGTCATGCACGCCGCCTCGAGAAGATCCATGCCCAGGAGGGTCAACGATGAGTGAGAGTGAGCTGTCCCGTGTAGATCCTGAGGTCTATCAAGCGATTCAGAAGGAGCTGGAGCGTCAGCGTTTCTCGCTCGAGCTGATCGCGTCGGAGAATTTCTGTTCGCGCGCGGTGCTCGAAGCGCAGGGCTCCGTGCTCACAAACAAATACGCTGAGGGCTACCCTGGGAAGCGCTACTACGGGGGCTGCCAGTGGGTGGACGTCATCGAAGAGCTCGCCCGTGAACGCCTCAAGAAGCTCTTTGGGGCGGAGCACGCGAACGTCCAGCCCCATTCGGGCACCCAAGCCAATATGGCCGTCTACTTCGCGGTGCTCCAACCGGGAGATACGATCTTGAGCATGTCTCTGGCCCATGGAGGGCATCTATCGCATGGGCATCCGGTGAGCGCCTCGGGCAAGCTCTATAAAGCTATCTATTATGGGGTCTCGCGCGAGACCGAACAGATCGATTACGACGAGGTGCGCCGACTCGCCCTCGACCATAGACCCAAACTCATCGTCTGTGGGGCGAGTGCGTACCCGAGAATCATTGACTTTCAAAAGTTCCGTCAGATCGCCGACGAAGTCGGAGCGTATCTGATGGCGGATATCGCGCATATTGCAGGTCTGATCGCGGGCGGGGTACATCCGTCACCTATACCGTGGGCAGACTTCGTGACAACGACGACACACAAGACCTTGCGCGGGCCGCGCGGTGGGGCCATACTCTGCCGGAAAGAATTTGCCGAGCTCATTGACAAGTCGGTCTTTCCCGGCAGCCAAGGGGGACCGCTCATGCACGTGATCGCCGCGAAGGCTGTGGCCTTTGGTGAGGCTCTGCGCCCGGAGTTCCGGGAGTATCAGCGGCGGATTGTCGAGAACGCTCGGGCGCTTGCCCAAGCCCTAGCCCGCGAAGGCTTCCGGATCGTCTCCGGTGGTACGGATACCCACTTGCTCTTGGTGGACGTACGCCCGCATGGGCTGACGGGAGCGGAGGCCGAACGGCTCCTCGAGGAAGTCGGGGTGACGGTGAACAAGAACGCGATCCCCTTCGATCCTCACAAGCCCACAGTGACCAGTGGGATCCGTCTTGGCACCCCAGCGGTGACCACTCGGGGAATGGGGCCCGCGGAGATGCGCGAGATCGCCGAGATTATCGCCCAGGTGCTGCGGGAGCGCTCCCCAACGGTTCAGGCGGAAGCACGCAAGCGTGTGCGGCGGCTGTGCGAGCACTTCCCCCTCTATGAGGCGTTGGTGGAGTTCGGACTTGCTCGGTGAGAGGACAAGTGCTATAATAGCATTGCCAAATCCAGATGCGCTGCTCTCTCTTCTGCTCTGTGATAGCTTGTCGTCGTGATCCCTCCTTCCCGTGAAGAAGGGAGGCTCGACGCTGCCCGGATGACGAAAGTCATAGCACATACCAGGAGGTGCCCGCCAACGCTATGGCCGAGGTAGAGAGAGAGGAGAAGCGGGAAGAGAAGCCCATAGGTGAATTACTTGATATCACGGAATTGAAGGCCAAGGACATGTCGGAGCTGCGCGCATTAGCGGAGAAATTCGGCATCAATGGCCGCGGACGCATCAAAAAAGAAGATCTCGTCTTTGCAATCTTGAAAGCCCAAGCGGAGCAGCAAGGGTTACATTTCAAAGACGGGGTGTTGGAGATTCTTCCCGATGGGTACGGCTTCCTGCGCGATAGCTCGTGCCTACCGGGACCCCACGATATCTATGTCTCTCCATCGCAGATTAAGCGCTTCGGTCTTAAGGACGGGGATATCGTCAGCGGCGTCGTCCGCCCCCCCAAGGAAGAAGAAAAGTACTTTGCGCTCCTCAAGATCGAAGCGATCAACTTTGAAGACCCTGAGGTCGTCCGCACGCGGCAGGCCTTTGAAGACCTCGTCCCTTACCACCCGACCGAGCAGCTCAAGCTCGAGCATGATCCTAACGAGTTCTCAACGCGCATTATCGACCTGTTTGCACCGATTGGGAAGGGCCAGCGCGGGTTGATCGTCTCGCCGCCCAAGGCAGGCAAGACCACGCTCTTGAAGCACATTGCCCATGGGATCGCGGCCAACCATCCCGAAGTCTATTTGATCGTCCTGCTGGTCGACGAACGCCCAGAGGAAGTAACGGACTTTCGAGAATCTATCAGTATGGGCGAGGTCGTGGCCGCGACGTTCGATCAGAAGCCTGAAATCCACTGTCGTGTCTCGGAACTCGTCATCGCCAAGGCCAAGAGATTGGTCGAGATGGGGCGCGATGTCGTGATCTTGATGGACTCGATCACGCGCCTAGCGCGCGCGTATAACTTAGCTATCGCTCCCAGCGGAAAGCTGCTTTCAGGAGGTATGGACCCCACCGCGCTCTATAAGCCCAAGGAATTCTTCGGCGCGGCGCGGAACATCAAAGACGGGGGCAGTTTGACAATTATCGGGACGGCGCTCATCGATACGGGCTCGCGGCTCGACCAAGTCGTCTTTGAAGAATTTAAGGGCACGGGTAACATGGAGCTGGTGCTCGACAGGACGCTCGCCAATAAACGAATCTTCCCCGCGATCGATCTTGAGGCTTCAGGCACTCGCAAAGAAGAGCTGCTACTCCCTGACAAAGTCCTCCGGCGCGTCTGGGTCCTGCGCAAGATGATCGGCGATATGAACGACAAACAGAAAGCCCTCGAATGGATCCTCTCGCGGATGGAGCAGACCAAGAACAACGAGCAGTTCTTGGAGCTCATGCGCAATGAATAGATCTGTGAGGATAGCGGTGATATGGGGCGGACTGGGGCTGCTCCTGTGGGCGTGGTGGGCGCATCAGGGCCCGATGCTCTTGTCTGAGAGCTTTCGCGCTCAGGGCGGACCCACTGTCGACGATGAAGCTCTCTCTCTTGTCCCCGCGCCCGATATTATCGAATATGAAGTGCAACCAGGGGAGACGCTAGAGCAGATTGCGGCTCGCTTTGGGGTCTCGGTGGAAGCCCTTGTTGGCAGCAATGCCAATACCGTAGATAATCTACACTCCCTTGAGCCGGGAACGATCCTAAAGATCGTCAAGAACGGGGTCTTGCACGCTGTGAAGCCGGGCCAGACCCTTACGGATATTGCGCGCACCTACGGGGTGCCCCTCGCCGAGATCGTCCACGCCAATCGTCTTGAAGATCGAGAGTATATCTATCCTGGGGAAGAGTTCTTCATCCCTGGGGCGGTTCGGTCGCCTACGTGGACGTATTTGCAGATGGCTGGGGGGAGGAGAAGTCTTTTTGCCTGGCCGGTGCGAGGGGTGCTCTCTTCGGGCTTTGGAACGAGAATTCATCCCATCAGTGGCGAGCCCCACTTCCATCAGGGGATCGACATCGAGGTCCCTGAGGGAACAGAGGTCTATGCCGCATCTGCTGGCAAGGTGCTTGTCGCGGGGCGCCACAGCGGGTATGGGCTGTATATCGTCTTGCAGCATAGTCACGGCTATCGGACGCTCTACGCACACCTGGCGGAGATCGGGGTCTATCGCGGGCAATTTGTCGAAGGAGGTCAAGTGATCGGGCGCTCGGGCAACACAGGGAACTCGACCGGCCCACATCTGCACTTTGAAATTCTCCAATACGGCCGGCCGCTCAACCCGTTAGCGCTCCTACCACCATGAGAAAGCTTACGGTCTACGGAGGGAGACGGCTCTTTGGGGAAGTCCCCGTGGATGGCGCCAAGAACGCAGCCTTGCCTCTTCTGGCAGCCACCGTGCTCACCGACGACGAAGTGATCTTGGAGAACGTCCCCGATGTTGGGGACGTGCACACGATGATCGCGCTGCTGGAGAGTGTGGGCAAGCGCGTTCAGGCCCTCGCTCCTGACGTCTACAGTATTCGCACCGAGAGGGGGCTTTCTGGGATTCCTCCTGAGGGCTTGGTGCGCAAGTTGCGCGCGTCGTTTCTGCTCTTGGGGCCGCTGATGGCTCGTGTTGGCGCCAGCCAGCTGCCCCTCCCAGGCGGCTGTCCCATCGGCGTCCGCCCCGTCGACCTCCATTTAAAGGGACTCAAGGCTCTGGGAGCTCGGATCGAATCGCAAGGCGGTTTCTGGTGCGCTCGCGCCGCGAGGCTCCATCCTGCAGAGATTCATCTCGACTACCCCTCGGTCGGGGCGACGGAGCAGATCATGATGACTGCTGCTCTTGTCCCGGGGCGGACGGTCATCAGCAATCCCGCTCAAGACCCGGAAGTGCACGATTTAGCTCGATTGCTCATCAAGATGGGCGCGGGGATCATGATCGAGCCGGGGCGGCTCATCATTGAAGGGGCCAAGACCCTCTCCGGAACGGTGCATACGGTCATTCCCGATCGGATCAATGCGGGGACATTTCTGATCGCTGGAGCTATCGCCGGGGGAGATGTCACAGTGCGTCGCTGTCAACCTCTTCACCTTGAGGCGCTCTTGAGCAAGCTGGATGAGCTGGGGATTATCGTGCAAGAGCATGTGGAGAGCGTCCGGGTCATCAGCGACGGACCGGGGAGCTTTTGGGGAGGGCGAGTCGAGGCTCGTCCCTATCCGGGGTTTCCTACGGATTTGCAGCCCCAGATGATGGCTCTGTTGAGCGTCGCACGCGGGTCGAGCGTCGTCAAGGAGACTGTCTGGGAGAGTCGGTTCGCCCATGCGGCGGAGTTAGTTCGCATGGGGGCGCGGATCCGTCTTGAAGGGGCCACAGCTTTTCTTGAAGGGGTTGAGAGGCTCTCCGGGACGCAGGTCTCGGTCAACGACGTGCGGGCTGGGGCGGCCTTGGCCCTAGCCGGCCTGGTCGCTGAGGGCACGACTGTTATTCTCGATCGCGATGAGCATATTCGGCGGGGATATCGTGACCTTGCGGGGGAGCTCAATCGCTTGGGAGCTGCTATAATAGAAGAGACTTCCGATGAGAAGGAGGTTGTTAGTCCAGAGGTTCGATGAATCAGCTCATAGAAGATCGGCTGGGGGAGCGAGCGCGAGTCTTTGCAGGGGAACGAGCGATCTTAGTGGGGTTGGATCTAGGGCAGGGAGCGAGTTGGCAGGAGCGTGAGTCCATGGAGGAGCTCTTAGAGCTCGCGCGCACCGCGGGAGTGGAGGTCTTACGAACGGTTCTCCAAAAGCGTGATAGACCCGATCCCGCGTTTTTTATTGGCAAGGGCAAGGCCGACGAACTACGCGAGCTTGCTGCCAAAGCCGGTGCTGATCTCATCGTCTTCAACGATGCGCTGACGCCTGCCCAGGCGCGCAATCTCGAGGAGAGGATCCAGAAGAAGATCATCGATCGCGCGCAATTGATTATGAATATCTTCGCGCAGCGGGCGCGCTCCAAGGAGGCGAAGCTCCAGGTCGAGCTAGCGCAACTGGAGTATCTTTTACCGAGATTGCGCGGGTGGGCCGAGGCCTTGGGTCAGCCCGGCGCAGGGATCGGCACGCGCGGCCCTGGAGAGACTCGGCTCGCTCAAGAGCGCCACGCAATCCGCCAGCGCATGCACACCCTCCGAGAGAACCTGAGGAAGGCCGCAAAGGAGCGCGCCGTGCGCCGCAAGCTTCGGGAGCGCCGACAGATCCCAGAGATCGCTCTCATCGGCTACACTAATACTGGGAAATCGACGCTCTTGCGTGCCCTAACGGGGGCAGAGACGTTCATCGAGGACAAACTCTTTGCCACCCTCGATCCCCTCACGCGCCAGCTCTACCTGCCCGATGGTCGACTGGTGGTCGTCACGGATACTGTCGGGTTTATTAAGAAGCTCCCTCACGAGCTCATTCCCGCCTTTGCTTCGACCCTCGAGGCTGCTAGGGATGCCGATTTGTTGGTGAACGTCTTGGACGTGGCTAATCCGAACCTCTTTGACCACTGGCGCACGATCGCGGAAGTGCTCAACGATCTCTTCAAGGACGGAGATCGTCCCCCGCTGATCAACGCGCTCAATAAAGTCGACAAGCTCCAGACCCCCGAAGATCACCAGCGTCTCGAGCTAGCGCTCTCAACGATTCCCCATGCTGTCGCGATCTCGGCGCGGGATGGGAAAGGGATTGAAGAGCTGAAGCGCTGCATTATGCAGATGTTGCCCGCAGTCCCTCTCGCAGTGTGAAGAGCAGGGACTCCGCGAGCAATAACACGTTGGCATTATGCTGTAACTTCCATAGCGCGGTCTCCAGAGCATAAATTGTGTGCCTATCGGGAAGAAGCTCTCTGCGTCCGAGATTGTCGCGATACCAATAGAGGGCTTCTTGGATGAAGAACTCGATGATCTCCTGAGCGCACTTGCTCAGGGTGGTCGCAAGGTCAAGCACTTGCGCGCTGGAGTAGTTTGGTAGGCGTTTAAGGATCTCGATGACGGCCTCGCGGCGCACGAAGGGGTTCTGCTCGGTGAGGGACTGCCAGAGCGTCTGATCGTGGAGCGCGCCCAGCTGTTTTTGGATCTTTGGGCGTTCACTGATAAACTGTTTTGCGACTGCGAGCAGCGATTCGTCGGGCATAAGGCCCTTGGTGAGGGTGAGCAAGATCTCGATTTCTCTCTCGCTCAGGCCGCGCTCACGTAAGACTCTCTCAATGTGAGCGCGTGGCGGCGTGGGAAGCTTCACGATCTGACAGCGCGACAGGATCGTTGGCAAGATGTTCATGCTCTTCGCCAGCAGAATGAAGACTAGATATCTCGGTGGGTCTTCCAGGATCTTTAAGAGACTATTCGCGGCTTCCAAGCTGAGATCCTCGACGCTCTCAATGACGTAGATCTTCTTTGGGGCTTCGACTGGGGGATACACTGCTTTTTGCTGGAGGTCGCGAACCTGATCGATACTAATGCGTTTGCCCGATTTGCTCACCCATGTGAGATCAGGATGGGTGCCGTGAGCGAGTTTCGTGCAGTGTGGACAGTGTTGGCATTCTTGGGGGCAGAAGAGATGTTGCGCAAATTGTCGTGCGAATTGCGAGGCCGTCGCGCCGACAATCAGATATGCCTGAGCGGGTTTGTGTGCAAGGCTTTCAACGAGATCCATAATCTCTTGAGCCTAGCCTGGATTACGAATTCTGATCGACTTTCTGTGTGAGCCCCATGTCTAGTCGTTCCGGCGCCAAGATGCCTCCAGAGACGACCATCTTGATTGCCTCGTCTATGGGGATCGACGTGAACAGCACGTTTTCTTTCGGAAGAAATTGCAGATAGCCCGAGGTTGGATTCGGCGTCGTCGGCACATAGACCCGCACCCACTCGCGTCCATCGCTCGTCTGGATCATGCCCACTTGGAACCCTATCGTCCATAAGCCCTTGGAGGGAAACTCCACCAGAACGACCCGTTGAAATGACTTCTCTTGCGGTTGAGAGAGCATGCGCACGACTTGACGCGCGGCGTTGTAGATGCTGTTGACGATGGGCATTCTCTGAAGTACTGATTCCCAGAATTCCAGAAAGCGCCGCCCCAACACATTCGTCGCTAAGATGCCCGTCACATAGAGCGCCAGCAGCGTCAGCACAAGCCCGACGCCCGGTGGTAGCTCCCACCGTAATGTATATCGAAGCATGGCGTTGAGCAGCGAACGCAACGGGCCGTCTAGAAGATTATAGAGCAACTGCAAGACCCAAATAGTCAGTATCAGGGGGACAACGAAGACCACGCCCGTCAGCATCCGTGAGTAGATATGATGCCAGATCCGCCGACCAAGCGATGGCGTGTTCATAGCGTCTTTATTCTACCAAACTTTTCGGCCGAGAGTCTTCAGATTCTAGGGACCGCTACGATGCGTCCATAAAGGAGCAGCGGAATCTTACAAGATCACCCAGAGCAGATACAAGAAGATCGCGGCGGGGATCGTCGCAGCGAGCGTGAACGGCAGCCCGATTCTTCCAAACTCCCGAAAGCCCAGAATATAGCCGCGCTGGCGCAATTGCCCCGCACCGACAATATTCGCCGATGCCCCAATGGGCGTAATATTCCCTCCTAAACTCGCTGCTATGAGCAGCCCAAAGAGCAGCGCTTCTTGTCCTGCCCCCGGAGCTGCCAGCTTCATAACTAAGGGAATCATCGCCATCAAGTACGGGATGTTGTCGACAAACGCTGACACGAGCATAGACAGAAAGATTATCGTAACGTACGCGACGAACAGATCCGCGCCGAGCACCGACTTGAGCCAATCTGCCAACAGATCGATCCAGCCTTGTTCTACAACCGCTCCCACAATCACGAAGACCCCCATGAGAAAGAGCGCTGAGTCCCAGTCGAGTCTTCTTAAGATCTGCCAAGGCGTATCGGGAAATCGCTCGCGATCATGTCGTCCCCAAAGTTCGTACCAGGCTAGTCCGCCTAGTCCCCAGAGCATACAAATAGCTCCCAAGAGATTGTGCGCTTCCAGCGACGACGCCATAGCGAGCGCCAACATCATCGTCGCTAAGAATATCGTTGGTCCCCAACTGATCACTCTCTCTTCAGCGACTAACTTGACTTTCTGATTGAGATACCGAAACGCCCAATAGAGCACGGGGAGCGAGGTGAGAAACCCAAACTGAATCGCAAAGAAGACCCCAAGGCCTTGACCCTTGTACCAGAAAAAGTCGTTGAACGAGACATTCGCGTACTCAGCAAAGATCATGCTCGCGGGGTCGCCGATGAGCGTCGCCGTCCCTTGAAGATTGGACGATACCGTTACCCCAATAATCAACGGCACAGGGCTCGTTTTGAGCTTTTCAGCAAGCGCAAACGCAATCGGCGCGACAATTAACACCACCGCGACGTTCTCGGTGAAGATCGAGAGAAACCCAGAGAACGCGCAGACCTTGACCATCGCCCAGCAGACGCTGCGCGATCTGTTGACTAATCTCTCGGCGACGTAGTGCGGCACGCGCGACCAAATGAAGAGATCAGCTAAGATGAGTGTGCCCACAAAGATCCCCATCACGTTCCAACTGATCAGCGATTCTTTGCTCCCTTCCCCGAGGAAGGCTAACGCCGGCGAGACAACCCCTGCGAGCATGAGCGCGAGTGCTCCGGCAACAGCGACCCAGGCGCGATACTTCGGGAGCATCACGAACAGGACATATGCGGTGACAAAAACCGCAAGTGCTACAGCACTATGCATGAGTGCTCAAGCCCCTAACGGTGCATGAAGACGAGATACACTCCCAGGAGATAGACCGCAAGAATTATGAGAGATTCGAAGCTGACTCTACCGATGCGACCGGGGATGGGGGAAAGCAGCCCTAAGGCTATCAGCCCGCTCAGCAGCAGACCAACTAGGGCTGTGATCGCATGGGTAGAACTGCCCGCAGAGATAATATACCCCCCACGATAGAAGAGATCTGAAATCACCAAGATATTCATATTGAAGATGTTGCTCCCCAGGACGTTCCCCAGGGCAAGATCAACAGCACCCATGCGGATAGCGGCAATACTGGTGACGAGCTCCGGTGCTGAGGTCGTAAAAGCGACGAGCGTCGTCCCGATGAAGGTCCCACCCAATCCCGTCTCTGTAGCGATGACGTCAGCGGCCTTGCTCAAGAAGATCGCGGCCCCGATGACAAAGCCTGCAGAGATAAAAAAGCGCACCCAGGTCAGTGCTAAGTTCTGCTGGGGAAGAGCCTCAATGTGCTCTGGGGGATCAGATCTGGTGCGCAGCATTATCACTCCCGCAAGATACACCCCCAAGATAGCGTAAATCTCTATGCCAATGCCAAGAAACCCGATATTGGGTTTGATGAGGAGCGCTAAGGCGGCAATAGCTGCTAGGAGCATCCCGAGCAGAGCTGTTACAAGGTGTGACTGCGAGGCGACAGCGAGGAGTGATCCGCGCCCCCACACGATCCCGCCCACAGCGAGAATCGTCACATTGTAAATGTTGCTGCCAAACAGATCCCCAAGCGCGATATCTACTAAGCCCATGGAAGCGGCCGCAGCTTCGGTAGCTACCTCGGGCAAGGAAGTCATCGCGGCTAAGAGGACACTGCCGATGAAGACCCGCCCGATCCCTGTCCTCACGGCGATAATGTCTGCAGCGCGCGTCAGGCTCTTGCCGGCAAACCAAATTACCCCTAGACACCCCAACAGGATAATCCAAGCAAGCTGAGGGCTCATAATGTACCGCCCATTGTAGCGCAAATCCCTTGGGCCGACAAAGAGAGATTGATTTCAGTTGACGCCATGAGCTGATCTGCTTTAAGATTGAGTCGTGAACAATCCGATAGCTCAGGTCTCCGTGGCTAAGGGGCTTCTGGTGTGGGCCATGGCATTGCTGCTACTTAAAGCTATAAGTCCAGCACAAGAAGCTCCTTCAAGGGCAAGCTCGATCATTGTTCTCACCGTCAACGGCGTGATCAACCCAGTGATCGCTCGCTATCTCTTGGGTGGCCTGGAGGAGGCCAAAGCTCTCAGAGCTGAAGCTGTTATCATTGAACTGAACACCCCTGGTGGGTTAGACACAGCAATGCGCGAGATCGTCCAGGGGATACTTAATGCTTCTGTGCCAGTCGTCGTCTATGTGACTCCCAAAGGGGCGCGGGCGGGCTCAGCGGGCGTCTTCATCACACTAGCAGCCCATAAAGCAGCTATGGCCCCAATGACCAATATCGGTGCGGCCCATCCTGTGGCCCTGGGGGGTGAGATGGACCCAACTATGGCCGAAAAAGCCGTCAACGACGCGGCCGCGTACATTCGAGCTATCGCTTCCCAGCGAGGTCGTAACGCTCAATGGGCTGAAGATGCTGTGCGCAAGAGCGCTTCGATCACTGCTGAAGAAGCCCTTCAGCAAGGCGTGATCGATCTCATCGCTACTGATCTCGACGATCTCTTAAGACAGCTCGATGGGCAGACGGTGCAGCTTGGGGAAGAGATCTACACATTGCAGACTCAGCAAGCGCAAGTGGTGCGCCGTGGGATGAGCCTACCGGAGCAGCTTCTCCATCGGCTTGCTGATCCCACGATCGCGTATATCTTGCTGACGCTGGGGACCTATGCGCTGATCGCGGCGTTCTACGCTGGGGAACTCATTATTGGAACTCTTGGGGCTATTCTATTGTTATTAGCTTTTGTGGCGCTTGGCAGTCTGCCCTTGAACTGGGGCGGCTTAGCGCTCTTAGCGCTGGGCTTAGCGCTTATCGTCATAGATTTGAAGGTCCAAGGCTATGCGCTCTCGGTTGTGGGCGCGATCGCGTTTGTTCTGGGGTCGCTCTTGCTCTTCCGGCCGTTTCGATTGCCTGAGGCCGCTGAGCCGACTTTCACCGTGAGCCCGTGGGCTATCGGCGTCATGACAGCTGGGCTTGTGGGATTCTTTTTGATTGCCGTGCGCGGGGGATGGCGGGCTCACCGGGTGCCCCCGGCACAGCTTGGGCACTTAGTCGGCGAGATCGGGATCGCTAAGACCGCCCTCAATCCCCTTGGCACGGTCTATGTTCACGGAGAAGAGTGGACGGCAGAGGCCGTCGCGGGCTCAATTCCTGAGGGAGCACGGGTGCGCGTTGTAGAGGCGCATGGGTTGCGGCTGCGCGTCGTTGCTGAATCACCACCTAAACAGGGAGCGTGAAGCTATGGAATGGGTCATTTTGGTGATTATCGTTGGGGTTGTTTTGATGTTAGCAGCGATGGCCATCAAGATCGTGCCGGAATATCAAAGATTAGTGGTCTTTCGGCTAGGGCGAGCGCTGCCGCAGCCGCGCGGGCCGGGATTTGTTGTGCTCATCCCGTTCATTGATAAACCCGTCTGGGTCGATCTGCGTGAGCGCTTTCTCGATGTGCCGCCCCAGACGTGCATCACTCGTGATAACGCGCCGATCTCAGTAGACTTTCTCGTCTACTGGAAGATCTTTGATCCCTTAGCCAGCGTCATCCAGGTAGCGGACTTCGCCGGGGCGGCCACAGGCATCGCTATGACGACCCTGCGTGCTGTGATTGGCGACATCCCTTTAGATGATGTCCTGGCGCGCCGCGAGCAGATCAATCAAATCTTAAGAGCCAAACTCGATGAAGTCACCGACCGCTGGGGCGTGAAAGTGACCACGGTAGAGATCAAGGAGATCCTGCCCCCCAAGGATGTCCAAGACGCCATGATCCGCCAGATGTCCGCGGAGCGCACGCGTCGCGCTGTAGTCACCGAAGCTGATGGCAAGCGCGAAGCAGCGGTTAAGGTCGCTGAAGGCGAAAAGCAAGCAGCGATCTTAAAAGCCGAAGGAGATCGCCAAGCGGCGATCCTACGAGCTGAAGGCTTCGCCTTGGCGCTGCAGAAGATCTACGAAGTGGCTCAGAACGTGGACGTCAAGACCTTGAGCTTGCAGTATCTTGAGGCGCTGAAGGCGCTCGGTGCCAGCCCCGCAACCAAGTTCGTCTTCCCTATGGAGTTTGAGCGCTTTCTCGAACCTTTGAGAGATTATGCAGCGCAGGCGTTCAAGCAAGAAAAGAAGGAGGCATGATGAATAACCCTATTGTTTGGGTCTTTGTAGCTTTGGCCGCCGTCGTTGCTGTAGGGCTGTTCTTTATGCTGGGGGCGAGCCCGCCCGCCGGGCCGGCTCCCGAGACGCTCATCCCTGAGGCCCTAGAGGGCTTTATCTTGGTCGCGAAAGAAGCACGGATTGAGCCGGCCTTCCCCGGCGAAGAGTACTCGTCCCATGCGTTCTACACGCCCGCTCCTGGCGGCCCTTGGAGCGGGAAGATCGAGCGCGTGGGGCTGACGATCTTCAAGTTCAAAGACCCAACAAAGATTTCAGAAGCGCGAGATCTCTTGCTCCAAGGCGCGCAGACAGAATCCATTGATCTGGACGGGCGCACAGTGGAGCTCGCTCCTGAGCCTGATGGTGTGGGGCTCTTCTGGCGACATGGGGCGCTTTTTGTCGCGATCTTCGTGAGCGCCGTCCAGGGGAGCGAGACCGACACTGAGGCTCTCAAGAGCGCGGCACTCGCAGCAGCGCGCGCGGTGCTCGCCAAGATCCCACGCTGACCTTTGAAAACATCGTCGATTTGCTTTATCCTACCAAGGAGAGCTGAAAGGAGACTCTTATGATGACGACAGTGCAGACGCGAGAGGACGCTGTGAAACTCTTTCGTGAGATGGGGCTGATCGGCGCGGGCGGCGCTGGCTTCCCTACGTACTTTAAGTATCTCACGCCGACGAAGATATTAATCGTGAACGCCGAAGAGGGCGAACCTGGCTATGAAGCCGATAAGATCTTGCTGATCAGCCACGCGAACGCCTTTGCCGAGGTCTTTGATGCGCTCAAACGGATCTTCGGCTTTGAACAGATCATCATTGGGGCTAAGGAGAAGGACAAAAATCTCTTGGAGCCACTGCGCGAGCGATACGGCTTCGAGATTCGCTATACGCCCAGTATCTACGGCATGGGTGAGGAGAAATGGCTGACGAAGGCCGTGACAGGGCTTGAAGTCCCACCCGGAAAGATACCCTTGCACGTTGGGGTGACGGTCAACAACGTCGAGACCGTCTACAATATGTACCGCGCGCTCTTTCTAGGCCAGCCCGTCACCGAAAAGTATCTGAACGTCTACGGCGAGGTCGCCAAGCAGACCGTAGTGCTCGCTCCCGTCGGCACATATTTAATAGATGTTCTCGCGATGATCGGCGTGGACACGACGCGATACAATAAATTAGCTGTGCTCGACGGCGGCCCGCTTATGGGCGACAGAGTGAACGTCGGCGAGCACGCCGTCACCAAGAAGACCAACGGTTTTTTGGTGATTGAAGCGGCTAAGTACGTCGCCGACCAGGTGAGCTTGCGCCCGCTGCCAGGTCAGCCCGCTCCAACGTGGGACGACACCCTCCCCGAAGCCATGAAGAAACTCGGCCTAGAACGCTATTTGGACTGGCATCCCACACCCGCCGACGTCTTGGACCTCCGTGACAAGGTGACGCGCGTGAAGATCTTTATGCACCAAGACGGCCCTAGGGGCAAGCCCAGCATCCCTACCGTCAAAGTCGGTGACCGGGTCAAGATCGGCGATCCCATCGCGAAGCCGTTAGATGGCCCAATCAACGACTTTAATCTGTTGAGTGTGGCTCATCACGCCAGCATCGACGGGGTTGTCACTGAAGTGACCGAGAAATTCGTGCGTATCGAGAAGAAGTAACCCCATGGAACGCCGCCGGGGCCTCACTTACGGACGCTTGCTGGTCGTCATGGGGGCAGCAATTGCGCTTGCCCTCGTGATCGCGTTTGTTCAATCATTGTTACTGGCTGATCAGCTCAGCTTCGATGAGATCGCGTTCAGTATGCTTCAGGGAGCTCCCTATGACAAGACGGAGCTGACACGCGCCGAGTTGGATCACCACAACGGCGACACCGGCAAGATCCAGGGAACTGTTATCTACGTCAAGACAAGTGAAGGCAATTACGCGAAATTAGCTGTTGAGTTCGGCTATCGCTTCTGGAGCCCGCAATTGCAGTTTGTCGTCTATCAAGGGAGAGTCTATGACCGACGCGGCAAAGAACTGCGTACGCTCTATAACGTCTACGTGCCCTTGAGCGCGAGCTACGATGTCGACGCGGGGCTGATGGACACCGAGGGAGCCAGCGAGCGTGGGCTCGATTTGGCGTTTGAGGAACGTGGGCCGGCAGAGCAGACGTTGCGTGCGCGCAACGGCGCGGCATTCTATCTGCCTAAGGCCGAGGAGTTGCGACGCCAAAATTGACACTCTCGTGCAAGCACGCACCGTAGGCAGCAGGGCTTGGAGCGACAGACTTCTTTCCCATGACGCACAAGCAGCGCGTGGTATTCGTTGAAGAGCTTGACGCTTTTGGGAAGCTGAGCCATACAGAATCGCTGTAATTCGTCGTAAGAGATCTCTGAGCTGACAAGCCCCATCCGAGAGAAGATACGCTTGGTATACGCATCCACGACAAAGATCGGCTTTTGAGCGGCGTAGAGTAAGATGGAATCCGCAGTCTCTGGGCCGATGCCCCAGATCGAGAGCAATTCGGCTCGAAGTTTTTTCATGGGCTGCGCCAGCATCCTAGACAGATCGCCGTTATGTTCGAGGTGCAGATGGTTGATGAATGCTTTGAGTTTCTTGGCTTTCTGGCGAAAGTACCCCGCGGGGCGGATCAGTTCTGCTAGCTCTTCTTCAGGGAGTTTATAGAGTCTACCTGACGTGAGGGCGTTGTGCTGTTTGAGGTTTTCGATGGCGCGTTCGACGTTCTGCCAATTCACAGACTGTGTTAAGATCGCGCTAACGATGACCTCAAACGGCGTCTCTGCAGGCCACCAGTGCTGCGGGCCATAGCGAGCGAAGAGCTGCTTATAAACCCAAAACAGATCCATATCCAAGTATTATACGAAGCTTTTGCAACTCTCTCTCTCATCCCCTATAATGCTAAAGAATGAGCTGTCCAAGGGAGTGAGGCACTATCGCGGCTACGACACGCACAAAACCTGAATGGCTCAAGATCCGACCCCCGGCGGGCCAGAACTATATCGAGATCAAAGAGACGCTGCGCAAGCACGGGTTGCACACTGTTTGTGAAGAGGCGCATTGCCCCAATGTGCATGAGTGCTGGGGCGGCGGTACCGCGACGATCATGCTCATGGGCGACGTCTGTACCCGCGGGTGTCGCTTTTGCGCCGTCACCAGCGGTCATCCCAACGGATACTTAGACCCTCTGGAGCCGTGGAAGGTCGCCCAGGTCATCAGCCGGTGGGGCTTAGACTATGTGGTCTTGACCAGCGTCTGTCGCGATGATCTGCCCGATGGCGGTGCGGAGCATTTTGCCCAAACTATACAAGCAATCAAACAGAAGGCTCCAACGACGCTCGTCGAAGTGCTCATTCCCGACTTTCGCGGCGACATAAACGCTCTTGAGAAAGTCGTCAGCGCCCGACCCGATGTCATCGGTCATAATATAGAGACTGTCGAGCGACTCACGTCGAAAGTCCGCGACCGCCGAGCGACGTATCGCCAGTCGCTGACTGTCTTAGAGAACGTAAAAAAGCTCGATCCGACACGCTACACGAAGTCTTCGCTCATGGTCGGGCTGGGCGAGACCGACGCAGAGATTCTGCAGACGATGCGCGACTTGCGCGCCGTTGGGGTGGACTTTCTCACTATTGGGCAGTATCTGCGCCCCAGCCCACGACATATAGAAGTTATCGAGTATGTGCATCCGGAGAAGTTCGCCAGGTGGAAGGAGATCGGCGAAGCCATGGGCTTTCGCTACGTTGCTTCAGGCCCACTAGTGCGAAGCAGCTATCGAGCTGGGGAGTTCTTCATCAAGAGCTTGCTGCGTTCAAGGGGGGAAGACCGTCATCATGGCAGCTAAGGCTACTTTGCAGCGTGAACCGCTCGTTCCGTTTGTGCAGATTCTCGATCCTGAGGGGATGGCCAATCCTAATGATATCGTCGAGCTGGGGCTCAAGCCCCACGACTTTAAGGCCATGTATCGGTGGATGGTGCTGGCGCGCACCTTCGACGAGCGGGCTTTAGCATTACAAAGACAGGGGCGCTTGGGAACGTACGCGCCGTTGCTTGGGCAAGAGGCAGCCCAGGTGGGCAGCGCCTATGCGCTCAAGCCCGAAGACTGGGTCTTCCCAAGTTACCGCGAGCACATTGTACTTGCTATGCGTGGGCAGAGCTGGCTCCAGCTCTTTACGTATTGGGGAGGCAACGAGGAGGGCAATCGCATCCCCGAAGGCATAAGGAACTTCATGGTTTGCGTGCCCATCGCTACACAAATCTTGCACGCCACGGGAGCGGCGTGGGCTGCTAAGATCAAAGGCGAGCGCTCCGCAGTGATCGTCTACTTCGGCGATGGCGCCACATCCGAGGGTGACTTTCACGAAGGGCTCAACTTCGCCGGAGTCTTCAAGGTTCCTGTCGTCTTCTTCTGCCAGAATAATCAATATGCGATCTCCGTGCCGCGCACTAGACAGACAGCTTCGGAGACGATCGCTCAAAAGGCTATCGCGTACGGGTTCGAAGGCGTTCAAGTCGACGGAAACGACGTCTTTGCTGTCTACAAAGTGACACGCGACGCGCTCGAGAAGGCGCGCAACGGCGGCGGCCCAACCCTGATCGAAGCCGTGACTTATCGCTTGACGCATCATACGACGGCCGACGACTGGACGCGCTATCGCCCCGCCGAAGAGGTCGAAATGTGGAAACAGAAAGACCCCATCAAGCGCTTGAGGCTCTATCTTGAAAGACAAGGGCTCTGGAGTGAGCACGACGAAGCCAAACTCATAGAAGAGGCCAAAGCTGAGATCGCGCAAGCCGTCGCTCAATACGAAGCGCTTCCCAAGCGCAACGTCGAAGAGATCTTCAAATACATGTATGCCGAGATGCCGTGGAACCTCAAAGAACAGCTTCAGGAGCTCAGGGAATATTTAGCTGAGCACGGCGGTGACCTCCCGAAAGAGTAACTATGCCTCAGCTCAATCTCGTCCAAGCGATTAATGACGCGCTCAGAACCGAGATGCGCCGCGACCCCACAGTGCTCGTGCTAGGCGAGGACGTTGGGGTCAACGGTGGAGTCTTTCGCGTCACGGAGAATCTCTACAAAGAATTTGGGCCCGATCGCGCTATCGATACCCCCTTATCAGAAGCCGGCATTGTAGGCACAGCGATAGGGATGGCGTTGAACGGGCTCAAGCCTGTGGCGGAGATTCAATTTGATGGCTTTATGGCCCCAGCGTTTGACCAGATCGTCTCGCATGCGGCGCGCATCCGCTGGCGATCCCGGGGACGGTTTCACGTGCCCCTCGTAATCCGCGTGCCCTATGGGGGTGGCATCCGTGGCCCAGAGCTCCATTCCGAAAGCCCCGAAGCGTATTACACGCACACGCCGGGCTTGAAGGTCGTCATCCCGTCTAATCCCTATGATGCGAAAGGGCTCCTCATCGCGGCGATCCGCGACCCAGATCCTGTGATCTACTTTGAGCCGAAGAGGCTCTATCGCGCGTTCCGTGCCGAAGTCCCTGAAGGAGACTATGTCGTTCCTATTGGCGAGGCGCGCATCGCTCGTGAGGGCTCCGACGTGACGCTGATCGTCTGGGGCGCGATGGTGCCCATTGCGCTCCAAGCCGCTGAGAAGATGGCAGCGCGCAACGCTAGCGTCGAAGTGATTGATCTGCGCACACTTGCACCCCTTGACATTGAGACCGTAGTAGAGTCAGTCAAGAAGACGGGACGGGTCGTGATCATGCATGAGGCACCGAGGACGTGTGGCTTTGGCTCGGAGCTTGCTGCCTTGGTCAATGAGCAAGCATTTGAGTATTTGAAGGCCCCAATTGTGCGTGTAACCGGGTTTGATACCATCATCCCATACCCACGGCTCGAAGACTACTACCTACCCGATGTGGGGCGTTGCCTGAGAGGCATAGAGAAAGTACTTAGCTACTGAGAGAGTGATCCCTATGCCGCAGATGACGCTGATCCAGGCGATCAACGATGCGCTCAGAACTGAGATGCGCCGTGATCCGACCGTGCTAGTGATGGGCGAGGATGTCGGGGTCAACGGTGGGGTCTTTCGTGCTACAGAAGGGCTCTATCAAGAATTCGGGCCGGATCGAGCGATTGACACGCCGTTGGCTGAATCGGGTATTATCGGGACAGCGATAGGGATGGCGTTGAACGGACTCAAGCCTGTGGCGGAGATTCAATTTGATGGCTTTATGGCCCCAGCGTTTGACCAGATCGTCTCGCATGCGGCGCGCATCCGCTGGCGATCCCGGGGACGGTTTCACGTGCCCCTCGTAATCCGCGTGCCCTATGGGGGAGGGATTCGGGCGCTGGAGCATCACTCGGAAGCCCCGGAGGCGTACTATGTCCATACGCCGGGCTTGAAGGTCGTCATCCCGTCTAATCCCTACGACGCCAAGGGCTTATTGATCTCGGCAATCAGGGACCCTGATCCTGTCATTTTCTTCGAGCCAAAGCGACTCTATCGCGCGTTTCGCCAAGAAGTGCCCGAGGGCGACTACACCATCCCTATTGGCAAAGCGAGTATTGTCCGTGAGGGCACCGACGTCACGGTGATCTCCTGGGGCGCGATGGTGAGAGTCTGCCTACAAGCGATTGAGCAATTAGAGAACATCAGCGTCGAGTTGATAGATCTGCGCACGCTCGCGCCATTGGACATCGAGACGGTGCTCAGTTCTGTGACCAAGACGGGGCGCGTCGTCATTGTGCAAGAGGCCCCGCGCACGTGCAGCTTGGCTTCGGAGCTGACGGCGCTCATTATGGAGAGAGCGCTCTTGCATCTACAAGCCCCGGTGGTGCGCGTCACAGGATACGACACGCACATTCCCTATCTGACCATGGAGCAGTACTATCTGCCCGATGCGGGGCGGGTCAAGAAGGGGATTAAGAAGGTGTTGAGCTTCTGAATTGCGGAAGGCACGACATCAAGGGGTTGATTCTCTATGGTCGTGGGCGAGATCACGACGGGCACAGAAGTCCTGGTCGTGGGCGGCGGACCGGGGGGCTACGTCGCGGCTATTCGCGCAGCTCAATTGGGCAAGGACGTCACGCTCGTCGAAAAAGATAATCTCGGTGGCACGTGTCTCAACGTCGGCTGCATCCCATCGAAAGCGCTGATCTATGCTTCGTATCTCTATCAAAAGATCAAACATGCTGACGCCTTTGGGATCTCGGCAAGGGACGTTCAGATAGACGTCGAGCGCTTGCAAGCATGGAAGGAGAGCGTTGTCAAGAAATTGACTGGGGGTGTCGAGCAGCTCTGCAGGGGCAATGGTGTCAATATAGTGAAGGGGAAGGCGACGTTCATCGCGCCGAAGAAGTGCTTAGTTGAGAGCGAGCACGGCACCCAGACGATTGAGTTCAAGGATTGCATTATTGCGACGGGGTCTGTGCCCATGACCCTCCCTGGCTTTGAGATAGACGGCGAGATCGTCATCGACTCGACAGGGGCGCTCGCCCTCAGAAAGATCCCAGAATCTCTGATCGTCATCGGCGGGGGCTATATTGGGCTGGAGCTGGGGATGGTCTACGCAAAGTTTGGCAGCAAGGTCACAGTCGTCGAGATGTTGGAGAACTTGCTGCCTGGCACTGATCCGGAGCTGGTGCGCTTCGTTGCCCGCAAAGCCAAAGAGCTGCAGATGGAGGTCTATCTCAAATCTCAAGCGAAAGAGCTGAAGAAGGGCAAGGACGGCGCGCGGCTCGCGGTACAGACCCCTGAGGGTGAGAAGAGCCTAGAAGCCGAAAAGATCTTGGTGAGCGTCGGGCGCAAGCCATACACGCCGCCGGAGTTAGGCTTAGAGCGATTGGGCTTACAGCCTGATACCAAGGGCTTTCTCAAGACAGATCGACAGATGCGCACGGGCGTCCCTCATATCTATGCTATCGGTGACGTTGCGGGGCCGCCGCTGTTAGCGCACAAGGCCTCACACGAGGGGATCGTCGCTGCAGAAGCTATTTGTGGGCACCAGAGCGCTGCCGATTGGCAGACCGTGCCCGCGGTGATCTTCACAGATCCAGAGATTGCTTACGCGGGGCTGAGCGAGGCCGAAGCCCGGCAAGCGGGCTATAAGACTATAACCGGAAAATTCCCGTTCGCGGCGCTAGGGCGGGCGCTGACGCTGAACGAAACCGACGGGTTTGTCAAAATTATCGCGGACGCCGAGACAAAGGTCGTGCTTGGGGTGCAGATCGTCGGTCCGGAGGCCTCGACGATGATCAGCGAAGCGGTCTTAGCTATTGAGATGGGCGCGACGCTGGAAGACTTGGCGTTGAGCATCCATCCGCATCCGACGCTGCCGGAGGGCCTGATGGAGGCTGCCGAAGCTGCGCTTGGAAAAGCTATTCATATTCTTATGCCTAGGAGTCGGGTCAAGTGAGAGGGGAGGCTACAATGGCTCCTAATATTGCTCCCTACGGCTCGTGGAAGTCGCCGATCACAGCGGATCTAATAGCTCGCGGCGCGGTGCGCCTGATGCAGGTCGTCCTTGACGGGGAAGATATCTACTGGCTCGAATCGCGCCCCGCCGAAGGCGGCCGCTACGTCATCGTCAAGCGATCTCCCGATGGCACCGTCAGCGACGTCACGCCAGCGCCGTTCTATGCCCGCACGACCGTGCATGAGTACGGCGGCGGCGATTTTTTAGTTTATAAAAGCACTGTCTATTTCTCGAACTTCAAAGACCAACGGCTCTACGTCCAAAAACCTGGAGCTGCCCCGCAGCCCATTACTCCAGAGAAAGCTTTTCGCTACGCTGATGCTGTCATAGATACTTATAGAAATCGTTTGATCTGCGTTCGGGAAGATCATACTGTTGCTGGGCGCGAGGCCGTCAATACGATCGTCGGCGTCAAGCTCGACGGCGATCCTGACGGGGGCAGGGTGCTGGTCTCCGGAAATGATTTTTATGCTTCTCCGAGGCTGAGCCCCGACGGCACCAAGCTTGCTTGGCTTACGTGGAATCACCCCAATATGCCCTGGGATGGCACAGAGCTGTGGGTCGCTGAGATCGCTCACGACGGCTCACTCAATAACTTTCAAAAGATCGCAGGTGGGCCTACAGAGTCTATCTTTCAACCCGAATGGTCGCCCGACGGCACGCTCTATTTCGTCTCGGACCGCACAGGCTGGTGGAATCTCTACCGTTGGCGTGACGGCCAGGTCGAGGCGCTCACGCAAGAGCAAGCCGAGTTCGGCCAACCCCAGTGGGTCTTCGGCATGTCTACATATGCTTTTGTCTCTGAAAGAGAGCTTGTTTGCGCCTACACGCAGAATGGAGTGTGGCGTCTTGCGCGCTTGGACACCGTCACAAAGAAACTTGAGTCCATCGAGACGCCCTACACAGAGATCGGCTACGTGCGCGCTACCTCTCAGTCGGTCGTCTTCCGCGGCGGCTCTCCCACGGAGATGCTCTCGATTGTTCGCCTCGATATCAGAACACAGAGATATGAAGTGCTGCGGCGCTCCAGTGAGTTAAGCTTCGACGAAGGGTATCTCTCGTTTGCACAGTCCCTTGAGTTCCCCACCGAAGGCGGCAAGACGGCCTATGCGTTCTTCTATCCTCCGAAGAATAAGGACTTTCAAGCCCCACCGGGCGAGAAACCGCCGTTGTTAGTATTGAGCCATGGGGGGCCGACGAGCGCCACGACGTCGACTCTTAAGCTAGAGATCCAGTTCTGGACGAGCCGTGGCTTCGCCGTCGTCGACGTCAATTACGGGGGCAGCACTGGCTACGGGCGCGAGTACCGTGAGAGACTCAAGGGCCAGTGGGGCGTCGTCGACGTCGACGACTGCGTCAACGCTGCTAAGTACTTGGTGCAACAAGGGCTTGTAGACGGCGAGCGCGTCGCGATTCGCGGCGGCAGCGCCGGCGGGTACACGACGCTCTGCGCTCTTACTTTTAGAAAGTTTTTCAAGGCCGGGGCGAGCTACTTCGGCGTGAGCGATCTCGAAGCGCTAGACAAAGACACTCATAAATTCGAGTCGCGCTACAATCGCAGCCTCATCGGGCCCTACCCCGAAAAGCGCGATCTGTATTATCAGCGCTCGCCGATTCACTTTGCCCATCAGATTTCGTGCCCGATGATCTTCTTTCAGGGCTTGGAAGATCAAGTCGTGCCGCCCAGCCAATCTGAGCTGATGGTCGAGGCGCTGCGCAAGCAGGGCATTCCCGTCGCCTATCTCGCGTTTGAAGGAGAGCAGCATGGCTTCCGCAAAGCTGAAAATATTAAGCGATCATTAGAAGCCGAGCTGTACTTTTACTCAAAAGTCTTTGGATTTGCGAGTGCCGACCCTATCGAGCCAGTGCGGATCGAGAATCTATAGATCAACATATGCGTTAGAAGGAGTTTGTATGCGGGCTGTACTTGTGGGTGTGCTTGGCTTGAGTGTGCTCGCGGTGTTCAGTTTCTCGTCGGCTCAGCCAGTCCTATGGGTCCCCCGTCCTGGGACGACCTGGCAGATCCAATTCACAGGCTTGCCCATCGATCAGTCTTTTGACGTTCAGGTCTACGTCGTCGATCTCTTCGACACCGACGCGAGTGTCGTAGCTTCTTTGAAGGCTCAAGGGCGTAAAGTCATTTGCTATATCAACGCTGGGGCGTGGGAAGAGTGGCGTCCCGATGCCGATCAGTTTCCTCCGGAAGTCTTAGGCAATCCCTATGAGGGCTGGACCGGGGAACGGTGGCTCGACATTCGCCGTATTGATCTCTTGGCTCCGATCATGCGCGCCCGCTTAGATCTGTGCCGTGCCAAGGGTTTCGATGGCGTTGATCCAGATAACATCGATGGCTATCAGAACAACACTGGCTTTCCGCTGACCTATCAAGATCAGCTCAATTATAACATCTGGCTGGCCAACGAGGCCCACGCTCGAGGACTCTCCATTGGGTTGAAGAACGATCCCGAGCAAGTGCTGGATCTTATGCCCTATTTTGAGTGGGCTATTGTCGAGAGCTGTTTTAGCCAAGGCTGGTGCGAGCAGATGAGGCCGTTCATTCAAGCAAACAAAGCCGTCTTCGCTATCGAATACACCGACGAGGGTACGACGCTCGAGGAATTCTGCCCGCAGGCCAACGCCCTAAGATTCAGCGCGATCCTTAAGAACCGCCAGCTCGACGCCTGGATGCAATCGTGCGCTCAGTCTACGTCGTGGCAGCGCGGCATCTCGTTTGCCGCGTGGTGGCGCGATCAGTACTCCAGTCCCGCCGCGGATCAAGCCCTCGAAGAATTAGCAGCTACGGGCGCGACATGGATCAGCCTCATCGTGACCTGCTACCAAGAGGCTGTTTCGTCTACCGAGATCCAGTGTCTGACGGACTCCCGCACCCCCACCGATGCAGATCTCATTCACGCCATTCAGAAAGCCAAGAGCCTAGGCCTTAAAGTCATGCTCAAGCCCCATGTCGATCTCAACAACGACCCCGACCATTGGCGGGGAGATATTAACTTCGGCGATGACGAGGCGGCGTGGGCCGCGTGGTTCGCGTCGTATGAGAATTTCATCGTGCACTATGCACAGCTGGCCCAAGCTCACAACGTCGATCAGTTCTGCGTCGGCACCGAACTCCAAGGGACGACCCATCGAGAGACGCAATGGCGCCAGATTATCTCAGCAGTTCGGTCCGTCTATAGCGGGCCATTAGTCTATGCTGCTAACCCTCCCAATGAGTACTATACGATTCAGTTCTGGGATGCCCTCGACTTCATCGGTGTTGATGCGTATTATCCCCTGACAAATACGACCAATCCGACGATAGCTGATCTAATCGCAGGTTGGCAGGAGCCGTTGGCGCAGTTGCAAGCCCTTAGCCAACAGTGGAACAAGCCCGTTCTCTTTACCGAAGTAGGCTATCGCAGCGTAGACGGCGCGAACATGGCTCCGTGGGATTGGTCGAGCCCAGGTCCTGTTGATCTTCAAGAGCAAGCCGACTGCTATCAGGCGCTTGTTTCGGTCGTGCAGGGTCGTCCGTGGCTGCGGGGGATCTTCATCTGGGTCTGGTATACGGACCCAGACCAAGGCGGCCCTAACGATACGTCTTATACGCCCCACAACAAGCCTGCCGAGGCGATCCTTCGATGTTTCTTCGCGGAGGTATGCAACACGCTGGCGCTCTTTCGAGTGGAGCGCGCGACGGGGAACGTCTACGCCGACGGGGCGTTCTTGGCGGGGGGCGCTGACGTCGCTGAGTACGTGCTCGTCTCTGAAGCCGTAGAACCCGGCGACGTCGTCGAGATCGACCCAGAGAATCCCAAGCGCTATCGCAAGGCGCGCACGCCCTACAGCAGACTGATTGCTGGAGTGATCTCTCTCAAGCCGGGCTTGATCCTAAATGCAAGCGACGATAGGGATTCACAAGCGCTGCTGGCGTTAGCGGGGCAAGTCTGGGTGAAGGCAACGACGGAGAACGGGCCGATTCGGCCGGGGGACTTATTAACTAGCTCGTCCAAACCGGGCTACGCCATGCGCTGCCCAAGCCCCAGGGCCTGCGAGGGCGCTCTTCTCGGCAAAGCCCTCTCGGCCCTCGACGAACGGCTCGGCGCTGTGCGCATGATCCTTGCGCGATGAAGATATTAGATTACATAATAGATTCTTGACTTCAGGAAAGTAAAACGCTATAATTCACTCAAAAGATCCAAAAACAAGGGAGGCCACGTTTATGGCGCGGATAGTTCTAGCCGTATGTCTCCTCCTCTTGGGCATTCACTACGCCGTCGTAGCACAACCTTGGACCATCACCGTGACGACGAACTCAGACGTTGTGAATGATCCCTGGACGGACTGTCCTCCCCCGGGGACTCCTGACTGCTCGCTGCGCGAGGCCATTCTCGTAGCGAACTACAATATCGCCCCTGGAGATATTATTGTCTTTGATCCGGGCCTCGATGGCGCGACGATCACGCTCGATTCTACACTTGGCAGCCTCTGGATTGGTAATGAGACCAATACGACGATTGACGCGACGGCGCTTAACAACGGAATCACTATTGACGCAAATGGCGTTCAGTATCCTCTCGTGCTGAATATCGCGAATATCACCATTCAAGGCCCGATCACGATCACCAACGCGGGCGCTGGCGGCGTCGCTGTCGTCGTCAATAGTACGGCATCGAATGCGACGCTGAACGGTATTACCGTCACAGGAAATCCCAACGTTGGCATCGGCGTGGATGACCCCGCTAATGTTATCATCACGAATGTCACGGTGACAAACAACGGCAGTGCCGGGATCTCGCTCTATGGTACCGGTGCGAGCAATATTCAGATCTCGAACTGCACAGTGAGCAATAATGGTGGCTCAGGGGTCTTTGTCGCACCGCTGAATGTGACTATTGCCAACTGCACGATCAATAATAACAGTAACGGGGGCATCTCCGTTGCGGCAAGCTCTGGGCTTGTGTTCGTTCAAAACTCAACGCTTGACGGTAATACCGGCGGCTCGGCGATCTTCTCCCTCGCTGATATTTATGTAAGCTTCTCTACTATTACGAATAACCCTGTGGGGGGTATCACGCTCCAGGGCACAAATGTCGGGGGAAGCTCGATTCAGAATTCTACTATCAGTGATAACGGCTTGGGCATTTTCATCGGGAATGCCCCTGGGCCTACGCTCATCTCGATTGGAGCGAACGATATCAGCAACAACCAAGGAGCTGGGATCAGCATCAGCGACAGCAGCAATATTCTCATTCAAACCAACTCAATCACCAATAACGGCCAAGACGGGATTAGCTCTGGAATCGTGGCGGTTGGCACGAGCACTGATATTACGATCCGTGGAAACACTATTGCCAACAACGGGGGCAACGGGATCACCATCATAGAAGACTTCGCAAACGGCACTGCTCCCCAAAGCGTGCGCATATTCCAGAACACTATAAGCAATAACGGCTATGGCCTACTCGCTGGAGATGGCGTCGGCATTCACATTGCCGGTGCGGTCACAGGGAGTGATCCTTCGCTATGCGGCGGAGCCGGCGGCAGCGTCGCAATCTTTGGCAACTCTATTTACGGAAACGCCGCACAAGGAATCCTCATCGAGCGCACGCCTGCTGGTAGCAACGGCCCGCAAAACGTCTGCATTGGGATAGCGACTGAAGTAGACCCGACCAATTATATATATGGCAACGTCCAAGAAGGCGTGCTGTTGCGCGACCCGGGCACAAGCAACAATATCGTCGCTAACAGCTATATCGGCCTCGACATCGGCCTCACCCCTGCCCCCAATGGAAATGCAGGGGTCTCCATCTACGGCGGAGCGACAAACAACCTCGTCGAAGGAAACACGATTCGCTACAACCAATACCAGAACGTCCTCATCTCCGGTGCGGGCACGACGGGCAATATCGTGCGCAACAACACGATCAAAGGAGGTATCGACACAGTTCCCCGCCAGGGTTACGACAACGTTGGCGTCGTCATCAACAACGGCGCAACCCAAAACACCATCGGCCCCAATAATACGATTCAGTATCACTATTACGATGGCATCCAAGTCGTTGATTTCGGTACAGACGACAATCAGATCATCCAAAACACTATTATTAACAATGGCCTAGGCGTCGCCGTGCTCAATACGTACCCAGGATCTGATGCTCAGATCGGCCCGCCTACACCAGGACCAGCCAACACTTGGATCTTACAGAACGTCATCAGAGACAATAACAACGGGGGTATCTTCATTCGATACGACAACGGTGGCACGGTCATCGGCGAAAATCTGATTCAAAATAATAACGGCGAGGGCGTCTTGCTCATCGGTAGCTCTCCCTCCGTCCAGAATAACACGATCACTCAAAACGTCGCCAACGGTATCCTTGCGCTCGTCTACTTCGGAGCCGATGACTCCCCAAGCACCGCTAACGACGACGTGCTCTCCCAACCCTACAACATTGGGAACAATACTATCACTGCTAATGGTGGCTTCGGCATCTTCGCCCTCGACACCCCCTTAGGCGATCTCAGCGCTATCAACGCGAACAATACGTGGAGCCCTGACAACGCTCTCGCGCGCATCCAGCAAGATTGGTACGGCTACGTGCGCGTCGTAGACGCCTTCAACAACCCTGTGACGGGACTGACCGTCCAGATCGATCAGAATGCCCCGTGTGCCGGCTCGTACACGTCCGCCGTCTCTGATCCCAACGGCAACTACGGACCTCCGGGCTTCACCGTCAACAGCGAGCGCACCTACTTCCAAATCACAGAAGCCTTCGTTAATAACGCGGGCGCTCTCTACGTCTGTACGCCGCAGACAGTTCATGACGTTCCCACGACTATATCGGGAATCTACGCGTACAACGGCGATTATCCTAACCCCCCAGCTGAACAGGGCGGGGCGATCGAGTCGCCCCCCAGTTCTGGAATAGATCGCTATCAGTTTGCGCTCTTGATCCGAGAACTCGCCGTCGCTGACCTCAGAGTGGAGAAGGCCGCTGACCCTGACCCCGTGCTCGTCGGCAACGACTTGACCTATACGATCACGGTCACGAACCTCGGCCCAGATACAGCCACGAACGTTATTCTCACTGATACGTTGCCTAGCTCCGTGACGTTTGTTTCAGCTACTCCAAGCCAAGGGAGCTGCAATCCTCCCGTGGGTAACGTCATCACCTGCAATCTCGGGAATATCAACGCCAACAATACTGTGACGATCACCGTGGTTGTCAGGCCCACAGAACCGGGGACGATCACAAACATAGTGACGGTCTCCGGTGATGCGAATGATCCTAATCCGAATAACAACACAGCTCAGCGAGATACAACTGTTGAAGGACCCTTAGGCGGCGATCCACCGATCTGGGGCGCGCTCATGGTCTTCCCAACACCAGAACAGCACTTTGGCTATGGCCCCAGGCTCGATCTCAACATCAACAAGAGCTTGAGTGACTGCGTCCTGCGCGTCCGCGATCTCCAGACGGGACGGATCACAAACACTGGGGTCTTCGTCTCCTGTGCGCCACGCGATCTCGATCTCTATGAACAGACGGTGGCGCTGGTCACGCCGGAGGGCAAGCTCGGGATTTATGATCTGGCTTCGGGCAAGCTCACGACCACGGAGTTTGATGCTTCGCATCCTGCAATCTTTGGAGAGTTTGTAGTCTTTGAGAGCGCAGGGCAGATTGCGCTGTGGGATGGGAAGTCTGTCAAGCTCCTGGGTGCTGGGCATGATCCCGTGATCTGGGATCGGTTCGTCGCGTTTGTCGGGCCATCGAACACAATCCAGATCTATGATCTAAGCCGAGACGAGCTGCGCGATACGGGCATAGAGGGTATTCAGCCCGCTATCTATGAAGGAGTCGTGGCCTTCGTCGCACGCGATAAGCACCCTGTCATCCAGCTCTACGAGATCGCGACCGGGCGCCTTGAGAAGACTGAAGCTATTGGCATCTGGCCGGCGATCTTTGGGAGCTATGTGGTCTTCGAGACTAGCGAAAGAGAGATTCAAACCGATCTCAACGGCGACGGCGACCGAGCCGATACGGTCATACGCTATTACGACCGCGAGCGTGGAAAGGTCTTTAACACAGCGCGAGTTGGCTCTGAGCCGGACATCTACGACGGTCTGATTGCCTTCTGGGGCTACGAGTCTGGCTACGGGCAAGACCTCAACCGCGATGGTGACTGGCTCGACCCAATTGTGCAGACCTATCGCATCCCCTCTGAGACTCTCTCAGTGCCGTTGCGGGTGACGCGCATCGCCATAGAGCGAGCCGACCGCCAGAGCGTACGGTTTATCGTGCTGGGCGATGGTATCGAAGCTGTGCGCCTAGAAATCTACGATCTGCAGGGGCGCGTGCTCTATCAGTCGGAGTTTGTGCCAGGGCAGCGCGTGATTTGGTACGGACGTGCTCAGGACGGCACAGTGCTCGCAAACGGCGTCTACCTGGCAGTGCTCACGATCAAGGGCGCCGATAGAGTCGAACGCAGCGCGGTGCAGAAGGTCATCGTGCTGCGATAGACTATCATATGCGAGGACGAGCGAGCTGGGGCGTGATCGGGTGCGTCCCAGCTCTTTTGCTCTTCTTTTGGGCTCCCGCGCACGGAGCAGAAGTGCGCGTGGGCACGGGGGTCTCTTGGGGACTGGCTCCCGTCAGTTTTTCGTTTGTCGGGGTAGCAGCGCGGGGGCAGCTTAGCGTCGAAAAGATGAGCGTTCTCCTGGAGGGCACGCTCTTGCGTGATCTTCGTGCCGACGATTGGGTGCTCTATCTTGATGGGGCACTGCTGTTGCACCTAGAGAATTCGTACTTAGGTGCCGGGGGCGGGTGGGCGCACTGGGAAGATACTGCCGGCAGAGATAGTGGTGTCTGGACGCAGGTCTATCTGAAGCTCTTGGCTGGTCAGAATGTGACGCTCTTTGCGCTCCCAATCTATATCCAAGTCAACATCACGCTTGGGGAGTGGTATTGGCTGCAGCCAGCGGTGACGGTAGGCGTCTGGTTCTAAATGTTTCTGTGCTTTGGCGAAGCTCTGTAGTGGCTCAGTAGGCTTTTAGGGCTGGCAGAAAGCACGCCGACCCTTTACAATCTATAAGCAATAATCTCTGTGATTTAAGGAGTGTTGCGATGCCCTTTGAGTTTCGATTGCCCGACATTGGGGAAGGGATTCATGAAGGCGAGATCGTTAAATGGCTCGTCAAAGAAGGAGACTTTGTCCGCGAAGATCAGCCGATGGTCGAAGTGATGACCGACAAGGCAACAGTAGAAATTCCCGCGCCGCGCGCCGGCAAGATTCTAAAACTTCATGCCCAAGAGGGCGAGGTCGTCAAGGTCGGCTCGGTCTTGGTGACTATAGAAGAGATCGGCGAAGCTAAGCCTGAGCCTAAGCGCGAGGCGGCTGTTACTCCATCCCCGCCGCCCAAGCCTGAACCAGAACCTATTGCTGTCGCAAGCGCCTCAGCAGCGACAGTCACGGCACCGCCTGCGGAAGCCACTTCAGCCCAGCGCGTGCTAGCGACTCCGGCGACGCGAAAACTCGCCCGCGAGTTGGGTGTGGACATAGCTCAAATTCGAGGGACTGGCCCTGGTGGCCGGATTACTGACGAAGATGTGCGTCGGTTTGCGGCGGCTCGCATGGCGCCACCACCGCCGCCTCCGGCTCCTACTCCCGCCCCACCACCGCAACCGACGGCTCCAGCGTTTACGCCAAGCCCCGTCGTCTCAGATCGGCGTGAGGAGCGCATCCCCTTGCGGGGCATCCGCAAGAGAATTGCTGAGCACATGCGCCAGTCCAAGTCTACGGCGGCGCACTTCACCTACGTCGACGAAGTCGACATGACCGAACTGATTCAGCTTCGTGAACAGATAAAACCACTAGCAGAGCAGAAGGGCGTCAAGCTCACATATCTGCCGTTCATTGTGAAGGCGAGCGTCGCGGCGCTCAAAGAGATGCCCATACTGAACGCTTCTATAGACGAAGCAACCGGCGAGATCGTCATCAAGAAATACTATAATATCGGGATCGCTACAGCGACGGAAGAGGGCTTGATCGTCCCGGTCATCAAAGACGCCGACAGAAAGAGCATATTGGAGATTGCTGCAGAGATTGAGCGCTTGGCGAAAGCTGCCCGTGAGGGCAAGATCGCCCTCCAAGATATCCAAGGCGGCACGTTTACGATCACGAGCTTGGGCGCTCTGGGTGGGCTCTTTGCTACCCCGATCATCAACTATCCCGAAGTTGCGATTCTGGGCATCCACGAGATCAAGAAGCGCCCAGTCGTCCGAGAGAATCAGATCGTGATTCGAGATATTATGTATATTTCGCTCTCGTTCGACCATCGTCTCATAGACGGGGACGTAGGCGCGCGCTTTTGCAAGAAGATTATCGGATATCTGGAGGATCCGAAGCTGCTCTTCTTGGAGTCGGTGTAGAGTCACACAATCATGCGTGGGATCTTTCAGTATCTATGGCGCTACAGGCTGCGCATCTTTTTAGGGCTTGTAGCGCTCTTTATCGTTGACGGTGCCCAGCTCATTGTGCCGTTAATCATTCGTGCGGCCATTGATCAGCTTGCCCAGACGGGCACGGCCCAGCTGGCTCTCTATGCTGGGTACATCCTGGGCATCACCGTGATCGTCGCGATCTTTCGCTTCTTCTGGAGATATTTTATCTTCGGAGCATCGCGCATGATCCGGCGCGATCTACGCGACCGGCTCTACGCACACTTAGTAAAACTTTCGGCAAATTTCTTTGCTAATACGAAGACCGGGGACTTGATGGCCCACGCGACCAACGACGTCGAGGCCGTGCAGTTTGCCTGCGGCATGGGCGTCTTGGCCTTAGCCGATGCGATCATCATGGTCTCGTTCTCCCTCGCCGCAATGCTCTCGATCAACTGGCAATTGGTGCTCTATGCGTTCACGCCCTTGCCGTTGGTGACGGTCTTCGTCGTCGTCGTGGGGCGCATGATCCATAAGCGTTTCATGGCCGTTCAAGAAGCCTTCTCGGTCTTAACCGAGAAAGTGCGCGAGGCGATCTCGGGGGTGCGCGTCATCAAGAGCTTCGCCCAAGAAGCTGGGTTCTCGAAAGACTTCAGGAGCACTAACGAACTTTTCATCCAAAAGAATTTGAGCTTGGTGCGAGTGCAGGGGTTTTTTGAGCCGATGATCGCGCTGTTAGCTGGGCTCTCCAGCGCGATTGTCTTACTAGTGGGTGGACAAAAAGTGATCTCCGGGGCGATGAGCTTGGGCGACTTTGTCGCGTTCACGTCATACTTAGGGATGCTCACTTGGCCCATGATGGCCCTCGGGTTTGTCATAAACTTAATGCAGCGCGGTGCGGCTTCGATGGAGCGCATCGAAAAGATTCTCAAGACCGAGCCGGAGATCACTGATGCGCCCGAGGCACAGCCCTTCCCCGCGCACGCTTCCATCGAATGTCGGCGCTTGACGTTCCGCTATCCCGTCGCGGAGCCGAGCGCTAACGGGCAGCCGGTCCTGCGCGAGGTCTCATTCTCTATAGCAGAGGGCCAGAAGCTGGGGATCGTAGGGCTGACAGGTTCTGGCAAGAGCACGCTTGTGCATTTATTATTGCGCGTCTTCGATCCTCCAGCACAGACGCTCTTTATCGGAGGCGTGGACGTACGCACGATCCGCCTGAGCGAGCTGCGCCGCAAGATCGCGATAGTCCCGCAAGATCCGTTTCTCTTCTCCACGACCATTCGAGAGAACATCGCGTTTGGCAAGCCCACGGCTTCCGAGCACGAGATCATCGAGGCAGCGAAGCTCGCCGGCATCTACGAAGAGATCTTAGAATTTCCCAACGGCTTGGACACGATCGTCGGCGAGCGCGGTGTCAGCTTATCGGGGGGACAGAAGCAACGAGTTGCCCTCGCGCGAGCGCTCTTAATGAACCCAAAGATTTTAATCTTAGATGACGCGCTCTCGGCCGTAGACGCCGAAAAAGAAGAAGAGATTCTGAGTAATCTTAGGGATTTTATGCGTGCCAAGACAGCAATCGTGATCGCGCATCGCATCTCGGCCGTGAAAGATTCTGATCTGATTTTGGTCTTTGATCAAGGTCAGATCGTGGAGCGCGGGCGACACGAGGAACTCTTGGCTCTTGACGGCATCTACGCGCGCCTCTACGAGTTGCAGCAAGCCGAGGAGGCCGTTCGACTATGACCTATCACTGGGAAGAAGAAAAGCTTGGCGCAGCCTACGACTCAACGCTCATGCGCCGTCTGCTGACATACGTCAAGCCGTATAAGAAGCTCTTTGCGATCTGTTTGGGGCTGATTGGGATCATTACGGCGTGTGAGCTCGCTTTGCCCTATATCACCAAGATCGCGATTGATCAATACATTCGTCCTGGGCAGCTCAGTGGGCTGTATGGGTTGACCGCGCTCTTTGTGGGGATTCTCGTAGTGAGATTGTTTGCGAGCTTCGCCCAAGTCTATCTCTTGCAGCTTAGTGGGCAGAAGATCATGCAAGATATGCGCACGCAGATCTTTGATCACTTAATGAAGCTGCCCACGAAGTTCTTCGATAAAAACCCTGTGGGGCGGCTTGTGACTCGTGCGACCAACGATGTCGCGGCTATCAACGAAATGTACGCGTCGGTGCTCGTCTATCTCTTCAAGGACGTCTTCTTGGTGCTGGGAATTTTTGTGATTATGCTCCAGCTCAACTGGCGCTTGGGCTTACTCATCTTAGTGCTTGCTCCGGTGATTGCATATGCGACGTGGGAGTTCCGCAAGCGCGCCAGAGACGCTTATCGCGACTTCCGAAGGAAGCTCGCCAAGCTCAACGCGTATATGCAGGAGAGCATCTCTGGGATGAGAATTATTCAGCTCTTCGCCCAAGAAGCGCGCAGCTACCAGACATTTCAGTCGATCAATAAAGAAGAGTTCGACGCGAACATGCGGCAACTCATGGTCTTCGCGATCTATCAGCCGATCATTCACATGATGAGCGCCGTTGCTGTAGCGTTGATTATTTGGTATGGCGGCGGGGGCGTGGTGCAGGGGAGCTTCACCTTGGGGAGCTTGGTCGCGTTCTTAAATTACGTTGAGATGCTCTTCGCCCCGATCAGGGATCTCGCTGAAAAATATAATATCTTGCAGAGCGCGATGGCCTCAGCAGAGCGCATCTTTCTGCTGTTGGATGAGAGCCCTGAGGATCCAGGGAAGGGCAAGGTGCTTCCCAAGGTCGAAGGAGCCATAGAATTTCGTGACGTTTGGTTCGCCTATGAAGGCGAAGACTGGGTCTTGCGCGGGGTCTCGTTCACCGTGAAGCCCGGTGAACGCGTTGCGATTGTCGGCCCCACAGGATCGGGCAAGACGACGATCATCAGTCTTCTGACGCGACTCTACGATATTCAGAAGGGCCAGATACTCCTAGACGGTGTCGACATTCGCGAATTAGACGTAAAATTCTTACGTTCGCAGATGGCCATCGTCTTGCAAGACGTCTTTCTGTTCTCCGGGGACGTGCTGGGGAACATCACGCTCCAGAACGAACAGATCTCTCCAGAACGCGCTATCGAAGCCGCACGGTTCGTGCAAGCCAACTCGTTCATCGAGCAGCTGCCCAAGAGCTATTACGCAGAAGTGAAAGAACGCGGCGCGACGCTCTCGGTAGGACAGCGCCAATTGTTGGCGTTCGCTCGGGCTGTGGCCTTCGATCCCAAGATACTGATTTTAGACGAAGCGACAGCGAATATCGACTCTCAAACCGAGAGCCTGATTCAAGAGTCGCTGAAGAAGATCTTGCGCGGACGTACTTCGATAACGATTGCGCACCGGCTCTCGACGATCCGCGAGTCTGATAAGATAATAGTCTTGCACAAGGGCGTCGTCGTAGAGCAAGGCACGCACGAAGAACTCCTAGCGCGCAAAGGGCTCTACCACGCGCTCTACACGCTCCAGTTTGCTGGGGCAGAAACTATCAAGACTTAATCAAAGGAGGAGCGATGATGCGCACAGTGCTCTTAGCGTTCATAGTGAGCGCGCTTATGGCCGTCAGCATCGGGTTCTCTCAGCCGTCGCCGCCCTATGCGTTTCAGGTCTACACGGATATAGCGTACTATAACGGCCCCGATGCCCATCCGACCAAGCATCGGCTTGATCTCTTTGTGCCTGAGGGTTTGAAGGACTCCCCTGCGTTGGTCTTCGTGCACGGGGGTGGATGGACCTCGGGGGATAAGAGTCTCTATTCGTTCATCGGGCGTGCCTTTGCCCAACAGGGCTTTGTGACTGCTATCGTGAATTATCGGTTGAGCCCACGCGTCCAGCACCCTGCCCACATCGAAGACGTCGCACGTGCGTTTAGCTGGGTCCATAAGAATATCGCCCAGTACGGGGGCAATCCTGAGAAGATCTTCGTGATGGGGCATTCGGCGGGCGGGCATCTGATCGCGCTCTTGGCGCTCGACGAAAAATATCTGCGGGCGCATGGCTTGACGCTAGCAGCGGTCACAGGCGCGATTCCCATCAGCGGTATCTACGACGTGACTATCGATCCCCCTGCCCCTGCCAATATCTATCGGATTGTCTTTGGCACCGATCCTCAAGTGCGACGCGATGCTTCTCCCATCACTCACGTGGGCCCGAACAAGCCTCCGTTTCTCATTATGTACGCGCAGTTTGACTTCCCCGGCTTCGATGCTCAGGCGCGACAGCTACTCGCTTTGCTCAAGCAGTATGGCAACGATGCTACTGTAGTAGAGATTCCCAATCGAGATCACATCACAGTCATCGCCGCGCTAGGGGCGCCCACGGACCTGGCCACTCAGGAGATCCTGAAGTTTTTGCGTAGTCGCTAGCGTCGACTGCTGAGATAGATCCCTAGCAATATGAGAGCGCCGCCGATGGCCTTCAGAAGCGTGATGGGCTCACCCAGCAGAAAGTAGGCGAGCACAGTCGAGCCCACCGGCTCCCCTAAGATAATCACAGCGACCGTACTGGCGGGCAGATGCTTTAATGCCCAATTGAAGCTTGTGTGCCCAATGAGTTGAGGACCGATAGCTAAGAGCATAAGCCATAGATACGTCTCTTGAGGAAATCCCCACAAGGGCTGCCGCAACACCAACGCCGTCACAAGGAGTACGATCGCCGCGGCGCTATACACAAGAAAGATATACGTTAACAAGTCTGTGTGCGCTCGTAGGCGCCGCCCGACCAATAGATACGCTGAAGCCATGACAGCTCCCAAGAGCGCCAGCCCATCCCCTAACAGCACATTTGGCCCTGCCAGAAAATCCCCGTATCCGACGAGCATCCCGCCCACAAGCGAGATTGCGATCCCTACAGCTACTCTCAACGTGACGGACTCTTTCAGTAAAAAATGCGACCCCAGGGCGACAAAGATCGGGTTGGTCGTGACTAAAACGACGGAGCTTGCGACCGAAGTGAACTCTAGCGAGCTAATCCAAAAGATAAAATGCAGAGCTAGGCAAACCCCGCCCAACAGTGCATAGCGCACGTCGCTCCACGTGAGGGCTTGAAGCTGAGAGCGCCGTGCGCTCAGAGCTAGAGGGGTTAAGAGGAGCGCTGCCAGGCCAAGACGGTAGGCAGCTATCGAAATAGGTGGGGCATCAGCCCAGCGGATCCAAATCGACGCAAAAGAGATGACTATGAGCGCAAAGCCCAAGACACTCCAGGTCGCCATAAACGAGGGCTTCATTCTCCCAAGATCGCGCGCACGGGCTCTACTAAGTATGCTGGGTCGAAGGGTTTTACGATATAGTCTGTCGCACTGGCGCCCGCCCGAAGATCGCGCTCCGTCGCTCGTGCCGTCAGCATCACGATGGGCAAATCGCAATACTTTGGATCAGCGCGCAGCTCAGAGAGTACGGTAAAGCCGTCTCGACCTGGTATCATCACATCAAGCAGCACCAAGTCGAAAGGCTCTTGACGCACGCGCTGAAGGGCGGTTTCGCCATCCTCAACGCATTCTACCGCGAAGCCTTCACGTTCGAGCTTGAATTTCACCAGTCGCGCAATCTGCAGGTCGTCCTCAGCCAGCAAGATGCGTTTCATACAGACATTTTACGATCTCTCTCACGATTTGCTCAAGAATCTCTGTTGTAAGAGCCTCTGCAAAAGCTGAGCGTAGTCTTAGTCGTCGTTGACGACTAAGACTGCCTGGCCTTAGGGTTCGAGCAGGGCACGCACTGTCTCATAGAACTTTCGCTCATCGATGGGCTTGGTCAAGAACGCTGATGCGCCTAAGCGCAGCCCTTGATGCTTATCCTGGACAATTGAGAGGAATATGACGGGGATGTGCGCCGTAGCGGGATGCTTCTTAAGGTGCTGAATGAGCGCGAAGCCGTCTAGATCTGGCATAAGCACGTCGAGGATGATGAGATTGGGCTGGAGCCGAATGGCTTGCTCGAAGCCCTCGCGAGCTGAATGAGCTCTAATGGCCCGGTAGCCCATCTTTTCGATATATGTTGCGATCAAGCGAGCGATTGGGAGCTCGTCTTCGATGACGAGCACGAGGGGGCGTTGGGAGCGAGTGAGCGCAGGCAAGCGCACGGTGAAGGTGCTGCCTTGGCCTAACTCGCTTGTCACGGTGATTGTGCTGTTATGGCGTTCGACAATGGCTTTGGCAATAGAAAGTCCCAATCCTGTGCCGCTGATCTTGCGCACATAGGGGTTATCCGACCTGAAGAATTTCTGGAAGAGCTTCTGTTTATCTCTCTCGGAGAGCCCGATGCCGGTGTCGCGCACCGCGACGACGACCGTGTCGCCCTCACGATAAGCTGTGAGCTCGACTGTGCCTGCGGGTGTGTACTTAATCGCATTGCTGACGAGATTGAGAAAGACCTGGGCGAGCCTTTCGCGATCTCCACGCACTTTCAGCCCTGAAGCGATCTCGGTAACGAATTCTAAGCCCTTCTGTTCGGCGTTCACTTGTAGCGAGCGCGCGACGTTCTGCAGGACCTCTGCTAAGTCCAGCTCGACAAACTCGAACTCGATCCGGCCCGACTCCAGACGCTCGATTTCCAAGAGATCGTTGATGAGCTCTGTCAACCGTGTGGTGTTTTGGGAGACGATTGTGAGAAATTCTCGCTGTTCTGGCGTGAGCGAGCCAACGTCTCCGGCTAAGACTAAGTCCACATAGCCCTTGATAGAAGTGAGCGGGGTGCGCAGCTCATGTGAGACAGTACTGATAAATTCTGACTTTAATTTCTCGACTTCTTTGCGCTCGGTGATGTCGCGCCCGATCCCTTGAATTCCGACGATTTGGCCGTTCTGCCAGATCGGACGCGTACTGAGCTCTATGATCACTTCGCGGCCATCCTTGCGCCGGATGGTGAGCTCGTTCTTATCTGGCTCACCGCGCATATTTTTGAGAAACGCGCGTCGGGCCTTGTGGCGCTCTGGGCCCGGAGGGACGAGGAGTGTATACGGCTGCCCACGGACCTCTTCGAGCGTGTACCCTGAGATCTCCTCAGCCTTGCGATTGAAGGCCAGGAAGCGCCCTCTCTTGTCGAGAATATAGATTCCATCGTTAGCGTTCTCGAAGAGATCACGATAGCGCTCTTCTGAGGCTCTCAGTTCTTCTTCCATCCGTTTGCGCTCACTGATGTCACGGAAGATGACTTGTACTGCAGGACGCCCTTCATATATGATGGGCACGGACGTGACTTCGACGTCTATCACCGTACCGTCTAGACGGATGAATTGCTCTTCCAGGGGGGGCGCTGGCTGCCACTCTTCCAAGACGCGCTGGATGCGCTGGCGCATGATGTCATGATAGGCCGGATGAACAAAGTCCAGTACCGATCGGCCTAGCAGCTCTTCAGGTCTATGGGCCCCTAAGATCCTTGCTCCGGCGGGATTCACAAAAACGCCTTTGCCGTCTTGATGAATGGCGATCCCATCAGGGCTGCTCTCGACGAGCGCGCGATAGCGGGCTTCGCTTGTTTGCAGTGCCTCTTGTGCCCGTACCCGCTCGGTGATATCGATCAAGCTCCCCTCGTAATAGAGAACTTTGCCCTGGGAATCGCGAATAGCACAGCTGTTGTCCACGACCCAGATAGATGTGCCATCGTACCGTTTCTGTTGAGTGACGAAGTCTGTGACGACGCTCTTAGCGTCCATTTCACCTTGCCAGCGTTGGCGCTCGTTTGGATCAAGAAAGAACGCATGAGCCGGGACGGCTAGAAGTGCTTCTTTGCTTGGATAGCCGAACATGCGTACGAGCGCGTTATTGGCGTCGAGGATGCATCCGTCAGGGGTTGAACGATAGAGCCCAATGGGTACACGTTCAAAGAGCGAGCGATACCGTTCTTCGCTGGCACGCAGCAGCTCTTGTGACCATTCGTGCTCGATGGCCAACCCTAGGATGTGCGCCGCGGTCTTCAGGGTATCTATCTCAGCTTCAGACCAAAGACGCTCGCTGACACATTCATCGAAGCCGATGAACCCCCACCACTGCCCCTTGACGAAGATCGGCACGCACACCATAGACTTGATCTGCTGCGCTGTGAAGACTGCTTGCTCGTTGGGGGGAAAATCGCGCACTAGCCCGACGACGGGCTCGCCTCGCTCCATCAACTCCATCCAGCGATGAAACCCCCTCTGCTCCCAAGCGAAATCTTGCAGCTCCGGGTTGTCCATCTGCGGCGTGATCCCTGGGGCAACCCATTCGAAGCGTTGGCTTGTCAAGAGTGCGCCTTTCGCGTCGCGGTGGTTCTCGAAGATATAGACGCGGCTTACGCGGGTCGCTTGGCCTAGGTCTTGAAGGATCTCATTGGCACATGCCTTCCACGAGGGCGCGCTGAGCAACCGGCCGGCAGCTTGCGCGACAGCATGGAGGATCTGCTCGCGGCGGTGCATGGCCTCTAGGATGTGCTGGCGCTCCAGGACTAGCGCCGCTAGATGCGCTGCCTTCTCGATCAGATCGAGTTCGTAGGCGCTGGGTGAGCGCACCTCTCGATAGTACATAGCGAAAGTCCCCAGCACGTTGCCTTGCCGTGAGACAATAGGAGTAGACCAACATGCCCGCAGTCCGTACCGCTGAGCACTAGCGCGGTAGTTTGCCCATAGAGGATCAGTGAGCGTATCGCTGACGATGACAGGCTTTTTTAGATACGCTGCGGTGCCACAAGACCCACTGGTCGGTCCAATAGTCAGTCCATCTACAAGGCGCTTGTAGTCTTCGGGAAGGCTAGGGGCTGCGCCGTGGCGCAGCCTGTCCCCTTCTAGGAGCAAGATCGAGCATAGCACACCAGGAGCTACTTCTTCGATGGAGCAACAGAGCATCTCCAGCACTGATGAGAGAGGGGCGCCCTTGGCAATGAGATCTAAGATCTTGTTGTGGCTGGCGATGAGCAGTTCGGTGCGCTTCCGCTCGGTGATGTCGCGGCTGATCCCACCGAGTTCCGTAACGCGGGAGCCTTCTTGAATGATGAAGGCTAAGTTGATGTGGAGCCAGCCAGGAGAGCCGTCAGGACGACGGAAGGGGACTTCTAAAGGAGACGGAAGCTCACCGTGCAAAACGGCCTGTTGGATCATCTCAGAGATCCTAGTGTGCTCCGCGTGCGGCAGTGCCACCAGATCCATCAAGCGCTTTCCAATAATATCTTCGCGCCGGACCCCGTGGATCTCCAGAAATTTCGTATTTGCGTATTGAATATACCCATCTGGATCGCACACGTAGATGCCATCTTGAGCCAACTCAAGCAGGGTCTCGAAGCGTCGGCGTTCGCGATCCGTCTTCTCCCAGAGCACTCCAATCGTTGCAAAGAGCGGGATGAGTAAGAATATCCCGATATATAGCCATGGAGCACTGAAAAACCCATGAACCAGCCCAGCGCTAGCATCCTGATGGTGCCTTAGATACTCAAGGACCGCGTAGAGCATGGTGAGAACGATCCCCAAGCTGCCGACGATGAGGCTACGACGACACCTCCAGCATTGATATACCCGTGTCATACTGACCCCCCAATCTATTTTTTTACTCTTCCCCAAGCGAGAGTTTATATCCAAACCCGCGTACCGTCATAATATACTTTGGGTTTTGAGGGTCTTCCTCGAGCTTTTCTCGCAAGAGATAGATATATTTAGTCACGTCGCTAGACGTGATGAAGGGTTTGTTCTGCCAGACTGCGGCAATAATCTCTTGATGGGAGAAGACTCGGCCCGGCTCCGACGCTAAAAGCTTTAAGATCTCATACTCTTTGGGCGAGAGGGAGATCGTGTAGCCCTTGAGCTTGACTTGCTTAAGACCATCATCGATCTCAAGCTCTCCTGCTTTGATAACCCGAGAGGGCTTCGAAGCTTTATAGCGGCGCATGACGGCAATGATCCGCGCCTCTAATTCTGCTAGATCGAATGGCTTCGCGATGTAATCATCGGCGCCGGCGAGCAATCCCTTGACTCTATCCGCGGGCGCGTCTTTGCCGGTTAGCATCAGCACCGGGACTTGGGAGCGCTTACGAATCTCTTGCAAGACGGTCCAACCGTCCATCCCTGGCAGGATCACATCTAGGATGACGAGATCGGGCGGCTCTTTGGAGAAGAGCTCAAGGGCTTGGGCCCCATGGAGAGCGGTGTACACAGAGTGCCCCTTCGCCTGGAGAAAGTGTTTGAGCAGGCCCGTTATGTCAGGATCATCGTCCACTACGAGTATCTTCACAGCATTCATTCTAGCATGGTATGCCAAGATGTATCAAGCGCCCTCTCTCCAGTAAAATAACAGCGCTCTTGAAGGAGGACGATGCTAGATGGATTTGGGGCTTGCTGGGAAGGTTGCGCTCGTAGCTGCAGCCAGTAAGGGCCTGGGGAAGGCTGTTGCCTTCAGACTGGCTCGCGAAGGTATGCAGGTAGCAATCTGCGCTCGCGATGAGAAGGCTCTGCAAGCAACAGCACAAGAGATCAGCTCCGCCACCGGAGCTGCCGTTCTCCCTGTCCGTGCCGATGTCACGCGTTCTGATGATATCAAGCATCTCGTTGCCGAGACGGTCAAGCGCCTTGGAGGCTTGGATGTCTTGGTGACCAACGCGGGTGGACCGCCACCAGGGAATTTCTTTGCGTTTGATGACGCGGCATGGGAGCAGGCGTTCTCTTTAACGTTCATGAGCGTCGTCCGGCTCTGTCGCGAAGCCATACCCCATATGCAACGGCGTGGCGCTGGGCGGATTATCAACATCGCGTCGGTGTCTGTGAAGCAGCCCATCAATAACTTAATACTCTCGAACGCCCTACGCTTGGCTGTCGTTGGATTAGCCAAGAGCTTATCTAATGAGCTAGCGCCCTATGGCATCACGGTGAACACCGTCTGTCCTGGGCCGACCCAGACCGAACGCATGGAGCAGCTGTTGCGTGCCATGGGAGATATTGAAGAAGCGCGGCGCTTCTGGACAAAAGATATCCCGATGGGGCGGATGGGCCAGCCCGAAGAGCTTGCGGACTTGGTCGCGTTTTTAGCTTCCGAGAACGCCCGGTACATCACTGGAACAGTGATTCAAGTCGACGGTGGGCTGGTGAAGGGGATCTTTTAAAATCACGGTAGGTACGAAAAGAACAAAAAACTTGACAAAATAAGTCCGAATTTTTTATACTTCTTTTGATGCCGTGTGACAGGAGGGTCGTCTATGAACTACGCGCGCCCTGATGTCGTAGTCGAGACAAGCTGGGTTGCAGAGCACCTTAACGACCCGAGCGTGCGCCTTGTCGAATGTGACGAAGACGTCCTGCTCTACGAGCAAGGCCATATCCCAGGGGCTGTGAAGCTCGATTGGTTCACTGAGTTACAACACCCGTCCAAGCGCGATTTCCTCACCAAAGAGCAGTTCGAAGCCCTCATGAGCGAGAAGGGCATCGCCAACGACACGACCGTCGTCTTCTACGGCGATAAACACAATTGGTACGCGGCATACTCGTTCTGGCTTTTTAGGTACTTTGGGCACGACGATAGGAAGCTCAAAATCATGAACGGCGGGCGTAAGAAATGGATCGACGAAGGGCGTCCTCTAGCTAAAGAAATTCCTCGCTATCCTAAGACCGCCTATCGCGCTCAGGAACCCGATTTGTCTATTCGCGCCTTCCGAGACGAAGTCTTGGCAGGCTTGGGGCGCTCTGATCGTCTCTTGATCGATGTGCGTACCCCCAAAGAGTATACAGGCGAGCTCATCCACATGCCTGAATACCCACAAGAGGGGGCGCAGCGCGGCGGCCACATCCCCGGTGCTTTCAACATCCCCTGGGCTCAAGCCGTCAACCCTCAGGACAGCACGTTTAAACCCTTCGAAGAATTGAAAAAGCTCTACGAGAGCTACGGGATCACCCCCGACAAGGAGGTCATCGCCTACTGTCGCATTGGGGAGCGGAGCTCGCACACCTGGTTCGTACTCACGTATCTGCTAGGCTACCCCAGGGTGAAAAACTATGACGGCTCGTGGACGGAGTGGGGTAACTTAGTGAACGTCCCGATCAAGAAGGGGGCTGAACCGTAGCGGTGGACCGTCAGGCCCAGATCGAGTTTCTCATAGATCACTATGAGAACCCGCGCAACCGGGGGAGACTAGAAAAGCCCGATGTCCAGATGACCTGGGGCAATCCCGGTTGCGGCGATGTCATTACGATCTACCTCAAGGTGAGTGATGACCAACGTATCACGGAGATCTCCTTTGAAGGCGAGGGGTGCACTGTTAGCCAAGCTGCGGCTTCTATTCTCACAGAGAAGCTCAAGGGCCAATCGCTCGCCTACGCCGAGAGCCTTTCCCCTGATGATGTCGCTGGCTGGGTGGGCCGGGAAGTGATGCTCTCTCGGCCGCGATGTGCGCTCTTAGCGCTCAGCACGCTCCAGCTCGCCCTGCGCTATTTGCCAAAACGACCGAGCTGAGCTATAGTAAGGGCAGGGAGGTGGTGGGCGTGATGCACGCTAAGACGCTGGCTGACTTGCTTACAGCCTCGCGCTTCTTCTGTGGGCTCTATCTGATCTGGCTGGGGTTGCAGAAAAATAGCTTAGAAGCCGCGATGATCACCCTCTGGCTGGCGTGGGTGACCGATCTTATTGACGGGGCGATAGCTCGTCGCGATCCGCGGCAGATTCACACGTTCATGAGCGATCACGACTTGACAGCCGATATGACGCTCTCGTTCGGCTGCTGGTGCTATCTGGCGCTAATGGGGTTTATCTCCGTTGAAGTCGCGTTAGGGTATATTGCCCTTGTGGCCATCTCACTGTGGTATTTCAAGGCGTTGCATTTGCGCTGGGCCGTGCAGGTGCCTCCGTACTTTGGAATGCTGCTTGTAGCTGTGACGCAGGTGCCGCAGTATGGAGCGCTGTTGGTGGGGTGGCTACTCTTTGTCATCATAGTGATCTGGCCGAGGTTCTCTCGCAAGATCGTGCCGGAATTTCTCTCCGGGATGCGCAATCTTTGGCGCACGCGGCGCTAACCAATGAGCAGACTTTCAGGAAAGAAGATCGTTGCAGGGATCTGTGGCGGGATTGCTGCGTATAAGGCCGCGAATATCGTCAGCAAGCTCGTCCAAGCCGGTGCGGACGTCAGAGTCATCATGACTCGCGCCGCATGTCAGTTCGTCACGCCGATGACCTTCGAGACGCTCTCGCATCATACAGTGCTGACGGATCTGTGGGGCGAGCCGTTGGCGCACGTCGAGCTCGCGTATAGTACAGATCTCTTCGTGCTCATGCCCGCGACGTACAATATCGTGGGGAAGCTCGCACACGGCATTGCCGACGACCTGCTCACGACGACGCTTGCCGCAACGCGTGCCCCTGTCTTGGTCGTCCCTGCGATGGAATCCCAGATGTACACCAACCCGATCTTTCAAGAGAATAAAAAGAAGCTTACAGAGCTAGGATATCGTTTTTTGGAGCCGGAAGTGGGGCGCTTGGCGAGCGGGCGCGAGGGGATCGGGCGCTTCCCATCTGAAGAGAAAATTTTGAACACTATCGAGGAGATGCTCGCGGAGCGCGCTCTGTTGCAAGGGCATCGCGTCTTGGTGACAGCAGGGCCGACGCGCGAGATGCTCGACCCCATGCGGTGCATCACGAATAAGAGCTCGGGGAAGATGGGCTATGCGCTTGCCGAGCAAGCGCGCCATTTCGGAGCTGATACAGTCTGTTTGATCAGCGGACCAACGCAGTTGGAACCCCCAAGAGGGGTCGAGTGCGTCCGAGTCGAGAGCGCTGAGGAGATGAAAGATGCTGTACTGAAGCGCTTTGCTCAGTACGATCTGATTCTCATGGCTGCAGCCGTTGCCGACTGGAGGCCTAAAAAAGTCTCTTCACAGAAGCTCAAAAAGTCCGAGGCGCGCAAGCTGACTTTAGTCTTAGAGAAGACCCCAGATATTCTCTCGGAGCTGGGCAAGCGCAAGAAGAAGGGCCAAATCTTAGTGGGCTTTGCGGCCGAGACGGAAAGATTGCTTGAGCATGCGCGCGAGAAACTTAGAGAGAAAAATCTAGATATTGTCGTTGCTAACGATATTACGGCGCCTGGAGCTGGCCCAGAAGTCGAGACGAACATCGTGACGTTGCTCTATCGCGACGGGAGGAGTGAGACGTTGCCGTGTCTGCCTAAGCGCGCAGTCGCCCAGGAGATCCTACGTCGGGTGGCCCAGCTGCTGTAAGATCGCCAGGACAGCTTCGAGCACTTCTCCGGGGGACTTCCTCGTCACGTCGATCCAATGAACCTCAGGTATACGCTTAAAATAGATGATTTGGCGTTTAGCGTACTCCCGCGTGTGCTTTTTTATAAGTCTTACGGCTTCATCGTACGAGGTCTTTCCGTCAAGATACTCGAAGATTTCTTCGTATCCAATGGTTCGGTACGCAGGCATCTCCGGGGTGAGCTTCGCTTTCAGAGCTTTTGCTTCTTCTAAAAGCCCAGCAGCGAGCATCTGATCGACGCGCGCGTTGATGCGCTCATAGAGAACCCTTCTGTCGAGGGTCAGCCCGATCTTCGTAAAGTGATACGGAAACGGAACTTGCGACTCTTTGTGCCATCGAGAGATGGGCAGCCCCGTCAGCTCGTAGACTTCTAATGCCCGTATTGTGCGTACTCTATCGTTGGGATGAATGCGCTGGGCGGCTTCAGGGTCGATCTCTTCTAAGCGTTGGCGCAAGTGCTCTTGGGGCTGAGCTTCCAAGCGCTGCCGTATCTGGGGATCGGCTTTGGGCCCGGCGAAGAACGTCCCCGTCAGTGCTGAAATATAGAGTGTGCTTCCCCCGACGACGATAGGCACCTTTCCTCGCGCCCGGATCTCTTCTATCGCTCTGATCACATCACGGCGAAACCGCATTACATCATAGCGCTCGGTGGGATCTAAAAAGTCTATGAGATGGTGCGGGACTTTTTCACGGAGATGAGCTGGAGGCTTGGCCGTCCCAATGTTTAAGTCTTTGTAGATCGCGCGGGCATCAGCAGAGATGATCTCACCGCCAAGGCGTAGGGCAAGCGCAACCGCTAGCTCTGATTTGCCGACGGCTGTCGGCCCGAAAATTAATAGATTGTCCTCATTCTTCACTCAGCAGGAGCTGTCGGAACTTTTGGAGCTCTTCTTTGCGTGTCGGATGCTTGAGTTTTTCTAGGGCCTTGATCTCGATCTGGCGTACGCGTTCACGCGTGATGTTGAAGACCCTCGCGACGTCCTTGAGCGTGCGCGGATGCCCATCTTCAAGCCCGTAGCGCAACTTCAGGATCTCTTTCTCTCGGTCGGTCAATTGATTGAGTGCTTTGTCGAGTTCTTCGACTAAGAACATCCGATAGGTCTCTTTGGTGGGGGAGAGGGCCTTCTTGTCTTCAATAAAGTCGCCGAGCGTATCCTCCTCGTCCTCGCCGATGGGGCGCTCAAGGGACGTCGTGTACTGCGAGACGTTCTCGACTTGCTTGATCTTCTCTTGGGGAATGCCGAGCTCGGTGGAGAGGGCCTCGAGATCTGGAGCCGCCCCATGCTCTTGGAGGTGCTCTTTCTTGAGGCGCTGCAGCTCGCGCACGGTCTCGATCATGTGAACGGGAATTCTAATAGTACGGGATTGATCGGCGATGGCGCGGGTGATCGCCTGGCGGATCCACCAAGTGGCATAGGTGCTGAACTTATAGCCCTTGGTGTGGTCGAACTTCTCTACAGCGCGCATCAGGCCTAGGTTGCCCTCTTGGATGAGATCTAAGAATGAGAGCCCGCGCCCCATATATTTTTTGGCGATGGAGACGACCAAGCGTAGGTTCGCCACAATGAGCTGATCGCGAGCCCACTTCTCCCCAGCAGCGACTCGGCTAGCCAGCTCGATCTCCTGCTCGCGGGAGAGCAAGCTGATCCGACCGATCTCTTGAAGGTACATCTTGACTGGGTCGTGATCAACTTCTCCCTCGAGTACTTCTCCCTCCTCTTCGAGGTCCTCGTCGACTTCCTCCTCGAACTGCTCCTCGAGTTCTTCTTCGGTCAGCTCGGGGATGTCATAGATAGTCATATCGTCTAGCATGCCGTTGGATCCGAAGTCCTGCTCCAGCCCTCTGGTGCTCACCACTACCTCCTTCCCCCATGGAGAAGCTGCACGAGCTCTTGTTGGAGCTGCCCTACCCGCTCGTGATCCCCGGCTTGCTCGGCTGCTCGCACCTCCTCGCGCAACCGTGCTAACCGCCTTGCGACGCGCTCCCGGCGCATCCGTTCGAGGACCTCCTCGAGAACCTTCGCGCGCTCGCTCTCACGCCATGGCGGCTGGCTGAGCAGTAGCCGCCGCACTACCCTCTGGTCCTCAGCCGATAAGCGATCGAGTACATCGCCGATCGTCCAGCCGTCGCTGAGCTCCCATAGTACCCGAGCAATTTCAGGATACCGCCTAAAGTCCTGGATGTCCAGCTGGGCGCGCAGCTGGCTGAGGGGGAAATCCCCTTGGAGCACGAAGTAGAGCAGATGCTCCTCCGGTCCCCAAGCGGGTTCCCCTGTACCAGGCGCGGCCATTATACCGACTCGCTTCCCTAATTTCACGGCCCGGGCGACCTCTTCTTCCGGTAAGTTGAGCACCCGTCCCAGTTCCCGAATGATCTCGTAGCGTACAGCCACGCTGGCCAATGTCGGCAGGAATTCCCTGACGCTCTGCAAGATCTTCTCTTTGCCCGCAACTGTTGCTGGGGGGTGATCTTCTATCAGGCTTTGGAGGTAGAACTTATGGAATGGTATGGCTTGGCGAAGGATTTGCACAAACGCCTCGCGCCCGTGGGCGCCTAAGAAGCTATCGGGGTCGTGGCCCAGCGGTAAGAGCGCCACAGAGACCTCAAGCTCGGCGTTGTGCAGCTGGGCCATGCCTCGTAAGGTAGCAGCTCGCCCTGCTGCGTCACGATCGTACGCTAGGATCACCTGGGAGACATAGCGTCGGAGCAACTGCGCTTGAGCGCTAGTCAAGGCTGTGCCCATCCCTGCGACGACGTTCTCAATGCCTGCTTGGTGTGCGCGGATGACATCAGTGTACCCCTCAACGATGACGAGCATTGCCGAGTCTTTGGCTGCAGTGCGCGCAAAGTTTAACCCATAGAGCACGGAGCCCTTCTCGAAGAGCGGCGTATTGGGGATATTTAGATATTTCGGCTCTTCCTCACCAAGGGTGCGCCCAGCAAAGCCGATGATCTCACCTGTAGGCGACCAGATGGGGAAGATCAGGCGGTCCCGGAAGCGATCATAGAGTGAGCCATCTCTATTGCGCAATACCAAGCCGAGCGTCTCCAACGCTTCGGCGTTTTCGAAGAATCTCCGGGCAAGATCATCCCAGCGGGGCAAAGCGTAACCAAGTCTAAATCTCTCGACGATCTCTCTGGAGAACCCACGTCGCTGGAGATACTCCCGGGCACGCTGGCCAGCAGAGCTGACCAGGTTCGTCTGAAAATAGAGGCAGATGCGCTCGTTGAGCTCTTTGAATTGCTGGAGGGGTGAGGCGCGCTCGCGTCGAAGAGGGACTCCCGCCTGGATTGCCAGACGCGCCAGTGCCTCTGCAAAATCAATGCGTTCGATCTTCATCAAGAACTGAAAGATATCCCCGCCCTCGTTGCAGCCAAAGCAGTGAAAGAGCTTCTTGTCGGGATTTACTGTAAAGCTTGGGGTTCGGTCTTGATGAAACGGGCATAGGCCTACATAATTCTTCCCAACTTTTTTGAGAGCGACATAGCGCGACACGATCTCGAGCATATCAGCGCGCTCGCGGATGAGCTCGATCTCGTCTCGATACGCCATTACAGCCCTCCAACTAGGCCCTCTAGATCTTGCAAGAATGGATTGGTCCAACGCTCGACTGACAGTTTCGTGGCCGGGCCGTGGCCGGAATAGATCGTGTAATCTCCCGGAAGAGCAAGGATTCTCTTGAGTGAACGCACCATCTGGCGGGGATCGCTGCCAGGGAAGTCGGTTCGCCCGATGCTGCCGGCAAAGAGTAGGTCCCCTGTGAAGAGGGTTCGTTCGCGCTCGACCTTGAACACTACGCTACCCGGCGAGTGCCCCGGGGTGTGCAGGACTTCAAAGGCCAGCCCGTTTACTTCGAGAACCTGGCCATCGTATAAGAACCCATCGGGCTTGACTCTCTTGCCCATAAAGAACTCGAAGATCGGCTGGTCATCAGGATGGAAGAACACTTGTGCCCCGCAGTGTCGCCGCACGAAGTCATCCCCGCCGATATGATCGGGATGACAGTGTGTGTTCAGTACATAGAGAATTCTAGAGTTTCCAATTAAATCTAGGAGCGCTGGGTCTGGAGCCCCAGGGTCGATGACGACGCCAATACCGTCTACCGTGACGATATAGCAATTCGATTGATATTCTGTGAGCACAATGGTCTGTACCTTCATAGGCTCTCTACTGGGCGTCTGCTGGGGGCGCTGCTCGCGCTACGGTCAGCCCATAGACTCGTTCGACTCCACCATCCTTGAGTACCTGAGCGCACTCGCTCAGAGTCGCACTGCTGGTGCACACGTCGTCGACTATGAGAATACTAGCGCACGGGGGAAATTTTGCAAGTCGGAAGGCCCCGCGAACGTTCTCGCGCCGCGCTTTATAGGGGAGGCTTGCTTGGGGCTTGGTCTCTTTGACCTTCTCTAGAGCGCGCACGACGGGAATTTTCCAAAGCCTTCCCAGCTCACGAGCTAACAGTTCTGCTTGGTTGAACCCGCGCTCATGCTCTTTCTTTCTAGTCATAGGGACAAACGTGATCTGTTCGATCCAGGGGCGCAGCGACTCGCCGGCTTCAACAAGATAGCCCGCTAGTAGCGGCGTGAGGGCGCGCTCACCTCCATACTTAAAAATCTTTATAAGCGCGCTAAGAACTTGATCTTCATCGTGCTCTTCGTACCAGCCGAACGAGCGAATCTGTTCGAAAACCCGCTCGCTCTGGGCGCAGCTGGGACAGAGATCAAGAACTTTGGGCAAGGGGATGCCGCAGCGGCAGACATGACTCTGATCGATGCGTTCAATCTTGGTGTCGCATTCGCGGCAGAGAAACGCTCGTTCGTTGTCAAGAAACGGTCGTTCGCATACGGCGCAATGCGGGGGATAGAAGAGATCGAGCACAGAGTACGCGACAGCACTGCTGAGGGACTTCATAGCTACAACAGTGAGCCGCGCACGACGCGGATCCCCAGCAAGATCAAGAGCAGCCCCACAAGATACGCGAGCACATGCACGTAGTGCTTGCGACGGTTTTCAGGCAAACGCCGCGCGAAGATCGCCCCAAGATGGATGCTCAAGGCTCCTCCGATCATGAGCGCAGGGTGCCACAGCGTTGGGCGCGCTGGCGGAGCCAGGAGAAAAAAGATCACAAAACCTAACAGAATCTGGAGATCCATCAGCGCGCTGACAATCGCCCCCCAGAGACGATCAAACTTTGAATACGGCAGCGAGCTAAGCCAGCCCCACACTGCTCGTCCAATCCCTATTACGACGATCAGAAGCACTACCCAGCGCAGATCCCCGTGCGCCCGGAGCAAGATCTCAATCATAGATATTTCACCAGGTCAGCAAGCCGCGCCGAGTAGCCCCACTCGTTGTCGTAGAACGCCACGACTTTGACTAAGCTCTTCTCGATGACCTTCGTCGAGCTGAGATCCACAATAGCTGAGCGTGGGTCGCCGATGCAGTCGCTGGAGACCAAGGGCCATTGCGAGACGGCCACAATCTGCTTCATCGGCCCGTTGGCATAGCGTATGAACGTCTCGTTGATTTGCTCGACGGTGACGGGCTTTTCGAGCTCAGCGACTAGGTCCGTGACTGAGCCCGTGGCGACGGGGACGCGAAACGCCATGCCGTCGAGTTTGCCGTGGAGTTCGGGAATCACTAATCCGATGGCGCTTGCGGCTCCCGTTGTCGTCGGGATGATATTGATCGCCGCGGCGCGGCCCTCGACCATATCTTTATTGCTGCCGTCTACTAAGTTCTGGCTGGCGGTATAGGCGTGCACCGTCGTCATCAAGCCCTTTTTGATACCGAACTCTTTGTGCAAAATGTACGCAACTGGGGCGAGACAGTTTGTCGTGCAAGACGCCGCCGAAACGATATGGTGCTTCGATCTGTCGTAGATCTTCTCGTTGACCCCCCAGACGATCGTGGGAATGTCGCCCTTGGCTGGGGCAGTGATCAAGACTTTCTTGGCGCCGGCCTGCAGATGTTTTCCAGCTTTTTGGGCATCGCGGAAGACCCCGGTCGCTTCGACAACGATATCGACTTTGAATTCGCCCCAGGGGAGCTTGGCGGGGTCTTCGATCTGCATGAGTGGGATCTTCTTGCCGTTGACGACGATACAATCTTCGCCGAAGCTCACCTCGCCGTCAAAGCGTCCATAGACAGAGTCGTACTTACAGAGATACGCGGCTTGCTCTGGGGTCTGCGACCGGACGTTGATCGCTACGACTTCGATCTGGGGGTCTTTCTGCACGATGCGAAAGAACGTGCGCGCGGTGCGCCCAAAGCCGTTCAATGCGACGCGAATCATAGAGCCTCCTTCCCTAAATTTTTATACGAGCTTTAGAGCTTTGAGCACCTCAAGGAAGCGCGGCAGAGGCCGCTGCCACAGCCAATTCACATTGAGCCAAAAGCCGGGGATCACTTCAGAACGATAGATGCCCTGAGCATCGGGAGGGATCAGTTTGTATCGCTTCTGTTGGAGACGATAGAACTCGGCGTGCTGGCGGTCGGGATCAATCAGCCAATACTCGCGCACGCCCGCGGCTTCGTATTCGTAATACTTTTCGCCGCGGTCGCGCGGGCCGCTCTCCGGCGAGACGATCTCGATCACAACATCCGCTGGGCCGTCCAGATATGTTTGGGTCAGTCTATCGAGGTGCTCTTTGGCGACGAAGAGCACGTCCGGCTCCCGCCCGCGCCGGAGTTCTGCCAAGCGCATCTGGAAGGGAGCATCAAGCACAGTCCCTAAATCGTGCTGCTCTACATAAGCTTGGAGCACTGTGACCACCAATCTCTTAATCTCTTGATACAGCAACGACGCCGGTGAGACCATGACTACCTCCCCGTCTACCCACTCCGCCCCACGTGTCCTCGTCGCACCACGCGAGGAATTCTTCGTAGGTCATCTTCTTCGTTGGAGCTTCAGCATGGGCCATTTCTTCACCCCCGCGCGACCATCTCTAGAAAATACTTGTGCACTCTTGGATCGCCGGTCAGTTCGGGATGGAAGCTGCTTGCTAAGAGATTCTTCTGTCTCACCAGCACCGGCACGCCGTCATGCTCAGCTAAGATCTCAACTTCAGATCCAACTCGTACGATCTTGGGAGCACGAATGAAGACCGCGTGAAACTCTCCAATATGCTTAATCTGCAGATCGACTTCAAAGCTGTCTAACTGCCTGCCGTAGGCGTTGCGCTTGACGGTAATGTCCATCAATCCTATGCGATTCTCTGGGTAGGGATCGTTCAGCTCGCGGGCTAAGAGAATCATGCCCGCACACGTCCCATAGATGGGGAAGCCCTGGGCGCCACGCTCGCGCAGGGCCGAGAGCATCCCCATCTTTTCTAATAAATACGCGATCGTTGTGCTCTCCCCACCGGGGATGATCAAGCCGTCTAGCTCTTGAAGCTGCTCTTTCGTGCGCACGTCGCGGGCGTCTACGCCCAGCGAGCGCAAGACTGTCAAGTGCTCGCGAAAGTCGCCTTGCAGCCCCAGCACCCCAACGCGCATAGCGTTAATTCCCGCGCACTTGCAGGAGCTCGCGCTCGGCCAAGTGAGCCGCGCTAATGCTGGGCATCGGCTCACCCAAGTCTTCGGAGACCTCGGCCAATACTTTCGGATCGTTATAGTACGTCGTGGCCATGACAATGGCCCGCGCGCGCCGTTCGGGGTCTTGAGATTTGAAAATACCCGAGCCCACGAAGATCCCGTCGCAGCCGAGCTGCATCATCAATGCTGCGTCAGCGGGCGTGGCGATCCCTCCGGCAGCGAAGTTGACGACGGGGAGTCTGCCCAGCTCTTTAATCAATCTCAAGACCTCAAGGGGCGCACCCCACTCCTTGCTCAGCGTGACCAGCTCTTCATCAGAAGCTTGACGAACGATACGAATCTGCTTGTTCATCAAGCGCATATGGCGGACGGCTTGGCTGACATCGCCTGTGCCGGCCTCGCCCTTCGTTCGGATCATCGCAGCGCCTTCGGCGATTCTCCGGCACGCTTCGGGCAGATCGCGCGCTCCGCAGACGAACGGCACTTTGAATTGCCATTTGTCGATGTGATGCTCTGGGTCTGCGGGCGTGAGCACCTCCGACTCATCTATGTAATCAACCCCTAGCGCTTCGAGAATCTGCGCTTCGGCAAAATGCCCGATTCTGCACTTGGCCATCACGGGGATTGTCACGGCGTCCATGATCTCTTTGATCTTTCTTGGGTCGGCCATGCGGGCCACGCCTCCCGCTGCACGAATATCAGCCGGGACGCGCTCCAAGGCCATCACCGCGACGGCACCAGCCTTTTCCGCGATCTTCGCTTGTTCAGCATTCACGACGTCCATGATGACGCCGCCCTTGAGCATCTCAGCTAGTCCTGACTTCACCTTGAAAGTCCCCGTCAAACGCTCCATACAGACCTCCCTTCTCGAAGTACCAATTCCATTATACTGGCCTAGCACCATAGCGCAAGGCTCTTGGCAGACTTGCTCCTGCCCAATAAACTCGATATAAAATCTCGTATGGATCTACAAGGGAAGCTCCAGACACTTCGAGAGCTCATTCGCGGCTATGGCAGCGCCGTCGTCGCCTTCTCCGGAGGAGTGGATAGCTCCGTTGTGCTCGCTCTTGCTAAGCAAGAGCTTGGAGATCGCGTCCTAGCGGTGACGGCGCACTCGCCCGTCTATGCCCGGCGTGAACTTGAAGCAGCTAAAGAGCTGGCACGGCAGCTTGGAGTAGCTCATGAGATCATTTTTACTCGAGAGCTCGACGATCCGCGCTACGTGAACAATCCCCCAACTCGGTGCTTTCATTGTAAGCAAGAGCTGTTCGCAAAGCTCACAGAGCTGGCTAGAGCGCGTGGTTTCGCCGTCGTACTCGACGGCACGAACGCATCCGATACAAATGACTTTCGTCCGGGGATGCGCGCGCTCAGTGAGTATAACGTCAAGAGCCCATTGCTCGAAGTTGGGCTGACCAAACCCGAAGTACGCGAGCTCGCGCGCATGCTCAAGCTGCCCACAGCCGAAAAACCCGCGATGGCGTGCTTAGCGTCGCGACTACCCTATGGCAGCGCGATTACCCTCGAGAAGCTCAGACAGATCGAACATGCCGAAGAGGTTCTCTTTGAACTGGGCTTTAGCCAAGTCCGCGTGCGCCACTACGACGAGATCGCGCGCATCGAAGTCCCTCCCGATGAGATGTCGAAGTTGCTAGCGCATCGCGATATCGTCATAGATCGATTGAGAAAGCTTGGATTTCGCTACGTCACACTCGATCTGGCGGGGTATCGCGGCGGGAGCATGAACGAAGCCCTCAAAACAATAGAATCTTTTGCGAAGGCCGACCTGGAGCGCGAGAGCCGGTGCGGCGTCGCGGAAGTTGTCTTCTGTCCCGGCAAGACTCCCGAACAGATCGCTGCAATTATGAACGAACTTTCTAAGACGACCAAGCCGGTGCTAGCGACGCGCGCGACGGTCGAGCAAGCTCGTGCGGTGAAAGCCCTGCTACCAGACGTCGTCTATCACGAGCAGGCGCGGCTGCTGACGCTCGGAGCGCCAAAGGAGCCGCAGGGAGGCACGGTCTTGGTCATCACCGCGGGGACTTCAGATATCTCAGTTGCTGAAGAAGCTGCTGTCACCGCGCAGTATCTGGGCAATTTCGTTGAGCGCCTGTACGACGTTGGAGTTGCGGGATTACATCGGATCTTGGCGCATCGCGAGAGATTAAACGCTGCGAAGATCTTAATAGTTGTCGCGGGAATGGATGGAGTGCTGCCCAGCGTCGTCGCGGGGTTGGTAGACAAGCCCGTGATCGCCGTGCCTACGAGCATCGGCTACGGCGCGAGCTTTGGGGGTCTGTCAGCGCTCTTGACGATGCTCAACAGTTGTGCGCCTGGTGTCGCTGTCGTTAACATAGATAACGGCTTTGGCGCAGCGGTGCTGGCGACAAAAATCAATAGACTATGAAGATCGCGTATCTAGACTGCTTTTCCGGGATCGCCGGGGATATGTTTCTCTCAGCGTTACTCGATGCGGAGCTGATCACGGCTCAGTTCTTGAGCGAAAGACTCTCGCATGTAGGCTTAGGGTCGGTGCGCGTCCATACAGAGAAAGTTTCACGGCAGGGCATCGTCGCGACGCATCTGCGCTTTGAGACTAATTTTGACTTCCCAACGCATCGGAATTGGATGGAGATCCGCGCCTTGATCGAGCAGAGCGCTTTGACTGCTTCAGAGAAAGCACGGGCCATCGCGATCTTCGGTACGCTCGCCGAGGCTGAAGCGAAGATTCACGGCGTCTCTCCAGACGACGTGCACTTTCATGAGCTAGGTGCTCTCGATTCGATTCTCGATATCGTCGGTGCAGCGGTTGCTATCGAAGCGCTGAAGATAGATCGCTGGTATGTTTCAATAATTAATGTTGGCTCCGGGACAGTTGAAACGGCACACGGGAGGCTGCCCGTGCCCGCGCCCGCAACACTCGAATTGCTGAAAGATTTTCCCATCTGCTTGTTGGGGATCGAGGCCGAGCTGGTCACGCCTACCGGCGCAGCTATTGTGAAAGCACTCGCTCCAGACTTTGCTCTGCCAACAGCACGCTTCTCTCAAATCGGCTATGGCGCCGGTACGAGAGATCTTGCAGCTCAACCGAACGTGCTGCGCATCTTAGTGGGCGAAAGCGTCGTAGCGTTCGAGAGCGACGAGACTATTGTCATCGAGACCGAGATCGACGATATGAACCCTGAGCTCTTCCCCTATGTGCAGCAGAAGCTCTTCGAGCGCGGGGCGAAGAGCGTCAGCGCCCAGAATATCTTGATGAAAAAAGGGCGTCCAGGGCTGCTAGTCCGCGTGCTCTGCAATGCTGTCTTAGTAGACAAGCTCTGCGAGACGCTCTTTCGCGAGACGACAACCTTGGGAGCGATTTACTATCCAGTGCAACGTAAGAAACTTGCCAGAAAGACCATCGAAGTTCAGACGCAATACGGCTCTGTGCGTGTGAAGTTGGGCTTGCTTGGCTCTGAGATCATCAATATGGCGCCGGAGTACGAAGACTGCAAGAAGCTTGCCGCCGAGCATGGGATCGCTCTCAAGGACGTCTATCGTGCGGCTCTAGAAGCCACCCGCAGCACGCATTTCTAATATCCTACGAGTTCTACATAGGCTCTGCCTTCTACAGGAAGCTCACCGGCTCTCCCCTGCACTCTTGAACTCCCTTCCCAGTAGCGCTGCGGCCCCGCTCCATAGATCTCTTGGTCTTGCAAGACGGGCTGAACGTCCAGCAGCAGCCTAAACGAGGGAACACGGATCTCCCAAGGCATAGGATAGACAGCCCCCGTATGTGGGCTCTCCCATCTCCCCTTGGCTACTATCTCAAAGTCTCCCTCGTGGAGGACGCACAGTCTTCCCTTTCCATCTACAAGCGATCCGTGAGCATAAAGCTTATCTCTGCTCCGCCTATCCCAAATATCAAAGAGCATTAACTCGATGTCCGGATCTAATCGCAGCGAGAACCAGTCCCATCCAACAACAAGAGGATCGAAATCTCCCCATTGATGGTCCATCCAAGCAATCCCGTGTACAGCTCTCTTTTGATTGTTCTTAGCAAGGAAGCCCCTTGCTTCCATCCTGGTCCTTGAATAGTAATACGAGCCCGCTCCCGTCGTCATCCCAATGTAGCCGGTATGATTATGAAATACCGGCCCTTTCATATCTACTAGATCGAGCTGGATCGCATAAGAGCCCATATCTGCTTCCAGACGATCCCTTCCACCCATGCCGCTCATTCTCCACTCGCCTACGCGAAGATCAAAGCCCATATCGCTACTCTGCCGGCTGCGTATCTCCTGGCGGTCAGCAAAGACAAACCGTCGAGCTGATTCATCAGTAATGGCGAAATGCGCTAGATAAAAATATACGTTATCGTTAAGGCGGACTTGAAAGAAGACCAGCTCAAAGCCGAAGTGGTCGTTTCTTTCATCTTTCAGATGCCCCGTATAGTACCACCACTCCATGAAAGAAGAGTGAGGAGCCTCATCCTTGGGAAGGGAGACAAGGGGTTGAACTTCTGAAGGAGGACACGTAGGAGGCCATTGGGTCTCAGGGCTAATCGTGAGAAGAGCAATCGTCGCTATTAGACCGATGCCAAAAGCCTTAAGCATAGAAGCTATAGCCACCTCCTTCTTAATTATATATGGCGCAAGAGGGGACAAGGGTATGCCAGCGCGCGTTCCCTCAGGTAGAGGACAGCTGTCCTTGGAAGTCCTAAGATTTTCTGCCAAGATAGCGCCAAGCCATTGTGCTGGCATACCGTCAGGTCATACGACTCAAGAAGGTGAGAGGATGCGCAAGATCGCGATTATCAATCAGAAGGGGGGTACAGCTAAGACGACAACAGCTGTGAATTTGGCCGCGGCCTTAGCTCTCAACCATCGTAAAGTCCTGCTGATCGACATGGATCCCCAAGGCAACGTGGCTACATGGTTCAATGTGATCCCGCATAAGTCGCTCTACCATTTGCTTGTGGATGAGATGACCGCTCCGCACGAGTGTATTGTCTCGGTTCGCGAGAATATAGACATTCTGCCGAGCACCAAGACCGCTGCTCAGGCCGAGCTGATCCTGACTGGGTTGCCGGGGCGCGAGCGCGTCTTGAGTCGCAAGCTCGCCCAGCTCTCGGGATATGACTTTGTCTTGCTCGACTGCCCGCCTAGCTTGAATCTCTTAAACCAAAACGCCGTCGTCTATGCCGACGAAGCGTTCATCCCCGTCAGCATGGACTACTTAGCCTTAGTAGGCGTCAAGCAGATCTTGGAGAATCTCAAGATGGTGCGCGAAATTTTAGAGCATCCTATCGAAGTGTCGCTTGTCATCCCGACGTTCTACGATGGGCGCAACCGCAAGAGCCGCGAAGTCTTGGAGAAATTAGAGCTTCACTTCGATGGCAAAGTGACCGAGCCCATCCGGGCCAACGTTCGTCTCGCTGAGGCTGCCAGCCATCATCAGACGATCTTTGAGTATGATCCTAACTCTTATGGGGCTCGAGACTATATGCGCTTAGCCGAGCGCGTGCTCAGCGAGTCCTCTTAGTACATCTCGTGCAGCGCAGGTGATCCATCCATGAAACCTCGTCGCTCGATTGCGCACGATCCGCTTGCAGAGAGCGAGATCATGAGAGATTTTTACAAACCCACGACTTCCGAAGAGCCTAAGCCAGGGCTGGTGAAAGCAACATTCTATCTTGCGCCCGAAGACGTGATTGCTCTCGAAGAGTTACAGCTTCAGATTCGCAAGCGCACCGGGCGCAAAGCGAACAAGTCTGAGCTTATGCGCGAGGCGATCGCGCTCTTGCTCAAAGAGTACTCGAAGTGATATGATGGGCGCGGAGGCGCCCAATGCTGGAGCTGCCTGACATTGAGAAGATCACGCTCGAACTCGTCGCGCAGATCCCCAAGGGCAGAGTCGCAACGTTCCGCGAGATCGCTGTTGCGCTGGGCGATCCCATCGCCGCGCGCGCCGTGGGATCAATTCTGGCGCAGCACAAGCACGACTGCCCCAGCTATCGCGTCATTAGCGTTGACAGCACAGTCACCCAAGAGCAAGCAAAGCTCCTCCACGCTGAGGGCATCCCCATCAAAAACGGGCGTGTGCTCTCGTTGCATAAGTTTCTCTTCCGCGAGTTTCGCAGCGATCAGCCCCTCCAAAAGCTCCAGCAGATCCAGCACGAGATCCGAGCGCGCATGCGTCTAGTCCCTGATAGAACAGAGTATCACACGGTGGGCGGGGTTGATCTCTCGTATGCTGACGCGCACGGCGTCGCCGCCTATGTGCGAGTAGAGCTTGATTCGTTAAGGGTGCTCGATGCTCACACACTCGCGCAAGAAGTGCGCTTTCCGTATATTCCTAGTTATTTAGCATTTCGCGAACTCCCCGTGATGCTCGCGCTCTTGCAGAAGCTCAAGGATCGAAACGCTTTAGCAGATATAACGTTTGTGGACGGCACGGGAACGCTCCATCACCGTCGGGCGGGGATCGCCTCGCAGCTGGGCGTGATGCTCGACATCCCTACGATTGGGATCACCAAATCGCTCTTGCACGGCGAGCCTGAAAGAGACGTAAAAACTCTAGCTCCTCATGAGATTTGCTATATTCGCATTGGAGGAGATCGTGCTGGAGCAGCGCTGCGCCCCAGTGAAGACGCTGAGCCGTTCTTCATCTCGCCGGGGCATCGCGTCGATTTAGAGACTGCCATAGAGCTAGCTCGACGCGCTCTTACGCGCAATAGTCTCTTACCAGAGCCCATTCAGCAAGCGCATACTATAAGCCGCCGCGCTGCCCAGGCCCTCAGGCAACGCCCCGTACCCAAACCTCAACAACTGGGCCTATTCGACAAACCCTGATTCATTGCGTACAATACACTCCAACGACGCTCACATAAGAGAGAGAGCTATGACGCGCGAGGAAGCGCTCGCACTTGTCCAAGAGTATACGAAGAATCAAAATCTGATCAAGCACATGCTCGCCGTCGAGGCGGCGATGCGCGCCTACGCAAGAAGATTTGGCCAAGACGAGGAGAGCTGGGGCTTAGCGGGGTTGCTCCACGATTTTGACTACGAGAAGTACCCAAATCACGAGCGCCATCCGACGCAAGGGCATCCGTCCGTCGGGGTCCAGATTCTGCGGGAGCGCGGCGTCCCCGAAGAGATCTGTCAAGCAATCCTAGGACACGCTTCCTACACGGGCGTCCCAAGGACATCGCTCATGGCTAAGGCGCTCTTTGCGTGCGATGAGCTGACTGGGCTTATTGTCGCGACAGCGCTCGTACGCCCTAATAAGAGCTTAGCCGAGGTCGACGTCGAAGCCGTCAAAAAGAAATGGAAGGACAAGTCGTTCGCTCGCAGCGTCAACCGTGAAGAGATCGAGCAGGGCGCGCGGGAACTTGGCATCCCCCTCGACGAGCATATAGACATTGTCATCAAGGCGATGCAAGGGATTGCCTCGCAGTTGGGGCTATGAAAGACGTGCTCACCCTCCCCAACGTCATTACGCTCTCGCGGCTCATCTCGATCCCGTTTTTGCTTATACTCTTCTTCTCCGGCCCACTGTGGCTTTTCTATACAGTGCTTGCTCTTGTACTCGCCAGCGATCTTATAGATGGAGCCCTCGCGCGAGCAGGACGCCAGATCACAGGGCTGGGCAAGATCCTCGATCCCTTAGCTGATAAGGCGCTCTTTCTCAGTCTGTTCGCAGCTCTTGCTGTTACGGGTCGTCTGCCCTGGTGGATTCTGATGGCGTTTGCCCTCCCTCCCGCCGCCCTAATCGGTGGAGCTCTCTGGTTGCGATGGAAGAACTCCCGCTGGGTGATCGTTGAGGCTCGTGTGCTGGGCAAGACCTCTTCCACGCTCCTTTCGGCGGGCTTGGTAGGGATTCTATTAGAGCCGGTACTCGGCCAGGTCTTCGCCTCCTTCGCTCTCGCTGTGCTGATCCTTGGTATCGCACTCTCCTATGCCGCGCTGGGTGACTATATCAGCATCGCTCTCAAGCAAGTCCAGGAACTCCGGAGGGAGCGGAGCCACAAGCTCTAAGCGTTCTCCCGTGATCGGGTGCGCAAGCCGCAATTGCCACGCGTGGAGCATAAGACGCGACCTCTCCCTGGCATGGGAAGAGAGCCGGACTTTAGGCCCGTAGACTGCATCGCCCACGACTGGGTGCCCGATGGCATTGAAGTGCACTCTAATCTGATGGGTTCTCCCCGTCAGCGGGCGGATCTCTACGAGCGTCGTATCCCTGAATCTTCTGAGCACTCGAAACTCGGTGATGGCAGGCTTCCCCTGAGGAAGGATTCTCATGCGCTGCCGGTTGACTGGATCGCGCCCGATAGGGCCTTCGATACGGCCCTCATCTTCTGCGATGCACCCATGGACGAGAGCAAGATAGCGCTTCTCTATCGCTCGACTCTTGAATTGTTCTACGAGCTTCAGATAGGCTAGATCTGTCTTAGCGACGAGCAAGACCCCACTTGTCCCTTCGTCTAGGCGATGGACAATTCCTGGTCGGTGCGGGGCCCCAAAGCTTGCCAGACTACAATGGCTCACTAACTGATTGATTACTGTGCCGTGAGGATGCCCTGCCGCCGGATAGACAACCATCCCCGACGGCTTATTGATCGCAATGATATGCTCGTCTTCGTAGAGCACAGGGAGGGCAAACGGCTCCGGCTCAAGCGGTTCTGGGAGCACACGCTCTGGAAGTTCCATCTCGATGACATCGTGCGGGCGCAGGCGCAGCCCAGGGCGTGCTCGTTGCCCATTGAGGTGGACCGCTCCGGCTCGAATGAGCTCTTGTAGGCGCGATCTCGTGAGGGTTGGATCGTTCAGCTGGGTGAAGAGCCATCGATCTAGTCGCTGCCCAGCGGCCTCTGCGGGGACGGAGAAGACTCGGCGCATAGTTCCCTCTAGAGTACTTTAAGCTGGCTGAGGGCGACACCCTCATTGCACTGCGAAAGCCTTATGAGTATAATCAAACCGTGATGAATTCTCAGCTGGAAGGGGCGGTGCAGGCTCTTGCCGAGCAAGTTGCCCTGGAACACGGAGTAGAGCTCTATTGGCTCGAGATAAAGACTTCGGGGCCGCGCTGGCAGGTCACGGTCTATATTGAGCGCGCCGGTGGTGTGACTATCGACGACTGCGAGCGCGTCAGTCGATCCCTCGAGGAGCCTCTCGATGCGCTCATCGAGCACAGCTACGAGCTCGAGGTCTCCTCGCCCGGAATCGATCGGCCCTTATATACAAGAAGGCACTATGAGCTGGCTGTGGGCAAGCCTATAGAAGTACGATTATGGGATGCCGCTGCGGTCATGAAGGGGTGGCTGCAGGGGCTCTCTCAGGATGAGCTTTGGCTCGAAGATGAATCTGGAACAGTAGTGCCTATCCCGTTTGCAGCGGTGCGCTCTGCCCAGGTCATCGAGAGCCGGTTTCTTTAGTCTGTGGACAATCCCAGCGATTTCTCGCGAGGCTCGCGAGGAATCGCTTTGACTTCTACGGAAGAGCTTGGTGATCGAGCGTGAACGTCGAATTCCTTGAGGCGCTTGAGGAGATGGCTAAGGAAGAGGGGCTCGAGCGCGAGGACATCTATGAAGCGGTGAGGAAGGGCTTGCGCGTCGCGTATATCGAGCAATTTGGCCCGGTGACCAGCTTGGAGATCGAGATCGACCGCACCTCAGGAGATATTCACGTCATCGTAGACGGCCAAGCCAAAGATATTCAGTTGAAGGACTTTGGGCGCATTGCGACTCGCAAAGCCGAAGAGACCATTCGCAACGAGATCCTTGCCAAGCGGCGTCAAAAGATCCTGGAGCGTTACCAGAGCCGAGTGGGCCAGATTATCAGTGGGCACGTCCATCGGTTTAGCGGGGCCGACGTCTGGATCAATTTGGGGCAAGCCGAGGCCTTGTTGCCTGAAGAGGAGCGGATTCCTGGGGAGCGCTATCGCGTCGGCGCGGTGCTCAAAGCCTATCTGATGCGGGTAGAGCGCACCTCTGGGGATCCGCGGATCATCGTCTCGCGGGCGGCAAAGGAATTCGTCCAGAAGATGCTAGAGCTCCAAGTGCCGGAGATCGGGCAAGGGCTCATTCGTATCGAAGCGATCGCGCGTGAGCCAGGGGTGCGCACTAAAGTCGCTGTGCGGTCCTTGGTGGCTGAGCTCGATCCGGTAGGGACTTGTGTAGGCGCTGGTGGCAGCCGCATCCGGGAGCTCGTGCGCGAGCTGGGCGGTGAGAAGATCGATATCATTCGCTGGAGCTCCGATGTGCGCGAGCTCATCAAAAACAGCCTCGAGCCGGCCAAGGTCCTCCAGATCGAGGTCGACGAAGCCAAAAGAGAGGCACGCGTGCTCGTCCCCGACGCAGAACTCTCCTTAGCTATTGGCAAAGGTGGTCAGAACGTACGCTTGACTGCAAGGCTCACGGGCTATAAGATCGACGTGACCAGCCCTGAAGAGCTCAAGAAGGCCACGACGGCTCCATAACTTCCTATGCGCGCTGCGCTCTTGCATGGGATCTACCGTCTCGTGCGCCGCTGGGCTTGGCTCGTGTTGCTGGTGTCCGCAGTCTTAAGTGGCGTTGCCCTCGTGTATATTCTGAACCTTCCCGTGCGCAGCTCGTTCTTGGATCTCCTTCCCCCCGGTGATCCCTTATTGACCAAGTTCCAAGAGCGCGAGGAGATCATCACTAAGAGCGATTCTATCGATATTATCTTGATGCTCCAAAACCCAGAACATACCCCACGCGATGCCGAGCGTCTCAAGGCCGCGGCAGAACAAATCGCCCAGGTGTTGCTCGCTCACAATCCTGAGATCACAGCGGTAAGCTTCATCAAAGACATCCAGACCCGCCGCGGCGATGAGTTGCTCTCCCTACGCGATGAGATACTCCTGAAGCTACGCCAATACCAAGAGCGCCTCCGCAGCCTCTTGCCCACAGAACAACCTCAACCGTCTGTCCCAGCAGTACGACAACTCATCACCATCTACTCCCAGATTAATACGAACTTGGAGCGCATCTTTCTAGGGGAGCTCGACTGGCGACGGCTGGCTCTCAATCCCCTTGAGTTGTTCAAACGCTTCGATGAGCTCAAAAATCTTAATCAACGCGTCAAGGAGGAGTTCGATCGTGCCCCCAGGCTCATCGAAGATGCGGATCAGTTAGTAGCTGACCTACTCCAAACGGTGGATGAGATCACAGAGACGATCGACAAGCTCCTGACATGGCCGCAGGAGCTCTATCTCTCCCACGATGGCACAAAGCTGCTCGTGCGAGCGCGTCCACGCTATAGCTCCCAGCGCGGCTTAGAATACAACCGCGCCATCACTCGCTCCGTCCAGCAAGCGCTCCAATCCTTGAACCTTGAAGCTCAGGGAATCAGCTGGGGGCTCACCGGGCCTTACGCCATCGCCGCGGAGATCAATTATCAGCTCAACGTCGACATGCGCAATACGACGATTATCTCCGCCGTAGGTGTCGCTCTCGTTCTATTCATCACCTTGCGCCAACTCTTCTATCCCATCTTGGCTTTGATTGTGCTCTTCCTGGCGTTGCTTGGGACGTTAGCCTGGGCGAAGTTTGCCGTGAATGGGCTAAACTTAGTGACGTCGTTTTTGCCCCCTCTGATTTTAGGGTTAGGGATAGATTACGGGATCAATTTTCTTGCACATTTTCTTGCCGAGCGTCGTGCGGGGCATCGGCTGGAGACCGCACTCAAATCCGCGCTCTTACATAAGGGCTCGGCCTTGATCACGGCATCGCTGGCTACGGCGCTCGTGCTCTTCAGCTTGATGGTAGCAAGTTCCCCCGGACTCTACGAGATGGGGATCATCGCAGGAGTTGGGGTGCTTATCGCGCTCTTCGCTACGTTGCTCATTCTACCCGCGTTGATCATCGTCTCGCATATTATGTTGCGACGGCGCCTGCGCGCGCCTGTTCGTGTGGCGCCGCCCCTTGCTCCTCGAGAGACCCCTTCCCATGAGACGTTCTGGCGCTGGGCTCGCTGGCCCATCGTGCTCCTCACCGTCCTGGGCAGTCTCTTCATGCTGACTCAAGCGATCCATGTCCGCTTCCAGTTTGCCGATGAAGAGCTCACCCCTAAAGACCTTCCCAGTCGGCTCATGCAGCAAATAGAGCGACGCGACTTCGACGTAGGAACCTCAGGATTGGCTGAGTACTTCTTGTTCTTTGCTTCAACCCTCGAAGAGTTGCGCCAGATCAACGCTGGGTTGGAGGAACTCAAGGCGCAAGGCCATGTGAACGTTGTCTTGTCCTTGTTGATGTTTCTACCCTCCGATCCAGGAGAAGCTCAACGGTTCTTCCAAGGGTTTTCGCTGAATCTGGAACGCGATCTCCAGCGTGCAGCTGCGGAGATCGAGCGCTTCAGCGAAGAACTCCAGCAACTGCAAGATCTAGCAGTGCAGCTAGCTCGACTGAAGAGCAATCTCACCCGCATTCTCGATCAGGTGGCTCTCACCGGGGCAGGAACGGAGACCGTCGCCCCGGAAATCCACAAGCAGATCGTTCAGCTAGAAACTATTGAGATGAGCATTCAGAGCCTCGAAGTGATGCAGGCGCGCCTAAAGGAACTCCGTGCTCGTCTTGCGGAGCTGAACGATCGCCTTGGCGCTCTGCTCCAGAAGATTGCTGAACTCCAGCAGGTCCAGGGCTTGTTGAAAGCGCTCCCTAAAGACCTCCAGGAGCGCTTCGTCACCCAGGAGCGCGAGTTTATCCTCTACGCCCATATCAACCGAGCAACTCTTAACAATCCCCAACGCTATCGCGAGTTTATCACAGCGATCCAAGAGTTCAGCTACGATTTCATCGGCTATCGCATGATCCAGGACCATCTTGAGCGCAAGATGCAACGAGACTTTCAGATTTCGACGGTGTTTGCTGCCCTAATCATTCTTGTGATCTTGGGGGTAGGGCTCAGCTGGCGATGGGCGCTTTTAGGGATTATTCCCGTAGGGTTGGGGTTCTTATGGATGCTTGGGACGATGCGGCTGACAGGGCTCAACTTTAATTTCGCCAATATCCTCATCTCGTCGCTGTTGATCGGCAACGGTGTGGATTACGCGGTCTATCTCTTGCATAGCTTTTTGGAAGATCGCAACGTGGGGGGAGCTTGGCGCAAGACAGCTCTGCCCATATTAGGGTCAGCCTTGACGACGATGGTCAGCTTTGGGAGCTTGCTCTTTGCCGCAACCCCAGGATTACGCGTCTTTGGGCAGTCCGCGCTTTATGGCATTGGTTTTACCACCTTCTTCACGCTCTCCTTCCTTCCCGCTGTGCTCTCCTTCCTCCGTCGAAGCTGTTGATTCCCTGCGCAGTCCCAGCTATAATAGCACCCGAGTGGGTATAGAGCTGAAAAACCCACAAGCGCATAGGAGGCCAATGCAGATGATGAGAGTGGTGATATACGAGCTCGTGCTGCTCCTTGCGCTCTCTCTCTATTCTGCTGCGAAGAGGTGGCGTTTGTATGACGATGGCTTTGGCACTTACGGTGGGACTTGGAATAGTGATGCTAGCGATAGGGTGGCTGGTGGGGCGCTGGCAGATACGGCGGGAGTATGCGCGGACCCATCAGCGTGCGGAAGAGATCTTGGAAGCGGCTCGTCACGAGGCCGAGGCTCTCAAAGCGGCCAAACTGGCCGAGGCCGAGAAGGCCCTCAAGGCCCGTGAGGAGGAAGGAGAGCGACGCCTCAAGCGCCAGGAGGAGAAGCTTGAACGGCTCGAAGCACGCCTGCTCAAGAAAGAAGAGCGCCTTGAACAAAAGGGTATCGAGCTCCTGCGCGCTGAGAAATTGCTTAAGGACGATTTGCAAAGGTTAGGTGAGCTCATTGCTCAGGGCGAGGCCTTGCTTGTTGAGGAGCGCAAACGATTAGAAGAGCTCTCAGGACTGTCTGCGGAGCAGGTGAAAGAGTTGCTCATCCAGCAAGTTGAGGAGGAAGCGGAGCGCTTCTTCGCCAAGAGAATCAGACAGATCAAAGAGCGTGCCGAGGCCGAGGCCGAACGCGAAGCGCGCAAGATCATCGCCACGGCGATCCAGCGCTATGCCGCAGACGAGGTGGAGTCAACCACGATGAGCCATGTGCCGTTGCCCAATGAAGAGTACAAAGGGCGCGTGATCGGTAAGGAGGGGCGGAATATTCGGGCGTTCGAAGCCCTGACCGGGGTTGAGGTCTTAGTCGACGATACCCCTGATGCGATCTCGTTAAGCTGTTTCCATCCGGTTCGCCGAGAGATCGCACGGCTGGCTATGGAGAAGCTCTTAGAGGATGGGCGGATTCATCCGGCTCAGATCAAAAAGCAAGTCGACAAGGCTAAAGAGCGCATTGCCCAGCGCATCAAAGAAGAGGGGCAAAAGGCCTTGTTTGAGCTGGGGCTCGACAATATGCATCCAGCGCTGGTTGAGCTGGTGGGGCGCCTCAGCTTTCGCACAAGCTATGGGCAGAATCAGCTGCGCCACAGCATAGAAGTCGCGTATATAGCGGGGGCTCTGGCAGCGGAGCTCGGCCTCGATGTCAACATGCAAAAGCTTGCCAAGCGTGCCGGGCTCTTGCACGATATCGGGAAGGTCGTCGATCACAAGGTCGAAGGACCTCATGCCCTCATCGGGGCTGAGATGGCGCGACGCTACGGCGAACCAGAGGAAGTCGTTCATGCTATCGCTGCCCACAATGAAGACGTCGAAGCGCGCACGATCCTGGCGGTGATCGTGCAAACAGCGGATGCGTTGTCCGCAGCTCGTCCTGGAGCACGGCAAGAGACGTTCGAGGCGTACGTGCAGCGGCTCCAGGCGCTCGAGGAGATCTGTCACAGCTTCCCCGGCGTCGAGGAAGCTTACGCGATCCAAGCAGGACGTGAAGTGCGTGTCATAGTCCGGCCCGACGAAGTCGACGACGATATGGCCGCAAAGCTCTCGTATGATATCGCGCGGTGCATTGAGGAGAAGATCCAATATCCTGGGGAGATCAAAGTCCATGTGATCCGGGAGACGAAGTTCGTTGAGACAGCGAAGTGATCCCTCACCCCTGTCCCTTCTCCTTATGCTAGAAGGGAACGCGGGTGATGTCTTATGGCCAAGGCACGAGCGATTGTCCGCATCACTGGGGAAGTCCAGGGGGTAGGATTTCGCAACTTCACGGTGCGCAAGGCACGGCCGTTAGGGCTGTCGGGGTATGTCCAGAATCTTCGGGATGGCAGCGTGCGCGCCGAGATCGAGGGCGAACGCGACCAGATTGAAAAGCTCCTGGAGATCCTCAAGACCGAGGGTCCAGGACGGATCGAACACATCGAAGTGATCTGGTCGGACTACTTGGATGAGTTCACTGGCTTTGGGATCCAGATGTGAGCGCTCATGTTGACTTGTGGGCGCCGCAGCAGTGCTTGTATTTCTTCCCAGAGCCACAGGGACAGGGATCGTTCCGCCCGACCTTCTGCGGGACGCGGCGTGGCTGGGCCTTAGGCTTCTCAGTGGGGGTATTCCCCGACAGGGTTGTGATCTCGTCATGTCGGTAATGTAATGACTCAAGGCGCGCGGGTTGTCCCGGCTGAGCCGTTACTATTTTCAAGTGAGGCTTGATGAGGTAGCTAACGATCTGCTCTTCGATTCTCCCTAGGAGTTCTTGGAAGAGCTGGAACGATTCGCGCTTGAACTCAAGCAACGGATCGCGTCCTGCATAGGCCCGCCAGCCAATGACGTCTTGGAGTTCATCAAGGGCGAAGAGGTGCTGGCGCCAGTTCTCATCGATAAGATTTAAGATCATATATCGAGCTATCTGTGGGAATGCCCCGCCGAGCCGCGTCGCCTGCGCGTGATAGTTTTTCAGAAGAAAATCGATGATCTTGGTGCGTGCGGCTTCTGGGGCGAGATTAGCGACCGTGAAATCCAAGGGAGCATTCTGGAAGCTCGCGAGTTCTTTCTGGAGCCCTTCGTCGTCACGGTCTGGACCTGAGAGGTAGCGAGCGATGAGCGTATCGGCATACCCTTCGAGCACGCCCATCAAATAAGTATCGAGATCTTGGGCGCTCTCTTCGGCGATCTGGTTGCCTCCGAGTAGGAATCTATCGCGCAGGCTGTAAATGGCCTCGCGTTGGCGCGCCATGACGAGATCGTATTCGAGCAATCTCTTGCGTATGCCAAAGTAATAGGCTTCTACGCGCTTTTGCGCGTTGCGGATTGCGCGCGTGAGCATAGGGTGCTCGAGGGCTTCCCCTTCTTTCATGTTCTTCTTGACGAAGTTTAGGAGCTTGCTGTCGCCAAAGAGTCTGATCAGGTCATCTTCGAGGGAGACATAGAACTGGGAGCTGCCGGGATCGCCCTGGCGGCCGGCGCGCCCGCGTAATTGATCGTCAATGCGACGGCTCTCGTGGCGCTGCGCCCCAATGACGTGTAGGCCCCCAAGCTCGGCGACGCCAGGGCCAAGCTTAATATCGACGCCGCGACCGGCCATGTTCGTCGCGACTGTGATCGCGCCCTTCTGCCCAGCGTCTTTAATGATCTCCGCTTCGCGCTCGTGGTGCTTGGCGTTCAACACGTTATGAGGCAAGCCACGGCGACTCAAGAGCATGCTGAGATACTCAGATTTATCTATAGACGTCGTGCCGATGAGCACAGGGCGTCCGAGCTCGTGGAGGCGGGCCACCTCCTCAACGATGGCATTAAACTTCGCTTTTTCGGTGGTGAAGAGGCGGTCGGGCAGATCGTTCCGAATCATGGGCTTATGGGTGGGGATGACCACGACGCTCAGCCCATAGATCTGGCGAAACTCTTCTTCCTCGGTCTTGGCGGTGCCGGTCATGCCCGCGAGCTTCTTGTAGAGCTTAAAGTAGTGCTGCAGCGTGATCGTCGCGAGCGTTTGCTGCTCTTTGCGGATCTCGAGCCCTTCTTTGGCTTCTATAGCTTGGTGGAGTCCGTCGCTCCAGCGACGATCGGGCATTAAGCGTCCCGTGAATTCGTCGACGATGATGACGCGCCCGTCTTTGACGATATAGTCTCGGTCGCGCTTATAGAGATGGAGCGCGCGGAGCGCTGTCTCCAAGTGTTTGAGCAGGTCGACATGCTCTGGCGCATAGAGATTCTCAATCTTTAGGATCTCTTCGGCTTTTTTGACCCCGACTTCTGGGGTAAGATACACGCGCCGTGCCTTCTCGTCTATTTCGAAGTCGATGCCCTTCTGAAAGCGCGGCGCAATCGCTGCAAATTTCTTATAGAGCTTGATCGTTTCGGAAGTGCTTCCAGAGATTATGAGCGGTGTGCGGGCTTCGTCAATTAAGATATTGTCGATCTCGTCAACGATCGCGAAATCGAGCTCTGTCTGGACTCGCTGATCGCGGGAGATCACAAGATTATCCCTGAGATAGTCAAATCCAAATTGAGCGTTGGTTCCATAGATAATATCGCACTGGTAAGCGTGTTTGCGTTCCTCATGGGTACTGGACTCTTGGAGTAACCCGACTTTCAGGCCTAAAGCTTCGTAGATGGGGCCCATCCAGTACCGGTCGCGCTTAGCCAGGTAATCGTTCACTGTGACAATATGAACCTTTCCGATGAGCGCATTCAGATAGGCGGGCATGGTGGCGACGAGGGTCTTGCCCTCGCCAGTCTTCATTTCGGCGATCTTAGCTTGATGGATGACGATCCCGCCCATGAGTTGGACGTCGAAGGGACGCAGCCCGATAGTGCGTCGGGCGGCCTCGCGTACGACGGCGAACGCCTCGGGGAGAATATCGTCGAGCGTCTCCCCGTGAGCGATCCTATCTCGAAACTCTTCCGTTTTGGCGCGGAGTTGATCGTCGGAGAGCTTTTGGATCTCCGGTTCTAGTCTATTGATCTCGTCTACGATGGGCTGGAGCCTTCTTAGTCGTTGTTCGTTGGTCTCCCCGAAGATCCAGTCGACAGCGCGCTTGAGGAACTCCATGGCGTTCTATTGTAATAGTTCAGTGAGGGGAGGTCAACGTATCTGGGCTAGGAGCGCTTTGAGATGGTCTTCCATTTGAGCGAGAGCAGTGGCGTGCGCTTGCAGTCGAGTGAGCTCATCGGGATCGAGGAGCCGACGGCTGCGCTTGATTTGCTCCAGGCGTCCAAGAATAGTCGCTTTCTGCTGAGCGATGGCCTGAAGGCCTCTCTCAAATGCAGCCCGTGCTACTTCTTTTTGGCCGCGTTCGCTAAGCAACATCCCGCGCAGGAGGTATCCCCGAGGATACTCAGGATATTCTCGCAAAAACTTCTCAAGCTCAACCCACACAAGCGCATAATCTCTCTGGGCTAAGGGTACGAGCACACGTTGCATAAATTCGGCTTCCAAGCGCATGGTGGGCTCTGGATCCAGGCGTAAGAGCATGTGTAGGCGCTCACGAGCGCGTTGGGGTTCTCCCAGGTGCAGGTCGATCTCAGCAAGCTGCATATAGGCGTTCTCCGTCGGATAAGTCTTGAGGGATTGCTCCAGGTATTGGCGGGCACGCTGAAGCTCCCCGCGTTCCGCGTACACAACTCCAAGATAATACAGAGCTTTTCCTGGTGCCAGGGCAAGAGCGACGCTTCGCTCTAGGGCAAGCCGTGCCGCTTCGTAGCGTAAGCTCCTGATCTCCGATTCTCCCTGGTCGAGATAGATATCAGCTTGCCAATCGCGGTACGTCAAGAACGAGATGACCAACGCCACCGTAAAGGCCGTTGCACTCAGGGCAACCTGAGTCTTCGCGTTGAGCGCGATGGTCGGAGTTGAGCCGAGCAACGGTCGCGTGTAGAGTGCACTGATCAAGAGCACAAGATTAAGCGTGGATGCTGGCAGATGCAAAGGAAAGCTTACGAGCGCATCTATAGCAAAGGCGACCAAGCCTGCACTGAGGGCGATACCCCATAGGCGTTGCTTAGGTTCTTCAGAGGAGCGCACAAAATCGTGTACATTCTTGATAAGCGTCCCGACGAAGAACCCCACGGCTAGTAGCCCAATCAGCCCTAGCTCGGCGAGCACTTGTACGTAATCGTTATGCGCTTGGATTGCTCTGGGCAGATAGAAATTATACTGTTGTCCCAGAGGGGTCTCTTTGAAGCGCGCCTTATAAGTTAAGAATTCGACTTTGTAGTCCCCAAGCCCCACACCCACGAAAGGGTGGTCTTTGAGCATCTCGTAGGCGATCCACCAGTTCCAGCTGCGCGCGATCCCGGAGTTCTCTTCCCAGAGGCGCTGGAAGAACTGAGTGACTCTCTCGATAAAAGGCTCAAGCGGGGTGGCATGGCCTAGCAACGTATTGAGCGGCCCAGGAGGTGATTGTAGCCAGACGGTCAGTCCCAAGAGAATCACGATGACAAGCACCCAACGGCGCTGCAGCGCTCTGCCTAAGCGAAAGATAAGTATCCCTGCAAAGAAGAAGATCACAGAGAAGAGCGCAGCTAGCCATGCGCCTACGGAATTCGCCGCGACCAACGCCGCTGTCATGATTATTAAGATCGTGAGAAGGGCAAGCTTCGCCCAACGATTCTGGCTCACTAAACAGAGAAAGATCCCGGGCACAAGCAGGTGCGAGAGGAACCCTGCAAGATAATTGGGGTTCCCGAAGGTCGAGATCATCGCCAGGCTGCCTCCAGGAAAGCCCGGTGGCCCGGCAGCTCTCCCGTAGTACTGAAGAAGCCCGTATGCAGATGCAACGCATGCTGAGAGCAGCGCGGCTCCCACCAAGATCTCTATATCTCGCTCGCTCTTGACGGTGTTGACGATGAGCAAGCCCAGAACCCCGTAGTAGATAAGCCCAATCAAACTGACAAGGCTGAGAGCGAGGTTCTCAGCATTGTTGAGCGAGAGTGCCGTCGCGCCGAGCACCCCAAGCGTCGGCCAGGCCAATCGCGTCACCGCGATCCGCCCATGCATGGCTACCTCTATACCCCACAGAACGATCAGGAGCGAAACACCCCAGTAGAAAACGGCGCTCTTGGTATACCCGTACTCGGTATTGGGGAGATAGATTACAACGGGAATGGCAAGGACGAGCGCGACGAGAAGCCAGAAGCGTAGGCTGCGCCACGCCGTTGACGACCGGAGCTGCTGGCCCAAGCGTGTCACGCATGTTAAGAGACGCCCTAGAATCTTCCAGAGATCTAGTCTGAAGGTGTTCTGTCTCCGGGCTCTCTGTCTCTTCATTGCTACTTGCTAGCGATTCAGAAATACCCTAGGGCGCGGAGGCGTTCCATCAAGCCCTCTTTGTCCGTGCCGCGCCCAGCACGCTCCGGCACGCTCCTATCCGAGACGGGTTTGGTGCATGGCACACAGCCTAAGCTCCGATAGCCCTTGTCGTAGAGCGGGCAGTACGGCAATTGATATTTTTTGATATACTCCCAAACATCGCGCTCACGGAAGTGCAAGATCGGATGCACTCGCATATGATCGGATCTGGGAGAAAAGTAGAGCTCTTGCGAGCGCGCCTGGTGCTCATCCCAACGCACGCCCGTGATCAAGGCGCGCCACTGATATTTCTGAATAGCTTGGTTGAGCGCCTCGGTCTTGAGGCGCTTGGTACAGAAGAGGCAGAACTGTGGGTCATCGGTGGGCGGGGCCTCGGCCAAGGCTTCTTTATTCTGATAGACAATGAGCTGAAAGCCCCATTCCCGGGCGAGCCGATCACGGTATTCGTAGACCTCGGGGAAGTCCACCGTTGTGTCGATATGGAGGACGGGGATGGGGACGCGCCCCTCTCCGGCCCGTCGCACCAGATCGAGCACTACGAGAGAGTCCTTTCCCCCTGTGAAGGCTACAGCCATCTCCAAGCCGAACTCCGCCAACGCCCGATGCACGATCTCTAAGCTCTTTTGTTCCCGCTCAGCTAACGTCCATGAAGACAGATCACCCATAAGTATGAGCATCCCCCCTCATCCCACAAGATATTCAAGAGTATATCACATTCTGGCCCTTGTCGCGACACTCTTGACGTATTGCACAAAACCTATGGGGATGGTCGGCCAGACCGCGTTCCATAGCCTTGGGCGTTTCAACAATTCCTGCGCGATCCTGCTGGGATAGTCTATATCCCCGAAGCGCTCGATGAGCTTGCGCAGCGCCGGCACAGTCAGGAGCTTAAGAACCTGAGCTCTCTGCTTATCGCTGAGCTGGGTGAGGACTTGATGAGCGTGCCATCCCAACAGCAATTCGCGCTCTAGCTTGGCGCGCCAGCGGCTCTCGTACTCGTAGAGAAACTGGGCGTGAGTCTTGCCGGTGAGCGCGCAGCGCGCTGCAATCCCACCGGCGATTTTCCCGCAGAGCATTCCTGTATAGATGCCGCCGCCACTGGTGGGTTTTGCTTGTCCAGCCGCGTCCCCTACAATAAGCAACCCGTCAGTGACGGTGCGCTCCGCTGGCCCGATAGGGATCATCCCAGACTGATACGACAAGATCTCTCCAGAGTTATGACGTTCTCTCCATAAACGCTCGAAGCAAGCTTTGGCTTCGGAGAGGAGATTGGTGGCGACGCCGACGCGTGCCGTGCCTTGGGCAGCGGGTACAGACCAAGCAAAGAAGTTGGCAGCCCATCGCCGTCCCAAGAAGACCTCGACGAAGTCCTCTCGCACCTCAGGGGAGAGATGAGTTGTCGCGATAAGCGCCTGTAAGCCCAGCAGGACTTTCTTCGGGCGGGGCAGACCAGCCTGCTGGGCAAGCAAGCTATAAGGCCCATCCGCCCCGATAATCACCGAGGCTTGGAGAGACTCGCGAGCACCGGTTGGGGTTCGGGCGATGAGCGTGCGCTTGCCCTTCTCGTATGGGCCTAGTGTCACAGCTCGCATCCCGGTCTGGAGGGTGACGCCTAGTTTTATGGCCCGTTCGACTAAGCTTTGATCGAAGCGATCTCGGTCGATTACATAGGCTCGGACGCGGTCGCCGCCGAGTTCATAGACCGAGCCGTCGGGCGAGTGCACCTGAACGCCCTTGATCTCTCTGACGATAATTGACTCTGGGACGCGGGCGAGGCGCCAGCCGCGAATGCTCAAAAGCCCGGTGCACTGAATGGGGCGCCCAATGCGGGTGTGCTCTTCTAACAAAAGCACACGGGCACCGTGACGGGCTGCGACGGTCGCGGCTGTGGCGCCCGCTGGGCCTGCGCCCACGACAATCACATCGTAGTGTTTCATTGTCCCTGAAGACGGGAGAGGGATCGGTGATGAGGGCCTCTAGCGCATCACGAGTATCACAATAACGCCCTCACCCGCGTCAATCGATTCTAACGCCTTCCCGATGATCGCACCCTCGCATCGCGCGATACTTTCGCAGCGCATGGCGTAGCCGGGTTTAGACGAGCTCGTGAGCAGATCTCCGGGGTGGATCGGACCGTTCTCAGTTGTGACTTTGACAGGCACGCGCCCTACGAGCGCCAAGAGCGCTCGCCCTTCAGAGTGCTCATGCGCACCTAAGATCATCCCTGGCTGCGTTGAGATCACCCCAGCGACCAACTTGCTGTATGGCCCACGCGCCTTGCGATAGCGCTTAGGAACGTTGGGATCGAGCTCAACGACGTCGCCAGCTTCGACGACTTCAGAAACCAAGATATATTCAGCGACGTCGGCCCCGCCGCTGAAGAAGCTCCCGTCGGCACAGACGTTCCCCGTCGTGCGCTCCACCCGGAAGAGCGCGCCGGTGTTAGCACACGACGATGTAGGATTCCCATACGTGATGGTGACCCTGAACCCAGTAGCCGTGACTGCGTCTACCCGAATTCGTATGTTATTGGCTGTGTCGGTGTACGTCTCGCCTGGGGTCCATTGGGCGCCCGCGTCGTTGGGGTCGCAATTGGCATCGTCGCCAGGAGTCACGCAAGCCCCATCTAAGTTGCCATCGGCATCTACAACCCAGGCATCATTGGACCGTGCCGGGTCGACGTGGTGGATCACAATAGCCTCTGCTGGGATCTTACCCACCCCATCGTATCCTGCAAACCGCCGTGCCTCAACGGTGTAAAACTTATTCGATGAGCCAGGGATGGGAATCCGAGCCATCAGATAATTTATACTTGAGCCTGGCTGGTTGAGTCGGTCGATCTCGATGGTCGTCACCGAGTTGAGCGCGGGCACAAACTTTCGTGCAGACGGCACCCAGGCTACAAGATCTTTATGATATGAGATCGTGCCCTGGCCGACACAGCCGTAGACGGGATCTTCAGGAGGACAGCTATCCCAGAGATTGCTCATGACGTCCCAGCGGGAGTCGTAGGTAGCGCCGTAGGGGCCGGAGGAGTGAGGCCAGCCCCAGCCATGCCCCATCTCGTGGGCTAAGACCCCTTGGTTTCCATAGCCCCACGGCGGCTCCCAGGTGACGCGATAGGTCCTGGTCACGCCGTCCAGTGTTGCCGTCCGGCTGCCGCCGTACGCACAGCAGCCTATGGTGTCATTGAACATCAAGTTGATGCCTACGAACGAGGGGAAGTAGACATCGGCGTCGTGAATAGCGGTGCAGTCGTTAAACAACGCTGTCAGATTAGCGCTTGAACCCGTCACGTAATATGATTTCGGTCGCGGCAGGGTCTTCCAATTGTGCGAGGCGCTTCCCACGAGATTAATAGTGTTGTAGGAGACCTCGCGCCAGTAGTGATCGAGCCCTGGATAGGTGTTGCTCATCAACCCATTGAAGTACGAGAGATCTCTGGGCTCGGCGGGGATGTCGCTGAACTTGCACAATAGATTGACCCACGGTTGAGGGCCCGTTATGGGCTCGACGCCGGCTGTCACGCCTGGGCCAAGCTGGATCGAGAGCACGCGAACCGGCCCCTGCAGCCCCAAAGGCCCCACCTCGACGACGACTCTCACCCGCTTGCGGTTTAACGCTAGCACCCCTCCAAAGGGTTCAGTGAGCTTCAGATCGAGCTGGAGCTGATACTCTTGTCCTTGGTCGTCAATGAGCACATAGATCTCGCCGTGGATGCCTGACCCCGGGGGGCCGTCGTACCAGATGATGTGAAACCAGCCCTCGAGAGTGGCTTGTTGAGCCATGACAATAAACACCCAGCAGAGAGTTCCTATCACGATCCATCGGCTTGCGCTCTTATATCGCTTCATATTCAAGATAGGGGCCTGCCCAGCTTGCTGAGCAGGCCCTCTCCGACTGCGCTCTTGGGTTAGATTTATGGCCACACGACGATCAAGAAGTAGTACGTCGCTCCGGTTGCGGTCGCAGAGACTGGCGTTGCAGGCCCCGCTGCGTAGTATCCTGTCGCAGGCCATGTATCACCGACGCCATAGCCCGGATCAAACGAGCAGGACTCCGACGGCGGCGCTGGAGTGCCGCTTGTGCCGCTGCTGTCGCAGTTGCCCGCCGTGCCGCCAAACTGTGCTGGGGTCGCGTTGGGCCAAGCGAGGTCTGTCAATGGGCTTACGAGAGTGAGATCGAGGTGGGCGTTCAAAACGCCGGTGGTAGCCCAGCCCATGCTCGCCCAGACCGACTTGCTCGTAAAGTCAATGTTGAAGCGGACATAGTCCGGATTATTCTCGGCGGCGGTGGAATTTTGAACGCCTTGGACAACATACGGACACTTGGTGATCTCGGGAGCACCAGCGGCGGTGTTGTTCGCTGGCTCGCTCTCGGGGACGACCTCCCCTACAGGCACGACCGCGATGTAGAGCCGATAGCCCGGCGACATAATTGAGAAGCTGCTATCCCACTCTGATACCGCGATGTAGACCGTCGCTGGGCCTGTAATGGATCGAGCCGCGATTGAGGACGGGTCGAAGCTATCAGCGGGGCTTGGAGCCCGTTGGCCACCGTCTTCATCGTCGCACTCTGTGGCTGCTGGTGTCCAAGTGCAGCCAGAGGTGTGACCGGTGAAGGGGGCTGTTCCAATAGCGATGACCGTGTCATCGGGGCTAGTACCAGTCGACCGATCGGTGCGCACATAGGCGAAGACCAGCCAGGTGCCAGCTCCCACGCTGAAGCTGTACTGGTCCTTGTCGCCTACGGGGAGTGTGCCGCTGACGCGGGCCGTGAAGCCAGCCGAGGCTGGGTTACCGGGGGTCAGGGTCAGCGTTTGTGACCCCGGTAGGTTATTAGCTGGCTCGGATTCTGTTATGACCGGGGTTGTGGGGCAGGCCATAACTGGTGGTGTATAGGTGTTGGTATAGGTACAGATGACGGTCTCGCCTGCGTCCAGATCGATGTATGCCGTCCGGGCGCTGACATTCGTGCCACCATCAGGATCGGTGCAGACCAAGCTCGTGAAGCTCCAACCTGGTGGTAGCGGGAGTGTCTCCTCTACGGTGTAGGGGCCGGGGGTGAGGCCAGAGAAGGTCTGGCTTCCAGAACCGCCGGAGGTAGTGATAGAGAAGGTGCTGTAGCCTGGGATATTGCTAGAGTAGTTGAACGTCGCATCTCCACCCACAGCGGTCTTGTTGATGACGATCCCGCCGGTGGGAGGCAGCTCGGTGTCAAAGGCGAAGACGTAGGGTGTGGCCATCGGGATCAAGAACGAGGGCGCACGCCGACCAGAGACCTCCAGGCGGTAAGCTCGCCCGTACTGCAAGTTTGTAGATGGCGTAGCATCAGGATCGCCCACCGTCCAGGTGTAGGGGCCCGCTCCGGAGCCCGTGGGCCCGCTGATCGTCATGTTGCATGTCCCCCACGGTCCGCCGTGCCCTGGGCCAGGATGCTCACCAGTGCAAGTTAAGACTAAGCTCGCTGGATCCATCGGATGGCTGAAGGTCACGCTGATCTCGCTAGTGACCAGAACGTTGCTGCTGCTGTTAGCCGGAGTAACACTGACAACTGTTGGCCTGACCCCGACGCTGCGCGTGATGCTCGCGGTTGCCTTCCTGCCTGAGGCTGTCGTCAGCGTCACAGTTATGACGCAGTTGTGTACCTCTGTTGTCGGCGTGAAGACTGTAGTAACGGTTGTTTGATTCGCCGGGGGAGTGGTCGCGGGACTGAAAGTTCCACAGGCGGCGCTAAAGCTATAAGTCCATAAGCCTGCGGAACTACCGGGGCTGCCCGTGGCGGTCAACGTCACCGTCCCTTCACCGATGACATAGGGGCCCGCAGGCCCACTGAGCGTCACCGTTGGGCCCGTAGTCGTACAGCTAATAAGCCCAAGCACAAGAACTACTATCGTGAGGCCTAACCCTCTCTTCAACAGAGCAGTCATATACTTTACAGAACCTCCTTTGCCAAGTGAAATTTTGGTGGGATTTTTGCTCAGGATTTTTGGCTTAGAAGCCCAACCACCTCCTTTAAGGGGTAGGCAATTTTTTTACTAGAGGATCCCTTAAATTAAAGCACAACTCGTCCCAAAAGTCAAGAGGGGGCCCTCGGGGGAGCCCCCTTCTTTTAGCGTGTTAGTAGCATTAAAATGACGCCCTCGCCCACATTGAGAGCTTCCAAGGCTTTTCCAAGCAGTGCCCCTTCACAGACGTAGGAGCTAGCGCAGCGCATGGCATAGCCGGGCTTGGAAGAGCTCGTCAAGAGATCTCCCGGGCGAATCGGTCCATTCTCTGTGGTCGCTTTGACGGGGACGCGCCCTAACAGCGCGAGCAATGCCCTATCCTCCCCTCTCCCTCGGAGGGGAGAGGGATTGAGAGTGAGGGTGGGATTAAGTCCTAGCGCAACCCCAGGTGCCGAGGAGACGCCCCAGCGATGAGGGGGCTGTAGGCTGAGCGCGCCTTGCGGTAGCTCTTGGGGTTGTCTGGGTCGAGCTCGAGGACGTCGCCTGGGGAGACGGGCTCGGAGACGCGCACGTACTCGGCGAGGTCGGCGCCCCCGCTGATGAAGCTCCCGTCAGTATAGACATTCCCCGTGGCCCGCTCCACCCGAAAAAGCGCGGGGGTGTTGAGGACAGCCCGCACGGCAGCAAGCGCGTTGATGCGCGGGCGCGTCTGGCCGTTCTTGGGGTCTGTTACGGGAACTCCCGTCGCCTGCAAGACCGCCTCGATCTCCATTGGGGTGATCGAGGGCTTGGCCTGGATGAGCAGTGCTGCTGTGCCCGCAGCATGAGGCGAGGCCATCGACGTACCACCATAAGTAGTCGCTCCGCCTCCAATCATCGAAGACGTGATCAGCGCGCCGGGGGCTTGCAGATTGGGTACCCCGTTGGTGACGCAGACGACTTTATCAGGCGCCGTAGTGATATCCGTGCAGTTTCCCCAGTTGATGCCCCCGACGTTGGCGTCGTAGACCGCACCGACCGAGACGGCACTGCTGATGCACGCCGGCAGCGACATCTGGGTGGCGTTGGCGTTGTTGCCCGAAGCCGCAAAGCTGATCACGCCGATAGCGCGCAGATTGTTGATCGCTGTCGTCATAGCTGGGTAAGCGCTGTCGCATGGGGGCGTGTAGAGGATGGTGCTGCCTAGGCTCATGTTGACGACCTTGACTTGAAGCATCGCGTTATTCGCATAAATCCAGTCAAGGGCAGCTACGGCATCTGAGAGATATCCGCTGCCGTTATCGCGCAAGACCTTGATGGCGACGAGCTGGGCTTGTGGAGCGACGCCGACAGGGGCCACGGAGCCATCTGAAGCCGCGATGCCGGAGACGTGGGTGCATGACCGTTGCCGTCTTCGGCGACGTTAGGTGGTGGGGGGCAGCTCGCTCCGGTGAGAAAACAATTTTGCGCGACGATGCGATCCCCAGGGGTCACGGCGCTAAAATCTGGGTGATCTGTGTCGATGCCCGTGTCTAAGATCGCGATGCGCACGCCGTTCCCGCGAATGCCGAGATTGTGGACGCTATGGGCTTGAATCAAGGGGACGCTCTCGCTGAGCTGGGGCTGGAGCTTGTGCTGAAGCGCATAGAGCATGATATCCGGCTCGATGCGCAGGACTTTGGGATGGCGCTCGAGCTTGGCCAACCCTGAAGGGCTTAGAATCCCAGCGAACGCCGCGATGGTCTCAAATCGGCGGCGCAGCTGAAAATCTCGGGCAGAGAGCTCACGCAAGACACTCTCGATCTCAGCAACGACGAGCTGTTTGCGGAGCGAGAGCGCAGTCATTGCCGTAGCAGGATCGTGAAGCGTGACGATGACCTCGGCGGAGCCGTCAGCCTGAAGGAGCTGAGCAACGGCCGGATCGACGCGGGAGGGAGACTGAGCAGAGCTGAGCCAGACCCCTGGTATTCCTATAGCTAAGCCTAGTACGAACCAGCGCCACAGACGGAAGCGCATCAGGGTCACTCCTTCTTACACATTTTGGTTGGCTTCTATTATATCTAGAATTTGCTGGAGAGGGCAGCGACCTTCTTCTCCAGGGCTTCGAGGCGCTCCCGCAACTGCACGTAGTCTTCGTAGCGCACCAAGGCGTCACGCAGTTCAGCTCAATCACAACAGCGTCAATGCGCTCATTGGTGCGGTCGAGCCGAGTCAGCATGTCATCAATGCGTCCATGATGGTCGATGCGAGCGATTAAGTCTGAGTGGATCTGGTCGAGGTGCCCAAGCAGTTCAGCGCGCCCAGCATCGATGCGGGCGTTGGTCTGGTCTATACGTTGATCTAGCCGCACGACGTGATCGTTAAGGTCGCCCACGCGCTGGGAGAGCTCCTCCAGGCGTCCTTCTATCCGATCCATGCGCGTGCCTAACTTCTCCAACTCTGGCAGGAGGGCACGCTTGACTGCCTCGGCGATCCAGCTGATCATAGCTCTTTTTAATATTACCTACTTCGTTACCGCAGTGCCAAGTACTTCCAGGCTCAAGCCGGCCTGCTTCGAATGCGGTGAAACGTTCGGAGGTTGAGGTCGCCCACGTGGTACGGCAAGCAGGCAGGGAGGGCTACTAAAAATTGTGAGCCCCAGGGGTGCTCGCCCCCTGGGGCTCCGCATCAGCGTTTCGGTTCCGTCCGAAACTATGGTGCCGGCCAGACGACGATCAGCACACGATACGTGCCCGTCGTTGCCGCGCTAGGCCGGACGTTGATCGAGTAGACTCCAGCGCCGGGCCAGGTGTCCGCGGCTTGATAGACCGGGTCCACCGTGCAGCTCTCCGAAGGTGGATTCGGGCTGCCAGTGGCTGTAATGCCATCGCAGTTCAGTGCCGTCGTCGGTGTCGCACCGGTTCCCGTGACCCACGGGCGCTGCGTGAAGAACGGATAGTTGGTCGCGACCCAGAACTGGATCAGTGAGTTCCAACCGCTCACAGCTCGTGGCGGTGCGCTCGGCACCTCGTCCACGCTCACCCAGGCGATGTAGTTGCCCGCTGGGAGCTGGAAGCGGAAGAAGTCGTCGCTTCCTCCCGTGGCGGTCGTCCCGGAGAAGAGCGCCGGACAGGTCGTCACATTGTTCCCAG
>JANXCC010000069.1 GCA_025060395.1 Candidatus Bipolaricaulota bacterium | reverse complement strand
TCGCGCCCCAGTTTGCGATGGTCGCGCTTTTTGGCTTCCTCCAGGCGGCGGAGATAATCCTCCAGCTCCTCCTGGGTGAAAAACGCCGTGCCATAGATGCGGGTGAGCATCTTGTTGCGCTCGTCCCCGCGCCAGTACGCGCCCGCGATAGAGAGCAGCTTGAAATGCTTGATTTCGCCCGTGTTCTGCACATGAGGACCGCGGCAGAGGTCAATAAAATCGTCCTGACGGTAGAAGCTAATCGTTTCCCCCTCAGGGATGGCGTCGAGCAGCTCCAGTTTGTAGGGGACTTGTCCTATCTGCTCAATGATTCGGCGGGCTTCCTCGCGCGTGGTCTCGATGCGCACGATGTCGAGGTTCCGCGCAGCGATCTCGCGCATCTTCGCCTCAATTTTGGGCAGGTCCTCTTCGCCGATAGGTTGCGGTAGGTCGAAGTCATAGTAGAAGCCATTCTCGATGGGCGGTCCAATGCCCAACTTGGTGCCAGGATAGAGTTCCAGCACCGCCTGCGCCATCAGATGCGCCGCCGAATGCCGCAACCGATAGAGCGGACTGTCGGGATAGTCGTACTTCATGCCGCTTGCCACCTCGATAGGGGGATTATACCT
>JANXCC010000068.1 GCA_025060395.1 Candidatus Bipolaricaulota bacterium | reverse complement strand
CGCTCATGATCCCAAAGCCAATGGCACGGCTCGTGCTCTCTTTGGGGATCGGATCTCTTATGCTGAAGATCACTACGCAAGTTTACGAGGAGCCGAAGCGCTCATCTTGGTCACCGAATGGAACGAGTTTCGCAATCCGGACTTCGAGCGCATAAAGCAAGAGATGAGATCTCCTGTGATCTTTGACGGGCGCAATATCTACAACCCAACGAAGCTACGCCAGCTCGGCTTCACGTACTATGGGGTGGGCCGACCATGAGTGCACCAAGAGTCTTGATCACCGGAGGAGCGGGGTTCCTTGGAGCGCATCTGTGTGCGCGCTTGCTGCAAGAGAACTATGAAGTCTGGTGCGTAGATAATCTTCTAACAGGTCGTCGAGAGAATATCGCCCCTTTGTTGAGCAATCCGAGATTTCGTTTTATTCAGCACGACGTGACCGAGCCGCTCTCGCTTCCAGATTCGCTGGACTATGTGCTCCATTTCGCTAGCCCTGCCAGCCCCGTGGATTATCTCAAATACCCCATCGAGACCCTGCGAGTCGGAGCGTTTGGGACCTATTATATGCTCGAGCTGGCGAAGCAGAAAGCCGCGATCTTTATGCTCGCTTCGACGTCGGAA
>JANXCC010000067.1 GCA_025060395.1 Candidatus Bipolaricaulota bacterium | reverse complement strand
CCCCTTTTGCTTCTCTAAGAGTTTGCGCGTCACCCATCTTAAGAGCACCGTAGCTCCTAAGCCTAAGATCAGCCCGCCTCCAATCCCTAAGGGAACCAACCAGTATCCCAACAGATCGCGCTCCGCACCTTCAAGGGGGCCACCGATCTTGAAGCCGATAGCAAAATGGAACTTCTTCATCTCCTTATTATTATCACCCACTATATCTGACAGAGAGCTCTCTTGAATCGGCTCATAGAAAATCGCAACGTGATGAGGGAAGAGCACTTTGGCTGTTCCGAAACTCAATAGAGCAAACGAGAGCGCGTAGAGCAGGAAGAACGGGAACGAATAGAGATAGCTAAGAGCGTTCATCTTCATCCAGTGCCATATCCCTCTGGCGAGAAATCGCGGCGAGCGTTGGGAAAAGCCGCGTTCCAGATAAGCCTCCGTCAGATAGAGCGGAACATACGACTCCGGTTCCCCTAGCTTGTACAGCACCGCGAGCACCTCAGAGGCTGTGATGAGTGGGCTTGGGAACTGCTCTAATCTCTCGTAGATATGGCTCTGAATCTCTTGAAAGATCTCGTGATGGTGAGGGCCGTGCAGGCGCGTCAGGGTCTCTTCTAGACGCTGCAGATA
>JANXCC010000066.1 GCA_025060395.1 Candidatus Bipolaricaulota bacterium | reverse complement strand
TGATGTGCTCCGGACGGCTGGATCCGCAATTCGTCCTGGCCGCCTTCCGCCACGGCGCCGATGGGGTCCTCATCGGGGGCTGCCATCCAGGGGATTGCCATTACCAGGAAGGCAACTACAAGGCCCTGCGGCGATACCTGTTGCTGAAGCGGCTCCTGCGGGAGATGGGCATCGAGGAGGAACGCCTGCGGCTGGTCTGGATCTCGGCCTCGGAAGGGGATCGCGTTCAGAAAGTGGCCAATGAATTCACCGAGACCATCCGCCGGCTGGGCCCCCTCCGCCTGGCGCCGCGCCCCGGAATGATCCGTCTTCCCGCTGCGGCCCAGCCGGAGCCTCAGCCTGCCGCCCGGGAAGGAGTCCTGCCATGAGCAAACCGAAGGTCGCTTTCTACTGGTGCGCCTCCTGTGGGGGCTGCGAGGAGGCGGTGGTGGATCTGGCGGAGGAGATCCTCCAGGTGGTGGAGGCGGTGGAGATCGCCTTCTGGCCGGTGGCCCTGGATTTCAAACGGGAAGACGTGGAGCGCCTCGCCGACGGGGAGCTGGTGGCCACCTTCATCAATGGCGCCATCCGAACCTCCGAACAGGCCGAAATGGCGCATCTGTTACGGGCCAAATCCCAGATCC
>JANXCC010000065.1 GCA_025060395.1 Candidatus Bipolaricaulota bacterium | reverse complement strand
AAGCCGTAATCCGCCTTCAACCTCATCAGGGAACCTATGTAGGTCTCGCACTCGGAGTCCGCAAGGCCTGCGAGGAGCTCGTCGATCACGAGTAGCCTAGGACTGGCTACCACGGCCCTCGCCACCTCTAGCAGCCTCCTCTTGAAGAGGTCGAGGGTTTCGGGCAGCGCGTCGAACTCCCCGAACTCCAAGACCTCGAGGACCTCCCTTGCCCTATGGAGTGCGTTAGGTGTGCCCTCTGCCAGCAGCGGCAGGGCCACGTTCTGAAGTGCGGTCAACCTGCTGTGGAGCCTCGGGACTTGGAAGGTCCTCCTGACGCGATCCGTTCCGGCGACATATCGGTCACATCGACACCCCCTATCGTCACCTTTCCCGCATCAGGTCTCCAGAGGCCCGTCACCACGTTGACCAACGTCGTCTTGCCGGAGCCGTTGGGGCCGATCAGCCCGTGGACCTCGCCGTTCCTGACCTCTAGGTTCGCGTCCCTCAGAACGATGGTTCCGCCGAGCGACTTCCTGATTCCGGTCGCTTCCATCACGACTTCATGCCGGTTCATGGGGCTTCACGGGCCTCGACGTCACGAACAGCGTCTCCAGATGCCATCCTGCGCCAGGGTTAACTTCACCGGGTGGA
>JANXCC010000064.1 GCA_025060395.1 Candidatus Bipolaricaulota bacterium | reverse complement strand
GGAGGTCACGGTGGGGGTTGCACCCCTGCAGCCAGGGCTGGGTCATGGCTCACCTCCTTCGCCCCACAGGCGGGACTGCCGGTGGCCTGGAGCATAGGTCCGGCGCCCGGCGAGCAGCCCCTGCAGCCACATTTTCTCCTTCTCCTGGTCCTTTTCGGGGAGCACCTCGCTGATGGCCTGGGCCACCTGCCAGAAGGCCTCGTTGCCGCCGTAGGTGGCCTCTAAGTGCGCCGAGAGCCGCTTCAGGTCGTTGCGGCTCCAGAGCCAGAGGGCGTAGTGCAGGGCGTCGACCATCGTGTCGAACCGCTCGGCCCTCTCCAGCTCCGGTCCCCGCTCGGCGGGTCCGGGCAGATAGGCGTATCGGCCGAAGGCCTCCACGGCGGGGCCGATGGCGCTCATGAAGAAATCGGCCCCGCGGATGCCGGCCTCCCAGAACTGGGCGAGCCGCTCCCGAACTCGGGCCTCAATCTCCCGCCGCACCGCGGGCAGCTCCCCCACCGGCGCGTCAGCGGGCCGCTTGCGGCAGACCATGTAGATCGAGGAGGCCAGCGCCGCCGAATCCTGCGCCCGGAGCCGCGATTGCATTTCCGTGTGGATCGGCCAGGAGGCCGTCATGTAGAGGCCGGCCTTTAGC
>JANXCC010000063.1 GCA_025060395.1 Candidatus Bipolaricaulota bacterium | reverse complement strand
CAGGACCGCGTCAAAATAATCATCCGGCCACGGAAGCGAAGTCGCCGTGTCGTGAATTGTTGTACCAGCGCACGCCGAACTTCGCCTTACGTGAGAAAGCACTTCCAAAAGACCCTCAAGCTCCCATTCCCCGCGAGCCCCGCCTTGCGGGTTCAATTCTCCATAGTCCCACACCATGGGCAACGCCTGTCTATCAAAGCTTCGCTCGAAAGAGGTAACATCAGAACGCCAGCGCACTAGAGTATTTAGATAGGTGGCTAATAGGTCTAGCCGTAGTCCCAGATACACAGCCACAGGCTTGGCGAACTCTGGCTCATAACCAGCGCGGAGCATTGCGGCATGAGCGCGGCGCACGGCATCGGCAAACGTGAGCAACGCTAACTTCTGTCGCGCGTTGAATAGCTCGCCCCACTGCTTCAATCCGTAAAGCGGCAGGCGGCATGTGTCATAGCGGTCTCGGCCACCTATCGGTAACGGCTCATCCGGAACGGGTTCGATGCCCCAAGCGTCGCGCAGTTGCTGCCGTTTCTTCTCTAACGCTTTCTCCGCCGCACGGTAGGCTTCCATGTCGCGCTCATTCGGCAGCCGATATATTTTGCCCGTGCGATGCGGATGATGCAGCACCAGCGCCATCAT
>JANXCC010000062.1 GCA_025060395.1 Candidatus Bipolaricaulota bacterium | reverse complement strand
CCGTGGTTACCGTCAATAAAGACAAAATCGAATGGGGATTTTGTGAGATCGAAAGCCTGCAACAGGGCCTCAGGCGATGGCTTTTGGATGAGGGTAGCCCTATGGGCCATATGCGCCCAATCCTCGGGAGCGATCTGTGGGGAAGGATCAACGATAACAAGATGACCAGATCCAAGCTGATCCAAGGCCTCACACGTGATCAGAGCCGACCCTCCCCGCGCTGTTCCAATCTCCAGACAGCGCTGAGGTCGAAGGCCATAGATGAGAGCATAGAGCAACAACCTCTCGGAGGTCGCCAGCATAGCCGGCGCCGTACGAATGATCTCAAGGTTCATTATCAAAGCCACCCTCTAGCTATTATATACGAGGTATAAGCTTCATATACGAAGTATAAGCTTCGCTGCCCTCCTGGCAACTCGATACCCCAGTTTGGCTAGATTGCGGATTAGAACCCCACGTCTTCCGGGGATGTTGCTCAAGCGCATGTGCAGCTGAGTCGCCATCGCCGTTATCTCTGATACTATAGCCGATACCGACGAGCTGCTCACTGTGTTCACAGGCGTACTTACAAGCTGAGGCCATGACACCTCAACGGCAGGATGGGGCCAGAGATATCCTGGACCATTAGCATTCTGTAGATTAAACAGC
>JANXCC010000061.1 GCA_025060395.1 Candidatus Bipolaricaulota bacterium | reverse complement strand
GATCTTTTCCCGCAGGGCGTTGGGGAGGAGGGGGCCGAAGGTGAGATTGGGCACGAAGTGCCCGTCCATCACGTCGAAGTGCACGTAGTCCACGAGATCGGAGAGCCCCTGGATGGCGGAAAGGAGGTGGGAGAGGTCGGCGTTAAGGATGGAAAGGGAAAGTTTCATTCAGGAGCGGCGGCGGCTTCCGGCGATGAGGAGCATGCCCAAAAGCTGGGCCAACGCCATGGCCGCGGAGGCCACGTAGGTGAGGGCCGCGGCGGTGAGGACCTCCTTCACCGCGCCGAGCTCCCCTTCAGTGACGAGGCCGGCGGCGCGCAGGGCCTCCACCGCCCGCCGCGAGGCGTTGAACTCCACGGGCAGGGTCACCAAGGTGAACAGCACGGCAGCGGAGAACAGGATGATCCCCGCGTTCACCAGGGACGTGGCCTGGAAGATGAGGCCCAAAAAGAAGAGGGGGAAGGCGAGCTGGGAGCCGAACATGGCCATGGGGACGATGGCCGAGCGCAGGGCCAGGGGGGCGTAGCCCTGGGCGTGCTGGAGGGCGTGCCCGGCCTCGTGGGCGGCCACGCCCACCGCGGCCACGGACACCGATTCAGGAGCGGAAAGCCGCAGAGTCCGCCGGCGCGGGTCGTAATGATCCCCCAAGGGCTG
>JANXCC010000060.1 GCA_025060395.1 Candidatus Bipolaricaulota bacterium | reverse complement strand
CAGCCCGACAACCAGATGAACAGCGTTATTACCCCTATCAGATAGGCAACGCGCAGCAGAGGTCCAATGCCCAGCCCATGCGAAATCCAGCTGCGATGTGGCACCAACTTCTGATAGGGATACCAAATGATGCGTAGGGGACCCCAGCGGTAATAGGCACTGGAGCGCGTGTCGAGGTCACTGGAGAGCCAGATGCCCGAGAAGGTGTAGCTGGCAATAGCCAACCAAGCTAGCGGGCGCGTCTCTGGGGGCAGATACATTGCTGTAAGGGGGATTGCCCCCAACGCCGTGCCCACAGTGACCCAATCGTGCACTTTGCCAGCGGGCATTTCAGGAACCGATGGCTTTGCGTAGTTTCTCGATGGCGCGCGCCTCGATCTGGCGCACACGCTCGCGACTGAGATTCAGCCGTCGCCCGATCTCCTCCAGCGTGAGCGGGACGGTGTCGCCCAATCCGTAGCGCAGGCGAATGACCTCCCGCTCTTTCTCGTTCAGCACATATAGCAACTGTTCCAGGTCAAGCTGTTCAATAAGTTCCTCAGGTGGCTCTTCCACCAGCAGGTCGAGCATCGTGGTTTCCTCGCTCTCCCCGACAGGTGTTTCAAGGGAGATGGGGCGTGCGACGGCGTTCAGCAGGTTGCTCACCTGTTCGGTTG
>JANXCC010000005.1 GCA_025060395.1 Candidatus Bipolaricaulota bacterium | reverse complement strand
AAGCAGGGCCGAATCCCGGGGAGGGATCGTTAAGAGTGCAACCGGGCAACCTGGTTTTATGGGGAGGGGGATAAGGAACGCCGATGATCGGAAGGCCCGCCCGGGGTTCTGGCCTGATGTTGACAGCAGGCGGGGAATCCGGTATATTAAAAATGCAGCGGGCTTGGGGTCGACGGGATGGTGCCCGTCCCCCAGGAGGCATCTTGACAAACGCCCGGGGTTGTGTTATAAAATAAGGTGCGTTTAGATCCTGGACAAGCGATCGGTGGCGGGGCGCACGGCCGATGAACATCGAAGCAGGCCCGCTCCACCGTTATAGGGGCTGATCCCTATAGCGGTTTATGTTGTCTTCCGCACCTTAACAACTGAATTGTGGCAGGAAGTCCGGGGGCGTCTGGCAGAAGTCTTGCGGTCGGACCTTACACCCCGGGAGGTCAACCTCCTGGGGATATAAGAGCCGACGGAGAGTTTGATCCTGGCTCAGGGTGAACGCTGGCGGCGTGCCTAAGACATGCAAGTCGGGCGGGCCATGGGGATACTCATGGTCAGCGGCGGACGGGTGAGTAACGCGTGGGTGACCTACCTGGAAGAGGGGGACAACCTGGGGAAACCTAGGCTAATCCCCCATGTGGTCACGCCCTGTGGGGTGTGACTAAAGGGCGGGAGCCCGCTTCCGGATGGGCCCGCGTCCCATCAGCTAGTTGGTGGGGTAAGAGCCCACCAAGGCGACGACGGGTAGCCGGTCTGAGAGGATGGCCGGCCACAGGGGCACTGAGACACGGGCCCCACTCCTACGGGAGGCAGCAGTTAGGAATCTTCCGCAATGGGCGCAAGCCTGACGGAGCGACGCCGCTTGGAGGAGGAAGCCCTTCGGGGTGTAAACTCCTGAACTGGGGACGAAAGCCCTGATGAGGGGGATGACGGTACCCAGGTAATAGCGCCGGCCAACTCCGTGCCAGCAGCCGCGGTAATACGGAGGGCGCGAGCGTTACCCGGATTTACTGGGCGTAAAGGGCGTGTAGGCGGTCTGGGGCGTCCCATGTGAAAGACCACGGCTCAACCGTGGGGGAGCGTGGGATACGCTCAGGCTAGACGGTGGGAGGGGGTGGTGGAATTCCCGGAGTAGCGGTGAAATGCGCAGATACCGGGAGGAACGCCGATGGCGAAGGCAGCCACCTGGCCCATTGGTGACGCTGAGGCGCGAAAGCGTGGGGAGCAAACCGGATTAGATACCCGGGTAGTCCACGCCCTAAACGATGCCGACTAGGTGTTGGCCCCTCTAATCTGGGTCAGTGCCGCAGCTAACGCGGTAAGTCGGCCGCCTGGGGTGTACGGCCGCAAGGCTGAAACTCAAGGGAATTGACGGGAGCCCGCACAAGCGGTGGAGCACGTGGTTCAATTCGATGGTAAGCGAAGAACCTTACCAGGGCTTGACATGCCCGTAGTAGGACCCCGAAAGGGGAACGAACCTCTGGAGAAATCCAGAGGTAGCGGGCACAGGTGCTGCATGGCTGTCGTCAGCTCGTGCCGTGGGGCGTCGGGTTAAGTCCCATAACGAGCGCAACCCCTACCCTTAGTTGCCATCAGGTCCGCTGGGCACTCTAAGGGAACTGCCGGTGAATAGCCGGAGGAAGGAGGGGATGACGTCAAGTCAGCATGGCCCTTATGCCCTGGGCGACACACGTGCTACAATGGGCGGTACAAAGGGTCGCGAACCCGCAAGGGGGAGCCAATCCCAAAAAGCCGCCCTCAGTTCGGATTGAGGTCTGCAACCCGACCTCATGAAGCCGGAATCGCTAGTAATCGCGGATCAGCCACGCCGCGGTGAATACGTACTCGGGCTTTGTACACACCGCCCGTCACACCAGCCGAGCGGGAGCGGCTCGAAGTCCCGCAAGGGCCGAAGGCCGCTTTCGTGAGGGGGGTGAAGTCGTAACAAGGTAGCCGTACGGGAACGTGCGGCTGGATCACCTCCTTTCTAAGGAGTCCTCTCTCCCAGGATCTTCCTTGAGTGCACTTTGCCCATGCTATCCACGCTTGTCACTTTTTATTTTTTTCTCATGCGGGATCTTTGTCCCCTCACTCAGTGACGGCAGTCGTCCCGAAAGTGTGCCCTCGGCTGTCGCCCGCGTCACGAATCCCCCTTAGCTTATCTACCAAAGGTCCTTTCAGCCCATCTTCCATGCTGTTAGAGTAAGAGCATCCCAAGCGCTCTCACGGCGCTCTCAGAGAGGGTACAGGAGACTATGGTCAATCACTTCACTATGCTCAGCATGAAGGGACATCAAGGGCAACAGATCGCCGAAGCTCTCAGCGAGATCGTCGAATCGACTAGTGGACGGTTCTATAAGAAGGGCGAGGTCATCTATCAACCAGGTGACGTCGACGACCGGGTCTACTATATCAAAGACGGCAAGGTAAAGTTAGCTTACCTAGACGAGAGCGGGCGCAAGCTGACGTTAGCAATCCTTGGCGCGGGCGAGATCTTCGGCGAGATGGTCTTGATTGGGGCCAAGCGCCGCGAGCATCTCGCTCAGGTCCTCCAAGACGCGATTATCCATCCCATCGAGCGCGAGAAGTTCTTCTACCTCTTGGAGCGCAAGCCCTGGCTGGCCCTGGAGATCATTCAGATCTTCGGCAAGCGCGCGCGAGATCTGGAACAAAAGCTCGAGGACTTGGTCTTTAAAGACATCACGACGCGGCTCTCACGCCAATTATTACGGCTCATTGAAGAACATGGCGAGCAGACGCCCGAAGGGACGCAGATCAGCTTCAAGATCACTCACAAAGAGCTCGCCGACTTGATCGGGTCTGCGCGCGAGAACACGACGAGTGCGCTCAACCGCCTAGCCAAAGAGGGCATTCTGGACAAGAAGCGCTACTATATTATTATCAAAGACGAAGAGAAGCTGAAAGAGAAGAGTGGAACGCTCTAGGGTCGCGCAAGAGCGCTCAACAATACTTCTGCTTGCGCGACTGTCTGCACGATGGCAGATATAGGGACCCTGCGGCTGAGCAACGCCTCTAAGGCTGAGAGCCTGTTCTCAAACTGCTCCCGTATGCCCTGTTGTGTGAGGGTCATTGCTAAATGGCTCTGCGAGAAAACGCTCTGAAAGTCTCTCAATTGGCGCAGCGCTAGCGCCGTCTGTGCCTGGGCGGCTAAATACTCAATCCCCTGCAAGAGCGCGATAGCATGAAACGCCTCCCCTGTAACCCCAGAGAGCTCCTCTATCGTTGGGATAGAAGATTGAGCTGTCGCGGGCAGCCCCTGCTCTACTGCTGGAAGGTTGGTCGTACCCCCAACGATGACTCGCCCGACCATCCCTTGCTGTTCATGCAGCGCACAGAAATAGTCATAGACTCCAGGGAGAGTAAAGAGATACGAATACGATTGTCCAAGTTGGGTCATCACTCCAGAGTTCCACGGTCGAGCACCAGGGGGAATACGCAGCGGGCGATCGTAACTGGGATGATACGCTGTGACGGTGTGCCCATCGCCTTGGGCATTCTCTTTCAAGACCCAGACGACGCGATCATGGGGCTGGACCGTCAGCCCTGGGGGATCAAAATAGTGATCACGAATCTCAATAACGAAGACTCGCTGGACTACCTCAGTGCTTGATCGCGTGGGGCCACCAAGCCAAAAGAAGAGCATCCCAATAAGTGCCGCCACTAGAGCTGCTAAAAGAGCGAGCCAGCGTTCCATAGATTGAGTGTAGCATATTCCAACCGATTTGCAAAGGCCAACAGCACAGGCGATGCGGAGTCACAGTGAAAAGGGCCACGACGGGCCGGAGCGCGACTGCCCACGGCCCCTACCGCCTCCATAGCCAGAACGCCACGCTCACCCCGAGCACGATCAGCACGCCGACGATGGCTGCTACTAGCCCTGCGTTTGAGCCTTCAGTTTTCTCTGGCTGAGGCGGCATGCTCGGCCGCTGCAGCACCGGCTCCTCTGGCCGAGCCACGGGTTCAGTCTTGATCGCTTCGCTCAGAGATTGTGGGAGCTGACTAAGTTGCGTCGCGCCCTCGCTCTGGCTGATCTCGACCCAGTGACCTCCAAAGGGGAAGAGCACCGCTGGCCTAAAGAGAGATACTCTTGGAATTGAGCATTGCTCGCCAGCGCGAAGTACGCCTCGGAGCCAAACTGAATCTTCACCGTTGGCTGCTGCTGATAGCCCGCAGCTTTCCAGATCTTGTCTTGATCGAGCTGGAACGAGATCCCCTGCACTGAGCGCACGATGCTCTGGGCAAGCTCGCGCGCTTCGTCGCGCAGCGCTTGCAACCCCTGCGACATGCGCACCGCGCTCTGGCCGCTGGGAGCCACAGCGGCGGGAGGAATCAACAGACACGGTGGGCATGAGTCGTAGGCAACAGATTCCGGCGGCGCGGCAAAGTACGACGTGTACGGCGTCACAATCCCGAATTTTTCAGCTAATTTCTTCACGGCGTCTACGAGTTCAGGGTTCTCGCCCTTCAGCCGGATCTCATCCAGGAGATAGCCGATCTTGCGCGCGGCCCACATGCGGGGCAGAAAGCCGTACTGAACATTCTCTTGGGGCAGCGCGATCTCGAACATTCTACTCCAAGCGGTCCCTTGGCGCTGGGCCGTCAACGTGACTGTCCCCTTGCCTGGCGCGCGATAGCGCCCCACAAGCTGAATCTGACTGCTCTTGAAGAGATCGGGCAGCTTCGGTGGGTAGAGATCGTAGGCTTGCAGATCGCCAAAAGTAATCTGTAAATCTGTCAGCAGCGGCGCGCCGACCTTCTCGTAGAACTGGGTGGGCGATCTCGGTCTCGAGGGACTCCCCTGGCTCGACATAGATCGAGAAGCCGCCGTTCTGCTGACTGAGTGTATCTAAGAGAATCGTGTTGACGTCGTAGCCCACGCCGAAGCAGAAGATCCTCGCGTTGAGCTGTGCGTTCTTGGTCGTGACGTTCTTGATGATCTGATAGACGTCGGTCTCTCCGATGGTGGGCACTCCGTCGGTCAAGAAAACGAGCATCTTGAGAGAGCCAGTTCGCCGCATCTCGCTCTGGATCTGGGCAGTGAGTTGGAGATCAATCTATTGGAGTTCTTGTTGAAGACGCGCGGCTTCTTTATCGAACTCTTCTTTGCTCAGCTCACCCTTGGCGTATCTCTCCCTCAGAGCTTCTAGCTCTTTGTACTTCTTCTCGGCTTCTACGCGGAACTTCTCTACTTGTGCACCCAGCTCGAAGAATCTCAAGCCCCACAGGAGCGCATCGCGGATGTTCGTCCCGCCGCCAGCTTCGAGCTTGTCTACGAACGCTTCAAGCTGCCGGCGATTCGCTTCATTTACAGAGACAAGCTGCGTGCTGAACCCCGTGACGGTGTCGCTGAACGCGACAATCGCTACGCGATCTTGGGGATTGAGCTTGCCCAGCGCGTATTTGAGCGACTGCTTCGCTTGCGCGAGCTTTTCGCCCTCCATGCTCCCGGAGACGTCTATCACGAAGACGATATCTTTGGGCACGGGCGCAAGCTCGTCTTGTGCAGGGCTGATGAGCAAGAGAAAGTAGCCGTCCTCGTCGCCCATTCTATACGTGAGGATGTCTACGCCCAGCTCTTTCTCGCTCACCGTGTAGAACAATCTGAAATCTTGGGCGCTCTGAACTCGCGTCGCTTCCAAGCTGACGGTCGCTTGACTCTCGCTGAGTTTCTGCACAGAGATCTTGTGCGTGGGCGAGTAAACCGACGCGATGGGCTCGTCCTCGCGAATCTTAATCTGGAGGAGCAACTGCTCGATGGGCTTCTGCGCGGTGATGGGATAGAGCAACTCTATTAGATTGCCCGCGCGTTGCAAGACTTGCTGATAGGAGATTTTGACTCTCTGGTCGCCCTTGGGCGGGATGGGGAAGACTCGGACTTGAAAAGCTCGCTCACCGAGGTACTCCAAGAGCGCAGGGTCTTTGGTACGCCGCACGATCTCTTCGTAGATCTGGCGAGCTTCGGCCGCGCTCATCAGCTTACCTTCATGACACCTACCGGCGCCGCACAGCGTAAGATTTGAGATCACTGTGCCCTTGGGCACGGGAAAGATATACGTCTCTTCTTGCACAAAATCGCTGGGATTGTAGAACGTGAGCTCGAGCACAAACTGCGCTACTTGGTTGACGACTTCGGCTTTCACAGTATAGCTCTTGAGCACGACCGCGTCGGGGCTGAGTTCGAGCCTAAAGATCAACGGCGGCTCGATAGGTTGCGCCTTGGCGATCCCAAGGCCGATCCCCGCTCCCACGAGAACTAACATGAGTGTTCTCACGATCGTCATGGCTCCCCCTTTCTGAGCACTTTCAGCATTGATAGAGACAGAAGACGCTCCGATCTGCTCTCGCGCAGCGCTGCTCTGTTTTCAAAATCTCTCGCTAAGCTGGCAAAGCCCTCAGCGAAGACCGAAAGCACAACAGGCAGCTCATGCTGCCGCGGAGACTTTATGATCTGATCAGACTCCGTAAGACGGAACTGATTGCCCAATCTATTGTCTTTACAGACGTTCGCCGCGATCTTCAACGGCCAACTGCGCGCGTTGCCGTTGGAGTTTAGCTCATCGCAGCGCGAGAAGACTTTCAGAAAAGTCTCCTCAGCCGCGTCGAGCGCCTCGTGTTCGTTATGCAGGATCGCCATGCACACGCCGATCACCTCGCGCTTGAACTGCTCATAGAACTGCGCCCATGCCTCACGATTCCCTTCACAAACCCGCCGGAGCAGCTCCGTCATTGTCACTCTATTCATACGCGCGAACCCCGAAAAACTTCCCACCCGTTGGGAGAACAGTGATAGCTTGATTATAATAGCGTTAGTATGAGTTTTGATAGAGATCGCGAGTATCCCGCACATCCCATCGTCGGGGTAAGCGTCCTGGTCTTCAAAGATAATAAGATTTTATTAGTGCGGCGGAAGCGCGAGCCGCTCAAAGGCCAATGGAGCCTCCCCGGCGGGGTCGTCGAGCTCGGCGAGACTGTACGAGACGCTGCTCAAAGAGAGGTCCGCGAGGAATGCCATGTCGAGATCGAGATCATAAAGACTCTAGACGTCCTAGACAGAATCTTTCACGACCCTGACGGGCGCGTGCAGTATCACTATATCTTGGTTGCCCTTTTGGCACGCTATAAATCTGGCGAGCTGCACGCCGACTCCGACATCGAAGCCGCTACATGGGCCGATGTGAGGACGCTTGCTGACTATGAGCTGCTTCTAGATCATCAAGAGTTAATTGAGCGAGCAGTGCAAGAACTATGAGCGCACCAAAGCCGTTGTACTCCAAGGAAGCTGCTGAGGCTTTGACGCAGCGCGAGCGCGTGAATCGACGATTACAAGAGCGCATTCAGCTCGTCTTAGATCGTCTAGGCGACTGCAGGGCATTCTTAGACATTGGCTGCGGTTCCGGGCAATATCTGAAAGCTGTCGCCACACACGGTGTGCCACGCATCGCTGGCGTTGACGAATCCCCGGATCGTCTTGAAGAAGCACGTCGCGCCTGCTCCAAAGCCGAACTCTACGTCGCTCGCGCCGATGAGCTGCCCTTCCCAGATCAGAGCTTCGACGTCGTGCTCGCGGCGCAGGTCTTGCACGAGATCTATCTGTTTGGTCAGCCCGGTGAAATGACCCAAGTCTTGCGCGAGATTCGCAGAGTGCTCAAGCCCGGTGGACGGCTCATCGCACTTGACCATCTCGATCCGGGGCCAGAGCGGATGCGTGTGCGTCTCCCTCACAGCGTGCGCTCCCAGCTCGACTCCTTCGCGCAACGCTATCAATTCAGAAAGATCGCTATAGAAGAGCACGACGACGGCACGCTCTGGCTCTCACGGCGCGATCTGCAAGACTTCGTCACCAAGATTTGGTCCTTTGGCACAGCGATAGAGGACGTAGAGATGCGCGAGACGCACTGCCCCTTCGGGCGCGAGCAGATAGAAGCGCTTCTCAAAGAAGCGTGCTTCATTCTTACAGAATGGCTCGCCTTTGAAGAGATCGCTGAAGACCTGAAAGAGCATAGGATCGAGCTTGTCCAGGGCGCAAGCTGGCCCAGAAAATTTCTCTTGGTTGCTCGCCGTTAGCGACGCTTTTTAAGCTTCGGCCCTTGAGGAGTATCTATCACTTCGTAGCCCAGCTCAGTGATCTTCACACGCAGCGCATCGGCTTCTTGGAAGTTCTTGGCTTTGCGCGCGGCCTCGCGCTGAGCGACCAACTCACGCACTTCTTGGGGAATTTCTATAGGCTCTTCAGCACGCACTTCGCTGAGCTTCAATCCGAAGACGCGATCAAAATCGAAGAGTGCTGCGAGCTTGTCCGAAGGGTCCTGATGCGAGCGCACGAAGTCCCACACCACTCCTAAAGCCTGAGGGACGTTCAGATCATCATTGATCGCCTCGAGGAACTTTCTGTGCACATCTGGGGGAATCTTGCCTTGGGCGGGATCTCCCCCTCGGGCACGCGCGTTACGCACGTGCTCTCGCAGCCTCTCTAAAGCCGTCTGAGCACCCTCAAGCGCCTGCCAAGTAAAGTTGAGCTGAATGCGATAGTGCGTGTTCAAGCAGAGATAGCGAAACGCCAGGGGATCATATCCCCGTTTGATCAGATCATCTAAAAGATACGCATTGCCCTCGGACTTGCCCATACGCCGCCCTTCGACCACCATAAATTCTCCATGCATCCAGAAGTTGGCCATCTTGACGCCCTCGGCCGCTTCGCTCTGGGCGATCTCGTTGGGATGATGCGTATAGATATGATCGACACCGCCGCAGTGAATATCAAAGGGTTGCCCCAGATATTTTGTGCTCATGGCGCTGCACTCGATGTGCCAGCCGGGAAAGCCCACACCCCAGGGGCTGTCCCACTCCATCTGGCGCTTTTTATCTTTGGGGGAGAATTTCCAGAGGGCAAAATCAGCGGGATTACGCTTCTCCGGGTTGACCTCAACGCGCGCCCCGGCTTTCTTCTCCTCCAAGCTCTGACCCGCCAGCTTCCCATAGTCGGGGAACTTCGAGACGTCGAAGTAGATCCCATCAGAAGTGCGGTAGGTGTAGCCCTTCTCTTCGAGCTTTTTGATGAGCGCAATCTGGTCAGCGATGTGTTCGGTCGCTTTAGGGACGATGTGTGGGCGCAGGATGTTCAAGCGCTCAGTATCTCGGAAGAACGCTTGGGTATAGAATTCAGCGATCTCCCAGGCGCTTCGGCCAGCACGCTTGGCGCTCGCTTCGACCTTGTCCTCCCCTTCATCAGCATCGCTGGTGAGATGTCCTACATCAGTAATATTCATCACATGCTTGACCTTATAGCCGTTATATTCGAGCACGCGGCGTAGAATATCCTCAAAGATATATGTTCTTAGATTCCCAAGATGGGCATAATCGTAGACCGTTGGACCACAGGTGTAGATGCCGACCTCGTTGTCATTCAGGGGCTTGAACTCCTCTACACGCCGACTCAAGGTGTTATACAATTTCAGGATTCCCATAGCTTAAAAATTTACCCCACCGGGGAGAGTTTCGCAAGATCTAGAATTTGACGAGTTCACCCAGCCCAAGTAGGATAATTCTTATGAAGTCTCTAGAACCTCTTGGGACGCGCCTCCGTAAGATTTTACAGCTTGAACAGCGCACGCATTACCAAGACCAAGCCGTCCTTGGTGGCTTAGAAGGCTTTATCGAAATCTATGCACGAGAGCTCGAGACCCGTCGGCCGGAGATAGCTCAGCGATTGCGCAAGCTGGCGTGCGGCTATTCTCTCAAGCCCCCGGAAGCGCGGCGCGCCGTGGTGCGCGAGTTAGAAGACTGTGCCCGAGCATTAGAGACAGAAAGTGCTCCCTTACCCCAAGCCCCGGAGAAACTTGATCTCCGCGTTCCTGTCCGCTTTGCTAAGGGCGTCGGCCCCCAGCGAGAAAAACTCCTCCACAAGCTTGGGATCTTCACTATTGAAGATTTGCTCACGTACTTCCCCAAACGCATTGAAGACCGCCGCGAGACGAAGAAGATCGTGCAGCTGCGTCACGGCGATAAAGTCACGGTGAAGGGACGCGTGCGCGCCCTTGACGTCATCAAACCTAGGAATAACCTTGAGATCGTTAAAGTCGCGATCCAAGACAATACCGGGATTCTCTACGCCGTCTGGTTCAACCAGCCCTGGCTCAAGAGTCAGTTAATGCCTGGGGAGTTGATCGCGCTCTACGGCACAGTCGAGATCACACATGGACAGATCCAAATGAGCAATCCCGTCTGGGAACCCGCCGCAAAACGCTTTCTGACTGGGCGGTTGGTGCCTGTCTACCCCGCTACAGAAGGACTGAAGCCATCGCTGCTGTACAGATTGATTCAGAATAATCTTGCGCTCTATCGTCCAGCACTGGTCGATGTGATCCCTGAAGAGATCCGGGTACGACATGGGCTGTTGCAGCGCGCCGAAGCGTTCGAGAAGATCCACTTCCCCCAAAGCGTTGACGAGTACCAGCGAGCGCACGACACGCTCGCCTTTGAAGAACTCTTCCTATTTCAGATCGGAGTTGCTCTAGAAAAGCAACAACGCGGCGAGCGCCTTGGGCGCAGCTTGACGATCTCGGACGCAAGATTCGAAGAGTTTCTCGGCGTGCTCCCATTCAAGCTCACGCGCGCTCAAGAGCGCGCTATTGCTGAAATCCGCGCTGACTTAGCAGCTCCCCGCCCCATGAACCGACTCTTGCAAGGAGACGTTGGCTCTGGCAAGACCGTCGTGGCGACTGTCGCGTGCTTGATCGCTGTAGAATCAGGCTATCAAGCAGCATTCATGGCTCCAACGGAGATCTTGGCGCAGCAGCACTTCCGTAAGATTACGGAACTCTTGTCACGTCTCAGCAGACCCCCGCGAACCGTCTTGCTTATAGGGAGCCTACCCGAGCGCGAGAAAGAATTTTTACGGGCCGCGATCCGGCGCGGGGATATAGACTTAGTCATCGGCACCCATGCGCTCATCCAGGAAGACCTACAGTTTAAGAATTTGGGTCTGGCTGTCATTGACGAGCAGCATCGCTTCGGGGTGATCCAGCGCGCTCAGCTCGAACAAAAAGGCGAGAATCTAGATATCTTAGTGATGAGCGCCACGCCCATCCCCAGAACGATCACTCTAACACTCTACGGGCAGTTTGAGATCTCGATCTTAGATGAGCTTCCCTTCCCTAAGAACATTCAAACATTCTGGATCTCGGAGGACAAGCGTGATCAGGTCTACGAATTTGTTGCTCAGCAGCTCCGGCAAGGCGCGCAAGCGTACATTGTCTTTCCCTTCATTGAAGAGTCCGAGGAACTCGACGTCAAAGCTGCTGTTCAGGGCAAAGAAGAGCTCGAGCGCACGGCTTTGCAAGGATTTCGCGTGGGGCTGCTCCACGGGCGCATGAGCGAGAGCGAAAAACAAGCCGTCATGAAAGAGTTTGTTGCAAAAGAGCTTGATGCCCTTGTGAGCACGACAATTGTCGAAGTTGGGATTGACGTGCCAAGCGCAACGGTAATGGTCATCGAGCACGCTGATAGATTCGGACTAGCGCAGCTCCATCAGTTGCGAGGACGGATCGGGCGCGCCGGCGATCAATCATACTGTTTTGCGATAGCCACGCCACGCACCGAGGACGCCCAACGTCGTCTTGAGGTCTTCCAGAGCACACTCGATGGCTTTCAGATCGCCGAAGAAGACCTCAAGATTCGTGGGCCAGGAGATATGCTCGGGGTAGCGCAGCATGGGCTCGATAGCACCTTCAAGGTCGCCGATCTCATCGCAGACTTAGATCTGATGAAAGCTGCACGAGAAGAGGCATTTCGGCTGATCGCCCAAAACCCTGAACACCCCTTGATCGAAGAGTTTCGACGGCGCTTCGGCGACAAGTTCGCGCTGACCCGAGTATAATAAAGCCATGATCACGCGCGAGGACGTGCTCCATATTGCGAAGCTCGCCAAGCTCAAGCTCACCGATGACGAGCTCGCGCTCTTACAAGAACAGCTCAATCGCATCTTAGGGTATTTTCGGCAGATAGAGAAGCTCGACACCGAGCGCGTCTTGCCCATGACGCACGTCTTAGATATACACACGGTGCTCAGACCCGATGAGCCGCGTCCGTCGATTACGCCCGAAGAAGCTCTCAAGAACGCGCCCAAGCGCCGCGATCATTACTTTGAAGTCCCCAGGGTTGTGGAGAAGACTTGAACCTGTCGTGACGCGATGTTGTTGTCATAGCGCTCGAGCTCGAAGCGCAGCGCCGGATCTCGCACGATCCTGATTGGGTCTTGAAGATGGCGCACACGCACTAGGAGCGTTGCCTTGGGAGTGGCATAGGGCGGCACCCACCCGAACGTCGTCGTCACGGAGCTGTAAGCAGGGATCGTGATGAAGTGCCGAAAGACGTGCGAAGTGAGCGGATCGCCGTCGTCGTCAACGGGCTGCCAACCCTCCGGCCACGCTGCAGAGTCCTCTTGGGAGGCATCGCGCCAATAGAGCTCAACGACGGCATTGGGCACGTCGGTCAGCCCATGGTTATGCACGGTGACGTAGACGCGATTGGTCGCGTTCGCGACCGCATCTTCGTGATCGTCCTCGCCGAAGGGCTCTTCGGTCGCGTTGACGATCCCCACAGGGGCGCCGTCAACGCGAATATCGGGACTGAGGGCGATCTCGCGTGATGGGACACTACCGTCATCTGCAAGGCTATCACGGACGAGCAACTCTGCAAGGGCTTGTTCTAAGAGATAGAGCGCTGCTGGGAGATTCTCTTGGAATGTCGGGAGGATTTGATCTGGCGGGAGCACGAAGCCCGGATCGCTCGTAGCCGGGCGCAGCTCGAGCACAAACGAGATACCCCCAGTCTCGCTGTAGAACCAATCATTCGAGACGCCAGCCGCCGGATACGGACATTCTAAGCTGATCTGGCACGCGCGATAGCTCTGCCCATGCACGCTAGAGATGAGCTTGGCCATCGTCTCACCGATGCGCGCGTACTCAATACTGTCTGATGGAGGATCGAAGCGTCTCTCTTCACTCAAGGGGATCGGTGGCTCGAAGGTATAGCCCCAGGGCCAGCCCACGATCTGCGAATAGCTGTGATAGTCTATAAACGCTTTGAAGCGACGCGTGGGATCGAGCACGAGATCACGAATGGCTCGGATTTCGGGCTCAGAGAACGGCTCCGGCCCACGATAGGTGAGGCTTTGAGGGTTGCGGCTGCCGCCGGCGCGCGAGTCCCATTGGAAGCCCCAGTTTCTGTTTAAGTCAACGCCGAAGACCCCGTTGCCCAAGTCTCTTCGGTTCTTGCGCCACAGCCGACAATAAAACTGCGGGGCGGTCGGACACGGATCGGAGCGCGTATACTCGTGCCCGTCGGGATTGACCATGGGGACGATCCAGATCTCTAAGTTCTCTATGAGTCTCTTGACGCGCTCGTTGCTCTCGTAGTTTTGGGCGAGATACTGAGCGATCAAGAATGGCACCTCGACGCTGATCCACTCGCGGGCGTGTTGGGCGCCAATGAAGAGCGTCTCAGGCTCTGTGGAATCTTCTGTGGAGACGTCATCGCTGAGTTTGATCGCCCAGATCTGGCGGCCTTCGTGGCTTTGGCCGAGCGAAACGACTTGGGCGATCTGAGGGTACTGCTCGGCAATCGCGAAGAGATCATCTTTCAGAGAGCGAAACTCCCAGACCCCAAAGCCCGCGATATTCGTCGTCCCGGTGAAGTCATACGCATGATAGACGAGCGAGGGCTGGGGTTGAGCGAGTTGGTTGCTCCCGAGAACAAGGAGAATGAGAGCTGTAAGCACGAGCACGCGACGCATGGTTAAACCTCCATCCAGAATCCAGAGATATATCGAGAGATTATAGCAAATTTTTGGTGGAGATAGCTTGAGCTAGCTCTTGCAGCCCTCGGGGGTCAAGGACCTCGAGCCTTCCTCGGCCGTGGACGATTAGTCCAAGTTTGCAGAACTTGGCGATGATTGGCTCAAGCCCAGCATGGAGCATGTGGGCAAAGCGGTGCTGGATAGCGCCAGCAAAAAGAGCTTGCACATATACCTACACACTGCAGATGCTATAACACCCTGAAACTGGGTGCCCTTGCTCAATCAAGATAGCGTGACGTTGGTAAAACAAGGAGCGAAGAGCTCCTTTAGGAAGATCATCGGTTGTTCGTATCTCATGGAGCAAGCAGCGGGCATTAGGACAAATAGATGCAGGCTGTGTTAGGAGCAAGCAGGCAGAGCGAGACCTCTCCGCAGAGTTAGTAAATGTGATGGCCATGCTGTCTCCTCTCTCATTCTCAAATTTTTTAAGTGGAAGAATTGGCTTCGCTATGTATTATACCCGATTCAATATACTTGTAAAGTCTATTATTGACGATCAACGAAATGAACAAAGGATCTTCAACTTTTTGCAGGTCTTTTCTCTCGAAAAGTCGAAGCTCTCTTCTGCAGCAATCTGATGGCCTGGGGCAGGGAGTCACGTTAGAGTGAAGGCGTTATGAAAATCTTGAGAAGGGGTGACTCAAATGTATCGTTGGCATAGGCTCAGTTTCCTGCTCTTGGCCGTGGTGATGTTGGGATTGTCAGGCTGTCAATCTACGATCAGGACGAATGATCTCTCTGATAGTTCTCAAACCCCTTTGGGCAAGATTGAGGATGGGAAAGATAAGATTTGGATCCAGATGCCAGGGGCTTATGCTGTATGGCAGGCCATATACTTACCTGCCCCGTCAGACTATAGCTCGATCGATATTGTATTGTAACCTGGAGCTTTGCAACTGATCTTTACCCACCCAGCGGCCACACATGGAATACCATAGGAAGACCGACGCCTTTTTTACCAGCAGGTCCGTGGCATATGCAAAACGGACATCTCAGACTTTATGAACCTGGCGGCTCGGTAAGCGCCAAAGTCGAGTTGGGTTTTGTGTTGCGTAAAGGTGATCTATCCTCTGGACATTGGGCTTGGTATCAGATATATGGCTTCCTTCCTGGGGAGGTTTACATGGACAATAATGCCCCATATTATGACCCTGAAGCACGAAATTGCAGGAGCTCGTCCGTGCAGTATTATGTACAAGTTCGCATCACAAGATTGCAAAGAAATTCAGATGGGACTTGGAAATGGATGATCTATTTACAATGCAATAACGGTTCGAAGTTAGTAACATTTAATACAAGAGCTTCGGCTATTGACGCTAGCTGGGGATCATGGGCAATGAATCCAGCAGTCTGGGCAGAGTGGGAATTCAATACATGTCCCAGTAATGACCCTTATGCCTGGAAAAAAGACAATTTTCCAAACCAGAAGGGGGTTTTCTTCAGAGATGTCTATTATGAATATGTGCCCAAAGGAACGAATGGATCGCGGACAAGAAAGCTCTTGAATGCAGCCGATTTCCTCGTAGGTTATTCCGAGGGTGGGAGCACCCTATGCACCCCTACAGCACCTTTTAAGGTGCAGTACCAAGATGGTAGAATCGGTGTTCATTGGTAAACTCTCACGTTCGAGCAAACTCTAGCAACAAGGCAAGGTGGTTTCGATTGCGATTCCTATTACGGTTTTGTAAAATTCCCCCGTGAGGTAAGATGGGGATTTCTAAGAGTTCTTTGAGGTTAGTAGTTCTGTTGGTTGGGGTGACTCTACTTCAATCTGAGGCAGCTCAGCCTATCGATCCGTCCCTCTGGCCGGATTTCTCTGGGGAGTGGCAGTTTTTTAGTGTTAGAACCCTCTTCGATACAGGGACAGGGCTTTACTGTTCCTATCTGTCAGCATGGCCCCGAACTAGTGAGTTGGTTTGCCGATGCCCTCTTGGACGGCCTCATCAACCTGGATGGCACAACGAACATCTGGTACGACTTCACTATAGGTCGGCGGACAGTGTGGATTGTTATGGGCAACTTGAACAGTGAAGTGCTTGAGGGATACTATAAACCCGAGCAAAATGAAGCTTTCTTCCCAGTACAGCTGAAGGCTCAAAGGCTCCCCCGAGGAACACTGATTGACCCAAAGCAAAAGGACCTAATATACCCGCCAGGATTCAAGTACTGAGCTTCATGACACTCTGGACAGCTCTAGGTTTGTTAGCTGGGTGTATGCCTCAGGAGTCGTCCATCCAGCCACTCCCTCCCTCTCGCTGGCCCTCTATTGCTGGGGTGTGGCACTTCATGGCTCAATCATCTGCGCCGATAGAGATTCCTCAACTAGAGGCTGCCATGTGTCAGAACGGGCCAGAGCTCAAAAGCGATTTAATTCTGCAGGTGGAAGAGGGTGTGGTTACCTCATATCTAAAAGTTGATGGCATCTTGCGTTTGGATGGTACCTTGGCTGTGAAGGTTGTTCTCAAGACTTCTGAAGGGCGAAGTGTCTGGGCCATCTGGGGGAGCATCCAAGGGTTTAAGGGGTACTATAAACCGAAGGATAAAGAGTTTTTCTTCCCAGTGGAGTTCCAAGGCCGTCGACTTGGCCCGGTGCCCCAGAACGTCAATTGTCCACGGGGCTTTCAGAGAGAGTAAACTATCTCTTTAGAGTTAACACAAATTACATGATGCCTTCTAAGCGACAACTTTCTGATGGTAGAATCGCGATTGATTGGTGAGCTTAAGATAACCTCTACTTGCAGTTTGTTGACCAGGCCATAAAATATGCATTTAAAATTTGGGCCCTTTCTGAAGAGATTGGTCTTGCTGGGAGGCTTATTTTCCCTCACCAGCTGTAACCTGTTCAACCAGGTTGATAAGATTCCATCTTTTGATCCCACTCAATGACCGGACTTCTCGGGAGAATGGGATTTTATTGTAATTGTAAAGGATCCCTCACCATCTTCACCATACAGGCTGAACGCTCCTATCTGTCAAAAAGGTCCAGAACTCGGGAGTGGCTGGGGAGATGCTCATCTCAGAGGCCTCATTCGCCTCGATAGCTCTTTTGAGTTGCTAGCTTCTTTCTTCGTCCCTAGCATCAGCATTAAAGTGGGTAATATGGGGGAACTTAAAGGACAATCAGTTTGAAGGATATTATAAACCAAGGGATGCTAAGTCCTTTTTGAAAGTAAAGTATCAAGGCCAGCGGCTCGGACCAGTGCGGGGTACCAGATGCCCTGAAGGCTTTAGAGGCGAAGAGGCGCCTCAGGCACTAGAACGACCAAGAAACCATCCTACCAAAAGCAAGATCCTCACTGAGCAAGCGCAACCCGTTGACCCCAACCAGTGGCCGGTCATGGCTGGCGCGTGGCAATTCTCAGTGACAGAACCCAAAGCCCTCCAGAGCCGGAGGCTCTCGATCCCGATCTGCCAGCTTGGACCAGAACTCTTCAGCGCTTTTGTGGAAGATGCCTTCATGGCAGGCCTGCTCCATCTGGACGGTAAGTTTGCCTTCATTGTGCATCAGTACGTAGGACAAAAGAAGAGCGTGTGGACTCTGTGGGGTGATCTGACAAAAACAGAGTTAGAAGGATATTACAGACCGTGGGATAGCACATTCTTCTATGCCGTCAAGCTCGAAGGCCGCCGCATCGGACCAGTACCACGGGACGTCGACTGTCCACCAGGATTCCGAAAAGAGTAAGCCGTGTCCTTCCGCGATTCACGGGCGCACCACCGTGCCCACGAGCTCCCCGCGAATAGCCCTCTCTAGATTCCCCTCACGAAAGACATCGAAGACCCTAATGGTGATCTTGTTCTCGCGACAGAGCGTGAGCGCCGTCAGGTCCATCACGTTCAAGCGCTTCTCTATCGCTTCATCGAGCGTCAGCTCTTTGTATAGTTTTGCTTTGGGGTTCTTTTTGGGATCGGCGCTGTAGACGCCGGGGACGTCCGTCGCTTTCAGTAAAATCTTCGCGCCAATCTCGCTGGCGCGAATCGCCGCAGCGGTGTCGGTCGTCACGAAGGGATTCCCTGTCCCCCCAGCGAAGATCACGATCTTTCCCTCCGAGAGGGCCCGCCGAGCACTGACGGGGTCAATGGGCTGGGCATACGCAACGGGAACTGCTGACTGTAAGATCACAGAGATGCCCCGGCTCTCTAGACTTTGGCGCAGCGCCATCCCATTGAGCACCGTCGCGAGCATCCCCATCTGGTCAGCGATGACTCGGTCAAGGCTTTGAAGCTGCGCCCCACGGATGAAGTTGCCCCCGCCCACTACAATAGCGAGCTCAATATCTAAGCTCTGAACACGAGCGATCTGCGCAGTGAGCGACGCTAAAGCTCGAGGATCAATGCCTCCAGCTCCCAGCGCCTCCCCGGAGAGCTTCAGCAAGAATCTATTTGCCGACCTCAAATCGCGCAAATCTCCTAACGACGATCGTCTCGCCGACCTTGTTGGCCAACTCACCCAGAATGTCCTCGACAGTCGTCTTGCCCGTGGGATCTTTCACGAAGGGTTGCTTGATCAAGCAAACTTGCTGATAGAAATTCTTGATCTTGCCCTCGACGATCTTCTCGACGACGTGAGGAGGCTTACCCTCCTGTTCAGCTTGATGGCGATAGATTTCCTTCTCGCGCTCAAGGACTTCCGGGGGGACGTCCTCAGGCTTGATATACTGAGGGGGCGGGTAGGCCGCAGCAATATGCATTGCTAAGTCTTTTAAGACTGCACGGAACGCGTCGCTGTTGGCAACGAAGTCCGTCTGGCAGTCCATCTCGATCAAAACCCCTACGCGCCCATTATGATGGATATACGCCTCGACGCGCCCTTGATTGGCCTCCCCGGTGCGAGAGGCAAAGAGTTCTTTCCCCTGCTCCCGCAGGATGAGCTTCGCCTTCTCAAGATCGCCGTTGGCCTGCTGGAGCGCCTTCTTGCAATCCAAGATCCCAACGCCGGTCTCCTCCCGTAGCTTCTTGACTAGCTCGTTGAAGGACGTCGTGCTCATCGGATGACACCCTCTTCGTTCTCTTCTAGTTCGCTGATCTCTATCGGCGGTGTGACTATAACTGTCTCTTCAGGTTTCTTGGGGGCGGGAGGAACCTTGTCCGCAGAACGCCCCTCCCGCCCTTCAAGAACCGCATCGGCGATGCGCGCCGTGATCAATTTTGTCGCCTTGATGGCGTCATCATTGCCAGGGATAGGATAATCGATGGGATCGGGATCACAGTTTGTGTCGACAATAGCCACAACAGGAATCCCCAAGAGCTTCGCTTCGTGAATAGCATTCTTTTCCAAGATCGTATCTACGACAAAGAGCACTCCCGGCAGCTCTGTCATCTCTCGGAGGCCCTCAAGGTTACGCCGAAGTTTCATCAGCTCGCGGCGCCAGTGCTGGGCTTCCTTGGGAGGCATAGCATCGAAGACCCCATTGGCCTCCATCTCTTCCAAGTCCTTCAGCCTTTGAATGCGTTTGCGGATGACTTCAAAATTGGTTAACGTCCCGCCTAGCCACCGCTGATTAACGTAATGAGCGCCGCAGCGTTTGGCCTCTTCAGCAATGGTCTCCTGCACCTGGCGCTTGGTCCCCACAAAGAGCGCGTTCTTCCCCGATGCCACGGTATCACGCACAAACAGATAGGCCTCCTCAAAGAGCCGAATCGTCTTCTCCAGATCTATAATATGAATCCCCTTGCGCTCGGTAAAGATATATTCGCGCATCTTTGGGTTCCACTTGCGCACTCGGTGCCCAAAATGCACCCCCGTCTCGAGCAACTCTTTAATCGTTAGAAGCTCCACATCGCTTCCTCCTTTCTCCAATTCCGAGCGTCTCTTCCATCTGGTCACGAGCAGGACAGACGAAGGGACGCACTCGTAGTCTTTTACTGTAGCACAAGACGCGCAAATCTGCAAGTCCCCTCTCGTCCGGCTATAATCACTAAGGGTGACCAAGCCGTGCCCGATGAACTCGTGCGGCCATGGCCTAAGAACCGCGAGGCGGAGCAAGTCGTCCTCGGTGCCGCGATGCTCGAACCCGAGAGCGTCATCCCCCAACTCCTCCACACTCTCCAGCCCACCGACTTCTATTGGAAGGCCCATCAAACAATCTATAAGACTATTCTAGAACTCTTTGAAGCCGGCAAACCCGCGGATCTGATCACTGTGGGGAATCGCCTCGACGAGCTGGACAAGCTGGACGAAGTCGGGGGGCGAGCCTATCTGAGCGAGTTGCTTACCAAAGTCACCACAACTGCCAGCGTCCCTTATTATGCAGAGATCATCAAGAAAAAAGCAGTGCTGCGGGCGCTCATCGAAGCCGGCCATCAGATCGCTGAGCTCGGCTTCAACGAGGAGCACGAGCTCGAATATCTACTCGACGCCGCGGAGGAGAAGATCTTTCAGATCTCGCGCTTCCAACTCACTCATAACTTCTATCTCATCCGAGATTTCTTGCATGAGCATCTGGAGCGCCTAGAGAAGCTGCAACGCGATCCCTCCCAACACACGGTCACGGGCTTACCCACAGGGTACAGGAGATTCGACGAGATGACGGCGGGGTTGCAGCCCTCCGATCTCATCGTGATCGCGGCCCGCCCCAGCATGGGCAAGACATCGCTGGCGCTTTCTATCGCGCGCAATATGGCGCTGCGCTTCGGCAAGTGCGTGGGATTCTTCAGCTTGGAGATGACCAAAGAACAGCTGCTCGAGCGATTGCTCTGCGCTGAGGCGCGGATTAACCTCCATCGCCTGCGCGGAGGGTATCTGCAGACAGACTCCGAGTCTTGGCGGCGTATTATCAATGCGGCGGGTAAGCTCCAAAATAGCAAAATTATCATTGACGACACGCCCAGCATCTCTGTGCTGGAGCTAAAGGCCAAGGCGCGGCGCATGAAGACCGAGCATAATCTCGATATACTCTTCGTCGATTACTTACAATTGGTCGAAGCCGGGGCTCACACCGACGTACGCGAGCAAGAAGTCGCTTATATTGCCCGCTCGCTGAAGGCTTTAGCGCGCGAGCTGAATATCCCGGTTGTAGCGCTGTCGCAGCTGTCGCGCGCGCCGGAGCGTCCTCCGCGAAGACCAAGGCTCTCCGATCTTCGAGAATCTGGGGAGATCGAACAGACCGCGGACGTCGTGCTCTTCTTGTATCGCGAGGACGCGAGCGGCGAGGAGAGCCCCGACGAAACAGAGGGTCCCTCGCCCTTAGTTCACGAGACGGAGATCATCATCGGGAAGCAGCGCAACGGCCCGACGGGCTCGTTTACGCTGCTTTTCCATCGCGCCTATACAAGCTTTGAAGAGTACTACGTGGGTGAAGACCTAGGGCCCCGCTTGTAGTCAAGACTTGCTCATTCCATGGAGAATTCGTTATAATTGCGAAAATTGTGCGGGGGCTTGAGAGCGGTGAGCAACGAGGTCTTGCTCGAGGTGCGCGACTTGGTCAAGGACTTTGGCGGGTTGCGCGCGGTCAACAAGTGTTCGCTCTCCGTCAAGCGCGGGACGATCACAGGGTTGATTGGGCCCAACGGTGCGGGCAAGACGACGCTCTTCAATCTGATTACGGGCTTCTACAAGCCCGATAGCGGACGCGTCATCTTCCGCGGGGAAGACATTACGGGGCTGCCGCCTCATCGCGTCTTCCACAAAGGGCTCTGTCGGACGTTTCAGATCCCCCGTGAATTCAAGCAGATGACTGTCTTGGAGAACTTGATGTTGGTGCCGGCGGGGCAGCGCGGGGAGAACCTCTTCTACTCATGGTTTTTGCCGAGGCTGGTCCGCCTCCAAGAAGCAGAGATCCGTGAAAAAGCCCTCGCTGTGTTAGAGTTTGTCAATCTCATTCACCTAAAAGACGAGTACGCGGGGAATCTCTCTGGGGGCCAAAAGAAATTATTGGAATTGGCGCGCACGCTCATGGCTGATCCGGAGATGGTCTTGCTCGATGAGCCGGGTGCAGGGATCAACCCGACGTTGATGAAGCAGCTCGTCGCGAATATCGAGAGGCTCTGCTATGAGCGCGGCATCACGTTCTTCCTGATCGAGCATGATATGAACTTGGTCATGAATCTCTGCAATCCCGTGATCGTGATGAGCAACGGGGAGAAACTCGCCGAGGGCACACCGCAAGAGATCCAGCGCGACAAGCGCGTGCTCGAAGCGTACCTAGGGAGCCAGTACCGAGCTGTCATGACGGAGTGAGCATGGCGCTGCTAGAAGTTCAAGGGATCGTCTCCGGCTATGGGGGCATGGAGATCTTGCATGGGGTCTCGCTCAAAGTTGAGCCGGGGCAGATCGTCACGATTATCGGCCCCAACGGGGCAGGCAAGAGCACGTTACTTAAAACGATCTTCGGGCTGCTTGCGGTCAAATCGGGAAGAGTGACGTTCAATGGGACGGATATTACGGGCTGGAGCCCCGATCGAATTGTGCGATTAGGGATGTGCTTTGTGCCCCAGACGGAGAACGTCTTTCCGTCCTTAACAGTGCAAGAGAACTTCGAGATGGGAGCGTTCATCCGGACTGATGACTATCGGGCGCGGATGGAGGAGGTCTTTACGCTCTTTCCGGACTTGAAGGCGCGGCGGCACGTGAAAGCCGGGGCGCTCTCCGGGGGCCAGCGCCAGATGGTAGCGATAGGAAGGGCACTCATGCTTGACCCCAAGCTCTTATTACTCGACGAGCCCAGCGCAGGGTTAGCCCCAAAGATGGTCGAGCTGGTCTTTGAGCGCATCAAGGAGATCAACAAGACCGGAGTGGCGATCGTGATGGTGGAGCAGAACGCGCGCGAGGCTCTGAAGTTCTCCGATTGGGGCTATGTATTGGTCTCAGGAGAGAATCGCTTTGAAGACACTGGGCCAGCGCTCCTGCAAAACGAAGAGATCGGCCGGCTCTATTTGGGTGGATGAGATCGAACTATGCTGGAGCTGACCGTCTATGGGATCATCTACGGGAGCATCATCGCCCTGGGGGCGATTGGGTTGACGTTGATCTACGGGATCTTGCGGTTCGCCAACTTTGCTCATGGGGATCTGATGAGCGTCGGCGCCTATATTGCGCTCTTTCTCATTCAAGTGCTCTTCCCCCTCTTGGGAGTGCCCCAGGAGCGGCTCAGTGGGACGAGCTTCGGCTGGCCCTTGATCCTAGCTATGCCCCTCTCAGCCCTGGTGACAGCGCTGCTTGCTATCGCGCTCGACCAAATGTTCTATCGTCCCTTACGGGCGCGCCGTGCTAGCCCGGTGATTATAGCGATGGCCTCGCTGGGCGCAGCTTTCATCGTGCGCAATCTCATCTATATCATCTGGGGTCCGGATAAGATCAATTACTTTCCGGGGTTATATCGTCCGGCGTGGCAGCTCCCGTTTGATGTTCGCATTCGGCCCGATGAGCTGATCATCGTCGTGCTGGCGCTGTCGTTAGTCGCGTTGGTCTATCTCTTCTTGCAGAAGACAAAACTAGGCAAGGCGATGCGCGCCACGGCGGATAACCCTGATCTTGCCCGCGTGACCGGGATCAACACAGAACAAGTGCGCTTGTGGACTTGGGGGATCGGGGCAGGTTTAGCTGCTATCGCAGGGATTATGTATGGGGTGAACGCCCAGCTCTATCCGGAGATGGGCTGGAGCTTTCTGCTCCCGCTCTTTGCAGCTACGGTGTTAGGGACCGTAGGAAACCCCTATGGCGCGCTCGTGGGGGGCTTGGTCATTGGGGTAGTACAGCGGGTCTCAACAGTATGGCTCAACCCTGCCTACCAACCCGCGGTCGCGTTTCTCATCTTAATAGTCGTGCTGCTCGTGCGTCCCCAGGGGATCTTTGGGGGGCGATCGTGATGGAACTGATGCGCCTCATCGTGGCTGTGACTTTCGGGGTCTTAGGGGGATGGCTCTTCAGCTTCTTTGGACGATCAGTGCCCACGCGTCTGGGGTCGGCTATCGTGGGCGCGCTGCTCATGGGTGTGACGATGGGATTTGCCCCTCGTGAGTGGATGGCGTATCTGTTGACTCCAACAATCACTGCGTGTATGTATGCTATATTGACGCTGGGACTGAACATCCAGTGGGGGCTAACTGGGCTCTTTAATATTGGGGTAGCAGCCTTCTTCGCTGTAGGAGCGTTCACATCAGCGCTCATCACCAAGCCTATGCCCACGGGGCTAGCAGCGGAGTATATTAAGCAGCTCTTTGGGCTGAACTTGCCCTTCCTCGCTGGGGCGCTTGGAGCAGCAGCCATCTGTGCTGTGATCGCGTTGCCCATAGGACTGCTGACGCTGCGGTTAAGAGAAGATTATCTTGCTATTGCGACTATTGGGATTGCTGAGTCGCTAAAACTTGTCTTCCAGAATGAGCGGTGGTTGGCTAACGGGCCCCAACCATTACCGGGGATTCCTAAGCCCTTGATCTGTCTGGTAGACGATCCCCCCTGCGCCTGGCTCCCAGGCTTTGTGAAGGAGCTGCTAGCGCCCTTGGACTCGCGGGACTATAGTGCGATCTTGCTCGTGCTTTTGGTGCTATCGTTGATGGGAATATTCTGGCTGCTCCAGCGGGTGACGCAGTCGCCATGGGGGCGGGTCTTGCGGGCTATTCGGGAGGATGAAGGCGCTGCGGCGATGTGCGGTAAGAACGTCTTTGCATTTAAGCTGCAAGCATTTGTCCTGGGAGCCTGCGTGATGGGGGTTGGGGGTGCTTTGTTCACAGCATCGGTGAGCACAATTGATTTCGGGCTGTTTCACCCCATGAACTACACGTTCATGATCTGGGTAATGTTGATGGCTGGGGGATCGGGCAATCACAAGGGCGCGGTCTTTGGGGCGTTTGCGATCTGGGCTATTTGGACGGGCACGACGTTCTTAAGCGACGCTCTCGTGCCGTTTCAGTTTAAGACTCAGGTCTTCTACGTGCGCTATCTACTAGTTGGGGTCTTGCTGATAGCGATCCTGCTCTTCCGGCCTCAGGGGATCTTGCCGGAAGAGAAAGGGCAGTCATAGAAGCCATGAGCGGGAGCCGTGGTCGGCTCCCGCTCGCCAACTCCGCTCCTGGAGCTCTTCTCTTAAAAGAGCTTACTCTGGTGGAACCTGCTTGACCAGCGTGATCGTCTTGATACCGCCGGGAGCGTCCTTGTTGTACTGCCAGATCTCGATGGGCGAGACCACATCGCCAGCGGCATCGAAGTCGAGAGCGCTGCCTGCGCCTTCGTAATTGATATCTTGCTTGTTTCTTAAGGCCTGCAAGGCCGCTACAAAGCCCGCCACCCCCACAACGGTGCCGGGAGGGTTGGAGACGGGCCTCAAGTTATCACGCACCACAACCCCGGTGATGTCGCGAACGCCATCAGCAATCGCTTTCGCTATGGCGAGCCCTAGCGCAGCCACGGCATCATAAGTCGTATCGATGTACGGGATCGGCGGGATCTCCCCATAAACTTTCTTGAACTCTTCCTCGAACTTCTTGACGTTAGGATCCTGAGGATCTGCCGAGGCCACCGTCCCGTAGAAGCCGTGTAAGATGTCAAAGCCGAGCGCCTTGATCATGTCCGCGGACCGGGTGCCGTCCACGAACAAGAAGCTCTTGTATCGGAAGACCTCAACAGCCTCCTTGAGATAGACGTTGGCATGGCCGGGGTAGCTGATCGCCACCAGCACATCGGGGTTGCCCGTGAGCGCCCGGCGCAGCTCCGCGGCGTAGCTGGGCAGAACATCCTCCGGGTGAGGCACTTGGGCCAGGACCCTCCCGCCGCGCTTCTCAAACGACTTGGCAAAGCGGTCGCTCAGCCCCTGCCCATAGGGATTGTTGACAAAGAGCGTAGCGGCCGTTCTATACTTGACGGGCGCCTCCTTAATCTCACCCGCGGCGAGCATCGCGAGCACGACCCCTTGCAGCGCATCCGAGGCCGTCGAACGGAAGAGAAAGTCATCATCGGGCTCGACGGTTAGCAAGGGCGAGGTCGAAGCCGGCGAGATTTGAGGGACCTTGAAGGGCTTAGAGACCTCTCGGGCGATAGCCAAGGAGGCGCTGCTAGCCAACCCCCCTACCAAGCCGACGGCTTTGTCGACTGTGACGAGCTTCTTGGCGCGATCTACAACCAGAGCGAAGTTGGGGAAGCCAGGGTCTTCATGGACGAGCCTGACGATGGGGCCGCCGAACACGGCTCGTGCGGCTTCGTTCAACTGGCTTGCGGCAAGATCAGCGCCTTTGCGCTCTGCCGGACCGAACTCTGCCAGTGGACCCGTTGAGTCGAGCAGCGTCCCGATCGTCATGACTGGGGGCGGCTGGGCGAAGATCGGTCCGCGAAAGACACCGCTCAATGTCATTGCACCAACGGCAAGACCTATCCCCTTCAAGAATGTGCGGCGTTTCATAGGGTGAAAGACACCTCCCTAAAAGCTTTTTGGTGTTCTACGCCGTCGAGCGCCCCAGCAGTCTTACTCCAGGAATCCCCCATTGTATGTATGCTGGTGTGAATCACCTCCTGTCACACAATTTGGCGAACTTACCCACCAGATTTTGGCGCTCGACGGCTGAGCGTTAGGCGTATTGTAGCGGTGAAGCCCTCTCAAGTCAAGACCTCCCACTTTTGTTTACTCAGTGGGCATTTTCAGACGATCATTTGGATTATGCCGTTGGACTCAGCAATTTGCGCGTCGTGCTTGCCTTGTGTTATGCTATCTCGGGGTGACCTTGTGAAAAGACCCAATGAGATCGCAGATCTTGTGCGCCGATTGCTCGTCCATATCGGCGAAGATCCCGACCGCCAGGGCCTCCGTGAGACCCCGCGACGCTTCATGGAGATGCTTAAGTCGCTCACAGAAGGGTATCGTCAAGATCCTAAAGAGCTGATCGCTGGGGCGATCTTTCCTGTCGAGTACGACCAGATGATCGTCGTCAAAGATATTCTGTTCTATTCTCTCTGTGAGCACCATATCCTGCCCTTCTTTGGCAAAGCCCACGTCGGCTATATCCCCAACGGAAGGGTGATCGGGATGAGCAAGATCCCCCAGATCGTCGAGCATTTTTCCAAGAAGCTGCAACTCCAAGAGAATCTCACCGACGAGATCGCGGACTTCTTGATGGAGACGCTCGCGCCCAAGGGGGTCGGCGTTGTGATTGAGGGCTTTCACCTATGCATGGCCATGAGAGAACTTCAAAAGGACGCTTGGCTGATGACCAGCGCCGTCAAGGGGATCTTCAGAAGAGACCCGCGTACGCGAGCTGAGTTTATGCAGCTCATCGGACGACGGTAGTCACTTTTGCCTTGGCCTCAATGTGTATGAGATCGTGAGCTCCACCAAAACTCCACTGAACTCTTTCGGAGGCCCGGAGATTCTTTCAGCAAAATGCTCCCATGCCCCAGACCATGGCGCCCAAATATATCCTAGAGAAGCCCGCAGTGTGATCACGTCTGTCAGCACGAACTCGATCCCAACGCGGGGTATTACAGAAAGAAAGATTCGGCGCAAGAGCGTGTCGTGCGCTGTCTGCACCACAGACTCAAAGTGCTCTTCGGTCAGGGCGTGTTGGCCCAGCAAGAGCGTCGCTGTGCCAATCCCCACGCCGCCGCTCACAAAGCCGCGCAGTGCAGGAACTCGCTCCAAAAGCGTCCATCGTCTATCGAGAAACGCACTGAAATAGAAGAGCGTCAGGTGCACGCGTCGTGGGCCACGTTCTGCACCGATAGAACCTTCGGCAAGCGTCAGACCCAACGGGAGCCATTCGACTGCGCGCACCCGCGTCCAGCTGCCCATCATCGTGATGGGCGACGAGATTGCGGGGAAGTCTCCCTTCTTCAAAAGCTCGTTAAGGTCGCTCATGTTCAGATAGAACATCCCCGAGACTGGCTCAAAGATCGGAGCCGAGGGCTCCTGCGCGAGTGCTACCGCTGCCCAGAGCGTAACTCCAAGAAGACAGATCAGATTTCTCATAGCAGCCTCCCTTGTAAGGCCCTCATCCCAGTTGCACCACCTCTCTCAGTGCTCATATCCTCGATCTGGCAGGACGACTCTCTCTAGGCCAAGCTGCATCGTGATGCCCTCGTTCTTGGAGACCACACGCCCAATCACCGTGAACTCACAAGCTCGACGCGCTTCAAAGAGCTTCTCTTGGGGAAGCGTGAAGAGCAATTCAAAGTCTTCCCCAAAGAAGAGCCCCATCTCGAAGATCTCGTCTTGATCGCGAGCCAATTCTTCGACCTCGAGCGCGAAAGGGATCGCCGTCGCATCAATGTGAAAGCCCACATTGCTTGCTTCTCCCAGCTGATAGAGCGAGCGTGCGAGTCCATCGGAGATGTCTATCATGCTGCTCGCTAACGGCGCGAGGGCTTGGCCTTCTCGCAATCTCGGCATAAATCGCAACAGCTCATTGGCTTGCTCGTATTCTTTTGCCTTCAGCAACTCCAAAGCTGCAGCCGTCCGCCCCAAGTCGCCCGTCACGCACACGAGCTCTTCTGGGCGGGCGCCGGAGCGCAGGACAGGCTTCTGGGCTCTGCCGAGAGCCGTCGTCACTATGGTCAGCTCGCTATGGCGATCTGTGTCCCCGCCGATCAATTTCGTCTCGCACGCATCGCAGCATGCTAGAGCCCCATCTAAGAGCTCTTCTAGGAATTCTTTGTCGAACTCTGGCGCTCCCAGCGCGATTACGACCCCTAAGGGCTTGCCCCCCATCGCTGCGATGTCGCTGAGCGAGACAGCTATAGCGCGCCAGCCCATCGTGTACGGCGTCATTCCTTCGGGAAAATCCGTCTGCCGATGGAGCATATCCGTCGTGAGCAAAAGATTCGTTTTCCCTAAAGAGAGAATAGCGCAGTCATCACCGATGGGGAGCTTTTCGCCTAGAAATTTTATGACGTCGCGCTCGCGCATGGGAGTTCTATACACTCACGGCAATTTCTTGTCCATGTTGCCCATGATAGCCGCGATGTGCTTCTCGAGCTTGGGGTAGTGCGTGCCGCGCCAATAGAGCTTTTGACAATCTGTGCAGCGAAAGAACTCGTCGTGCTCGACGGCGATCCGCGGAGGAATCTGCGCGAGGATTTCTTTCTTCTCAACCGGCTTCAGCAGCCCGTTACACACCAAGCAGCGTCGGAACGGATCAATCCAGTTCTCAAGATTGAAGCGCCGCACGACTTCGCGAGCTTGCTCAACAGGATCTGTCGAGCGGAGCCAATAGCCATGAGTGACGGCATTATGCTTGAGCAAGTCACGATCACGAGTGAGCACGATTCGTCCCTCCGATGCCGCGATGGCCACAAGCTCGTGGTCTTTGTAATCGTTGGAATGCAGAGTATCGAATCCTAATAAGCGCAACAGTCGCGCGAGCTTTCCCAGGTGCACGTCGGCGATGAACGCGATCCGTCTGAGGGGCTTCTCCCGCAACTGCACGATGGGCGAGATGTCTAGGCTCTCAAAGACGGGGTAGACCGCGACCCGGTCGCCGTCGCGCAAGCGATACGAAAACCCTACAGACTGCCCATTGACGATAATCAGATCGACTTCTGTATGAGGTACGCCGAGGGCTTCAATAGCGTCCTTAATAGCAGGAGTATTCTGAAAGCTGTACTCGATGTCACGCTGTCGATGCCTAGGCGGGAGAAAGTCGTTGAGCTCGCCATAGAACCGAAAGACTGCTGTACTCATGGCCGGGCTTTATTTTACTCGCTTTTAGGGATTCCGGCACGCTCGCTATGTCGGGGGTTTTTTTGCTACACTGCGTTGGTGTGCTGTTAGGCATAGTGGGCTGCTCCCTAGGCGGTCTAGGAGCTGACGAGGCGCAAGCAACCTCGCTCATTGGGTATCTGATCGCGGCCGTCAATTATCTTCTGGCCCCACGCTATAAGTTCCCTGCGACGATCGAAGACGTCAAGTGCGCGTGAAGAACGTCGGACACGGGTTTACACCTGTAGGCGGGCCGATCAGCCCGACACGGCTAGAAACAGAATGATTCGGTAGCCGGATGACTCACACCGGGGAGGCGTCAGTCCTCTTGACAGCGAAACTGTGTCTCTTATATAATTAGGAATCCTAACTATTAGAGATTCCAAGGAGGTTTCGTTATGAACATCCCTGGATATACCTACGGCAGCGTCGCTCCGTCGCCGGTCACCCTCAAAGACCTCGAAGAACTCAAAAAAGCCGTGCTCTTCAGCGCCGAAGACGAAAAGTATCTCAAGATGGCCGGAGAAGTCTTAAAAGACCAGATAGACGCGGTCTTAGATCTGTGGTACGGCTTTGTGGGATCGCATCCCCATTTGGTTTATTATTTCTCCGGTCCCGACGGCAAACCCGATGCGAATTACTTAGCTGCTGTCCGCAAGCGCTTCGGCCAATGGATCTTAGACACTTGCAATCGCCCCTACGATCAGACATGGCTCAACTATCAGCACGAGATCGGCCTGCGCCACCATCGCACCAAGAAGAACAAGACCGACAACGTGAAGTCGGTGCCCCACGTCCCGTTGCGTTATCTGATTGCGTTTATCTATCCCATCACAGCAACGATCAAGCCGTTCTTGGCGAAAAAAGGGCACAGCGCCGACGAAGTGGATAAAATGTACCAGGCGTGGTTCAAGTCGGTCACGCTGCAGGTCGCGCTGTGGAGTTACCCGTATGCCAAAGACGGGGATTTCTGAGCTGGATGAGAAGCTCGTCTCCGCGCTGGAGCGGCTCGCTCACGTGCTGCGCACGCTGCTGTGGGAAGAAGCCACAGAGAGCCGCCTCAGCCCTATTCAGATTCAAACGCTGCTCTATCTCAATTCGCACTCAGAAGGGCTGTGTCGCGTGGGGCAGCTCGCTCAAGAGTTCGGGCTGACCCCCGCGACGATGAGCGATGCGGTCGCTTCTTTAGAAGCGAAGGGCTTGCTCACCCGCAAGCCTTGTCCCGAAGACCGTCGCGCCCAGACGCTGCGTCTCACCGCCAAGGGCAGGCGCTCCAGCGCCAAGCTCTCCCGCTGGGCCGATACTTTCTATCAGCAACTAGAGCACTTCTCCCCCGAAGAGAAAACCCAAGCGCTCACGTTCTTGCTCAAGCTCATCGAATCGCTCTATCGCTCTGGGATCATCACCGTGGCGAGGATCTGCTTGACGTGTCGCTTCTTTCGCCCCCATGTGCACAGCAATTCGCAAACGCCCCATCACTGCGCCCTGATGGACAAGCCCCTTTCTAAGAGCGATCTGCGAGTTGATTGCCCAGACCATAAGCTGGCTTCTTAGCTCGTGGGGGATGAGGGCCTCTTCACCAGTAGCCAGATCACGCCCGCGCCTAGCAACAAATCTCCGATGCTGAACGCATTGGCGAACGGCACCCAGCTTGGCAGCCACAAGATATCCCCCAAGAAGTTGAGCCTCGTCTGCTCGCTCATGAGCATGACGTTGCCTGAAACCCCGTCCGTGAGTAATCTCTCGACCGTCGCGATTCTGCCGGCGGCGCGCAGCGCGTCGAGAGACGCCGGCATGTGCCCACCGTTGACCGTAATGACTATGAAATTCGAGAGCATCCCCAGAGCCATCGGCCAGAGCGCCCGCTCGCGATAGTTGATCACTGCAAAGAGCAACAAGAGCATATAAGAAGCGATATGCCAATACTCCATCCCCCAGGTGACGATGGGCGTGGCGTTTTGGCCCAAGGGCAGAATCAAGATTTGGATGAGCACGGCGAGCAGCACGAGCCCACTGGCGCGCAGCTTCAGCTTCGCAAGATGCGCGAGACCGCGATGGCGTATCAGCCCGATGACTAGCCCTAGGAGAAGCGCCCAGAGGAGAACCATAGCGGCTCTTTCAATTCATCGGAGATGACGCGCACGAGCGCTTCGACGACCTTGGGGTCGAACTGACGGCCGCTTTGGCTCTGAATGATGCGCACGGCCTCGACAGGCTCATAGCGTCTTGGCAATCCCTGGGATTCGCGATAGGGCCGGTCGCTGGTGAGCGCGTGATAGACGTCGGCGACGTGAATAATTCGAGCGCCGAGGGGGATCTGCTCACCCTTGAGGCCGTCGGGGTAGCCGGTGCCATCCCAGCGCTCGTGCTCATATTTGACAAGCTGTGCAGCTTCGCTGTACATTTCCAAATTTTTTAAGAGATCGAAGCCGACGATCGTGTGCTGCTCGATGAGCTGGCGTTCGGAGTCATCAAGGGGGCCGCGCTTGTTGAGAATCGAATCGGGGATGGCGACCTTGCCGATATCGTGGACGCGCGCGGCCGTGCGAATGATCTCGATCTGGTCTTCAGGAAGTTCCATCGCGCGCGCGATCTTTTCAGCCAAGTCAGCGACCTTTTCAGAGTGTTCGGCGGTGTAGGGGTCGTGTTCGTGAAGCATGTGGACGATAGTTTCGAGGGTGCGTTGGGTTTCTCGGCGGAGCTTGGAGTAGCCGCGTAGGGTCAAGTGCACTCCCACAGCAAGAATAAGCACCAAGAGCGCTTGCCACGGAGCCTGAGCGTAAACAACAGCAGCTAAAATCGAGATGACGCCGATGGCTAAGACTTGGAAAGGCAGGGTACACATCTTGAAAGTCACGAGCTTAGTGAATTGGATGCGCTGAGTCAAAGAAAGAATCCCGGAGACGAGCATAGTATTTGTGGCTGTGTAGCCCACGTAAGCTAGAGCCGGGGGTATCAGCTCAGCGGGCGAGGTATACGGGGGCGGGTGACCGCCGAGTAGCTGGAAGATAGAGATGGCCGCCCAACCACTGAGCAGGATTTGGCTTGTGTTGAACGCAACACGAGAGATAAAAGCAGCATATCCATCTTTCAAATATCGCCAACGCAAGATAACCTCCGCAGGAAGCGTCCCAAGCAAGGTGCTCCAAACGATTGCTGAAGGCCCTGCGACAAATAATGCAGCACAATAGATAACCTCACTTGTTGAAATCCTGTGTTTTAGTCCAACTTCAACTTCAAAAATATCAGCTAGGAAAGCAAGACTTGCAGCGATAAATATAAGCAATATCTGTGAGAGATGAAGCTCAGGCAAGTAAAGTCCCAGGGGCACTACGCTGATGAATACTATAAACCAGATATAAAACTTTGCTTGCCAGCTCATGATGGCAAGCATTATATGAAAATAAGAAAGGAGAGTCCAATCTGGACTCTCCTGTCGTTAGTCAATCGAAAGAGTAAGCGAGTTTATCCCCACTTAGAGGGAGCAGCGCTCATGAGCACGAAGGCACTAATGATTGCGAGAATGTACAGAACCTTAGCCCCAATCTTCTCCTTGACCCAACCAATAATCCGCTCCGTTACCTGCTCATTGTACTCACCCCACTTCATAGTAGGCACCTCCTTTGGATGTTGTTGATGACCGTATTTTATAAGCAATTATATGCATTGTCAAGGGTTTCAGCGAAAATCATCTGTGATTCTTCTTTTAGAATGGTCGAAACTCCCGCCGGAACTGCACCTCGCCCCCCGTGTCCACGTACTCCAAGATGAGGCGCCCATCCTCGAAGATCGCGATCTGCCCGAAATTCCAGTACTGGTTGCTCCCATAGAGGCGCATGGGATTGAGCGTCTCGTCCAACTGCCCCATATACGACGTCAGCGCGCTCAACGGCCCTGCCGTAAACTCATAAAAATCTACTGCTCGATCCCGGTTCGGATCGTACTGGATAACATCCACTATATGCTCATCTCCCGTGAGCCAGACAACGGATTTGATCTTGTTCTGAAGAATAAAATCGGAGATCTCTCTTAACTCGCGCTCAAAGCCAGTCGCGCTCTCCCCGTTGGCCCAGCTATCGCATGCCTCCGGACAGTCCGACGGGAACGAGAGCTTTACCGTCGAGACGATGAACTTCCAGGTCGCATCCGAGTTTTTGAGTCTCTCTCTCAGCCAGGCAAGCTGCTCTGCGCCGAGCATCGTTTTATTTGGGCCGTCAGGGAGCTTGTTGTCGCTACGGTATTGGCGTGTGTCGAGGATGAAGAACTCGGCATGTTTGCCCCAGCGAAACGCTCGATAGAGTCTCTTTGGGTCTTGGGGGTTCACGGTGATAGGAAAGTACTCAAAGAGCACTTGGAGGCCGATGGCTAATCGCTTCGGATCTACCGTCGTGCCTGAGAAGTTATTGATCACCTCGTGGTCGTCCCAGATGACATAGAGACTCGTCGCGGCACGCGCCCTTTGATAGGGCTTGTCGGCGAACTGATACTTCTGCTTGGCGCGATACTCTTCGAGCGTGTGAGCGATGAAGTCGCTGCCGGGGAGATTAGGCGGGCTGGGGCAACGCTCGTCGTTATAGACCGTATCTCCAAGAAAGAGAAAGAAGTCGGGCTGAGCTTGAGCTAAGTGGTTGAAGATGAAATACTCCGGGCGGCGGCATTGGCCTTGGCCTCCTAGATCGGCGCTCCAGGCGAACTTCACCTCAGATACGGCATTGACTTCTGGAGCTGTGACGAATGTTCCTACCACGGGTGCGCTCTGCTGGGCTCCTAGGATTTGCCGAACGCGATAGTAATAGCGCGTCGCGGGCTTGAGCCCCGTGAGCATGACCCTGCCGGTGAAGTCTCGCTCTGCTGTAAGGGCAACCGGCTCAGCTCGTTGAGCATCGCTGAAATCTTCGTCGGTGCTGTACTCGACGACAAGAGCTGAACCAGCAACTTCGCTCCCGCGCGCCCAGACAAGCGCACTGGTAGGAGTAACGTCGCCCGACGCGACCCCATGCGTGATCCCTAACTGTACCCCTGCACCGCTTCCAAGGGAGAGACCCACCAAGCCGATGAGCACTAGAAGACTGAGTCTTGTGAGAGCCTTCATGGTACAACACCCCTGATGCCTCATCCTAACAGGGGAGTCACAGCTTGCCAAGTGGCCTGCTTGACTGTATCATGGTAAAAATCGTGTGAAAGAGTCCGTCGCGCGTGCTCGGCGTGATAGTGAAGACAGAAAACTCTGTCCGTATTCGCGCGATCAGCGGGTGCTCAAAACGCTCCTTGAACGTCACAAGTAGGTCCTTTGAGCTGGCAAGCACGCGCGTGACGGCTTCAATAAAGCGCGGGCTATGCAACTCCATCGGCGCGATCTCATCAATGACGATGAGCTGGGCTTCGCAGAGAGCGCGCTCCAGAGCTGGCACAGCGATGCGCTCGATATCTGTAAGATTCACGCGATAGCGTCCTACGCGCGGGCCACTTGTGAGGGAGCGATGGGCGAGCACGCCGCGCTGCCCCGTCAAGAGATCTAAAATCTTAAAGCCGACGCGCTCGCGGCCCTCGCGGATATCTTGAGTGAGGATACCGCCGATCTTGACAGAGGCTAAAGCTTCAATAAGGCGCTTGCAGAGGGTGCTCTTGCCTGAGCCCGGCGCGCCCGTGATCGCGATCCTCATCGCAGCAACAACGCCAACACAGCTTTTTGAGCATGGAGTCGGTTTTCGGCTTCATCGAAGATCGCGCTCTGCGGCCCGTGTGCGACATCGTGAGTAATCTCTTCGCCATAGTGTGCCGGCAGACAGTGCATGACAATCGCATCGGGCTTAGCAAGCTGTAAGAGCTCTTGATTGATCTGAAAGCCTTTGAATCGCTTGCGGCGCTCTTCGGCTTCGCGCTCTTGGCCCATGCTCGTCCACACGTCTGTATAGAGAATATCTGCGTTCTTAGCTGCGACTTTGGGATCGTGCACGATCTCGACTGTGCCCAAGCGCTGCGCTTGTTCGAGAATCTTCGCGTTCGGCTCAAAGCCCGCGGGGCACGCGACGACGATCTCCATGCCGAGCTTTGGTCCTGCCTCCAGCCACGAGTTACAGACGTTATTCCCATCGCCGATCCAAGCGAGCTTTAACCCCTCAATTCTGCGCTTCTTCTCGTAGACCGTCAATAAGTCGCCCAAAATCTGACACGGATGGAGCAGATCTGATAGCCCATTGATGACCGGCACGTCAGCGTATCTCGCCAATTCTTCGACGATCTCATGTCCGAAGACCCGCGCCATGATCCCATCGCAGTAGCGCGATAAGACTTTGGCAATGTCTTCGGTCGACTCGCGCTGGCCGAGCTTAATATCATCGGGGCCTAGATAGATAGCATGGCCGCCCAGCTGAGTCATGCCCACCTCAAACGAGACCCGCGTCCGGAGAGACGGCTTTTGAAAGATCATAGCGAGCGTTTTGCCCGCGAGCATCGTGTGAGAGATCCCAGCGCGGTGCTCGCGCTTGAGTTGAAGCGCCGTCTCCAAAAGCTCCCAGAGATCCTCGGCAGAGTAGAGCTCAAACGAGATCAAGTCTTTATGGTGCATAGTGTGTACCTCCCTCTTAGAATTCGTCTGTGAACCACGGGAGAGAAAGCCGTTTCTGAGTATCCGTGATCCCCAGCATCATACAGAAAATTTCAGACACCCGCCAAGTTGATTTTTTCCCCCCTGTGCTTTAGAGTGAAATGCGGACAAAGGAGGCGAGTGATGAAGGTCTATATCGATGGGCGCTTTGTCCCCGAAGAGGAGGCGAAGATTAGCGTCTTCGATCACGGGCTACTCTACGGCGATGGGGTCTTTGAGGGCATCCGGGCGTATAATGGCTATGTCTTCAAGCTGGACCGACATATAGAGCGCTTATACAACAGCGCTAAGGCGATTGCCCTGGAAATCCCTCTCTCCCCAGAGCAGATGATCCAGGTGATCCTGGAGACGCTCCGGGTGAACAAGATGCGCGATGCGTATATTCGTCCAATTGTGACGCGTGGGGTGGGGGATTTAGGGATCGATCCGCGCCGCTGCCACGGCAAACCCTCTGTAATTGTTATTGTGAAAGAATGGAAATCGCTCTACGGGGAGGAGAAGAGCCAGCAAGGGCTCAGAGCGATTGTCGCTCATACCCGGGCGCGCTCTCCTGATAGCCTCCCGCAGAGCATCAAATCTCTCAACTATCTCTCGAACATCCTTGCCAAGATCGAGGCGAACTTCGCCGGCGTAGACGAAGCAATTATGCTTGACAACAACGGCTTCGTCGCCGAAGGAACTGCCGATAACGTCTTCATTGTTAAGAAGGGGACTATCTTCGTGCCTCCAACGGTGACCAATCTGCCGGGCATTACCCGCGAGACCGTGATCGAGCTAGCTCTCAAAGAGAAGATCCCCGTGCGCGAAGAGTTCTTCGGGGTTTCGGCGCTCTACGCTGCCGACGAGTGTTTTATCACGGGGACAGCAGCGGAGATCGCGCCCATCATCGAGATCGATAGACGAGCGATTGGCACAGGCAAGCCCGGCCCGATCACTCAGAGATTAATGGAGAGATTCCGGACAATCACGGGCATCCCCCAGACAGGTACTCCCATCTATGAGTAGACTATGACTGTGCGCGTTCGCTTTGCTCCTAGTCCTACGGGGGAACTGCACGTTGGCGGGGCGCGTACTGCGCTCTTTAACTGGCTCTTTGCTCGCAAACATAAGGGCGTCTTTATTCTCAGATTCGAAGACACCGATATCGAGCGCAACCGTCCGGAGTTGATCGAGCCGATTTTAGAGAGCCTTCGATGGCTCGGGTTGCTCTGGGATGAGGGGCCGTACTTTCAAAGCCAGCGCTTCGCGCTCTATCGCGAGTGGGCCGCTAAGCTCCTCCACGAGAAGAAGGCCTACAAATGTTACTGCACTCCCGAAGAGCTGGAAGCTAAGCGCCAAGCTGCGCTCGCGGCCAAGTTGAAGCCTAAATACGACGGGCGCTGCCGCAATCTGACCCCTCAAGAAGAGCAAGAGTTTCTCCAGGCAGGGCGCAAACCCGCGGTGCGCCTCAAGATCCCCGACTCGGGCACAATCGTCGTCGAAGACGCGATCCGCGGTCGGGTCGAGTTCGATTTCTCGGAGCTCGACGATTTCATCATCCTGCGCTCGGATGGCCGGCCGACGTATAATTTCGCCGTCGTCGTGGACGACATCACGATGGGCATCACCCATGTCATTCGCGCCGATGAGCACCTCAACAACACGCCCAAACAGATCTTGCTCTATCAAGCGTTTGGGCATCCTCTGCCAATCTTTGCCCATGTCCCCATGGTCCTAGCCAAAGACAGAAGCAAGCTTTCTAAGCGTCACGGAGCGACGGCGGTCTTTGAGTTTCGCGACCGTGGGATTCTCCCAGAAGCGCTGGTGAATTATTTGGCGCGGCTGGGATGGTCTCACGGCGATCAAGAGATCTTTACGAGAGAGGAGCTGATCGAAAATTTCTCGTTAGACGCCGTACATCCTTCGGCAGCGATCTTCGACGAAGAGAAATTGTTTTGGGTCAATCAGCACTATCTCAAGACAAGCGATCCGAAGCGTCTTGGGGAGCTTTTGCGCTCATTCTTGGTGAAGCTCAATATTCTGAGCGAATCTGAAGCCCAAGCTGTACCAAGTGAGAAGCTAACCCAAATGGTCGTGCTCTTTCGCGAGCGGGCCAAGACGCTTTCGGAGTTAGCCGAGCCAGCGCGCTATCTGCTCACGGATCATTTCACTTACGACCCGGAGGCTGTGCAGAAGTTTCTCACGCCTGACAAGACGGAACTGCTGCGGGGGCTGGCCGAAGCGCTCGCGTCGGTAGAGCGATTCGTGGCGTCAGAGCTTGAGAGAGCTACGCGAGCGTATTTAGAGTCTCAGGGCAAGGCGCTCAAGGATCTTGCGCAGCCGTGTCGGGTGGCGCTGACGGGGCGCACGACTGGGGCAGGGCTGTTCGAGACGATGGAGCTGATGGGTAAAGACCGAGTGATCGCGCGGCTGCGGCGGGCGGGGGCTTTAGCTTCGTAACAGACGTTTTTGTAAACGTTCAAGTTCTTTTTGGCGAATGCGAATCTCTTTCTCCCAGTACGCAATAAGCCTTGAGTTGGGATGAGGCTCGGCCTGCTCCTCTGCAAGCTTCTCCTGGTGTTCTTGAATAATCTCTTGCAAGCCCGCAATCCGTTTTTTGAGCTCCTTGCGGCGTCGGTGTTTTACGTTTGCCGCCCAAAGTGATCCTCACTTTGCTCCAAGCTCAGTTCGATCCCACTCCTGAATAAGAGCAGCAAGGTCATGTTGGAGGGATATGAGACGCCCATAGAATGAGCCTTCAAGCTCTTGGTGGAGCTTGCTAGTAGGCTTCGTCTTCTTAAGTTGTTCGAGCAAGCGGAGAGTTTCTCGGCATTCCTCTTCAAACTCCTTGACGAGCCTATCGAGAAACTCGTTAGAAGCAGAGAGCACCTTGCATTCTGAAGTTGTGGGCATCAGTTGTCACCTCGTATAGGCTATTGTGTCAAGTGCAAGAGCGATTGTCAACTTTTCCAAGTCTGCCGTCGGCAAGTATAATGAGCTCCATGAAGCCAGCGCAGTGTGCATTTCGAAGCTTTGTAGACGGTCAGAGATGCCAACGTCCGGCGCTTCCTAACCCTGAATCACAAGGGTATTGTATCCTGCATGCGCCGTGGGACGGCAAACCCATGAACAAATTTCAGAAAGCGATAGAAGAGATTATCCAAGAGGCCCCGAATAATCAAAATACTTGTGATTTTTCGGGATGCTACTTTCCTCCTAATTATGATTGCTTTAATCTAATAGATGCACTAGTGAAGTTTGATTGCTGTTTTTATAGAAGCACGTTCTTTGGAGAGGCTAACTTTACGGAATTTAGTTTCTATGGAAAGGCTAACTTCGGGAAAGCTATATTCTCTAAAAAGGCTGACTTCGCGGAAACTAAGTTCTCTAAGGAAGCTAGATTCGAGGAAGCCATATTCTTTGAAGAGACTTACTTCACAAGAGCTACGTTCTATCGAAACGCTAACTTTTATAACACTATGTTCTATGGGGGAGCTAGCTTTGCGGAAGCTAGTTTTAAAGATACTAGCTTCATGGAAGCTACTTTCTCAAAGTTTGTAGATTTCTCTTGCGCTCAAACGCATAAAAGAGCCATTGTTTCCTTCACAAACGTAAAATGCTTGCAACCACAGCAAGTTCGGTTCCATCACGTTGACCTCAGCCGCTGGAGCTTTCTCGATACAGACTTGCACCGGATTGACTTTCACGATGTGACTTGGGCCCAAGCTCGGAAGTTTCTTGGGCACCGGCCAGCTCTCTTCGACGAGCTCAATGTCACTAACAAAAAAGAAGACCTAGCCAAGGTCGAGCAGCTATATCGGCACCTCAAGCAGAACTACGAGAGCCAACGCGACTACGCCCGCGCCGGCGATTTCTACTACGGCGAGATGGAGATGAAACGCCGCCAGCAGAGCTGGCCAAAACAGATCCCCTTCTTACTCTATCGCTGGATGAGCGACTACGGCGAGAGCTACGGGCGCGCCCTCATCGTGCTGATCGCCATGTGGCTCACGTTCGCCCTGCTCTTCACCCTCATCGGATACTCCGATCCCACAACAAGCGATCCCCCGAGCTTCGCCAGAAGCCTTATCTACAGCGCCCAGTCCATGACGCTCTTCCATGAACCAAAGATCGTTTTTCACAGCATTTGGGGGCAAGCAGTCGAGCTGATTGCTTCTATCTTGGGAGTCATTCAAATTGCGCTCTTTGGTCTTGCCTTGCAACGGAGATTCAAACGATAATCTCGTATAGCTTGCACGGGTGTGCGTTTCCAGCTACAATCCCAATCTGACCTTCATAACGCACCTGAGCAGAGGAGAAGATGAGCGAAGCACCGAAAGACTTCATCCGCGAGATCATCGAGAACGATATCAAATCGGGCAGATTCGGGGGACGCGTCCATACGCGCTTCCCCCCAGAACCCAATGGATATCTTCACATCGGCCACGCCAAAAGCGCTTTGCTCAACTACTGGATCGCCAAGGAATACGGGGGGAAATTCAACCTGCGCTTCGATGACACCAACCCAGAAAAAGAATCCCAAGAGTACGTGGACGCGATCAAGCGCGATCTCCAATGGCTTGGCGTGGACTGGGAAGACCGAGAATTCTACGCTTCGGATTACTACGAGCAGCTCTATCAGTGGGCCGAAGAACTGATCAAGAAGGGTAAAGCTTACGTCTGCGATCTCTCCCCAGAAGAGATCAGCGAATACCGGGGTAAAGCGATCATCCAAGATGGAAAGGTCATCACTCCCCCAGGGAAAGAGAGCCCTTATCGCAATCGCTCGGTCGAAGAGAATCTCGATCTCTTCAGGAGAATGCGCGCCGGCGAGTTCCCAGACGGCTCTCGGACGCTGCGAGCTAAGATCGACATGGCCCATCCAAACTTAAATATGCGCGACCCCGTCATGTACCGCATCATGCGCATCCCGCACTACCGCACCGGCACGAAATGGTGCATCTACCCGACGTATGACTGGGCTCACGGACAGTCTGATTCTATCGAAGGGATCACGCACTCGATCTGCACCCTGGAGTTTGAGGACCATCGGCCCTTGTACGATTGGTTCTTGGATCAGTTAGGGATTCATCATCCGCGGCAGATCGAGTTTGCTCGACTCAATCTCACGTACACCGTGATGAGCAAGCGCTATCTCTTGCAGTTGGTGCAGGAGGGCCATGTACGTGGCTGGGACGACCCCCGAATGCCAACGCTGGCTGGGATGCGTCGGCGCGGCTACACCCCCGAGGCTATTCACGAATTTGTCCGTCGGGTTGGAGTCTCCAAGCGCGAGAGCATCACGGAGTTTGAGCTGTTAGAGCATTGCGTTCGACAAGACTTGAATAAGCGCGCGCCGCGCCGACTGGCCGTGCTCGACCCATTAAAAGTCGTCATCACGAACTATCCCGACGGTCAAGTCGAGTGGCTCGATGCGATCAATAACCCTGAAGATCCCAGCGCCGGCACGCGCAAGGTCCCGTTTTCCAAAGTCATCTACATTGAGCGTGATGACTTCATGGAAAACCCGCCCAAAGACTTCTATCGCTTGGCTCCTGGGCGCGAGGTGCGCTTGCGCTATGCGTACTTTATTAAATGCGAAGAAGTGATCAAAGACGCGCAGGGAAACGTGATCGAGCTGCGCTGTACGTATGATCCCACAACGCGCGGCGGCGAAGCCCCTGACGGGCGTAAAGTCAAAGCGACGATCCATTGGGTCTCGGCACAGCACGCCATTGACGCCGAAGTGCGTCTATATGACAAACTCTTCACTAAGCCTGATCCGTTAGATGTGCCCGAGGGACACGACTGGAAGGAGAACCTCAACCCCAACTCGCTTATTGTGTTACATCACTGTAAGCTCGAGCCTAGCCTAGCAGAAGCCAAAATCGGGGATCGCTTCCAGTTTGAGCGCAAGGGGTATTTTTGTGTGGATCCTGACTCGACTCCAGAGCGATTGGTCTTCAACCGCACGGTGACTCTTAAGGGCGAGTGGGAGAAGGTGAAGCAGCAAAGTTAGTCTCACGCTTCACGCTAAGATACAATATCGGTGCAATGCGCTCGGTATCACTTACTTGTGGGCTAGAGCTAGTAGACCTGGCGCTCTTCTTGCCCCGGCAACGCGCTCTTGCTATCGCTGATGTGCACTTGGGGATCGAAGATGCCCTCAAGGACGAGGGCATCTTGGTGCCGAGACACCATCTCGCTCAAGTGCAAGGTAGATTAGAGCGCATCTTTCAAGAACTGCACGTCACACCATCGGAGCCGCTACAGAAAATAATAATTAATGGCGATCTACGCCATCAGTTTGGGCCGCTCTCGCGCACCGAACACAAAGAGTCTGGGGAATTTTTGCGCTGGCTCGCCCGATGGGCAGAGCAAATCGTGCTCGTTGAAGGCAATCACGATGGCTCGCTCCAGCAGTTTCAGAGCGAGCACATCACAGTAACAAAGAGCTATAGTGAGGGAGAGTGCTGGTTCGTGCATGGGGATGAAGTCCTTACCCCTGACCCCTCTCCCGTGGCTCGCTCACAGGAGGGGGGGGCCCGCCTGGATATAGAATGGGTTATTATCGGTCATGAACACCCTGCTGTGGGCTTGCGCGACCCCGTCACCGGACGCGCGGAAGTCTATAAGTGCTTTCTTGTAGGGACTTTCAGGGAATATAATCTGTTAGTGTTACCGTCGTTCAACCAGTTAGTGCGTGGCAGTGATCTGCTCAAAGAGCAGGCGCTCTCGCCCTTGGTACAGCAGAGCGATCTTGAAGAGTTTTCAGTTTATGTTGTCTCTGATGACGGCTCTATCTACGAATTCGGCCCGTTGCGCCGCCTATTGATCTCTCTATGACCTACGAAGCGATGCTTCAGAAGCTTTACAACCTGAAGGGCTCTGGACTCGAGCTAGAGCGCGTGGTACATGCCCTCGGCGATCCTCAAAAGAGCTTTCGCGCGATTCGCGTTGCGGGCACTAATGGCAAGGGTTCGGTCTGCGCCTTCTTAGCCCAGATTCTGCAAGAAGCGGGCTTTCGAGTGGGGCTCTTTACGTCGCCCCATCTGGTCCACCCTGAAGAGCGCATTCGCGTCAATAGCCGAGAAATCTCTCCTGAAGAGTTTCAAGCTCAGTTTGAGCGCATCTGGACCGTCATCGAAGGGATCTATGGAACTGAAAGCGAACGATACGCACGGTTCTTTGAAGTCTTGACGCTGATGGCCCTCGAGTACTTTCGCGCCCAAAAAGTCGACTGGGCCGTGATCGAATGCGGGGTTGGCGCGCGCACCGATGCCACGCGCATCGTCTCTGCTGAGGTCTCGGTCTTGACCAACGTCGAGCTCGATCACACAGACTCGCTCGGGAAGACGATCGCTCAGATCGCCTATCAGAAAGCCGCTGTCGTCTCCGAAGGGGGAACGCTGATTACAGCTGAACATAAGCAAGAAGCGCTGGCGGAGATCGCGCGCGAGTGCCGATGGAAGAACGCTCGGCTAATTCAGCTTGATCTCTCAAGACTGCACGCGAAATCGAACAGTTGGGATGGTCAGCGCTTCGACTGGCGTGTTTGGCAAGACTTAGAGATCTCGCTGTTGGGGAACTATCAACTGCAGAATGCCGTCTTAGCTATCGAAGCTGCGAATGCGCTCGGCGAGCGTGCTATCACGGAGAGCGCGATCCGGGCGGGACTGCGCAAAGCGCGCTGGCCTGGACGGATGGAGCTGCTCCACACAAACCCCTATATTATGCTAGACGGGGCGAAGAACCCTGCAGGGATGCGAGCGCTCCGTGCCGCGCTCTCCTCGCTGAAATACGAGCGCTGTATAGTAGTCCTAGGGATATCAGATCGTAAGGACGCAGCAGCTATGATCCACGAGATCGTCCCCATAGCCGATCACGTGATCGTCACGCGTGCTTCGTTCCGTGGGGTTGATCCCGAGTATTTAGCATCGTTGATTGATGGGGTGCCGTGTACGGTTGCACCAAGCCCGGAGAGCGCCATAAAATTAGCCCTGACGCAAGCCCGTGGGGGAGATCTCATCTGCGTGACGGGCTCGCTCTTTCTTGTAGGCGAAGTCCGGGCACGGTGGAAAGGACAGGAACATTTCTGTAAAGATCCTCATTGAGAACTTACAGCTCTTTGGCCATCACGGCGTGCACGAGCATGAACGCGCACGCGGTCAATTATTTGCTATCGATGTGGAACTCGAGCTCAATCTCCCTCAAAAAGACGATCTTTCAGCAACTGTAGACTATGTTGAGGTGATCGAGCGGATTCGTGCTGTGAACGAATCGGGCTCATTCTCTTTAATAGAGACATTAGCTCAGGCCATCGCTGAGAAGATCTTACGAGATCTTCCTCGGGTACAGCGGATACGGGTGCGCGTGCGCAAGCTCCATCCTCCTCTGCCCCCGGATGTCACGCTGGGAGCCGTCGCTGCGGAGGTGATCTGCGATCGCTCGCGCCTATATTAGTCTCGGCTCGAATGTGGGCCATCGTGAAGCGCAGATTCGCCAAGCCATAAGTGCCCTCGCTCGCACCGATCACATAGAGATCTGTCGGCAGGCTGGGCTCTATGAGACTGAACCCGTAGGCGTAGAAGACCAACCGTGGTTTCTCAACACGGTCGTTGAGATCGAGACGGATCTTACCCCCCGCGAGCTGCTTGGGGTATGCAAGCGCATCGAACGCGAACTGGGACGCCATGAGCGCCAGCGGTACGGCCCCCGTGAGATCGACTTAGATATCTTGCTGTACGATCACGCCATCGTTTGTGAACCAGACCTTCAGATCCCTCATGCGCAGCTGGATCAACGACGCTTCGTGCTCGTGCCCCTCGCGGAGCTTGTCCCACACTATGTGCACCCAGTCCTGCACAAGACGATAGCAGAACTGCTCCAAGAGCTGACGGATCCCAAGGAGGTGAGGCCCTACGGTCACAGAGATTCTCATCGAGACGGTTGCTCCAACGACGCGCATCGCGCTCTTGGAAGACGGACGCCTCATGGAGATTCACTATGACCATCCCGAGCGCATTTTGGGCAATATTTACAAAGGGATCGTGCGCGATATCCTGCCAGGGATCAACGCGGCGTTCGTCGACGTAGGGCTTGAGGAGAAGCTCTTTGTCGCGATCAAGGAGATCAGCGACAGCTTCTTACGTGAGCATCGCGCGGGCAAGACCCCTCAAATCCAGAAACTCTTCAAGAGCGGCCAACAGATCATCCTGCAAGTGAAGCGCGAGGGAATCGGGACCAAAAATCCCCAGGGGACTATGAAGATTAGCCTTCCTGGTCGGTACTGGGTCTTCCTGCCCACCGACGAACGCTTGGGGGTCTCAAGGCGCATCACTGACGAGCATGAGAGCCGGCGCCTCAAGAGAATCGCCAAGAGACTGAAGCGCGAAGGCGAGGGATTGATCGCACGCACAGCAGCTCAAGGCGCCTCCGAAGAAGATCTCGAGCGAGACTTTCATTATTTGTTGGGGACATGGAAGGGGATTGAAGAGCAAGCGCAGCGCGTGAAAGCCCCAGCCTTGCTCTACCGTGGGCCGGATCTTGTGCGCGCTTTCTTACGAGATCGCTTGATCGAAGACGTCAAGCGCGTCGTAGTGGACAGCGAGCGCGTCTATCAAGAGATCAGGGATTTTCTCTCGTACATGCATATGGAGGAGTTCGTGGATCGTCTAGAGCTCTATCGAGGGAAGCGACCGCTCTTTGAGGCACGGGGAATAGAAGAGCAACTGCGTGAGAGCTTACAGCCGCGGGTACGCTTGCCCAGCGGAGGGTTCTTAGTGATCGCCGAGACGGAGGCGCTCACCGCAATTGATGTGAACACCGGCAGTGATGTGAGGCATCAAGACCAGGAGCAGGCGATCCTCAATACGAACCTAGAGGCTGCGGTTGAGATCCCAAGACAGCTACGATTGCGCAAGCTCAGCGGGATCATCATTGCAGATTTTATCGACATGAAACGGCGCGATCATCTGGAGAAGGTGCTTCGCAAGCTCCAAGAGGAGCTGAAGAAGGACCGGGTGCCTGCGGATTTTGTAGACATCACGAAGTTAGGGTTGGTGGAGATCACACGGAAGCGGGAGGGAGAGAGCCTGCTTGGCATGTTAGAGGAAGAAGAGGAGACTTGAAAGTCTGCGCAGGACGCGCTAATATGTCTACCATAGACTGTGAACTGTTAGGGCGCATAGCTCAGCGGGAGAGCGCCTGCTTCACACGCAGGAGGTCCGAGGTTCAAGTCCTCGTGCGCCCACCATGCTCCTGCGCCGTGCCCCCTGGCAGAAAGAGCGTCACGATCAGAGCTAACACAGCAACGATCAGTCCCACGACAAAGACCCAATGCAGCGCCGTCGCTAAGATCTGTTGGAGCACGTCTAAAACGGGCGCTGGCAGCTGCGCCCGCGCTGTAGGATTGATCAGTGCATCGGGGTGTCGCAAGAGATCCGCGAGCTTCTCTGCAGAGAGTACATTACCCAAGTCTGGCACATGATTCGCTTGCGCCTGCATCTGGGCGCTTAAGACCGCGCCCATTACAGCAACCCCAACTGCGCCCCCAATAGAGCGAAAGAAGACCGTCCCCGATGTCGCTATCCCCAATTGATCGCGCGGCACCGACGTCTGCACAACGATCAAAAGCGTGACCATCGAGAACCCCATCCCCGCCCCAGCTAGCGCTAAGTAGCCCATCACTGTCGAGCGACTGGCTTCAACATGAAGCGTCGTCAACCCTAAAAAGCCCGCCACAAGCAAGCCCGCCCCAAGCAGCGCCATAGGTCGATAGCCGATCTTCACGATCATTCGGCTCCCAACTATAGAAAACCCAACCCAACACAGCATGAAGGGGGTCAGTGTCGTGCCCGCTTCCGTCGCCGTTGTTCCGATGACCCCTTGCACAAAGAGTGGGATGAAGGAAAGCGAGCCGAACATCGCCATCCCTACGAAAAAGCCGTTTGCTGATGAGACGCTGAATATCCGATGCCGAAAGAGCGAGAGCGGCACAATGGGCTCCCGCGCGCGACGCTCCAGCACTACAAAGAGCACAAGCAACAGAGCACAAGTTCCAAAGAGTCCCAGCTTGAGGAGCAGACTCAACTCCCGCTGGCTTAGCGTAAGCAAGAGCAGCGTCGTGAGCGCAATGAGCGTGATGGCTCCCGCATAATCTACTGTGACCTTCTTGCGATGATTTTGCGGTTCAACGAGCGCTAAGCCGATGCAGAGTGCCGCTGCGATTCCAAAGGGAATATTGATATAAAAAACCCAACGCCACGAAAGATTATCTGTGATGAAGCCGCCAAGGAGCGGGCCGATAATGCTCGCCACCCCCCAGACCCCGCTAAACAGCCCTTGCATCCGCGTGCGTTTCTCCAGCGAATAGATCTCTCCAATGAGCGTCATGCCTAGGGGCAAGAGCGCCCCAGCTCCTAACCCCTGAATGGTTCGAAAGAGCACAAGCTGTGTCATAGACGTCGCTGCCCCAGAGAGCGCTGACCCGACCAGAAAGATCGCAATACCCCATAATAAAAAGCGCTTGCGCCCGTAGAGATCAGAGAGTCGCCCCCATATCGGCACTGTCACTGTGGACGTCAAGACATAGGCGGAGAAAACCCAACTATAGATGTGCAACCCTCCAAGGCTGGCAATCACGGTGGGCATAGCTGTCCCGACAACAGTCGCTTCTAAAGCGCCAAGAAAGAGCCCAAGCATAATGCCCAGGGTGACCGCCGTTCGTTGAGCGGGTGTCAAGGGAATCGGCTCTACGGTGATGGCTTGAACAAGGGACTCCGTCTTCGAGGGTTTAGCTTGGCAAGACGATCCAGGTTTGCTCATACGGTAAGCGAGTATAACCCAAATCGGCGAGACGCTCAAACTCTCCAGCGATTGATGGCGTCTCGTAGGATTTGAGCGGCTTTTCGGGCAGCTTGCGCGAAGTCTTCGCTCTGCGACGCAAAGAGCACGCTGCGCGAGACATTGATAATTGCGAGTTCCCCCTGAGCGTTGACACTGTTTTTGACAGCTCTTTCTAAATCGCCGGCTTGCGCGCCTACGCCCGGCACTAAGATAGGCATCTCGTCACCAACAATCTGACGAACAGTCGCTGCTTGATCGGGAGCCGTGGCGCCAACGACGACCCCCACGTTCTTGCGCGTGTTCCACTCACAGGCTTTTTCAGCTAAGCGTTGGTAGAAGGGCCTGCCGTCACAGCTTAGTTCCTGAAAATCTCGCGCCCCAGGGTTGGAGGTGCGCACCAGCAGAAACGTGCATTTGTCTAGATACTCTAAAAACGGCGCGACGGAGTCGAAGCCCATCAAGGGGTTCACTGTCACGGCGTCAAAGCGATAGTACTCAAAGAGCGCTTGGGCGTAGGCTCGTGCCGTGTTTTCAATATCGCCACGCTTGGCATCCCCAATAATGGGGATCTCTTTTGGGATTAGCTCGCGCGTCCTATACAAGATCTCAAGCCCTACAGGACCGAGCATCTCATAGAACGCGAGATTGGGCTTGTACGCGCAGACGAGATCGGCCGTCACTTCGATGATCGCTCTGTTAAACTCTAAAACAGCATAAGGACCATGACGCTCGCGCAAGAACGTCGGGAGCTTTGACAGCTCCGAATCAAGCCCAATACAGAGCCAGCTCTTATTCTGTCGCGCAGCGTTACACAATTTGTCGAGAAAGCTCATCAGGCGATAGTATAACTTGTCGCCTTGAACTTTTCACTCTAAACTGTCTTATATGCGTATAATTATCGTTGGGGCAGGGGAAGTAGGGCGGAGCATTGCTGCAGCGCTCCAGACCGATCACGACGTCGTAGTCATCGAAAAGGACCCAGACAGACTCCAGCTCCTGCAAGAGCTGGACGTGCTGGGAGTGTTAGGCAACGGGGCGAGCTTGAAGACCCTTAAGGACGCCGGAGCCGAGAGGGCTGACTTGGCTATCGCCAGCACCGATATTGACGAAGTGAACATCGTCGCTTGCGCTGCCGCTAAGCAACTAGGCGCCAAGATTACGGTTGCTCGCGTGCAAGACGCCGAATATCTCCAGACGTGGAAGCGCGGCTATCTTGGAGTAGACGAGATGGTCTGCAGAGAATTAATTACCTCGCAAGCGATTGCTGACGTGATCGGCTTACGGGGTGTGCGAGCGTCGGATGAGTTTGCCGACGGAAAGATCTTGATGACCGAGACCGTCGTGGAAGAGAACTCGCCGTTGCTGGGGTTGCGACTGCGCGACGCAGCTATTCCTAATGATTGTAACGTCGCGAGCATTATCCGCGAGAACGCTGTGATCATCCCTCGCGGCGAGGATCAGATCTTAGCTCATGACCGTCTTGTGCTCATCGGGACCCCACAAGCCGTCCACGAGTTCAATCGACGTCTCAGCCTCTCCCCAGCGGTGAAAGAAGTCTTGATTGTAGGGGGAGGGCGGATCGGCTTTCGGTTGGCGCAGATCTTGCAGACCCGTGGGCTCAAGCCCAAGCTCATCGAGCTCGATGAGGAGCGCAGCCGCTGGCTCGCTGAAAATCTCCCCAATACCCTTCTCTTCCACGGCGATGGCACGGATGTAGAACTCTTAGAGCGTGAAGGGCTCTTTCGGTGTGACGTCGCCGTCAGTGTTATCGGGGTCGATGAACGCAATTTACTGTGCGGACTCTTGCTCAAGCGTATGGGCGTCCCTCAAGTGATCGTGCGGGTAGAGGATCCCAACTTTATCGCGATCTTTGAGCGCGTCGGGATCGACATCGCCATCAATCCCCGACGGTTGATCGCCGAAGAGATCATCTCGTTCACGCGCGGGCGTATCGAGAAATCGCTCTCCTTAGAGCAAGATCGTGCCGAAGTGCTGGAGATCGAAGTCTCTCCTACCAGCCCCCTCGTTGGGAAGAAACTAGCCCAGGCTCAGCTTCCTCCTGGGGTCTTAATCGGTGCGATTGTGCGAGGCCAGCACGTGATCATCCCGCGCGGCGCCGATGTCCTCCGCCCCGGCGATCACGCTATTGTCTTCAGCACCAAGGAAGCTGCTCATCAGATCGAGAAACTCCTATGATGCGACGCTGGGATCTCGCCGTAGACCTACGGGCAGCGCTCCATCTTGTAGGGAGTTTGATCAAATGGTTCAGCGTGACGTTTGTCTTGCCCTTAAGCTATGCGATCTTCGCTCATGAAGCTTGGTGGCCGTATCTTGTGCCGGGGGTTCTTGCTCTAGGTGGGGGATGGGCAGTGGAGCGCGCGGCGTTCACCGAACGAGATATTCGCCCTCGCGAAGGCTTCTTGGTCGTCTCGCTAGCTTGGGCCATCGTCGCTTTTGTGGGGGCGATGCCCTTTGTGCTCCTTGGGGTCTTGCCCCCTCTTGACGCGTACTTCGAAGCGATGAGCGGTTTTACAACGACGGGCGCGACGGTGATCGCCCATGTCGAAGGGGTGCCTAAGGCCTTGCTCTTATGGCGGGCGTTTACGCAATGGCTCGGCGGGATGGGCATTATCGTCTTGGCGGTGGCGCTCTTGCCCAAGCTCGGGGTCGGTGGCTCCCAGCTGATGGACGCTGAAGCCCCAGGACCGACGCTCGAAAGATTGACGCCGCGCATCCGTGAGACAGCACGGCTCCTGTGGGGCATCTACGTCGGTCTGACGGCTTGCGACGTGCTTATGCTCGTCGCGATTGGCAAGCTCTCGTGGTTCGATGCGGTCGCTCATGCGTTCACCACGCTCTCAACGGGGGGGTTCTCGACGCGTGATGCCGGCTTTATGACGTTCTCCGGGGCAGCCCAATGGATCACGGTGCTGTTTATGGCCATAGGGGGACTGAATTTCGCTTTGATCTATCGGGTGTTTGCCCGACGCCATTGGCGCGCCTTCCTACTCGATACAGAGGTGCGCTTCTATGGGGCACTCTTACTTGGAGCGACGCTAGCTCTCTGGATCATAGAAGGGGGAGGGCTTGAGGGCTTGCGCCATAGCGCGTTCCAAGCCGTGAGCATTATGACCACGACAGGATACGCGAGCGCGGATTTTGAGCGGTGGGCTCCGGCGGCTAAGATAATCTTGCTCGTTCTAATGTTTCTTGGAGGATGCGCCGGCAGCACGGCCGGCTCGATCAAAGTAATTCGGACTTGGTTAGTCTTTCGGTTCATCGTGCGGGAGACGCGTAACGTCATCCATCCTCAAGCAGTATTGCCCATTCGGGTGAGCGGGCGAGTCGTGAGCGAATCTATCGTGCGGGCTGTAGCGATCTTTGCGATCGTCTATGTGACGACCTTTGCCTTAGGTAGTGTGCTCTTGCTCTGGGATGTGACCTGCGCAGGACTAAACGTAGATGTGATTGAGGCCGCCAGCGCCGTAGCTGCGACGTTAGGCAATGTTGGGCCGGGCTTTGGCATAGTTGGGCCGATGAGCACGTATGCCGAGCTACCGGGAACGTCAAAAGTGCTCTTGATTGTACTCATGTGGGCTGGACGCTTAGAGATCTTTCCCGTGCTTGTGTTGTTCGTGCACAGCTATTGGAAGGGCTAAGCCTATGCGCGCGTTCATCGTCTTAGGGCATCGGGTGCCGCTGACGCCCCATTTCATGCTCAATGATCTGCCTGGTAGCGCTGGGCGGTTGGATATTCTCTGTCGTTGTGTAACGGCAGCGTTCTGTCTATCGCATGGGATTCGCCGTGACGTCCTTGTCTATCTGGTCTTACAAGATCAGCTTATTGTGCGTCTAGAGGGTCGTCGACTCAAGCACTTGAACCCTGATGAGCGATCGACGGCTGCTCTTCTTCAAAAGGCCCTTGCTGCTTTCGCCTACCGCCCTCACGCAGGGGGAGAGCTCGAGAGCACGCCGGGAATTTGGATCGCCTCGGGAGGGTTGTCCAAAGCGCTGGAGCATGTGCAAGCTTTAGGGCTCACGGTCTATTGGCTCCACGAGAAGGGCGCGCCAATCCGTCAGGCTCAGCTCAGCGCAGATGCGGCCTTTGTGCTGAGCGACCATCTCGAATTCTTGCCCGAAGAAGCCGCACTTTTAGAGAGATTCACTTCATTGAGTTTAGGGCCGCTGTCGCTCCACGCCGATCATTGCATTGTAATCGCGCATAACGAGCTTGATGTACGATTTGCATCCCCTGGGGCCTTTCAATAAGATTATAATGTGGAATCGAGCGGATCGCCTCAGAAAGATCGCAAAGAGATGATTCGGCGTCTTGAGGCCCAGGGGATTACTGATAGGAGGGTACTGGAGGTGATGGGACTCATCCCACGCCATCTCTTTATCCCTGTCGCCTTGTGGGATCATGCCTACGCCGACCACCCCGTGCCTATAGACTGCGGCCAGACGATATCTCAGCCGTATATCGTTGCTTTGATGACCCAAGCTCTGCAGGTAGAGAAGAGCGACCGGGTTCTAGAGATCGGCACTGGTTCGGGGTATCAGACGGCGATCTTAGCTGAGTTAGCCCAGCACGTCTATACGATCGAGCGCTTTGCCGAGCTTTCGGAGAAGGCGCGCAAGCTCTTAACCGACGCGGGGTATACAAATATTAGCTTTCGGGTTGGGGACGGGACGCTAGGGTGGCCAGAAGAGGCGCCCTTTCAAAAGATTATCGTGACAGCGGCGGCACCGGAGGTGCCTCCCTCGTTGGTGGAGCAATTGGCTGAAGGCGGAAGGATGGTTATCCCTGTGGGGGGGCGACAGCTCCAGACGCTCCTACTTCTCATGAAAGAGCATGGCCAGCTCCGTCGGGAAGAGCTCTGTGCATGTAGTTTCCTGCCGCTCATTGGAAAGGAGGGATGGCCCGATCAAGAGTCTTGGCTCCATCACTTGCTCTAGTACCCGCCAATATCTCACAAATACAGCACAAAAGAAGGAGGTACAAATGAGAAGTGCGAAGATAAGTCTTTTTGTAGTCTGGATGTGTGTTATGGGGCTGCTTGTGGGGTGCGGTGGCGGAGTTAAGCCGCCAACGGCCGTGATTACAAGCCCGCAAAGCGGCTCCCAATTCACGGTCAACCAAGCCATCGAGTTTTCGGGATCGGCTCGGGATGACGCTGGTAAGGAAGTCACTACAGACATCGTGTACGAGTGGGACTTCGGCGACGGCACAACGGCGAAAGGCCAGACCGTGTCTCATAGCTATAGCGCCAGCGGGACGTACACGGTGAAGCTCACAGTCAAGACCAAAGCCCAAGAGAGGGAGACAAGTCCAAAGCTTGAAGCCAAGCAGATAGCTCAGATTGAGATCACTGTGACCCCAGCGCTCTCTGTGGCGATCACTGCGAGCGTCACGGAGGGACCCGCTCCCTTAGAGGTCTCGTTTACTGCTGAAGTGCAAGGCACGGCAGCAAGCTATATGTGGGACTTTGGGGATGGCTCTACAAGCACCGAAGCCAACCCAACCCATACGTTCACCGCCGAGGGGACGTATACGGTGAGGCTCATCGTAACTGCACCCGATGGCAGCACAGCCTCTGCAGAGAAGACGATCATAGTGACGGCCCCTCAGCAAGCAGGGCACGGCATTCATATCGTGAAGATAGTGAGCACAGCCGACGGGCGGCATTTCTTTGATCCATCAGAGCTGACGATCAAGGTCGGTGAGACGGTTCGCTGGGTGAACTCTTGTGAGGAAGGCGTAACGTGCACCCACTCTGTGCAAGCCTCTCCCGACAAGATCCCTGCTGGGGCAGAGGCTTTCAATTCGGGGCTCTTGACTGAGCCAGGTCAGACGTTTGAGTACACCTTCACTCTCCCTGGGGAGTACGAGTATGTAAGCTTCCCTCATGAAGGGATGAAGGGGAAGATCATCGTGCAGCCTTAAGGGGAAAGAGGTCCTCACCCTTCTCCAGGGAAACAGGGTGAGGGCCTTTTATTCTGATGAGGAAGATCATAGATCTCCGTAGCGACACCGTCACCAAGCCCACACCCGCGATGCGACGTGCCATGGCCGAGGCCGAAGTCGGCGACGACGTCTTTGGCGAAGACCCTACCGTGAATAAGCTCCAAGAATATGCCGCTCAACTCTTTGGGCGCGAAGCGGCGCTCTTTGTCCCTTCGGGGACGATGGGCAACCAGATCGCTATCAAGGTCCACACTCAGCCAGGAGACGAAGTCATTGTAGAAGAGGCTTCCCATATCTTCAACTCCGAGATGGCGATGATGAGCGCGTTTGCAGGGGTTCTTCCCCGACCGATCCCCAGTGAGCGCGGGTTTCTGCGCTGGGAGCAGATCGAGCGCGCAATCAGACCAAACGTTTATTACTATGCCCAAACACGCCTGATCTGTTTGGAAAACACCCACAACTTGAAGGGGGGTGGGGTCTATCCGCTCGAATGGGCTAGGGAGATCGTTGAAAACGCTCACCAGCGCGGCCTGGCCGTACACTTGGACGGCGCACGGATCTTCAACGCCGCTCTAGCCACAGGACGCTCAGTCAAGGAGATAACAGAAGGATTCGATTCGGTGATGTTCTGTTTATCGAAGGGGTTGGGAGCACCGGCTGGCTCAATGCTTGTTGGCTCGCGAGAGTTCATTGAGAAAGCGCGAAGGGTACGCAAGATGCTCGGGGGTGGGATGCGCCAAGTCGGCGTGCTTGCAGCCGCAGGGCTCTACGCCCTAGAGCACCATGTTGCTCGCCTTGCTGAAGACCATAAGAATGCACAATTGCTTGCAGAAGCTCTCCAAGAGATTCCCGAAGTCCATCTAGAACCCGTTGAGACCAACATTGTGATTTTCGAGCTCTCCACGATACCCGCTGAAAAGCTGATTGACGAGCTTAAACAGAGAGACATCTTGGCTCTCGCGATCGGACCGCGCCGGATACGCCTAGTGACGCATCTAGACGTGTCACGAGAAGACGTGCTGTACGCCGCTCAAGCTATTCGAGAGATCCTTAAACAATAAGGAGCCCCTTGGGGGAGGGGCTCCATTCCACCCGCTTGTGAGTGGTGGTGAGAGGATGGGAGAGGGATTTTATTATAGCTGTTCTCTTCCGGCCCGTCTGTAACGAGGATCACAGTGAAACTTTTCTCTAAATCTGATGTATTTATTATGACGCCACGCCCTAGGCATGGCAGATAGCTCCGTGCTATAATGGAGCCGAAGGAGGACACTATGCGCGCAGCTCTAAGCCGCCGCACGTTCTTACGCGCCCTGGGAGTCGCAGCAGGAGCTTTGCTCCTCGGGCCCTATCGAGGCTATAGCCAGCAGACAATCACTATCGGGGTCCTCGGCAGTACGACCTCCCCTCTAGGACAAGGGATTCTCAACGGAGCGCAGCTTGCAGCCAGTGAGCTCAATGTAAGGCTTATTCCTGGAGATCTGGGGAGAGAGACCGATCCCGCCCGCGCTCGCGCCGTACTCACTGAGCTCATCAGTAAAGGAGCTGACGCTGTCGTAGGACTCTCTCGCTCAGACACGATCCCCGCGCTCTTACTTGAGATCCCTCGCCTCAAGAAGCCCGTGATCATCACTGGGACACCGCTCTTGGGAACTGATCAAGTCGCTGCCAACTATGAGAGCTTCAAATATATCTTTCGCGCCGGCATCGTGAATGCTGCCGCTCAGGCCTTCGATGGAGGCGAATTTGCTCGAGAGTTCCTGGTCGATCAATTGATCAAGGCCAAGATACTGCGCTCCAACGCCGTCGCCCTGGTGGGCGATCCCTCCAAGCAGAGCGCAGATTTTCGCAGCGCGTTGCTGCCTCGGCTCATCCGAGCGGGTTTGGATGTCGTGGGCAATCTCGCCGACGGCCAAGCCGGAGCGCTCCTGGAGCGTCTGCAAAAGATCGACGTGCCCGCCGCGATCACAGTATTCTTTGACGCTAAGATCGGAGCGGAGTTTGCCCAAAGCTGGTCTGCTAAGCGGGTTAAGATCGCGCTCTTTGGCTGGAACGAGGCGTTGCTCTTTGATGATCTGAAGGGTGCGGCCGCGGGATACGTTGTCGTCGACTTTGCCGCGGAGACCGCCACGGTAGGCCCCAAGACGCTCGACTTCTATAAGAGATACCAAGAGCAATTCAGAGCGCGGCCTGTCTTCACCGCCGCGACGACGTATGATGCTGTCTATGCTCTTGCTGATGCCGTGGCGCGCGCCCGCACCACCGAAGCGGAGGCCCTCGTCAGGGCCTTAGAAGGAACACGGCTGAACGGGGTCGTCGGGGTGATCCGATTCTACACGGTGGAGGAGCAACAGCGAGATCCCTTGAAGATCGCTATCGCCCATGATCAAGTCTATGGGCTCACTAAGACCGGGGGCGCTCCGGCGTTCGATGGAGTGCGGCCCTTCTACACCCAGATCTCGCCTGCTGGGACCCGGGTCGTGCTCTATCCCCCAGAATACGCCACCGGCTCATATGTGCTTCCGCCGCATTTTGGGTAGTATATAAAACCAAAAGGAGGTTAACGACGATGAGGCGCAGGGGGAATGGGCTCGTGGTGATGGTGGTGGTGTTGCTGGCCAGTGCCTTCCTGTCGCAGTCGCAGATCGAGAGCCCGGAAGCTCCCCGTGTGACATATATCCTCTTGCCCAAGACGCGGTGCGTTGTTGCTCCGCCTGCTCTGCCCGCCGAGAGATGTCCTCCTGGCACCTTGCCAAACTTCCCTACAGCGATCAATTGGATCGCCGCCGATGGGAGCGATTTTGAGGGAGCTGTCGGCTACGAAGACATCAACAAAGATATTATCAAAGTGACATTCCGGGTTGTAGAAGCCACTGAAGTCAAAGATGCTTCCACGGGGACGTTCTTTAAGGCCGGTCAGGTCTTCAGTTTTGAACCCCCAGCTCAGACAACCGACAAAGGGGCTTTCGGGTTTCGTATCTTCACCACTGTGCCCCAAGATGTCACCCTAGAGGTGACGCTCGAAGATGCCAAGAGAAACGTAAGCCAACCAAAGATATTCTCGTTCAAAGCCGTTGGCCCAGAGCCGATCATCAGCGGGATCATCTTTCCTGAGGAGGTCCCTCTAGGGACAAGCCAGAACGTGCAAGTAGGATTTGTGGATCGTGAGGGGCAGCTGAGCCGCATCTATTTTAGCTTGGTCAACTTCGACCCCAGGCGTATCGGGGACTGCTCGCTGCCCCTCGATCCCGAAGGCATCGACGTGAGCGAGAAGGTCCTTGGAGAGAGGGAAGGACAGCTAGACTTTCCCATCAAATGCGAGAGTGCCCAGCGTATTCAGCTTAAGGTCATCCTGGTTGATCGTCAAGGGAATCGGAGCGACAGGCGAGACGCGTTGCGGCAGCCGAGCACCTTCGAGTTCATCACTGGACGCAAGATGGCTGAAGGGCTCTTCTTTCTCGATCAATTTGGGCAGGGCGGATCGGCTCCCGGGCAGTTCCGTGGTCCCCAAGGGATCGCGGTAGATCCCCAAGGCCGCATCTATGTGGCCGATACAGAGAACCATCGGATTCAAGTCTTCGATCCTAGCACGTTCAAGCCTACGGAGAAGCGCCCAGTGGCAGTATGGGGGAGTCGGTGCCTTCTGCGCACGGGGGAGGGATGCCGCGACCCTGACGGGGGAGGCCCCCTCGCCCCCGGGGACGGACAATTCGATGGCCCAACAGATATTGCTATCGATCCCTCAGGATTTATCTATGTCGTCGACAGCGGCAACCATCGGATCCAGAAGTTTGACCTTGCGGGAAGGTTTGTGAGCAAGTGGGGCACAAGGGGGACTGGCGATGGTCAGTTTGAGACCCCTCTGAGCATAGCGCTGGACAAATCTGGAAAGATCGCCTACGTGGTAGATAAGGGAAATCATCGCGTCCAGAGATTCGATATCGTGGATGCAAGCACGGTGCGCTTCAATACCAAGTGGGGGGGTGAGTGCAATCTGACGGTGACGCCTCCCACCGGACGCTGCGTTGACCCCGATGGTGCGGCGGGGCCGCTGCGGACGGGAGACGGGCAATTCTTCGAGCCGCGAGCGATAGCTGTAGACGAAGTGGGGAACGTCTATATCTCGGACTCGGGGAATCACCGCATTCAGAAATTCGATGCTACTGGGAAGTTCTTGCTCAAGTGGGGGAGCAAGGGGTTTGCTCCGGGGCAGTTCGATTATCCTCGTGGGCTCGCGCTCACGCGAGCAGGGAACCTTCTCGTCGTCGATCAATATAACGATCGAGTACAAGAGTTCAAGGGAGATGGAAGCTTTGAGCGTTCCTGGGGTCGTCAGGGCGGGAGAGAAGGGGAGCTGAATTCCCCGCAAGACATCGCGGTAGATAGGGCGGGCAATATCTATATTGTCGAGTATGGCAACAACCGGGTGCAGAAGTTTGGAAGCTTCTAGATGAAAAAAAGCTCAAGGAGGCACTCATGGGTTCTCGAGTACGAGCGTTGGCTATCGCCCTGCTATTGAGTGTGATGAGCGCGACGTCGGTGGGGGTGGGGCAGAGTAGTGGTTTGCTGCTGGTCTTTCGGGTCCCCGATAGCAGCCCGATTCGCTCCTCGCCCGTGATTGATCTCGCAAAGAACGCTATTTATTTTGGCGCTGATGACGGAAATCTCTATGCGATCCCCCTGGTAAGTGCGGAGCAGCCGCGGCGGCCCAAGTGGGTCTTCTCTCCAGATCCTGATCCAGCCAAGCGCCGCCCCATGCGCGTAGCTCCAGTCATTGACGAGGTACGCAACCGAGTTTATATCGGGGCCGATGATGGCAAGCTCTACGCCGTAGACCGGGACACCGGGCAGCTTATCGAAGGCTTCACTCCCGCTCCTAATGTTAGTCCTCCACGAACTGCTCCTATTCGCGTGCCGCCCTCGCTGGATCAGCCTCGCGGAGTGCTCTATGTGGGCGCTGATGATCAACGAGTTCTAGCGATCAATGCTGAGAATGGCGTACTTGCTGGAGAGGGAGCAGGAAGCAGATTTGATAAGGCCAAGGGAGCCATCCGAGCTGCCCCAATCACTGATTTTGTCAAGAGCGCGATCTACTTTGGTTCCGATGATGGCAAATTCTATGCGATTGACCGAGAGGATTTCCAAAAGTCCATAGACCAATTTCCCAAGGAGATCGGCAGCCCAATTCGTGGCTCGCCGCTCTTGGATATACTTGGAACCGAGGGCGCTGCCATCTATTTCGGCGCGGACAACGGTGTCTTCTATGCGATAGACCGCAACGGCAAAGAGCTCTATAGGTTTGAGACCCTCGGACCAGTGCGTACCAAAGCCGCTGTAGACCCGGTCAAGAACGCCATCTACTTCGTCTCCGACGACGGCAGGCTCTACGCGCTCTTCCGAAGTGACGAGAAAGACAGCAAGGGCCAAGTTATCCCCGGACGCGAGCGCGGCAAGCAGAAATTTGCGGTCGCTATCGTGATTGATAATAACCCTAATCCCTTCGACGGCGACCTGCCGCGTTCGTCGCCGGTCGTTGACCGTCGCTTAGGGGCCACCGGACTAGGGACGATCATCGTCGGCTCAGTAGACGGTAATCTCTACGGGATTGATCCTGACAGCGGGCGCCTGCGCTTTGCCCTCCCTGTGCCCGGCGCAGGGAGCGACCCCCGCGCGGTCATCCGGACTACACCGGCGCTCTATGTCAGCGGCCCCAGGTCGTCCATAGAGATCTACATCGGCGCGGATGACGGCGGACTCTACGTCGCACGCCGTCCTTAAGTAGAGTAGAATAGTGTGCGAAAAACCCAAGGAGGTGGCACTCATGGTTTGCTCAGCGCGGGGAGTAGGGAAGAGATTGTTAGGGGGGTTAGGGATAGTTTGGATTGTCTTTGTCGTGGTGTGGGTGGGGAGCCGGGGCCAGGGGGGAGTTCCCTTATTGCCGGAGCTCCACCCTACCAGTCTGGTGCTCAGCCCCGCTTCCCCCGTAGATAAGGGTGTGGCAGTCGTAGCCAAGGCAAGGATCGTCAACACCGGCGGGAGCCCCGCCCCGCGCTTCACGGTCGAATTCTTCTATCGACTCAAGAGTGATCCCACTCGCCCCTGGGTGAGCTTTCCCGACGGTAAGGGGCTTGTCATTTTATCCCAAGGGCTGAGCCCGCGCGATCAAGCAATCACTGTCGAGGGCACGCTCGACACCTCGAAAGTCGAAATCGAGCCGGGCAATTATGAGATCCGGGTCGTGGTCGACTCCACCAATCAAATCTCTGAAGAAGACGAGACGAACAACGAGCTGATCGTGGGCTTGCAGATTCGGCCGTCGCGACTCAATAAACCCGATCTCCTCCCCATCGCGCTGACGTTCGATCCCCCATCCCCACTCGACACTAACGGTAGGACAACAGCGACAGCGATCATCCGCAACGGTGGTCCTGTCGATTCCGGCGCATTCGATGTGCAGTATCTCTTCTGTAAGCTCCCAGCACCGCGGAGCGCTTGTAATCAGTTGACCGAATTTGCGCGGGTGACTATCGCTGAAGGACTGAAGCCAAGAGAAGAACGTTTTGTGAAGGCTGAGTTTCCCAATCCTCGCCTCCCCATCATAGCCCAACTCGAGCCCGGAACATATCTTATCCATGTTCAGCTCGATCCCGTCAGCAAAGAGCAGCCCAGCGGGGCCGTTGAAGAACAGGACGAAGCAAACAACACCCTGACGGCCTATCTTATGGTCAAGGGGCCGGAACTCTATCCCGAGAGCTTGGTGCTGACGCCAACTCTAATCCGAATTGGCGACGAAGCCCTCGTCACCGCCCAGATCGCCAACGCCGGCGATGCCCCAGCCAGTGACGTCACCATAACCTTCGTGATGAACGGACGGCGTTTCGCAACTGTTACTCTGCCGGAGATAGCAGCCAGGGCCTCTACCGGAGAACCAGGGCGTCAGGTTGTCCAGGTCACTCTTAAAACAGCAGAGCTCTCCTTGCAGCCAGGTGTCCATGAACTCCAGGTCGTCGTCGATCCTGATGATCGCATCAGTGAGCTCGATGAATCGAATAACGTCTTAACAACAGCCCTGACCTTGCAGCCCCCCTTGCCACGCTTACCAGAGCTGACCCCGAAGAGCTTGTTTGTGACCCCAGCATCGCCTCTCGAGCAAGGGAAGGGCACAGTCACCGCTGAGATCCTCAACAACGGCATGACAGTTGCTGAAGGGTTTGATGTGGAGTTCTCAGTGCGTGAAGTCGGACGTCTACGCTGGAATCCCATCCCGTGCACAGCCAACTGCACTAGTAATAGACTCAACCCCACTGCTGAGTTGATCGCGCAAGCGCAACTGCCTTCGCTGTCCCCTGGAGCGTATGAAGTTCGCGTCGTCGTGGATCCTCAAGGGCGCGTTGCCGAACTCGATGAGACCAACAATGAGATGGTTATTGGCTTACGCGTCATTCGGCCGCGCCGACCCGATCTGGCAATCACGGAGCTTGCTTTTGATCCGCCGTCACTGACGGCTCATCGAGGACAGCTTGTACGCATCCTCTTGACCTTTGAAAACATCGGGGATGCCCCAGCGCAACCGTCTGAAGCCCACTGTGCCTATCGCCGCCTCGAAGACGTCACAGGGGTTCCTGTGATCTTTGACAAGATCTCAGTGCCTTCCTTGATGCCGGGTGGAAAGTTCACGGCTCAGTGTCGCCTAGAGACGGGCCCGCCGGTGCGTCCTGGCTTCTATGAGTTGACGGTGACTGTAGACCCACAGAACCGTATAGAAGAACAGAACGAAGCGAATAACACTGCTACAAGTGGCACCGGGATTCCAGGCCAACCAGGGCCAGGGCAGGCCCTGCTCATCTTCGGGCCGGATCTTGTGCCCGATCGCGCGACCCTCAAAGTCAGACGTCCCACTACTCCTGAGATTCCTTTTGCGCCACCCAGCCTTGAGATCACACAAGGCGAGTTGCTTGAGCTTGAGATCACCGTGCGAAACACCGGGCAAATTGCTGCCGGAGGCTTTGACGTAGCCTTCTGTATCCGAGAGTACTTCTCTCAACAACCCTGTGCAGAGATCGGGACGCGCTCCCGCGCCACCGGCCTGGGGTTGACCGATGAGTTCGTCGCCAAGACACAAGTGAGCACGGAGACATTCACGCCAGGGGTCTATGAGATCGGGGTCATCGTCGATCCCCCTACGCCAGATCTACCCTATGGGCGCGTTGAAGAAGTCAGCGAACAGAACAATACTATTGGGGGGCCTCGCGCTCCTCGCGGCTCCCAAGTGATACTAATAGGAAAGCCCGATCTGACCTTCCGCGAGCCCCTGGTCTTCCAGCCCAGTGGACCTGTCCCCATCGGTACGGCCTTAGGAGTCTTCGCCGATATTCAGAACATCGGAGCAGGACGGACGACCCGTGCCTTCAAGGTCGAGTTTGCCTTCCGTCGCGTCGACGATCCCACTCAGCCCAGCCCAGAGTTTAGAGCCTTCGGCACCGCGATCGTTGCTGAACTTGAAGTGGGGCCGGAGAAGGCCAAGCAAGTCAAAGCCGAGCTCGATACCCGCAATCTCGCTGCAGGACTCTATGAGATCCGCGTCACCCTCGATCCAGAAAACGTGATCCCGGAACTCAACGAGATTAATAACGTGCAAACAGCTCGAGTGACCATCGGCGTTCCCACAGGGCTAGTCGACCTCGCAGTGCTCAGCTTAACGGCTAGTCATCCGCTTGTGTCACGTGGTCAGGTGGTGCGGTTCTCCGCGGTGATCGCAAATCTAGGGGCCGCGCCCTCGGGGCCGTTCGCCGTCGAGTTTAGCTATCGCAATCTGCTGGGAGCTCCAGGGACGGAGGTGGCCTTTAGTCGTCAGACCGTGCCGAGCTTAGAGGGCGGCGCGAAAACGACTCTCATAACCCAATTGAACACGCTCACCTTGACGCCAGGGACCTACGAGATCACTGTGACGGTAGACCCAGAGAACCGGATCTCCGAACCGGATGAGACCAATAATCGATTAGTGATCTTCCTCACCGTCAACTGAATGGCAAGCCTTGGCGCAATCGAGTAAGATGAGAGAGGGCCTTAACCCGGTGATCGAACCGTGTCCCCAGAGGCTGCTTGAGGGAGACCCCGCCCAGGCCCTGCGGGAAGGATGCATCAGCTGCGGTTAAGGCCCTCTCTCTTCTGAGTAGAGTCAGAGGATCGAGGACACCCGTCCCGTCCCAGCCAGACAAATCCCCAGCGAAGGTCTCGACAGCAGTCCTTCAGAAGCCTCTTCCCATCACGTATAACAAGGAACGCTCAGGGGAGGTGTGGATGTGGGAAGATCACGGCTCATCGCTGTTGTCCTCGCTCTGGCTCTTGTGGGCGTGGTCATGGTCGCTAGCGCGAGCTTGCCCATCGCCACACTCCGCTATGAGCGCCCTTCGTATCTCCTGGTCAAGCACGTGGTGGCTTTAGCTCTCGGGCTCGTCGCCTTATGGGGGTGTTCCAAGATAGACTACCATGTCTTCTTGAAGATAGACCACATACTCTTGCTGACGACCCTTGGGCTTGCTCTCCTGACGCTCATTCCTGGCCTAAGCGTTCGGGGAAGCTGGCTACGCCTGCCCGGGCCATTCCAGCTCCAGCCGACAGAGTTTGTGAAATTCGCTTTGATCGTCGCGAGTGCAGCCTTTGCTATCCGCAAAGGAGAACTCATCAAAGAATTCTCTCAAGGGGTCTTGCCGATGCTCGTAGTAACGACAATCGCAGTCCTCATCGCCTTGAAGCAGTCGGACTTTGCTATGGCCATGATCTTCTTGCTTATCGTTCTGTATATGCTGTTTATCGGAGGTGCGCGGCTAAGCCATCTCTGTGGGGTGCTCTGCGCCGTGATACCCGCCTTGGCCCTGCTGTTGATCACAACGCCCTATCGCTTCAGTCGGATCTTGGCGTTTTTAGACCCGTTCCAATACAGCACGACGGAAGGGTACCAACTCATTCAGTCTCTAACAGCTCTTGGGTCTGGAGGGATCTTTGGCCGGGGCTTGGGGGAGAGCCGTGCCAAGTTGCTCTTCCTTCCAGAGCCGTATAACGATTTTATCTTCGCGATCATTGGGGAGGAGCTAGGGTTGATCGGCGGGCTCTTTGTCATAGGACTCTTTGCGTATCTTGCGTGGGAAGGGTATGTAATCGCCTCTCGCGCTCCAGATCGGTTTGGAACGCTTTTGGCCTCGGGGATAACTTTTACTCTTGCTGCGCAGGCGGCCATCAATATAGGAGTGGCCACAGGGCTACTGCCCGTAACAGGCTTGACGCTCCCCTTTATCAGCTATGGAGGATCGTCTTTGATGATCTCGTGTGCCATGGTAGGGACCTTGCTTAATATCGCGCAGAGGGGATCGCATGAAGACATTTCTCGTCTGTGGGGGCGGGACAGGAGGCCATCTCTACCCCGCTCTCGCTACGCTGGAGGGGTTACGGCGCGCTGAGCCGGATTCCCGGCTCGTCTACGTGGGCAGCCGCTATGGGCTTGAGACCCAGGTGCTGCCACGGTACCCCTGGATTGAGTTTTATCAGCTTCCTATCCGGGGGATTACGCGACCAGGCCAGCGCCCTCTCTGGGCCTTTTGGGCGCTTTTGGCCCTAGCTCAACTACCAGTCGCGCTCGTCCATGCGCTGTGTATCGTCTTAAGAGTGCGTCCCATAGCAATCATTGGCTTTGGGGGATATGGAGCGTTTGCCCCGCTATTGTGGGGAACTCTCTTGAGAATCCCGATCTTTCTTCACGAGCAGAACCTCATCCCCGGCCTAGTGACTCGACTCTTCGCCCCTTGGGCCAGGAAGGTCTTTCTCACATATCCCCAGACAGCTCGCTATCTCCGAGCTCAGTCCGTCGTCGTGACGGGATTGCCTATCCGTCTAGAGATTCTCTCCGCTCGTCCCGATCCCCAGCGATTCGGACTGCTTCCCGGAAGAAAGACCGTGCTCGTCTTTGGAGGCAGTAGGGGATCACGAGTCCTCACGAACATCGCGTTGACGATGCTAGACTTTCTTCCAGAAGTTCAGTTCTTGATTGTCACAGGGGATCAGGCGTTCGCGCAGAGCGCCCGGAAGGGGCCAAGGGCTACGTGTCTTCTTGTCCCCTATATTCATGAGATGGGCACCGCCCTGGCTACGGCTGATGTCGTGATCTGTCGCGGGGGCGCTGCAACCCTCGCTGAACTGGCGGCTATCGGGAAGCCCGCTATAGTTATCCCTTGGCCGGGGGCTGCCAATGATCATCAGACAGCAAACGCCACGTCCTACGCCCATCTCGGAATCTTTTCTATAGTCCCAGAGGCTGAGCTTACCCCTCAACGACTCGTTGAAGAGATCCAGAAGGCTCTCACCCTCAAACCCTCTACCCTCCAGAGAGGGCGGGGTGAGAGCACCTTGAACTCTCTCGTGTGCGAGGTGCTTTGCGATGCGACCAAAGAGCACAATACAGCTCCATTTCCTTGGAATCGGCGGCGATGGTATGAGTGGGCTGGCCAAAGTCTATTCTGAGCTGGGATGGCGCGTCACCGGCTGCAATATCGAAGAGAACCGACGGACTAAACAACTCCGCGCCCTTGGCATCCCCATCACGATTGGGCATGAGCGCGCCCATCTCCAAAACACCACCCATCTGGTCGTCTCCTCCGCTATTCCCCCGGAGAACATCGAACTGCTCGAAGCGCACCGACTCGGACTCCCTATCCTCCATCGCTTCGATCTCTTGAACGAGCTGGTCAGGTCCCGCTACACCATCGCAGTAACAGGCACCCACGGCAAGACTACTACAGCAGCCATGATCGCCACGCTTCTGGAGCGCGCTTGGCTCGACCCGACGTTTGTGATCGGCGCGGCCTCCCCAACATTGGGCACTCACGCTCGCCTTGGCCTAGGACGCCATCTTGTCGCTGAAGTCTGCGAGAGCGATGGACGCTTCGTGCAGCTCCGTCCCAACATTGCTGTGATCACCAATATCGGGCGAGATCATCTCAATTTCTATGGCAGTGAGACGGCTCTCCAAGAGACCTTCACGCGCTTTGCTCACCGCAGTGAGCTCTGTATCACCTGTGCCGATGACCCGGGGGCTCAGCGCGCTATCGTCGATTGCATCCCTACGGCCCTCACGTATAGTATCGAGCGCCCAGCAGACTTGGTAGCCTACGATCTCGTCTTCTCCCAGTTCCATACGATGTGCGAGATCTCGTGGCGTGGGCGTCATGCTGGACGGCTCGAATTGTTGCATGCCCCTGGTATCCATAACGTCTATAATGCCCTAGCAGCCTTGCTTGTTGGCTACTCTCTTGGACTCCCCTTTGCAGATATGACCGCCTACTTGAGAGATTTTCAGCTCCCGGAGAGACGCTTCCAAGTCCTCATTACCAACGGTATCACGATCGTCGACGATTATGCCCACCTGCCCGAACAGATCCAACGCAACCTCCAGGCGATCCGGCGAAGCTGGCACTCCACGCGGATCGTCGCGCTCTTCCAACCCCATCGCTTCACACGCACGTGCTATTTGGGTCGGGAGTTTAGCACCGCTTTCGATCTCGCTGATACGGTCATCCTCACCGATATCTATCCCGCGTTCGAGCGTCCGATCCCAGGGGTAGGAATCGACCTGATCCTTGAGGACCTGCGACGTCGCCATCGAGACGTCACCTATGTGCCTCGCGGAGAGGATTTTGTCCTCCGCGTCCGGCAGCTCCTACGTCCTGGGGACTTCGTCATTGGCTTTGGCGCGGGCGATCTGGGCCAAGAACTCTTTCGCCTCGCCCAAGCATGGAACGAGCAGAAAGGGGGAGACCATGGAGGAGAAGCTCGCTAGCGAGCTTCAAAGGCGACTGCGTGGCGTCGTCAAAACTCGTGAACCCTTAGCTCGCCATACGTCGCTACGCATCGGCGGCCCGGCCGATTACTTTGTGGTCCCTGCCTCCGTTGAAGATCTCCTAGAGACCTTAGCGTTCATCCGCGAGCATGGCTTACCATGGCTCGTTTTAGGAAACGGCACCAACGTGCTCTTTCTCGATGAGGGCTACCGCGGTGTGATCATCAAGCTAGGGCCTAAGCTCGGCACTATCCAGACTCTCCAAAACTCGGTGTGCGCCCAAGCGGGAGCTAGCCTTGCAGCGCTTGTCTCCCATGTGCGTTCCTTAGGCTTGCGCGAGTTCGATTTTCTTGTGGGCATCCCGGGAAGCGTCGGAGGGGCTTTGGTCATGAATGCGGGCATTCCGGAAGGAACCGTCTCCGACATCGTGACCCGGGTCAAGGCATTGACTTTTGACGGAAAATTCATTACGCTTAAGGGAGATGAGTGTCAGTTCGGCTACCGGTCGAGCCGGTTTCAGCACGAACGGCTCATAGTTATAGAAGGGGAATTCGCCTTAGGAAGAGGGAGAGTGTGGGATGGAGAGGAGTTACTGAGGCGGCGCAGGGAGCGCCAACCCCTGGGGGTACCCAGTCCAGGGTGTGTCTTTCGCAACCCAGTGGGGGTGGGGGCGACGGCAGGACAACTCATCGACCAAGCCGGGCTGAAAGGATACCGGGTAGGAGGCGCGCGAATCTCCCCAAAGCATGCGAATTTTATCGTCAACGAAGGGGGGGCGACAAGTCACGATGTCCTCCAGCTAATTGACATCGCCCGGTCGGTTGTGCTTAAATACTATGGGGTGGAGTTGAAGCTGGAGCTCGCCGTCGTTGGGACGTGCGGCGTACAGTATTCTTCATAGTAGCGATCATCGGGCTTGTGCTGGCGCTACCGTGGCACAAGTCCCTGGTGGTACGAGAGATCACCGTCGAGGGTGGTGAGAGGATCCAAGCCGAGACGGTCCTGCAGAGCTTGCCCATTACGGTGGGGATGAATTGGCTGACGGCTGATACCCAAGCCGCCAGAGAGGCTCTCTTACGCCTCCCTGACGTCCGTGAGGCTCTCGTCACCAAGAGAGTATGGGCACGTATAGAGATTCTCATACAGGAGCGCGAGCCCTTGATTCTGGCTCGCTTAGGGCGGAAGCTCTATTGGGTCGACACCGAGGGGGTCTTCTATGCCGAGGCCCTAGGAGGCTTCGGTCCGATCCTCGTCGAGCCTCAGACGGTCGAGACAGCTCGAGGCCGTCGCCTCGCCGAGCCCTTTTACCTCGTCCCCTTGCACGCTCTTATGACCAGCCCGGGCAATCTCCTCAATGCGATCACAACCGTGCGATTCGAAGGGAGCACTATGATTCTGTCTTTCCGAAATGGTCCGGACGTCCTCATGCGTATCTATGACGTTCGGGGAGCACTGATGAAGCTGCAGCGGGTCTTCAGCCTCCTGGCGGAACGCCGCGTGCACCGGATCGATCTGCGGTGGGAACGGGTACTTATTGTCAGTGAACGAGCTCGTCCGTGAGGATGGTGATGAGGGAATGGGGGAGATCATTGTCGGCCTAGATATTGGCACGACGAAGGTCGTCGCGCTCGTCTGCAATGTCGAGGATGGTCAGATCGAGATCATCGGGATGGGAAAAGCTCCTTCGCACGGGTTGGAGAAAGGCGTCGTCGTCGACATCGGCGAGACGACGGCCTCGATTAAGCGCGCCATCGAAGAGGCCGAGAACATGGCCGATGTCAAGATCGAGCGCGTCTATGCTGGGATCGCCGGCAAACATATTCAAAGCATCAACAACTCCGGAACGGTCTCGATCTCTCGTGAAAACCGCATCATCACCGTTGAGGACGTCCAACGCGTCCTTGAGACAGCCCAAGCCGTCCAAATCGCTCCAGACAGTCAGCTGATTCACGTGATCCCCCGTCAATATATCGTAGACGGGCAAGAAGGGATTACTGATCCTGTGGGCATGACGGGAACCCGCCTCGAAGTCGATGTGCACATCGTCACCGGCTCGATCACAGCGGTCCATAATATCCGCCGCTGTGTGGAGAACTTAGGGATTGCAGTCGAGCAGATCGTGTTGCAACCCTTAGCGTCGTCGTATGCAGTGCTCACCGAGGCGGAGAAGGAGCTCGGGGTAGTGCTTATGGACATCGGGGGAGGAACGACCGACATAGCGATCTTCCGCGACGGGGACATCTGGTTCAGTAAGATCCTTCCTATTGCTGGCGAGCATATCACAAATGATATTAGTGTGGGGCTTCGGGTCAGCTACGAAGAGGCCGAACGGATCAAGATCCAAGAGGGGTTGCCCCGGCTCACCGATGAGGCTGCGGAGGAAGAGCGCATCGAGATCACCACAATCAGCGAAGAGAAGAAGCTCATCTCGAAGAGGAAGCTAGCCAAGATCATCGAGCCGCGCCTGGAGGAGCTCTTTGATCTGGCGATGGGAGAGATTGAGGACGTCGGCTATCGGGATCTCATTCCTGCGGGGATCGTCCTGACCGGGGGAACTTCGCTCTTGAAGGGGCTGCCAGAATTTGTCTCCGAGCGATATGATATCGCCGTGCGGCGCGGTCGTCCTCCCCAGGGGATTCATGGGCTGCGTGATATCGTGGAAAGCCCTATCTACTCCACAGTCATCGGCCTTGTGAAGTATGCTGTCGAATCCAAGGAATACCGCTATCGTGAGAGGCGCCGCTACTGGAGTGCGACTCGTTCCTCAGGACGAGGGCTCAGTGGGGTGTTCGAGAGGCTCCTGCGCTGGCTCAACCGGTTCTTCCGAGGTTAGGGGGTTGTATGAGCCGAGGCGGATTGGCACGGATCAAAGTGATCGGGGTAGGGGGTGGCGGTGGGAACGCCATCGACCGCATGAAGAAAGCCAAGATCAAGGATGTTGAACTGATCGCGGTCAACACCGATGCCCAGGTGCTCTCGATCATCGAAGCGGATCGGACCGTACAAATTGGGGCTAAGCTCACCGCGGGATTGGGGGCTGGAGGGAACCCAGAGATCGGGCGCAAAGCCGCTGAGGAGTCCGAGGCCGAGCTGGCAGCGCTCCTAGAAGATACAGATATGGTCTTTCTGACGGCGGGCATGGGTGGGGGCACCGGCACCGGGGCTGCACCAGTGATCGCGCGCTTGGCGCGGGAGGCCGGAGTGCTGACCGTAGCGATCGTGACCAAGCCGTTCTCGTTTGAGGGACGGCTGCGCGCTGAGCGCGCCAAGAAGGGCATCGAAGAGCTCAAACAGTATGTCGACACGCTCATCGCCATCCCCAACGATCGCTTGCTCAAAGTCGCCCCCCCAGATATGCCCTTGGTCAAGGCCTTCGAATTGGCCGATGAGATCTTGCGCCAGGGAATTCAAGGGATCTCCGATCTCATTACCACCCCAGGGATGATCAATCTCGATTTTGCTGATATCGAGGCCACGATGCGCAACGCCGGAACGGCGCTTATGGGGATTGGCGAAGGGGAAGGGGAGAACCGCACCCGCGATGCCGCGCGCAATGCGATCACCAGCCCGCTTTTGGAAGGGTCTATCGAAGGCGCTCAAAAGCTCATTCTCAATATCACCGGTGGCCCAGATCTCTCCCTGGAAGAAGTCACCGAAGCGGCCTCGCTCATCAAGGAGACGCTCTCTGATCAAGCCGATATCTTCTTTGGGGCAGTAGTGCGAGAGGGGTTCGAGCGCGTGCGCATCACCGTTATTGCGACGGGATTCAAGGAGCGAGAGGAGCTCTCTCACGAAGAGAAGCGGGAGCGAGGCGTCGATCTATGGGACGAAGAAGACGAAGAGGAGCTGATCGAAAAGGTTGAACGCAGCATCCGCAAGGACCGCGCGCGCGCCGACGACTGGGATATCCCCACCTTCCTGCGCCGGCGTAAGAACGACTAAAAGTCCATGCGGATGGGCATACACACGTACAAGAAGCCGTGATCAGCTTCGCTATCCCCAGGCTCTAGAAGCCCCGCGCTCTCGGCATCCGCTAGCCATAATGTCACTTCATCGCTCTCCAGGCGCTTCAGCGCATCTATCAGATACTCGGCACGGAAGCTGATCTTGATGGGCTTGGTCTTCTTCTTTAAGGGGATCTCTTCGTGGGTCTCTCCCTTCTCAGCGGCTTGCGAGCTTACTCGTAAAAGCGAATTCTCTACACTCAAGATCACGGCGTCGGACTCCTCAGCAGCTGTGATCTGCGCGCGTTGCAACGCTTCGAGAAAACGCTTCCTCTCTAGAGATATCCCGATAGGGTTGTCCTTGGGAATGACCTTCTCAAAGTCTGGATAAGCTTCTTCAATGAGCCGCCCCACAAAGACGACTGAGCCGGCCTTGAAGAAGAGATAGTTCTCGGCCTGATAGATCTCAACGGCCTCCGCATCGAGTTGGGCTAGGATACCCGCCAGATCGCGCATAGAATCGGCGGCGACGAGAAACTCCCCTTCCCGCGAGGCCTTCTGCGCTAAATCCTCGGTCTTCACCGCTAAGCGATAGCCATTCGTCGCCACCACCTTGAGAGTATCCCGCTCCAAGACCATGTTGACGCCGGTCAGGCTCAAGCGAGACGTCTCGCGAGCCGGGAGCGCAGCGTAGGCCACCAGCTCCAAACTCCGCTCCAACTGGGATTTAGCGAGCATACAGATAGGCCTATCCGGCAATGAGGGCAGCTCGGGGTAATCCTCGAGCGAGAGCCGGAAGAGATCGAATCGCGCTCCCCCAGACGTTATCTCGACCTTGCCCGTGCCGGGAATCGTCTTCAGCTCAACGGTATCAGCGGGCAGGGTGGTGGCGATCTTCACCAAGAGTTCTCCGTTCAGCACCAGTGCCTCATCGCCGCCGCGATTCTCTATCGGGACGGAGCACCAGATAGCGCGCTCCAGATCCGTTGCATAGAGAGTCAGTTGATTCTTCTTCGTCTCGAGCTTCACTCCGGCCAAGATAGGCATGCTTGTTGCTCGCCCGAGGGCGCGACTAACTATCTTCACTCCCGTGAGAAACTCCCCACGTCCACATGAAAAATCCATACTCGATCCTCCTCCTCAGATCAGCAATTCATATCGGAAAGAGCGGGTACACCGCGTGCCAGATCTGTTCAGCGAGCTCCGAGGCTGGGCGCGTCCCATCTAATAAGAGACTTCGGGGGGTCTGCTGCGCCAGCTCGCGATAGCCCCGACGCACCCGCTCGTGAAACTCCAGCCCAGCACGCTCCAGCCGATCAAATGAGCTTCTTTTGCGCGCCAAAGCCACCTCAACGGGAACGTCTATCACGATCGTCATAGACGGCTCTATTCCTTCAGTGGCTATTGTATTGAACTGGCGTACTAAAGTTAAGTCGAGGCCCCGACCATAGCCTTGATAAGCTAAGCTCGCCATAGCGAAGCGATCCGCAAGCACCACCTGACCCGACTGCAGCGCGGGACGGAGCACTGTGCGAGTGAGCTCGCTGCGCGATGCTTCATAAAGCAACAATTCCGTCAGGGGGTCCATCTCGAACGGATGCTCCAGCAAGATCTCCCGAATCTGCTCCCCAACCGGAGTGCCCCCTGGTTCCCGAATCACTAGGGGCTCTATCCCATGAGCATGCAAACGCTCCGCTAAAGCCCTCAGCTGGGTGGACTTCCCACACCCGTCGATCCCCTCAAAGACAATAAAGATTCCCTTATTGAGGCTCATGAGCGCCTTGATGCTCAGCACTCAAGAGAGCAAAGAGCACCAACCCCGTTCCAAGAACAATGACAGTATCAGCGAGATTGAAAACGGGCCAGCTAAAATGCCCCCACCGCAACTCTAGAAAATCAATGACTGCTCCATGGAGGAAGCGATCTATGAGATTGCCCAAGGCTCCTCCAGCAATACAGATCAGACCAGCCGTCAGAGAACGAGGCTGTGGTGGCCCCCACAGGAGCAGCCCCAGAATCCCTAGGCTAACAAGAACCGCAAGCACGGTGATCACACCGCCAAGGTCTTGGAAGAGCCCAAACGCCCCACCGGCATTAGACGTCAGAGTGAAGCGAAAGATCCCTTCAATTAGCTCGAGGGGCCGCCCAGGCTCTAAAACCCTGAGAGCCAGCGTCTTGCTTGCCTGGTCGATCACGACAATTGCAACAATGGCTAAGAGCCTGTGTAGCTTCATTAGGCTCAGTATAGCGAGCAGCGTCGAGAAAATCAACGCTGTCGCCGGAGAGGGCGGATAGGAGTCCCTATTCACACGGTGTAAGGTGGGATCTTCTTGTTGCTGAGCACAACCGAGTGCGTCCCAACAATGAGAGCCCCTCCCCGATCTGCACCCCAGGCATGACCAACGTGCCCATCCCGACAGTCGCGCCCCTGCCCACCTTGACCCGCTTGAGCTTACAACCAACAGTACTTAAGGGCACTAAGTCGAGAAAGGTCTTCCGCTGGGAAGAGCAAGGCATCATTCAAAAGCCATTGGATCGCTGGGACGGAGAAATACGGATACTCTCCCTCGCCTGGCTTGAGAATGAGCTTGCTCAATAGAACGATGAGGGTCATCAAGGTGAAGCTGTAGAGCAAAGCGCTATGCCCATGAGCACTGCCCCAAAAGCCAGTAAGAGCAGAAATAGCAAGACTCGTAACGTTAGGTTCATAGCTCTGCAAGGCGACTCGCTTGCTGAGCATGGAGTCTGTTGAGTTGTTCCTTCATGAGGTCTAGGCGCTCGCCTCTGAGGGGATAGAAGCGCAAGACCAGCCCCCCACCCCCAGCGCGACCAGGGGGATTCCCGCTAATAAGAGTCGCAATCCCCAGACAACTTCTGGCGTCTGCTGTGCTTGATTGAGCTGATAGCCGCTCCAGCGAAGGACCATGACCATAATCAGCCCTTGCGCCGTGAACGCTCAACGTATGAGCAGGCCGTTCATGCCACAATACAGCCCTTCACGGCGCGCTCCGGTCCTCACTTCATCTTCGTCGATAATGTCGGCAATAAGCAAGCCAGGTAGAAGCCACGGGCCCCCAAGTCCTACCCCAAAAGCCCCAGAGCTATGCCGGCACTGAGAAAATCCTCTACGAACCATAGAAGAATTAACGCGAACGCGAAGAGTGCGATCGCCCCTCTTAGAGCGGGTGCAGCTCCCAAAATAATCCGTGAACGTCTAGATCAGCGTTGTAGCCGATGAAGCTGTAAGAAGTCGACTTGTCTTCCATCCCCCTTCTGGCGTATACTTGGGCCGGTGAAGCCCCATGACCATCAAGCCCTGGCTCCAACACTACCCCGAGGATATCCCCCCGACCCTCGCATATCCAGAACAGCCGCTCTATCACTTTCTGGATCGTTCAGCAGAGCAGTACGAGAAGGCCTCGGCGCTCGTCTTCTTCGGACAACGGATCACGTACGGACAACTGCGCGAACTTGTGGATCGCTTTGCCGCGGCATTGATCCAGATCGGAGCTCAACCTGGGGAGAGGCTCTCGTTGATGCTCCCCAATATCCCCCAATTTGTGATCGGGTTCTACGGCGCTCTCAAAGCGGGCTTGACGGTCGTGCAAACGAACCCCCTCTATACCGAGGATGAGCTTCACATGATCCTAGGAGACTCCCAAGCCGAGACGGTGATCACCCTGGATCGCTTCTATGAAAAAGTCTTACGCGTCCAGGGGAAGACAAATGTGAAGCGCATTATCGTCACTGGGATTCAAGAGTTCTTTCCAGGGTTGCTGCGCTTGGGATATCTGCTCAAGGAGCGTCCAAAGCGCATCCGTCCTAGTCCACCAAGCGTCTATCTCTTCTCAGAACTGATTCGCAGCGCTCCCCCCCACCCACCGAAGATCTCTGTACGCCCAAGCGATATCGCGCTCTTTCAGTACACAGGAGGAACGACGGGCATTCCCAAGGGGGCCATGCTCACTCACAGAAATCTAGTGGCCAACACGCTACAAGCGCGTTCGTGGTTTCCTCGCGCCCGACTCGCTCAAGAGACGTGTCTGTGTGTGCTCCCACTCTTTCACGTCTACGCGATGACTGTCGCGCTCAATCTCTCGATGGCGCTTGCGGCCGCGCTCATCTTGGTCCCGCGCTTCCAGATAGACGAGCTCTTGAAGATCATAGATCGCGAGCGCCCCTCGCTCTTCCCCGGAGCCCCAACGATCTATGCAGCTATTGCTAATCATCCCCGAGTCAAAGACTATCACGTCAGCTCGATCAAAGCGTGTATTAGCGGGTCAGCTCCGCTCCCTCTCGAAGTGAAACGGCGCTTTGAAGAGCTGACTGGCGCCGTGCTCGTCGAAGGCTATGGGCTCTCGGAAGCTTCTCCAGTAACCCACTGCAACCCGCTCTATGGGCGGCAAGTCGCCGGGAGCATCGGCATCCCCTTCCCCGATACCAACGCCAAGATCGTCGATCCCACCACAGATAGAGAACTGGCCGTGGGAGAGATCGGCGAGCTTGTGGTGCAAGGGCCTCAGGTGATGGCCGGCTATTGGAATCGCCCAGATGAGACCGCAATGGCCTTGCGTGGTGGCTGGCTCCACACCGGAGACTTAGCGCGCATGGACGAAGACGGCTACTTCTATATCGTCGATCGCCTCAAAGAGATGATCATCTGTTCGGGGTTAAAGGTCTATCCTCGCGAGGTCGAAGAAGTGCTCTATAAGCATCCTAAAGTGCTCGAAGCGGCGGTGATCGGGATTCCCGATCCCTACCGAGGGGAGACCGTGAAAGCCCTTATCGTTCCCAAACCAGGGACCAGTCCGACGGCCGATGAAATCAAGGCATTCTGTGCGGAGCACTTGGCAAAGTACAAAGTGCCCACGATCGTGGAGTTTCGCGAGTCGCTGCCCAAGAGCGCCGTAGGCAAGGTCCTGAAGAGAGATCTGCGGTGAACGAGATCTATCTGTGCCTCGTGACGCCGGCGTCTCTCCACGAGGCAGACTGGCTGACCCCTCGCGAAGCATATGTGTTGCAAAAGATCAGAGATCCGGCCCGTCGGAGGGACTGGCTGGCAGGGCGATTGGCGGCAAAGAAGCTGATCCAAGATTATCTTCTTGAGCAAGCTGGCGTGAGGTTAAATCTTGCCCAGATCGAGATCACTCATGACAAGCACAAGGCACCTGGAGTGACTTCTCCCTTGACTCTTCCTATCTCCATTGCCCACAGTGCTGGGCACGGCTTTGCTGCCCTAGTGACGCATGGCTCTATAGGGGTAGATCTCCAAGAGATTCGTCCTGTGCGTCCCGATCTGGCCAAGCGTGTGCTCAGTGAACACGAGCGCAAGCAACTTACTCATTTTTTTGCTGAGCGGGAGCTAGAAGGACTGCTTGTCTTTTGGGCGCTCAAAGAAGCTGCGATCAAATCGCACCGTACGCGTCCGGCCCCGCTGCTGCGCGAGATCGCCGTTGCGCTCATGGGTCCGGGCCGCGCTGAGATTCTCGTTCAAGGTCGTATAATGACAGCCCAATGGGGATGCTGGAAGGAGTTCATCTGGGCGTGGGCGTTAGCTGACCAGCTCGACGATCGTCACGCCGTCGCCGCCCTGATGGGGAGGGGCTGAATCAAAGCTCTTCACGATGGGAAGCGTCGCTAAGTGCTTGCGGATCTCGCGACGCAGGACGCCGGTACCCCTTCCATGCACAATATACCCTCGCGTCAGTCCCGCCAACACTAAGCGATCTAAGTAGAGATCGACCTCGCGGATCGCTTCGCTGACAGTCATCCCCCGAACGTTGAGCTCTAGCGTCGGAGCCGGGGCAGAACCCGCATCCACATGCACAGAGATCGTCTGCCGTTCATCGCGCTTCACTTCTGAAGGTTGGACTAAATCTGTGAGCTTGGCCCACAAGCGCATCCCACCCAAGTCGACCTCGATGCGCTCAGGGCTGAGAACCTTTCGGATGATGCCGACCTTCTTCGAGCCACGGAATTGCACCGCAAGCCCCTCTCGCAATTGCTCGATGGGGATAGGCACGGCCGCAGGTTCGTGGCGAAGCTGTTGTCCCGCTTCGGTAAGACGACCTCTAAGCTCTTGCACTTCTCTGAGCCTCGCGCGTAACTGCTCCTCGCTGGCGCGCTGCTTCGCTATATGCAAAGCTTCTTCGAGAGCCCCACGAGCTTGCTTGACGAACTGCTCTAGGCGCCGGAGCTCGTCGCTTACAGCTTGCTCTTTGCGGTAGCGTAGCTCATTGAGCTTAGCGAGATATTCAGCCTTGATCGCTTCCACCTCTCGAGCACGCTGGCTCATGGCCAAGCGCTCCTGCGCGAGCTCGTTCCGCTCTTGCTGGAGTTTCTGGATAATGTCTTCGACGCGCACTTGGCCCTCTGTCAAATGCGCTTTCGCCAATGCGATCACCTCGGGAGACAACCCTAGGCGCTCAGCAATGATAAACGCGTTGCTCGAGCCAACGCCTTCAACAATCTTATACGTCGGTGCCAGGGTCTCTACATCAAAGGCGACAGAGCATGTCTTAAGCTTGGGATGCTGATACGCGAAATGTTTGATCGTACTGAAATGCGTAGTGACGATCAGGGTAGCGCCCCGATCGAGCAGCGTCTGGAGCAGGGCGATCCCCAACGCCGCGCCTTCCGTGGGGTCAGTACCAGCGCCCAGCTCGTCGATGAGCACGAGCGTTTGATGATCGGCATGCTCCAAGATACCGATGAGATTCTTCATATGGGCGGAGAACGTGCTCAAGTTCTGTTGAATAGATTGCTCATCGCCGATATCGGAGAAGACTTTCTGGAAGAGCACGACCGTGCTATCAGGCGCAGCGGGGATAGGTATGCCCGATTGCGCCATGAGGGTCAAAAGGCCAATGGTCTTGAGCGAGACGGTCTTGCCCCCAGTATTGGGACCGGTGATGACCATCCCCTGGAAGGGAGCCCCAAGACGAATATCGATGGGCACGACCGTCGTCTGATCGAGCAAGGGATGTCGAGCTTCAAGGAGCTGGAGCTCCCCCTGGGTCGTGAGTCGTGGGCGGTTACAGCGCAGATGGAGAGCAAACTGCGCCTTGGCATAGAGCATATCAAAGTACGCGAACGCCTTGAGGGTCTCTTCGATCCTGCGGCTTTCAGCTTGCAATTTGTGGGTGAGCTCGCGGAGGATGCGCAACTGTTCATCGCGGATCTCCCCCTCCAGCTCGCGGATCTCGTTATTGTCTGAGATGATGGAAGTCGGCTCGACGTAGAGCGTCTGGCCCGAATCGGAGCTATCGTGGACGACGGCATCCAGCTCGTGGCGCGCGCTGCTTTTGATAGGGATGACGAAGCGCCCAGAGCGCCGCGTGATCACTGTATCTTGGAGGACCCCAGCGAGCTGCCCCGACTGGATGAGCGTATGGAGATAGCGTTGCACGCGCTCTTCCAAGATGCGCTTCTGGGTGGTGAGTTCCCTCAGGCGCGGCGAAGCTGTCGGGCGTATCTCGCCTTTGTCGTCGAAGACCCGCGAGATATTCTCCTCAAGCTCACGGAAGACTTGAATGCGCTCACCCAGCTCGCGCAGGGTGGGGAAACGGGCAAGCTTCAAGAGCCGCTCGCGCAGCCGGCGCATCTGAAAGAGAGCCTTGGCTATAGCGAGAAACTCCCCGCCGTGAAGGGCCGTCGTCTGATGCGCGCGCTGGAGCACGGGACGGATATCTTCGAAAGCCTCAACGGAGAGGTCCTCTTCAAGCAATGCTATGCGCAGTTCCTCGACGCGATCTAACTCGCGCTGAACGGTCTGCAGATCCGCCGAGGGACGCAGATTATGAATAAGCTCGCGTCCCAACTCCGAGCACGCAAAGCTCTTGATGAGCTCCTTAAGCTTGGTGTACTCTAAGTCTTTGAGGGTCTTAGCGGTTGTAATGACGTTCACGGCAGTAATCCCAAGGTCAATCCTCCGTCCACGATGATGCTCTGGCCACGGATCATCTCGGCATCGTCGCTGCAGAGAAATGCGACGACTTTCGCGATATCGCCGGGTTTCACCATCCGTCCTGCCGGAGTGAGCTGAGCGACGCGCTCTTTAACTTCTGAAGGTATCAGCTCGCTAAAGCTGGTCTCGTCTACTAGCCCTCCGCAGACCGCGTTCACTCTGATCGCCGGTGCAAGCTCGACGGCATAACTGCGCGTCAGCGATTCAATTGCGGCCTTGGCTGCTCCAAGCGCCCCGTAATTGGGCAAGTATTTGATGCTCCCCAAGCTCGTGATATTCACGATGACGCCCGTAGACATCAAGGGGACAGCGTGTTTGATACAGAGAACGATAGCCCTCAGATTCACGTCCCAAACGTGCTCCCAGTGCTTCTCTTCTAACTGTAACAACGGGCGGAAGACCGCTGATGCCGCGTTGTTCACCAGGATATCGAGCTTTCCAAACGCGTTCTGCACCGCAGAGAACATCTGGGCAACATCATGGGGATCTACGAGGTTAGCCTTAATAACGAGCGTATGTCGCCCTATCTGACGGAGCTCCTGGGCAACGGCTTCGGCGAGGGCACGGGTGCTGTTGCGCCGATGATGAACAATAACAGACGCCCCGCGGCGACCAAGCTCCAACGCAATGGCGCGCCCAATCCCTCGACTTGAGCCAGTCACCAACGCTACTCTGTTCTGAAGATCCATAGCATGGCCAAGCATAAATCATCTTGTCCAGCTTTGCAAATATCGCCTCACGTTGACAGAACACCCTTGATTTGCTATGATTGCAAGGCCCATTTCGATATCAAACCGTCTGCTCGACGATCAAGCCAAAACAGCTAAGGAGTGATTTTTATGAAGCGCGTCATTATTATGGGCGCCGCCGGGCGCGATTTCCATAACTTCAACATCTATTTTCGCGATAACCCCAACTACAAAGTCATCGCCTTCACAGCAACACAAATCCCCGAGATCGACGATCGTCGCTATCCCGCTAAGCTCGCAGGGAAGCTCTACCCAAAGGGCATTCCCATCGAATCCGAAGAAGATTTAGTTGAGCTGATCACCACCCATGACGTCGATCTCGTCGTCTTCTCTTATAGTGACGTCTCTCACCAATATGTGATGGAGCGGGCGAGCCGAGCGATGGCCGCGGGTGCAGACTTCATGTTACTCGGGCCAAAGTCTACTCAGCTGAAAGCGAGCAAGCCCGTCATCTCCGTGACGGCGGTGCGCACGGGCTCGGGCAAGAGCCAGACGACCCGACGCGTCACGGATATCTTGCGTCGCTATGGCAAGCGCGTCGTCGTCGTGCGTCACCCTATGCCCTACGGAGACCTGGTCAAGCAAGAATGCCAGCGCTTCGCAAGCTTCAAAGACTTAGATAGATACGAGTGCACGATTGAAGAGCGCGAGGAGTACGAGCCCCATCTCGCACGCGGCACCGTGGTGTACGCCGGGGTGGACTACGAGAAGATCTTACGCATGGCCGAGCGCGAAGCCGACGTCATCGTCTGGGACGGGGGCAATAATGACTTCCCGTTCTTTGTGCCGGATATCAATATTGTCGTGGCTGATCCGCTGCGCGCTGGCCACGAAGTCACGTACTTCCCCGGGCATATCAATCTCCTGCTCGCCGACGTCGTGGTGATCAATAAAGTCGACACGGCTTCACGCGAGGAAGTAGAGCGCGTGCGCAAGAACGTCAGAAAATTCAATCCCGAGGCGAAGATCATCGAAGCGGCCTCTCCGATCTTTGTTGAGGATCCGTCGGTGATTGAGGGCAAGCGCGTCTTAGCTATCGAAGACGGACCGACGCTCACCCACGGCGAGATGCCCTATGGCGCTGCGACGCTCGCCGCTGAAAAGTACGGCGCCAAAGAACTCGTAGATCCCCGACCGTATGCGGTCGACTCCATCGCAGAGACGTTTAAGAAATATCCCCATATTGGGAAACTCTTGCCGGCGATGGGCTACAGCGCAGACCAGATCAGAGATCTGGCTAAGACGATCAAACGCACCGACTGCGAAGCCGTCATTATCGGGACGCCAATTGATTTGAAGAGATTGATCAAATTCGATATACCTACCACGCGCGTGCTCTACGAACTCCAAGAGATCGGCCATCCGACGCTGGAGGAGGTCTTACGCCCCTTATTAGACTGAGACAACCATCACTTTTCTGCCAGACGGAAGCCAACCGTTCCTTGCACGGGCTTCCTTGGCATCCCCTTTAAGCTCTGTTAGAGTCTAGGCCGTATGAACCAGATATATCGCGGCCTCATATGCGGGATCTGCGTACTTGCTCTTGTAGCCTCCTTGGGACAGATAGCATCCGCTCAGACGGTGTTGGGACGTTTTATCAGCGAGCTGAGTTTTAACAACGTCTCGCCATACTTTTTGAACGCCGAGTTTCGCGTGCTCTCGCGTATCAGCGTGGCTCAGGCGGCCTTTGCGACCGATACCAAGTTCGACGTCAGCTCGACCCCGCTACGCTGGCAGAAGTTCATCGCTTCTGTAGAGATTAATCCCCTCTCAGCGCGCAACCGGCTCACGTTCACCAATGGGTTTACGTTTGACAGGAACGAGTTGGTTGTGGCTCTGAGCTTTGGCGGGATCTCCCTGGGTGTTGAGCTGATCTTAGAGAACCAAAGCCCCTCTTTGGAAGTCGGGCTGGTTGTCGAAGCTGCCGTCAAAACCCTCTGGTTTACAGTCGCCAACTATGCCGGCTTTGGGGTCAATCGAGTCGTTGAGGATTTGGATCTAGATCAGCTACCCATTGCCAACGAGCCCTTCGGCTTCGATCCTAGGATTGTCAAGCTCGATACGTTCAGTGAGCGCGAGCCGGATCGCGTTGTCACCGCACCGTTTGTCTTCACCGAAGATATCGTGGCGGTAGAATTCTATGCCCTCGACGTTGCGTCGTTTAGCGTGTTGGGGCTCTTGACGCCCAGTGGGTTTAAGAAACTCATCCCTGGGGTAGCTATTAAAGTCTTCGTACCTACGGCTGATCTGACGCTCCGCCTGACGCTCAGCTCAACGTTTGAGTTTCCCGGCGCGGTCTTGACGTTCTGGCCTTTTGAGCTCTCTGTACGCTGGAGCTTCTTGCAGTGGCGTAGCATAACACTCCTGGCCGATCCTCCCCCGCCGGGGCCACCCAATGGGGCTTTCTCCTTCCGCAAGCAAGTCTTCCAAACGCTCTTTGAGTTGGCATTCTTCCGCGCATTCACCGAGATCTGCTTTGGGCCAGATTGTCCTGGCGGTTCAGGCTTAGAATGGCGCCTCGGGGCAGAGCTTCGCTTCCTCTTTGGCGGGCTGTAGCTTCCCCTTCTCCATCTTGGATCCCCTTGACATAGCTTGTACATTCGGGTATATTACTATAACACCATTACTACATAGAACTCACAGAAGGGGGTTTTCACTATGCAGTTGACCATCTATTACACCAAAGAAGATCTGCCACTTATCCGACAGGTTGAGGCTAAAGCCGAGCGCGAGCGCCGCAGCAAGAGCGCGGTCATCCTCTCCATTGTCGAGGAATACTTTGAGCGCAACAAGCGTCTTGGAGAGATTCTATGCGATCTTGGGAAGCTGACCCCAGAGAAGCTCAACCAAGCCTTGGAGATCCAGAAGAAGGAGGGCGGCTCACGCCCCTTGGGAGAGATCCTGTTGGCTAAGAAATGGATTACCGAAGCCGATCTGATCCGCGCCCTTATGCTACAGGGCAAACCCGTGGCAGCGCCTTAATTAAATAATGCGGGGGGGTAGGTGAGCCCCCCCGCGTCTTTATTTAGCCGCGCTTGATGGAGAGCTTACCGCCGACTTCGACCACCTTGAGCTTCTTGCGCACCATCTCCTTGAGCTCGCGGCCGGCGCGGAAGGCGGGGACAGCCTTTGAAGCGACCATAATGCGCTGACGGGTTTGTGGGTTGATGCGCATCGAGCTCTTGCGCGGGCGAGCTTCAAATGTGCCAAAGCCCGTAATGCGCACCGGCTCCCCCTCACAGACCATCTTCGCGATGGTGTTGAACATCGTGTCCACGGCCTCTTTGGCCGCCTTCTTGCTTAGACCCGTCTGCTTGGCTACCATTTCCGCTAACTCCGCCTTGTTCATGGCAGATACCCCCCTTATCTAAAAGTTCTGTGATGAACCGCCTAACGGCTCCCAAGTTTGATGGGAGCCATCAAGCCAGTTCTTGAATGCCCATATTCTAGAGCTTTCCCCCCCTCGAAGGCAAATTTAGGCCGGGCAGCAAACCCCTCTTAACAGCAAACGCCCTTAGAATAAGGGCTTGTAGACTTGGGGACGAGACGCACGAAACGTATGCCATAGGGATAACAATTGTCATAACCATCTCTTCGAGCAGATTTCGGCATACAGGTTCTTCTCGTCTCCAGTACATTTTTACGAGATCCGCCCCAAGAGCTTGCGAAAGCGATAGAAATACTCTATCCCGGAGATCACCGTGATGGCCACAACGACGGGGATGAGGATGACCTTCACGCCATCGGCATCCCAGCGAAGCGCCCCCTGGCTGAGCAGCACAAACACAAGCCCGATCTGAAAGAGCGTTTTGAGCTTGCCCCACAAGCTTGCTTCTAGCACCACCCCGTGGGTGCTGATCAGTGTGCGCAGTCCCGTCACTAAGAATTCTCGCGCGATAATAATAATGACTGGCACAGCGGAGATCTCTTGGAGCTGGACGAATGCCAAAAGCACTGAGCTGATCAGAATCTTATCAGCAATAGGGTCGGCGAATCTCCCCAAATTCGTCTCGTCCCGCCGCCGCCGCGCCAGATACCCATCTATAGCGTCAGTCATCGCTGCTAAAGCAAAGAGCCCCAGGGCAATGAGCTCATGATGGGAGCCAGAGACAAGCATAAAGTATAAGATCGCAGGAATAAGCACGATGCGCAGCAGCGTGATACCATTGGGCCAATTCATGGAGCTATTGTAAATTGATAGCTCAGCTAACGCAAGCGCATACAGAACTCTCTCAGAGCACCTGTGACATGGTGAGGGCGCTCCAGCATCACCATGTGCCCTGCGCCCTCAACGATCTTCAGCTGAGCCTGGGGAATATTTTGCTGGAGATACTCAGAGTACTTGACGGGCGTAAGCTTGTCCTCCCGCCCGCAGATTACTATCGTCGGCACAGAAATTTCGTTCAGTCGGTTCATCACATCAAACGTCGAGCAACTGAGAAAATCCCGAGAGAGCGCGGCTTGACCGTTGCGCTGCATCTGCTCGCGAGCTTTCTGGACAAGCTCTGGGGAGACCCCCTCAGCCAGTGCCCAGCTTATGACAAGCTCGATAGCTTTCTCAAAATCCGTCTGACACAACTCTAAGATCTGTGGGTGGACCTTTAGCCGAGCTCCAGTGCCAATCAAGCCCAAACCGATAAGATTCTTCGGGCGTTGGAGCGCGACCGTAAGCGCAATCGCTCCTCCCATGGAGTGCCCCACCACGACTGTAGGCAAGGGCAGAGCGTCAAGCACGGCGAGCACATCCTCGACGTATGTCTGGAGCCCGGCGCCCTCACGGGCAGGGCTGCGCCCATGGCCGTTGAGATCGAGGGCGATGACCGAAAAATCCTTAGCAAGCTCGCGGAACTGCTCCCCCCAGATCGTGTGATCTCCCCCGGCCCCGTGAACGAAGAGTAGGGCAGGCTGCCCTTGCCCCGCTTGAGCAAAATAGAGCTCTTTCTGAGAGACCGTGATCGTAGGCACTATAGATGCGCCTTTGCCGTCTCGACGAGCGTGTCAAACGCCTTCGGGTCATGGATGGCGAGCTCAGCGAGCATCTTGCGGTTGAGCTTAACGCCCGCCTTTGCCAGCCCATTGATGAAACGAGAGTAAGGTAGCCCTCGTGCCCGCGTTGCCGCGTTGATGCGGACGTTCCAGAGCCGACGAAAATCGCGCTTGCGCAATTTTCTACTAATATACGCGTTACGCAGCGCATGCATCACGCGCTCTTTGGCAATACGGAAGCACGTCCGTCGCTTGCCCTTAAAGCCTTTAGCTAACTCTAGGATCTTCTTGCGTCGTAAGAGTCGCTTATTGCCCCCTTTAACGCGCATATCTTCCAGGCCTCCGTTCTAGCTGGAGAGCAGCTCGATGTACTCCTTGGCCAAGGTCTCCGGGACTTGGATTCCCCGGCGGGCTTGGCGCTTGCGATTGGCCCTGCGCTTCACCAGCTTATGATGATATCCTGAAGTCGCACCAAGCACCTTTCCCGTACGGGTGACTTTAAGGCGCTTGGCGATCCCCTTGTGTGTCTTCTTCTTCGGCATCGCTATAACCTCCTGTCATCAGTGGCTCCTGAAAGATCTCTTTGGGGATGGTCGTGACAGTGCCCTTCCCTGGCACCAGGAGCATCTGGAGCGATTTCCCGCGCTCCTTGGGCCATTGCTCGACCTTGCCTACGTCGGCGACGCTCTCAATAATACGCTGCAACAGATCACGACCCCGGTTCATATGTTGGATCTCGCGGCCGCGAAAGATCACCGTCACGCGAACTTTGTTCTCATCTTGTAAGAACTCACGAATGTGACGAAGCTTCGTCTCGAGATCGTGCTTTTCGATCTGGGTCGTCAGCCGGATCTCTTTGAGCTTCCCGCCCTTCGTGCGCTTCTTCTCGCGCTTCTCCTGGCGGTAGAGATACTTCCCGAAGTCAACGATCTTGCAGACGACTGGATTTGCTTGCGGAGCGACCTCGACCAAGTCTAAATTACGGCTGCGCGCTACCTTGATCGCCTCCGCGAGGGGCATGATCCCCAGCTGCTTCCCGTTCTCATCTATGACACGAACCTCGCGAGCTCGGATCTCCTCGTTCTTACGAATCCGGCTATGGTGTGGTCCAGCGATAGGCGACCTCCTCCATTATGCTATTGGGATGCGACAAGATACCATATTCTCTTAGCTCTGTCAAGAGATCCCCTGCGCTCCCAAGGGGATTCGAACCCCTGTTTCCGGCTTGAGAGACCAGCGTCCTAGGCCGCTAGACGATGGGAGCGGAATGTATCTTGAGTGTAACAGATTTGGGGAAAACCGTCAAGGCAACCTCTGCTTGGTCGCCTGTACTTCGTTTCATATAATTGGGCTGCTATGCCCAACGTCACTAATCTCTACGGCCCCACCCGTAGTCCTGTCATCGCCTCTCGAGGCGTCGTTGCCACCAGTCACCCGCTGGCTGTCCAAGCTGGGATCGAGATACTGCGTCGTGGGGGCAACGCCGTAGACGCTGCTCTTGCCACAGCGATTACGCTCACAGTCGTCGAGCCGACTTCTAATGGGATTGGGGGTGACGCGTTTGCGCTCGTATGGGATGGGCAAAGACTGTACGGGCTCAACGGGTCGGGGCGCGCTCCCCAGGTGCTCACGCTCGACACTGTCAAGGCCCTAGGACACGATACGATGCCCGCGCATGGCTGGCTGCCCGTCACCGTGCCGGGAGCACCGGCAGCGTGGCGAGACCTGCACAAACGCTTCGGCGCGCTGCGCTTCGAAGAACTCTTTGAGCCCGCAATCTTGTACGCCGAGCGCGGCCATCCGGTCGCGCCCATCGTCGCTCAGTATTGGGGCTATGCTGTCCAAGTATATGCACAGCTAACGAGTCCAGAGTTTGCGGGCTGGCCCAAGACTTTTACGCTGAACGGGCGCGCCCCAGACGCGGGGGAGATCTGGGCTAGTCCCGATCACGCCCGCACGCTGCGCCGGCTTGCTCAGTCTTATTGTGACGACTTCTATCAAGGAGAACTTGCCCAGAAGATCGTGCGCTTCGCTCAAGAGACTGGAGGATTTCTCCGTGAGCACGATCTTCAAGGACACACCAGCACGTGGGTCGAGCCGATCAAGGCTTCATATCGAGGGTATGACGTCTGGGAGATCCCGCCCAACGGCCAGGGGCTCATTGCGCTCCTTGCGCTCAACATCTTAGAGGGCTTCGAGCTTGCTCAGCACCCAAGAGACTCAGCAGAGTCGTTTCATCTGCAGATCGAGTCGTTAAAACTCGCGTTCGCCGATGGGCTGCGCTATATCGCTGATCCCGAGTTCGTCCCCGTGCCCACAGAGAAGCTCTTGAGCAAAGCGTATGCTGCAAAGCGTCGCGCGCTCATCACCGACAAAGCTCTCGATGCCGTTCCCGGAGACCCTTACGCTGGTGGGACGGTCTATCTCTGCACGGCGGACGCTGACGGCATGATGGTCAGCTTCATTCAGTCTAATTATATAGGCTTTGGTTCTGGGATTGTCATTCCCGGCACGGGAATTGCTCTTCAGAATCGGGGCGCGTGCTTCTCGCTCGACCCAGAGCACCCCAATTGTCTAGCGCCGGGGAAGCGCCCGTATCACACGATCATCCCCGGATTTCTCACCAAAGGCGGCAAAGCCGTGGGACCGTTTGGGGTGATGGGGGGCTTCATGCAGCCCCAGGGGCATATCCAAGTGATCGTCAACACGGTAGATTATCAGATGAACCCGCAAGCGAGTCTCGATGCCCCGCGTTGGCAATGGCTGAAAGCCAAAGAGATCGAGATCGAGTCTGACGCCGATCCAAAGATTATAGAAGGCTTGCGGGCGATGGGGCATGACGTCAAGCTCGCCGAGCCAGGGGGGCGTTTCGGGCGCGGGCAGATCATTTGGAAGCTATTGTCGGGGGCTTACATTGCGGGGAGCGACAAGCGCGCCGACGGGTATGCTGCGGGGATATAAGCCAGCATGTGCGCTGGCTACTCAACTTGACGAAAAAAAATCGGGTACAATATCGCTGGAACATTTGGAGATGGTCTCTCTCAAGGGTAAACCCTAGAAAGAGAGGGGGCTGCGATGGAAAGGCTCTCGTGCGCCCAGTGTCACCTGCCCTGTCCGCTGGCAGGCCTTCCCCTTCACGAGGCGCGGGCGCTGGAGGAGCTGATTCGTTCCGTCTCGTTTCTGCCCAAGCACGTGCTCTTCGAGCAAGGGGATCCCCACAACGGATGCTATCTTC
>JANXCC010000059.1 GCA_025060395.1 Candidatus Bipolaricaulota bacterium | reverse complement strand
GTTTAGGGTTAGATGTTATTGTCACCCAGCTTCCTGCTACCAAATCAGGCAACAGTACTCTGGAAACTCAGGAATCTTCCTTCCTCTCTTCCTCTACGGGACTATCACCCTCTATGGCGCGGCTTTCCAGCCGACTTCGAGTCGAGAGGCGAGGAAGTAACCCCGAGTCCGCAACTCCACATCCCAACTAACTTGTCGTTAGCCGGTTAGGTTTGCCCTCTGCCGGTTTCGGTCGCCCCTACTCCCGGCATCTCATTTTGATTTCTCTTCCTGCGGGTACTGAGATGCTTCACTTCCCCGCGTCCCCCTTCCAGACCAAAAGGTCTGGAATACCTCTTAACGAGGTAGGATTCCCATTCGGAGATCCTGGGGTCTACGGCTGCTTGCGCCTAACCCAGGATTATCGCAGCTTGCCACGTCCTTATTCGTTCCTTGAGCCTAGCCATCCACCTGGTGGCGTAGCTTTGACCGGAAACCCATCGACCCCAAAATCCTATGGTAGTTTCATCTTCAAAATCTCGTAAAGACAGTTCGATCTTCATCTCGATTTCAGATCAAAACATTTACTCATCGATTCAACCCTTCACCCTTTAGCCTTCGCTAAAGAGTTGCATCTGTACAAGCTAGCTAGGTGTCCACCTCATCATTTAAAATCTCAGAA
>JANXCC010000058.1 GCA_025060395.1 Candidatus Bipolaricaulota bacterium | reverse complement strand
ACTCGTTGGCGTGCAGCCGCGACTGCATCTCGGTTTTGAGGGGCCAGGCGCTGGTGACGACCAGCCCCGAATCGAGCAGCGCGTTGATCACGGCTTCCCATCCGGCGGTCGATTTGTGGGCGTAGACGATCACGGCGACGCCGCCAGGCTTGAGCACGCGCGCAATCTCGCGGAAGGCCTGCGCCAGTTGCGCCTCGAAGAGGCGCATGCCCGCCTGCCATCCGCCCTCCGGCTGCGGGTACGCCACAATCTCGCCAGTCTTCGGCGTGAGCGGGGTGGCGAAGAGGTCGGGGTAAAGATGACCCACGGTGCGCTTGAGCCAGACGTAGAAGAAGTCGGAGAGGTCGCTGTAGGGCACGTTGTCGTAGTAGGGCGGGTCGGTGAGCACTGCGTCGAAGAAGGTGTCCTCCCAAGGCAGGGCGGTGGCGATGCCGTGGCAGACTGTTGGGATTGGGGCTTGGGAGTTGGGGATTTGGGTGAGGTGGGAGACAACACCAAGCACGTAGCCAAATACCTTTTCCCAACTTCCTGAACCTCCGCTGAATGGGTGAAGCTCAGCGAAATCCCACAACATGGGCAATGCCTGACGAGAAAACACGTCGGCAATGAGTTCCCGGGTGTTTTCCCATCGGCAGAGGGTATTGCATGAAACCGCTATCATATCCACCGCCAGCGCCA
>JANXCC010000057.1 GCA_025060395.1 Candidatus Bipolaricaulota bacterium | reverse complement strand
AGCATCGTGGGATGGGTGGGGATGTGACCCCATTGTTGGTGTCCGGGCGTTCCCGGCGCGTAGACGACCCCGACCCAGTCCAACCACGCCGGCCACTCCGGGCCAATCGGAGTCCCGTAGGCGTCGCCGTTCATAAAGTTGCCAAAGCGTCCCAACGCTTGCCCCAAGATCATGCTGGGAGCGACCGCATCGGCAAACGCCCAGAAGGGAACTCGCTTCACCCGGCAGAAGACCCAGAGCATCAGCAACCCCGCGAGAATCCCGCCGTGGATCGCCAGCCCTCCCTCCCAGATCGCAATAATATTTATGAACGTCTGCCAGAGATTCCCGGGGACATAGAAGCTCGACCATTGGAAAGCCACATAATAGAGGCGCGCCCCCACAATGGCAACGGGCACAGTCATCAGGACGAAATCGAGAATATCATCGAGCGTGAGCGGCAGTCCCCGTCGCGCGGCCAATCGTCGCGTCAGCCAGATGCCCACCAGGATCGCTACGACGTACATCAGGCCGTAATAGCGAATCTGTAAACTGTTCCAGCCAAACGGCATCGGAATCTCGACTAACACTGGGTTCATGCGGTTCCTCTCTTAGGGTGAAAGCTGGTCGCATTCTACGGGATAGACCCGTCCGCCGTCAAGAGGAGCCTGTCACCGCGGGGCTACGCTTGCCCATCTCTTGCTGA
>JANXCC010000056.1 GCA_025060395.1 Candidatus Bipolaricaulota bacterium | reverse complement strand
CTCAGACCTCTGACCAAGATGTTCTTCGACGTGCACCTAATGTGCAGCAACCCTGAAATCTTGCTCGAGCCGTTCGCCAATGCGGGAGCCGATCAGATTACCATCCACGTCGAACTAGGCGAGCGCGTCGAGCCACTGTTGTGGAAGATTAAATCGCTGGGTAAAAAAGTAGGGCTTTCAATTAATCCACCCACACCCATGGCACTGGTCGAGCCGTTCCTCAGCCAAATCGACAATTTGCTTGTTATGACGGTCAACCCTGGGTTCGGAGGCCAACCTTTTATATTCGAGACCCTGCCCAAAATCCAGCAGGCGCGCGCATGGCGCGATGCGCGTGGACTCGATTTCCGCATCGAAGTGGACGGGGGCATAAATTTCGAAACAGTAAAAGAATGCGCCCGCGCAGGCGCAGACACGTTTGTCAGCGGCACGACACTGTTCGGGAGCCGAAATTTGAAGCGGGCAGTGGCGAAACTGCGCGCGGCGGCCATGGAAGCCGTGAAACACAATGCCCCAAGCAACCAACTTGTGGCGAAGGAGTAGGGAACATTTGCCATGACACCTATCAAATTCGGCACTGACGGATGGCGTGGTGTTATCGCTGAAGATTTCACGTTTACAAATGTGGCTCGGGTAAGCCAGGCAGCCGCTGATTTCTGGCTTGCCAACCCGGTACCCGGGACAGA
>JANXCC010000055.1 GCA_025060395.1 Candidatus Bipolaricaulota bacterium | reverse complement strand
CCTGCGTCAGCCACGCCGCGCCCACCAGAAAGATCAAGATCGCCACCAGTGTCGCGCCGTTCAGCGCCCACTGTGGATCCATCTGGCGGAACAGCCGTATCGAAAAGACGCCGATCACCGAGGCGATCAGCCCCAGCGCGATCAGGGCAAGCGGCAGGATGACATACGCCAGCGGTTGCCCGCCTGCGACAGCGATGGTCGCGCCAATGACCGCCGCGGCGACCACCGAGCCGACATAGCTCTCAAACAGATCCGCGCCCATGCCTGCCGTGTCGCCCACATTATCGCCCACATTATCGGCAAGCACAGCAGGGTTGCGCGGGTCGTCCTCCGGGATGCCCGCCTCCACCTTGCCCACCAAATCCGCGCCCACATCCGCGCCTTTGGTGTAAATCCCGCCCCCGACGCGCATAAAAAGCGCCGCCAGCGAGCCGCCAAACCCAAAGCCCACCAGCACGAACATCGCCTTCTCGCGGAACAGCAGGAAAATCACCGTCGCGCCGAGCAAGCCCAAGCCGACGGTGAACATCCCGCTCACGGCGCCCGCGCGGAAGGCAATCTCCAGCGCACGCTTGAAGCTGCTGAGCGCCGCCGCCGCCGTGCGCAGGTTGCCCCGCACCGCCATATACATGCCCACATAGCCTGCGCCATACGAGGCGAACACGCCTAAGAAAAACGCAATCGCGATACCCGCTCC
>JANXCC010000054.1 GCA_025060395.1 Candidatus Bipolaricaulota bacterium | reverse complement strand
CGCTGCCGACGATCTGATGCGTGGCGCGTCCGGCAACGGCTTCAGTGCTGAGGTCGAACGCGCGCGAGGCGCTGGTGTTGGCGAGGTCAATCGCGATCACCATCGCTACGCCAAGCGCCACGCCGAGCACGCAGAGCGCCAACTGCAACGGTCGGCGCAGCAGGTGGCGCACGCTTATCACAAGCAAGACCATCGCGCAAAGGCTACCTAGCGCGGCTGAGAACAAGCTGTGCAATGCGGCGGAGGCGACAAGGTGTTGCTTCGGCACTTCGTCGAGAGTGGCAAACTTTGGCGCTCCTGCTTCTAGGCGCTTCGATCAATGCTTGGCTCGCCACTTTGCGTGCTTTTGCATGCGGCGGGCGTGTGCTACAATTTTGTGAAGCAACCTGTGGCGACGTGGCCAAGTGGTAAGGCGAGGGTCTGCAAAACCCTTATGCGTGGGTTCGATTCCCACATATAGCCCTGCTCACTTAAGCAAACCGCTGCTTCTCTGCTGCGCTGCGGGGACAAGAGTGGTGTACCCGTGGCGTACGGAAACGAAGGCAACATCGCAAGGCACAGAGGGCGCTGGCTAGTGCGCTTGCAGGTCAACGGCGTGAGGCGCTGCGCCTATGCCACGACTAAGCAAGAGGCGCGCGCCATTCTGCGCGAGTTGGCAGAAGCAAGCGCTTCTAGAGGGCGGATTGCCTTCTGCCGGCAAGCCC
>JANXCC010000053.1 GCA_025060395.1 Candidatus Bipolaricaulota bacterium | reverse complement strand
GGTCGCCGTCGTCGTCGTCGCACTCGGCGGTGCCTGTTGCTCCGGTGCAGCCGGAGCTCCCTGGAACCGGGCTGACCCCGATGAAGAGCGTTGAGTCAGCCGTCCCTGAAGCCAGGTTCGTGCGCACGTAGGCGAAGACCAGCGACGGCTGGCTCACGGTGATCTGATAGTAGTCCAGATCGCCGACGGGCGTGATACCGCCACTGACGATGGCCGTCCCTTGGCCCGGCGCGAGATTGAGCACTTGAGCCGTAGCATTCGTATTGTTCGGCTCGCTCTCGGTGATGAGATTGGCCGGACACTGCGGCAACGGCGGCGGTGTGAAGGTGTTGGTGTACGTACACGTAACGGTCTCACCCGGATCCAGATCGATATTGGCGGTCTGGCCCGAGACGGTCGTGCCGTTGTCGGGATCGGTGCAGACCAAGCTGGTGAAGCTCCAGTTGGGCGGCAGCAGCGTCAGGTCTTCGGTCACGGTATGCGAACCCGGCACGATATTGCTGAAGGTCTGGCTGCCCGAGCCACCCGTCGTGGTGATCTGGAAGCTCGCGGGCAGGCCGCCCGTCCCGCTGGTGGTGTAGCTGAACGTGTCATCCCCATTCACAGCGGTCTTGTTGATCACGATCGTGCCGCGCCGCGTGTTGGTGTACGTGCACGTGACCGTCTCACCCGCGTCAAGGTCAATCGTCGCCGTCGCTCCTGAGACGGTTGTGCCATTATCCGGGTCGGTGCAGCTCAAGCTCGTGAAGTC
>JANXCC010000052.1 GCA_025060395.1 Candidatus Bipolaricaulota bacterium | reverse complement strand
CTTTCGCCACTCAGTTTATCCGAAACGGTGGCTATCCATTTGCCTTGCAACTTATCTTGGGGCACTCAGATATCTCAACGACGATGGTCTACGTGCACATGGCAGGGACGGCTTTAAGAGAAGCGCACGCCAAGGCCAGCCCTGTAGACCGACTGCTCGGAGAGTGAGAATATGGAGATTATCTGGGGGATAGTGATTGCGCTGTCCGGCTTTGCCTTCGGGCTCGCTGTAGGCTACTGGCACGCCACAGGGATCGTGAGGGAGCTGGCAAAAATCGCCCGTTTTTTGAGCAAAAATTCCCCAGAGCCATTTTCGCGAATTTTTCGGGATTTTCCCTAACGAGCTACTCTAGGGTTTGCAGAGGGGGATTTTTGCGCCGCTTACGCGGGCGCTTGTCCTTCGATCCCTTCGGTCGCCCTAGCTTCTTTCCCTGAGCCTTGGCTCTGGCCAGCCCCGCATAGGTGCGCTCTCGGATCCGCTCGCGCTCGAAGTTGGCAAACGCCGCCAAGAGATGGGCGTAGAGCATCCCCGCTGCTGTGTCGAACCGCAAGCCCTCTTTGAGCGAGATGAGCTGCCACCCGCGCAAGCGAGCCTCTTCCAAGTCGCGCACCAGCTCCGCCATGTCCCTACCCCACCGATCCAGGGCATAGAACGCCACGCCCTGAATAACGCCAAGCCGGAGCTTCTTGAGGACGGCCTCTTTTTGTGGGCGAGTATCGCGAGACGAGATTTGCTCTACATACTCGCCCTCGACCTCAAC
>JANXCC010000051.1:458-787 GCA_025060395.1 Candidatus Bipolaricaulota bacterium | reverse complement strand
GCCAAGGAGCTGCGCGTCACAACGGCAGCAGACTTGGTCAACTGCGTCACCGGTGTGCCTTTGGTGGCCGGTCCTGACACGGGCAAGGTCGCTGCGGCCGGCGATACCTGCGTCGTCTTCCCGGGAACGTACATAGTCGTAGCTCCTGTTGATATCGTTATCGAAAACTTGACGCTGCGCTCTACTAATGGCGCAACGGCGACGACTATTACAGGAGCTTTGCCGGGTGGCTTGATCAACATCGTCAACCGCGGCGTCACCGTCGGTGGTCCAGCTCCGGATCAAGGGTTCACGATCACCAACGCTGGTGGTGCCGCAATCTGCGTCAC
>JANXCC010000051.1:0-448 GCA_025060395.1 Candidatus Bipolaricaulota bacterium | reverse complement strand
GCCAACGAGAACATCACGATCCAGAACAACACGATCCGCCAGAATGCCAACGAGGGCATCCTGTTCCACTACGGTGTTGTCACGGCGATTGACACCATCCGGATCTTGAAGAACACTATTGTAAACAATGGTGGCGACGGAATCGCCTTTGACGACTCTGTCGGTGCGATCGGGCGGCGTGGCGTGGATCGCAACGTCGTCATTGACGGCAATAAATTCGATGATAACGGCAACGGCGCGAACTTAGCCCCTGTTGCTACGTTCGCTAATATCCACTTCTACAACAACACGACTATCGAGCAGCTCGCGATCATCAACAACGAGATCTTCCGAGCAGGCACGACTGTTCCCGCAGCAGACGGCATCTTGTTCAATAACGATCCTATTGCTGGTAACGCCCTCACCGAGATCCGCGATGCGCTCATTGATCGCAACCTGATCCAGTTCA
>JANXCC010000050.1 GCA_025060395.1 Candidatus Bipolaricaulota bacterium | reverse complement strand
GTAGGTTAAGGGGAGGGGTCAGCCGCAAGGCGCAGCCCCAAACTGAAGCCCGGGTGAATGCCGGCCGTAACTCTAACGGTTCGAATAGGGCCGTTGTAAAATCCGGCTATATGCTGGGACAGCTCGTGTATCCCACGCTACCGAGGAGGTGAAAACGCGATGGGTGGAGCCAATCAGCAGGAAAGACTCGCCCGCACCGAAGCCGCTAAATGGTTCCTCGCAGGCTTCATCGAAGGCGAAGGCTCCCTGCTTGTCAGCATCAAACGCCATAAAAGTAGCCGCTATGGCTACTACGTGGACCCAGAGTTCCACCTTGTTCAGCACAAGAGTGGACGCAACATCCTCGAGCTGGCGAAGCAGGTGTTCCAAACAGGGCGCATCTTCCCCAAGCCAGGCAGCCCTAACTGCCTCGTCTACGCCATTCACTGCCGGCGTAGCCTGTGGGAGAAGCTGGTGCCCTTCTTCGAAAAATACGTAGTGCCTTTTGCCTCACCCAACAAACGCGAGACCTTCTACCGGTTTCGCGAAATCCTGGAGATGATGAACCGCGGGGAGCATCGGACCCCTGAAGGACTGGCACGCATCGTCGAGAAGGCGTATGCGATGAACCCAGCCGCCAAGGGGAAGCAGCGACTACGACCGCTGCACGAGGTGCTGGCGAGAATCCTCAGAGACCATACGCCGGACACTCTGAAAGGTTCGGAGTGAAGATATGGTCCAGTCCCTATGGCGACATAGGGGGTAACTGCCTATGGTAGCGAAATTCCTTGTCGGGTAAATTCCGACCCGCACGAAAAG
>JANXCC010000004.1 GCA_025060395.1 Candidatus Bipolaricaulota bacterium | reverse complement strand
TAGCGCAGAGCGTGGGAGCGACGACCCTAGACAAGGGCTTGCTCTACCTTGCTGTAGGAGAGAGCTCAGGCTTGACACTGAGGCCCACAGTGTCGTATTATCGCATGGAGCTAAGCGTGTCAGGTAAAGAGAGCTATCGAATGCAGAGGGCGCCGCTGGAGATCTGTGCCGCGAGCAAGGACGAGATAAAGACCCCAGGCTTTCCGGATGGGGCGATTATGAGTGTAGTCGGGGTCTACGAAGCAAGCGCAGAGGACAAGCTTGAGCTGCAGGTGGTGCGCCCGCCCAGGGATCCGTGTGTGCTGGGGCTGAGTGCACTGGCATGTTTGGATACACAGCGCTGGCTCCCACGGCTCATTGAAGAGAAATCTGAACAGAGCAATATGAGTACATTAGAATCCTTCAACTGGGCATTAAGTCAAGAAGGTGTCGAAGGCGGGGTCTTATACGTTGAAGACGTTGAGAAGGCTACTAAGTTGCTCTTAGCAGGATATAGAGACCTAACACTAGAGCAGATTGAAACTTTGCTTAAGGCCGCAAATGTGCTGAATGCTGGCGTACCTCAATCGCTAGGACCATTCAGCCCCATCTGCACAGAACAGCAGCCAACCCCTGCCCAGCTTATTCAAGAAGCTGAGGAGTTTCTTATCAGGCTTGGACGTACAGAAACTCTACGATTTTGGGATGACGCTGCTAAAGCTATCGGGCTGAACAGGGTCTTGCCCAGGGTTGGTGAGTTTAGCGGGCAGGATTGGTTCAACTACCAAGTGGCTCTCTTCGTCTTGTCAGTAAAGGAGAGCGTTGTAGCAAGGCTAATCGATACTTACCGGGCAGGCCAGATCTTGGGCCCCAGGCTTCAGTATGTCTTAGAGCAGATCCGCCTCGCAGCAGTAAATTTCCCATCCAGCCCAGAGTACTATGGCGCGAGAGTGCAAGCGTGGCTTGATAAGATCACGGTTGCAGCTCGCACTCACAGTATCCACGATCCTTCCAACCAGTGGTTCTTGTTGGACTTCCTCAGGATGATAGACTACCAGGGGAACGAGCTAACATGGCCTACGTGGGACAATCCTCCTCTTAGAGATAGCCAGATGATTGATGTCGTCGTGCTCAAGCTAGGTTTCACTGGACACCCCAGCGGCACACTTCTGGCCTTCCTCAGAGTAGACAGCTCACGACCCGACAGAGGGCATTTCAATGACCCTTTGGGTCAGTACCTAAACCCTGAAGCTAAAGCTAATCAAATAATCTCATGGCTTAAGGCTGTCTATAATCACATAGCTCAAGAAACCATACCTAGAGCTGCCTTCTACTGGCATGGGATGAAGATCCTTGGCTGGATCTTCACGAATCCCCAAAATCCGGCTATGATGCACCAGTTGATTACTCTGGTCCAACAACGGTGGCCTGGTAGTTTCCCATACCCATTCTTTATCGCTTACGTAGCGGATGGTCGGCCCGAAGTCGTCTGTTTCGGCTGCAGCACTCAAGCTGAGATTTGGGCGGCGTGGCTGATAGCTTGTCAAATGGGCGGCATTTGCGTCCAAAATGTTCAAGTTGTGAGAAGTGATGGAGTGCAAAGTCCTAGCAATATGCTCTTCCCTACCCCAGGAGACCCAAGCGAAATCGGCACAGTTACCCCATCTACTGGCTCACTCTTACTTGATATAATGGCCGATGGTGGTGGTGGCGGAGGGGATTCGACAGATCCTTGCAATCAAAACTGAAAGGAGGACACTATGAAGCTTAGCAAGTTAGTCATTGGTTTGGCGGTAGGATTGGTGGGGCTGGGGCTCTTGGCCCCAGTCCCTTCTTCTGGTGGGCAAGGGGGCAAGACATGGACGGTCTGCCCTCAGGGATGCGATTTCCCGCGCATTCAAGAGGCCATCGACGCTGCTGTTGACGGGGATACCATACTTATTAAAGCCTCTGGCATATACCGCGAAAATCTCACCATCACAAAGAGCCTTACCATCGCTCCAGATCGGGCGTTCGCCTTCCCAGTGGTTCTCCAGCCGGCGGGAGCTTTCATCGGGCCGGTCATCACGGTGAAGGGGGAGAGAGCGATTCGAGTAACGTTCGAGAGCTTGATCGTACAAGGCGTGGGTTTGGAACAGATTTCTGCAATCACGATTCTTGGTCAAGCTAATGTCTCACTCAATGATATCGAGATAGGGCCTAGTTTATATTTTGGGCTCATCGTATATGATCAGGCACAGGTTATGGTTAAAAATTCACGCTTCAGCGGTAACGGTGCAAGCGCTATCATCATAAGTGGCTCTGCTCAAGCTGTCCTTGAAGACTCCATAGTTTTTGCTAACGGAGTAACAGGTATTAATATATCTGAAAAAGGACAGCTACGCGTTACTAGATCCGCAATCTTTAGGACGAAGCTCGACCTTATTGGGCCTGGCATCAGCATTGCTGCTGGTGACCAGTCTAAAGTAGTCATCGAGGGATCGCTGATCTACGACAATAATCTCGATGGTGTTCTAGCTTCGGAGTCGAGCACCGTCGAGATCATAAACAGCGTGATTGCCAACAATGGGCGCAGCGGCGTTCTTCTTATTAATAACCCCACAGTGATTGTGAAGGAGAGCATCATCCATAGCAATCCGTGGGGCATTGCGGCCTGGCTGCTCAAGTGCGGCTTTGACAGGGATTGGTACAGCGGAGGTACAGTGCAGATCGATCAAGCTACCGTCTTTGTGAGGAACAGCAAAGGCGATGTTTGCTTGCCGTAGGCAATATTATCTGCTCAGCTGAGCTTTCCGCTGCATAAGCAGCGCCAACGCAATGAGCGCTAGCGAAGCCAGCAGCATCAGCGAGGCCAGAGCGTTGACGTGTGGAGGGACAGCTGCCCGCCACTGCAGCGCGTAGAGATATAATGGGAGCGTCTTAAAGCCGCTTCCCCCAGTCGTCGAAAAATACGTGACATAGAAGTCGTCGAGCGAGAGCGTGAACGCTAACAGCGCTCCACTCATAATCGCTGGGGTCAGTAACGGCAGCGTTACCTTGCGCAGGACCTGCCACGGCGTCGCTCCCAAATCCAGCGCGGCTTCTTCTAAGGATCTATCGAGATCGCGCAGCCGCGCTCGCACCACCACCATCACGTATGAGACGCTGAACGTGACATGCCCAATCAGCACTGTCAGCATGGGGCTGACAGCACCAAACACAGGCCGGAGCACCTGAGCGAAGAAGAGCAATAGCCCGACCGCCATCACGATCTCCGGAATCACAATAGGTAGATAGGCCAACACTTCGATGCCCTGCTGGAACCGAATACGCGTTCGCTCAAGCGCCAAGGCCAACATCGTCCCAAGTAGGGTCGCGAGTGCCGTCGAAGCCGAGGCCACTATGACACTGTTAAGGAGTGCTAAGGCCACGTCTCGATCAGTGAAGAGCCGTCGATAGGCCTCGAGCGAGAACCCACCCCACACCAGCGCATAGCGGCTCGCACTAAAACTGTAGAGAATCAAGACGCCGATGGGCAGATAGAGAAAGATATAGACGAGCACCGTGTCGAGCACTAACATGGAACCTATGAGTGCGTCCAACCCGCGTCTTAGCCGACCCATCGCGACTCCTTGATATACCGGAAGGAGCGTATCAAGACGAGCGAGACCAAGCCCATCAGCGCGAGAGCCATCGCCGCGCCAAGAGGCCAGTCGGGCACTCGCCCTAGAAACTTCTCTTCGATAAGCACTCCAAACATCGGGACCTTGCCCCCACCTAAGAGCTTGGGGGTAATAAATTCCCCTAACACGGGAATAAAGACTAAAACCGAGCCTGCGATCACACCCGAGCGACTGAGCGGGAAGATAACCCTCCAAAAGCTCTGCCAACGCGTCGCTCCCAAATCGTGCGCCGCCTCGACCAGCGAAAAATCAAGGCGCTCTAAAGACGCATAGAGGGGCAAGATCATAAACGGCAGATATCCGTAGACCAAGCCGATGAGCACCCCCACAGGTGAACCTAAGAATACCAGATCTACTCCAAGAGCCCGAAGGGCTTCAGAGAGCCAGCCCTCCGGCCGTAACACGATAAACCATGCATAGATGCGCACGAGGAAGTTCGTGAAGAATGGGAGTATCACGAGGAAGAGCAAGAGATTCTTCACAGCACGAGGTTGCCGCGCGAGGGAGTACGCCACAGGATACCCCAGCACAAGGCAGAGCCCTGTCGTAAGCACTGCGAGCAGGAGCGAATTCACAAATGGCCCTGCCCAATAGAGTGGCTCCACGAGCCTCAAGTAGTTTTCTAAAGTGAATCCCCACCGTATTACGCCATCGGGAGCGCGATGGGCCAAACTGATCAGAGCGATGATGGTCACGGGGATTGCAAAGAAGAGCAACAGCCACAGGAGTCCCGGCCACCACAGCAGACGCCCATTCATGGCAAGCGCTCTGGGATAGGGCGCAGGCTCTGGAGATCCCACGTCAAGCCGACACGCTCCCCCACGCTGATGCCATTGACCGCGGAGCTGATCACGGTGAGCGTGACCTCAGGGGAGACGCGCACGCGATACCGGGTCTCTTTGCCACTATAGAAGAGTGCTTCGACCAGGCCGGTCCAGATGCCATTGCTCTCGGTAGGGGGGCAGAGATGGATACGCTCGGGGCGTAGCGCCAGAGTCACCCGCTGGTGAGGTTGCAACGGGATATCGCTCAAGACGTTTGCCTGAAGCGAGCCGATCTGGACGAGAGCGCGCTGCCCAACGGTGCGCACGACATGGCCCTCTAACAGATTGCTCTCACCGATGAAGTCGGCGACGAACCGAGTCGCAGGACGCTCGTAGATCTCAGGGGGTGTGCCGACTTGGAGCACGCGCCCCTGGTGCATCACGGCAAGACGATCCGACATCTGCAAGGCCTCTTCTTGGTCGTGGGTCACGTAGAGAAACGTAATCTTCAGCTCACGCTGCAGTCTCTTCAGCTCCAGCTGCATCTCCTGACGGAGCTTCAGATCGAGCGCTCCCAAGGGTTCATCGAGGAGCAGGACTGACGGCTCAGTCACAAGCGCCCGCGCGAGCGCGACACGCTGTTGTTGCCCTCCAGAGAGTTGATGAGGAAATCGGGCTCCCAGTCCGCTCAAGCGCACAAGCTCGAGGGCCTTGCCGACACGCTCGCGGATTTGGGCCCTGGGAAGCTTTTGTATCTCTAATCCGAATGCGACGTTCTGCTCCACAGTGAGGTGAGGGAAAAGGGCATAGCTTTGGAAGACCAGGTTCACATCGCGCTCTTGAGGAGGGATGTGGGTGGCACGCGATCCGTTAATAAACAGCTCACCAGAATCTGGACGCTCAAATCCAGCAATGATGCGAAGAGTTGTGGTCTTGCCGCATCCACTGGGGCCAAGGAGCGAGAAAAACTCCCCTTTGTAGATCTGCAGGGTAAGACGATCTACAACGAGCGTCTGACCGAAGCGCTTCGAGATCTCTCGGAGCTCTATAGAAACCTCGTCCATCTCACCCCTCACATGAGCATCAGGGTAGAGGTCTGCTTGTCTTCTTGATTATAAAAAACTCTGTGAGAATGTCAAGAGGGGCGCTCGTTAGCGCCGCACGGCGATCTTGCCGACGGAGCTGCGGTGTTCTGTGCTGTCTGCGGTTGTGGTGAAGAAGATATACAGATAGACGCCGTTGGCCACAGGACGGCCGTCATCGCGCTGGAAGTACCATTTATAGATAGCTCCTGGTACCGGACCGCTCGAGAAGATCTTTCGCCCCGCTAGGTCAAAGACGTCCAGACGTACGCTCGTTATCGCCGCAGGGTTCTTCACCTCAAACTCTAGAGCCGAAAGCTGAACGCTGACCGTCAGGCTAATGCCCGCCAGCCATGCCCACAGGTGCATACTGTCTCACCAACGGAGGAATACTGCCTGAGTGTTTGATCCGCAGGCGACCCAGCTCGACACGGCGCACCCCATGCTTTGTAATCCCCACGAGCCTATAGGCGTACGTCCCGGTGGCGAGCGAGCCGTTGGCCGTTATGCCCAACCATGGGCCCATCTCCTCACTTGAGAACAGCAGATCCCCGCTTGTGGGATTATAGATCTCTAGGCGCGTCAGTATGATCCCGGGCCACCAGATCTCTAACGAGTACTTGGTGCTATAAGCGCTGATGAGAGTCTTCTCTTCTTGATGGAATCGAGCGGCTTGAGCTTGGGCGCTTTGGACTAGGGCCTGGGCGCCTATGCTGAGCTCGTCTCCAAAAGCCATGAACGCGTTGAAGAGCTCAACGGCCACCTCATATTGAGAGCGCCCTTGGGCCCCTTTAAGAAGATTGCGGAGCTCTTGAGCAAGCGCGATCACCCTCTCAAAACGGATCACCGCTGACCGCAGGGGGGCAAAGCTCGTATCAGCAAGGGTCTTCTGAGAAAGCTCTATCAGTTTCTGGCGTAGTATATAGCCGTTTTCTAAGACGGCATCGAAATTGCCGATGCTGAGCATCGCAGCGATGCGTTCAAGCGAGTGCGCTATGGCCTCGTAGAGGGCGACGAGTGCACCTGCATCTTGATACAGAGCATCAGAATTGAAAGCCGGGGGCGCGCTCTTGCGCACAAGCTCCAACTCTATAGAAGCGGTGCGTAAGGTCGTCGCCGCCTCGGTAATCGCACGCACCGCGTTATCCAACGACGTAAGGACGTTGTCGGTGAGTTTGAAGTGCAGGGCTTTTCCCGTCTCGCCGAGAGTACGCCCAAAGAGCTTGACCATGTCCAGGCTCAAAGAGCGTACGCCCATGACTGGAGAGACTACAAATGAGCTAGAGAACTTATTATTCGATTCATTGGACTCGCGGATTCTACTGAAGGGCCCATCCACAAAGACCGTCACGATGTGGGTGCCTTCGATAGCTTTCCAAGGGATAGAGATCTCGATGGTCTTCTCTTTTCTGAGCTCCAAGAACGAGCGAACAGCTAGCTCCCACCCGTCGAGCTCCACGATGACATCGAAGTTCCCGACAGCATCGCCCTGGCCTTGGTTGGCGATGACCGTGCGCACGAGAGCCTCCTGCCCCTCCTCGAGATCGCCTGGGAAGACCCGAACAGACTTTACCACAAGATCGGGCAATCCCGCTTGCCCCACAACCCCCAATCCCACGAGAACAATCCCCACCAAAAACGTCAACGCTCCCGCGCGCATATTCGAAACCTCCTTAGCCGTTTTCTTGACTGTACTATACTGAACCGTTGAGGCGTCGTCAATGGAACAAAGGTGAAATTTTGGTTCAACCCCCTTTCAGCTTCTTCAGCTCCGCGATCAACGCGGGGACAATTTGATGGAGATCGCCGATGACCCCGTAATCCGCGCGTTGGAAGATCGGGGCTTCGGGATCTTTGTTGATCGCAAGAATTTTCTTGGAGTTCTTGCAGCCGACCATATGCTGGATCGCTCCGGAGATCCCGCACGCGATATAGAGATCTGGGGCGATCTGGACCCCGGTCTGCCCGATCTGATCGGAGTGCGGACGCCAATTGTTATTGGTGGCGACGCGCGTGGCGCCGACGGCTGCGTTATGGAGCAAGCTCGCGAGCTCCTCGAGCATCTTGAACGCCTCGGCGCTGCCCATGCCTCGCCCGCCCCCGATTACAACTTTAGCGTCGGTGAGCGAGATCCCCTTCTTTTCTGTAGGGATGAGCTCTTTCATCCATACGCGTAGATCTTTCTCGCTCAAAGTCACAGAGAAGGACTCGACAACGGGGGCAGCGCCATCGGCGCTCTGCGCAGCTAGAGCATGGGGCGCAAGCGTCAATAGAGCTGGGCTACTGAGAATTTCGACTTCTTCTAAGAGGCTGCCGCCCCAGTTGGAGCGCGTCACTCGTTTCAGAGACCCGCCCTCGACAAAGAACTCGACGCAATTTGTCGCTAAACCCAGATTGAGCCGCGCCGCCACGCGCGCCATGAGATCGTTGCCCGTCTCGGTGCCGGGTGCGAGCACGATCTTCGGGGATTTTTGGCGAATAGCGTGAGCCGCAATCCCGGCCAACGCATCGGGAAGATATCCCTCAAGGCGGGAATCCTCCGCCACCAGCACCGTCTGGATACCCTTGAGCGTGGGCGCGAGCGCGCTCACCCCCTTGCCCATCAGCAAAGCCGTCACAGAATAATTGCTCTTGTGGGCGAGATCCCGTGCGGCCGTCACGGTCTCCAAAGACGTCTCCGTGAGAGCTCCCTTGGTTGTCTCAAGGATCGCTAAGATCATCTCAGATCGCCCCCATTTCACGAAGCTTTTCAATGATCTTGGGCACGGCCTCGACCCCCTGGCCCAAGATCTCAAGCTGTCGGCCCTCTTGCGGCTTCTTGAGGGCCTTGCGCACAAGCTGCGGAGCCGGCCTGGTCACCTTCTTCTGCTCGATAGGAACTTTCTTAGCGCTCATAATCCCACGCAAGCTAGGGTGTCGCGGCGTGTTGATGCCCTCTCTAATAGTGAAGACCGCAGGGAGGGGGACTTCGTAGACCTCCCAGCCGTCTTTGGTCTCGCGCTTGGCAATTGCTTTGTTATTCTGAATCTCGAGAGCCTTGATGCCCGTCACGCACGGCAGATCTAACAGATAGGCCACGCGCACCCCAACTTGATAATTGCATGTATCGGCGGACTCGTTCCCAAAGAGCAGCAGATCGAACCCCATAGATTTGACTGTCTCAGCGATGGCGCTGGCGGTCGCCGCGGGATCCCAGAACTCATAGTCCTCGGCTTCTAATAGGATCGCGTTGTTGATCCCCTTGGCGATCGCTTCACGTAGCTGCTCTTGAGCTGCTTGAGGCCCCAGCGTCAGCACCGTCGAGCTGCCCCCATGCTTCTCGATAATTCTGATGGCCTCCTCAACGGCACATTCCTCGTGAGGGCTGATGGCAAAGCCTACGTTCGTGGTGTCCACGCGCATACTGTCGGAAGTAAGCTTGAATCCACCCCCGGTGTCCGGCACACGTTTGATGCAGACAAGGACTTTCATAGGAGCTCCTTTCTCTCGTCATGAGACACTGGCTAGCAGAGGCTGTACATAGAGTGGCTCTAGTGTCCAGAGCTCATTGTGCTGAGATCGACTGTATTTTTGAGCGCCAAGGTGAGCGATCACGGCGCCAGAGGGCTGGTTGAGCGCCGAGGGAGCGATCGTCGCTCGACGCTCCAGTGCTGCGCGATGGCGCTCCGCCCCAGGGCCTATGCAAATCGCTAGATCAGGGATCCGCTCTAGCTGTTCTTGTAAGTCCTGGAGAGTGCTTGATCTCTCCGGCGTGATCTGAGTAGTGCCTTCATAGAGAGCATAATAGACTAAATCGCGCCGATCTGGCAGCACTACACAAATCTTTCCGGAGAGGAACGAAACCTTCTCAGCGTAGGCGGCCATGCTGGGCACGCCCACGATGGGGATGCCCAGAGCTTGTGCAAGCCCTTTGCCCACAGCCATCCCGATTCTCAAGCTCGTGAATGATCCAGGTCCCAGAGCTACGGCGATCAGCTCGAGGTGCTCTCGCTGGACCATATTGAGTGCCAGCAAGCTCTCTAAAGCGGGCAAGAGCCGTTCCCCAGGGCCGAGTTCCGTCGAGAAGAGCACATCACCACGCACGCGTCCATAGTGATAGAGGCCAAGGCTCCCTTGCTCGTGGCTTGTCTCGATGCCCAGCACAGTCATAAGATTTGCTGAAATAATACAGCAAAACAAAAACTTTTGCAAGTTTTTGACAACCCCCCGGCTGGGCGTGTAGACTTACCAGCCAGTGGTCGGTGACCATCGCCAAACTGTTTGGGATAGGGGTGTGGGATGAAGCGCGTTGTCATCTATACGACGCCGACGTGTCAGCATTGCGGTATAGCCAAGCAATTTCTCGCTGAGCAGGGGATCGGTTTCATCGAGTATGATCTGTCCAAAGACCATCAGAAGATGGCGGAGATCGTGAGCCGGACGGGGCGGGCGAGCGTCCCTATCATCGAGATTGACGGAGAGTTTATCGTTGGGTTCGACAAGAATCGTTTGGCGAAGAAGCTCGGGATGTGAGCTATTGTAGGACTGCCCGCGCGGCGTCGATATCCCGTTCGATTTGGGCTCTCAGAGCATCTAACGAGTCAAAACGTTGATCGTCTCGGAGGCGCCGCAAAAGCTGCACTTCAAGTTCCAAGCCGTAGAGCTCTTCGTCTGTATCGAAGAGATGAACTTCAACACTGGAGCTGGCTCCCGCAAATGTCGCTCGGCTGCCGATATAGAGCACACCATCGCGCTGAGAGTCGGCGACGCGCACTCGTACGGCATAGACCCCCGCCGCGGGCACGAGCACGTTCTGCTCGAGGGCTAAATTCGCGGTTGGATAGCCCAATTGCTTGCCACGTCCATCCCCGTGTACAACAATACCCCAGAGTGTTGGGGTATAGCCGAGCATCTCGCGGGCTTCTTCTAGGCGTCCCGCCCGCAAGCTCTCGCGAATCGCCGTCGAGCTGATAATATTTTGTTTGACGGTCACAGGCGGAACGACTTCGACAGAGAATTCGAAACGAGCGCCGAGCCGCTCTAGGAGCGCTCTGTCCCCTCGACGCCCCTTGCCAAAGCGCGCATCGGGCCCAATCACTATATGGACTACGTGGAGCTGCTCAACTAAAATCTTCTCGACGAACTCCTCGGCTGTCATCTCGCCGACCTCGGAGAACTCAACAGCAAGCACGTGCTCCACGATCTGGGAGATCTTCTCCAGCTTCTTGCGGATAGGGAGCAACAGCGGCTTGGGAAGCCCTAAAGAGTTTGCGGGCGGCTGGGTGAAGACAAAGGCCACGCTGAGCACGCTATGCGCGCGCGCCCACGCCGCGGTACGCTCCAGGAGGGCCTGGTGCCCCCGATGCACTCCGTCGAACGTCCCGAGTGTCAGAGCTGTACGCTGCGTGGGATGAAAATCTTTAAGTGTGCTGATGGCCATATGACAGTGTATGCGAGAGATGGCGCTGGAGCTCCGCGAGCACGCGCTCTTGCACTTCTGCGAGATCGCCGGGGATGACGCAGCCGGCAGCCTGCTCATGGCCTCCGCCGCCAAAGACGCGCGCCACACTATTGACCGTCGCGCGCCCTTTGGAGCGCAAGCTCACCTTGATCTTCCCGTTCTCCAATTCTTTAAAGAGCACAGCGACTTCAATGCCCGCGACGCTCCGCAACTCTTCGACTAAGCGCTCTGTGTCCGTGACTGACGTGTTCGTCTTGTGGAAGACCGACTTGGGGATCGCGCTCCAGATGATGCCGCCGCTGAGCTGCGCGTTCTGCAACACATAGCCCAGAAGCTGTAATTCCGACAAGCTGCGGCGCTCGTAGAGATTGATCGCGATCTCGCGGGTGTTCACCCCATAGGAGAGGAGCTGAGCCGCGATCTCAAGCACTTGAGGAGTAACGTTGGAATTACGGAATGAATCTGTGTCGGCGACGATCCCTGTGTAGAGACATGTGGCGATCTGAGGGGTGATCGTCACCTGCAGATGCGGAGCGAGCTCGTAGAGCAGCTGTGTTGTCGAAGCGGCCTCTTTGACGAAATTGACGTGCCCGAATCTGGGATTATCTCGATGGTGATGGTCTATATTGATGATGATCTGGCCTTCGCGCAGGAGCTTGAGGGCATCCTCGCCAATGCGGCTGAGATCGCCACAATCGACGATGCACCAGACCTCGATCTCATCGCTGCGCAGTTGGGTGGGGTGGAGCACTGCCTCGGCGCCAGGGAGGAATCGCAGGCTTGGCGGCACGAGATCGCGATTGGCAACCCAGGTTTCCTTGCCCAACTGTTCGAGCATAAATTTAAGGGCCAGCTCGCTGCCAATAGCGTCGCCCTCTGGGCCGATATGCGAGAGAATCCCGAAGCGCCCATGGGCGCGGATGATGGCCTTAATCTCGCTAATCATTCTGTAAGACCTTTCTAAGAGCGATATCGCTCTGGGAATCGCTTTATTTTACGGGAGAACGTCCTTGATGACCAGTCGCTGGTATCCCTGGCGCACACTAGTGTAGACAATGCGTTTACCATCAAGGGAGAAAGAGGGGTACGAATCGCGATAGATGTCTCTGGTCAGCCAGGTGAAGTTCTGTCCATTGGCGTCGAGGCGCGCGATGTCGGACTCATCGCCGCGGACGGCTTCAAACGCTAAGAATCTCCCGTCGCGCGACCATGTGGGATACCAATAGATCCCATCGCTATTGGTTAATTTCTGACGCACCAAGCCGTTGGGCCGCATAGCGTAGAGGTCCCAGCTTCCCTCACGATACGACGAGAAGACTATCTTGTCATTGCGAGGCGACCAGGCGGGGAAGGCCTCACGCCAGTCGTCTTGGGTGAGCCTTTCCGTCATGCCCGTGAGGGGATCTACGAGATAGAGATCGGGCCAGCCGTCCCTAAAGGACTCAAAGACGATCTTGCCGTCGGGGGTCCAGGCGGGGTCCCAGTCGGTGGCGACGTTCTGAGTGACTCGAGTGACCCCGGAGCCGTCAGCGTTCATTATATAGATTTCGTAATTGCCGTCGCGGCTCGAATAGAACGCGATCTTCTGTCCATCGGGGGAGAAGCGTGGGCGCAGATCGCTCCCCGGATGAGTCGTGAGACGCTTGAGATCTGTCGTGGGCGCGAGGGTGAGCAGATAGATCTCGGAGTTCCCGTCTCGATCAGAAACGAAGACAATCTTAGTGCCGTCAGGAGACCAATCGGGGGCAAAGTCATTGAAGCCCTTGGGTTGGGACTGCGCGAGAGATACCACCCATAGCAATGCCCCAAGGAGTGCTAGCAAGTATTTGGTCATTGCGCTCTTAAGTGTAGCAGCAGGGTAAGGAGAAGTCAAAGTGCTACTATAACCGACGGGAGCAAGCTATGGGCACCTTGTACGCCCTCAGTATGTTTGCTCTCGGCGGAGGATGGCATATGCACGGATTTTTAGTCGGTGGATTCGATCCTGTTCCGCGGCAGTGGGCAGCCGGCCTTGCCTTCTTACCTGCTAGGGACAAAAGCGGTAAACTAGTTATACCTGGTTTCGAAAAGAACGTCGTGCTCTTGCTGCGCGGAGACCACTGTAAAGATTGCGGTAACAAAGTCAATACGATCATAGATTGGGTAAGTCGGGCTCTAGATGTTGTTAAATCTAAGTGGTTTAGTAGAGATCCTCTTTGGCCGAAGATGTACCCTGAGGGTCGAAATGAGACAATCATCGCTCTAGTCTTCACCAACGAGAACGCTACAGGAATTCCAACTGTTATCGGAGCCCTGCGAAAGGAGTTCAGCGAATCGGAAATCGCGATCATCGTGATCAACTTTGAAAAGCAATCGAACGGTACCGTAACAGTGAGACTCACATGCATAGGGAAGCCATGTGGAGATCTAGAGCGATCAGGGGTTCTTGAGAGAATCAGGCGAGACTATTCAAGGGCACTGAGAGCCGCTATGGCTGCCTATCCTGGCTATAGCCCTCAGGTAGCTTGGTGGCTTGATTATGGGGTCTGTGGAGGTGATCCAGACTGCATCCGCTTCATTATGGAGCAGCTCGAGAAGGAGCTTGGTATCGGTGATGGCGGTGAGAGGCCAGTGGAGGCTGGAGCATTGAGCCCGCAGCTCCGGCTGAAAGCGCTCATGCCATGTTAAAAAGCGCTGGCTATGCCGGCGTGGAAAGCTGCATAGCACCACGCCGGCTAGCCTGCTAAAATATAAAAGACGAAGGGAGGAAGAAGATATGCTACGAGAGAAAAGTGGTGTCTTTAAGATCATCATGATGCTCGTGCTCACGCTTACATGGGCTCTAGTGAATTGGAGCGATGGTGAGGGTGCGCATTCAGATCTCGAAGCATTCTTACAGCCGGAGCTGCCCATCATTACAGTCTGCCCTGAAGGCCCGCCGACCTGTCAGTTCACCAAGATTCAGGATGCGATCAATAGTGCACCGGAGGATTTCTCTCATCCTAGTCTAATAAACCCAGCAGCCATAATCCAGGTGGCTCCTGGAGTATACGAGGAGAGCTTACTCATCCTTAATAAGAGCGTCATCCTCCGGGGAGCTGACAGAGATAGAGTCTTCCTACGCCCCCCTAAGAATAAGAACGATAGCAGACGAGACTTCTTCAGCATCTTCATCTCTGGCTCTTACGTTATCGTTGATATCTCGGGTTTTACTATTCAGGGCGCTCCTATAGCGATCATGGGAGTAGGAGGCTGGCCGGTATCCGGCGTGGCCATCACCGAAAATCGCTTTGAGAAGAGCGGTATAGGCATATATGGCACGGATAGCCCTATTTATATCGAGAGAAACGCCTTCCTCTCATGTTCGGGCATAGAGGCCGCCTATGTAGGATGGCTCCGTATCCTTAAGAACGCGTTCGATGATTGTTGGAGGTACAATATCAATATTGAGGGGGCCAGCTTGCTTTCCGCAGAAAAACCCCGGGTGCTCATCGCAGAAAACATGGAAGCCATCGTTAGAATCTCTGCTGGTTCCCACGATATAGTGATCCGCGAGAACACTCTCAGCAAGATCGATGTAAGTGATAGCGAGGTAGTCACTATAATAGGCAATGTGATCCACGAAGGCAGTGGCGTCGTAGTCTACAACTCAAGAGATATAGTGATAAGCGCAAACCAGATAGAGAACAATAGAGGCAATGGTATCACTATAGAGTACCTCTATAATCAAAAGGAGCCATCAGTACAGATTGTGAACAATCGCATCATCCGTAATGATAGGTTTGGCATCTTGACTGAGAAGTTAGAGTACGTCACGGTATGTCAGGGCAACGAGATACGCGAGAATAGGGAGGGTGACTACGGGGTCGGATCTGTCTTCCCTCAGCCCAGCCCGGAGCTCAAAGCAAAGTGCGAAGGGGGCTGACGCTCTCCTGGCCGTAAGGGATAAGCGTATGACAGAGTAGCCGCGGGCGCCTCTCGGCCGACCACGAAGCTCGTTAGCAATTATGGAAAGTGCCCCCGCAAGATCGGCTCCTTCGCTGCACGGACCTCGTCTAAGCGTCGCACCGACGCCCCATAGACAGGCACGGCGTGCGGCGCTTCTTTGAGTAGCTGGGGATTTTCTCTCATTTCTTGAGCGACTTTGATGAGTGCATCAGCAAAGTAATCGAGCTCTTCTTTGCTGACGGTCTCTGTCGGCTCGATCATCATCACTTCGGGGACTATCAAGGGGAAATAGATCGACGACGGATGGACCCCGTAGTCGATGAGTCTCTTGGCGACATCAAGAGTGCGAATCTCTTCGGACATGCCCTTGGTTGTCAACACGAACTCGTGCATACACAATCTGTCATAGGGAGCCTTGTAGACTTTACTCAGCCGCACTCGCAGATAATTCGCGTTGAGGACGGCGTTAGTGCTCACGGCTTTTAGACCCTCATCGCCCATCATGCGAATATACGCGTATGCCCGCACGAGTACCCCAAAGTTTCCGTAGAACGAGTGGATCTTCCCAATCGAGTGCGGGTACTCGTAGTCGAGAGAGTATCTATTGCCGTTCTTGACGATGCGCGGCACAGGCAGATACGGCTCGAGCTTCTTGACGACGGCGACTGGGCCAGCACCAGGTCCACCACCCCCGTGCGGCGTGCTGAACGTCTTGTGTAAGTTATAGTGTACGATATCCACGCCCATGTCGCCGGGACGGGCGCGCCCGACTATTGCATTGAGATTGGCCCCATCGTAATAGACAAAGCCGCCTACGTCGTGGATGAGCTTCGTGATCTCTAGAATGTCCGTCTCGAAGAGCCCGAGCGTATTAGGGTTAGTGAGCATGATCCCTGCGACGGACTCATCGAGGTGGGCTTTAAGTGCTTGGAGATCGACAAGCCCACGAGCATCTGAAGGGATGGGCACAACCTCAAAGCCGCACATAGCTGCCGAAGCAGGGTTCGTCCCGTGGGCTGAGTCAGGTAGGAGAATCTTCGTGCGCCTATGGAGTTCTTTGGTGCGCTCAAAGTGCTTCTTAATTAAGAGCATTCCCGTGAGCTCTCCATGAGCCCCTGCGGCGGGCTGGAGCGAGATCGCGTCCATACCTCCAATCACACAGAGATACTCCCCCAGCTCGTACATGAGCTTCAGGGCTCCCTGAGAGAGCTCATCCCCTTGGAGCGGATGAGCGTGAGCGAACCCCGGCAGTCGTGCCAGGTCCTCATTGATTCGAGGGTTGTACTTCATAGTGCAGCTGCCCAAAGGGTAGATCCCGCTGTCCACACCGTAATTCATTCGTGAGAGCCGGGTGTAATGGCGGACGACTTCGACTTGGGAGACTTGAGGGAGTTTCGGGTCTTCTTTCCGAATGAGCTCTGCAGGGATCAGTTCGGTGAGATTTCTCTCGGGAACATCGAGAGCAGGCAGCCGAAGTCCAATGCGGTTCTCCTCACCAATATCGAAGATGGTGTTTCCCATAGCTTACGCTCCTTTCAAGACCTTGACGAAGCGATCCATTTCGTCGCGGGTGCGCTTTTCGGTGACCGCGACCAGGAGATTATTGCCGTCTAGGAGTTCGTAGGATTCCAGATCGAGCCCTCCTAAGAAGCCCTCATCGCGAAGCGCCTTGAGCAGACGGCTGGGCTTCTTGCGGGTCCGAACGACAAATTCGTTGAAGAACGGCCCGGAAAATCTCAGCGCAAACCCTGGGAGCTTGGCGATCTTCTCCGCAAGATAGTGGGCTTTCTGAAGGTTGAGCTCGGCTAATTTTCGCAGGCCGTGCCGCCCCAGAGTCGCCATATAAATAGTCGCACACAATGCCATCAAGGCTTGGTTGGTGCAGATGTTCGACGTCGCTTTCTCTCGTCGGATGTGTTGTTCTCGCGTCTGCAGGGCCATCACATAGCCGACGCGCCCGTCGGCGTCGACGGTGCGCCCAGACATGCGCCCCGGCATCCTGCGCACATAGTTCATTCTTGTCGCAAAGATCCCCAAGAGCGGGCCGCCAAAGCTCTGGGGGATGCCCAAGGGCTGCCCCTCCCCTACGACGATATCTGCCCCAAAGAGCCCCGGAGGGGCCAAAAGCCCCAGCGATATGGGATTGACGCTCACGATCAAGAACGCGTCTTTGATCAGCTCTTTCAGTCCAGAGAGATCTTCGATCACCCCAAAGAAATTGGGGGTCTGCACGATAAGCCCCCCTAGATCATCAAGCTCGCCGGGCTGGAGGGCCGCGCGGTCGAGCTGGCCCGTCTCGGTGAAGGGCACGTCTATCAGCTCTAGGCCCACGCCCCAGGCATACGTCTCCAAACACCTTCTGTGATGGGGATTGAGGCTCTTGGAGACTAAGAATCTCTTCCTTCCTGTGATGTTCTTGGCCATGAGCATCGCTTCAGCTAGAGCGGAGCCGCCGTCATACATAGAAGAGTTGGCGACCTCCATCGCTGTCAGCTCGCAGATCATCGTCTGGAACTCAAACATCCAGGTGAGCGTCCCTTGGGAAAGCTCGGCTTGGTAGGGGGTGTAACACGTCAAGAATTCCCCGCGTGAGATGAGATGCGAGATAATTGCCGGAACATAGTGATCATAGATGCCTCCACCAAGGAAGCTCACGTACTGTCCCGTATGGGCGTTCTCGGATGCCATTCGACTAACGAGTTGAGAGACCTCAAGCTCGCTGATGGGCTTAAGCCCAAGGGGCTTAAATCGTTTCAACACCTCTGCAGGGATATCCACAAAGAGCTCCTCAACATCAGAGAGCCCGATCTCCGCAAGCATCTTGCGCTGATCTTCTAATGTGTTGGGGATGAACTCAAACGCAGTCATTCATACCTCCTTTGAGGGTCAAGGGCTCAAGCCCCTATATGTCTCTCGTATTGTTCAGCTGTAAGCAGAGAGTCGAGCTCTGTGAGATCGCTTGGGGCGATGATAGCGATCCAGCCTTGCTCATGGGGGGATTGATTGATCAATTCGGGTTTCGTTTCGAGCTCTTTATTGACGTCGATGACCTCACCACTGAGAGGGGCATAAATCGGAGAGATGGCCTTGACGGACTCGACGGTGGCGAACTCTTGCATTTGTTTGACCTTAGTGCCGATCTTGGGCAACTCGACGTAGACGATATCGCCCAACTGATGCTGGGCATGGTCGGTGATCCCGATGCGAGCTTTGCCGTTTTCGAGCTTGACCCATTCGTGTTCTTTGGTGTAGCGATACTCTTTGGGATAGGCCATGTTATGTCTCCTTTAGAAGATAGAGTCTTGTGCTCACAGTTTAACGGAAGAGAGCGTGGGAGCGCAAGTAGATGAGAAAAGAATGCCGAGGGGCGGACTCGAACCGCCGACACCAGGATTTTCAGTCCTGTGCTCTACCACCTGAGCTACCTCGGCCAGACTTCGTCTGAACTTGTATGCCTTCGCCAGCCTCCGGCTGTCGAAGATGAACGGTCCAGGCGGCCTGGCGGGGATGACGGGATTTGAACCCGCGATCTCTGCCTTGACAGGGCAGCGTGTTAGGCCTCTACACCACACCCCCGCATAGGCACATTATAACGGCTCTTGCTCCGCTCGTCAACCATTCCTGCCTGCACCGGAAGCTGAGAGCAAGACTCGAACTTCGAACGGTTTTCTGGCATAATAGTTGTATGGATCGCTTGCTTGGCATCGAGACTGAATACGGTATTCTCATAGATGGTGTGGACGTCACGGATCTCGTCGATGAGGTCCGCGCCGTTGTGCAAAGCTATTCTGGGCCTTCTGCCCAGCCCTGGGACTATCGCGACGAAGACCCTCTCCGAGATGCCCGTGGCTGGCGTGCCCCGTTTTTAACAACTAATCCCAAAGACGACGCCTACGAAAAGCCCTCGCGTAAACACTTAAGTGCTTCTGAAGATCACGCTGATAAAGTCTTAGCCAACGGCGCACGCTTTTATCACGATCACGGCCATCCCGAATACAGTACCCCCGAGTGTCGGTCACTTCGGGAGCTTGTCGCCCATGACAAAGCAGGGGAACGCATCGTCTGGGCGGCAGCCCAAGCCTATGCTCAGAAGACAAGACGCTCCGTCTCGATCTTTAAAAACAATATCGACTATCACGGCATGAGCTTCGGCTGCCATGAGAACTATTTAGTCTCACGGGCACTCCCCTTCGAGAAGCTGATTGCCGGGCTGATTCCGTTTCTGGTAACGCGCATTCTCTTTACGGGAGCAGGTCGCGTCGGTGGCGAGGAGAGTTGGGTCGACTTTCAGCTCTCCCAGCGCGCTGATTTTTTTACAGAGTTGTGCAGCGTGGACACGCTGGATCGCCGCCCGCTCATAAATAGTCGCGACGAGCCGCACGCCGATGAAAGACTCTATAGAAGACTGCATGTCATCTGCGGGGATGCGAACCTCAGCGAGTACGCTCTCGCCCTCAAGGTCGGTACAACAGCCCTGGTTGTGGGGTTATTGGAAGCGGGCTACGACCCACCTGGGACCCTCAAAGACCCCATTAAAACGCTTAAAGAGCTCTCGCGTGATCAAGCTTATAGATGGCTCGTCGAGCTTGAAGAAGAAGGCACTCTCTCAGCCCTTGAGGTCCAGCGGGCATATCTGAAAGCCGCCCAAGAGCTCTTCGGCCATCGCGACGCTGAGACCGATTGGCTCCTGAAAGAATGGGAATCTGTGCTGGACGATCTCGAAGCCGATCCGATGCGCTGTGCCGACCGGCTCGACTGGGTCGCTAAGCGCCAATTGCTCCAGACTTTTATTGAAACTGAAAAGCTGAGCTGGCGCGATGAGATCGTTCAAAGTCTAGACTTAGAGTACCACGCTCTCGATCCAACTCGCGGTCTCTTCTATGAGTTACAGAATCAAGGGATGCTGCGCCGACTCGTCTCTGACGACGAGATCGTCCGCGCCCTCCATGACCCCCCACACGATACACGTGCGTACATCCGTGGGCTGTGCGTGAGAAAGTTCTCTTCGGCCATCCGGGCGCTCAACTGGGGGCGAATAACGCTTTCGCACAACAGCCAAGACTTCACGATCGATCTGCGCTCGCTCGTCGACGGTCGGGTCGCAATGCTCCCTCACTGGGCGAAGGGGGTCTCGACGCCACGCGAGCTTTTGGGTATCATACAGCAGACTCTTGAGACGAAAGGAGGATAACCGATGCCGGAACGCATCACAAGACCCATACCACAGGATCCGTTGACCAAGCCCACGGACGACGGCCCGCGCACTCCCAATGTGCCCAAGCCCGACACCGAGAGGCTCTTGGAGCGGATGCGCCGCGTCGACCCGCGGCAAGCGCAGCGTTATCGCCAACGCAGCGGAGAGTGAGTCGATGAGCTACGGCGACTTCGCCAAGCTCCTTGAGGCCTATGGGATGCCAGACTCCGTCTGGGATATTCGCCCTCGCCAGCTTGCAGCCGGCGAAGATAGAACCCACGGGCAGTGTGCCAACGGGGTCTGGGCCCATGGCACGACAGTCATCGCCGTGAAGTTCGATAAGGGCGTCTTAAACGTCGCTGACCGCCGTGCTACAGCGGGCAACGCGATCTTCTATGAAGAGGCCGAAAAGATCTTAAAGCTCGATGATGAGACGCTCATCGCTATTGCTGGGTCTTACGCCGCAGCGTTTGAGGCCGTGCGCTTCTTGCAGCATTCTTTTAAGTACTATGCCCGGAGCCAGCTCCAAGAGCTCAGTTTGGAGGGCAAACTCTCTGAGGTCTCGCGCGTGCTCAGTCGGTCTCTCCCCGGGGCTCTTCAGGGGATCGGCGGGTTCTTGCCCATCGTCAGCGCCTTCGATAGGGAAAAGCATGAAGGGCGTATATTCTTCTACGATGTGATGGGCGCGCGCTTTGAGAGCCGGGAGTTCGGTGCCGCTGGCTCTGGCGCAGAACGGATTCGGGGTGCCTTCGAGTATATCGTGCGCACTAAGGGCCCGTTTCACACTATGACGCTGGAAGCAGCACTGCGTGAGACGCTCCTCTTGCTTGAGATCGCGGCGTCTCTGGACACAGCAACCGGTGGGATTCATCACCACTTGCCCCTCGCTAAGACCGTAACGGCTGAAGGCGTCGCCGACGTCCCCGAAGAGCTCTTACGCTCCCTCCAAAAGACTTTGCTGAAAGAGTGACTATGGCATTCACCCCCTACGATTGGCAGCAAACGCTCCGTCAGAAGGCCGATTACGTTGAGGATCGCTTACGCGAGGGGAGCCCCATCGTGGGCCTCTCGTGTCACGAAGGGATCTTGTTAGTGACGGTGCGTCGCGCTCACCAGCAGAAGATCTTCGAGATCTACGATAGATTGGCATTTGCGGGCTTAGGCAATCAATCAGACTTAGAAACGATTCGCCAGCTCGCTGTTGACTTTGCTCACGCGGAAGGGTTTGCCCGTAGCCCTCAAGACGTCTCGATCCAACGGGTCGTGGGCGTGGCGCTCAGCCCAGCCATGAAGCGCAGCTTCAGCGATCCATTACGATTACCCTTAGTCGTGCGCGGGCTCTTTGCACAGCTGGGCGATACTCCCGACAGCGATCTGTTTTATCTGCTCAACTATGACGGGGAGTTTTCGCTGACCTATCGCTTTGGAGTGGCGGCGGGGACGGAGCGCGCTCGCGAGATGATGGAGCGCGTGCTCGTGGAGTTCACTAAGAAGGTGCCCAAACGAGACGCGGCCTTGGAGAAGGCGCTCGAGGCCTGGGCGGTAGGACGCCACGAAGCTTCCTCCGCGCTTGAATGGCGCGCTGTGCTTTCCGAAGCGCTCAAGACGGGCATGGTCGAAGCGGCCTTCCTGGAGCGGGTATCGCGGCGTGAGCGCCGCTTCCGCTTCTTGAGTGACCAGGAACTGAAGCCGTTCTTGCCAAGATGATCCCAATCAGCTAATGTTATGAACAGGAGCGTGAACGATGGATCATCGCGTTGTCGGGCTGGAGACGGAGTTTGGCTGTCTGGTGCGCGATCCCCGACTTGGGCCCTATGAAGAGATCGTGGAGCGGGTCAAGGACGAGGTCTTTCGCAACAGACGCTGGGGTCTCCTCGACTTGCATACTCGTGATATGTACTTTGAGCCTGCTGAGGCCGGAGGATTCTTAATCAACGGGGGACGGCTCTATATCGATGCCGTTGGCTCGCACCTTGAGTATGCTACGCCGGAGTGCCGATCGCTACGCGACTTGATCGCCTACGAGCGAGCCGGACAGCGACTCATTTTGAAAGTATTGCGCGATCTCCGCCTCCACGATCGAGTCAGCTTCTATAACAATAGCGTCGATCACTTTGCGGGCCATACGTTTGGCTGCCATGAGAATTATTCTGTCGATCCCGAGTCGCTCTCCTGGCGGCATGCGCTCGAGAAATTAGTCCCCTTCTTAGTGACACGCCAGATCTTTGCTGGAGCGGGACGGGTCGGTGGCCATCGCTTGACTACCACGTGGCAGACCAAGTCCCGCCATATCGCCGATACGGTCTTTGTCGACTCAGCCTACGGGGTCGAGCCCGATCCAACCGTGGACTTCCAGCTCTCTCAACGTGCCGATCATATTCTGCATACGGTCTCCGGGCGGGTGCGCTTCAGCCGCGCCCTGATTAATCCCAAGTGGGATCAGATGTACGAGCTCTCCCGCAGCCCACGACTCCACCTGCTCTTTGGCGAGGCCAATCCCTCAGAATACGCAACGTTTCTCAAGGTGGGCACAACGATCTTGGTCTTGGATCTGCTAGAAGAACAAGCCGTTCCCTCCGGGGTGGAGTTGGCCGCGCCATTGCGCGCCCTCAAGGAGATCTCTCGCGATCCGACACACACCTGGATCGTCCGACGTGACGATGGTTCGACGATCTCTGCCATCGACCTGCAACGCCTCTATCTGCAGGCCGCCCAGCGGCACTTTGCCGGACGTGATCCGGAGACCGATGAAGTCCTGCGCGAATGGGAAGAGACCCTCGACGCCCTCGAGCGCGATCCTATGGAGCTGGCTGACCGCCTCGATTGGGTCGCTAAATTCTCCATGATCCAGCTTTTCAAGGACGCCGAAGGGCTCACCTGGCAAGACGATGCCTTACATAGCCTAGATTTAGAATATCACAATATAGACCCGGAGCAAGGGCTCTACTATGCGCTCGAGTCGCGACGGCGGCTCGTAAGCAATTCCCAGATCGAACGAGCTATAGAGGAGCCTCCTTCTGACACTAGGGCTTATGGGCGGGCTCTGATCGTGCGCGGCTTACGGGGTCGAACCGTCGGCGAATATATGATCGAGTGGGACGGGGTCTTCGTCGAGCCTAAGCGCACCCTCGTCCTGGCCGATCCGTTCCATTCTTACAAAGACGAAGCGGAGCAATTCTTGAAGCGCCTCTAGCCAGACTTTGGACGGATAGCTAGACGTCCACTTGGCAGTTCTACTACGGTGAGATTGCTGAGCACACGCTGCTTGAGAGCCTTTCCTGGGACAAAGCGCGGTATCGGCTTGCTTGGGATAGCAAAGACCTGACGAGTCCACAGATTGCTGCGCCGCGTAGGGCGACGCGGTCGTACCACAAAGGTCCCAAATCCCTTTAACCGCACCTCTTCCCCCTGGGCTATCGTCTCCGAGATCACAGCAAGCGCGGCGTTTAATGACTTCAAAATGGCCTCCTTAGGCATTCCTGTCCGCTGCGCTACTTGAGCGACTAAGTCGATCTTGCGCATAGGCCCCTCCCCGCGGGTTTGGTTTAGTGTAGCTCATCAAGAGAGAACTGTCAAACTCCTTCTCCCCTCCCTAACCCTTCTCCCCTCCAAGGGAGAGGGAAGTCAAGGGTGTAGGGTGATCAACGTCACAGTCCTTGTTGCGCTCTGGGATATTGGGTGAATGCCCTTTAGGGTAGTCTAAGGGTAACAGCTCAGCTAAGGAGATGAGAACATGAGATCTTCAAAGGTGATAAGCTTATTCGCGCTTGTGGTGCTGGCAGGGTGCACTCAGCCTATTCCGATTGGGGAGAAGCCCGATCAACCTCCCATGGCTGTGATCGCTTTGGAGTGTCCAAACTGCCAAAAGGAGCGCACAGGCGTTGCCCCGTTGACCGTGATCTTGGATGCGTCGCAGTCAAAGGACGACCGTGGGCTCGTGCTCATCCACTGGAAGCTGAGCGATGGTCGTGAATTTACTGGGATACAAATCACCCCGACGTTTGACAAGCCCGGGCAGTACACCATCCACCTGACGGTCTACGACCAAGCGGGTCAGGCCGACACCGCGAGCACGAAGATCACCGTGCTCGCGCCGCCGCCTCCGGCGTTCCGCGTCGAACGGGTAGAGAACGAGCTGGTCATCGTCGAGCGCATCCTCCCCAACAGACCCCTCCAAGTCGGTGAGACGATTCAGATCAAACTGCGAGTGACGGCCAAGCGCGATATCGAATATATCTATTGGCGCGAGATCCTGCCCTATACTTTGAGCTCTTATGAGGACTTGGAGTTCATGCTCCTACGGCTTACCAAGGGGGGATCACATGAGTGGGTCTATACGGTGACGGTCGAGCAGCCGGGAGCAAGCAAGATCGAAGGAGAAGGCCAAGCGGCTTACCAGGCGACCTCAACGGAGCTCATACTGAGCACAGTCCTTGAAGTGAACGAGTAAGCGAGCGGAACGCTTAGCGCCTATTGGACCACCGAGCGACGACTTGTCCGCAGTGCGGACAGTACATCACCGCACCGCGATAGAAGCTCTTGCAGTGTGGGCACTGATGATATTCTTCGTTCTTGAGCCGCGCAAGTATAAAATAGCGTGCCCCTAAGAACAGCAAGCTGCTAACGATCAACAAAGCCAACAACCAGCGCCAGCTCATAGCACGACGCCATCATAGCTCATAGAGAGCCCCGGCGCAAATTTGCTTAGGAGATCCGCTTTGGGGTATACTGCGTTGTGGCCTGGGAATTCTTCTTGATCTTGGTGGCGCTCGCTTTCGTCGCTGAGTATATAGACTCTTCTCTTGGCATGGGCTACGGCACGACTCTTACCCCGTTGCTATTGTTGCTAGGGTTCACGCCGCTCCAGATCGTCCCTGTTGTCTTGCTCTCGGAATTCGTCACCGGCTTAGTCGCCGCAGGGTTTCATCATACGTATCGGAACGTGAGCTTCCGCAAGAGCTCTCTTGATTCTCGAGTCGTCCTAGTGCTCTCGCTCATCGGCGCGCTGGGAGCAGTGATTGCCGTTACTGTAGCCGTGAAGCTCCCTGCGTGGATAATCAAAGTCTATATTGGCGTGCTAGTGCTCGCCCTGGGGGTCTTCGTGCTCGTGACGCCCTCGGGCAGTCAGAGATTCTCTTGGCTGCGGCTTGTTGGGATCGGATTGCTCAGTTCTTTTAATAAAGGGGTGAGCGGAGGTGGCTATGGTCCGATCATTACGGCCGGCCAGATCCTCGCTGGGCTGAGCCCCAAGGCCGCCGTGGGCATCACTAGTCTCTCCGAAGGAGTCGTCTCGCTCGTCGGCGTTCTCATGTATTGGCTCAGTGTAAGCACTATCAATTGGCAGCTCGCGGTGCCTATTCTCATTGGCGCCGTGATCTCGACACCCTTAGCCGCGTTTACCGTGCACAAGCTCCCCGTGCGCTTCCTGAGAGCCTTGATCGCTCTGTTGGCCATTACCCTGGGAGTTGTGACCCTCACACGGGCTATGTCTGCTAACTAGGGTGATCAATTTCCCGCAAAATCTACGGCGCGTCTGCCCAACGAGTAAACCGGTGTCATGTTCATCACCTCACTGACTCCGTTGCGTCACCCCGACGAGGCTACGCAAAAAATACTTTTGGAATAAGGGTTTTCTCGCCATCGTTCCTCTTGATCCAGACTTGACAACGCCCTGGGATCTCTGCTATGCTGAGGGTACCTACCAGCACCAGGGGTTAGCGACGATGCGATCAGAAGCTGTGTTGCGAGACTCTCCCCCAGCTGTTGTTTCGACGCTACGGCCAGAGTATACGTTCACGCGATTCGTCCGTGGCGAGAGCAACCGATTGGCATACGCCGCTTCCCTTGCGGTCGCAGAGAATCCCGCACGCATTTATAATCCCTTGTTTATCTACAGCGCCTCGGGCTTAGGCAAGACTCATCTTCTCCATGCCATCGGCAACGAAGCAGCGCGTCGCTTCCCTTGGCTCAAGATTCTCTATGTCACTTGCGAGCGCTTCGCCACCGAGTTCTACCGCGCCCTCCAAGAGGGCAAGACCGCGCAGTTTCGAAAGACTTATCGCTCAGCAGATATCTTGTTATTAGACGACGTACACTTCCTCCGTGAGAAAGCCGCTATCCAAGAAGAGCTCTTGCACACGTTCAACGATCTCTACCAACGCGGCAAACAGATCGTCTTGACCTCGACGCGCTCTCCAGAGGCCTTGCCCCATCTTCCAGAGGGGCTGATCTCACGGTTTGGCTGGGGGTTAGTAGCGGAGATTCAGCCCCCTGATGCCAAGACACGCTTGGCGATCTTGCGTACGAAAGCCGAAGAGCTCCAGCTCGAACTTCCCCCGAGCATACTTGAGTATATCGCGGAGCGGGTGCGCTCGAACGTGCGCGCCTTAGAAGGGGCTCTGGTGCGCTTGACCGCTACGATCTCGCTCAACGGCCATGAGCTCTCCGAAGATGCCTTGAAGGACGTGCTCCCTCCGCCAGAGCGCCCCAAGTTCCTCACCCCCGAGCTCATCAAGCGCGAGGTCGCGCGATATTATCAGATAAGCGTCGAAGACCTCGAAGGGGAGAGCCGAGAGCGACGCATCGCCTGCGCGCGTCAAATCGCGATCTACCTCGCACGTGAACTGACCGAGCGCTCCTTCCCAGCCTTGGGGATGAGCTTCGGGGGGCGCGATCATACCACGATCATGCATGCATATCGTAAAGCCAAGGCCTTAGCCGAAAGCCCACTCTTCGCCGGAGAGATCGCTCACTTAAAAGCCCAGCTGCTCGCATTAGCTGAGCGCACAGAGTAAAATATCATCGAGATGAAGGTTGAGCGTCTCGCGCTCTATAACTTTCGCAATCTAGCGCCTCTAGAGCTGATGCCCGATGGTGGGCTCAATCTCATCATTGGGCCCAATGCCGCAGGCAAGAGCAATCTCTGCGAAGCGATCTATTACGTTGCTAAAGGCTGGTTGCTTAAGGGGGAGCGCCAGCGTGACGTGATTGCCTTCGGGCAGCAAGAAGCCGCTATCGAGCTTTCTGTCAACGGTGATGAGATCCGAGTTCATCTCAACGGACGAGCGCGTGCCAAGACTATCGAGCTCAATCACGAAAGGAAGACCCAGAGCGAGTTGAGCGCACGGCTGCACGTCGTGCTCTTTACCCCAGATGAATTACAGATTCTCAAAGGTCGTCCTGAGCAGCGCCGGCGCTTTCTCGACCGCAGTATCTCCGAGATTTCGCGTGAATATCGATATGTGCTGCGCGAGTATGAGCAGGTGCTCCAGCGCAAGAGCGCTCTATTGCATCAGGAGACCCCTGATCCTGAAGTCCTGGAGGTCTTCAACCAGGAGCTCGTAGAGCGAGGGAGTTGGCTCATCGCTCAGCGACGCGAATATATTCGGGAGCTCAACAAGATGCTTCCCGAGCGCTACCAAGCGATCTGTGGTCGCGAGAGCAAGTTAGTGCTCAGCTATGAGGGGCCTTCGGTGCCCCTTGCTCAACTCATCAGGGATGCCACTCCAGAAGAGATCCGGCGTCGTATGATCTTAGTCGGCCCTCATCGCGACGATCTACGCTTTATGCTCGATGGCCATGACTTGAGGCGCTTTGGCTCACAAGGGGAGCAGAAATCTGCGCTCTGCGCGGTCTTGCTCGCCCAGCTTGATCTAGGCTTTCAGCGCTTCGGGGATTATCCTATCTTGATCTTGGACGACGTGCTCACGGAGCTGGATCGCCCTCGGCTCCAACGGCTCTTGCAGCTTCTGCCTAAAGATATTCAGATCTTTCTCACTCATACAGCAATGGACCCTGAAGAACTCTTTCCGGAGGTGCGTGCGGTAGCTCGGCGCATCTTCGCCATAGAGAACGGAAGAGTGATCCCTCTCCCCTCTCAAGGAGAAGGGAAGCTCAAGCAGGGATGAGATGATCGAAGCAACACTGATCGAGAGGGTGTTACGCAAGTACGGCCTGCTCGAAGGATATCGCGAGCAGGAGCCAGCGCTTATGTGGGATCGCGTTGTTGGACAGAGGATCTCACGGTTAGCGCGACCGATCTGGGTCCATGAGGGCGTGCTCTTCGTCGCGGTGCCCAATCACATCGTCCAGCACGAGTTCAGCCTAATGCGAGAAGAATTCAGAAGAAAGCTCAACAGCGCTTTGGGGGCCGAGCGCGTCAAGGAGATTCGCTTTCGCGTCGAGAGCTTCCCTAAGCCACGCCCAGTGCTCTCGCTCGAGGCTGTTGAGCTGAGCCCTGAAGAAGAGCACGAGATCGAGCAGCTTGTTGTAGAGCTTGCCGACCCGACCCTGCGCGCCACAGTGAAGCAACTTATGCGGAAAGCCAAGATAATGGAGAAGGCCCGTTGGAAGCTAGGCTGGAAGCCCTGTCCCCAGTGCGGCTTCCTGAGCGAAGAGAATTTCTGTCCGATTTGTGGGAAGTCACCCTCACCTCCAGCTCCTCCCCCTCCTCAGGCAGAGGAAGAGAGGTGACCGCCAATGAAGATTGGGATTTTTACTGATACGTTCACACCACAAATCAACGGTGTCACCAGCGTTCTCGAAGAATTAGATCGTGTGCTGACGCGCCAAGGCCATGACGTCTATATCTTCGCTCCTGCATACTCGCGCGCTCAACGAAACGAGAACGGCCGAATCTTTCGGTTTCCGGCGCTAACGGCTTATTTCCACAAAGATAGCCGTATTGTCATTCCCTATGATCGTCGAGCGTTTGCTGTCTTTCCTCAGCTCAACATCGTCTACAGCCATACGCCGGTCTCGATGGGGTTGCTGGCGATCCACGTCGCCCGAAAATATAGCCTTCCTCATGTGCATACGTATCACACGCTCTTTACAGAGTATCTGCACTATCTTCCTAGACTCATCCGCCCCTCGCGGCGCATGGCTGAGCGCATGAGTGCGGCATTCTGTAACCGATGCGACGCGATTACCACCCCTTCCCAAGCCATGAAAGAAGAGCTTCTTCGTTATGGCGTCCAAAAGCCCATTTATGTGCTGCCCTTTGGGGTAGATATAGAGCCCTTCGAGCGCCCCATAAGAATTGACGCGCGCAAGGTTCTTGGGCTTGCCCCCGAGGAGTTCTTCTTGCTCTACGCAGGGCGTCTGGGGATTGAAAAGAACTTACACTTCTTGCTGCGCGCGTTTCGCATGATCCTAGACCAGTGGGACGATCCACGGCCTATACGATTAGTGCTTGCGGGAGGGGGGCCCCATCAGCCCCTCTTCGAGGAGTATGCCAAACACCTGAAGCTTGGAGATCGGGTGCTCTTTGTGGGGTTCGTCCCGCGCGCAGAGTTGGTTGATTACTATCGTGGAGCGGACTTGTTCGTCTTTGCTTCGAAGACGGAGACCCAAGGCTTGGTCTTGATGGAAGCGATGGCTGCGGGGCTCCCAGCGGTGGCCGTGCGCGCTCTAGGCGTTGCGGATATCGTCTGTGATGGGGAGACCGGGGTACTCGTCCCAGAGGACGAGCAGATCTTCGCCCAAACGGTAGCACAACTCTTGCACGATCCGCATCGACGCAAGCTCTTGGGGAGAAACTCCAAGGAGCGAGCGCGACAGATGAGCATTCACCACTCGGTGGCCCAGTTGCTTGAGATCTTTGGGCAGCTCAGATAGATAAAGAGAAAGGAGGCAGCTCTGGTGCGCCTTGGTCTCATAGTTGTACTTATCGTTGGGGTGGGAGCACAAGCACCGGTTGTCTTTGTCACTCAGTGGGGCCAGCTCGGCAACAAGGCTGGACAATTCAATGCTCCTGAGGGCATCGCCGTAGATGCCCAAGGGAATGTCTATGTTGCGGACACGGAGAACCATCGCATTCAGAAGTTCGACGCTGAGGGGAGGTTCCTCGCTCAGTGGGGCTCCAAGGGGGCTCACAACGGGCAGTTTGAGAGTCCTGGAGGCATCGCTGTGGATAGCGCGGGGAATATATACGTCGCGGACACATTTAACAATCGCATCCAGAAATTTGACAAGGACGGGAGGTTCTTGGCCAAGTGGGGGACCCCCTGCGAGCTCCAATCGGGTAGAGGCTGTGTCGATCCTGATGGGCCCGGTCCCCTCCAGCTTGGTGATGGGCAGTTTTATTTCCCCGTCGGTATCGCCCTTGACAAAGACGGGAATCTCTACGTCGCTGACGCCTTCAACCATCGCGTGCAGAAGTTCAGCCCCACAGGCAAGTTCTTGGGGAAGTTCGGAAGCTTCGGCACCGGCGATGGACAGTTTAACATCACCGCGGGGATTTCCCTGGACGCCGAGGGCAATATCTATGTCTCAGACAACAAGAACGATCGGGTGCAGAAGTTTGACCCAACGGGGAAGTTTTTAGCTAAGCTCGGCGGCCCGGGCACAGCCGACGACCAGATGCGCCGGCCGTATCATCTTGCTGTGGACAGGCTTAATCGTATCTACGTGACGGATCAGGGGCATCATCGTATCCAAGCCTTCGACCCCTCAGGGAAGCTCTTATTTGTGTGGGGCAAGGAGGGGAGTGCGCCCGGGGAGTTTCAGAATCCGCGTGGCATCGCAATCTTTGGAAACTTCATCTATATCGCTGATTCAGATAACCATCGAGTGCAGAAGTTTGAACTGCGCTAAACGGCGCTTGCGAGCTATACACTTCTAGATTAGAATAAGCGCATGAAAGCGCGTATCCACGGCACGACTATTCTAGCGATTCGCTCAGCGCGGGAGCGTCGCGCGGTCATCGCTTCTGATGGGCAGGCGACGCTCAACAATGTCGTGCTAAAGAGTACGGCGAAAAAGATCCGCAAGATCTATAACGATCAGGTCTTGGTGGGGTTTGCCGGAGCGACCGCCGACGCCATCACGCTCTTTGAGCGTTTCGAGAGCAAATTAAAAGAATTTGGCGGGAACCTAAAGCGTGCAGCGGTCGAGCTCACTAAAGACTGGCGCACCGACAGAGTCCTGCGGCGCTTAGAGGCCATGATGGTTGTCGTCAACGCCGAAGGATTGTTGCTGATCTCTGGGGCTGGGGATGTTCTCGAGCCCGATGACGAGATGATCGGGCTGGGGTCTGGAGGAACCTATGCGCTTGCGGCTGCCAAGGCCCTGCGCCAGAACACCCAACTGCCCATCGTGGAGATCGCGCGGAAAGCCCTGGAGATCGCAGGAGCGTTGGATATCTATACTAATCAACATATATCGATCGAAACCCTTGAGTGGTGACTGATGGCTGACATCGTCGAGATCAACGCGTTCGAACGCACGAGTAAACGCGCGCTCTCCCCGAGGGAGATCGTGGCCGAGCTCGATAAGTATATTATTGGGCAGTATGAGGCGAAGCGCGCGGTGGCCATTGCTCTCAGAAATCGCATCCGACGCATGCGCGTGACTGATCCCATCCGCAAAGAGATCCTTCCCAAGAACATCTTGATGATCGGCCCTACGGGGGTGGGAAAGACTGAGATCTCCCGCAGGCTTGCGAGCTTGATCAAGGCACCGTTTTTAAAGGTAGAAGCGACAAAGTACACTGAAGTGGGCTATGTCGGGCGCGATGTCGAGTCGATGGTTCGGGATCTCGTCGAAGTAAGCTTCCAGATGGTACGCCAGGAGGCCATCGAGAAGGTGAAGCACGAAGCAGAGCGCGCCGTAGAGGAGCGGCTCTTAGATGCCCTGATAGGGGCAACGCCGCCCAGCAGTGCGGATGAGGAACGTCGCGACTCCTGGCGCCAGACCCGCGAAAAGCTGCGAGAGAAGTTGCGAGCCGGAGCCCTTGAAGAGCACTACGTTGAGATCCGAGTGAAGCGCGAGTCCCCCTTCTCACAAGTCGGGTTCTTCACAGCTGAAGGGGTGGAGCAGCTGGGTGTAGATCTGAGCGAGCTGTTGGAGAAGCTCAATCCCTTGGGCTTCGGCTACACGGTCAAGCGCATGAAGATCAAGGAGGCGCGCGAACTGCTCTTCAACGAAGAAGCTGATAAGCTCATCAATCTCGATGAGATCAAGCGCCAGGCAGTGCAACGTGCTGAAGAGATGGGGATTATTTTTATCGATGAGATTGACAAGATCGCCGCAGGGGGGCGGGAGGAACGCTTCGGTCCTGGGGTATCGCGGCAGGGGGTGCAACGCGATCTCTTGCCCATCTTGGAGGGCTCAACGGTACGCACCCGCTATGGCAACGTGCGCACCGATAATATTCTCTTTATCGCAGCAGGAGCGTTTACTATGTCTAAGCCGTCGGATCTCATCCCGGAGCTCCAAGGGCGGCTCCCCATCCGCGTTGAGCTTAAACCCCTCAGCAAAGAAGACTTTCGCCGGATCCTCAAGGAGCCTGAAGATGCCCTGACAAAACAGTACCAAGCGTTGATGGCTACGGAGGGGCTATGCCTAGAATTTACGGATGATGCGCTCGACGCGATTGCTGAGATCGCGTTCCGCCTCAATGAGCGCTTAGAAAATATCGGGGCGCGGCGCTTGCACACCGTGATGGAGAAACTTATGGAAGATATTGCCTTTGAGACGTGCGATCTGCCTGAGCCGAAGACTTTTACCATCGACGCTGCGTATGTGCACGCCAAGCTCAAGGGCATTGTCGAAGACTTAGACCTTAGCCGATATATCTTATAAAAATCTCTCACTCAAGGAGGCCGACGTGAGATTCTCTGACATTGTAGGCGCTCTCTATTTGGGGGCGATCACGGCGTTCATCGTCTTTCAGAACGAGCTCTTCATTCGACTAACGGAGACTTATCCGTATCCGATGGGGTTTGCTAAGATCGCCCTTTTAGCGACATTTGGGGAGTGCTTGAGACATCGCCTGACAACGGGTCATTGGATCCCGGACAAGCTCGCTATACGCTTTCTCGTCTGGGGGATCTTTGGACTCTGGTTTACAGCGGCGTTCCCCTTTGTCGCTGGAGGCGTGCAGGCGATCTCGTCCAGTCACTTATGGGTTCCAGCAAACCCATTCTGGATGAGCGCGTGGATTAATCTCCTTGGAGGCTATGCGTTTTCGATGATGTTCACGCACTATTGGATTGATGCGATGATCGCTGGGAGATTCTGCTGGCCCTGGGAAGTCCTAGGCAGACCAGAGACACGTCGTTGGGCTAGGATCGTCTTTCTCTCTTTGATTCTATTTTGGATCCCAGCTCATACGATAACGTTCTCGTTGCCGCCGGCGTGGCGCGTCACCAGCGCTGCGTATCTGTCTATCGCGTTAGGGGTTGTTCTTTCGTTTGCCGCTCGGCAGGGGCGTTAAATCTGTTCATCACCGTCTCGATATCGGTCTGGAGAAAGCACTCGATGGCATCGGCGGCGCGCGAGAGAATCTCGGGAAGTTTGGCTTGCTCTTCAGGGGTGAACTCGCCCAAGACGTAGTCGATCAGATCGGGCAAGGGCTGCTCTGTTCCGATCCCGATGCGCAGCCGCGGAATATCTTCAGTTTGCAACTCAGCGATAACAGACTCCATGCCATGATGGCCCCCGGCGCTCCCGCGCTTGCGCGCCCGCAGCTTCCCAAACGGAAGCGCATAGTCGTCGTAGACTACAAGGCACTCCTGGGGCGTCACAGAGTAGCGCTCGCAGATCTCTTTCACGGCAAGCCCGCTTACATTCATATAGGTTAACGGCTCCACTACAAGAGCTAGCTCGCCAATCCGATAGACAACCGACAGCTTATGCTCTACTGTTTCTAGCTGGGTATAGCGTTGAAGCAGGGAGCGCACAGCCAGACGCCCCATATTATGGCGCGTGCGCTCGTATTGCCTCCCCGGATTGCCTAAGCCAATGACGGCCTTCACAGCGATTACTTCTTTTCGGGCTTTTTCTCCTCAGGCTTAGCTGGAGCAGCTGGGGTTGGTGGGACTGCCTCCGAGGTCGGAGCTGTTGTCGGCACCGCACCTTCAACGCCCGGAACTGCTACAGCAACAGCGGCTTCCTCCTTGCGCGGCGCTACAACCGCCACGATCGTGACCTCCCCAGGCGTCAGCAGTTGAACACCCTCCAGTTTGAGGTCGTTAACGTGTATTGCTTGGCCAATCCCCAGCTGAGTTACATCGATCTCGATGATCTCTGGGATGACCTCTAGGGGCCCTCGGACCGTGACGACGTCGCGTAGGATCTGAAGCACGCCGCCTTCCTTACGTCCCCTGGCTTCACCGCGCAGACGTACTGGCACCTCAAGAGTGACTGGCTTATCTGGGGCAGGATGATAGAGATCGAGATGGATGACGCGATCCGTCAGCGGATCATACTGGATCTCCTTAATAAACGTGGGGAGCTTCTTGCCGTCTAATTCCACGGTGATACGCGTGCTGCGGGTAATGCGAGAGAGCAACATCTCGAGATCTCGAGCTCTCACCATGATACGGTGATGGATGCCGTGCCCATAGAGGACGCCAGGGATGAACCCGGTGCGTCTCAGCTCGCGGGGATTAGGCTTCTTCCCCCGCAGCATCACCTGAAGCGTATAGTCCATACTGTATCTCCTCCCTTGCAGATCCTCAATAATGTGGAAACATCTCGCTGACAGATTCTTGGGCATGAATGCGCTTGATTGTCTCTGCGAACAAGACTCCAACGGAGATCACATCGACCTTAGGGCTGCGAGGCGGTGGGATCGTATTCGTGACGACGATCTTCTTCACCGGCGAGGCTTCTAATCTCTGGACGGCATCACCGGCAAAGACCCCATGAATGAACGCGGCTGAGACTTCGCGCGCGCCAAATTCCAGGAGAAGATTGGTCGCTTCAATGATCGTCCCACCCGTTGCTAAGATATCGTCGACCAAGATAGCACGCTTGCCCTTGACGTCGCCGATGATATTGAGCGCGCGCACTTCGGTAGGGCTGATACGACTCTTCTCGACTATGGCTAAGGGGAGCTCAAGGCGTTCGGCCACGGCGCGAGCGCGTTTAGCAGCTCCAACATCGGGCGCGACGATCACGGTGTTCTCTAGGTCTTGATGGCGAAAGTAATCTGCTATGATGGGATCCCCTCGGAGGTTATCCACGGGGATATCAAAGAACCCTTGGATCTGACCGGCGGGCAAGTCCAGGGTTAAGACCCTGTCAGCTCCCGCGGTGACGATCATATTGGCGACGAGTTTGGCGCTGATCGGCACACGCCCGATATGCTTGCGATCTTGACGAGCGTAGCCGTAATACGGGATGACAGCAGTAATGCGCTCAGCAGAGGCCCGCTTGAGCGCATCAATGATGAGCAACAATTCCATGAGATTCTCGTTAACAGGGGGGCAAGTGGGCTGGATGACGCAGACATCGGCCCCGCGCACCGTCTCTTTAATATGCACGCTGATCTCGCCATCGGGGAAGCGGCTGACCTCCGCCGCGGTCATCTGGATCCCCAAGTGGGCGCTGATCTCCTTGGCTAACGCAGGATTAGCATTACCCGCGATCAACTTCAATTCGCCCGGCACGTCCAACCTCCCGCCCTTTCATCCAAAAAGAGAAGATAGCTGTTCAGAGTGAACAGAATTACTATAACAAATTCACCACGAGCCTGCAATCAGACGATGGATCTCCTCTAAGGGACGGGTGTTCGGCTTATGGATGATAGAGTGCAGGGAGCCACCGCCATCCCCGGGAAAGCGCGGGATGATATGAAAGTGCAGATGGGGGACGGCTTGGCCGGCCGCGCGTCCATCGTTGAACCCGACGTTAAACGCTGGGGCTCCTAGCGCTTGGGTCAGACGAGCTGTGACCTTCTGGACCGTCTGGAAGAGCTTGCCCGCCAGCTCCGGAGGCAGATCAGCGAGCCGCTCAGCGTGCAGCTTTGGAATGACAAGCGTATGCCCATCGGTCATGGGATAGATATCGAGAAACGCTAGGGTCTCCGAATCTTCATAGATCTTATGAGCAGGAAGTTCTCCGCGCACGATCTTGCAAAAGACGCAGCCCATGGTTCTACTCCTTCAAAGAGATTTCAGCAAACGTATGCTTACCCACGCGCACGAGCATCCCGTCTCTTACCGAGACGTTCTGATCAAACCGGGTGATCTTCACGCCGTCGAGTTCGACGGCCCCTTGCTCGATGAGGCGCTTCGCTTCCGAGCGACTCTTGCAAAGCGGCGCGATCAAGTCAACAATCCAGACCGTGCCATCGGGCTTGAGAAGCTTTCTGTCTAACCAGAGCTTAGAAACTTCTGTTGGGCGCTCTTTGCGAGCAAAGACTCGCTCGAATTCTTCTTGGGCTTTATCGGCAGCTTCCAGGGAGTGATAGCGTGCCACCACCGCGTGAGCCATCTTCTGCTTTTGTTCTTTGGGGTGGAGCTGCTTTAGCTCCTCCCAGTCCAAGTCTGTCAGCAGCTTCACGTACTTTTCAATGAGCGTATCAGGGATAGACATCAATTTGCCGAACATCTCGTTGGGCGGCTCAGTGATCCCGACATAATTGCCATAGCTCTTGCTCATCTTTTTAACGCCGTCCAAGCCCTCTAAAAGAGGCATGATGAAACAGACCTGGGGCTCCTGGCCGTAGCGTTCTTGCAGAGCGCGCCCGACTAAGAGATTAAAGCGCTGATCCGTTCCCCCTAGTTCGACATCAGCTTGAATCGCGACAGAATCGTAGCCTTGAGCCAAAGGATAGAGAAACTCAACGATGCTGATGGGGTTGCCCTCGCGGAAACGTTTCGCGAAATCATCGCGCTCCAGCATCGCCGCGACGGTGTATTTCGAGGCTAACTCCAAGAGCTTAGCAAAGTCCATCTTCTCCAGCCATTCAGAGTTATAGCGGAACTCGGTGCGCTGTGGGTCCAAGATCTTGAGGGCTTGCTCTCTATAAGCTTTCATATTGGCTTCAACTTCTTCTTTAGAGAGCATCCTGCGTTGGCTGACGCGCTCCGAGGGATCGCCGATACGAGCCGTGAAGTCTCCCACGATTAGGACCGCCGTATGGCCCAGCTCTTGAAAATCGCGCAGCTTCTGCAAGACGACGCCAATCCCAATGTGGATATCGGGGCTAGTAGGGTCGACCCCCAACTTCACCCTGAGGGGCTTGCCAGTGCGAGCAGAGCGCTCCAATTTTCTGATCAAATCCGCCTCAGGAATGACATCTACAGCGCGGCGCTTGAGAAATCGAAGCTGTTCCTCAACGGTCAGATGCTTCATAGACAGGCTGAGTTTAGCGCAGGACGCAAGGCAATGCAAGCAAGGAGCCCCGCACTACACCCAAAAACCCTCTCAGGATCGGACAAGCGCCCTTGTGCTCCTTTGGGCCTCCATATAGAGTGCAGGTATGCCTACACCACGCGAAAAGCCTCTGCAGGAGCTCTTGGCGTTTGTTTCCTATCGCGCTGTCTACGGTGATCGCTCTGTAAGGATCTCTCAGATCACCGATGACTCTCGAGAAGTTCAACCTGGTGCCCTCTTCGTCGCCGTCCCTGGAACTCGCACCGATGGGCATCACTATATTGGGACAGCTATAGCCAAGGGCGCTGTCGCTGTCGTTGGACAACGAGCTGATTTGAGATTGCCTGCACATATCCCATATGTACTCGTTGCAGAGAGCCGCCGCGCCCTTGCAGAACTCGCCTGTGCGTTCTATGACTTCCCAACTAAAAAACTCTATACAGTTGGGGTCACGGGCACCAACGGGAAGACCTCCGTCAGCGTGCTTTCTGCCACGGTCTTGGGCGAATCAGCTCTGAGCACGACCGTGCACAACGCCTTGGAGCACGAGTCGCCCTACACGACCCCAAAGGCTGTTGAGATTCAACGTCGCGCTTGGGAAGCCGTTCAGCTCGGACAGAAGCACTTCGTGCTCGAGGTCTCGGCACACGCCCTCTCCCAAGAGCGCGTCCACGGGATCGACTTTGACGTCGCGATCTTCACCAACCTCACCCATGACCATCTCGATTACTATCGCACCATGGATGAGTATCTTCGCGCGAAGCGCAAGCTCTTTGAGAACTTACGCGCAGACGCACGCGCCATCATCAACGGTGATGATCCATATGCCCAAGAGTTTATCGCGGCAACGCGAGCGCAAATCTGGACGTATGGCCTCAATCCAGAGCATGATTTATGGGCCGACCAGATCGAGCTCAGCCCAACAGGATCGAGATTTCTCGCGTACACTCCCCTCGGAGTTACGCCTGTCGAGACGAGCTTTCCTGGGCAGTTCTATGTCTATAACATTCTCGCGGCGATAGGGGTAGGGATCGAGCGCGGGCTCGACCTTGATACGATCACGGCACGAATTAAGTCTGTCAAGCACATTGAGGGCCGCTGCGAGCGCTATCGCACCCGCAACGGAGTTTTCGTCTGGATAGACTTTGCGCACTCGCCAGACTCTTTGGAAAAGATGCTACGTATGCTCAAAGGCTTCTATCCCAGGGTGATCAGCGTCTTCGGTTGCGGAGGCGAATCCGATCCCTCCAAGAGACCCATCATGGGGGAAATCAGCGGGCGTTTGGCTGATTACACGATCATCACCAGCGACAACCCTAAGAGCGAAGATCCTTACGAGATCGCAAGGCAGATTGAAGCTGGAATTCGAGCTCTCGAGGCTCCTTACGAAGTGCTGGTAGCTCGTCCGGAAGCGATCGTGCGGGCGTTAGAGCTTGCACGGCCAGGAGACTGCGTACTCATTGCGGGCAAGGGCCACGAGCGTACTCAGATCTTCTCTGATCATGAGCTTGCATTCAATGATAAAGAGTTCTTGCGTCAGTTAGGGATTATCTAAGGCGCGACGGATGATCTCTTCCGAGAACCCTCGACGGCGCAAAAAGCTTGTGAGCCGCCGCAGACGCGTCTGTTCGTCGAGCGCAAGCAGCCGGGGCCAGCGCTCAGCGACGAGTTGTTTGGCTAATGCCTCGTCATCAAGCTCTGCACGCGCGATAGCCCTGTGAATGTGCTCCGGAGCGACGCCCTTGGCACGGAGCTCACGCTCAAGCATCTGACGGCTTCGGGGACGACGCGCCAGACGATCCTCAACCCAAAGTTGGGCAAACCGTGCATCGTCTAAAAGCCCTGCACGTTCTGCTTGCTCGACTACTGACTCGATAGTCTCTCTCGAGAAGCCCTTCTGCCGCAACCGGGTGACGACTTCATACCGGCTGCGCGGACGATGCCTGAAAAGCCTCACTAAATATGCACGGGCACGCTCTTCTTCGGTCACGGCAGGAGAGTAGGCTGCTTCATCTTGCTCTTGTCGAAGGGCAAGCCTGCTTTCTGACGGATCGCCTGCTCTAATTGCTCAGCGACATCTTTATGATCATCTAAATAGGCCGCGCTGTTGGAGAGTCCCTGCCCCAGTTGGATCGTGCCCCAAGAGAACCACGAGCCGCTCTTCTTCACAAGCCCGAGTTGTTCACCGAGCTTGATGAGCTCGCGCGAGCGCGCGATTCCCTTGCCGTAGATGATATCAAAGCGCGCCTCTTTGAAGGGCGGTGCTAATTTGTTCTTGACGACGCGCACGAGCGTCTCACTCCCGATCTTCTCATCGCCCTCTTCGATAGAGCCAATTTTCTTGATCTCCATACGGACCGAGGTGTAGAACTTGAGGGCCAAGCCGCCAGTGGTCGTCGTCGTTGGCCCCCAGGCCGTCCCGGAGATCGTCTGCCGGATCTGATTGACGAAGACGACGGTCGTCTTCGATTGCGCAATCGATGAGGCGAGCTTGCGCATCGCCTGGCTCATAAGGCGCGCTTGCAACCCCACTTGCGCATCGCCCATCGCGCCTTCCAGCTCGGCCTCTGGCACGAGCGCTGCAACCGAATCGATCACGATGGCGTCGATAGCGCCACTGCGCACCAGGTGATCGGTGATCTCTAGCGCTTGCTCGCCGGAGTTTGGCTGGCTCAGGAGAATCTTATCTAAGTCGACGCCGATAGCGCGGGCGTAGTTTGGGTCGAGCGCGTGTTCAGCATCCACGAACGCGACCGTGCCCCCCAACTTTTGGGCCTCGGCGATGATATGCAGCGCGAGCGTCGTCTTTCCCGAGGCTTCAGGGCCAAAGATCTCAACAATCCGTCCCCGGGGAACGCCTCCAATCCCAAGGGCGATGTCGAGCGAGAGCGAGCCCGTCGGTATGGTTTCAATCTCTAGATGTGGCTGCTCCCCCAGCCACATGATCGCGCCCTCACCGTGTTTCTTCTTAATTTGGGCGAGGACGCTCTCCAAGACCTCGCGCTTGCCCATAGCACTTGTAATTTTAGGGCGTGCGCGCGGCTCAAGCAAGTATCAGAAATAGAAGTGTAGGCCCACCCCTGACGTCACCCCACCCCTTGTTCCCCCAAGCCCGAAGATCCCAAGCTCGGCGTTGAGCGCGATCCGGGGGGTCAGACGCATCTCCAACCCTATAATCCCCTGTAAAGGCGTGTAGAGCATTAGAGCGTCCTGCGGCGGCGCATAGACGAAGGCGCTCACCCCAAGGCCGACGTAGAGATCGGCGATCTCAAGATTTATGACCTTCAAGAACGCTCGCGGAGTAAAGCTCAGGGCGCTACCAACTACAAAGAAATTCGCCTCAACCCCGTAGAGATCTGCAAGCCAGACCCTCAGACTCATCCCCGACGCGGGCAGGGCGTGAGGTGGCTCCATGGGAAATGTTAATTGTATCCCCGTGCCAAACCCATGTTGCCTGGAGAGGTTCTCGAGAGCCATAGCCGAGAATACGCTCATCAGCAACGCGACAAGCGCTAAGCTCCCGATGGCGATGATCTTCTTCATCTTAGCCTCCTAGGGGATCATTATTCGGCGGGCTTTGGTTGAGGGGCACGTGTAAAGTAATAGTGCAACCCTAAGCTGATGGCCGGGGAGGCACTCACCCCGGCTGGGCCGAAGAACACCGCTTCGCCAAATTCCAGATTGATTGCTAAGCTGGGCAGAACGCTCAGTTCCATGCCGGCCTTGAGCGCGATATCCCCCACGCTGGGCTCGCCCCAGTACTCTCCAATATGGAGATTGCCTTCGAAGATCACATAGAAGTCGAAGACCCCAGTGTCCGCAAGGCGCGCCAGCATCTTGCTCGCGACACAGCCGCTGGTAAAATCCCCTATCGAGATCACAAAGCCATTCAGCTCGAGTGCGAACCCTTCAGTAAGCCAATAGCGAAAGCTGAAGATACAAGGAGCTTGCAGCCCGATTCCCAAGGTGCGATCCTGCGAGAGATCAGGAGAAGGCTCCTGTGCTACCGCAGCGTGGGCATACCCACCCATCCCAAGAATGATCCCCAGCACTATAGAGAGTGCTCGTGCCATGCTCTCACCTCTCTGCTGGCCACGGTACGTTATCATTGCCCAGAGCGTCAATGGCGTACGGGCGTTTGTGCCCAGACACCGATCACCCTGGCATCGGGTTGCTTATTTCTGCTATAGTGAAGATTCGTGAGAGGAATGGTTGCCCGGCATCTTCTGTATAGCGTGCTTGCCCTAGCCATAGTGACTTCCCTAGGAGTAGGATTACAGCGTATAGCATGGGATAGAGCGTATCAGACTGTGGGTCTCGTCGTCCCTGCACAGGAGTTGAAAGGCTCCCTCACTGAGGGTGAGCTAGACATCTCTCTGACACGACTGCGTGCTCAAGGCGTTGTTGCCCTCAGTGTGGAACTTGCTGATTTCTCAGAGTGGAATCTTCCAAGAACAGATCTTAGCGATAAGGTGTTTGAGATCGTTCGCGCCGCACAAGCTATTGGGCTGAGGGTGGCGTTCGTCGTCGATGCCGATCATCAAGAGATACCATCAGTGGCCTTGCGTCCCGATTATGTGATCTTACGGTCGGAGCACGGTTCACTAGTACCCTCATGGATAATGACCGATCTCCCTTCTGCTCTGATAGGGGTCCTTGAGTTTTCTGAACCATCGGGGCTAGAAGACCTCTATCGATGGGGCCAACGGAACTTCGTGCGCGCTCATGCGATCAAATCCCAGGAACTCGATCGTCTAGGACTCGAGGGCGCAGTGGCGCGCTGGGAGCGCGCTGTCCAGGAGCGTACCATCAGATTACTCTGGATTACCGAGCATCGGCGATTTCCTCAATATTTGGAACGCCTCAGCCAACGGCTGATCCAGCTTGGGATGGAGCTTGGACCGCCATCGGCTCCAGCGCCGTTTGAGAGCTCGTATTGGATCTATCTTGTGATAGGGCTAGGTTTTGTCAGCTTGATTGTGCTCGTGTTTATGGAAGTCTCGAGGCTGTCTGCAATGGCGCTCCTCTTAGGAGGGGCGGTCGGCGTGATTGCGCTCGCGCTTGTGGGGAGGTGGGATCTCGATTTAGCGCGCCAAGCCCTCGCCTTGATGATTGCTGTGCTCGCTCCCTGGCTTCTCCTCCTTATGAGCAAAGAGAGGCTATTGGGCTGGAAGTTGCTGCTTTTGGTCTCGCTGGGATCGAGTTGCGCAGGACTGGCTGCCGCAGCGGTGCTGAGCGAGCTCTCGTTCTTTCTGAAGCTCGCTGAGTTTCGGGGCGTCAAACTCGCGCTGATCGCGCCGTCACTGCTCATTATTCTTACTGAGCTCTTGCGTGGAGGGAACCAGCTCACAGCCCAGCTGAAGCGCGGGGGATGGCTCATCCCTGCTTTAGGACTGGGGGCTTTGTTTGTGCTCGTCCTGGAGCGCAGTGGCAATCTTCCTGTGATCCCTGTAGCTCGTTGGGAAGAGCTTCTACGGGAGCGCTTGGAGGATTGGCTGACGGCACGCCCGCGTTTCAAAGAGTTTTTCGTTGGACATCCTGCGCTCTTGCTCTGGAGGCGCGAACAGAATCTGGTTCAGAAGAGTTTGCTCGCACTTGGCGCCTTGGGCCAAGCGTCTATTATCAACACATTTGTGCACCTACACACGCCATTAATGCTCTCGCTCTGGCGCACGCTCAACGGGTTAATGCTGGGCTTACTTCTCGGTCTCTTCGCGTGTTCTGTGTTGTGGGGAATCAAACGATGGCGCCGACGCTTGTGATCGCAGGCTATTATGGCTTTGGCAACTGGGGCGATGAAGCGGCGCTTTCCGTATTGATACGCTCTCTGCGCGATGCACTGCCCCATGCACGGCTCGTCGTGCTCTCCAATGATCCGCCGCAGACGGCTCGCCTGCACTCTACGGACTCGATCAATCGCTGGAATCCATGGGAGATCCATCACGCCCTCACGCGAGCGTCGGCGTTTATTCTTGGTCCGGGGGGCTTGCTCCAAGATGCCACAAGTACTCGCTCTTTACTGTATTATTTAGGTCTGCTCCGTTGGGCGCAGCGATATGGTCTGCCGACGTATTTGATCGGTCAAGGGATTGGGCCGTTGCGCTCACAGCGTTCTAGGGGCTGGGTTGCTCAGACACTCCAACGAGCACAGCTCGTCTTGATGCGCGATCGACTCAGTTATGAGTGGGCATTGGCGCGCGGTGTTCGTGCTCTACTTGGAGAGGATTTGGCGGTGCTGGTCCTCGCTCCAAACCACGCTCCCCTTCCAAGGGAGAGGGCCAAGCTCGGGCTCTCACTCCGTCCGGGGCTCTCCCCTGCAAATATTGCCGTGCTCCGGCGCGCGCTGCGCACCCTCTCAAAGGACTTCGAGCTCGTCTTCCTGCCGTTTCAAGCCGACCAGGACCTCGACGTGTTGCAAGGACTTGCTCTCACTATCCCCGTTGCCGAAGTTCATCGCCCTGATGATCTTCTACAAGCTTTGAGCAGCGTAGATGTTGTGCTGGGAATGCGCCTGCACAGCCTGGTCTTTGCGCTGCTTTGTGGGGTGCCGTTCTGCGCCCTCAGCTACGATCCCAAGATCGAAAGCTTTCTGCGCCGCATTGAAGAAGTCTGCGCATATCCCATACGATGGTGGAGTACTTCAGATATGCTGACTGAGGGCGCGCTGGTGCAGCAGATTCTAGAGCTTTCTGCTCGAAGAGTTGAGTTACAAGAGCGTCTGCGTCAAGCGCGGACGACCTTGCAAATGACAGCGCAGCGATCTCTCGATGAGGCGATTGGCGTGATCGCGAGTGACCTTGGTATTACTTCCTAAATCCCGCCAGGAGTAGTCGGGCGGGCAGAGGTCACCCTTACCATTATCTCGAATCTCGTTGTTCCATCCCGTAAAGACAGTCCCTTCCAACGAGGCCTCACCCCATCCTAGCGGGTGTAAAGGTAAGAATCCTTCCATGATCTTGCTAAGGACCTCATCCTCGCACTCCTTGCGATGGAGAGCCATTCCATAGTATATATAAGTTCCCAAAAATTTTGTTTTGATACATCTATATCAGTCGAGGGATCGATCTTCCCTAATACCCTTGGTTCTCCTGATAGAAATCGTAGCCGAGATAGATCCCCACTCCATTGGCGTTGATCTCGTTTTCCCATAAAGACGCTTCTCAAAATCCCAACGATAGCAGCTATACCTATGTTGCTCTCCTTAATGGTCGAGTCTTGAACGCTTAAGATGGCCTCTAGGTAAGGGGCGATCCCGATGTAGTTCTCCCTAATAGTTGCCTTCTGAAGATTTAAATGACTTCCTACAGCAAGAATGCCCACCTGGGAAGCCCCAGACCAACACTAATGCCGAGCTGCCGGGCCTCTACCGTGAGGTCTGAGAGGCTGACTTGCATGGGCCTCCTCTCCGTATTTGTTACATCTATGGCCCTGTCAGCTTTGATGAGCACTAACTCTCGGCTGGCTCCTATTAAGCGCAGGCTTTTTGCTATGTGAATCCTCTCTTGGTAAGTCCCCGGACCGATGAGCACCGTCCCTCACTCCGCGACGGCATCAACGGCAGCTTGTATAGTGGGAAAATCTTGAGACACCCCCACGAGAAGTGGCCTCTCTTGGCCGACTGTCCCCTCACTCCTAGATGGTAGCAGAGCTAGTCCTAAACCTCCATGATAGTTGTTGCTACCAGAAGATACTTCATTAGCTCATCCGTCCCCTTCATTAGCCAAATTATATACTCCTAGAGGGTAATCTGCACCGCTGGGCTGGAACTTGGATCCTCCCCCCGCTGTGCGATTGTTGGGCGTCGCAATTTGGGCCTCGGCCCATACATGCTTCTCGCTGCTGAGAAAGGCTGAAATGAAGTTCGTGGGCAACCCTAGTATGATAAATCAGGATACTATGAATCCGCGAGCTCATCAGCCGGTAATGGTCACCGAAGTCTTAGAAGCTTTAGCTGTCAAGCCCGATGGGATTTATCTTGACGGAACGGTCGGCGGCGGCGGCCACGCGCACGCGATCGCCTCGCGCCTGAAGAACGGACTCTTGATTGGGTTAGATTGTGATCCCAACGCCCTCGAGATCGCTCGCAGGCATCTCCAAGAGTTTACAGATCGAGTGAAGCTCATCCACGCGAACTTTGCTCACCTTGATAGGGTCTTAGACGAGCTAAAGATTCACTCTGTCGATGGCATTCTCTTAGATTTAGGGGTCTCGCTCACGCAGCTTGATACAGCCGAGCGTGGCTTGAGCTTCCGGCTCGCGGGTCCGTTAGATATGCGCCTCGATCCAACTCAAGAACTGACAGCAGCTGATCTCGTCAATTCCCTTGACGAGCGCGAACTAGAAAGAATCTTTCGTGACTATGGCGAAGAGCGTTGGGCCGCGCGCATCGCGAAGAATCTCGTGCGCGCCCGACAGAACAACCCTATCGAGACAACGTCAGACTTGGTGAAAATTGTCGAGCAAAGCATCCCGGCAGCTGCGCGCTATAAGAGCCGAATTCATCCGGCAACACGTGTCTTTCAAGCCCTGCGCATCGCCGTCAACAACGAGCTGGAGAACCTCCAAAAAGCCCTGATGGCTGGGTTTGAGCGTCTGGCTCCAGGTGGACGCTTCGTAGTCATCTCGTTTCACTCCCTTGAAGATCGCATAGTGAAGAGATTCTTTCGGGCGCAGCTTAAAGCTGGCCGAGCCGCGCAGATCTGGGGTCCACTCCGGCCTTCACCGGAAGAGTCCACCCAGAACCCGCGCGCCCGTAGCGCTAAACTCCGCGCCCTGCAGAAGGCTTGACAAACGCACTAGGAGCACGCACAATAATCCTGGGAGGGTTGAGCACCCGTGCTTTCTCTCCCGGTGAGAGGATCATGCGAGCGCAGATCATCGAATTTCAGATGGGCAGAGGCCTTCCCAAGGAGGCCTTTGAGCAGATCGCCTCGGCGGTCAGGGAGGGCCAGATCCTCATCTTCCCTAGCGATGTTTCATATGTTGTTGGAGGCGATGCGTTCAACCAGCAATTAGTCCATCGCGTGCGCACTCTCCGTCAAGAGATGTCAAGCCCCCTGGCCCTCTATATTAGTAGTATCACAGAATTTCGGCTCTATGTTGCTCCTGTTCTTCCAAGGCTGCGCCGAGCGCTTGAACGGTGCTTGCCCGGGCCCTACGGGGTGATCGTGCGCGCAACACAAGCGGCTCCTAGGGCGTGCGTCAGCAGCGCGGGAACCATCGAAGTCCACATGCCTGCTAGCCAGTCGTATCAAATATTCTATGAAGCGAGCGGCCGCCCCCTGGTGGGGATCAAGCTCGATCTCGTGCGCCGCGAAGACGTCTTAGATAGATTGAGCGAACAGGCGGATCTCATTGTGCTTACCAACGAGCCGATGAGCCCAAGGAACTATGCACTTCTGGATTTCACCCAAGATCCGCCCGTAGCTCGTGAAGGAGAGCTTCCCCCATGGCTGAAGTCTTATATGGACTAAGGGGGTGCAAAAGAATTGACGATAGGCTGGCGCCAATCGCGTCCAAAAGCCCGTGGGGTGATCTTCGGCCCGACGGGAGCCTGGCGACGCTTATATTCGCTCTTGTGAATGAGCGAGATGATCTCGCGCACCACGCTCTCTGCAAGCTGCAACGTCTGGGCAATCTCTCGTGGGCTCTGGTTGCGCTCGACGTACGCTTCCAGTACGCGATCTAAGTCCCGGTACGGTGCGGGCAAGTCTGCTTCGTCGGTTTGATGCGGGCGCAACTCTGCCGTGGGGGCGCGCTCCAAGATACTCAGAGGGATGACTTCAGCCTGGGTATTACGCCAGCGGGCCAGCTGATAGACCCTTGTCTTCGTAATATCTTTGAGCACGCAGAACCCTCCGGCCATGTCGCCGTAGAGCGTTGCGTAGCCGACGGCGAGTTCGCTCTTGTTGCCCGCGGTCAGCACGAGCGCTCGGAACTTGTTGGCCAGTGCCATCCAGACGACGGCGCGTACGCGTGATTGCACGTTCTCCTCGGTGACATCGAATTGAGTCTGACCGAACACAGGAGCGAGCGCCCGGAGAGTGCTCTCGTAGAGAGGGTCTATGTCGATCTCCACAAGCTCGATCCCGAGGTTGCGGGCGACCTGGATTGCGCTGGTACGACTGAGTTGCGAGGTGAACCGCGAAGGCAAAAAGACTCCAAGGACATTTTCGGGGCCAAGGGCGTCAACGGCAATGCACGCGACGAGCGCTGAGTCGATCCCTCCCGACAGCCCAACGATAACTTTGTGGAAGCCATTCTTGCGTACGTAATCTCTCGTCGCGAGCACCAAGGCGCGATAGATCTCCTGGGCTTCAGGCAGGAGTGGCTCGACGCGGGGTGCTCTTCTCTGAACGGGATAACGGCCCACGGCCCGCGGGAGTGCCATGATGGCGTTCGATGAAGCGGTCCGGCTCGACGACACCAAGGAGAGATCGGCGATCAGGAGATCCTCTTCAAATGCCTTGGCTCGCGCGATAAGCCTTCCAGCTTGGTCGTAGACCAAGCTCTGGCCATCGAAGACGAGCTCGTCCTGACCGCCTACGAGGTTGCACAACGCGAGGGCCACGCGTGCTTGGGCACTGTGCTTGGCGACTAGAGATTCGCGACGAGCCGGCTTATAGATCTCATAGGGCGATGCAGAGATATTGATAATGAGCTGGGCTCCCGCGCGCGCTTGTGCTGAGATGGGGTTGTCGGAGCACCAAAGGTCTTCACAGATTGTCACTCCAAAAGAGAGATGACCGTCGCTGAAGACCCCTAGGAGCTCACCGGGGCGGAAGTAGCGCAGCTCGTCGAAGACCCCATAGTTGGGCAGGCATTGCTTGCGATAGATCCCAACAAGCTGTCCATCGCAGATGACGGCCGCTGCATTATATCTGTGATTGCCATCGCACTCAGCAAAGCCGACAATGGCGACGAGATTGCGCACGTGCGGGATGAGCTCTTGAAGTACTCTCTTCGTGGCTTCGAGAAAGTCATTGCGTAGCAGAAGGTCTTCCGGGGGATAGCCGGTGAGCGTCAGCTCCGGGAATGCGATAATATCAACGTCTTCAGAGCGGGCGCGCTCAAGATACTCTAAGATTTTTCGAGAATTGCCCTCCAGATCGCCGACGATCGTGTTGATCTGCGCTAAGCCGATTCGGACATTCATAAAGTTATCTTAATCGATGTCACAAGCGACAGCAAAGCTCATATCCTCGAGGCGTCGGCCGAGCCAGATAGATAACATAGTTCTTTTGTGTTAGTAGCTGGGCAGCTGATCGCACTGGAGCAGACGAGGCCCAGGCGGCATAATATGTTGGCCCGCTGCCGCTCATGCCCCATAGCTCTGGACGAAGGGTTTTTATTAGCTCTCGCAGAGTGCGCAGCTCCGGGCAGAGCTCAAGCGCGGCCTCCTCGAGATCGTTAGCCCAATCTATGTTCTTCCAGAGCCGTGGCGGCGAGGGCTGCCAGCCCCGACTGCACAACTCGTCGTATCGGCGATAGACCTCTGCCGTCGAGAGCGTGCTATGAGGCATAGCCAGCACAAAGCTGTAACCTGCAAAGCGCTCGGGAAGCTTTTCGAGGAGTTCGCCGCGGCCGCGGCCGCGACAAAGCCCTCCAACTAAAAAGTACGGCACGTCGCTGCCCAGCTGCAACGCCAGTTCATGGAGCTCAGCGCTGCTAAGTTTTAATCCAAAAAGTTCGTTGAGCCCTCCTAACGTGGCAGCGGCATCGCTGGAGCCGCCACCTAAGCCCGCGCCCACTGGAATGCGCTTCTCAAGCAGAATACGCACTCCCCGATCTGTGACTTTACCACGAGCAAGTATGAGCGCTGCCCCGCGATAGACGAGGTTCTCTTGTCCGTGAGGGAGCCTCCAAGGGCTCGAGATCTCAAGATGAATCCCAGGGAGTTCGCTCAGCTCTAGCGTGAGCGTATCGCTCAGATCAAGGCTCTGGAAGACTGTCTCGATCTCGTGATAGCCGTCGGGACGTTTTCCTTGAACTCGTAGGCCCAGATTGATCTTGGCAAAAGCTTTAATGACGAGCTTGGTCGCGATCATATACGAGACGGCCTTGGGCGATCACCGCGCGCACAAAGTGCCCCTCATGACCAATAAAATATGGGATCTGTTTGTAGTTCTTAAGATCTAAGACTACAAGATCGGCGCGCTTGCCCGGCTCAAGGCTCCCAGCGATGTGAGCACGACGAACCGCTGCCGCTGCGTTGAGCGTCGCGGCCGTGAGGGCTTCTTCAACGGTCATTCGCATCTTCAGCACGGCAAGCGCGATCATGAAGAACATCGAATAGATGAGACACGTGCCAGGGTTGAAGTCTGTTCCTAGGGCGACAGCAAGCCCAGCGTCGATCATCCTCCGAGCAGGGGCGTACTCGACATTGAGCGAAAACGCCGTTCCTGGCAAGAGTACAGCGACGACACCCGCGCGCCTGAGGGCCTCTATGCCGCGCTCGGAGATGTGCAACAGATGATCTGCGGAGACGGCTTCTAGCTCAGCCGCGAGTTCGGCCCCGCCCAAGGGACTCAGCTCATCGGCGTGGATTTTGACTCCTAGTCCCACTTGCTGAGTTGCCCGGAGAAGAGCGCGGCTCTCGTCGAGCTCGAAGAAGCCTTGCTCGCAGAAGACGTCGCCAAACTCTGCGAGATCCTCCGCACGCACACGCGGCAGCATCTTCTCAATGATCTCTTCGATATATTGAGATTTCTCGACACCGACAGGCACAGCGTGTGCCCCGCAGAACGTCGGCACGATCTCGATGGGCATCGTCTCTTTCAGCCTTTGGATGACGCGCAGGAGCTTCAGCTCGTTCTCGGTATCTAGGCCATAGCCGCTCTTGATCTCTACAGTCGTTGTTCCCAGCCGCAGCATCGCTTGGAGAAAATCTTTCGAGAAATGGAGGATTTGGTCTGCTGAAGCTTGCCGGACTCTCTCGACGGTAGTAAGGATGCCCTTGCCGTACTGTGCGCCCTGGCAACGCGCTAGGAACTCATCTTCGCGGGTGCCGTAGAAGACTGCGTGGGTATGAGGGTCGATCAGACCAGGGATCACGACGCCCCCCTGAGCGTCGAACGCTTCCGAGAGACCCCAAGTGCGCAGCTCGCGCATCGGGCCGATTTGCGCGACTGTGCCGTTCTCGATCTTAAGATATGCATTAGATATGACGGTGAGCTGGCGCATGGTGTGTCCCCCCAGAGCGTGCCTCCCCTGGGGAGTAACTAGCTGCCCAATATTGATAATAAACATAGCGTCTTGATTATACTCAGAGCGCAGGCTGAGAAGCCAAGCTCTGCTAGGAGGCCCTTGACAAACGCTTCTTGTGACGCTATAGTGCTGGAGGTGGAGCACTATGGAGACGATCCCCCAGCTCTCTAAGGAGGAATTGCTCGAGCTAGAAGCCGAGCTTCTCCAATCGCTCTGGCGCGACGGCGCCGCCAGCGTCCTTCGCCTAGAGCAACGCTTAGGCCGCCCGGCTTCGGAGCTCTTAGAGGGCCTAGAGGACCTGATACGTAAAGAGTACGTCTATTTGCATTGGCCCTCGCTCTATAATCCCCTGCAGTCGGTCTATTATTTGACGACGAAGCTGCGCAAGAGGATCGCGGCAATGCTTAAAGATACGCCACGCTATCGCATGAAGGTCTTTTGGGAGTTGCTCTGCCGCGAGCAGGAGGGCTTGCCCCCACGCGATATCCTCAATGCCCCTACCGTCTAAAAAAAAGCTCGCCCAAATTAGAAAAGCTCTGCTTGAGTGGTATAGCCGTTATCAGCGTGACCTTCCATGGCGCAGAACGCAAGATCCGTATCGGATCTTAGTCTCTGAGATAATGCTCCAGCAGACGCAAGTCGCGCGTGTGCGCCAGTATTATGAGAGATTTCTCGAGAGATTCCCAACACTTGAAGAGTTGGCGCGCTCCCCCCTTGAGGAAGTGCTCAAAGCGTGGGAAGGCTTAGGTTACTACAGCCGCGCCCGTCATCTCCACAGAGCTGCGCAGATCATTGTGCGCGACTACAACGGAAAAATCCCTCAAGAGCGCGAGAAGCTCCTAAAGCTCCCTGGCATCGGGCGCTACACCGCCGGCGCAGTCTTGAGCATCGCCTTTGGACAAGACGAACCCGTCGTAGACGCCAACGTGCGTCGGGTCTTGCCACGGCTCTTTGCGCTACGCCGCGTGCACACTCAAACGGAGCTGGAAGAGCTGGCACGAGCGCTCTTACCTACTGGACAAGCTGGGCTATTCAACCAAGCCCTTATGGACTTGGGAGCGACGATCTGTCTTGCTCATGAGCCGCGCTGTCTCATCTGTCCGCTCACGAAACTTTGCGAGGCACGCCGGCTTGGGATTCAGAATGAGCTTCCCAAGCACCCCAAGGCTCGCCCGAAACCCCATTACGACGTCGCCGTGGGGATTATCTGGAGAGACGATAAGATTCTTATTACAAGAAGACCGAACGATGGACTTCTTGGCGGCTTATGGGAGTTCCCTGGAGGTAAGCGCCAACCTAATGAATCTCTTGAAGACTGCGTACGTCGCGAGATCCTCGAAGAGGTCAACGTGCACGTGGGCGAGCTTTCGCCCTTTATGACCGTACGTCATAGCTACTCGCACTTTCGCGTAACGATTCATGTCTTTCAAGGGCGGTACGCCGGCGGCCAGCCGCGCTGCCGTGGATGCACGGCCTGGACGTGGGTCAGCCCCGAGGATTTGCACAGATACGCGTTCCCAGCTGCAAACAAGAAGATCATTGCCAAACTATTTGACGCGCTCAACGAGGGTGCGTTAAACTTTCGCCTGAGAGCACGCACCACGAAGGAGTGACACCGTGGCGACACGCAAAGTCTTCTGGAACATCTCGTCCTTCGGCGAATTGATCTTCTATCTGATCGCCCTGATCGCTATTGTGATCTTCGCCTATGGTATCTATGCCCATGTGCGCAGAATCCTTCAAGGCAAGAAAGTAGCGTTCACCGTGCGCCCCTTCTGGGCTAAGCTCGGCGCGGCCCTAGTGAGCATCGCAGCCAACAGAACGATCCTGCGTCATGACGCCTCCGCTGGCGTGATGCACTTTCTCATCATGTGGGGCTTCGTCGTGCTTTTCATCGGCACGGTGATCGTCACGATTGAGTACGATCTCTTTCAGAAGATTTTAGGGATGAAACATGGCTTTTGGGTCGGCTCGTTCTTCTTGGGGTATGAGCTGATCTTGGACACGTTGGGCGTGCTCTTTCTTGCTGGACTGATCTGGGCGCTGGTCCGGCGCTATGGGCTCAAGCCGCCGCAGCTCACCTGGAAGCCGTTAGATCTAGTGCTGCCCGTATGGCTCTTGCTCATTGGGGTGACGGGCTTTCTCGTCGAAGGTTTGCGCTTGGCAGCGACAGCGTCGGAGCTGACTTACGATCCGCGCTGGTCGTGGGCGGGGTTTTTTGTCTCTCAATGGGTGCAGGGGGCGTCCGTGGAGACGCTGCGCAGTTGGCATCTAGCTCTCTGGTGGGCGCATGGGATTTTGGCACTGGGCTGGATTGCCTACTTGCCCTATGCTCCAAAGGTGATGCACATTCTCTCGGCAGGAGTCAATCTTTTCTTTCAAGAGATGCGTCCGCGCGGACGCTTAGAAGTCCTCGACGTTGAGGGCGCATTCGAGCGCAACGAAGTCTTGGGCTTTCAAACTTTAAAAGACTTAACTCGCAAAGACTTTTTGGATTTAGCAAGTTGCACCGAGTGCGGGCGCTGCGAGGCGAACTGCCCTGCACATCTGTCGGGGAAGATTCTCTCGCCGCGCGAGATCATTTTAGAACTGCGCGCTCATGCTAATGAAGAGTTTCCTGCTTTTGGCAAGCCTAAAGAGCACAAACAGATTATCGGGTACTCTATAAAGCCTGAAGAGATCTGGGCGTGCACAACGTGCATGGCGTGTGTCGAGGTCTGCCCAGTCTTCATTGATCCCCTGAATAAGATTTTAGAGCTGCGCCGCAACGAAGTGATGATCCAAGACAAATATCCTGCGGGCTTCACTGACGTCTTCAAGGGGATGGACGGGCGTGGCAACCCCTGGGACATGCCCGCATCAGAACGTTTAGCCTGGATGAAGGGCCTCGATGTGCCAGTTGCTGCAACGATAGCTGCGTCCAACCCCAGACCAGACTTTGAGTATCTCTTCTTTGTCGGGTGCGCGGCGTCGTTTGATCCCCGAACACAAAAGATCGCTCGCAGCGTCGTCAAGATCTTGCAACACGCTGGAATAAAGTTCGCTGTGCTCAGCGAAGAAGAGGGCTGCACCGGTGATCCCGCCCGCCGCATCGGCCATGAGTATATCTTCCAGATCTTAGCCCAGCAGAACATTGAGACGTTGAATAACTATAACGTCAAGAAGATTCTCACGATCTGCCCGCACTGCTTCAACACGCTCAAGAACGAGTATCCTGCGCTTGGTGGGCAGTACGAAGTCATCCATCACACGGAGCTGATCGCGCAATTGCTGAGAGATGGACGGCTCAAGCTCATGAAAGAGATCCCCGCGACGATTGTGTATCACGACTCGTGTTATCTTGGGCGCTATAACAGAATCTTTGACGCGCCGAGAGATATTCTGAAAAAGATTTCGGGCGTGAAGCTCATTGAGATGGAGCGCCATCGCGAACGGGGCATGTGCTGCGGCGCAGGGGGCGGGCTGATGTGGCTCGAAGAGGAGCCCGGCAAGCGCGTCAACGAACTCCGAGTCAAGCAAGCTCAGGAGGCGTTCGCGCAAGCTCAGACCAACGGTCGCGCAAAGTTCGTAGCTAGTGCATGTCCGTTCTGCATGATCATGCTCGAAGACGGCATTAAATCAAAGAATGCCGAGTTCGAGAACAAAGATATAGCTGAGCTCGTCGCAGAAGCACTCGCTTAAGCCCATACTCCCGGGATTGCCTGCCCGCAGTCGGGGCAATGCCCATCGCGAAGTCTGTTTTGTAAGATGGCAAAGCCATAGCGTTCGATGAGCAGCGCCCCACAGCCTGGACAGTAGGTGTTCTCGAATCGTCCGGTCATGCCGGGGAGATTTCCCGTGTAGACGAAGTGCAGTCCTGCGTCGTAGCCGATCTGGGCTGCTCGAATGAGCGTCCCCGCGGGGGTATTCTCTGGGTCAGTCATCTTGTAGTCCTTGTGAAAAGCCGTCACATGCCAAGGGATATCCGGCGATATTGAAACTAAAAATTTCGCGATCTGTCTCAGCTCATCGTCGGAGTCGTTAAACCCTGGGACAACTAGCGTCACAATCTCCAGCCAAAAGCCCAGGTCGTGCACCATTCCGATGCCATCTAAGATTCTAGACAAGACTGCTCCAAGCACACGGTAGTTCTTGTCTTGAAAGGTCTTTAAGTCTATCTTGTAGCAGTCGAGATATGGGCGCAGATACTGCAAGACCTCGCGCGTCGCGTTGCCGTTGGAGACGTAGCCTGTCAGCAGACCAAATCTCTTGGCTTCTTGAAAGACCGAGATGGCCCATTCTGAAGTGATCAATGGCTCATTGTAGGAGCTGATGACAGCGCGCGCGCCGGAGCGCCGAGCGAGGCTGACTAACTTTTCTGGGGTGACGTCATGCGGGAGGGCACCAGCGTTTCTGTCTCGCAGTGTCTGTGAGATCTCCCAGTTCTGGCAGTATGGACAGTGCAAATCGCATCCGAGCATCCCGAAGGTGAGCGTGCGTGCGCCAGGCAAGACGTGATAGAACGGCTTCTTCTCTATTGGGTCGAGCCCTAGCGAGCTGACATAGCCCCAGGGCACGTAGAGCTTTCCGTCTCTATTAAAGCGCACCTGGCAGATGCCCCGTTTTCCATCAAAGATCACGCAGCGATGGGCGCACGCGTAGCAGCGTACTCTATTCTCTTCGAGCTTCTCGTAGAGTTCGCCTGGGCGTGTGCGCGCATCGAGTAGCTCTGCTAGGGTGACGATCATCTTTTCACTCCTCATAGAACGCATAGCACCCGTAGCCCACGACACGGAATTTATCCCCTGCTGTGTCTCCGGAGTTACGATAGTTCAAGAGCTTGGCCTTCCAGCCCCGCTCTTTAGCGATCCGCATGAGCGTCAAAATAGCTGTCTTACCGCAAGCTTCAACGCGATCCTCCATCAGATCGAAATCGAAGTGTTCAATCGCTCGATGCGCGAGCGCGTCGCGCTTAAGAGCTTCTTCATAGGGATAATAGTGACTCAGATCTGAGCTGACGATGACGAGATCTATGTCATCAATATATGGGCTTAGGGTGCGCGCCAGCTCGCGATAGTCACATTCGCCGGTCAAGATCGGAAAGATCTCGCAGTTGGGAAGCACCGTCTGCACAAAGGGGAGCTGTACTTCTAGAGAATGCTCTGGGACGTGGGCAGCGGGATTATTCTGAAGATCGCCACACTCTAGAGCACGGGCGATCAAGTCTCTTGCAGATTGTATTAAACCGAGCGGGGTCTGCCACGCGTCGCAGTCTAGAGTGGCCGCGCCGACGAAGTAAACATAATGCGCTGGACCGAGCAAAAGAGACCTCATCTCCTGGCCCCCTTCCTTCAAGGGGCTAGAGGAGAGGTCCTGAAGGAGCTTATACCCTGTCGCGGCTATTGGCCCCGAGTAGATATACCCTGCATGGGGCACGATCAGGCCTCGCAGTTTGCCCTCGAGCGTCTTAGGCTGTGCTTGAGCGAGCAACGTCTCAACAGTCTTGCGCAGGCGCTCTGAGCTTGCGGGATAAAAACTTCCGGCAACGGCTGCAGTCCGAATGCGTTCCATCACGTCCTCCTCGATTGTTGAGCAATCCAGCGCGTCATCCCCTCACGCAGTTGCAAGTAAGCCAGCGTTAATGCCGCCCACGTCCAAGGGTTGATCAGCATCACCAGCGGTTCATAGTGAAATGCGAAATTTGCTCCCGACTGCCAAGCAGCCTTCACAGCTATAGGAAGCGGCTGATCTTTTGTAAATTGAACGACAAGTGTAATGAAATTATACAACGGTGAGAAGACAAGCAAAGTTACGAGGGAGGGGATGAACGCTATAGCCGCGATTGCGCCCGCATTCCCTCGGGTGGCGTGCCAACTCCAGCGGAGGCTCTCCCATGGCCCTCGCCCTTCTATAAGCGTCGCGTGCAGGTAGAGAGCCCATCGTAAAAAGGCTATCCCTCCTGGTATACCCAAAGGCAGAAGCCCCAGAACCATCCGCCAATCGTTGGGAACCCCCAATGGCTGAAAAACGAGATAATACGCGAGAGAAGGTGGCCCTATGATTCCCAAAGTGCTCAGCCCCACGTAAGCCAAGCTTGCCTTGAGCAGCCCTCCATATCTTTTTAGGATAAGTTGGCGCAATTCGGGAACAGGAAGGAGCTTCTGTCGCTCTACAGCATTCATCACCATCCGGATCGTAATGCCTGCGATCAGAGGGCTAATGAGAGCTAGGATGAGGATCTCAAGGACGCTCTCAAGGAATTGTGGTTCAAACTTGACCGTCGCTCTGATACGTGGCTGTGAGCCTTCTTGAGCAGGGGTAGCAGGTTCTTTTATCAGAACAGGGGGGCCATAAGCAAAGTAGCTGAACGTGAAGTAGATGATCATAGTAGTCAGAAAAGGAGCCAATATGGCAAGATGACGGCGCCGGAAGAGCAATCGCAAGCTAGCCCATAACAAGCGCCAGCCTTTCAGATGGATGAAGATCTGGGCTTGGCCACGCCAGCGCTGTCGAATCGTGACTTCTTCTTCCCTAAGCCAGTACGAGAGCTCAGGAGGCTGAGCTGATGAGCTCTCCTCCCAGATGACTTCATAAAGATGCTGGCGCTCTGCCACCCCTTTGAGATCCTTCCAGCCTCGCTCCTCAAAGCGAATCCCTTCTATATGGCCGACCAATTGGCGCACTACATCGGAGACCCAGATCTGGCTCCCTTGAGCACAGGCAGTGATGCGCGCGGCAATATTGACGGCTTGTCCGATAAAGTCTTGCTCACGAGCAATGGGCTCTCCCGCATGGAGCCCGATGCGCACCCGCAGGGGCGTTTCGGGATAGCGCTGGGCATACTCAGTGAGGCGCTTCTGTATTTGCACAGCGCAGAGGACTGCGGCGCGTGCGCTGGAGAAGACCGCCATAAATCCATCCCCAAGAGTCTTGACCTCTATCCCGCCATAACGCTGGAGTTCTTCCCGAATGATAGCATTATGGTCTTGCAAGAGTTGGTAAGCAGCCGCATCTCCCGCACGCCCCGTGTAGTCAGTAAAGCCCTCGATATCGCTAAAGAGAATCGTGACAGTCCCTGTAAGCCAGGGCTTCTCCGCCGTAGCAGCTGCCTGGACTGCCATGCTTGCTGCCTCCCAAAACAATTATACTCGAAACCACGAGCAAGAGTTGAAGTCTGCCTGGTGTCATTGCTGACAGACCGCATTTCACTTATACTTCTTTATGTAGCTCAAAGACAAGAGAGGAGATTTATTATGAACTATCGCATCGAGAAGGACTCCCTCGGCGAAGTGAAAGTCCCACAGGACGCCTACTGGGGCGCGCAGACTCAGCGCGCTGTCGAGAATTTTCCCATCAGCGGAATACGCTTCCCTCGTACGTTCATCCGGGCGTTAGGGTTAGTCAAGCTCTGCGCGGCGAGAGTCAACTATCAGCTCAAGCTGCTCGACGAGATCCATGCCAAAGCCATTGAGCAAGCCGCTCGTGAGGTCGTCGATGGCAAGCTCGATGAACACTTCCCCATAGATATCTTCCAAACGGGTTCAGGCACCTCGACGAATATGAACGCCAACGAAGTGATCGCCAACCGCGCGTGCGAGATTTTAGGCGTCAAGCGCGGCGATAAAACAGCCGTGCATCCGAACGATCACGTCAATTTGGGGCAGTCTTCCAATGACGTCATCCCCGCCTGCGTGCACATCTCGGCAGCGTTAGCCGTGCACGAGCAGCTTCTCCCGGCGTTAGAGCACCTTCAAAAAGCTCTCGAAGCGAAAGCACGAGAATTCTCAGATATCGTCAAGACGGGGCGCACCCATTTGATGGACGCCATGCCCATCACGCTGGGGCAGGAATTTTCCGGGTACGCTACACAGATTGCGCTCGCACGCGAGCGCATCGAAGCTGTCTTACCCAGACTCTATGAACTTGCGCTTGGGGGCACGGCCGTGGGCACGGGAATCAACACCCATCCGGAATTTGGTCAGAGAATTGCTCAAGCGCTCGCCCAGGAGACAAAGATCACTTTCAGAGAGACGCGCAATCACTTCGCGGCGCAAGCGACGATGGAGACCGCCGTCGAGCTGAGCGGCGCGCTCAAAGCTTTAGCCGTGGCGCTCTACAAGATCGCCAACGATTTGAGATGGATGAACTCCGGCCCACAAGCAGGCCTCGCAGAAATTCGGCTTCCCGCGCTCCAGCCTGGTTCGTCGATCATGCCGGGGAAGGTCAATCCCGTCATCCCCGAAGCCGTCATGATGGTCGCGATGCAAGTGATGGGCAATGACGTCGTCGTCACTCAAGCCGCGGCATCGGGGAACTTTGAGCTGAACGTCGCTCTACCCGTGATCGCGCACAATCTCTTGCAGGCTGTCACGATCTTGAGCAATGCGTGTCGTGTCTTCGCTGATAAATGCATTGCGGGCATTATTGCCAATCGCGAGCAGATGGAGCGTCTCGCTCATCAAAATGCGATCTTAGCGACGGCGCTCAACCCGTATATCGGCTACGACAAGGCTGCCGAAGTCGTGAAGCGAGCGATGGCCGAAGGGAAGACGATCCGCGAAGTCGTCCTGGAGATGAAGCTCTTGCCTCCAAAGAAGCTCGACGAGATCTTAGACGTGCGCAAGATGACGCAAGGGGGCTTTGTCGCTGGCGTGGGCGGTGGTGGATGATCATTTCTCACAGAGCTACCCGCGCCCTTCATGTCGATTCCCCTGCTTGGCAAGCGCATCTGGGCCGACAAAGCAACGCGGGAAGAGGTTTGAGACGAGCGATGGGACGCCCTCAGTTCCATCAGAGCACTTGACCCAGAGGCAATAGCCATCAAGGGGCTTTACTTCCCCCTTGTTATCTGAATCTGAAAGAGCTTGGGCCAATATTTGCCGGTCACAAAGAGCCGGTCGCCCTGGGCATCGTACGCGATGCCGTTGAGCACGTCGACGCGGGCATGACGATCTTCGGGCTTAAGCAACCCTGTGAGATCAATCCAGCCCACGACCCGCCCCGTCTCCGGCTGAATGATCGCGATGCGATCCGTCAGCCAGACGTTAGCATAGATCAGCCCGTTAATGTACTCAAGCTCATTCAGGCGTACGACTGGGCCATTGTCGTCTCGGACCTCGATGCGCCCGATTTCTTGAAATGTCTCCGGATCCCAGACAAAGAGCGTCGCCGAGCCATCGCTCATGATCAAGCGCCGGCCATCGTGGGTGATCCCCCAGCCCTCCGTCGGATAATAAAACTCTCTCAGCAGCGTGAACGTCTCGCGGTCGTAGACGAAGCCCTTGCGGTGCTGCCAGGTCAACTGAATGATTGTATCGTTCCAGAGAGTGATCCCCTCGCCGAAGATCTCATTGGGGAGCCGATGAATCTGTAAGACATTGCCCGTCAGAAGATCTACTTTTCGCAGCGATGACTCCCCCCACATTCCCGTTCCTTCATAGAGAATATCGTCTTTGTAGTAGACCAAGCCCTGGGTAAACGCTTGGGGATCATGAGGAAAAGCTTTCAGCACTTTATAGCTATAGACGTGAATATCGTCCGAGATCTGTACGACGCTGACCGCGCCCTCGCGTGGTTGAGGCCCACGAGTTGTGTAGAAGAGCACCAAGCCGGCCATCGCGAGCAAGGCAATGCCCACAATGACGAAGATCCGATTCATGCGCATCATCCCTTAATAGATTCTTAGAACCCTCGCCCTACTGTATCGACATGGACGATGTTCTCGCAGACCACGACAGAGCCTGTCGAAGCGACTTGATGATCTATACGAGTGCCATCGGAGCGCGTGACCGTCACTTTCGCGACACGCCCTCCCTTGGGGATGTAAGCGACGCAGCTCCCGCGCATCTCGCTCTTCCAATCTGAAGGAGACTCGAATTTGATCTCCACAAACGGGCGCACAACCAGCTCATTGGGGATTTGCGGTTGGCTCTGCGCCGTCTGCCACAGGACCTGCACCCCGATCACTAACGCCACCAAGAACGCCACCGACCCCAAGACGAACGTTAACTCTCGCTTCATCAAATCTCCCCCTTTCCCCTCGTATTTTACTGGAAATCACCCCATCGGTAAAACCAAAGGCGATTGTCCCCATAGGTGCGCACGTCAAAGGACCTTAAAAGACCGTACTCAGGTTGAACTGACTCTTTCTTGAAGACCTCGGTGACGACAAGCGCTCCTGGAGTCGTGATAGGATGAGCGGCAAGATGGCTCAAGGTCTTATGGGCGAGCTCTTTCCCATAAGGCGGCCCGAGGAAGACAAGATCGAATTGCTCTCCCTGACGATGGAAGTACTCGATCGCTTTGAGCACATCGAGCTGATAGAGTCTCGTCTGTGCGGAGAGCCCAAGATTCTCTATGTTTTTTCGGATGATCTGGCAGGCTTCCTCGGAGATCTCGACGAAGACACACGAGCGCGCACCGCGGCTGAGGGCTTCAAGCCCGATGCTCCCAGTCCCCGCAAAGAGATCGAGAAAGCGCGCCTCGATCACCGAGTCCCCGAGGATATCAAAGAGCGCAGCGCGCACGGCCTCGCGCATAGGACGCAAGAACTTCTTCATTCTGGGTGTAGGCTCGAGCAAGGGACGGCCGCTCAAGCGCCCGCCAACGATACGCATAGCTTATGCTAGCTGATCCTTCCTCCCAACGCCACAGGGGCTCCCTAGACAGCAGCAGGCGTGGACAGCAGAAACTCGCGCACCGCCTGACTGAATCGCTCTGGATGTTCGATGGGAGGGGCGTGGCCGCATCGGTCCAAGAAGATCAGGGTTGCCTTGGGGAGATGCTTCTGAAATTGATAAGCTACGCTGGGTGGAGTAACCTCGTCTTGAGCACCCCAGATGAGCAAAGTAGGCACCTGGACCTTCGCAAGCTCATTATCCATTCTGTAGTCTCTTGTGAGTTTGGCAACGCGGATGAGAAAACGCACGTACTGACGGTCCTGAAGCTGATGATAGACTCGATCGATGAGGTCTTCATTGATATGGCGCTTGTCGAAGAAGATCTTTTGGGCCTGCTCGCGAATAAAGTCTTTATTGGGTTTGGGCAAGGAGCCATCAGAGAGATGGCGTTCGTAGAGCCCAGCACTGCCTGCTAAGATGAGCTTAGTCACTCGGTGGGGATATTTCAAGCAGAAGTCGAGCGCTACATGACCTCCCAAGGAGTTGCCGCAGAGGGCTACTTGTTCGATCCCCTTGGCATCTAAAAATGCCTTGACAAATTCTGTCAGCGTCTGCAGCGAGGTGAGAGCCATGGAACCGTCGAGAGGGAATTTAAGAGCTAAGACGTGGAAGTCTGAGGCAAGGAGTGGGATGCAGGGTGCCCAGTTCTCTGGCCCTCCAAAGAGCCCATGAAGCAACAGAACGGCCGGCCCTTGACCTGCCTCAAGATACTCAAATGCTTCGTGCATGAAGCCTCCTTGGATTCTACGGCCTCTCCGGGCTGTGCAAGGATTGTAGCATTCCCTAGCGATCGTGTCAACGAGGAATGGAGGAAGGAGGGAGGGCTTGACCCATACGGACTCGAACCGCCTCCTTAGCGGTCTGGGGAAAAATCCCGCTGGGGGTACGGGCAAAACCCTGGACCGCCGGCGAGCTCATGAGAGCTCGCTCTCGGATGCACCATGCGCGGGCCAAGCCCTCTGCTCAAGGAGGTGATGAGTGCACCCTTAATCGCCCTTATGATACCCCAAGGGTCCCGACTTCTGACACGGGCACAAGGAGGAAGAGATGCAACCCCTCTTCTGTTGAGCATAAATCGCACTTGCTCGATCTTTATTTTGATGGCATCGAACAAATCTATTCTTTACTTCGATCAAAGACCCTACAGAACTGAATATCCGTCATCTGTCCTGAGCACCACTCTTTGGGATATAATACACGGTACCCTAAACTACCAAGGAGGAGACCGTGCGCACGATTCTTGCTGTGCTATGGGCAGCGACGTTGGTATGGGTCCTGACAGAGATCGTTCAAAGGCCTGTGGACTCTGGGAAGTTTCTCTATCAAACTATCAGCAAGACCACCGCTAAGAGCGAGATTGCAGGAGAAGAGTCTTTCAAGATCGAAGAGCTCGATCAGAACAGACTCAAGCTCAGCTCCAGCTTTATAGCCAAGTCCCAAGAGCTGATCTCACAGTTTGAAACCGATAAGCTCTTCAACGAGACGATCACTGTGAATAAAGATTGGAAGCTCTTAGAGTACTCGCTGCAGTCGGAGACAGCGCGTGGAAAGCTCACCGTAACCGTCAAAGTTGAGGGTCAGCTTGCCAAGATCGCCTTTCAGTTTAAGAGCACCGATGGCAAGGAGAATAACCAAGCGCGCGAAGTCCTCCTAGAAGATGAGTTCATCACGACGGGCATCGCCGCCGGACAGTTGATCGTGATTCAGAAGATCATCACACTCAAGATGAAAGAGCAGAAGAGGACTTTTCTTGCGTTGGATCCAACGAATATCGAGAAGCCCTTGATCGAATTGACCGTAGAGCGCCTCAGTCCGGTGAAGATCAAAAGCGGAACGAAGATCCTCGAGGCCCAGCGCGCCAGGCTTAAGCGCGCTGACGGTGAATTCTCTTTAGAGATTTTTTCTTCCAGCGATGGCACCCTCTGGGGATTTGCAGGGGAGTCAGCGACAACCCGCCTCATCGGCTATCGCCACGATCTCTTCCCTGAGGGGTTTGAGGTGCTCAAATAATCACCATGGGGGCTGTCGTCTCTGCACAGAACGTCACCAAGATCTATCAGATGGATAAGGTGCACGTCGTGGCACTCGACGGCGTGAGCTTCTCTCTTGAAGAGGGGGAATTCGTGGCGATCATGGGGCCGTCGGGCTCCGGTAAGAGCACCCTTCTGAACCTTATTGGGTGTTTGGACAAGCCCAGCTCAGGAACGATCTCGATCAACGGGACTGATATCTCGCGGCTGAGCGACCGGCAGTTAGCGCGGCTGCGTGGTGCGTATATCGGCTTCGTCTTTCAGACGTTCAATCTCATCCCTCGAATCGACGCCCTCGCCAATGTCTTACTCCCTATGACGTTCCTAGACAAGATCCCTCCCAAGGAGCGGCGCCGCCGTGCGCAAGAGCTCCTCGAGAGCGTAGGTTTAGGCCACAGACTTCATCACTTGCCCAGCGAACTCTCTGGCGGCGAGCGCCAGCGCGTCGCCATCGCACGGGCTCTCGCCAATGACCCTAAGATCCTCTTGGCTGATGAACCCACGGGTAATCTCGACACTAAGACAGGCAAGACTATCCTAGAGCTCTTCGTCGAGCTCAATAGAGCCGGGCGAACAGTCGTCGTGGTCACGCACGATGCCACCGTTGCTTCGTACGCCCGCCGAGTCCTCTATCTCTTAGATGGTAAACTCGTAGGAGATGAACGCCGATGAGCCTAAGAGAAGCGTTCCAGCTCAGCTGGACGAACATCCGCGCGCATAAGCTGCGCAATGCGCTTGCCATCGTCAGCGTTACTATTGGAATCGCGGCGGTGATCGCGATCGTGACCATGACGACGGGATTACAAGACGCGCTCCTTGATACCCTCACTAAAGATCTCTTGCGAGCCAATATGATCACAGTGACTGTCGAAGGGAGCCCGGGGCTCTTCGGCACGGCTCAGGTCTTCTCCACCCGCGATATCGAATATTTGAGAAAGATCCCAGGGGTGAAGGCCGCTGACGTCATCGGGCGCGTGCGCGGCGATGCCCTTTACTTCAATAATCGACGGCTGCTCGACGCAACGACCCGCATCACAACGAGCACAGAGCTCATCCCCCTCGACGTTGGGCGCAACGTCCAGGCGAAGGGCGAGATCGTCATCGGGGCGCGCATCGCGGAAGTGATCTGCCGGCGGATCTTAGCTGAAGAGCGCCAGATCCCCGAAAACGACGAGGCCCTTACAGACGAGTGCAAGAGCCCAGGAACCAAGCCAGAGCTTGCCCAGCGCATCCTAGGGCAACCGCTGAAGTTACGGTTTTTATCCTCTGATGGCCAGTTGAGAGAAGACGAGCTTCGGATCGTAGGGATTGTCAAAGACTCGCAGTTTATTATCGGCACAGCATGCTATGTCAGCTCTGACTATCAAGGATTTACCGAGACGATAGATGGCGTCGAAGTGCCTGTCTATTCTGGCGTCATCGTGAGTGTCTCTGAGCTGGGGCAGCTTGGTGCTGTCAAAAAGGCCGTTGAAGAGTACTTTAATAACCCGAACTCTTCGGATGCGCGCAAGCTCCTTGGTGAGGAGAAGAGAGTCGAGATCAACACCCTGGAAGAGATCATTAACGAGATCAAGAAGAGTTTCTTGCAGTTTACGGCGTTCTTAGGGGCGATCGCGCTCGTCGCGCTGCTTGTGGGGATGATCGGCGTGATGAACATTATGCTCATCACGGTGAAGGAGCGGACGCGCGAGATCGGGGTGATGAAAGCCACAGGAGCGACGCGTGCTGCGGTGCTTAAGCTCTTCCTCACTGAATCGACAATTATCTGTGTAGTAGGGGCGGTGCTAGGTGTGCTCGTGGGGATGTTCCTCTCGGTATGGTTCATCAAATTGACCGTTGCTTTAGTGCAAGGGTTGCGCGAGATCCCCTTCGTGTTTGTGCCCACCTGGTATCTTATCGCGGTGTTAACGGGGATAGCTGTTGGGATCTTGAGTGGGCTCTATCCAGCTTGGCAAGCAGCCCGGGTCAATCCCATCGAAGCCCTGCGCTACGAGTGATCACTTGATCGCTTTTATCACTGCAATCGTATGAGTGAGCCAGAGTTGCCCGTCTTCTATGCGAAGCCGCAGCCCGGCACCTCTCCCAGCGCGCGCTAACTCCTCCATGACTATCTTCAAGTTCTCCGTGCGGATTGGATCGTTGATCACGTCCATCCAGTCGTCATAGGTGCGATCACGGCGCTGAAGTAAGCGCTCCTGGACCCGCACGCCTATGCGCTCAATAAGGTGGACGAGCTCTGTAGGCGCAAGCATCCGGGCGTGGGAAGGGTCACGTAAGCGCTCTAAAGCGTTGTGCAGGCGTGCCTCGCGCTCATCTTCCGAGGAGACCGTGTCGGAGATCACCAGGCGTCCCCCAGGTTTAAGCACGCGGACCATCTCTCGAAGCTCTCGTTCGGGTTGGGGAAAGTGATGAATCGCCAACCGACAGACCACGACGTCGAACTCCCCATCCTTGAAGGGCATATGTTCTGCTTCGCCTAAGACAAAGTGTACGTTACGCACCTCGCGACGGTGCCGGATCTCCCGAGCTTTGGCCAGCATTCCCGGAGAGATATCTATCCCCACGACCTCACGAGCGTACGGCGCTAAGACAAAGCTCACCAAGCCTGTGCCGCAGGCGACGTCGAGCACGCGATCAGCCGGACCGACTTGAGCAAGCTGAGCGATTTGCTCTAACATCGCGCGCTCGTAAGGGGAGAGCTGACGTCGGAACCAACGCTCAGCTTGCCGATCAAACTCCTCTTGAACAATGAGATCACGTGGGTCCATGCCCTTTAGGGTAAACGCTCCCTCTTGTTGCGTCAAGTCGCAAGAAGGGTTGACAGATTCCCCATCGCTCAGGTACGATGATCGTACTCTCACGAGTTATGGAGGTTTCTATGCCAGAGGTCGATTGGGCGGCTTTAGGCAAGGAAACAACACTTATGCTTTCGGAGCTGATTCAAATAGACACGACTAACCCTCCGGGTAACGAATACAAGGCTGTTGAGTATCTGCAAAAGAGACTCGCTGCGGAAGGGATCTCCAGCGAAGTCTTCGAGCGCGAGCCTGGGCGGTCGAATTTGGTTGCGCGGTTGCGGGGCCGACGCCCCGGCAAAAAGCTCTTATTGCTTTCGCATGTGGACGTCGTCCCTGTGCCTGATCCCAAGAAATGGAAGTATCCCCCGTTTAGTGGAGCTATCGCTGAAGGGTACATCTGGGGGCGCGGTGCTCTCGATATGAAGAACATTACAGCGATACACTATAGCGTCTTCACGCTCTTTCAGCGCATGAAGATAGACTTTGCTGGTGAGCTGATCTTTGCTGCGACCGCCGACGAAGAGAAGGGCTCCGCGTATGGTGCGGGATGGCTCGCGAAGACTCATCCAGAGCAGCTTCGCGCTGATTGGTGTCTGACGGAAGGCGGCGGCCTGCCTCTGCAGATCAGCTCCAAGATTTTTTACACCATCGAGAGCGTGGAGAAGGGCCTGTGGTGGTTCAAGGTGCGCGTCAAGGGCACCTCGGGGCACGGCTCGCTCCCACATCCTGATAACGCACTCGCGAAAGCTGCATATATTATCGATCGCGTCTCGAACTATAGATTCCCGAAAAAAATCGCCCCAGCAGTGCGCGAGTTTATTCTCAAAGCCGGTGAAGCTCTTGGCCCAGAGATCAAAAAGCTCGCGCTCGTGCTGGTAGACGAATCCCAAGAGCTCGATCTCTCGCTGCTGCCCAAGGACTCACCTATCAGCGCGACTCTGCTCAATGCTCTTGTGCGCACGACGATCTCGCCCACGATGATCCACGCGGGGGTCAAAGAAAACGTCATCCCTGATAGCTGTGAATTCGTCTTAGACTGTCGGCTGGTGCCTGGCTACACTCAACAGAAAGTACGCGAGACGCTGTTGGAGCTCGCAGAAAGATATAAGAACGACATCGAGATCGAGACAATCCAACAACACGATGTCTCTGAGTCGCCTATCGATGACCCCCTCTATAAGCTGATCGAGAGCACCGTAAAAGAAGAGCTTCCCGGCGTCGAAACGATCCCAATTATGTTGACAGGCGCGACGGATTCGCGCTTCGTGCGCGAGCTGGGCGTAAAATCTTACGGATTCTGCCCACTCTCAACGAAGATGAGTCTCGCAGACCGAGAGAAGCTCATTCACGGCGACAACGAGCGCGTCGATATAGAGAGCTTAGAGTTTGGGGTGAAAGTGCTGAGTAAGATCGCTCTGAAAGCCTTAGAGGCACGACTATGAGTCCCCAAGAGTTTTTAGATGCATTGCTCAACATCCCCGGTCTAGTAGATCCGCTGGTCTCTCCCGACGGCAAGTGGGTGGCGTGGACGTGGTTTCGCGTCGGCCCAGCAGCCGATGTCTTTCTCGCGCCTGCGGATGGCTCACGCTCTCCCATACGCTTGACTGAGACTTCTGAGAATACTTTTGTCGTCTCTTGGACTCCAGATAGCAAAGCTGTTATTGTCGAAGAAGACAGGGGCGGCGACGAGCGCGTGCGGCTCTTTCGCGTAGAGATCGAAAGACCCGGCGTCATGGTCCCGCTCACCGAGCCCAGTCCCAATTACTATATACGCGGAGGTCAGCTCCACTCCAACGGCCGCTGGCTCGTCTATGGCGCAAATTATGACTTTGAAAAATCTCAAGAGATCGAGCCAACGCTCATCTATCGCCATGACTTACTCACGGGGGAGCGCACGGTGCTCGCGCGCCCGCAGCGCGGCGGCTATATCGTTCCTAAGCTTAATCTCCAGGGGACGCACATTCTCTACCCACGAAAAGATCTCCATCCTGCGGGGACTCAGATCTGGATCGTAGATATTGACGGCCAGAGCGACCAAGAGATCTTGAACTTTGGGCCAACAGCCAAAATAGAAGCGTCGTGGTTTCCCGACGGCCAGCGCGTGCTCTTTCTCGCCGAAGCCAAGACCCATCGGCGTCTTGGGGTCTGGGAGATGCGTACTGGGCAAATTACTTGGTTACTCGACGACCCACAGCGCAATATCGAATACGCATTTGTGCCAGCCAACAGCTCGAAGATCGTGCTTGTCGAGATCGCTCAAGCCCGTGTGCGCTCGTCCCTGCTTGACCCGAAAACTCACAAAGAATTTGTCTTGCCCAAGATCGAAGGCAATCTCATCCCGCTCGCGCCGTGTAATCCCCAAGAGACTGAGTGGATCGGAGAGTACTATAGCGCGCGCCAACCTGCAGATCTTGTGCGCTTCTCGCTCGACGCGATTCATCCCGAGCGCTTTGTAAGCCTGACGCGCATCTGGGAGCGCACCTCGGTACGCCCGCAAGATCTCACTCCCGCCGAAGAGATACGCTGGCGCTCCGTAGATAATCTAGAGATCCAAGGCTGGCTCTATCGCACCCGAGCTCCAAAGCCCAAGGGCACGATCGTCTATATCCACGGCGGCCCTACGGCTCACAGTGAAGATCGCTTCAGCGTCCAGATTCAGTTCTTCGTGTCTCAAGGCTTTCACGTCTTCGATCCCAACTATCGCGGGAGCACCGGCTTTGGCTTGGCGTTCCAAGAGAAGATCAAAGAAGACGGCTGGGGTGGCCGAGAGCAAGACGACATTCGCACGGGCATCGAACATCTCCTAAAACTGGGAATCGCTCAGCCGGGCAAGGTCGGCGTCACTGGGACTTCGTATGGCGGGTACTCGTGCTGGTGCGCGATCACGCGCTGGCCTCCAGAGATCGTTGCTGCTGCAGCGCCTGTCTGCGGCATGACCGATCTCGTCGTAGACTATCAAACGACGCGCCCAGACTTGCGCCCCTATAGTGAAGAGATGATGGGCGGCTCCCCAGAGCAAGTCCCACAAAAATACTACGAGCGCTCGCCCATCAATTTCGTACAGCACATTCGGGGCAAGCTTCTGATCGTCCAAGGAGCGCGCGATCCCAACGTCACTCCCGAGAACGTCCGCGCCGTCAGAGCAGCTCTGGATCGCGTCGGGATTCCCTATGAAGTGCTTGTCTTCGACGACGAAGGGCACGGGATCATGCGCCCGAGCAATCAAAAGACTCTCTATCTGAGCCTGGTAGACTTCTTCGCGCGCGCATTCCAAGGAGGCTAGAAAAGAATCGTCCCAGTCCTGGACTGGGACGATTGGGCATACAAGCGATGTTTACTACTGATCAGCTCTTCACCCGGACGTTGGCGGCGCGTAGGCCCTTGGGGTCTTGTTCGATATCGAACTCGACGGCTTGTCCTTCGCGCAAAGTCTTAAAGCCTTCGGCTCTGATGGCCGAGAAGTGCACGAAGACGTCCGGGCCACCATTATCTTGCTGGATGAACCCATAGCCCTTGGCGTCGTTGAACCACTTGACTTTGCCCGTCGCCATGTGACCTCCCTCCTTGTGGCCTAGATTTGACTGCTCGACGACAACGACTTGGCCGGAGGGTTCAGCCACCGGCAACGTCATTGACTCTGACAGCCATGTGTTCTTGCTCCCGTGCCACTCCTGAGAGCAAGCACAGTGCAGTATAGCATGAAGGATCTCGCTTGTCAAGTGATTCTAGCGACCGGTCTTAGCCAGCGCCTCTTCGATCTTCTGGCGAAAGACCGTGATGGGCTGTGCCCCGATGAGCAGCTCCCCGTTGATGAGGAACGCTGGGGTGCCTGTGATGCCCTCCTTCTGGCCTAGGGCCAGATCTTCTTGCACTTCTTCAAGATACTTTTGTGAGTCCAAGCAACTCTCAAACCGGGCCGCGTCAAGGCCAAGCTCTGCTGCTACGCTCTTAAGACGCGAGCGCAGAAACTCCTGGCCTTGCTGGGTCAGCGCAAAGAGCTTATCGTGATACTCCCAAAAGCGTCCCTGTTCGTGAGCGCACTCTGCGGCTAAAGCAGCCCAGCGCGACTGCACCCCTAAGATCGGAAAATTGCGAAAGATATAGCGCACCTTCCCCGTCTGAATGTACTCTTCATAGAGAATGGGCAGAGTCTGAACGAAATGTCTCACGCAGAAACCGCACCTAAAGTCGGCAAATTCAATGATCGTGACTGGGGCCTCTGCGGCGCCCTGAGCTGGCTCGTCTAGCAAGTCCCTAGGAGCTGTTTGTCCTGGAAGAGGCTGATCAATAGGCTGCTCGCGCCTGGGCTGAAGGAGCAGATAGGCCGCGAGAAAACCGGCCAGAGCTGCGATCAGAATCCAGATCCATGTATCTTTCATAGCTGCTCCACCGCCAAGGAGATCCCCATGCCGCCACCCATGCAGATCGTCGCGAGGCCCAACTGAGCCTGGCGATCACGCATGGCCCACACGAGCGTCGTCAGAATCCGAGCGCCGCTGGCCCCGATGGGGTGCCCCAGCGCTATGGCTCCACCATGCACGTTGACCCGCGCCCAGTCCCACCCTAACTCCTTACCGTCGGCAAGCGTCTGAGCGGCGAACGCTTCGTTCACCTCGATAAGATCGAAGTCGTTCACAGAGAGCTTCATCTTGGCTAAGAGCTTCTTGGTCGACTCGACGGGGGCGTAGAAGAGATCAATAGGCTCGGTGGCGGCTATGGCGTAATCTACAATCTTTGCTAATGGCTTGTAGCCGCGCTTCTTGGCTTCATCGCTGGACATAATCAGGAGCGCCGAAGCTCCGTCATTCAGCCCCGGAGCGTTCCCCGCCGTTACCGTGCCCCCTTCTTTAAAGGCGGGCTTGAGCTTGGCTAATTTCTCGAGCGACGTGTCGGGACGCGGGGTCTCGTCTTCGGTGATCGGACCGTCCTTGCCTTCGAGGGGAATCAGCTCCTGAGCGAATTTCCCAGCCTTTATCGCCGCCACGGCCTTCATATGGCTCTCGTATGCGAAGCGATCCTGCTCCTCACGAGTAATTCTCGACTTGGCGGCCGTGTACTCAGCGGCCATCCCCATATGCTGGTTCTCAAACGCACACCACAGCCCGTCATATATCATGGCATCGACAAGCTTCTGATCGCCAAACTTAAAGCCCGCGCGAGCGCCCTTCAGCAAGTAGGGCGTGTTGCTCATCGACTCCATCCCGCCGGCGATGACGATCTTAGCATCACCGGCTTTAATCGCTTGGGCGGCCATAATGACGGCCTTCAGCCCTGACCCACAGACCTTGTTGATCGTGACGGCAGGCACACTTGGGGAGATGCCTCCCCGAATAGCGGCCTGACGTGCTGGGGCTTGGCCCGAACCCGCTTGCACTACTTGCCCCATGATGACTTCATCAACTTCGTCGCCCTTAAGATGCATGCGCTCTTTGAGAGCACGGATCACGGCAGCTCCAAGCTCCGTCGAACTAAATTGAGCAAGCCGCCCTTGGAACCGACCCATTGGTGTGCGCACCGCGTCGACAATCACCACGTCAGCCATAGAAGCTCCTTTCTAGCTAGGCGGATTGATCTGATAGGCATACGAGATCTCGGCTTTAGGCTTGAGCGAGTGAGAGACTGAACAGTACTTTTCCAACGAGAGATCAATCGCTCTCTTGAGCTTCTCTTCAGGGACATCGCCCCAGATTCTATAGAGCACTCTGATTTTCGTGAAGTATTTGGGGTGCTCGGCAGCGCGCTCCCCCTCAACCTTCATCTCGAAGCGCGTAAACTGGACCTGCATCTTGCGCAGGATCGAGACGACATCCATCCCCGTACAGCCCCCAAGCGCCATGAGCACCAGCTCCATAGGGCGCGGGCCGGTGTCGTGTCCCCCAATATCTTCCGTAGTGTCCATGACGACGGCGTGACCGCTCTCGCTTGTCGCTACAAATTGCATTCCCTCGACTAATCGCACCGTAGCGCTGGGCATGGCGATACCTCCTACGGATAGAGCTTGGCACGACGGGCCTGACGACGCTTCGCAGCCATCTTGCGCTTGAACTTTCGCAACCATTTGGGCCGATATCGTGGGTTCATCTTGGCCATAGGAGCCTCCTCACATCCTCGTATTGTAACAGAAAATTTTGCACCGAGCCAGATTCATTCCCATCGCGCCGCTAAGAACGCGAGGCTCACTGCTGCAAGCGCCGCGCCGTAGAAGAACGTCAGCGCGTGTGAGATCTCCCAGAGCACTCCAGCGATACAGCTGCCCAACAGCGAGCCAAAGCCGATGCACATATGAAAGAGTCCCAGCGCCGTGCCACGGCGCTCCAGCGGCGCCAAATCTGCTGCAAACGCTCGTTGGTTGGACTCTATGAACGCATACGCGATCCCGTAGAACGCAAAAAGCGGCACAAAGAGCACTAAACTCCGCGCAAACGCAAACCCCAAGGACGTCATGCCGAATATCAGATACCCCATGAGCAAGACGGCGCGCCGCCCGATCTTGTCTGAGAGCACCCCCGCGGGGAGCGCACAGAGCGTGTACGTGAAGTTATAGAGCACGTACATTCCTATAGGCAGACCGACCGCGAGCTTGTCTGTATACGCTGCGTTTACCTTGAGCAAGAAGAACATATAGCTAAAATTGGCCAAGGCGAAGATGCTCATCCCCAGCAGATTCAGATAGAACGCCTTTGGCAGCTCGCGCAGGCCCTCGAAGAGCTTGCTACGCTGAGCTGCGCTTACAGATTCTGAGACGAAACCTAAGGGGATGAGCGACGCTACCGAGATCAGCCCGCCTACGAGAATGATCCCTGGCACGGGGAGATTGAGCCACCAGAAGAAGACAAACGCGAGCGCTGAGCCGAGCAGCGCTCCCCCTGTATCCATCGCGCGGTGGAAGCCGAAGTTCGCCCCGCGTGTTGCTTCCGTGACCGAGTCGGCGATGAGTGCATCGCGTGGCGCGGTTCGCATCCCTTTGCCCATCCTATCGAGCACCCGGAAGGCCAGCGCCATCGCCCAATGGGTCGAGAACGGCAACGCGATGCGAAAGACCGACGGGATGAGATAGCCCAAGAAGACCAAGGGCTTCTTGCGCCCTAGTCTATCAGCAAGACCCCCAAAGACGAGACTCAAAAGACTTTTTGTGGCGTCTTCCAGACCGCCGATCAGCCCCACGACCCACCCGGCGCTGCCAAGCCCTATCAAAAAGATGGGCAAGACAGCCATGATCAGCTCGCCTGCAAGATCGTTCAATAGACTGACAATCCCTAACAAAAAGACGGTGCGGCTGATCTGCGCCGTCAGTTTCATAGAGAGCTATTATAACGCTTGACATTCGCTCGCGCATCGAGTATACTCTCTATACCCCCCCCAGGTGGGGAGGATTACTATGAAGACAATTCTAAAAGTCAAAGGGATGAGCTGTCAGCACTGCGTCCAATCAGTGACTAAAGCTTTGCAGGGCATCGCGGGCGTTCGCGCTGTCAGTGTCTCGCTGGAGCGCGGCCGCGCCGAGATCGAGCACAACGAGAGTGTCTCGCCGATGAGCCTGAAGCAAGCCATCACAGACGCAGGCTACGAAGCTGAAGAGCTGAGCGCAGAGGCTGACGAAGATGAGCCACGCCCTTCGAAAGCTCCCCTGAAGATCAGGCCTTCTCTAGGCGTAAGAGAGAGGCGAGGGGAGAGGTCCATCACTCTGCCCATTGCGGGGATGAGCTGCGCTAGCTGCGTCGCGAAAGTCGAAAAGGCCCTCACGAGCGTCCCAGGAGTTCTCGACGCCAGCGTGAACTTGGCTACCGCAAGAGCGACCGTGCGCGTCGCTCCGCACGTCACGGCTGAGACCTTGAAAGAAGCCGTGCGCAGGATCGGGTACGACGTTCCAGAAGAAAAACCCTATGCGCACATTCGCCATCATGAAGAACACGAAGCGCACCTACGCCGTAAGCTTGTCGTTTCGTCGGTGCTCACCGGGGCGATTTTTCTCTTGATGTACCCGGGGATGCTGGGACTGAGGCTGCCCATCGCTGATCAATGGAACTATCTCTTACAGTTACTGTTGGCGACGCCGGTGCAGTTTTGGGCCGGCTGGCAGTTCTATCGCGGCGCGTGGGCGGCCGCCCGCAATAAAACGACAGACATGAACACGTTGATCGCCGTGGGCACGACGGCAGCCTATGGCTACAGCGCCCTCCTGCCGTTCTTCAATGCCCACGGGCACATGGACTTGTACTTTGACACATCAGCGGCGATCATTACGATCATTCTCTTAGGGCGATTGATCGAAGCGCGGGCCAAGGGGCGCACCTCGGAAGCGATCAGAAAGCTCATCGGCTTACAAGCCAAGACCGCCCGCGTCATCCGTGACAGTCAAGCGCGAGATATCCCCGTCGAAGAGGTCCAAGTCGGCGATCTCGTTCTTGTGCGTCCTGGCGAAAAAATCCCCGTGGACGGCGTCGTCATCGAGGGCGCTTCGGCAGTGGACGAATCTATGATTACTGGAGAGTCGCTTCCCGTCGAAAAACTCCCTGGCGACGAGGTCATTGGAGGGACACTCAACAAGACCGGCTCGTTCACATTCAGGGCGACTAAAGTCGGCAGTGAAACAGCTCTTGCGCAGATTATTAGATTAGTCGAAGAAGCGCAAAGCGCCAAGCCTCCCATCGCTAAGCTTGCCGACGTGATCGCAAGCTACTTCGTCCCACCTGTTATTGGGATTGCTATCGTGACGTTCTTGGGTTGGTATTTCTTTGGGCCGCAGCCGGCGCTCACGAAAGCCCTTTTGAATTTTGTCGCGGTCTTGATCATAGCGTGTCCGTGTGCATTGGGTTTGGCAACGCCAACGAGCATTATGGTCGGCATGGGCAAGGGCGCAGAACACGGGATTCTCATTCGCGGCGGCGATGCGCTCGAGACCGCGCATAAGCTCACGACAATAATTTTAGACAAGACGGGCACGCTCACGAAGGGCCGCCCCCAAGTCACTGATATCATGACGATCCCTGGAGTTTCTGCGGAGCAGTTTGTGCAGCTTGCGGCTTCAGTTGAACAAGTCTCCGAGCATCCCCTGGGCGAAGCTATCGTGAAGTATGCTCAAGAGAAGCAGCTCACACTAGAAGAAGCCCGCGAGTTTGCGGCCATCCCCGGACACGGAATTCGCGCCCATCTGAACGGTCATCAAGTGCTCGTGGGCAATCTCAAACTGATGCGCGATGAGAACGTCGTGCTCGATGGGTTGCTCGAACACGCTGAACGCTTCTCAGCTGAAGGCAAGACGCCCGTGTTCATTGCTCAAGACGGCGAGGCCCTAGGCGTGATCGCTATCGCTGACACGGTAAAAGAGGGCGCGCGGGAAGCCATAGCTGCTCTGAAGGCTTTGGGCTTGGAAGTCGTGATGATCACTGGGGACAACAAAAAGACTGCCGAAGTGATTGCTCGCCAAATTGGGATTGAGCAAGTCTTCGCTGAGGTCTTGCCTGGTGAGAAAGCCGAGATCGTGAAGAAGCTTCAAGCGCAGGGCAAGGTCGTGGCGATGGTCGGAGACGGGATTAACGACGCACCGGCCTTAGCTCAAGCCGATGTGGGGATCGCCATCGGAACGGGCACTGACATCGCGATGGAAGCATCCGATATTACTTTAGTAGGAGGCGATCTGCGCGGCGTCGTGACGGCGATTGCCCTCAGCAGAGCCACGGTGAGAAATATTCGTCAGAATCTCTTCTGGGCGTTTCTCTATAACACGGTGCTCATTCCCGTGGCGGCGCTGGGGCTGCTCGACCCGATTCTTGCCGCTGGGGCGATGGGGTTGTCATCGGTAAGTGTTGTCAGCAACGCGCTGCGCCTGCGGAGATTCCGTGCGCCGCTCGTTGCTGCTACTTAAAGAAAGGAGCAACACCATGCCAACGCACGTGGAGGCTCACAAGCACGGCGCGCTCCGGCATCTGCCCCAGATGAAGCGCGATCTCTTGCGCCGCATCCGCACGGTGCGTGGTCACATCGAGGGCATCGAAACAATGATCGAGCACGAAGAGTATTGCATCGAGATTCTCAAGCAAATCGCTGCCGTGCAAGCGTCGCTCTCCCAGATCGCTCAGATCTTAACGAAAGGGCACATGCAGACGTGTCTTACTGAGGCGATCCAATCGGGCCGGGGCGCAGAGAAGATCGACGAACTAATGGAAGTCTTCAAGTATCTGAAGAACTTCTGAGAGAGATCATGAGAACAAGTAAAGTCATCTTATTATGCGTGATCATGATCGCGCTGGGGAGCCACTGGCTCTTGCTCCCTCACTGGTTCTTGAATGTCTCGGTGCACCCGGAGCACAACGCGCATGATCACCCTGCGTCAGATACGATCGCGCTGCTACAGCATCACTGCTGCGAGCAGGCGGGCGATGCGCTCAGTGCTCATAGGAGTCTCTGCTGCGGGGCTTGCCCTGCCTTGCCCGGTGCCATCGCTGATTTTTGCTTTGACATCCCATACAGGGGATTTATCGCTATAGAACCGCTAGCGAAGGATCTTCTCGTCCCTGAATCCCTCTGGCATCCCCCTACGCTGTAGCCCGCGCTGCTCAGCTTTGGCGTGCTCGCTTCGCACCAGCTTAATTCGGTTTGAGATAACCTTAAGAAGGAGGTTCAATGAAGAGACTGCACATCGCGCTTATCGCTTTGCTATTCGTTGCGCTCGTGGGCGGCAGCTTGGTCTTGGCCCAAATCTTCGGCATCGGCCCCTACACGGGGGGATCGCTCACCATTATCTATCGCTTGACAAACATGGAGAACGATCCCAGCCCGGGAATGCTGACGCTCAAGATCGTGCCAGAGGGCTCGAAGTTCCGGGTCACCGAGACGTTCGAGTTGCTCGCCGAGCGCGATCAGCTCCAAGTCATGGTCTTTTCGCATGGCTTTGCTCACGTCCCTAAAGGGTATCTGGACATGACGCCGCTCAGCGCGCTCGACTCTCGTGAAGTCCAGCCCAACAGAGAGATTCTCTTGCCCGAGGGCGCCAAGCTCGTCACCAGCGAAGAAGTCATCATCGCGGGAGTCAAAGCCGTGAAGGGAGTCTATACTCATCCGAAGTTTGAAGATCAGCGGGCGATTATCGCGATCAGCGATCTGGAGTCGCGCAAGATTCTGCCGTATCCCCCACTGCTACGCATCGAGAAGAAAGAGGGTGACAAATGGGCGCTCGTCGCTCTCACAGAACTTATAAGCGTTGAGCGCAAGCCGTAAGAGGCCCTCACCCCCAGCCCCTCTCCCGTAGGCGATCTACGGGGGAGGGGCGAGGGCTTCATAGAAGGAGAGCGCTATGATTCAACTCAAGAACATCCAAAAAGTCTATCCGATGGGCGAGGTGAGCGTCCCAGCCCTGCGTGGCATAGATCTGACTATTCAGCCTGGCGAGTTTGTGGCGATCATGGGGCCGTCGGGATCGGGAAAATCTACGCTGATGCACTTGCTCGGCTGCTTAGATCTGCCCACTGATGGCACCGTCCAGCTCGAGGGCTACGACGTCACCAAGCTCGATGAGGATACGCTCGCGCAGATTCGCGGGAAGAAAATCGGCTTCGTCTTTCAGACGTTTAATCTCATCCCAACGCTGACGGCTCTGGAGAACGTCGAGCTGCCTCTGTTCTTTCAAGGGGTGCCGCGAGCAGAGCGCCGCGCCCGCGCTGCAGAACTCTTGAGCAAAGTCGGTCTTGGGGAGCGAATGCATCACAAGCCAGCGCAGCTTTCAGGGGGAGAGCGCCAGCGCGTCGCCATCGCGCGAGCGCTCGCTAACGACCCAGAGATCATCTTAGCTGATGAACCTACCGGCAACTTGGACTCCGAGACCGGTCAAACAATTCTCGAACTCTTAGCGCAGCTCCACCGTGAGGGGAAGACGATTATCCTAGTGACGCATAATCCCGAAGCGGCGGCCTACGCCCAGCGCATCTTACGTATCAAAGATGGGCGCTTGGTCGAAGAAGTTACCGTGACGAGAGGAGGTCCCTATGCTTCTCGATAGTATCAGGCTTTCGGTGCGCCATTTACGTCATCGTCCTAAGCGCAGTTGGCTGACGATCTTAGGGATCTTAATCGGCGTCGCGGCGGTGGTCGCTTTAGTCTCGCTGGGGCAGGGGATGCAAAAGTCTATCGCTCAAGAGTTTGAGGCCTTCGGCTATAACGTCGTGATGATCGCGGGACACGGCGAGCATCGCTTGGGCATGGGCGCCCTCCTTGGCGTGCACACGTTCCAGCTTGATTTGGAGCCGTTGAAGAAGATCCATGGGGTTGAGGCCGTCGGCGGGGTCTTAGTCAAGACGCCGTATATCAGCGCTGGGCGGCGCGAAGGATATCTCTTGACGTGGGGCATGGCGCCGGAGCTGATGCAGGCATTTGGTACTTACTATAAGCCTGCACTCGGTCGGTTGCTGAAACCAGGCGAGACTCAGACAGCTGTTCTTGGGAACAATATTGCCCAAGACTTGGGGCTGTCTGTGGGCGACAGATTCACTATCGAGACGCTGGAGTTTGAGGTCGTCGGGATCTTAGAAAAGCGCGCTGACCCCGATGTCAACTACGCGATTATGATCCCCATAACGACCTTACAAGAACTGGTCGGCGAGCAGAATAAGCTCTCGCTGGTGCTCATTCGCACGGCGCAGCACGGGCACGCTGGCCATGACGTCGCTTCTATCGCTAAAGAAGTCCGTCGTGTCGTCACGGAACAGCGCGGCAAGGACGATCTCAACGTGCACACGACGGGGGAGATGCTCGATCTCATGCAGAACTTAGTGGGGATTCTCCAAGCAGCTCTAGGTGGGATCGCAGCGATTTCGCTCTTAGTGGGCGGTGTCGGCGTGATGAACACGATGTACACGGCAGTCTTAGAGCGCACGCGTGAAATCGGCGTGATGAAAGCCGTCGGAGCGCGGCGGCGCCATATTCTAGTGCTCTTTCTGCTGGAATCGGGCTTCATGGGGCTAATCGGCGGCTTGCTGGGAGTGTTTGCTGGGCTAGGGATCGCCGTGGGCATTAAGTTTTTGGCACCGATCTTCTTACCAGGGACGACGTTGGAAGTTGGGTTCTCGCCGGGGCTGATGCTCGGGGTTTTAATCTTCTCGTTCGTGTTAGGGGCACTGTCGGGGCTCTTCCCCGCACGCGCGGCTGCGAAGCTGCCTCCGGTAGAAGCTTTGCGCTATGAATAGACACGTTCCAGAAGACCCGCTATACTTTGTTGGAGCCTCAAAGTTACGGAAAGGAGAGAGAAGAACAGCTATGCGATGCCCACTGTGTGATGTATCCATGCGAGAGGTAGAACGGCGGGGAGTACGGATTGATATCTGCCCGGATTGCCGGGGCGTGTGGCTCGATCGAGGTGAGCTGGAGAAGCTTTTGACTGCAGAAGCCACATGGTATGAAGAGCAAGATCGTCTCACGCGAGAACGCCCTCGAGATGATTGGGATGAAGATGACGACTGGGAACGCCGGCGTGGAGAGAGAAGACGTGGATGGTTTTCAGAGTTCTTCGAGTTCTTCGATTGAAATAAGGAGGTTGGCCACCTAGGTGACACACACATGGAATATACTAATAAGGCTCTGCGCATCGAGCATGGCTCGCTCCTGCTCTATTACTGCTTCGACGTCGGCGACGAGATTCTCTTAGACAAAATCGAGAGCATCTTCGGGGAGGCGCCGACGACGTCGCACCTAGTCGTCGAGCGCCTCACCCCCGCGTATGTGCAATATCGTCGTCCGCCGTTGCTGATCGAGCTTGGGTCTATAGCTCTGAGCGCGCACTACGCCCCCGCGGTCTGTCGGGCGAAGCTTTATGATTTCGGGGTCATCAGCATTATCTTCAAACTTCCTCTACAGGGGGAATTGAAAGATCTGTTGGGTGTAGCAACAGAGCTGGTGGGCAATCCTAAGGTCTATCAGCTAGCACGCGAACAACTGAAACGCTTACAAGGGGCCCTCGCTCCAGGGATCGTTCAAGCGTCGCATAACGCGGAGACCGAATGGGAAGACTATGCGATCTTCTTCATTCAGCAATTTGAGTATCCCCTGAGCGCGCAGCAGCTTCTTACAGAGTACAGCACCGAGATCGCCAAGATCTTGCGCTGCGAGATCGAACCGCTCAGCACTTCAGAGCTTTCAGAGGCGATTCGCCAGCCCCTCTCGTACTACGAAGACGAGCTAGCCCTTATAGATTGGAACGCAGCATTCCTCTATGACCCACGCCAAAGCTACGATGTCCCCGATGTGTTAGAATACGCCGTAGCCATGCTACTGGAGCTGCGCACCTATGATACATTGTTAGACAGAGTCTTGGATCGCGCTTATGACGACTTAGAGAAGAAGCCAAGTCTTCTGACGTTGCGCCCCTTCGCGGCGATCATCGACTATCTCTCGGAGGTGAAGCTTGATGTCTCCGAGGTGATCGAGAAAGTGACGAACTCGCTCAAGCTGATCGGAGATCCGTATCTGGCGCGGGTTTACAACGTCGCGGCGACGCGCTTTGGGCTATCAGCATGGGAGGCGAGCGTGCGCCAGAAGCTCGCCACGGTCGAGAGCCTCTATGAGCTGCTCTACGAACGCACACAAGCGCGTCAGCTTGTGATCTTAGAGTTCCTGATCGTTGTGCTCTTTGTGCTTGATATCATCTTGCTGCTCTTTTTGGAGCCGCTCTTGAAATGATATGATGATGAACGCGGCGCTCTACGACGCGGCCCTGTGGCCCATAGAGAAGCTCTTTTTGCAGAAGCTTCGGCAACGTCTTGTCAGCGGAGTCCGCGGGCGCGTGCTGGAGATCGGCGTCGGCACGGGTGCTAATCTGCCGTATTACTCGCCGGAGATAGAGCTGACGGGCATTGACCCTGATGAAGGCTTTCTAGCGCGGGCACGCCGGCGCGCTCAGGCCCTCGGGCGCTCTGTGACGCTACGAGCTGCTTGCGCTGAAGAGCTGCCGTTCCCAGATCATTCGTTCGATACAGTGACCGCGACGCTCGTCTTCTGTACGGTCGCTGATCCCCTTCAGGCTCTTCGAGAAGTCCATCGGGTGTTGGTGCCCGGTGGGGAGTTCAAGCTTCTCGAGCACGTGCGCGTGCGCCATGCCCTTGGGGCTGCTATGCAGGATCTTCTGACGCCGCTATGGCGGCGCATCGCGAACAACTGCCATCTCAATCGCGATACACTGAGCTTGGTGCAAGCGAACGGGTTTCGGATAGAATCAGTGCGCGAGCATCTGCGCGGGCTGGTGATCGAAGTCGGAGCGCGGACCGGTAGAAAAGAAGAGTGAGGAGTAGCTCAGAAGATCTCGCTCACAGGAAAACGCAGTTCTGGCAGCAGGGGTGACCGCAGCTCTTCGTTACTGTGATAGAGTCCCGCGCGCCCATACCCCTGCTCTGTGAGCGTCAGCACCTCGATAGAGCGAGTCTGAGGATCGACAAGCCAATACTCTCTGACGCCGTACTTGGCGTAGAGGCGCCTCTTGAAGAGGCGGTCCTTTTCCACAGTAGATGGCGACAACACCTCGATGACGAGATCGGGCGCACCCCGCACCTCCTCCTCTCTAATAATCTGGAGGCGGTCCTTGGCCACCAAGAAGATGTCCGGTTGCACGACTCGCACGGTTGACATCAAGCACTAGGCGCGCTATAATTTCAATGATTCAACAATTGCTTAATAATTGGAGAGCGCAATGAAAAAGCTCGCGACACTTGGTCACCCAGCCTCTCGTGATGTTTGTGATGTGCATTACGTCAACGATAAGAGCGTCAAAGCCGTCCAGAGAGCGATGGTCAGCGATGCTGTCGCTGAAGCCCTCGCCGAGACGTTCAAGGTGCTCAGCGACCCCACAAGAGTGAAGATTCTCTGTGCGCTCTCCAAGGCAGAACTCTGCGTCTGCGATCTCAGTGCACTCTTGGGAATGCATGAGTCAGCAGTGTCGCATCATCTGCGCCTGCTGAAGACTTTAAAGCTCGTCAAGTATCGTCGTGAGGGGCGCATGGCGTACTACTCGCTCGACGACGAGCATATCGAGAGGCTCTTTCGCCAGGGGCTGGAGCACGTCCAAGAGAGCTATGGATGAGCAGATTGAAGATCTTCAGATCGCAGGGATGCACTGCGCCGGCTGCGCCGATGAGCTGGAGCAAGCCGTCTCGCGCTTGCATGGTGTGACCGAGGCGAAGGCGAATTTCGCTGCGAGCACCCTGCGCGTGCGCTATCACGCAAGCAAGATAGATCGTGCGCGGCTTATCGAGCACGTCGAGCGCCTCGGCTACACCACACGCCGCGCCCACGAAGAAACAAGCACCCCAAAGTCACTTTGGAAGCGCCGCGACGTTCTCTTTACAGGAATCTCTGGACTGCTGCTCGCTCTCGGATTGGCGCTCTCGACCTTAGGGTCAAACCCAACGCTTGGAGTCTTGTGGGGGCGCAACCTGACGCTCGCTACGCTCCTTTATCTTGGCTCGGTCTTCTTCGGGGCGTATCACTTCGCGCGTCGTGGTTGGCAAGCTCTCAAGACGTTCTCGTTCGGGATCAGCGCGCTGATGACGCTGGCGATCATCGGGGCGATTATTCTTGGAGAATACATCGAAGCTGCGAGCTTGGCGTTTCTCTTTGCGCTCGCTGAACTGCTCGAAGAATTTTCCGTCGAGCGCGCCCGACGCTCGCTGCGCGCGCTCATGAAGCTCGCCCCCAGCGAAGCCCGCGTACGCCGCCACGGCCAAGAACTTTGGGTCTCCATAGACCAGATCGAGATCGGCGAGACGCTTATCGTCAAGCCGGGCGAGCGCATCGCCCTGGACGGTATCGTGCTCTCTGGAAGCTCGTCGGTCAACCAAGCGCCGATCACCGGCGAGTCGCTTCCCGTCGAGAAACGCCCAGGAGATGCAGTCTTCGCGGGCACGATCAATCACGAGGGCTATCTTGAAATCAAGGTCACCAAACGTGCCAAGGATACGAAGCTCGCTAAGATCATTCACTTGGTCGAAGAGGCCGAAGCGCAGCGAGCGCCCGTGGAGAAATTCGTGGATCGTTTTGCGAAATACTATACTCCTAGTGTCGTTGCCGTTGCTGCAGGCGTGGCGATTCTCCCTCCGTTCCTATGGGGGTGGCCCTTCTCGGAGTGGTTCTTGCGCGCGCTTACTTTATTAGTGATTGCGTGCCCATGCGCGTTGCTCATCTCAACCCCGGTCTCGATCATCTCGGCGATCACTAGTGCTGCCAGAAACGGCGTGCTCATCAAGGGCGGCGTTTATCTAGAAGAGCTTGGGCAAGTCAGAGCAATCGTCCTAGACAAGACTGGGACGCTCACGACGGGAGAACTCACAGTCACGGACGTGATCGCGTTCGACGGCTCTTCTCCAGAAGAAGTGCTGCGCATTGCCGCTGCCTTGGAGAGCAAGAGCCAGCACCCCATCGCGCAAGCGATCGTGCGCTATTACGAAAAGAACGCACTTGGGCAAGCGCTTCCCGAAGCGCAAGACTTTATCTCGCTGACGGGCCAGGGCGTGCAAGCTCGGATCGAGGGGCAGCTCTATCGCGTCGGCAAGCTGGAGCTCTTCCCTCAAGCCCTCCCTAGCGAAGCCGTGCGCTTGGCTTCTCAAGCTAAGACAGTCATCGGTGTCGGCACACCAGAGCGCCTATTGGGGCTGATCGCCATAGCTGATAGAATTCGCCCAGAAGCTCAAGAGACCGTCAGCGCGCTGAAACGCCTTGGCTTGGACGTCATCATGATTACAGGGGACAACGAAGAGACAGCTCAAGCTGTCGCGCAGCAGCTTGGCATTGCGCGCTACCACGCGGGTGTGCTGCCTGAGGAAAAAGCCTCAGAGATTCAGAGGCTCTTGCGACACTACGGCAGAGTTGCGATGGTCGGCGACGGGGTCAATGACGCTCCGGCGTTAGCAGCAGCTACGGTTGGGATCGCGATGGGGACCATCGGTGCCGACGCAGCGTTGGAGACAGCGCACGTCGCGCTCATGAGCGACGATCTGAGCAAGCTCCCGTATCTGATCGAGCTGAGCCGCCGGACGCGGCGCGTCATTCAGCAGAATATCGTCTTCTCGATCGTGACGAAGCTCAGTCTGGGCTTGGGGGTCTTCCCCGGCTATGTGACGCTAGTTTTAGCTGTTTTAGTGGGCGACATGGGCGCGTCACTGGCCGTGACGGGGAACGCGCTGCGCCTGGCGCATATCAAGCCGCTAAGAGATTGAGAAGATGCACACCCCAGCGATCTCCATCGAGCACTTACGCAAAACCTACGGTACTCTCGTCGCCGTGGACGATCTCTCTTTAGAGATCCAGCGCGGGGAGTTCTTCGGGCTGCTCGGCCCCAACGGCGCGGGCAAGACCACGACTATTAACGCTATTGTCGGTTTAGTCAAACCCACACGCGGGCACATCTTAGTCTTGGGGCTTGATGCGGTGCGCGACTATCGTCGCGTGCATCGTCTAGTGGGAATCGCGTTCCAAGAGCTGATTCTCGATGGGAGCTTTCTCAACGTGCGCGAGATCTTGATCTACCAAGCGGGGTACTTTGGCATTCCCCCGCGACGCGCCCGCGCCAAAGCCGACGAATTACTCGAGCGCTTTGGGCTGTGGGAGAAGCGCTCTGCCAAAGTCCAGGAGCTTTCTGGGGGGCAGAAGCGCCGCTTGGTGCTCGCCAAGGCGCTCATCCATGATCCCGAGGTCTTGATTCTCGACGAGCCGACGGCCGGAGCCGACGTCGAGATGCGCTTGCAGTTATGGGAAATGCTTCAAGACTTACACGCTCAGGGCAAGACCATCCTGCTCACGACCCATTACTTAGAAGAAGCCGAACGCCTCTGCCAGCGCGTGGGGATTCTGCATCAGGGGCGGCTCGTCTCTTTAGGTCCGCCAGAGCAGCTGGCGCGCGAGCGCGGCCAAGCTCATCTTGAAGACGTCTTTTTAGAACTCATTCGGAGCGAGCGATCATGATCGGATTTTTGACGCTTTTGAAGCGCGAGATCATGCGCTTTCTCAAAGACGCTATAGACACCATTGCCCCGCCGACGATCTCTGTCATTCTCTTTCTCTTGATCTTCGGAGTGGGATTGGGATCACGCTTAGGCGACGTCCACGGCGTGCCCTATATACAGTTCATGACGCCGGGATTGCTCTTGTTGGCTATCGTGCGCAACGCGTTTTTGAATCCCGCGTATAGTCTCTTTCAGGCACGTTGGTACGGGAATATCGCTGATTTCTTGGTCAGCCCGCTCTCGGTGGAGCAGATCGCGTTAGCGATTCTCTTGGGCGGTGTGGCGCGCGGGCTGGTCGTGGGAGCGTTGGTGCTGGTAGCCGCGTGGCTATTGACGGGGATCACCGTAGCACAGCCGATGTGGGCTTTAGGGTATGCGCTGGCAGTGGCTGTAGCATTTGCAGGGGTGGGCTGCATTGTTGGGCTGTGGACGCGGGGCTGGGAGGGCGTAGGCGCGATAGACACGTTTGTGCTCGATCCGTTGGTGATGCTTGGCGGCGTCTTCTACTCTTTAGAGATGGTGCGCGGCGTGCCCCTTATCGAGCCGTTGACAGCGCTCAATCCGTTCACGTATATCACCGAGGGCTTTCGAGCAGCGATGCTCGGGGAAGCCGAAGCACACGTGCTGACGGGACTGGTGCTCACGCTGGCGCTCGGCGTGATTTGCGTCGGCGTGGTGATAGCGCTCTTCCGTGTGGGGTATCACTTGAAGGCGTGAGGCCCAGCCTTAAAGAAGTCGCTGCCATGCATACTGTCTCTGGGCGTAGTCATAGGCGCCTTCTGTAGCAATCTCTGCCTCGCGCAGCTCCAAATCGATCCCCCTTTCTTGGAACCATTGGCTCATCACCGGCGCAATGGCTGCCACGACTCCATGGGGATAGCGCCGCTTATTATAGAGCACCGTCATGTTCGGGCCGGCACCTGAGACCAGAAGGGCGACATGAAACTCTGCAAAGAGCTTTCTCTTGAGCTCTTGGAACTCTCTGTACGTGAAGGCGCCATAGGCACCGCTATCCGCCCTGCGCCGCTCGTGAAATCTATCCCCCCACGCTACCTCAAGCACTCTGTCGGTATTGCCGGTTACGAACGCAGCGGTCATCGCGGACACTAACCCCATCTGTACGATGAGATCTTCAGCCCTCGCTGGTGACTCCAGAACTCTCCTGGCCTCCGCAGTGCCCCCACGCTTCTTGTGCGATGAGAACCCGATAGCTACTCCTAAATCTTCGGGCGCATCGTAGCAATCTATCGTCACCCTACCCGTGAGCGGAGATGTGGCTATGATGTTAAATCGGCCGTTCGTTGAGGCCGCGACATTATCCTTGTGCTCACCCGGTTCGCCCTTAGCGCTAAAGAGCACGACTTCTTCTCGACTCAGCCGTTTGTCATAGACGACAGCGGCCGCAATGATCGCCCCAACGGCTTCGGCCCCTGATCTGCCCAGCCCTCCCATCGGGTAGCCCTCGTCTTCGTAGTATAAATAAGCGCCTTCGCCTATCCCGTGCTCTCTCAGGAAGCTCTCTAGGGCGAGCTTCCCCGCATAGCCCAAGATCCTATCAGCAAGCGCAGGAGAAGCGCTCCGCGCTGCAACCTCCACCCCTGGGTGTCGCTTTCTTATATAAGTCAGCCGTAGCTGAGGGCGCTTCAGGCCGAGAGCCCAGACGTCATACCCTAGCCCGACGTTGGCTGTCGAAGCGGGAACGATGATCGTAACTTGATCCATAGCCCTTCATAGCCCCATCGCCTGGAGCACTTCTTGTAGTACGGCTCTTGTGCTTATTGGCTCCATCGGTGTTGTCATAAGAGCTGTATCTGGATCTTTCAAGCCGTGCCCAGTGAGGGTGCAGACGACGATGCTTCCTGGGTTGAAGTAATCTTGCCGAGCCAGCTTGAGCACGCCCGCGACTGCTGCTGCCGACGCCGGCTCGCAGAAGATCCCTTCACATTGAGCTATGAGCTTGTACGCCTCAAGAATCTCTGCATCGCTCACGGTCGTGATGAGACCCCCAGACTCGTCGCGAGCTCGGACGGCTCCCTGCCAACTCGCAGGGTTGCCGATCTTGATCGCCGTAGCGACCGTCTTGGGGTTCTCAACGGGATGCCCCAAGACCAGAGGCGCTGCCCCCTCGGCCTGAAAGCCCAGCATCACCGGGCGCTTAGCGATCTTCTTCGCAGCAAAATACTCGCTGTAGCCCCTCCAATATGCCGTGATATTCCCGGCATTGCCCACCGGCAGTGCGTGATAATCTGGGGCTTGGCCCAACGCATCACAGACTTCGAACGCCGCAGTCTTCTGCCCCTCAATGCGATGAGGGTTGATGGAATTCACCACCGTCACCGGGTACTCTGCAGCGATCGCTCGAACGATCTGGAGAGCTTGGTCGAAATTCCCTTGAATTTGGATGACTTGGGCGCCGTAGATCATAGAACCTGCGAGCTTCCCCAGGGCGATCTGGCCCTCGGGCACAATTACAAAAGCCTTCATCCCTGCGCGCGCGGCATACGCGGCCGCCGATGCGGCTGTGTTCCCCGTCGAAGCGCAGATGACCGCACGAGCGCTGGCTTGTTTGGCTTGGGAGATCGCCACGGTCATGCCGCGATCTTTGAACGATCCCGTAGGGTTAGCGCCTTCACATTTGAGGTAGAGCGCGCACGACAAGCCACACTGACGTTCAAGACCGTACGCGCGCACAAGGGGCGTTCCGCCCTCCAAGAGCGTAACTATATGCTCATCGGCAATAGTCGGCAGATACTCTCGATAGCGCGCGTAGACCCCGGGCCAGACTCCGTCTGGACTCTCCATCGTGCCGGCACGGCGAACGGCGCAGTCCGCCCCTTTCCCCTCTAGGGAGGGGTATTGAGGAGTTAGGTCATCAATCTTGGCTGCTAAGATGAAATCGCTCTCGGTCAGACCGTCTACTTTATGCGTCCAGATCTCGATGCGAACTTTCTTGTAGAAGATGTGAATGTTCGGGTGGTGTCCTTCGAGCTCAGCCAACTCACCAACTCTGCGGGCAAAGGCGACTCCCTCAAGATATTGAGCGAATTTGAACTCTTTGACGAGCTTCTTGCCCTCAAGCAGCTCCCAGCCCGCGATCTCTTTGAGATACTCTTGAGCTTCTTCGATGCTCATGGGCGGGACGCCGCCCCGACAGGGCACACAGTGCTTCTCCTTAAGTTGCATTATCCCTCCTGTCACAACAGTGAGACTTCGTGAGCTTTATTCAGGGCTATCCCCAGGTGTCTATAAGCGCGCTCCGTGGCGACACGCCCTTGCGGTGTGCGCTGAATGAAGCCTTTCTTCAGGAGATATGGCTCGTAGACTTCCGAGAGCGTGTCTTTCTCTTCGCTCAGTGCCGCAGAGAGCGTCTCCAGCCCCACCGGGCCACCGTCAAATTTTTCGATAATAGTTCTTAGAATCCTTCGGTCCAGCTCGTCCAAGCCCTCTTCGTCTACCTGGAGCATAGCTAATGCTTCGCGGGCGATATCACGATCAATGACGGGCTTTTTCTTGACTTGGGCAAAATCGCGTACGCGCTTCAAAAGTCTATTCGCGACCCTGGGGGTGCCCCGCGCGCGGCGCGCGATCTCATGTGCGGCTTCGTCGGTGATCTTCACCCCGAGAATCAGGGCCCCGCGCCGCACGATCTCTTGCAGTTCAGACTCGTCATAGAAATCGAGATGGAAGACGACTTCAAAGCGATCTCGTAAGGGGCTGGAGAGCAGTCCAGTGCGCGTCGTCGCCCCGATCAAGGTGAACTTGGGTAAGTCCAATCTAATAGACTGCGCGTGCGGACCTTCACCGATCACTAGATCGAGCTTAAAATCTTCCATTGCTGGGTAGAGCAGCTCCTCGACGTTTCGGCGCAGCCTATGAATTTCATCGATGAAAAGCACATCGCCAGGGCTAAGATTGGTCACGATGGCAGCTAAGTCGCCGGGGCGCTCGATGGCCGGGCCAGAGCTGATCTTGATATTCACGCCCATCTCGGCAGCGATAATTAGGGCTAGAGTCGTCTTCCCTAAGCCCGGGGGCCCATGCAAGAGTATGTGATCGAGGACATCGCCACGGGCTTTTGCGGCTTGCATGTAGAGCCGAAGCTGTTCTTTGATCTGAGTCTGCCCGATGAATTCTGATAATTTATTGGGACGCAGCGAGAGCGTCGTCTGGTCTTCTTCGAGTTCGTCCCCCTGCAAGATCGCTTCGCGCGGCATACTGCAATTCTACTGATCGCTGACAGCACAAGCAAATCTTGCGCTGATGAGCTGGGTATGGCAGAATGAAAAGCGATGCTCGACCAAGTCCGCAAGACCATCACGCGCTACGTAATGCTCCAAGCTTGTGATCGCGTGCTCGTCGCGGTCTCCGGCGGCGTCGACTCAGTCGTCTTGCTCCATGTGCTCCAAGAGCTTAAAAAAGAGCTGAAGCTCTCTCTCGCCGTAGCGCACTTCGATCACGGGATTCGCCCTGATTCAGCTCAAGACGCTGAGTTTGTGAGCAAACTCGCGCGCTCTCTAAGACTGAAATTGTACACGGAGCGCGCCGACGTGCCCGCCTACGCTCAAGCGCACAAGCTCTCGCTTGAAGTCGCAGCAAGAGAACTGCGCTATCAGTTTTTAGAGAAGATAGCCCAGGCTCATAAATTCAATAAGATCGCGCTTGGGCACACGCTCAACGACCAAGCCGAAACGCTTCTAATGAGACTCCTACGCGGCTCCGGGCTCGAAGGGCTTGCGGGGATTCCCCCAGTGCGCTCGAGCGAGCACTGCCAGTATATTCGCCCACTGATCGAATGCTCACGCCAACAGATCGAAGCCTATGCCAAAACTCATAAACTCCGTTGGCGCGAAGACCCTACCAACTACGATACGAGAATTCTGCGCAATAAGATCCGTCATGAGTTGATCCCCATCTTGAAAGAGTATAATCCCAATTTACTTGAAGCGTTAGGCCGTACAGCACGGCTGCTTGGCCAAGCCGCTCAGCATCTGGAGCGTGAAGCTGACCAAGCGTTCAGAGAGCTGCTGATCAAGAAGAACGCGCACGAGCTCATGTTGGATCTGAAGAAGTTCTTCCGACTCTCGGAGTATCTGCAAGCGCTCGTGCTGCGTCGGGCTGTATTTGCGCTTCAACCCCAGTGTGAGCTGGGAGCTGATCATATTGAAACTGTGCTCTCGTGGGCGTCCCGCCGCGGTGCAGGTGAGCTCTCCCTCCCCGCTGGCGTGCGAGTACTGCGACGCCACGATCAGATCGTTATCACGACGCAACCAGCTGCGGCTCCGAAGCGCTTTGAGTATCTCTTAACTGTTCCGGGCGAGACTGTCCTTCCAGAGCTCGGCTGGAGATTTTCTACGGCTCTTACGCTGCCTTCCAGCTTGCGAAGCTCACCCCCAGGGATGAAGGTCGTGCTTGACGCTGACAAGATCCGTGGGGCTCTCGTCGTACGCAACCGGCGCCCCGGAGATCGCATTCTCCTGAAGGGAGGCACAAAAAAATTACAAGACTTCTTTGTTGACGCCAAGATCCCCCGTGAGGCCCGTGATACCATACCCTTGATTTGTGATGAGAATACAGTAATATGGATCGTTGGTCGGGCCGTCCACGAATCGTACCGTGCGACGCCTCGGACCGCAAGGATGCTACAGATCACAGCAGAGCGCATTTGAGGGGACTATATGAGCATTCTCGCGACCATCGCAGCGTTTATAGTCACTATAGCGTTTCTCGTGGTAGTGCATGAGTGGGGGCATTTTGCCGCGGCGCGGCTCTTTGGCGTCTGGGTCCATCAATTTGCCATTGGGATGGGGCCAGCGATCTGGCGGCGCAAGGGCCGCGAGACCGAATACTCTGTAAGAATCTTTCCCATCGGGGGCTACGTGCGCATGGCTGGGGAAGATCGCGAGAGCGCTGAAGACCAAGCCGTCCCCAAAGAGCGCCTTTTTACGTCAAAGCCTGCTTGGCAACGAATGATTATAGTGTTTGCAGGGCCGGTGATGAACATCATCGCCGCGATCTTTTTGATGATCTTGATCGTCGGGGTCTTCGGACTGCCCTACTTAGAAGTCGCCGAGCTCGTCCCAATGCCCGATGGCAGCCCTAGCCCCTCCCAAGGCCTCCTCCAAATCGGCGATAGGATTGAGAAGATCAACGGCAAGATGGTCTACTCCCCCCAGCAGCTCCAGCAACTCATTCGTGCTTCCGGAGGCCAAGCGATCTCGCTCGAGCTGTTGCGTAACGACCAACATCACACCGTGACGATACTCCCTAAGTGGTCGGAACGCGATGGACGCTATATCATCGGGGTGAGGTTTGCTCACGTCTCAACGAGCAATCTCATTGCTCGGCTAGAGCCCAATGCGTTCTTTGCGCAGCAAGGACTGCAGCCAGGGGATCGGATCCTCTCCATCAACGGTGTGCCCATCTGGAGCTTCTGGCAGATGCGAGAGCTCCTGCTCGATGCTCAGACTGCTGTGCTGGTCGTGCAGCGCGGCGAGCATCAATTTGCGCTCACGATAGAGATAGCTGGACGCACTGAACTGGAGCTCTTCGATGGGTTCGAGCCGCAAGTCCTCATGCGCCGCCCCTCGCTGGGACAAGCCATTCTCGTAGGGGCTCAGCGCTCGTGGGATACGGTCGTCGCTATTGTCGAGTGGCTCAGGAGCCTACCAGGGCGCTTAGGGCAGGCCAGTGGCGAGGTGCGAGGCCCTGTGGGAATCTTGGAAGTCATCGGGCAGTCCCTCCAGTTCGGCCTCATGTCGTTGCTATTAGTCATCGCCGTGTTGAGCCTCAACTTGGGGTTGTTTAATCTGCTGCCGATTCCAGCGCTCGATGGCAGCAGGATTCTCTTTCTCTTGATCGAGATGATCCGTAGAAAGCCTATTCCCCCCGAGAAAGAAGGGTTCATTCACTACCTTGGGTTCATCCTCTTGATTGGGCTGATCCTGCTCGTCACGTATAACGATATTATGCGCTTCTTCGGGAGGTGAGCAGGGCGATGGCCCAGACAGCGATCCCTTCGCCTCGCCCTAGTGCCCCTAGCCCTTCGGGTGTCGTCGCCTTGATGCTGATTTGAGAGGGAGAGAGCCCTAAAGCTTGGGCGATCGTAGCGCGCATCGCTGGGACGTACGGAGCGATCTTGGGCTCTTGAGCGATCACGGTCGCATCAATGTTCTCGATAGCAAGGCCCATTTCTGCGATCTTCTTGTGTACTTCGATCAGGAGCACAACACTTGAGATGTCTCTATAGCGGGCATCAGAATCGGGGAAGTGCTGTCCAATATCGCCGAGTGCTGCCGCCCCAAGCAGCGCATCGCAGATCGCGTGGAGCAAGACATCGGCGTCGGAGTGCCCATCTAGTCCACGTTCGTGAGGGATTTCGACGCCACCCAAGATCAGTCTGCGCCCCAGTGCAAACTTGTGAAAATCCACGCCAAGACCAATGCGCATAGCGCTTTTATTATAAACTTGCCCTTGGAGCTTCGGCTATGTTATGCTTTTCTTGTCTATGTGGTGGCTGAGCGTGGTGGGGACGTTCTTCATCAGCGTAATTGTGACCCGCTTGTGGCTTGGCTTCCAGGTACGCCGGAGATTCGGCCAGCCGATCCGGGACTATGGCCCAGAGATCCATGAGCATAAGAAAGGCACTCCGACCGCCGGCGGGGTCTCGCTTCTGCTTGCGTTCTTCGCTAGTTGGGCCGTGATCGCATGGTTCGACCGGGCTATGCTTCATCCTAAGGCGCTCTTCGTTGGCGCGGCGACGATGGGATTTGGGCTGATCGGGCTGCTTGACGACGCGCTGAAGATCTTGCAGCACCACGCCCGAGGACTCCCCGGACGATATAAGCTGCTGCTCCAGGGTATTCTCTGCGGGCTATTGGCGTGGGTGGCCGGGGCGTTCGAAGTCTTACCAGCACTGCGCATCCCGCTTATGGGCACAGAGCTTGCGCTCTCGCCCGCTCTAGGTACTGGTCTGATCTTTCTGATCCTTCTCAGCACGGTCAATGCGTTCAACGAGACCGATGGCTTGGATGGGCTCTTAGCGGGTGTGACGCTCATCGTGCTAGGGGCCTATGGAGGCATTCTCTATCTCCAAGGCCAGCTCGCGCTCTTACAGATTATAACGCTGGCGGCGATGGCGGTGCTTGGCTTCTTGTGGTGGAACGCGCACCCGGCAAGGATTATCCTGGGCGATACAGGGTCGTTTGCGCTGGGCGGGCTTGTCGGTGCGCTCGCTTTAGTGACCGGCACAGCGCTCTTTCTGCCCCTCATCGCGTTCATCCCTGTGATCGAGACGCTTTCCGTAATCATACAAGTCATAAGTTTCAAGCTCTTCAAGAAACGCGTCTTCAAAGTCTCGCCGTTGCACCATCACTTCGAGCGAGCCAAGGGCATTGACTATGAGTTCTTTCTGCCCAATCAAGAGTGGCCAGAGGTCTTGATCACCCTGAGATTTTGGATCATTGCCGCTCTAGGGGCGATCCTAGGGCTACTGGCATACCGCTGAAGTTGAATTCGTGGCTACTCCTCCTTACAATGGAGCCATCATGTACACAGTCGGGATCAAAGATTCAGGCGGAGGCCGAAGGGCTTAGAGGGCAACGCCAAGCATCCTGAACGTATATGCTGAATCTCGATCAAAGGTCCCAAAGGGCAGGCAAGGACGTTGCCATCTAAGAGGCAAGATGGAGCAAGGCAGAGGCGAAGATACAACGGTGATGAACTTGTTGACTAGCCTTCGATAAGCTATGGCTCTCCTCGAGCGCCCAGAAAAGTACTTTCAGTTCTATGCCCAAGTCCACTTCCTCACGTGCGAGGCGTGTCTGAGCCACCACGGAGAGATCTTTGAAGACCCCCAAGCCGAGCCGCCGCTCCACCCTGACTGTCGCTGCCATCTGTTAGAATTTCCCCCGTCGCAGCTTGAATACTATCAAGAACAAGCGGAACGGATGAAACTGCGCGCTCAGCAAGAGCTGTTGCGCCGCAAGCTCTGGCGTCAAGCTGTCGAGAGCCTCAACGGCTCGGATTTATCTAAAGCCGAGGAACTCTTCCGTCAAGCCGCCCAAGTCGAGTTCTACTTAGAAGAAGTCGAACAACTCTGCGCTGAGAAGCGCGAACTCTTGGACAAAAACCCGGAGCTGCGCGCCCGGCTGCAGAAGCTCTTTATCAGATTCTATAGAATGAAATTTAGTTTAGACAAATATCGTCCGATCCCGTCAAGGCTGATCTTGGCGTGGGAGACCCAAGGGATCGAGCGCCTCAAAGAACTGCTGCCATGACCTTGAAAAGATCTGATCAGATCGTCTTAATCAGCCTAGTCGCGGTACTACTAGGTGCGGCTCTAGGGACGCAAGTGGCATGGGCTCCGGAGCCTCAGATCGCGCAGTTTGTCAAGAAATTGACAGAGCCAATCGATTTGAATACCGCGACGCTCGACGAACTGATAGATCTGCCGGGAATCGGGCCGGTCTTAGCTCGACGGATTATCGAATATCGCCAAGCGCACGGGGGTTTTAAGGCTGTCGAAGAGCTCCTAGAGATTCGCGGCATCGGTCCAAAGAGATTGGAACATATTAGAGGGCGCGTGCGCGTGGGACCCCCGTCATTTGCAAACCCCCACTCGAGCCGATAAGCTACCTTCGTGTCTTTCGGATTCTCTCGTGCGCGACGCATTCGCAGACGCCGTGATTTTGAGTATATCTATGCGCACGGCCAGATGTACACAAACGAGTGCTTCCGTATCTTCTATGTGCGTAAGAGCCCAACAGAATTGGGGCGCCTTGGCATCAGCATCAGCAAAAAGTTGGGCAAGGCCCATGAGCGCAACCGCATCAAGCGCGTCCTTCGCGAAGCATTCCGCTTGCATCCGGAGCTGACCCGTGGGCTTGATATCATTGTGCAGCCACGCTCCTCGGTGCCCTCTCTCGAGAACGCCCAGATCCAGCAGCGCTTTGTCGAGGCGCTAGAAGCCCTGGCCCGTACAGCCCCTTGATTCTCTCTCGAGATTGTGCTATAGTATAGCCGCACCGATCCAAGCATATCCCACCGGAACGTCTATACGAACGTCTACGTTCCGATGAGGATCAGGAGGGGCAGGCTATGGAAGCGACAGAAGAGATCATCTTAACGCCAGAAGGCTACGAGCTGAAGAAAAAGAAGCTCGAGGAGTATCGGCGTATTCTCTATGAAGAGCTGCCCAAGAAGCTGAAGATCGCCAAGGAGCACGGGGCGGAGCTGCGCGAAAACAAAGAGTATTTAGACATTAAGCGCGAGCAGGACTACTACGAGGCCGAGGTGCGCCGCCTGGAAGAGCTTCTGGAGAAGGCCGTAGTCCTGGATGAGAGCCAGATCAGCACCAAGGCGGTCAACATCGGTACGCGCGTGACCTTGAAGGACCTCAAGACCAACAAGACCGAGACGTTTGAACTGGTCAGTCCCGCCGAAGCCGACCCCGAGCAGAATAAGATCTCCACGGAGTCTCCTGTGGGGAAAGCGCTCATGGGCCAACACAAGGGCGCTGAGATCCAGGTCGAGACCCCGCGCGGCATCGTACGCTACAAGATCTTAGCAATCCAGCGCTGAGCTCCCCTCATGGACACGAGCAATCCCCTACGCGAAGAACGCCTGCGGAAGTTGGCTCAGTGGCGTGAGCGTGGTATCGACCCGTATCCCACAAAGTTCGAGCGCACCCATCTTGCTGAAGAACTGCACAGGGACTTTCGCAATCTGCCGGCGGGCGGGGAAAGCACGACGTATGCTCGGGTGGCTGGACGGATCATGGCTCGCCGCGTGATGGGGGGCGCATCCTTCCTGGACCTGCGCGACGGCTCTGGCCGCATCCAACTCTATGCGACCTTGGATCTGCTCGGCCCAGACCGCTACGAGCTCTTCACCCAACTCGACATCGGAGACTTTCTTGGAGCTATAGGGCTGGTCTTCCGCACCAAGAAGGGCGAGCTCTCCATCAAGGTCGAAGACTTCACACTGTTGGCGAAAGCGCTGCGCCCTCTGCCGGAGAAATGGCATGGCCTCCAAGACGTCGAGATCCGATATCGACAACGATATCTGGATCTCATTGCCAATGAGCACGCGCGGCGGATCGCGATCATCCGGAGCCGTATCGTCAGCGCTATGCGCAGATTCCTAGAGAGCGAAGGTTTCCTAGAGGTTGAAACCCCTATCCTCCAGCCCCTCTACGGGGGCGCTGCGGCAAAGCCGTTCACGACCTATCACAACGCCCTCGATATGACCCTCTATCTGAGGATCTCCGACGAGCTCTATCTGAAGCGTCTTATTGTCGGAGGCTTAGAAAAAGTCTATGAGATCGGCAAGGACTTCCGCAACGAGGGTCTCAGCACCAAGCATAACCCCGAATTCACCCAAATGGAGTGCTACTGGGCCTACGCGGACTACACTGATATGATGGCTCTGACCGAACGCATGATCTGCCAAATCGCTAAGGAGGTGCTCGGATCGACCCGGATTATCTACCAAGGGCATGAGATCGACTTGACTCCCCCCTGGCGACGTATTACGTTCCGTGACGCGATCCTCGAGCATACAGGGATCGATATCGAGCGGTTTCGAACGTTGCCGGAGCTGCGCACGGAGATCGCGCGGCGCAAGCTCACCGTCGATCCGCAGCCGACCTGGGGCAAACAAGTCGATGAGCTGTTAAAGACGTACGTCGAACCGAAGCTCATCCACCCGACGTTTGTACTCGATTATCCTGTGGAGCTCTCGCCACTGGCCAAGAAGAAGCGAGACAATCCCGACTTCGTGGAGCGTTTTGAGCCGTTCATTGGGGCGATGGAGTTTGGCAACGCCTTCTCCGAGCTCAACGATCCCCTCGATCAACGCGAGCGCTTTCTCGCTCAAGAAATGATGCGCCGCGCCGGAGACGAAGAGACCCAGCCCCTCGACGAAGACTTTTTACTAGCATTAGAGTACGGAATGCCACCCACAGGGGGTCTAGGCATCGGCATAGATCGCTTAACGATGATCCTGACCGATTCCCCGTCCATCCGAGAAGTCATTCTCTTCCCGATCTTGCGCCCCAAGAAGGGCGAGGAGGCCTAAGATGGGACGAGCGCAAACGGCCATCCAGAAAGGGTTCCTCTCGCTCTATCATTATTTAGCTGATGTGTTGCCCTATTGGGTGGTCTCGTGGGATGAACGCTATGTGCGCTTTGTCAGAGAGAATCACCTCATGAAGAAGATCTCACCCGCCATGGTCGTTGCAACCTACTTTGGTGATGGGTACTTGTGGGGACTGATCGGGCTATTTATTCTAATCTGGGGTACGCCCTTGGATCGCACCTACGTTATGATTGCGTTTGCCATCACCATGATCAATATAGCGCTCTTTCGGTTTCTCAAGCTGGTCTTCAAGCGCATGCGCCCCAGGTATGCGACCCCGCTCTCGGAGTGGGGGTATCGGCTGCTCGATACGTACTCGTTTCCTTCGGGACACGCCACGACCTCGTTTGGCATTGCCTATGCGCTCGCCTACTTCTATCCTATACTTCCCGTGCAAGTGGCCGCGTACGCTGCCGCAAGCTTCATCGCAGTCTCGCGTATCCATATGGCTGAGCACTATCCGTCGGACGTGATCAGCGGTGCTCTCCTGGGCATGCTCTCCAGTGCATTTCTCTTGCCCATCTTTGAAAGGATTCTGAGACTATGAAGACACCCAAGGCAATCCACGAGCTAATTGCTCAATATACGCCCCAAGAGGTACATTACTATAGCGACCCTGGGACTGGATTGAGAGCGCTCATAGTCATTCACAGCACGACGTTGGGCCCTGCAACTGGGGGAACGCGCTTCTATCCCTATGCGACTTGGGAGGCCGCCCTGGAAGATGCTCTCAAGCTCGCCCAAGCGATGAGCTATAAGTGCGCTCTCGCGGAGTTGCCCTTTGGCGGGGGCAAAGGGGTCATCCTGGGTGATCCCAAGCGTGAGAAGACCCCACAGCTCCTGCAGGCTTATGCGCGTATTGTCCATCAATTCAATGGACGCTTCACCACCGGGGAGGAGATGGGGATCGACCCTGAGGATCTCAAGGTCATGATGCGTGAGACCCAGTTTATCGCAGGGGCCAGGGGAGTTACCCCCGACATCTCACCGGTAACAGCCCAGGGAGTCTTCTATGGTTTGAAGGCGTGTTTCCAAACCGTCTTTGGAAACAGTTCGCTGCACGGGCGCACTATCGCGGTCCAAGGGGCGGGCAAGGTCGGGTATCATCTCATTAAATTGTTAACGGCTGAGGGGGCGAGGATCTTTGTCAGCGACATCGATCGTCGCGCCCTCGAGCGAGTACAGAGTGAGTTTGGGGTGAGGATCGTCGAGCCTCCTGACGCGATCTATGCGCTCGAGTGCGATGCGTTCGCCCCATGTGCCATTGGAGGCATTATCAATGACACAACGTTGCCTCTGCTGAACTGTAAAATCGTCGCAGGGTCAGCAAATAATCAACTTAAAGAGCCTCGCCACGGTGATAGACTCCACGAATTTGGGATTCTCTACGCCCCTGATTATGTGATCAACGCTGGGGGACTTATCGCCGCAGTCCAGGACTTGATAGGGGGATCTTTGGAGAGAGCTTTTCAGGAGACGGAGAAGATCTACGGTCGGTTACTAAAGATCTTTGAGATTGCGCGGCGCGAGCGGATTGCCCCGCACCGGGTCGCAGACCGCATAGCCGAGGAGCGCTTGCGCAAACGCCCTTACGAGTAAGCAAGCCACACATAATCCTAAAGACAGGAGGTTTATCGTCATGAAGCGTTGTCGGTCGTGGCTGGTGGTCGGGCTGGTCGGGGCGTTGTTGGTGGGGCTGGGCTATGGGCCGCTGGCCCAGCAGACGGTCATTGCTACCGCAGTGATCAGCAATGCGAACTGCCGCGGAGGCGTGCAGCTTGTACAGTTGACGTGGCTACAGAATCAAGTTCCCATCGCCACGCAGCTCTTCACTCCACCGGTGGTCATCGCGGTGGAGACTAAGCGAGAGTTCAGGGTTGAGCTACGCGCCGTTCCTACGCACCTTCAAGTGCTTGGGGCCTATGTAGGGGGCCAGGGGCAATCCGTCAGACTGGAGCTCTCTGTCCCGGTGGGTCAAGAGACCAAATACGAGTGTGGCACGATCGTGGCGACGGTTGCGGGGCAGCAGCCTCAGCCGCCCACGGGGCAGCCAACATTGCCTCCAGGCTTGCCGCCGCTCACGCCGGGGATGAACCCGCAGCAGCTTCTTGCAGCTTTGCAAGCCGCTGGCGTGACGGTCGAGGTCCAGGGCACCCAAGAGAAGCCCAAGATCGGTGACGCTGACGACCCGTTAGTCTTAGGGGCTTTAGGACCGGGTCTGCAAGCGGTCGCGTACTGGGTCAGCTCCGGGACAGGGCAACTCCGCGCTGCAGTGACGTATGATCGTCCGTTGGTGCCCGCCGTCTTATGGGTCGTGGGTCTGCCCACGTTGGCGACGTGCTTTTCGGTGCCGCCGCCGGGGGGCGGGCTGACGGTCTTCTGTGACCGTCCCGCGCTCTTTGCCCCATTCACAACGTTTGGGGGCGGGCCAGTGCCAGGAGTCGTCTTCTTTGTATTAGTGATCAAAGTCGGCGGGCCGACGATGCCCTTCGTGCTCTCGTTGGCTGGGTGAAACCTCCCCCCCGAAGTGAGCATATATATAATAGCCCTCACTTCGGGGGTTATTCTTTAAAACTCAAGGTGGTGATATTATGCGTTATCGGCTCTGGAGCGTAGGAAAGCGGGTGGGTGTTGTTGCGTTGGGAGTGGCCTTATTGGCTGTCTCAGGCGTCGCGCAGGTCGGCACGACGATCACTATCATTCCCGGGTCCATCGTGCCCTTTGGCACGCCGGTCTTTATCCAAATTTCAGGGGTCTATAAGAATGCCTGTGTTCCGCAGAATCCTACGGCTAGCCTCCTTGGCACGACGATTACAATCAACACGTCTAATCCTGGCACGATATGCGCACAAGTGTTGACTTCGTGGGGACCATACACGATTGGGGTTGGGATTCTCCCACCAGGGACGTATCTTGTGCGCGTGATACACAATCCTGCAAGTGCTCCGCCAGAGCTCTTGGGGACTAGAACGTTTGTCGTGCTGCCGCCTTCACCGCCACCGACGCCGCCTACCCCTCCACCTGCAGCACCGATGGCGATCGTTTGCGACCCAGGGATACCAACACCAGGACTCTTCTTACGCGATGGAGCACGCTATCTCGCTACCGGGGGCACGAATATCAACCCTGATAAGCGCGGTGTGGATCACTGGGCCGATCTTACGGCGATAGACGCATCGTTCTTATCGAAGTGGCAAGCGTGGGGTAAATCCGAAAAGCCCTTTGAAGCCGGGATGAACGATGACGGCGACTGGGTCGTCTACAGGATCGCGGTGCGCAACCAGCCTCTAACAGAATTACAGTTCTGTTTGAAGGGGGTGGGTAATAGAATAGCTCAGGTTGAAGTCTTCGTCCAGACTGAGCCGACCGATCCGACGAAGCTGCCTGCGCCCGATGGAGACATTCGTGGGCTTGAGGGCTGGACAAAAGTTGGGACACTGACGATCGTGCTGGGCAGCTATCAGCTCTATTCGGTGCCCATAAGCGGGGTCGCGGCGTCAGCGTTCTACAGTATCGCGCTCAGGCTCGTCGAGGAGATGCCTGATGGCAACGTGATCATCGCGTGGGTGAAGCTGCGAGCGTAATGCTTATACAACAAGGATAGACTGACAAGGGGCGGAGCGCGTGCTCTGCCCCTTGGTGTTTATAACCCTCTTCTATTGATGAGTGACAAGCTGCGCATACGCATACGTCACAATGCACCAGAGCCAGAAGTCGGAGATCCACCCCACAGTACCTTCTACGATGCGCGATGGCCCCTCGAGAAGAAATGGAATCACAAGGCAGCTAGGAAGAAGGGCGAGGAAGAACATTCGCCACCAGTTCCCTTCAGTCAGCGCCCAACTGGTGCTGAGAGCCTCTCCTAAATCGGCTTCTCCTGCAACGATGGCTTGATAAGCAAAAATGAGTTTCACCCCGACGAAGATCGCGGGGATAACAGCGATTAATTGGAGGATCTCGGGCATGATTGCGAAGATATAGCCCGCAATGACAAAGATGGCGTGAAGCCCGACGAGCGTTGGGAGGCGCGCTAGAGCTGATAGTATCACCTCAACCATACCGAGCGCTTTCTTCTTGGCAATCACTAAGTACACAAACCGTATGACTATAGCATTGAGAGCCGGAAAGAGTACAAAGTCAACGATGATCTCGATAATGCTTTTGGGCAGCCCCGTACTCGGGGCTAGGATGAGCCATGATAGATCGCTAAAGTGAGCGAAAAGGTTCCACAGAAGAAGCCCTCCGAGCATTCCCAGCAGGAAGGGGGCAGCTAACATGGTTGAACCCAAAGCCACTACTTCGCCTACCGAGACCCGAGGACGCAAGGGGCTCACCCCTTAATGAGATTCTTCACTAGGAATAGCACATTCGCTGGCCTCTCTGCAAGTCGTCTCATAAAGTACGGATACCAATGCGTTCCGTACGAAACATAGACGCGCACGCGATAGCCCTCTTGCGCGAGCTTGAGCTGCAAGTCTCGCCGGATGCCGTAGAGCATCTGAAACTCAAAGCGATCCCTGGGAATATTATGCTCACGCACGTAGGCTATCGCCCACCGGATGATCTTCTCGTCGTGCGTGGCGATCGCGGGGTAGACGCCCTTCTCTTGAGCGCGCGCGCTGAAGAACATCTCTAGAAGTTTTATATAATTTCTGTCTACGTCGCGCTTGCTGGGAAAGGCGATGCTTGGCGGCTCCTGATAGGCTCCCTTGCAAATCCGTACTTTGACACCCCATTCGATCAATCTCTCGACATCGCGCGCGCTCCGACGCAAATACGCTTGGATCACCGGCCCGACGTTGTCAAAGCCCTCGCGCCGCAGCGCCTCATAGAGATCGAGCGTTCGGTCCGTATATGCCGAGCTTTCCATATCAATACAGACAAAGTTGTGATACATACGTGCCCGCTCTACGATCCGACGCATGTTCTGCAGACACAGCTCATAGCTGATATCGAGCCCCATCTGGGTGAGCTTGAGCGAGATCTCAGAGCGCACTCCTGTCTGAGCAATGGTGTCGAGAATAGTAAGATACTCATCTGCGGCAGCGATCGCTTCGCGCTCGGTAGTGGTGTTCTCACCCAGGTGATCCAGCGTTGCTAGAATATTTCTGGCGTTGAGGTCGCGCACTACCGCGATCGCTTCATCAAGGCGCTCCCCCGCGATGAAGCGCCGGGCCGCGCGCTGTGCCCAGCGATATCTGGAAAACGCCGATTGCATCGTGTGATTTTGCGAGAGCTTCAGAAGCATCGCTCGCATCATGCTCTCAGTACCCCTGAAAGTATTGTAACGTACATGACGGTGAGAGCGCAAAACAGACAGATGTCAATCGTCGATGTATCCAAAAACTCGTAGAAGCATCTCAGCAGGGCTCTCCTTCCTAGCGCCCAACAGCTAGGATAGGAGCGGTGACCAAGGGCTATGAAGCGGCTCGCGATCTCCGTTCTTGCAGTGTTCTGCGCTCTCTATCAGATGGCCCGCCGTTTCTGGCTTGTCCGTCGCGGCAAGGGGTTCTACTACATTAAGCTCACCTAGATCCTTCCCCCTTCAGTGGCTGATAATAAAATCCGAGAATCCCACAGACTTGGTCGGCGTAATCCGAAAGAACGGAGTGGTATACCGCAGCAGCACTTGAGTCTGAGGGTTGTCTCCCATGGTAAAGACCGCGCGCAGGACCAATTCGGGGTTGTATCCCAAGAACGCTCTAAAGAACGGGTCCTTGAACGTCGCAAATCTCATGGTAATTTTTACGGCAAAGACTGGATACTCTCGTCGCCCCAGCTTCGTATCCAGGACGAACTTCTCCGTGCCGATGACTTCGGCACGCGCTCGCGCAAACGGCTCCTCCCCCCAGCGGATTATCTCGGAGAAGAAGACGTTATACTCGTAGATCTGCCCTACCTTTAACGGTCTGCTATAGAGATGATAGATCCAATCGTTATAGGCCATAGCGCGCCCCGGCCAGGGAATCGTCGCTTTGAAGATCCCCTCATACGTGGGCAAGACGATCTCCATCTGATTTGCATCTACGGGCTTGTAGTATCCTTCCCCTTCGTAGTCCGGGCGGTTGGGATCGAGAAAATCAAACTTGATCGTAAACCGCGCCTCACGCATCGTGAAGTCTGGATTGAGAAAGTTATGCCAATCGATAGTGATGACGTTGCCCGCCTTTACTTCAACGAACTGATGGAGCCTTAGGCCTTCAGCCCCTTGTGTGATGCGATCTGTACTGGTAGTGACGCCGTTGAGGTCTTCGTAGCGCACCCAGCGGGGGTAAGGGTCCTGCTTATCAGCGATGCCGTCCTCATCGGTGTCTGATTTGGTCGGCTTGGTAAAGTAGACAAAGTACTCTTCGCCGTCGAGGAGCCCATCACCGTCGGTGTCGGGCTTAGAAGGATCAGTGCCCAAGAGCTTCTCTTGGGCGTCGGTCAGCCCATCGCTATCGGCATCTTGGACAACCGACATGACAGGCACGGAAACGACCACCAGCGCACACAGCATCGCTACGATAAACCAGCGCATAGCGTATCTCCTCCTTTATCGCTCTTTCTGGAAGTGCGTTGTCATGGCTAAGAGCGCTGGAAAGATGAAGATTGTTACAGCAAACGCGTAGAAGACTGCGATGCCCACTAAGAGCCCAAAGTCACGATTCCAGGTGATTGTGCTGAGGGTGAGTACGAAGAACGCTGAGGCTGTTGTAAAGAACGCGGCAAAGAGCGCCTCACCGGTGCGGGCGGTCGCCCGGGCTAGATCGCGCTCCTCTCGGAATCTATGGATTAAGTGAATCGCGTAATCAACGCCCAGTCCGATGCTGAGCGCCGCGACGATAGCCGTTGCGGCATTCAGCTCCAGCTTCAAGAGGCTGACGGTCCCCAACAGAAGCCCTGTCACGATGACCATGGGGAAGAGGCCGATCAGCCCCCAGACCGCGGAGCGCAGGGCCACCGCCATCACGACAAAGCAGAGCACAAACGAGATCGCCAGCGATTGCGTCAGCGACCGATGGAGCGCATCCAGCCCCAGCTCTTCGACGAATGGGATGCCCGTCAGACGCGCTTCGATCCCAAGCGCTTGGAGCCTGTCTATAACAGGGGCTAGCCTCTCAGAGATGTCACGGACGACGCGACGCACGCCCTCCTGGTCGGCAAAACGCATCGTGTTGACGCGTACCACAGCCTTCTCTGAAGCTGAGGCAGGCAGCACATATGCTTCGGCTCGCTGGCGCAGCGAGTCTTTGGCCAAGACCTCTCCTAAGAGCCAGCGATATGCCCCATCGGGATCCTCCACAAAGCGCTCTATAAAGCCTTGGTCGAGGCGCGGGTTGGCGACGCGCACGTCTTCTAAGTAATGGGCGATGCTCGTCACGGTGTGCGTGTAAGGCGACGCGCCAAGCGCCTCAGGAATATCTTTGAGCAAGATGCGCATCACCTCGAGGCGAGCGATATCTCCCGTCAGCACCAGCTGGACTTCGTCGTAGGTGCGAAACTCTTGGTTGATCTGGGTATACAAAACGACGGTGGGATAGTCTGGGGGCAGGAGCCGACGATAGTCAACTGTGTAGGTTTGGAAGGCACGGCCCTCCCAGTAGCCGAGGGCTCCAAGCCCCAGCCCCCCTATCAAGACAAGCGCCATGACGGCGCGTTGGCTCAAAAGCCGAGCATACCGGCCAAGCCCCACGCTGAGCCAGCTCCCTTGGGGATGCGCAAAGAGCCTGTGAGCAGCATCCCATAGCTCAGTACGCGGCCCCTCAGGGAAGATTCGCTTGAGCGCAGGGATAAGCGTCATGGTGATGATCAGAGCGCTGATCACTGAGACAGCAGAAAGAAACCCAAACCATCGAATGGGAGGGCTTGGGGCAAAGAAGAGCGCGGTGAACCCCACAGCCGTCGTGACCGTCGTCAGGGTGATTGCGCGCCCAGTGCGCGTCAGAGCAATCCAGATCGCTTGTGGTCCTGGCTGCTTCTTGCAGCGCTCTTCTTCGTAGCGATGGAGCAAGTGAATCGCATAATCATCACCGATGCCCATGAGCAGGGGGAAGACCGCAGCCATCAGGAAATTGATGGGAATCCCCAAAAACCCCAGAAGCCCAAACGCCCAGATCCCCGAAAGTCCTACCACCCCAAGCGTAAGGTAGAGACTGGCCAACGGCCTGTACGTCGCCAATACCAAGAGCGCGAGCGCTCCCATAAGCACGAGATCGACAGGCAAGGCTGCTGTGGAGAAGAGCTCAGGGCTAAACGCCCCCACAGCTACCCCTACACTCAACAGAAGCACTAATCCCAGCTCCCACGGACGCGTCAACCGAAAGACCCACACAAGCGTCAGCGCTATCACTGTAAATACTACAGGGGTCAAGTAGCGAATATCGCGCTGGGTCACTCGATTGAAGACGTCGAGCGTCTCGCCGTAGCTGACTAGCCCGATCTCCAAAGCGACGGCGCGCTCTTGGATGGGCTTGATCGCAGCAAGGGCTTGGCGGGAGACGGCGATAATATCGGCGTCCTTGGCGATGGTAGCTGTGGCTAAGGCCGTGCCTTCCAGCGACGTGAACTTCTTCAAGATGGCCATGCGCTGGAAGGTCAGGCGAATGATCTCTTCAAACGAGTAGTCCGATTCGTCACCGACCATGGGCAGGCTATAGAAGCGCCGGTCGCCCCCGTGGAGTTCTGCTCGAACAAATTTCACAAAATCGGGAATTCCCTGGGCTGAGACGATCCCCGGCACGGCGCGTAGAGCCTGCAAGACGGCTTCCATCTCAAGGATCGCCTGGGGAGATTCTATAGTAAAGCCCTCTTTGGGTGCGAAGCGCACGGCGATCACGTGCGAAAAACTCGCGATCCCAAAGTCACGCTCGATCTCCCGGAAGAGCCGCACCGTGGGGTGATCGGGCAGGAACTCTTGGGGATCGTTGGCAACCTTAAGCCTGGTGAGGCCCACAGCACAGAGGGCCGTGATCACCCCCATCACAACGAGAACGAGCCACGGCCCTCGTGTACCTCGCATCAGCGTCATAATTGACTAAGATGGCATCGTTAATATGAGCAAGCCCGCGATGCCGCGCAGATCCGTGCGCACTTCAAAGGTAAGCACACGCCCGACGATCGTGTGCTCGATGAGCTCAGCGCGATAGAGATCCTGAGCGAGGTAGCTGCTCTTGCCTTCCAGGAGATTCGTGAGAGCTCCCTGCGCGGCTTCGTCGGTTACAAAGCGAATAGAGAAGCGCACCCGCGCCGTCGTGCCCTCGAAGAAGACCGCATAGCTCATGGCCTCTTCGTTAGCCTCGACGGGCTTGTCTTTGGCCGGATCTGTCAAGCGCACGAAGGCTATAGAGCCTCCTGGCACCGCTTGGGCCGCTTCAAGCTCTCTGAACCCACCGACTTGATCGCGCAAGCGCTGGATCACGAGCTCTACCGAAGCCCGCAAGCGGTCGCGGTTGGGAGGACCTCCTAGGCCAATCTCCGTGCCAAACCACAGCTGGGTAGCCAAGGGAATATAAGCCCACTCGATAGGGATTGGCCCAAAGACCCCACCCGTGAAGATGACTGGGATCCCTGCGATCTCGACCTTCTCCCAGTGTTTATAGGGGGATCCTGGGGCGCCGGCGGCGGCCTTGAGTCGCTGGAGGGCTCCAAAAGTCTTATCGAAGGGCGCCCCCTCCAGCAGCGAGAAGCTTGAGAGATTCGGACCTGCTCCGTGAGCCACCCAGGGGAGCTTCTGCGCGTCAAGCCGCAACAACTCGATGGCTTGACGAATACCGTTGAGGGGATGTCGCGCCGCTTCCAGGAACGTCATCACGATCTCGTCCAAGGCCTCATCGCTCAAGAGCAGCGCTATGTCTGCGGCGAGTACCCGCGTGTATCCTTCGGGATATCGCACAGCGATCTCGTCCAACTTGATCTTCGGCTGCGTCCAACCGACTCCGTCTATTCCGACGACGAGCAACACGCTCGCCAGGACAAGCCCGAACAACACCTTGGGAGACATCTTCTTCCTCCTTTGCTATTTTAAGAAGGCGCGTAGGACGCGCCCAGATTCCTCTCGCAGTTTTTGGATATCCCGCCCAGCGATTGCCCAGAAGAGCAGCCCGTGCGCATGGGTCGCGACGAAGTCTACAAACGACTCGAGGGAGAGCCCAGCCGCCTCCACTGGGCCTTGGGCTCTCTCTCTCAGCCGATTAAGCCATTCTCGATGCTTCGTGGCAAAGACGTGGCGCACGCGCGGCGGCCCTCCCCCAGGAGTTGCTATAATCATTTGGATAACATGAAAGAGCTCCGGCTGGCGCTCATAGTGTCCCAGAAGATTTGCGATAATCTTCTCGGCAAGCGCTAAGGGGGACTCTGAGCCCTCGATCCCCTCTAGCAGATTACGAAAATATTGATCAGCCAAGGAGCAGAGCAACTCTTCGATCAGGGCTTCTTTAGAGTTAAAGTAGTAGTAGATCGTGCCCTTGCCCAACCCGGCAGCCTGAGCGATCTCCTCCATTGTTGCGTCCTGCAGCCCTTTAGCAGCAAAGAGACGGAGCGCTGCCTGCAAGATCGCCCTGTAGCACTCTTCTTTCTGCTTCTCTCTCAGCCGTCGTTCCTGGGGTCGGATCATTTTTCGACCGACAAGCCAAATTTCGACTTGTCAGTCGAATTGTAAGGGGCAAGAGATTGCCTGTCAATGACCCCAATCATTCGTGAGGATGATACGTATCATCATGCGAGGATGTTTTGGAGGCAATTGAATATTTGCTCGGCTTAGCCGCTAGCGCTAAACTTTTTGTATGAAACTGACGTTTCATGGTGGGGCGAAGACGGTTACCGGTTCGTGTATCCTCCTCCAGATAAACAAACTGAGAATCTTAATAGACTGTGGGCTCTGGCAGGGGTCCGAAGAGATCGAGAGCCGCAACTGGCTTCCCTTCGGCTTCCCTCCAAGCAAGATCGATTATGTGATTCTCACCCATGCCCATCTTGATCATTGCGGTTTGATCCCTCGGCTTGTACGAGAGGGCTTCGCCGGAGAGATCCTCTGCACGGAGCCGACGCGCGATCTTACCAGGCTGATCCTGGCCGACAGTGCCCAGCTCCACGAAGAAGAAGCTGCTCTTCTCAATAAGAAAGAGCGACGTCGCGGAGGTGGCCCCATCCGCCCACTCTACGACCTTGAGGAAGTTCTGGCCTCCCTCGATCGCTTCGCTGATCCCATCCCGCTCAACAAGACAATAGACTTGGCTCCAGGGGTCAAGCTCCAGCTCCGGGACGCGGGCCATGTCTTGGGTGCAGCGTTTGTGCAGCTTCGAGTCACTGAAGGGCGCAAACGCCCGAAAAGACTGCTCTTCTCCGGAGATCTGGGCAACACCGATAAACTACTTACTCCCGATCCAGCTGAGCCTGAACCCGCCGATCTAGTAGTCCTCGAGTCCACCTATGGGGAGCGCGCTCATCGCTCGATGCGCGACTCTATTGCCGAACTCAGACAAGCTATTCTGTTGACATTTGCCCGGGGGGGTAATGTGCTCATTCCAAGCTCTGCCCTAGAGCGCTCGCAAGAGCTCCTAGCCGTGCTCTTCCAGCTCTATAAGCGCAAAGAATTCCCTGGCTGTCAAGTCTTCTTAGATAGCCCGTTAGCGATCTCTGCGACCAAAGTCTTCCGACGATACAGTGAGTACCTTAAGCCCGATGAGGTCCAAGCGCTCGCTCAGAGCCCTAACGCCTTCGACTTTCCTGCGCTGCGCTTTGTGCGCTCCTCGGCGGAATCGAAGGTGATCAACTCGATCTCAAGCCATGCGATCATCATCGCCGGGAGTGGGATGTGCACCGGCGGACGGATCTTACACCATCTCAAGCATCAGCTCTGGCGTCCTGAGTGTAGCGTGGTCTTTGTAGGCTACCAGGCTGAAGGGACGCTGGGACGGCGCTTGATCGAAGGAGCGCGGACTGTGCGTATTTTTGGTGAAGAGATCGCCGTACGGGCTCAGATCTGGACGATCAACGGCTTCTCGGCTCATGCCGATCAGCCGGGACTCTTGCGCTGGCTCTCCCATGCTCAGAAGCCCGCCCAGATCTTCTTGGTCCACGGCGAGATGCCGAGCTTAATGGCGCTCAAGCAGGCGATCCACGCTAAGCTGGGGTGGACAGCCCACATCGCAGATTGGAAGGAGACTGTAGAGATCTAAGGCTACCCGTCGGGAGGGGAGATCCCCAGCTCTCGCAGGTATCCGGATTGTTTCAGCTTACTGAGGGCGAGCTCCTCGATCTGGCGCACGCGCTCGCGACTGAGATTCAGCGACATCCCAATCTCGACAAGCGTCCGAGGATGATTATCTTCCAAGCCATAGCGCAAGACCAAGACGCGGCGCTCTCGCGCGTCCAATTGGGCTAATGCTTGCTCTAGACGCTCCCGCTGGAGCGCGCGCAGGGCTTCGTGTTCAGGGGTCTTGCCATGAGCTGCCACGTTCTCTAAGAGTGTCTCGTCCTCTTCTTCCCCTATGGGGATATCGAGCGAGGGGGTGAAAGGGCGCACTTGGAGCAAGCGCTGTAAGATCTGAGGAGAGATTCCGATCTCTCTGGACAGTTCTTCATAGTCTGGCAGATCGCCACGTTCCTGCCAATGCCGTTCTTCAAGTTGAGTGATCTGGTGCAAGAGCGAGACAAGATAGTCAGGCACTGTGATCACGCGAAGGTGTTTAACGAGCGAGCGCATGATCGCCTGGCGGATCCACCATGTCGCGTAGGTGCTGAACTTATAGCCGCGGCTAGGATCGAATCGCTCCACTGCTGTGATGAGGCCGATGTTGCCCTCTTGAATGAGATCGAGGAGCGGAACCCCAAGATCGCGATACTGGGCTGCCACGCTCACCACCAATCTCAAGTTAGCGGTGATGAGGCGTTCACGGGCTTGGGGATCGCCCCGGGCCGCGCGCTGCGCTACTGCGTATTCTTCTTCTGGAGAGAGGAGAGGATGGCGCTTGATCTCATTCAGATAGAGCTGTAAGAATCCGCCCTTCCCATTGCCGTCGACACCAGTGGTCTCTACAGCCACGGGGTCTCAACCTCCTCGCACGGTCTGTGCCCTATCTTAGCGAGGAGCTTTTGAGAAATCGCTGACGGCGCTCAGGAGCTCACCTGATCTCGATCACAACCTACCCCAACGCCACGTCGAGATAGAGCATGACGGCCACGCCGAGCATCATCCCCAAAGTAGCGGTGCGCTCGTGGCCCTTGCGGTGGGTCTCCGGGACGATCTCGTCACTGATCACGTAGAGCATAGCTCCGGCAGCAAAGCCCATGGCATACGGCAGAATGGGCGTAGCGAGGTGCACCGCCCAGGCCCCAAAGAGCGCCAGAGGGATCTCAACCAAGCCCGCTCTGATCCCAACGAAGCTTGCGTAAAAGTACGCCCCCAGTCCAGCGCTAAGTGCTGAGGCCGAGACGGCCAACCCTTCAGGGATGTTTTGAATCCCCATGGCGAGCATGAGCTTGACAGCGTTCGCGAGATCCCCCGATCCAAAGCCGACTCCTACCGCAAGCCCCTCCGGCGCGTTGTGCAACGTGATCGCAATGATGAAGAGCCAGACGGCTCGCACACGCTTTGTACCAATCCCTTCTTGCCCAGAGATCACGTGCACATGAGGCACGACGTGATCGAATACGTCTAATAACAAGACCCCCAGAGCTATGCCAACCAGCACCGGCCAGATCCCACCATGCTCAATCCCTGGGAGGATCAAGCTTGTAAAACTCGCGGTGAGCATAACCCCGGCAGAGAAGCCCAGAGCGCCGTCAAGAAATCTCTCCGTTGGCCTGTGCCAGATCAAGACTAGGAGCGCTCCCAGAGCGTTGAGCACAGTGATGACGATCCCACCCCAGAGCCCCTGCCAGATCGGATTCGATCCGACAATCCTAAGGAAGATCTGCTCCAGCAGAGTAGAGCCTTCCATACTGTCCTCTCCAAACTTCTGTGTAATATTGTGACAGTCTCGGAGAATATTGAAGCATTTGGGGTGGAGGGTTGCAACCCGTTGGAGGATCTCGGAAAATACAAGAGAAAGGAACCCCATGCCTCATCAAGAGAAAAGCACCTGGCTGGTGTACTGGCGCACAAGATACCCAGAGAAGTTCGCCTCTGAAGAGACGATTTTCAGCAAGATCCGTCGCGGGCATCACATCTTCATCAGCACCGGCTGCGGCGAACCCCAATATCTTGTCCGCGCCCTCGTTCAGTATGTACAGTCCCATCCCAAGGCGATCTTCGACGCTGAGGTCTTTCATGTGTGGACGTTGGGCGTCGCTCCTTACGCCGACGAGAAATTTAAAGAAAACTTTCGGCATAATTCGTTCTTCATCGGCCCTAACACCAGAGAAGCTGTCAATCAGGGCTTAGCTGACTACACGCCGATCTTTCTCTCGCACGTGCCCAGGCTCTTTGCGCGTGGGCTCGTGCCCATTGACGTCGCGCTCATTCAGACATCGCCCCCAGACCGCCATGGGTATATGAGCTTAGGCGTCAGCGTGGACATCACTAAAGCCGCGACGGAGAGAGCTTCGCTCGTCATCGCTCAAGTGAATTCGTTCATGCCCAGGGTGCACGGCGACGGCTTCATTCACATCGAAGACGTCGATTTTATCGTGCCCTATGATGAACCCTTGTTAGAATTTCATGCGCCGGCTGACGATGAGATCGCGCAACAAATCGGCAAATACGTCGCGCGGATCATCCAAGATGGCGATACGATCCAAGTGGGCTATGGCAGCATCCCCAACGCGATCTTGGCGAATCTCTCGGATAAGAAGCATTTGGGGGTGCACACAGAACTCTTATCAGATGGCATCGTCGCATTGATGAAGCAGGGAGTCATAGATAACAGCCGCAAGACGATTGACCGGGGCAAGACCGTAGCGACGTTCTGCATGGGCAGCCGTGAGACGTATGAATTCCTTGATGACAATCCAGCGATTGAGTTTCGCACCGTCGATTATACGAATAATCCGTTGGTGATCGCGCGGCTCGACAACATGACGGCGATTAACAGCGCCCTCGAAGTCGACTTGACGGGGCAAGCGAGCGCAGAATCGTTGGGCAGGATGTTTTTCAGTGGGATCGGTGGCCAGGCGGACTTCATGCGCGGTGCGGTCCTCGCCCGCAATGGCAAGACGATTCTCGCCTTACCCTCAACGGCTCATAACGAGACGGTCTCGCGCATCGTGCCCTTTCTCAAGGAAGGAGCTGGGGTTACCCTCAATCGCGGTGACATTCACTACGTCGTCACCGAATATGGGATCGCGTATCTCCATGGGAAGAATATCCGCGAGCGCGCGATGGCGCTTATAGCCATCGCTCATCCCAAGTTCCGGCCGTGGCTTATCCAAGAAGCGAAAAGACTCAATCTCATCTATAAAGACCAAGCATTCATCCCCGGGAAGCGCGGAGAGTATCCCGAAGAGTTAGAGACCTATAGAACGACTAAAAGCGGCCTAGAGATTCTCTTGCGGCCTGTCAGGATCAGCGATGAGCATTTGCTCAAAGACTTCTTCTACTTGCTCTCGGACACGAGCCTCTACAGACGCTTCATCTCGATGCGCAAGGACATGCCCCATGAGCGACTCCAAGAGTTTGTCGTCATCGACTACACTAAAGAGATGGTGATCTTAGCAACGATTAGGAAAGAAGAGGGCATAGAAGAGGTCGTGGGCATCGGACAGTACGGGATCGACGAGCGCACCAACACTGCTGAGGTGGCGTTCGTGGTGCGCGACGACTACCAAGGTAAGGGCATCGGCACCGAATTGCTCTCATATCTGACGTATCTGGCCAAGCGTCAGGGGTTGCATGGCTTCACCGCAGAAGTCTTGGAAGAGAACCGTCCTATGCTCCATCTCTTCGAGAAGATGGGGTTTGACATCGAAAAGCGTCGGGCTGAGGGCGTCTACGAACTGAAGATGACCTTCCGCGAACGATGAGCACTCAGAGTCCAGATATAAAACTGCTCTTTGAGCCCCGAACGCTTGCGGTCATCGGGGCATCGCACGATCCAAACAAGATCGGCTACAAGATCGTGCAGAATATCGTCTCCAACGGGTACGGTGGAAGAGTCTTTCCCGTTAACCCCAAGGGCGGAGAGATCCTTGGGCTGCGGGTCTATCGCAGTGTGCGAGATATCCCTGAAGCAGTCGACGTCGCGCTGATCGTAGTGCCCGCCAAAGCTGTCTTCCAAACAGTGCAGGAGTGCGCAGCGCACGGTGTCAAGTTCGTGCCTATTATCTCGTCGGGGTTCTCTGAAGTTGGGAACTTGGAAGAGGAACGCAAGATCGTCACCTATGCCCGCGCGCATGGAATGCGCGTACTCGGCCCAAATATCTTTGGGCTCTATTCGGTGACACCATCGCTCAATGCGAGCTTTGGTCCACGCGAGATCCCCAAGGGCAACGTTGCTATTGTGACCCAAAGCGGCGCCCTAGGGGTCGCGATGATCGGCAAGGCCGCTGCCGACAAGATGGGTCTATCGGCTATTATCTCCGTGGGCAATAAAGCCGATATCGACGAAGCTGATCTGCTAGAGTATCTTATGCCTCATAGGGAAACGCGCGTGATCTTAATCTACATCGAAGGGGTCAAAAACGGCGATCAGCTCGTGAGAGCTCTCAAGCGCGCTTCCAAAGAGAAGCCCATCGTCGTGATCAAGGCGGGGCGCTCTCGACGCGGCGCTATTGCGGCAGCCTCGCACACGGGATCACTCGCCGGCACTACGGAGGTCTTCGACGCAATTATGAAACAGTGTGGCGTCCTGCGCGCCGAGAGCATCCAAGAAGCGTTCAACTGGTGCAAGTTCTTGGCAACATCGGTGCTCCCCCAAGGAGTAGAGACGGTCATCATCACTAACGGCGGTGGAATCGGCGTTATCGCTACCGATGCGTGTGAAAAGTATTCAGTCGAACTCTACGACGATTTGCAAATCTTAGAGAAGATCTTTTCCCCTGTGACGCCGGAGTTCGGCTCGACGAAAAATCCCATAGACCTAACGGGTCAAGCAACCGCTGAGCACTACAGGCGGGCTTTGGAAGCAGCGCTGCACAACGACGCGATCCACTCGGTAATCGCGCTCTACGCCGAGACCGCGCTCTTTGACATCGCGTCGTTTGAGCCGATGATCAAGGATAGTTTCAATGCGTTTCAGGCGCAAGGTAAGCCCATCGTCTTCTCGGCACTCGGCGGGGAGAAGATCGGGCAGCTCACTGAGACGCTTCGGCATCACGGTATTCCTCTCTTTGCCGACGTCACGGAAGCCGTCTCGTGTCTGGGAGCTCTTTATGCACACTCTCGCTACCGCTCTAGGGCTGAAGAACTTCCCGAATCTATTCAGATTGACGCAAGCGCTCTGGAGAGAATCGTAGAGAATGCGCGGCGCGAGCACCGAGGTTTTCTCTTAGCTCACGAAGCTCAGCAGCTCTTGCGCATCGCTCATATTCCGGTGCCGCGGAGCGCCATCGCGCACACGCTCGACGAAGCCGTGCGCTACGCCGATGAGATTGGCTACCCTGTCGTGCTCAAAGTCGTCTCCCGAGATATCTTACATAAGAGCGACGTGGGTGGGGTCGCTCTCGATCTCGACAATCCTCAAGAAGTCGCCGATGCCTACGGCGCGATTCTGCACAACTGCCGGGCTTATAAGCCCAACGCTGTCATTGACGGGATCGAAGTCTCGCAGCAAGCCTCCCCAGGAACGCAGATCATCATTGGGGCGCGAAGAGACCCATCATTTGGCCCAATTCTCATGGTTGGCCTTGGGGGCATCTACGTCGAAGTGATGAAGGACGTCTCGTTCCGAGCACTGCCCATTAGTCGTCAAGACGCCCTTGACATGCTCAAAGAGCTCAAATCATATCCGTTATTGCTAGGCGTGCGCGGGGAGGAGAAGCGCGACATCGAGACAGTTATTGATGTACTGCTTCGTGTGGGCTCGCTCTTGCTGGCAAGCGAGGGAATTTCCGACATTGAAATCAATCCGTTGATCGTCTACGAGCAAGGGCGTGGCGGCATCGCAGTGGACGCTCGGGTGCTCTTAGTTTTGGGAGGCTGAGGCTATGAAAAGATTGATTGTCGCTTCGATGCGCAAGGGCGCGGGCAAGACGAGTCTGATTGTGGGGCTAGGCAAAGCCCTGGGCAAACCCTTGGGATATATCAAGCCCTTTGGCGATCGGCTGCTCTATCGCAAGAAGCGCTTGTGGGACTACGACTCAGCGCTCATGACCAACATCTTTGGGCTAACAGATAACCCCGAGGACTTGAGCATCGGGTTCGATCACGCCAAGCTGCGCTATATGTACGATCGAGCGGGCATCCGCGAGCGGGTGCTGGAATCGGTTGCTCGTGTTGAGTTTGGCAAAGAAATGCTCTTCGTCGAGGGCGGCCGAGACTTTGCTTATGGGATCTCTGTGCATTTGGACGTGCTGTCTCTGGCGCGCTATCTGCAAGCCCCGATCGTGCTTGTCGTCTCTGGAGACGAGGGGGTGATTCTCGATGATATCGTCTTTGCGCACAGACATGCCCAAAGAGAAGGGGTCACACTGCACGGCGTGATCATCAATAAAGTCCCTAACGTTGAAGACTTCAAGAGCGCCCACGAAGCTGAAATTGCGGCCTTAGGGGTGAGTTTGCTGGGGGTCGTTCCCTATCGAACAGAGCTCACGACGCTGGAGATGGGACACCTTGCTGAAGATCTCTTCGCGAAAGTGATCGCTGGGGAGGGCGGGCTGCGGCGCGTCGTCAAGCAAATTTTCATTGGAGCGATGTCAGTCCAAGCGGCAATGCGTCATCCTGGCTTTGCTCAAGAGAACAAGCTCATCATCACCAGCGGCGACCGCAGCGATATGATCTTAGCAGCTCTCGAGAGCAACACGTCAGGTGTAGTTATCACGAACAACATCGTGCCTCCCGCGAATATCATTTCACTTGCTGGCGAGCGCGGTATCCCGCTCTTGCTCGTCCCCTATGATACATATGAAACAGCCAAGCGCATCGAGGCGATTGAACCCTTGCTCACCAAAGACGCCACTGATAAGATAGCTCTTCTTGAACAGCTTGTGCGAGATCACGTTGATCTCACACCGTTCAAAAGCTAGAAAGGGTGGACTATGGATCTAAAGCGTTTGCTCGAACACTGGCAAGACGAAGGGGAGTCGGCATATCTGTATAAAATCCTAGCTGAAGTTGAGCCCGATCCTCGGCGTAGGAATATCTATCTGAAGCTCGCCGATGTCGAGCTAAAGCATCAGCAGAGCTTTGCCAAGCTCTTGGCAGAGCAAGGGGTCTCCGTAGGGGCGTTCAAGCCCGGGTGGAGGACACGACTCTTGGGCTGGATGGCGCGGCGCGGCGGCGCGCGCACGGTGCTGCGCCTACGCATTGTGGATGAAGCTAGCGAGGTCAAGAATTATCTACGCGAGAAATCGAGCTTAGGCGTGGGCGAAGCTGCAAAAATCTCGCAAGAAGTCGCGCGCGACGAAGCGATCCACGCTGAGACGTTGATGAAGCTTGCCGGTAGCGGTGGCGAGCCGTGGCACCGTATGGAATCTGGGGGCTTCTTGCGTAACGTCGTCTACGGATTCAACGACGGCTTGACGGCGAACTTCGGCCTGGTGATGGGCGTGCTGGGCGCGCAAGTCCACGAATTTATTGTGCTATCGGGCTTGGCAGGCCTGGTCGCTGATGCGCTCTCCATGGGCGCAAGCGGATACCTAGCCGCCAAGAGTGAACAAGAAGTCTATCAGCACGAGATCGAGCTAGAGCGCGAGGAGATCCAGCTCATGCCCGAGGTCGAAGTCGAAGAATTAGCTCTGCTCTACGAAGCGAAGGGGATGCCCTCGGAAGCCGCTCGTCAAGCAGCTTCTCAAGTGATGGCCGATCCCCAGATCGCGCTGCAAGAGAAGGCCCGCGAAGAATTGGGCATCTCTCCCGAGTTGGGCTCGCCCATCCGCGAGGGCGTCTTGACCGGCACAGCTACAGCGTTTGGAGCGCTCATCCCCGTCATCCCGTTCTTCTTCGGCAGCGGCCCAATAGAGATTTGGACGTCGTTCACGATCAGCATGCTCTCGCATTTTGCTGTCGGCGCAGCGCGCAGTCTCTTCACCGGGCGTGGAGCGTTCCGCAGCGGACTGGATATGTTCTTAGTGGGCTTGGGGGTCGCCATCGTCGGGTATTTTGTCGGGATGCTGATTGAGCATCTATAAAACTGCGGTTGCAAGAGCTACTTCCTCGTCATATCATTAGCCGCTTAAAGCAGAGGAGGTCACGATGATCACTGCTCACGATGTAGAGAGCTTGCGTTCCTGGCGCGCTCACGACCATCCCATAGTGAGCTTGTATCTCAACGTCACGCCCCCACACCCGTTTGTGAGCGAGCTGAACTCGCTGATTCACTCCCAAAAAGAGCAATGGGCTAAGAATAATACTTGGCATAAGACCCAACTGCGCGCCTTGGAGGAACTGCTCGCCCAAATTGAACACCATGTACGTGCTATCGAGCGCCAGCTTAGCAGAACTCGACTCTTAGCGATCTTCGCCAGCACTGATGGCTTCTGGCAAGAGTACCGCCTTCCCGTCGCTCTGCCTAGCCAGCTCGTGATCGAGCTCGATCCGTACATCCGGCCGTTGACCATCTTGCTCGACGAGTTCGACCGCTACTGTGTTCTGGTGGCCGATGCATGCAAGGCACGGATCTTCTCGCTCTATTTAGGGGAGTTTGAAGAGCACCTGGAGGTCTTCAACGACGAGGTCCACAGCAAGGTGAGCGTGGGGCGGGGGGTGCGCGTCGGCGG
>JANXCC010000049.1 GCA_025060395.1 Candidatus Bipolaricaulota bacterium | reverse complement strand
CCATCACGCCGACGGTGGATCCAGTGAACATGTCCATCGTGATGGTGCCGTTAATCGCCCTCTATTTGCTCAGCGTGCTGCTGGCGGCCCTCGCAGATTAGGGATTTCGGAATCCTCAGCTATGAGGCCCAAAGGACCTCGAGGAGGGATCCTTCTAAGCCGCAAGGGAGATCCTCACAGCGCGTTTCGAGCAGCTATGAGTTCGAGCTTGAAAGATGCGGAAGACCGCTCGGAAGGGCGATGGCTCCTCCTCACCTTTCTCCCCCTCCTTGCGGCCCGGAAGGCCGTGGGGGGGGGGGGGGGGGGGCCTGGGCCCCCCCCCCCACCCCCGAAAAACCCCAAAATAGCTGAAAAGGAGGATTTCACCATGGCCAATCCCATCCGGGTGATCATCATGGGCGCCGCCGGGCGCGACTTCCATAACTTCAACGTGTTCTTCCGGAACAACCCGGACTACGAGGTGGTGGCCTTCACGGCCGCCCAGATCCCAAACATCGAAGGGCGTCTCTATCCGCCGGAGCTCGCCGGTCCGCTTTACCCGAACGGCATTCCGATCTATCCCGAGGAAGAGCTCCCTGAGCTGATCCGCCGCTTCCAGGCGGATCGCGTGGTGTTCGCCTACAGCGACGTCAGCCATGAGTATGTGATGCATCGAGCCAGCATCGCTCACGCCGCCGGGGCGGATTTCTGGTTGATGGGCCCGAAGGCCACGCAGCTGAAATCCCGCAAGCCGGTGGTCTCCATCGGCGCAGTGCGCACCGGCAGCGGCAAAAGCCCCACCACCCGCCGGGTGGCCCGTCTCCTGCGAGAGCTCGGATGGAACCCCGTGATCGTCCGCCACCCGAGGCCC
>JANXCC010000048.1:250-852 GCA_025060395.1 Candidatus Bipolaricaulota bacterium | reverse complement strand
CAGACGCGTTCTTATAGCGAGATCGCCAAGACGATCGGGCACCCAAAGGCGGCTCGTGCCGTGGCCCGTGCGTGTGCTGCTAACCCTGTCCCAATCGTGATCCCCTGCCACCGCGTCATCCGAGCCGATGGCTCGCTTGGGGGCTACAGCGGCGGACTCGCACGCAAGCGAGCCTTGCTCTCCCTCGAAGGAGCACAACGCTTGAAGTCCGTCTTGTAAAAGACTAATATCTGCCGAGGATTGAAGTGGGGGTGCCTAAGAGGACCACTATGAGCCAACGATTAGCAATCAAGACAGAGAATCTCGGGCGAATCTATCAGATCAAGCGCAAGCGCGGCGAAGCCGGTCCCACGACGCTCGTCGCACTGGAAAACGTCAATCTCGAGGTCCGACAGGGTGAGCTCTTCGGGCTGCTCGGCCCCAACGGTGCAGGCAAGACTACTTTAATAAAAATCTTGACGACGCTGCTGATCCCCACCAGCGGGCGTGCCTTCGTCGACGGCATCGACGTCGTCGAGAATCCGCAAGAAGTGCGACGACGCATCAACATGGTCTCCGGTGGAGAATCGTGCGGCTATGGGCTACTCACCGTCGAAGAGAAC
>JANXCC010000048.1:0-240 GCA_025060395.1 Candidatus Bipolaricaulota bacterium | reverse complement strand
CTTGTGGATGTTCACACAGTTTTATGGGCTCGATTTTAAGACGGCTCGCGAGCGCATTCAGTATATGCTCGAGGTTGTGGGGCTCGCTGATCGTGCCAAGACCAAAGCCTATCACCTATCGACGGGCATGAAGCAGAAGATGAACTTCGCTCGCGGCTTTCTCAATGACCCCCAGATTCTCTTTCTCGATGAGCCGACGCTAGGGCTGGATGTCCAGACAGCACGCACCTTGAGAGATTT
>JANXCC010000047.1 GCA_025060395.1 Candidatus Bipolaricaulota bacterium | reverse complement strand
ATCGTCTTGGAGAAGGGGCGCGGCGTGCGCGTCGTGGATGCGCGCATCTTACTGTAGGAGAAAGCTTTATCCCTACGCGAGTAGAGGGGCGAGATGATTGACTGGAAAGAGCTGTTCAGCGATCTGCCGCCGCCGTGGCTGGTGATGGTCTGTGGCTTAGTGGGGGTGGGCAAGACGACCATCGCGCACCAGATCTCTCAGAATCTCAACGCCGCGTATCTCAGCACGGACCAGACGGGGTATCGGCTCTTTGGCGCGGAGCGCCGCTACGACGAGGCGTATTACCAAAGCGTCTATGACCATATGATGCAGGAAGTATCTAGAGTATTGCGCTCTGGCGGGAGCGTCGTGCTCGACGGGACGTTTCTCAAGACCAAGACGCGCGAGCGCTTTTTTGAAGCGTTTCAGCAGAGCGCCTCGCTGTGGACGGTCTACGTGACCTGCTCCGAAGAGATCGTCAAGAAGCGGTTGGAACACCGCCTTCACGAACCGCTGGCCCAGCGCGGCTACTCCGACGCGCGCTGGGAGGTCTATCAAGCGATGAAGGAGAAGCTCGCCCAGAATCTGGAATACACCGTCCCCACCGGCGAGCACGATCGATACGACGGCGCAGCCGTGGAGGATCGTCGAGAAGAGGGTTGTGCTGCCTTGGAAGCTGCTCTAGAATTATAAAGATATGGGCCGACACGAGGTCTTAGAGAGCGCGCTGGCGCAGATCAAGAAGAAGTACGGCGAGGGCGCGATCATGTGGTTGGGGGAGCAGCCCTCCTTGGAGGTCGAGACGATCCCCACAGGTTCGCTCGCGCTGGACATTGCGTTGGGGATTGGGGGTCTTCCCCGAGGAAGGATCGTCGAGATCT
>JANXCC010000046.1 GCA_025060395.1 Candidatus Bipolaricaulota bacterium | reverse complement strand
GAGAAGCTCAACCCCCAGGGCAACCCCAAGAGCGTCCAGGTCGCCCCGGCAAAGTTGTAGTTGATTCCCGCACCAAAGAGATTGGTGTTCATGCCGCCGACGCGGATGGAGCCATCGGCCGCGGCCTTGGCCACGCCCGCGGGGTTCCAGTAACAGGCGGAGTAGCCATCCGCCAGCCCGACGAAGGCGCCACCCATGCCGAGCGCGCGCGCATCCACGCCGTTCTTGAAGACGGCGCTGGCTCCCACGCCCTCCTGCGCCGTCGCGATCCATCCGACGGAGAAGAGGAGCGCTACTGCCAGAATCAGACTGCGATTCATCACTTTCGTGAACCTCCTTCTAGGTTGTGCGCAGGCGGGGGCGAAGCGTCTCGGGCCTCGCCCCACCCGCACCAGTAGTTGCTATCTCAAGATGACGAGTTTCTCGACCTTGCTCGTCTGGGACTTGCCCATCCCCGACGCCGTCACGACGTAGAGATAGACGCCGTTGCCCAGCAGCGCACCCGCCGACGTGCCGTTCCAGTCGAGCGTGGCGCCCGCGCGCGAGCCGGTGAAGACCAGCTTGCCCGACAGATCGAAGACCTTCACTTCGATCTTCTCGATCCCCGTGCCCACGGCTTCAAACGTGGTGCGGTCAGACATCGGGTTGCGCGAGACGCGGAAGCGCTCGACCTTGAACTCCTTGACCCGCAGCGTCAGGGTCTTGGAGGGCTTGGCCGGATCGAGGGTGTACTCGGCCTTCAGGTCGTCCCGGTCTTGGTAGCCGCCGGTCTTGATCGCCTCGCTGCGGAAGAGGCCCGGGGTGGCCGTCTCGGTCAGCGTCAGCGTCTTGGTCTCGACGACCGAGCCGGCACGCAGCACCGTCAGGGTGACCGC
>JANXCC010000045.1 GCA_025060395.1 Candidatus Bipolaricaulota bacterium | reverse complement strand
GACGGTGCGGGTTAGCATTTCAGCGGGTCAAGGGTGGTGTTCCATTGGCGCCGAAGCTCCCACCTACGCTCTACATGACCAGCCAAAATGCAATCCCAAGCTGTAGTAAAGCTCCATAGGGTCTTTCCGTCCTACCGCAGGTAACCCGCATCTTCACGGGTGCTACAGTTTCACCGAGAGTCCCGCTGAGACAGTGGCCCAGTCGTTACGCTTTTCGTGCGGGTCGCAATTTACGCGACAAGGAATTTCGCTACCATAGGCAGTTGCCCCCTATGTCGCCATAGGGACTGGACCATATCTTCACTCCGTGTTCGGAGCGTCTGGCGTATGGTCTCTGAGGATTCTTGCCAGCACCTCTTGCAGCGGTCGTAGTCGCTGCTTTCCCTTCGCGGCTGGGTTCATCGCATACGCCTTCTCGACGATGCGCGCCAGCCCCTCAGGGCGGCGGTGTTCGCCTTGATTCATCAACTCCAAGATCTCGCGAAACCGATAGAAAGTTTCGCGCTTGCAGGAGTACGGGACGACATATTTTTCGAAGAACGGCACGACCTTCTCCCACAGGCTGCGCCTGCAGTGGATAGCGAAGGTGTAGCAGTTCTTGCTTCCTGGTTTGGGGAAGATGCGTCCCGTGCCGAAGACTTCCTGCGCCAGTTTCAGGATGGGCAACCCGCTGTGGTGTTGCACCAGATGAAACTCAGGGTCGACATAGAAGCCGAACCGACTGGTTTCGTGGTGTTTGATACTGACGAGCAGGGAGCCTTCGCCTTCGATGAATCCGGCGAGGAAGTATTTCGCCTCTTCGGTGACGGCAAGTCTTTCCTGCTGATTGGCTCCACCCATCGCGTTGTCACCTCCTCGGTAGCGTGGGATCCACGAGCTG
>JANXCC010000044.1 GCA_025060395.1 Candidatus Bipolaricaulota bacterium | reverse complement strand
GAGGGGTCGGGGGTGAGGGCCTCAAACCGTAATCCCTCCGTCGATGCTGATGACCGCTCCGTTGATGTAGTCCGACTCGTCCGACGCCAAGAAGAGATAGAGCTGAGCGACTTCTCGTGGCTCGCCCAATCTCCCCAGCGGGATGCGCTCTTTCATCATCTCGATCACTTTTTCGGGGACGCTCTTGACCATCTCGGTCGTGATGAACCCCGGCGCGACGACGTTCACGCAGATCCCCTTGCGCCCCAGCTCGCGCGCCCAGACCTTCGTCATCCCGATCACGCCCGCTTTGGTAGCCACATAGTTCGTCTGCCCGAAGTTGCCGTAAAGCCCCACCACAGAACTGACGTTGATGATCTTGCCCTTGCCCTGAGCGATCATCACCGGGGCGACGGCCTGCGTGCAATTGAACGTCCCCTTGAGATTCACGGCAATCACTTGGTCGAACTGTTCTTCGGTCATCTTCAGCAGGGTCGCGTCGCGGAGAATCCCAGCGTTGTTGAGCAGCACGTCAATCCGCCCGAACTCCTGCACGGTCTTCTCTACAAGCCGCTGGGCGTCGGCGCGTTTGGAGACATCGGTCTGGACGAAGAGCGCTCGGCCCCCGGACCGTTGAATCTCCGCGGCGGTCTGCTCCCCCGCAGCGACGTCTATATCCGAGACGACGACCCGCGCGCCCTCGCGCGCAAAGAGCAACGCCGTCTCGCGACCAATCCCGCGAGCCGCCCCCGTGATGATCGTTACTTTCTCTTTGAGTCTCATAGCTCCCCCTTCAGAAATCGCTCTCTCAGAATCTTGCGATTTATCTTTCCCGGCCCGCTCAACGGCAGCTCGTCCACGAACTTAAAATATTTTGGGACTTTGAACCCCCCCAAGCGCT
>JANXCC010000043.1 GCA_025060395.1 Candidatus Bipolaricaulota bacterium | reverse complement strand
CTTGGGCTCGCGTCTCAACAACGAGACCAGTTCTAACTTCCCTATAGTGAATTGACGTGTGATAGATTTTTACAGCTGTAAGGCTTTGAATGCTGTCTCCGAATAAATCTCGATACTGCTTTGCAATGGTTAACTTCTCCCTGAAGTTTGAGATCTGCTTTATCCCCTGCTCGGTATAGACCACGAATATCAAGCGAGGTCGAACTTCTGGCTGCAATTCACGTATTGAATAATCGGCGAGTATTGATGCGCCAATCAGCGCTTTCCGAACAGGTTCGTTTTCAATCTCGATAATATACCTGCACGCAATATAACATCCGGTTGATACCAATCCCATTCCTTTGCTTATCTACCTCTGCCGCAACTTGATACTTGGTGTTCTGTTCGCATTATCTTCTTCAGAAGAAAAATAAACCCAGGCAGCGCCCTACTCTTGCGGGCCCTCACGAGCCCACTACCATCGGCGCGGGCGGGCTTAACGGCCGTGTTCGGGATGGGAACGGGTGTTTCCCCGCCGCTATTGGGCCACCTGGAATCCTTTGGTCTCTCAAAAGTGAATAGAGTGCTCGCGCAAGCAACGGAGCGATTAGGACCGCTCGGCTCAACAGCTTGCGCTGCGTACACCTGCGGCCTATCTACCTGGTGTTCTCCCAGGGCTCCCAGAGGCCTCATCTTGGGGTGGGCTTCGCGCTTAGATGCCTTCAGCGCTTATCCTGTCCGGACCTAGCTACCCAGCGGTGCTCCTGGCGGAACAGCTGGTACACCAGCGGTCCAGCCCTCCCGGTCCTCTCGTACTAGGGAGAGTGCCCCTCAAGCCTCTTGCGCTCGCGGCGGATATGGACCGACCTGTCTTGCGACGGTCTGAACCCAGCTCACGTAACT
>JANXCC010000042.1 GCA_025060395.1 Candidatus Bipolaricaulota bacterium | reverse complement strand
GCTGCCCGCGCCCCGATCGCGCGATTCTCCTCTTGCGACATGCCCAGTGCTTGCTTCAAGACGCGCTCACAATCCCCTGGCTGAGCCCAATCAAAAAGGAGTCCATAGCGCCCGTGGGACTCGATCATCTCTGCTTGCCCGCCCGCTGTGGAGGCGATGACCACCTTGCCCAGTGCCATGGCTTCTATGCAAACATTGGGGAAATTTTCCCATATGGATGGAACAACCACAGCCCATGCCTTGGCGTAGCGCTTATAGAGTTCTTTTTGGGGCAGAGGTTCTTTAGTAATTACTAGGTGGCCTGATTTGATGAATCGCTGATACTTACTTACTAAATATGATCTAACAGTTGTCCCCCGAGGGGCAAATTCTGTATCTCCGCCAATGAGTGTCAAGCGAAAATCATGCCCTTGATCCCACAGACGGGTACAAGCTTTTACGAAAGGCAAAACGCCTTTGCGAATCTCTAAGCGTCCCCCGTACACGATATCCCCCGGTGTAGGTTGATAGTTGGAGGCCAACGCTTCCTCGAATTCTTCAAATCTATAAGGGTAGGGGATAACTTCGATAGGAAGAGATCGCTGTAAGTCTGAGCAAACGCAACGCTTAAGAAAGTGAGAGGGTGAGAGTAGGCCATCTGCTGCTACAATACAAAACTTCTCCATCTCACCGACCCAGTAATGGGGAAACTTGTAACGAGGAGATTGGTTGATTCGGTTAATCTCAAACATAGGACTATGCAAGTGTATTAAGACAGGTATCTTTGTTAGCAAGCTCTCTTCTGTCAAACGCCTCTGTAAAATAAAATAAGCAATAGCGTTAAAATCCTGGCATTCTAGGATGTCTGGCAGCTCTGCTTCCTCTGATAGTCTGTTCAGCAATTCTTCAGCAAATTGATAGCTTAAGGCTGGAT
>JANXCC010000041.1 GCA_025060395.1 Candidatus Bipolaricaulota bacterium | reverse complement strand
CTGCGAACGGGCGGCCATCGACTTCAAGCAGCAGGAGCGGATCGAAGAGATCGAGGTCGGGGCGATCATCCTGGCGACCGGGTTCAAGACGTTCGACGCCCGGCGGATCCCCGAATACGGTTACGGGAAATACCCGAACGTCTACACCGCCCTGGAGGTCGAGCGCCTGGTGAACGCCTCCGGCCCGACGGGGGGCGAGGTTCGATTGCGCGACGGCCGCATCCCGAAACGGGTGGGGATCATCCACTGCGTGGGATCGCGGGATGAGCGCTTCAACCGATATTGCTCCCGCGTCTGCTGTATGTATTCCCTGAAGCTGGCTCATCTGATTAAAGAGCGAACCGGTGCCGAGGTCTACAACTTCTACATCGACATGCGGACTCCTGGCAAAGGTTATGAGGAGTTCTATGATCGCTTGCTCCAGGAGGGCGTGCACTTCATCCGGGGCCGCGTAGCCGAGGTCACGGATTGGGCCATCACCCCGGATGAGGAGGGGAAGCTGATCATCCGGGTGGAGGATACCCTGGTTGGCGCCGTGCGTCGCATCCCGGTGGATATGGTGGTTCTGGCAGTGGGCCTGGAGCCCCAGCCGGACGCCGATGAGGTGCGCCGGATGTTCAACATCTCGTGCAGTAAGGAGGGCTTCTTCCTGGAGCGCCATCCCAAGCTGGCGCCGGTCTCCACGTTCACCGATGGGATCTTCCTGGCCGGGGCCTGCCAGGGTCCCAAGGATATCCCGGACAGCGTGGCCCAGGCCGGGGCGGCGGCGGCGGAAGCCCTCGCTTTGATCGATAAAGGTTTCGTGGAGCTGGAACCGAACACGGCCTACATTGTGGAAGCGCTGTGCTCCGGCTGTAAGACCTGCATCGGCCTCTGCCCGTATAACGCCATCTCGTTCGACGAAGCCCGGATGATCGCCGTCATCAACGAGGCGTTGTGCAAGGGTTGCGG
>JANXCC010000040.1 GCA_025060395.1 Candidatus Bipolaricaulota bacterium | reverse complement strand
TTCAACATGAACAGCTTCTTTGGGAAGGCGCTTGGGATGCGGCTGCTCGTGGGGACTCTGTTGCATCCCGATGGGAATGGGGTCACCATCTTCAATCAGGCATTCAAGAAAGAGCTGAGCGGCTACTCGCGCGTTCTCAACGGCTTCTTCGATGGTGGCGCCCGCCACGTGCAGCCCTTTCAGCGCAGGGCAGTAGGCATGGAATTCCTCACCATCAGGCTCCACCACCACGAGGACCTGAAAGGTCAATCCCCGACGTGCTGGCGTCTTCAGTGTCGTTTGGGCCATGTCGTCTTTCATACTAACAGAAGCTGGGTGAGAGAGCAACCCCGCGCGGACCTTACGCTGTCTGGGCTTGGCAAGATAGGCTATGGAGATGGCCCAATGACGCTTTTTTTTGATTAGATCGTGCTTTTCGTTTTGTCACGCTTTTGTCACGCTCGGTCTTTATACTAGACCCACGCCCTTTGGCTGGCGCCGGAAGGGCCGGGGGCGGGGTCAAGGCGGGGTCTCCCTCAGCAGCCGGAAGAATGGGAGTGGCCCTGAAGGAGAGAGAAGAAACTATGATTCACGCGTTCGAGCTGCACACGCCGGCGACGCTCCCCCAAGAGCGGTTCTTCGCCCTCGTGCAGCGGGCACGGCGGATCGCCATCGAGATTGACGGGGTTTACGATCTGGCGCTCTATCACGCGTCCGAGAACGGGCGCTGGTACTGGAGCGTGGACGTGGAGGACGAGCAGGCGTGGGAAGAGCTACAGACAGACCCGCGCTTTCTCAAGATCCTAGGACGGTTAAAAGCCTTGGGGGTGAGCATCCTCCCCAAGGAGCGGCTAGAGAGACGGGTTTGAGAGATTGTTAGACTCGCCCCCTTTTGGGCCATAGAGAGTAGCGACCACACTCATACCGATCCTAAAGGAGGGATCCAAGATGCGCAAAGTCGCGCTCACGCTG
>JANXCC010000003.1 GCA_025060395.1 Candidatus Bipolaricaulota bacterium | reverse complement strand
CCGCGCTGCCCTTGCCGACGTTGCGCACCCTCGTCAGCGTGGTGAAGTCGCAATAGACCTGCTCGCGCTCGGTGTAGCGCCGCACGACCACGGTGAGGCTCACATCCAAGTCCGGCCCGTTCACCTGCTCGACCAAGCACGTCAAGCTCGCGTAGGTCGACGCGAGCTGCTCCCTCGCGGCTTCCCCGGTGATCTCCACCTCTATTTCTAGCTGCTGGCGGTTTTGGTCGTCCGCTCCGCTCTTGACGGCCCTGATCCTGAGACCGGAGCCTTGGCAGTCGACGATCCTGTTGTCGCTATTGCTCTTAGTGCCTCTGACGGTGGTTACCCGTAGGACGATCACGTCGCCTTTAGCGGCGGCGATCGTGGCTGGGAGCGACCCCTCACCACCCCGGTTGCTGACGCTGGAAACGGTGTTAGACCTCACCCTGCCCTGCGATACCCACGGCAGGCTTGAGTGCTTATGTTGAAGAGAGATGAAGAAGGGGATGAGGGCTTGCTCGGCCTGATCGGCCTGCTCGCCCAGCGCGCCACTGCCAACGATGTCAAAGCGCTTCCTCCCCAGCAACAAGTAATCGTCGGGGTCTTTCTCCATGCTGAAGAGGACCACGACCTGATAGGGGCCGGCCTCCAGCCGCTTGCCGTCGGTGTTCACTTGAGGGACAGGCACGCTCAGCTTCCACGGGGTCTGGCCTTCCACGCAGAATTCTTGCTCGTTGATCGCCCGAATCGTCACCTGGTTGAACTCCACAAGGGCTTCGGCCTTCTCCGGGATGCAGCGATTGGGGAAGGTGCCCGACAGCTCGACGGTGATCTTGTCGTTGACGGTCGGTCTTTCGGGAACGATCTTGATCTCGAGGGTGGGCTGAGCCGGTTGAGGCTGCTGGGCGGCAGTAGTCAGCCCCAGAGCTACTGCGACCGCGACCAGCGTGAGCGCGACTTTGCGCATCTTGGATCCCTCCTTTAGGATCGGTATGAGTGTGGTCGCTACTCTCTATGGCCTAAAAGGGGGCAAGTCTAACAATCTCTCAAACCCGTCTCTTCAGCCGCACCCTGGGGAGAACCTCGACCCCCAGGGCCTTCAAGCGCTCGATAACCTCGAGAAAGCACGAGTCTGCCTGCAATTGCTCCCACGCCTGCTCATCCTCCACGTCCACGCTCCAGTACCAGCGCCCGTTCTCGGACGCGTGATAGAGCGCCAGATCGTAGACGCCGTCAATCTCGATGGCGATCCGCCGTGCCTGCTGCACGAGGGCGAAGAACCGCTCTTGGGGGAGCGTCGCCGGCTTGTGCAGCTCGAACGCGTGAATCATAGCTTCTCTCCTTCAAGCTGCTGTGGGAGACCCCACCCGACTCTGCAGGCTAGTATAAAGACCGAGCGTGACAAAAGCGTGACAAAACGAAAAGCGAGTTCAGATAAGAAATTTCAGAGCCTATCGGCAACAGCTAGGGGGCATCTCTCAGCGAGTGCGCTGCGCTGCCTCCCACGCACGGATGATCTGACGATTGACGGGCACGTCTTCGAGCAAGCTTTTTCGCAAGCTCTCATCTGGGATCTGCTCGGCTATCTGGCGCAGACGCGCGTACGCCAACTCCAAGAAGCGCCGGGCCTCAGCCGCTTGCCCCACACGCTCTAGAACGCGCGCATGGGCGAAGTAGAATCTATATGCTTGCTCAATGATGCCCTTGTGTTCCTCAAGCCGGGCCATCGCCCGAGTCGAGCACTCTAGAGCCACAGCCAGCTCGCCCCGACCCAGATGCGCCCGCGCCTTCTCCGAAAACGCTTCGATCTCGAACCCCAGCATCCCCGGCTGCTCCAGCAGCGCGATAACGCGATGGAGATACTCTAGCGCTTCGTCGTACCGTCCTTGATCGTTGCGCAAGATCCCTAAGTCTACCAAGCTGAACGCTACCCCGCGTTGATCCCCGGTCGCGTGGTTGAGCGCCAGTGCGCGCTCTAAGAGAGATTCAGCTTCGGCATACTGCCCCAGATCGCGCAAGATAACCCCAAGGTTGTTGGCAACGGCCGCCTGGCCCCACAGATCGTTCGTGTGTTGGAAAAGCTCGTTGGCTTTGGCCAAGCTCTCCCGCGCGTGCGCGAAATCCCCACAAGCCCGCTGGACTAACGCTAAATCATTCCATGCGTAGCCCAGACGACGCGGGTCGTCCAACGGAGCTAAAGCTTCGATATAGCGCTGGAAATCTTGGGTTGCTTGATAGTACTCCCCGCAGCGTGCCCGCAGACTGGCCACGCCCTGGAGCACATCGGCCAAGACGGCCGGGTCTTGAGCGCGCTGCGCTACGGCGAGCGCTTGTTGCATGGCTTCTTGGGCGGTCTTGGGCTGCCCACAGGCTAACTCCAAGCGCGCCTGATGCTGATAAGCTTCGCAGAGCGCGCTGAGATCATGAAGCGCGTGCGCCGTCGCGATCATCTGCGTTATCACGCGGCGGACGTCGTCTGCAGCCCGGCGCACGTCGTAGATCGTAGGGAAGACTTCGCGGCTGAGATAGCGGCGACACAACTCCAAGCGCAGGCGCTGCTGGCGGGCCGAGAGCGCGCGCTCCCGTTGGAGCGCCTCGAAGAACGCGACGGCTTTGCTATAGAACTTTTGAGACTCACCATAGGCGTACGATCTCACGGCGTGCGCTCCCCCGCGCATCGCATAAGCGATGGCCTTCTCCCAGAGTTGCGCGCGCTCAAAGTGCTGCGTGAGTTCCCCAGCGAGCGCGTCCAACTCTTCGGGGTAGAGCGTCTCCAGAGCTTCACCGACGCGCCGGTGCCACAACCTGCGACGCTCAGCTCCCAGCTCTTCGTAGATGACTTGGCGCATCAGCTCATGGGTAAACCGATAGCGCCCCGCGCGCTCGACGATCAAGCCCGTTCTCTTGAGAACGTCGAGATCGTCCAGAATCTTCTCTTCTGGCTTATGGAGGATTTCTCTCATCACCGCGAGAGGGAAGTCGTGTCCGATCACCGATGCTAGCCCCAACAGTAAGCGTGCTCGCTGGGGCGCGCGGCGCAGCGCCGCGGCGATCAGCTCGCGTAAGCTCTCTGGCACGTGCGCCGCGCTCAGCTCGGTCACCGTGAGCTGCCAATCCCCTTGCGGGGTCTGCTGGAGCACGTGGCTCTGGACGAGCGCGCGCGTCAGCTCTCTCAGGAAGAGCGGGTTGCCCTCGGTTTCAGAGTATAAAAGAGCCGAGACTCGCGCTTCGCTAGCGCCCAGCCAGCGCTCGACGCACAAGCGCGTCTCTTCGCGGGAGAGCCGGCTCAGCGTGATAGGATGATAGTTCCGGCCCGGCCCCAGCGCGTCGAGCCATGCGCGCAGGCGGCTCCCCTCTAGCGCCTCTTCGGCGCGATAGGTGCCGATCACCAACAGGGGCACGTCACGCTGTGTTCCCATCAGATGCGCCAGATACTCTAGTGTCGCGTCGTCGGCCCAGTGGAGGTCGTCGAGAAAGAGAATCGCAGGGCGGTCGCGGCTGAGCAGCTCCAAGAACTCCGTGAGCGCGGCGAAGAGCCGGGTTTTGCCCTGAGTGGGGGAGAGCTTGGGATTAGGCTCCAGATCAGGGAATCTCTCGTGAATCTCGGGTATGAGCAGGGCCAGCTCGCGGCGCGAGACAGCAGTCAACTGCGCCAGTCTCTCTGTGGGGACTCTCTCGAGAGCGGAGCGCACGGCGTGCAGCAGAGGCTGGTAGGGCAGCTCGCTCCCGGAGGCGTAGGACGCTCCGTGGAAAATCACGAGGCCCTCACTCCGCCCTGCGGGCACCCCTCTCTCGTTGGTGACAACGGGAGAGGGGCTGGGGGTGAGGGCCTGCTCGATAAACCTCTGCACCAGCGTCGTCTTGCCCACGCCGACTTCGCCGCCGATGAAGACGGCTTGGGCGCTCCCACGCAAGACGCGATCCCACAACTCGCAAAGCTGGGCCAGCTCGCGCTCGCGGCCCACAAACGGCATCTCGCGCATAAGAGACCGCTTCGGCATCGGGAATGTGAAGCTCCCCCGCGCAAGCTGCTCGGCGAGCAGGCGCATCTCCGGCAGGGGCGCGGCATTCAGCTCGCGCTGCACCATATCGGCGTACTTGTGATACTGCCGCAACGCTGTGGCACGATCCCCATTCCGAGCATATAACTCTATAAGCTGACGGTGAGCTTGTTCATGCCAAGGGATCTCGCGCAACACGCGCTGCCACGTCTTGATCGCTTGGTCGTACTCGCGACGTTCGGTGTACAGGTGCGCGAGCTTCTCTAAAGCTTCCAGATAGAGCGTCTGCAAGCGCTCTTGTTCCACGAGCACCCAGTCTTCGTAAACGCCCGCCAAGAACGGGCCGCGATAGAGCGAGAGCGTAGATTCTAAAGACTTAATCTCGACGGGGGAGAGGGCTAACACCTGGTCGAACTCCAGCACGTCGCACCAGAAATCTGCATAGCGAAACTGCACCGCGCCGCCGGAGAATCTGAAGCACTCTGTATCTCTTAATGTTTTGCGCAAGCGCGTAAGCGTTTGGCGGAGATTGGCTTGAGCTCTCTCTTCATCGGAGGCGGGCCAGAGCAGCCCGGCAAGCGTTGCGCGCGGATGGGCGTGGCGATAGTGTAACACTAAATACGCAAACAGCTCTTTGGCCTTCTGGGTGGGGAATTTGATCAAGTGCTCGTCCAGATAGACTTCGACCTCTCCGAAGAGTCGAATCTCTAAGCGCGCCATGCAGCCTCGCCCTCGTGTCGGTCCATTATATACCAAAACAGAGATGTGAGCGTTTCCTGCCCTGTAGGGGACATCGAAAAAATAAAGAAGAGGGGCGAACAGCCGTTCGCCCCTATAGAGGCTCGCTTCAGCGAGCTTCCATATCCTAAGTCGGCTGCTTCAGCAGCCGGGCTTTAATTCCCCCGGAACTCTTGTTCGGACTCGGCGTTCGCTTTGATCTCTCCTTCAGTGAAGAGCACGGGGAAGTAATCGTTCACAAGCCAATAGGCGAGCAAATCGCCAAAGTGCGGCGTGTTCACGACTCCACTGTTGCCCGTAGGCAGCGCGTTCCACGCTCGGATGCCCTTGGGATTGAGCTCAACGATATGGCGCTGCGACGGCCCGCGACTGAACCCAAAATCTTCAGCCCTTGTGCCCTTGACGTTGTAGTTGGCCACATCTACGGCTGCGAGCGTGCCGTCGACGGGCAGACCGTCAGCATATTCGGGTTGGGAGAAGACTGCTGGCGGGATGCTGAATTTATTCGTCTGCGGGTGCAGCGCGTTTCTAAACGTGATGCGATGGATCTTTCCCCAGCGATAGTCCGAGAGTCGTTCGGATTTATTGTACGCTCGGGCGAACGCGTCGCTCTTTAAGAGATCGAGCGCCTCTTGTAGGCTCTTGAGGATGCGCCAATCGCGCTCCTCTTCCGGAGTCAAGAACAGATCGGGCACGTCGAAGAAATCCACGTCGGATTCACCCTTGCCTTGCTTGCGCGGGAATCGCTCGAGGAGATTGATGATCGCCTTCACGGCGAAGAACCCGCCGGGCTTTGGCATCGTCTTATCTAAGCGATCGAGCGTATCGTCGATGACTCTCCGAATGAAGACGCTCAGCCAGACGTTGAAGATTGTCGTTGCGACGCTGTCAGTGATCTCGCTCTGTGATGGCGTATTGAATGTAAAGCTCTTGCCGTCGGTGCCGACCGAGTCGTTTTCGTCGAAGCCTTCGGGGATGCCCGTGGGCGTAGCGAAGCTCCACTTGGCGAGATACTGCTCGATTGCCTCGACGATGCGCTTGTCTTTCAGGAGTTCTTTCAGCTCATCTGCGGCGTCCGCTGCTTGCGCGTTCTTCAGCGCGTTGAGCAGGAATGGTGTCAGCCGCCGCGCAATGAGCGAGACCGTGTCGGCTTGGATCTTCATCATGTCTTCGACAGTGAATTTTTCGCCCTTGGCGATCTTGTTCTTGATGAGCTCGGTAATTCTCCCGGCGCGGAAGCCAATATCATAAGCCCAATCGAGATAGTAAGTCGCATTGCTTCCTCGGCGCTTCTGATTGAGCGGATCGTTGTCGAGAGTTAGACCCAAGGGGTCATTGTTGGCCGTCACGATGAATCCCGACGGCGGATTGATCGCCTGGGGCATCTCGGTCATGGGGAGGATCGCGAAGGGGATTGAATGGCCTTCTTCTGGCTGCCCGCGCAGGGCGACCCACTCGTGTCCAGCAGAGCCGGTGCCGTCACGCACGAAGAACGGCGGCAGCCCTAGCGCTACTGTGCCGCGCTCCAGGTCTTCGCGCAATGGAGCTTCAGCACCGGTGAAGTACGCGATGTTGCCCTCGACATCGGCGTAGCCCCAGTTCTGCGAGCCAACGTCAAAGTACTTCACCCCTTCTTGGAACTGTTGCAAATTCTGAGCGCGATTCCATAGACGGAACGTCTTGATCTCTTGGGTGGCGTAGAACCCTGTGAACTGAATGGTCACAGCTTGGCCGGCTTTGAGGTCGAGACTGACGACAGGGCCGTGGCGCGGAATAATATATGTTGTCGTCTTAGGTGCATCTTCAAAGTTATCGAGCTGGCCGTCGCCAATCTTATTCACTTTATAAGATTCTTCGATGGCGACGAGGGGCTCAAGCTTGCCCTGATAGTTGCTGAAAAGCTTTCCCTCGCGCTCGACGACTGACTCTTGGTACATATCGGTCTCGTCCAGAGGATTCACCGTTGCCGACCAAGCGATTCTGTCGTTATGTCCCAGAATGACGTAGGGGATACCGGGGAAGGTTGTGCCGACAACATTGATGCCGTCGGCAGACTTTTGGTGGATGATGTACCAGACGCCAGGCATATCTAAGCCCAGATGGGGATCGTTAGCGAGCAGCGCGTACCCGCTTGCGGAGTGCTTCGGGCCAATGATCCACCAGTTGCTGCCGGCCTCCATGAGTTCTGTCCGGCGAAAGATTGGTTGCAAGGACTCAATCGATCTCAGTTGCTCGATGAAATCCTCCAACAGCGTCAAGATCGTGGGGGAGAGCTCTGGTAGCTCTGCTCCCCAAGGCTCGGCAAGCTCTAATCGTCCTTCAGCGCTGCCTATGATCGTCGCAGGATCGGCGGGGGCTGGCCGGAAGAGATCGTCGAAGAAGAGCGCATGACCGTTGAAGCCAAGCTTGCTCCCTACGTCACGGTACTTAAAGTACGTGAGCACGTTCGACGCGTCAATATCAAACGCCAAATCGAACGTCAAGAGCTTGCCTATCGCTAACGTATCGAGCAAAGTCCACGGGGCGACTCTAGTGATCTCAAGCTCCCTGTACTCTGGGGGAAGTGTTCCGGTCTCATTGATCTTTTGGATATATGCGTTCACACCGGTAGTGTAGGCTTCTAGCTCAGCCCGGATCTCCGGTGTGAGGATCTTCACATTCTCTTCAGCGGCGCGACGGATACCTAAAGTTCTTAGTGTGACGTCTTGGGAGAGTACACGAGGGCCGAGCAGCTCGGCGAGGGTACCACTAGCGGTGCGTCGCAAGTTATCCATCTGCCAGAGGCGATCCCGCGCGTGGAGCCAGCCCACGACGCGATAGAGATCGAAGACGTTCTGGGCAAAGACGTGGGGAATGCCGTACTTATCTTGGATGACCGTGACGGGGGCACTGAGCCCTGGAATCACGACAGGATCGAGCTTTTGAACAGTCTGAGCTAGCGGTCCCAACGAGAGGACCACAAGGATTCCGACCGCAACTATAGCAACGGCGAGCCTGCGCATAAGCAACCTCCCTCCCGGCGTTTTGGGGTGAATTATTTATAGCAAATAGTATCCTTGACCGCTACCCTCGACGTCAAGTATGATACTCTCGTGAACGTGAACTTAGCCCAGCAGCTTCTCCAGACCCAGTCGGTGCAGATTCGTCCCGGCGAGCCGTTTCGCTTAGCATCGGGGCGGCTCTCGCCCGTCTATGTAGATACTAGACGGCTCATCTCGTTCCCCGAGGTGCGAAGGCAGATCATAGAATCGTTTGCGCAGATCGCGCGCGAACGCATCGGCATAGAAAGAATAGACGTGATCGCCGGGGGCGAGACAGCCGGAATCGCCTACGCGGCGTTCTTAGCCGAGAGACTTCAGAAGCCCATGATTTACGTGCGCAAGGAGCCAAAAAATTATGGAAAATCTTCCCAGGTCGAGGGTGTCTTGCAGCCGGGTCAGCGCGTGTTGTTAGTAGAAGACTTGGTCACTGACGGGGGAAGCAAACTGAATTTCAAGCGTGGCATCGAGACAGCCGGGGGCGCGGTACATCACTGTCTTTGTGTCTTTGAGTATTTCTCTGAAGAGGCAGGGCTCCATCGCGCGCGGGATACGCTCCGAGGGCACGGGATCGAACTGCATTCGCTGGTGACGTGGGACGACGTGCTGCGCGTCGCCCGCGCTGAGAAATCTTTGACTGAAGATGAGATCGCAATCGTGCTTGGATTTCTCAGAGAGCTGGCAGCGTGACACCTATGGAAGAGTATGTCCAGGTCATCACGACAACAGCAAGCCAGAAGGAGGCCGAGCGTATCGCGCGTGTACTCCTGGAGAAGCGTCTAGTAGCGTGCGTGCAGATCATCGGCCCCATCGCGAGTCTTTACTGGTGGCAGCAAAAGATCGAACGCTCAGAAGAGTGGCTGTGCCTTGCGAAGACCAAGAGCAAGCTCTTTGCTCAGGTAGAAGAGACGATCAAATCCTTGCATTCATACGAAGTGCCGGAGATCTTGGCTGTCCCTATCGTCAAGGGCAGTAGTAGTTATCTCCAATGGCTCTCTGAGCAGCTTCATCAAACTCCATGAATGCTGGCTTACAATAACAGAAAGACGTTGAGTATGAACTCTGCGCGGCGGTGGCTCCAGCAGCGAGTGCTCAGTCCCATCGTAGATTGCTCATATATCGTGATGAGTCTGCTCTTTCTATGGGGCTTCCCGCGTTGGTACGAGCGCTTTACAGAGTGGCACTACCGACGCCAAGCTCGACACTATGACCAGAGCGTCATAGCTCTCGAAGGAGCGCGCTACGCCCAAGCCCTCGAAGCGGGACTTCAAGCGCTTTCCGTGCAGCCCAAGAGAATTCTCGACGTCAACACGGGGACAGGCTTTGTGGCCCAGAAATTATTGGTGCTCTTTCCCGAGGCGAAGATCGTCGCGACAGATCTCTCCGAAGCGATGCTGACTCAAGCACGCCAACGCTCCCCGCACATTGAGTTTGTCCGAGCGGATACAGGGAAGCTCCCCTTCGCTGATGAGTCTTTTGATCTGGTGACGCTGCACAACGGGCCGCCGTATTTAGCTGAGATGGCCCGCGTCCTCCGCCCCAAAGGCCAGATGCTCATCGCGTTTACATCAGGGGCACGCGTGCCGCGCCCGCTCCTGCACCGCTGGCTCTCGGTCGCCCGACGCTTCGGTCAGGTCGAATGGAGATGCGTAGGCGACGGCCTATGGGTGCTCGTGACCAAGGCTACTCCAACCAACCACGATACTTGAACCACCACAGCATCAACGCTCCTGGTATCAGTAGAGAGCCGATAACAATCACAATAAACGTCGTATACGGCCCCCAGAAGAGCCACGGCCCTGTCTCAATCCCCCCAGGAAGGTTGATGTTCATCCCGTAGAACGTGCCGACAATTGTCGCGGGGATGGAGAGGGTGAAGACAATCGTTAAAATCGCCAAGATCTTGTTAGATTTATTAGCGATGAGCCCTTGATGGATCTGAATATCAGCGGTGATGATCTCGCGGTAGCTATGGACGAGATCGTTGATCCGAGCCAGATTGTCGTAGACATCGCGAAAGTAGGCACGGAGGCTCTTCTTGATAAAGGGCAGCTCATCGCTGGAGAGACGCCGAATCAGCTCTAGCTGTGGCCCCAGGATCCGTTGCAGATAGATAATGTTCTTCCGAAGCTTCGCCGCTTGTTTAAGGGCTTCATTTGTAGGGTTGGTATAGATTGCTTCTTCTAGTTCGCTGATCTCGGCCTCAAGCCAGCTCAGAAGCTGGAGGTTGTCGTCTACCAAGAAGTCGATGATCATATGGGCAAGATAGTCAGGTCCGCGTCCGATTACGCGCGCCGCAGCGCCGTTGAGGCGCGCAATAGCCATCTCGATGCATTCCATGTGTTCGCTATGGACCGTGATGAGGAAGTTACGCCCCAGAAAGATATCGAGCTCGAGCGCGCTTAAGCTCTTCTCGATGCGGTCGACATCGGTATCGCGTAAGACGATCATCAAGCCGTTGTCGTAAGCATCGACCTTAGGACGGCGTTGCGGACTGATCAGATCTTCGATGGCCAAAGGATGGAGATTGAAGAGCTTTCCGATCTTCTGGATCTCGCTGACTTCGGATTGGGAGAAGTCGATCCACAGCGTTGTGGATTCTTGTTCGGCTTTGGCTACTAAATCCATGATCGGGACATCAGTGACGAGCCCCTTCCCCTCCTCATAGAGAAAAGTGCGCACGGGTCTCACCTCCGTCGTACGTGTCGCTCAGATTAATATACAAAGAAAGCTTTGTCAAAACAGGGGCTCTCTGCTTCTGGGCTGGGGCTCCCGGCCTGGCATCTGGTATTTCTATGACGTAGAATAAGCTGAGGATTAAGGAGGCGATTCTTTCACGGTATGGAAGCACAAGCGCTCCACCAAACCAGGCGTATGAGGGTATGGATCATCGGCGGTGTGGTCCTTGTCGCTGTTATTGTGGCTGCTCTGGCTGTCTGGACCCTCACGAGGCCGCCTTCGACCGTCGTCGGTTCGATTACAGCGTATACGCTCGATAATGGGCTACGGCTCATCGTCTATCAAGATACGACGGCTCCGGTTGTCTCAGTGAACGTCTTATATCGCGTTGGCTCCAAAGACGAACCCGAGGGCAAACGTGGTATGGCTCATCTTATGGAGCACATGGCCTACAAGGGCTCTCGGAACGTCGGCCCTGAAGAGCACTCTAAGCTCATCGACCAGGCCGGTGGTCAAGACAATGCCTTCACCGGCGATGATATGACCGGCTATTGGGCGCGATTGCCTAAAGAGAAGCTGGAGCTGGCTTTCTTTCTCTTTGCGGAGCAGATGCAGAATCTTGTGCTCACGCAAGAGCATTTGGAATCGGAACGCGAGGTCGTCAAGGAAGAGTGGCGTGTACGTTTAGAGAATCAACCTGTGAGCAGAGCTTTTGATAAATTCAGAGACATCGCGTTCGCGGGCACGCCTTATGCCAAAGGCCCTGAGGGCTACATGGAGGATCTGGACAAGATCACGCTTGAGGATCTACAGAGTTTCTATCGTACGTACTATGCTCCAAACAACGCCGTCTTAGTCGTCGCTGGGGATGTCCGCCCCAACGAGGCTCTCTCGTTGGCGAAAAAGCACTTTGGTGGCATACCTAAGGCGCCACTGCCAACGCCAGCTCCTATCACCTTGCCCCCTCAAACAGAGATGCGCGAGGAGACCTTGGAGATGGCCGTGCAGTTACCCGTCATCATCGGAGGATATCGAGTCCCAGGCAGTGGCCACCCCGATCAGCCAATTCTTGAGGTCGCTGGCTTCATCCTCTCTCGTGGGCAGAGCTCCCGACTCTATAAGAGCTTGGTTCGCGAGCAGCAGATCAGCGTCGCCGCTGGCGGATTTCCCTTGGTCTTCAAAGACTTAGGCACGATGCTCATCTATGCGTTCTTCACCCCAGACAAAGATCCGACGAAAGTCAAAGAAGCTCTCCTGGCAGAGGTCGAGCGCTTGGTCACTGAGCCTATTGACGAAAAAGAGCTTCAGAAAGCGAAGAATCAGCTTACGGCGCAGTATATCTTCAGCCTCGACTCGATCTCCAGCGTCGCCAATGCGCTCGCCCAAGCCGAGATCATCTACGGCGACTATAGAGAGTTTGAGAAAGCGAAGACCAAATATGACAATATCACGGTTGCGGACGTGCAGCGCGTGGCACAGACATACTTTAAGCGCGAGAACTTAACTATCGTAACACTTAAGCCTCAAGGAGGCACGCAATGAGAGAGTTCCAAGTTCCTAAGTTCTTAATTGGGCTAGTGTTGCTGAGCTCAGTAGCTGTCTGGGCACAGCAGAGCAACGTCGAGCCAATTCAACTCCCCCCTATCAAGACCGTCACCTTAGAGAACGGGCTCAAAGTGCTCGTGATTGAGCAGCCGTCGTTGCCCATCGTGCAGCTGGCCTTGCGCGTGCGCGTTGGGGCGATCCATGAGCCTTCGGACCGTACCGGCTTAGCGACGTTCACCGCGATGATGCTCCGCCAGGGGACGACGAATAGAACCGCCGAACAGATTTCGGAAGAGATCGACTTTGTGGGGGGCTCTCTGAGCGCAATGGCCGATATCGAGCGCACTGACGTGACAGCCCGCGTGTTGAAGAAAGACCTCCAGGTCGGCTTGAATCTCTTATCTGATATCGTGCAGAACCCAAACTTCCCCGAAAAAGAGATAGGGATCATTCGCAATCAGCTTATAGCTGACGTGCGCGGCACTTACGACGACCCAGAATCATTAGCAGCGGCACATTTGGATTTTGCGCTCTTTGGCACGATTCACCCTCTGGGGCGCGCCATGAGCGAGCAAAGCCTCAACGCGATCATGCGTGATGACTTGGTCACTTTCCATGGAATGTACTACCGACCTAATAATTCTATCTTGGCCGTCGCTGGGGACGTCAAGGCCGACGAGGTTATCGATTTGATTAAGCAAGCCTTCGGCGCTTGGCAGAAAGCAGATGTTCTCCCCGCGCCCCTGCCCGAACCCGTCAAACTACAGGGCTATAAAGTGCGCTTCGTGCACAAGCCCGGCCAGACTCAAACACACATTGAGATCGGGCACTTTGGGCTTGCTGTCACCGATCCCGATTACATCCCGACGGTGCTAGCGAACTATGTGCTCGGGGGCGGGGCATTCTCGTCGCGGCTCTTACAGATCGTGCGAGCCAAGGCGGGCAAGACCTACTCGATCTTCAGCTACTTCCCCAGCTATAGCTTCCCAGGATATTTCAGAATCTCGACCTTCACACGCAATGAGCAAGCCTTCGAGACGTTGCAACTCATCTTAGACGAGTTCAAGAAGTTCAAAGAGCAGGGAATCACTCAAGAAGAGCTGCAAGCCGCTCAAGACAACATCGCTGGCGGCTATATTCTGAGACTAGAGACGCTCTCTGGGCTCACGACGACTGTGCTCAACAATGAATTCTTCGGGTTTGGCATGGAGCGCAGTCGGAACTGGCGCAAGCTCGTGCGCTCCGTGACGTTGGAGCAAGTCAACCAAGCGATTAAAGAGCGCTTCGATCCAGAGAATCTCGTGATCGTCTTGCTCAGCGACATCAAGACGCTTGAAGGGCGGACGGAGGTGATTCCGGGGATTTCGGTAGAGAACGTTAACGTTGTAGATTGGCTTGAGCCGATCACGGCGCGCGCTAAACCGTATGCTGAGTTTCTCGCGGCGCTGACCGCTCCAAAGGCGCCGACTCAATTAGAATGGAAGGCGCAGATCACTTCCGAAGCGAGGGCACTTTTGGAGAAAGCGTTCGCGGCCCAAGGGGGCTTTGACAAAATCGCGCAGCTGCGCGATACGTATACGAAAGTGCGCGGAAGCTTCTTCCAAGGCGGACGAGAGATCAAAATTGAGAGCGACGTCTGGGTCAAGCTCCCAAACAAACTCCGGCAGACTATCGCCTTTGCTGGAGGTGAGGTAACGTATATCTATAACGGTCAGCGAGGCTGGATCCAAGCAGGGGGACGCATTCAAGATATGTCAGCTCAAGTCGTCGCGGAAGTAGAGAGCGCCATTCAGCTTGAAGACCCGCTACTGCTGTTGTGGACGATTGCCTATCCAGACTATGTCTTTGAATTAGTTGGCACCGATCTCGTCGAGGGCCGTCAGACGCAGATCCTGCGGATCACAACCCCCAAGGGCCAGACTGCTGATATCTACTTTGATGCAGAGCGCTTCCTCCCGCTCAAGGGGATTTCCAAAGAAGGGGACAAGGCCGAAGAGAACCTCTGGAGCGACTATCGCCGCGTGGAAGGCTTCTGGATCCCATTCGTGCAGAAGGTTCTAGAGGACAAAGAGCTCATTGCAAGCTTTGAGGTGCTAGAGTTTAAAGTCAACACCGGCGTCGGGGACGAGCAGTTTGAGAAGCCGTGATCGACTTCCTTGAGGGCGAGGTCGTTGAGCTTACTGAAAACTCGGTGGTTCTGGCCGCCAACGGTGTCGGCTATCGCGTAATAGTCTCGAAAGCGACGGTCGAAGCGTTGCGCGGCCAGACCGGCCCTGTCAAAATCTATACGCACTTGCACTACACGCCCAACGACCTCGCTCTCTACGGCTTTGCCACTCTAGAAGAGCGTCAACTCTTTGAATTATTAATCTCTGTCTCCGGGGTTGGCCCCAAGGTCGCGATGGGGATTCTTTCGGCAACGACGCCGCAATATTTTGCTGAAGCGATTCTGCATAATCGCCGCGATCTGCTCGAAGACTTGAAAGGCGTAGGGCGCAAGACCGCCGAGCGTCTGATCGTCGAGCTCAAAGAAAAAATAGCGCAGATCCCATTGCATAGCGAACCGTCAGTAGCGCCAGCGACGACGCAAGAAGAGTTAGCCATCAAAGCGCTGACGCGCTCGTTGGGCTTTAACGAGACGGAAGCTCGTCGTGCGGTCGCACGCGCCAAGGCTATGGGAGCAACGACGACAGAAGAGTTAGTGAAGAAAGCCTTGGCGTTGCTCTCGTAGGGCTCAGTACAGAAAGGGGAATCGAGTGTGAGCCTCAGAGTTCTCGCCGTAGCCGCTTTAGTGATGATCGTCGTGAGCTGTCTATTTATTGTTTATCCGGCACAAGAGCGCCAAGCGCGCTTCGTCTTGCCCAAAGAGACCGATAGCGAGATCACAACCGATCTAGACCCGCACTACGTCGTGCTCAACCGTTCCGTGCCCGCTCGAAATCAACTCTTTCTCTTCTTGCCCGGGACCAAGGGCAAACCTCAAAATTGCCAACAGATTGTGAACACCGCGGCCGATCTGGGCTTTCACGCCATTGGTCTGAGCTACCCCAACGACCGAGCCGTGAACGGGCCGACGCTCTGCGGCGGCGCCAATACAGACCTAGACTGCTATGCCAAGGTGCGCCTAGAGATCAAAGATGGGATCGATCGCACGCCCTTGCTGAACATCACCCGTGCCAACTCCATCGAGAACCGTCTGATCAAGCTTTTGATCTATTTGCACACGCGATTCCCCGATGAGGGCTGGGGGCAGTATCTCGAAGGAGATTTGACGATCAAATGGTCGTCTATTGTGGTTAGTGGGCATTCGCAGGGCGGCGGGCACGCGGGGATCATCGGGCGGTATCACCCTGTCGCGCGCGTGGTGATGTTCGCTGCTATGGACTATAACGCGCGCGTCGGGAGACCGGCCAATTGGATTGTCCAGCCCAGCTCCACGCCCAATGCGACTCCGCCAGAGCGATTCTATGGCTTCTCGCACCAACGCGACGAGGGGGTCAATTTTACTATTCTCTCGACGCAAATCTGGCCGGCCTACGGCATGGATAGATTCGGGCCAGTCGTCAACGTGGACAAGACAGCGCCGCCGTATCAGAACTCTCATATGTTGACGTCGAATCTCGACGCGCCCACGGGGAACTATCACGGCTGCATCGTCGTAGATCGAAACTTGATACTGCTTCCCGATGGCACGCCGGTCTACAAGCCTGTCTGGGAATATCTGCTTGGGGCTATGCCGGCACGGTAAGGCGTAAGTACTCACGCTTTAAGCATCGCGTATAGAATCGTGCTCACGATGCTGATGAGCAATGCGCCCAGGAGCGCCCAGCCAAAGCTTTCTATAGCAAACGCAGGCACAATCATATCCGTAAGCCAGAGCATCCCCGCGTTGATGACAATCAAAAACAGCCCGAACGTAATCAAGGTCGCGGGCAGCGTCAAGAAGATAATAATTGGGCGCAGCAGCGCGTTGAGCAACCCCAGCACCAAGCCGACAAGAACAACTGTGCTCAGATAGTCTGCCCCTTCGATGCGAATATAGGGATTGAGCAGCCAGGTTGTGAAAGCGACCGCTGCTGTTGAGACGACCCAGCGAATCACGAAGCGCATTAAAAGTCCATCACGTGCAGGCATTTCTTATTCCTTTGCTGGCTGAATAAACATCTTACCAAATATCTTGGCGCTCGCGCTAGAGAGCATGTAGAATAACTATGAGGGGAATTACAATGGGAATCTCAACAGGCGCACAGCGATGTCTTGAAGTCTTTAACCCTGCTACGGGCGAGAAGATCGCCGATGTGCCGATCACGCCACCAGAAAAAGTCGGCGAAGCCATCAGCCGCGCCCGCCACGCATTCCAAATCTGGCGTCAACTCTCGGTCGCCCATCGGGCTCGCTATCTCTACGCCGCCCGCGATTGGATTATAGACCATCAGGACGAAATCATCGAGACGATCTGCTCCGAAACAGGCAAACCCCGCACCGAAGCCCTCGTCGCGGAAGTCTTCTATTGCTGTGATCTGCTCGGATACTACGCGAAGAACTCTGAAAGATATCTTAAAGACGAGATCCGCAGTCCCCATCTGTTGAAGACCAAGCGCGTCTTTGTCGTCTATCAACCGTTGGGTGTCGTCGGCGTGATCTCGCCGTGGAATTTCCCGTTCACCCTCACCATGGGCGACGTCGTCCCGGCGCTCATGGCCGGCAATACTGTGATCTTGAAACCCTCGGAGTACACGCCCTTGACAGGGCTGCTCGTCGAGCGCATCTTTCGTGAAGTTGGGCTTCCCGAAAACGTCCTGCAGACGATCTGCGGCTATGGCGACACCGGCGCAGCGTTAGTCGATCACTGCGACGGAGTCGCGTTTACTGGGTCAGTGGCCACGGGCAAGAAGGTCGCGGAGCGTGCCGCCCAGCGACTGATTCCTGTCTTGCTTGAGTTGGGCGGCAAAGACCCCATGATCGTCCTCAAAGACGCAGATCTAGAGCGCGCTGCCAACGCGTGTGTCTGGGGCGCGCTGAGCAATGCCGGACAGATGTGTATGTCGGTGGAGCGCGTCTACGTCGAAGCACCGGTCTACGATGAGTTTGTGCAAAAAGTTGTCGAGAAGGTCAAAGCTTTGCGCCAAGGGTCTGAAAAGCGCTTTGGTGAGGTTGACGTTGGGCCGTTGACGATGCTCAAGCAGTTAGAGACTGTCGAGCGACACGTGCGCGATGCCGTCGAGAAGGGTGCGAAGATTCTCATCGGGGGTAAGCGCAAGGACAGGCTCTTCTTCGAGCCGACTGTCTTAGTCAATGTCGATCACTCGATGCAGATCATGCGAGAGGAGACGTTTGGGCCGGTCATCCCCATTATGAAAGTCAATTCTGTTGAAGAGGCTTTGCAGCTGGCGAACGATTCGATCTACGGGCTTGCTGCAAGCATCTTTACGAAAGACAAGGCCCTAGGGCTGCGCTTGGCGCGACACCTCGAAGCGGGCAACGTCTGTGTGAACGATTGCATCACGAACTTTGCGATTCTCGAGGCGCCCTACGGTGGGGCCAAGCAGAGCGGACTTGGCCGTCGTCATGGGGAGTGGGGCTTGCGACAGTTCACATGGCCGCAGACAATCGTAGTAGACAGATTTGGGCTGAAACGCGAGCTCTTCTGGTACCCGTACAGCGAACGAGTCGCACGCTGGGTTGCCAAGGCGATTCGATTGTTGTATCGTCGAGGTCTGCGCGAAAAATTCTCGGCACGGAGGTAAGAGAGCTGCCTATGTCTCGTCGCTGGATACTGGTTGGGATTGGGACTATAGCGGTGGTCGGTGTGGGGGTAGCGATTTGGGCATTATTCGTCTCGCCGCAGACGCTGGCAGTCTGTCCGTCGGGGTGCGCGTTTGCGCGGATTCAACACGCTATTGACGCCGCACGGGCCGGAAGCACGCTGCAGATCCAAGCCGGCACGTACCAAGAGAATATCGAGATTGCAAAGCCTCTCAAGATCATGGGATCAGGAGACGTCGTGCTTGAGGGGCACATTGCGATCACGAATACCGAGAACGTCTCGATCACCGCGCTAGCAGTGCGTGGAGGGATACGCATCGAAGGGAGCCGCAGGGTCATCATCAGCAAGAGTACGATCTCTCACAGCCAAGACGCTGGGATTGCAGCCATTCGCAGTCAAGAGATCTCGCTGATTGAGAACACGGTTACGGGAAACGCTCGCGATGGTATTGCCATCGAATCTTCCCACGTGCGGCTCTCGCACAACACGATTGGGGGCAATAAGGGCTACGGCATCCGCGCCGATAGCATGTCGCAGCTCTCTGGCGAAGGAAACCGTAACGGCTCGCGTATCCCTGACGATTTTCCTACTATTCAAGCGGCGATTGACGCGTGGGGGGAGGGGATGGGGCTCAATGGCTTGGGTGACGCCAATGAGCACGTTCCGACAGGCTTGCTCATTGGGGAAGGAGTAATCTTCGTTGCGCCGGGGATTTATCGAGAACAGCTCACGATCCGCGACAAAAACATACGAATTCGTGGAGCTAATCGTGACGAGGTCATTCTCGATGGCACAGGCTTAGGGGACGTCGACGGGATCACCGTGCGTGGCCAGAGCAAGGTCTTTCTAGAGAATCTCACGGTGCGTAACTTCCGCGACGACGGTGTAGACGCCGAGGGCAAGATCGAGCTGACACTGCGCAACGTTCTCTTAGAGGGCAACGGCAGCACCGGCGTGGAGATCGCTCATAGTGACATTACAGTCTGGCTCACCCGCGTGGAGATCAGAAACAATCGCAATTATGGGCTGTGGGCCCTGGGTGCCCAGAATATCAGAGAGTGCCGCGAGACACGGGTTAGTGACAACGGCACAGACTTTGGCGCGCTCAATCAAGCATCAGCTACGGAGATAGCTCAGAAGTGCCAATAGCGATATAATCACTCTATGCTCGCGAAGCTCTGGAATCGTATACGGCGGCGCATGGCGTCGTATAAACCGAAACGCTTTCGCGATCACTACGAGTACGCGGCATTCTTTGACGCTCGAAATATTATTTTGGCGGGCGACGACATGGCTGTCTTGGAGTACACTAGCGAAGAAGTCCAGCAGAAGATCTTTCGGCACGCTGTCGAGAAATTCGCTCTGACGGATCGAACGATCTTAGACGTCGGCTGCGGGTTAGGGTATCTGAAAAAATATTTAGACGCCCAGGGCATACGCTATCGCTCGTACTGGGGGGTAGACTTGAGCGAGAAGATGGTCGCTGGAGCGATCAAGCGATTTGGGCCGTACTTTGAGCGTCGGGACGTGCTGACGCAGCCCTTTGCTGCGGGCGAGTTCGACGTCGTCTTTTTGCTAAGCGTCTTAGGGTATCCTATCAGCGACGACCCGTTTGGGTACATGAGCACGCTCTTGCGGGAGCTCTTTCGCGTAGCCCGGGAGGGCTTGGTCTTTACGCACCTGGCGCCGGGGCGCCGACAAGAGCCTTCAGATTTCACTGTCGCGCCTGAAGATATGGCCCAGTGGTGCCGAAGAAATCTCTCTCAGGACGTTACGCTCGACGATACGCTAGGATTAGTCACGTATGTAGTGGCGGTGCGCAAATCTTGAATCACGGAGGAAAAGGATGGAGAAGATGGAACGCACAGCGGAATGCGGCAAGCTCACCAAGGGCGATGTCGGCAGAAAAGTCTCGCTGATGGGCTGGGTACATCGGCGCCGTGATCTGGGTGGGCTGATCTTCATAGATCTGCGAGATCGTTCTGGGATAGTGCAGTTGCTCTTTAGCCCGGAGCAGAGCGCTCACGCGCTGGCGCGCGAGCTCAATCGCGAAGACGTGATCTACGCCCACGGAATGGTCGTGGCACGCTCCCCAGAAAATATCAATCCTAAGCTGTCCACCGGCGAGGTCGAAGTGCGCGTGGAAGAACTGAAGATTCTCAATCGCGCCAAGACCCCGCCGTTTGCTATCGATATCATGGACCCTGCTCAAGAAACGCAAGAGCTCGTGCGTTTAGAATATCGCTATCTCGACCTGCGGCGCCCAGAGCTACAGAAGAACTTCGCCCTGCGCCATCGAGTGTGCTTGGATATCCGAAATTTCTTGAGCGAGCGTGGCTTCTACGAGATCGAGACGCCCATGCTCACCAAATCCACCCCCGAAGGGGCGCGAGACTATCTCGTCCCAAGCAGAACGTTTCCGGGAAAGTTCTTCGCGCTGCCTCAGTCGCCGCAACTCTTTAAGCAATTACTGATGATTGCCGGGTTTGAGAAGTACTTTCAGATTGCGCGGTGCTTCCGTGATGAAGATCTCCGGGCAGATCGTCAGCCCGAATTTACCCAATTAGATCTAGAGATGAGCTTTGTCTTCGATGAGCGCCCAATCACCGAACTGATCGAAGAGCTGATCAGCTTTCTCTTTGAAAAGCATTTAAGTGTAAGGCTGGGACTGCCCTTCCCCAGGCTTAGCTACGCTGAGGCGCTGGACCGCTATGGGTCTGATAAGCCTGATTTGCGCTTTGGCCTGGAGTTAAGAGATCTCTCTTCGGTTCTTACAAGCTCGGAGTTCCGCATCTTCACTGAGACGCTCAAAAGCGGCGGGGTCATCAAAGGGCTGGTTCTGCCTGGAGGAGCCAAGTACTCGCGTAGCCAGCTTACTGAGCTAGAGAAACAAGCCCAAGCTCTCGGCGCCCAAGGGTTGCTCTGGGCTAAATTCACCGATCAGGGCCTCGAGTCTCCTATCGCGAAGTTCCTTAACGCGCAAATAGCAAGTGATCTTCAAAAAGCAGCTCAAGCGCATCCGGGCGATCTCGTTGTGATGATCGCTGGAGAGCGCGCGATGACGAATAAGGTCCTCGGGGCGCTACGGCTTGAGCTTGCTCGTCGGGAGAGACTCATCCCCAAGGACCGATGGGAGTTCTGTTGGGTGGTCGATTTTCCGCTCTTCCAGTGGGACGACCAAGAGCAGAGACTTGTGAGCGAGCACCATCCGTTCACGTCGCCCAAGGCGTCTGATCTTGAGCTGTTGGAGAGGGAGCCCCTCAAGGTGCGAGCCAATGCCTATGATCTTGTGCTCAACGGGGTGGAGCTGGGCGGAGGCAGCATCCGCATTCATACTCGCGAATTACAGCAGAAGATCTTCGATCTGTTGGGACTCACTAGAGAGGAGGCCGAGGCGAAGTTTGGGTTCTTCTTGCGGGCGTTGGAGTACGGAGCGCCGCCGCATGGGGGCATCGCCCTCGGACTCGATAGATTGATTATGCTCATGGCTGGGGCTGACTCTATCCGCGATGTCATCACCTTCCCCAAGACGAGCACAGCGTATTGTCCTCTGACTGGGGCCCCCATGGAGGTGAGCGAAAAACAGCTTCGCGAGTTAGGGATTAAAATCGCGTAGTCTATTATTATATGGTGAGCCGATGGCGTCTTGGGATTCCTGTCGTTGTGCTGCTCTTGCTGGTGGTGCTTGCGGCAGGGATCTCGCGCGTCTCGTTTGTTGGGCCGCGCTATAGCCTCCCTACCGAGCCCGCTCAAGAGCCATTAAGGGGCTCTGTTGAGCAAGATGAACGGATTGCGGCTCCCTTCCTCGAGCAGATAGCGCTGCTGGCCTTGGGAGCATTAGTGCTCTTGGGGCTTTTCATGGTGATCGTGCGTCCGAAGATCTTGTGGGAAGCGATCCGGCGCGCTCTTCCTGCCATATTGTGGTTTGTGGCAATCTTGGTGATCCTCGTGCGTTGGCGTGATCGCTCGTTCTTCCCAGAGCACGAAGGCGCTTCTCCTCCGATGGGAGCCTTACCGGAGGGGCCGCTTCACCCCTTCCCTACTATAGAGCAAGTGCACATCCCATGGTGGAGCGCGTTTCTTTTTGTGTTGTTGGTTTTGCTGGGTCTTAGCGTCGTGGTCTTTTTCGTATGGCGCCTGTGGCGCGCGCGGACTCGGCCCATTCCCCTAGAAGAGTTGGCAGATCTCACCAAGCGTTACGCTCAAGAACTGCGGTACGGTGCCCCTGTGCAAGAGACGATCTTACGGTGCTATCAGGAGATGTGTCGGCTTTTGAGCGAGCGATTTCATCTAGAGATCTCGCGGGCCATGACCGCGCGTGAGTTTGAGAAGAGATTAGCGCAGCTGGGGGTGCTCGAAGACCATATTATTCGGCTCTCGCGGCTCTTCGAGTGGGCGCGCTACAGCTCGGCTCGGCCTACTCCAGAGCACGAGCGCGAAGCGCTTCAGCTCCTCAATGAGATCGCTCAGATCTACGGATCCGCATGACACGGCGACGCTGGATATCCCTGGGGCTAGGGCTTATCACCCTGGCTACCATCATAACGCTCATCTACGGGGAGGCGCTGCGTGAGCAGCTGTTGCGCTATCTTGTCTATGAGGTGTGGGTATGGGGGGTACGCATGGCGAGTCTGCCTCTTGGGCTCGTCTGGATGCTCTTTGTGATTGGAGGGAGCCTGGGTGTCTATATGACGATTCTCGATCTGGTGCTGCATGGGCGCAAGCGCGCTGCTTCTTCAGCGAAGGTCTTGCGAGCGGGGCCGGTGCAGACTCTTGTCCATAAGATCGAGCTAGCGTGTCACGGGGAGCTAGGGCGATGGAACCTCCATCGTTTTGTAGGCGAGATCGCGGTTCAGTGGGTGGCGCTGCGCGAAGGGATTAGCGAGCATGAAGCGCGCCGACGCTTTCAAGTCGGGGCGGTCTTACCCGACCTCCGCACTGCTCTTGACTTGGAGTTTCCGCGGTTCGCGGGGCGGCAGGGCTGGCTTTGGGTGAGTGGGCGTCTGAATCCCAGAGAGAGAAGGCGTCGTCTTGAGGAGCTCTCGCGGCTTACGGATATTTTAGAGCGCTTTGCTGGGGAGGCTTATGAGGGCGCTCGTGACCGTCGCTGAGAATGCGCAAAAAGTCCTAGATGAGGTAGAGAAAGCCGTCATCGGGAAGCGCGCCGTCTTAGAGCACGTCCTCATTGCTGTGCTTGCCGGCGGGCATATTCTCTTTGAGGACTTGCCCGGTCTCGCTAAGACCTTGACGGCGAAGAGCTTCGCGACCGTGTTGGGGTTAGAGTTTAAGAGAATTCAGTTTACTCCGGATCTGCTCCCCGGCGATATCACCGGGACGTATATCTACGAGCGCCACAGCGGACGCTTTGAACTGCACCCTGGTCCGATCTTCGCTCATTTAATCTTAGCCGACGAGATCAATCGCGCTTCCCCTAAGACGCAGGCAGCTTTGTTAGAAGCCATGCAAGAGTTTCAAGTGACCATTGAGGGGCAGACGCTCCCGTTGCCTCAGCCGTTCATCGTCATGGCCACGCAGAACCCTATCGAGTTTGAAGGAACGTTCCCCCTGCCCGAAGCGCAGCTCGATCGATTTATGGTGCGTCTGTCATTGGGGTATCCGTCGGCAGAGCAGGAGCAAGAGATCTTGAGGCGGCGGCGCGAGCGCGGTCAGGACGAGCCTCAGCTCCAGAAGATCCTAGACGCTCACGAATTGCTGGCGATGCGCCGGGCTCTAGAGACGGTCTTCGTGCACCCAGATATCGAGCGCTATATCGTTGAGCTGGTGCGAGCGACGCGTGCCGACGGGAGGGTCTTAGTAGGGGCCAGCCCGCGGGGCTCGTTAGCGCTCTTGAAGTTATCGCGGGCGCGGGCGGCGCTGGAAGGACGTGACTACGTCATCCCCGATGACGTGAAGGCCGTTGCCCATGCAGCACTGGCTCATCGGCTCATCTTGCAACCCGAGCTGTGGATGAAGAAGCTCTCTGAGCATGACATCATCTCTGAGATTTTAGAGCGCGTTCCCGTGCCAAAAGTAGACTAATTATGCTTGGGCCGCATCGCTGGGCATTTCTCGGGAGTGCCGCGTTTCTCTTGATTGCACTTGGCGAGATCCTGCGCCAAGGGGAATTGTTGGTGCTAGCGCTGCCCTTAGTGTGTTATCTGGCTCTTGGGTTTTACTACGCGCTCCCCGAGACGATGGAGCTGAGAGCTCAGCGCCGCGTGAGCGCGCAGCGCGTCTTGAGCGGAGAGCCTGTTACCGTGCGCGTCGAACTCGAGAATCACGGGACCAATCTCGAAATTGTCGAGCTCGTTGATAACATTCCCGAGATACTAGAGCTACACCGGCCCGGCTCTCAGAAGATCGAGAGCCTTCCTTCCGGAGGGAAGATCGCTTTGGAATATACGGTGTCTGGAATGCGGGGGCTAGCGCGCTGGAAGGGCCTTTCGGTCCTCGTGACCGACACCTTAGGGCTCTTTGTCAGAAATATGGAGCTGTCATGTGAGGGTGAGCTGCTCGTAGTACCAAGGTTTGAGCGGATAGAAGAGATTCTGATGCGTCCGCGGCGCACGCGAATCTTCTCTGGGCAAGTGAAAGCGCGCCTTGGTGGACCAGGGATAGAGTTCTTCGGAGTGCGAGAATACTATCCCGGCGATGAGCGCCGTTATATCAATTGGAAGGCAACAGCGCGGGCAGCCCGTCTTATTGTGAACGAGTTTGAGCAGGAGCGTGTCGCCGATGTTATTATTGTATTAGATGCGCGTGAGCGCAGCGATGTTTTTGCGAAAAATCTCTCGCTCTTTGAGCACAGCGTGCGTGCAGCGCTCTCGTTAGCATATTATTTCACAGGCCAGGGCAACAGGGTTGGCCTGCTTATCTACGGGAAATACTTAGATTGGACCTGGCCGGGCTACGGGCGCTGGCAGCGGGAGAAACTCCTGCGGGCGATCGCTTCAGCAGAGAAGGGGGATAAGGCTGTCTTTGAAGATCTAGAAAACTTGCCGACGCGGCTCCTGCCCGCGGGATCTCAGCTAGTCTTCGTCAGTCCGATCTTAGAGTCTGACGTCAAGACGATTCTCGAACTTCGGGTGCGTTATGAAGTGCTCTGCATTGCGCCCAATCCCGTGCTCTTTGAGAGTGCGTTTCTGGCACCCACTCCGGAGGCGAAGCTCGCGCTGCGCTTGGAGCATCTTCGGCGCCAAGCGCTGCTTGCTTATCTGCGACGCGCTGGGATTCGTGTCGTCGACTGGGATGTCGCCAGACCGTTGGCGAGTGTGCTCAAGGGGGAGTTGGGCCGGGCGGCTTGGCGCGCTGCACTCATCCGACGCAGAGTGCTCTAAGAATGTCACCTCAAAAGAAGCTGTGGGGAATAGCACGTCTAGGATGGCTGAGCGGTTATGGGCTTTTAGCCTTCTTGTGGGGTGTACACGCGGAGTGGGCATGGGCGGCGCTCGCCGTGATTTTAGGGGGACTCTCAATAGTCAGCAGCTATGGGTCTAGGACTTGGCTAGGTTCTCTACATTTTCTGGCTCTTCTTGTGCTCAGCGGGGTGGCAACGGTATGGAACAGCTGGATTGCTTTGTGCAGTGTGCTCAGCGGGGTAAGTGCGTGGGACCTCGAGCTCTTTGCCCGGCGTCTCGAGCCCTTCTCAGATCCCCCTCGTGAAATAGTGAGAACGCATCTCAAACGTCTGGGCGCGATTGCCCTGCTCTCTGGGATTTTAGGGGCCATCGCCTTGAGCCTCCCGGTGTCGCTTGGCTTTGGATGGATCTTGTTGGTAGCGTTCGGATTTCTTCTTGTGTTCTCTCTCTTATTACGTCAAGGGCTTCTATAATGAAGGGAGGGGAGAGGGGGCGGGGGAGGGGACCCGCCCCCCAGAGGCTTAGAGCTTGAGGAGGTCGTCAATCTTGAGGTTCTTGAGATTATTAGGATCGAACAAGTTTTCTGGCAAGGGCTGTGCTGGGCGCTTACGCGTCAGGAAGCTAATCGTCGTTTGGCTACCGTCCAGAACGTTTTTTATTAAGACCTTATCCGGCACGGTGTCTCCTTCGAACTTCCCTAGAGCAAGCGCTTCGTAGACCGTCTCCAGCTTGTTGGTCTTATTGTAGGCTTCGCCTTTGAGCACGACCAGCTCCGACTTCTCTACCCACATCTTGCGCAATGGGTAGTCTTCGGTCTTCTCTTTCTCTTTCTTGACGCGCAACGTGAGTACGTACGTCGTGTACTCTTTGTCCGCGACTTTGATCTTCTCTTCAGTGACCTTCTCGTCAGCGGTGTAGCTTTCGCTGTACTTGAAGCCACTCCCTAGATCTTCAAACGAGAGATTGCTTCCGGCGAAGCTCCCCTTGCGCTCTTGGGTGTTCACCAATTGCTTGACAGCGCCCAAGGCGGGCAGATAGAGCCAGAGATCGGCGTCCTTGCCCTGGGGCTTGATGCTGAGAAAGAGCGTGCCGCGCACGTCGTCAGGTTTGACGAACGCGACTAAAAGCTTATCCGGTTCGCCCTTCTTACGCCGAGACAGAAAGCGAAACTCGTTCGTCGCGGTCTTCTTGTCCTTGCCCACGATCTCGAACTTGATATCGCTGATCAACTCGCCTTCCAGGCCGCCGATGCCCCCCTTCTCCTCGACCTTCTGGAGGATCTGCGGCCCAGTGAGCGGTTGCTGAGCGTGTAAAGACCCTGCTCCCATAAGGAGCGCCAACCCTATGATGCCCACGGCAAACTTAGTGACAGCTCTCATCGTAACCTCCTCTTATGGTGCTTGGACGTGCTTTGTGAGAAATTTCGGCTTCCATAGTAACAACACGGCGGGGATGACCGTGAACGCGCTGGTGGCACTCACGATCATGGTGAGAGCGACCAGCGATCCGAACGTGTCCAGCCCCTTGAACGTCGAGATCCAGAGTACCCCAAAGCCGAGCGTTAGCGCCAAGGCATTATAACTGATCCCTACACCTGTGTGAGTGAGCGTACGTTCGAGAGAACGCCGCGCATCCCTGTCACGCGCGAACTCCCAGCGATAGCGTTCGACGAAGTGAATGGCATAGTCTATCCCGATCCCGATGGCAATCGAGCCGATCATCATCGTGCTCATATCCAGGGGCAAGCCCAGATAAGCCATTAGTCCAAACTCTGTCAAGATCGTCAAGATCAACGGCACGATGCAGAGCGCCCCGGCAACGGCGGAGCCCATCAAGAGTGAGACGATCAGCCAACTGGCACTCACACTGGTCAGCAAGCTCCAGATCTGGCTCTCTTTGATCTGTTGCATCAGGCGCGCGTAGATCGGCACTGTCCCTACCTGTTCGGCTTTGATCTGGAGGGCTGAACCATCGCTGGCTAGCGACGCTGTCGCCATAGGACCGAAGTGCTCATCTAGATATTGCTGAATCTGTTCGACAAGATAAGCCATCTGTGTGCTGCTCACCCATTCTAAAAAGATGAGCACCTCCCCTGCAGAGAAGTCTGTCAGGGCCATCTGGCCCAAGCTGCCCCCTTGGAACGTAAAGAGCAAGAGCAACTGCGAGATCAACTTGCGATCCTCGGGGATAACATAGTAATTAGGATCATCAGCGTGGAATTTCTGGTTGAGCTCGCGTACCAGGTTTGTGATAGAGGTAGTGCGGCGGACGGCAGGCAAGGTCTCTAAGAACTCTTGGAGTGCAAGGATCTTCTTTAAGACTTCAGGTTCCTTCAAGCCGTCGCGTACTCCGAGATCGATCTCAATCGCCGTCTGGAGGCTTCCTCCAAAGTGGCGCTCCAAAACATCCAGCGCCTCGGTCACCGGATGCCCTTGGCCTAAGAAATCTTTAGCCGAGGTCTCGATCCTCAGCCGAGGGATGCCAGCCGCCCAGACTACAGCTATCGCTCCTGCTCCGATCAGAACGATCCATGCCGTGCGCTCCAGCAACCGAGCTAGGCCCAGAAGCCCAGTGTATCCCTGCAGCCAGCGTCCAAGCGGGCTGCGACGCCCGGCCTTGGGCAAGGGCAAGAGGGCCAAGATCGCGGGAATAAGCGTCAGAGCTAAAATCCCCGCGTACAGCACGCCGATCCCGGTATAGACGCCAAAGTCCCGCTGAGGCCATAGGGTCGAGCTCAGGAGGGCGAAGAACCCCGCCATCGTCGTCAATGCGGCCATCGCTGTTGGGGAGAGCATGGCCGTGACCGTCTCGACAAGAACTTCCTTGCGTGAGCGTCCGTCTCGTTGCGCTTCTTCATAATATCTGTTAATTATGTGAATCCCATAGGCTGTGCCGACGGCCATCAACACCACAGGGGCGATGAACGAGAAGGGCGTAAACGGTGCGCCGACCCAGCCCATCGTCCCCATCTCCCAGATCGCGCTCACCACCACGGTTAGGAGTGGCAGCGCTACCCCGCGCACGCTGCGAAAGCTCAGATAGAGCACGAAGATGATCACCAAGATCATCACGGGGAAGAGTACTGACAGGTCTCTTCTCATGCTCTCGGAGATGAACTGATTGAGCCGAGGCATGCCCCCAACGTAGATGCGCTCTGGCCCCTGATAGCGCTCGGCGATCTCTAAGACCCTATTGACGACGCCCACCGTCTCTTCCTCGCCGGTCTTCAGGCGAATGAGAATCCCTGCGGCCTTGCCGTCTTCAGAGACGACGACGCCACGCAGCAGCCGATCCCCTAGGATGCGCTCTCTGTAGGCCGCGAGCTCTTCAGGGGTCTGGGGGATTTCGGGCAGCGCTGTCGCAACTGTGATTGCTGTCTCGGTGCCGGAGATCACTTGCGAGTTTGTCGGCCCACGCACCTCGTCGACCTCGGGGATCTGCTCAAAGAGCTCCTCCATCTCTTTAAGCTTTCTGAGCGTCTCAGGTTTAAAGATGGAGTCGTCGGTTTCGACGGCGACCATGAAGAGCTTCTGATCGCCGTAGCGCTCTTCAGCTCGCTGGAGGGCCAAGGTCGCGGGATCGTCCTGAGGCAGAAAAGCTTCGAAGTCTTGTTCGAAGCGAATCCTAGGGATGGCGCTGGCAAAGAACGCCGTTATGATCAGAATAGTGCTGATCACCCACCAGGGGTGATCTATGAGCTTTTCAGCGAGAATCTTCCTGTTCATTTGAGCCAGCCATGGCGCTCAAAGACGGTTGCAAAGATGCCTAGGGCAGCGTCATCCATCACGGTCAAGGCCTTCAAGAGTCCCCCGGAGCCCTGTGCAACGCGCTGACGAATCAGTTCTAAAGCATTGAGCAGCTCCGGGCGCGTCTGCGGTCCGATGGGCTTAGTGATCAACCAGATCTGGGGCACTGAACCGTCTTCCACTCCTCGAGGGACGATCACGATCAGCTCATATTTTTTCTCAGTCGTGTTGACACCCAGGGGATCGTCGTAGCTCGATTCGACCCGGACGATCTTGGCCTCGAAGTTGAACAACCCCGACTCCTGCAGCGCACGCGCATAGATCTGCACCATCAGCGATGCCTGGAGCGTCTGGGTCTCGTCGACCAAGAGCAAGTCGACTTTCGATTGGGCCTGGGCACTGGCAATGCAAGCTCCTATGGCCACGAGGCTAAGTAGCGCGATGCGTCTGAACATGAGCTTCACCCCCTTGGAGCAATTCCCCAAAACATGAGATCTACCCACTGATCAGCAAGCCATTCCAAGTCGGGCTGATCTAATTGGAGGATATAGTGGCAGATGGCGGCGTGAAAGACCCCTTCCATAAAGAGCGCCCAGGCGTGCGGATCGAGCGTCTGGCGCAGGTGCCCGCGGCGCTGGAGCGCGCGCACTCGTTCAATGAGAAAGTGCTTCACCGTCTCGCTTAAGCGATTCCAACGATCCTCAAATTGGGGATCTATCGAAGTCGCCTCGCGATAGATCACCTTCGTCAGATCTCGATGCTCCATAAAGAAGCGCAACCACGTAAGTACGTGCTCACGAAAACGAGCGCGATCGAGCCGTGCTGGCCATTCCTCACCCATGAGACGATCCACTAATTCTGAGACCAGCTCAAAATAGTGATCGATAATAGCAAGGAAGATCTCCTTCTTTCCGGGAAAGTAGAGGTAGAAGGTGCCGCGGGCGACCTCGGCTTCAGTGATAATATCGTCGATCGACGTCTCTCGGTATCCCTTGCGGGCGAAGACGCGAACTGCCGCCTCGAGCAACTGTTGCCGGCGTGTCTCTCTATCTAGAGCTATGCGGGCCATAACTAGACTGACATGTCAGTCTAGGGAAGTATAGCGCACCCTAAGGAGGTTGTCAAGGCGAATCAGGGTCAACTATTGGTGCACTTGGTGCTTTGAGCAGCTTCTTGATCTCAGGGAGCTTGGCTCGGGCAGCGGCCTCTCCGAGGGCAATCCGTTCCTCCGCTCGATGGTAGCTGAAATTCCCTACGAGTGAGTCATCGGGAATCTCCGGGGTGATGAGCACATCTGGGGGTGCAAGTTCAAGCGTCAGCTCGGTCAGCCGCCACACGAAGATCGATATCGCCAGATCTAGAGACTCAAACAGTCCTGGTGCGCCTTTGGGCCGATGCGCAATGCGATAGCGCCTGGAGCCTAGGTTGACATCGGCAGCGATAACGACGTCGGCTCCCAGCTGGCGTGCCACATCTACAGGCAACGGACTAACCAGACCTCCATCGACGAGGTGGCGTCCCTGGCGCTCGACCGGTACAAAGAGCCCCGGGATCGAAAAGCTCGCGCGAATTGCTTCGATCAGAGAGCCCTCGTGGAGTAAAACGCGCTCGCCCGTATCTAAGTCCGTCGCGACCGCCACAAAGGGGATGGGCAGCTTTTCGATCGGCGGGTCGCCGCCGAGGATCTCTCTCAAGAAGCGCTCGACGGCAGACCCCTTTGACCAACCGTGGATGGGTAGGGTCGGCTGCAAGCTCCTAGCGATGCGCCAAAAATCTATCTTCAACCATTCCTGTTCGAGCTGAGCGACGCTGATCCCTGCGGCATAGGCTCCTCCAATCATCGCGCCGATAGAGCTGCCCACAATAAGAGAGATTGGGATCTTGTGCTCGGCGAGCACCTTGAGCACACCAACGTGGGCTGCCCCGCGCGGGCCGCCGCTGCTGAGCACCAGGGCAATTTTTTTCATAGAAGACCTATACTGTATTATAGAAATCGCTCGATAAACCGGTCAATTTGACTTCTGGTTCGCTCTGCGTTACTGTGGGAGATCTCTGACAGCGAGGTGATCAACCATGGAATTACTCAAGAGGCTCTGTGAGGCTCACGGCGTGCCGGGGCGCGAAGAAGCTGTGCGCGCGTTGGTCCTCTCGGAACTCGAGCAGCTCTGTGACGAGATCCGTACCGACGCTCTTGGAAACGTCATCGCGTTCAAGAGGGGCAGCGGGCACGGTCCCAAAGTGATGCTCGCGGCGCACATGGACGAGATCGGCTTCTTAGTTTCACATGTGGACGAGAAGTCGGGCTTTGTGCGCATTGATCCCGTTGGCGGGTTCGATCCTCGAGTCTTGATGGCCCAGCGCGTCGTGGTGCATACCGAGAGCGGAGACTTGCTAGGAATCATCGGCTCAAAGCCTCCGCACATTCTCTCCGAGGAAGAACGAAAGAAGCCCGTCGAATTCAAAGATCTCTTTATAGACTTAGGGCTGCCAGCAGACGAGGTCAAGAAGCGTGTTCGGATTGGGGACTTCGTCACGCTCCAGCAAGACTTTGCGGAAATAGGCCATCTCGTCTCCTGCAAGGCGCTCGATGATCGTGTGGGCGTCTATGTCATGATCGAGGCCGTGAGAAGAGCCAAAAAGCACGTCTGCGATATTTACGCTGTAGCCACGACCCAAGAAGAAGTTGGGGTGCGCGGGGCGCGGGTCTCGAGTTTTAACATCGCGCCGGACATTGGGGTCGCGCTCGATGTCACGGTTGCCAGCGATGTCCCTGGCGTAGGCGAGCACGAACACGTCACGAAGCTCGGCGCCGGCGTCGCTATAAAGATTAAAGACTCGCTCTCGATCTCGAACCCCAAGCTCGTGCGCGCCATGCGCCAGATCGCCGAACACAAGAACATCAAGTATCAGATGGAGATCCTACCCCGGGGTGGGACCGACGCTGGAGCGATTCAGCTAACACGCGAGGGTGTCGCTACGATCACGCTCTCCATTCCGACACGATATTTGCACTCGGTCGTCGAGGCCGCGCATAAAGACGACATCCACGCTGCCATCGATCTGTTAGCGGCGTTCTTAGAAAGCGCACACGAAGTCGACTATAGTCTATAAGAAGGAGCGTTATGAGACACGCGTGCGCTCTTCAATCAGTCCCAGAGTGTCTATCATTCGTGTGGGTGAGCCCCAGCAGAAGTTAGGGTGCATATTAAACTTCTATCTCCCGCGTCGATATACTTGACAGCTTGCGGGCTGTTTGCTAGTGTACAAACAAACTACACAGGAGGGAAGTTTTGTGAAGATCGTTCTCGATACCCTAGGAGGAGACCGTTCTCCAGCAGAGTTGATTGCGGGGGGCGTCGCGGCGATCCAAGAGTACGACATCGAAGTGGTCTTCGCTGGAGATCAGGCGCTCATCGAGCGCGAGCTCCGCAAATATCCCCAGGTCACCCGATACTCGATCCTGCATGCTCCCGAAGAGATCACTATGAACGAAGCGCCAGTAGAGGCCGTGCGCAGGAAGAAGAAGAGCTCGCTCGTTCAAGGCATTCGCGCGGTGCGCCACGGCGACGCTGATGCCTTCGTCAGCCCGGCCAACACCGGAGCAGTCATGGCCGCAGCGCTCTTCAATTTGGGCAGGCTGCCGGAGATCGATCGCCCAGGCATTGGGGTACTAGTCCCTACGCTGGAAGGACGGCGCACCCTGATGATTGACGTGGGAGCCAATGCGGAGTGTGATCCGGAACATCTCTTAGAATTTGGGATCATGGGGACTATCTACATGCGTGAGATTTTAGGGGTGCAGAACCCGCGCGTAGGGTTGCTCAACATCGGCGAAGAGCCCCAGAAAGGAGACTCTCAGGCTCTTAAGGCGTTCGCGTATCTTCAGCAAGAGTTGCCCAACTTCGCTGGTAACGTCGAGCCGAATAGACTCGTGGAAGGGGGCTTCGACGTCGTCGTGACTGATGGCTTTACGGGCAATATCTGTTTGAAGGCTTACGAAGGGGCAGCTATTGTCACCGTACGGTACTTGAAACGAGAGATCGAGAAGAGCTTCCTAGCCAAGCTGGGGCTGCCGTTCCTCTGGCCAGCGTTGACCAAGATCAAGCGCGAGATGAGCGCGGTTCACCATGGAGGAGCTCCTTTGCTTGGGGTACGCGGTGTCGTTATCATCGCGCATGGGAACTCCAATGCCGAAGCGATCAAGAACGCCCTGAGGGTAGCCAAGGAATCCGTGGAACACGACGTTGTGGGGAAGATCGAGCGGGGAGTACATGAGAGCTTGGTGCATCTGGGGTTGGTCCCAGTGCTGAAGGGGGCCTCATAAACGACGATGCCTCCGGCAGGAGTGAAGACGGCGTGTGTCTTTCCCGGCCAAGGTTCGCAGCATGTGGGCATGGGGAGAGAGCTGTACGAAAAGTATAGCGCTCGGGTTGAGCCGTTCTATCAACGCGCTCATGAAGCGCTAGGTTTTGATCTTCGCGAGTTGATCTTCTTTGGGCCAGAAGAGAAGCTGAAGTTGACGGAGTTTGCTCAGCCAGCGATTCTCTTAGACAGTGTCATCAAGTTTGAGCTGTTAGGACAGAGGCCCGATTATGCGGCTGGGCACAGCCTAGGGGAGTATTCGGCGTTGGTCTGTGCTGGGGTATTCAGCCTAGAAGAGGGACTTCGGCTGGTGCACCTGCGCGGGAGATTGATGCAGGAGGTTGTACCCCCAGGGCAAGGGAGCATGGTTGCCCTTTTGAAAGTAGATGCTGAAAGGGTTCAGGAGATCTGCGTCCAGACTGGCGCGGAGCTGGCCAACTATAACTCCCCGGAGCAGATCGTGATCTCCGGGCGAAGAGAAGCCGTGCTGAGAGCAAAAGCGCTCGCAGAAGCTCTTGGGGGTAAGGGGATCGAGCTCGCTGTGTCGGCGCCGTTTCATAGCTCGCTGATGAAGCCTGCGGAAGAGCGTTTAAAGCCGGAGATTGAGAAGATCCCATTCTCCAAGCCCGCGTTTCCAGTGATCTCGACTGTCAGTGGCGAGCCGGAGACCGATCCCGACAGAATGAAAGCATTGCTGATGCGCCAGATCACCGCACCGGTTCGCTGGGCTGACTATGTGCTCAAGCTCAAAGCTCTAGGCGTGGGGCGCTTTATTGAAGTTGGGCCAGGAGATGTGCTCACCAAGCTCATCAGGAGAATAGACAAAGAGAGTGAAGCGCTGAGCTTTGCTCAGGTGATGCCATGAGCGACCTTCAGGACTTTGTTGGGAAGGTTGGGATCGTTACTGGTGGGACGCGCGGCATCGGCAAAGCGATTGCGAAGATGCTCGTCTCTCGTGGGGCGAAAGTCTATGTCATCGCGCGCGATCAACAAGCCGGGCAGACCTTGGAACAAGAACTCGGCGCGCGCTGTGTCTTCGCCCCCGCTGACGTCACGAATTCCCTCCAGATAAACGAACTGATCGAAGAGATCTTCAGCAGTGAAGGGCGTATAGATTTCTTGGTGAACAACGCAGGTATTACAAAAGACAATCTTTTGCTGAGGATGAAGGACGACGAGTGGGACGCGGTCTTGACCACGAACTTAAACGGTGCATATTATTGCACCAAGGCTGTGGCGCGGTGGATGCTTAAGCAACGGTCTGGAGCAATTGTCAATGTTGCTTCGGTTGCAGGACAAGTGGGCAATGCTGGACAAGCGAATTACTCGGCAGCCAAGGCTGGGCTGATCGGGTTCACTAAGAGCGTGGCGCGTGAACTGGCTTCTCGAGGAATTCGGGTCAACGCTGTGGCCCCGGGGTTCATCGAGACGGCTATGACCCAAGAGCTCTCGGCCGAGCTTCAGAAGAGATATCTCGAAGCGATCCCGTTGGGGCGATTTGGTCGACCTGAAGAGGTTGCGGAAGTCGTGTGCTTCTTGCTTTCGGAGCGCGCATCGTATATAACAGGACACGTGATCAATGTCGATGGCGGCCTGGTAATGATCTAGGCTGACTTGACAAACTGAGATTTTTGCGTCAAGATCAAGCCCATAGAGGAGGAGAAGGACTATGGCAGACATCGCTGAGCAGGTGCGCCGGATCATCGCGGAGCAACTGATGGTGGACATCGAGGAAGTCACCGATGATGCTTCATTTATAGAAGATCTCGGGGCGGACTCCTTGGACACCGTCGAGATGATCATGGAGATCGAGGACGAGTTCGGCATTGAGATCCCTGATGAGGACGCAGAAAAGCTCCAGACGGTTGGGCAAGCGATTGAATACATTAAACAGAAGGTCGAGGCGCAGCAGGCCAAGGCAGCATAAACGACTTCGGGATTCACGGCTCATGCCTGCCCCATCAGCGGGTGATGGGGCTTATCTATTAGCATGCTATGGAGCTTCAACTTCCACGAGGGATGCGTGACTTCCCGCCCGAAGAGAAGATCCTTCGGGATGAAGTCATAGCTGTACTCAAAGAGATCTTTGAGCTCTATGGCTTTAGCCCGTTGGAGACCCCTGTCGTCGAGCGGTGGGAAGTGCTCTCGGCGAAATACTCCGGGGGAGAAGAGATCTTAAAAGAAACATTCAAGCTCAAAGACCAAGGAGGCCGAGACTTAGGGCTGCGCTATGATCTCACCGTCCCGTTAGCTCGTTTTGTCGGCATGAACCCAACCATCAAAAGACCGTTTAAACGCTATCAGATCGGCACGGTCTATCGGGATGGGCCGATCAAGAAAGGGCGCACAAGAGAATTCTATCAGTGCGATGCCGACATTGTTGGTTCCAGCTCGCCCTTGGCCGATGCTGAATGCGTGCAGCTAGCGCTCGAGGTCTTCGAGCGATTGAAGATCGAGATTGTCGTGAAGATCAACAACAGAAAGGTGCTCTATGAGCTGGCGCGGGCCGCTCAGATTCCCGAAGAGCTGGCAGAGACGGCGATTCTCTCGTTAGATAAGCTTGAGAAGATTGGGCCGGCTGGGGTCATCCGCGAGATGACAGAGCGCGGCATTCCCCAAGTCAAGGCCGAGCGCTTTCTCGGTGGAGCGCAAGACCCAGAAGCGCTCAAGAGGGGCGAGGGCTACCGGGAGCTAGAGCCCATCCTGGGCTATCTGCAAGACGCGCGCGTTGTCTGGACGCCATCGCTCGCGCGAGGGCTGTCATACTACACCGGGACGATCTATGAAGTCTATGCGAAAGAGTCTTCGGTCACAGGGTCGCTCGCCGCGGGCGGACGCTACGACAACATGATCGGACAGTTTCTCGGGGGTGCTGAAAAGATCCCTGCTGTGGGGATCTCGTTTGGGCTGGAGCCCATCATGGAAGTGCTAAAGGAGCAGCGCCGCGATCTGCCCACGCGCAAGACGGTCACTCAAGCTTACGTTATCCCATTCAAAAACTTGCTCGATGAAGGGCGCAGGGTCTGTCAGCAACTCCGCCGCGCAGGGATCAAAACAGATATAGATTTTTTAGCTAAGGGCATCAGCGATGGGCTCAAGTACGCCAATGCCTATGACATCCCCTTTGTCGTCATCGTCGGGCCGGATGAGATCGCTCAAGGCAAAGTGAAACTACGAGACATGCGCAGCGGAGAAGAACAGCTGCTCACAGTTGCAGAGACAGTCAGACAGATTGCCGAGCGATCAAGCTGATTATAGGTGAACTTGATCGTGGCCTTGTTGGGCATCCCAACCACCAACTAAAACTCTTCCCATTCGATCAGAGCGGGCAGCACGGGCAAGCCCTCACTATCGAATGAGACCGAGACGCGGCGCACGAGCACCCGAGTGCGTTCGTCGTCGCTCTTGAGGCGCACTTGGTAGACCAACGTCGAGATCGAGTTCTCGGGACCAAGCTGCTTGAAAAGCTCGGCCATGAATTTGACTTTTTCTAAAAGTATGGGCTTGCCCCTCGCAGCGCGCTCCCGCGCAAGCTTTAGCAGCCCAATAGCGTCGTCCACATACATGGCAAACGTCTCGGCGAAGTCTTCATGGTCATTGGTGCGAGCGTAGTCGCTCACGAAGTTGTCTGGATCTTTGCCGGAGCGCCGAAAGAGCTCGCGCCAGCGCATGTTCTGGTCGCGCGTCACAAAGCGATCTTGGACAGCATGGCCCATCTCATGGATAAAGACAAATGCAAGAGTCCGCCGGAGCATCGGCCCGAAGAGATTGATCCGCCCTAGTCCCGTATATGTCCCTGCGACGCGCTCATCAGGAGGGTTGTTTGTGATGGACGCTACAGTGCGACGAATCGCTGCGGGCATAGCGCGCAGCGACGAGTAAAGCACAGCGCACTGAGCTTCGCTGAACGGAGGGGCGTCGGCGACATGATTGACCAAGATCCCAAATTCATCGCTAATGTCTTTACAACTCCCCAGACGAGTTGGCACGGAGATCTGAACATTCACGATTACGCTCGTTTCGCTGCGGTTCTCCACGACAGCGCGCCAGCGCGTTCCCAAAGCAATAGTGTCGCTTGAGACCTCGACATTCAGAGAGAGCGGAAGAGGGCTGCGCGCCTGAGCGAGTGGGGTCTCTTGACCAGGTCCAAAGAGCGTCAGCACTAACGTAGCATCCTGGGTAAGCGTGACCGCGCGCACCTTGAGCAAGCCGGGATGACTCACTATGACTGGCACGCTGATCTTCTCCCCTGGCCTCACGAGAAGAGCTGGGGTAGTTTCACCTGGCTCAAGCGTTACAGTAAGATCGTTAGTCGAGCTGCTCTGCAAGAAGCGAGGCACGCCGCAGGCCGTGCCCTGCTGGTTGCCGGAGAGCTCAAGTGACCCTGAAGTTATTGGCGTCAGCCACACGCCGTCTTCTAGGTACAGGCCGCACCCTGTGCTAGCAGTCACTGTATTTGCTCCTAGCAAGACGCGCCCGGACTCCAAGAACAGCCCATGACCCTGGCTACCTGTGATCGTGTTTTCAGTCACAGTGACTTGAGCGCCGTCGGCGACCCAGATGCCGTGCCCGTGCTGTTGATCGCTGTCAGCTTGTGTATCGAGAATTGTGTTGCTTCGGATCTCAGCGATTGACTCTTCAGTGATGAAGACTCCAGCGCGTACGTTCTTTTTAAGGAGATTGCCGAGCACGATCGCGCGGGAGAGCACGTCGGGGGAGTCTGCCCAATTCGGCCAGATCTCAATACCGTAATGACGATTCTCTTCAAGGGTGTTGTTCTCGATATGAGCGACGGCGCTCAAGAGCCGCAGGCCGCTCCATGCGCTGCGCGCAATGAAGTTATTGATGACCTGGGCATTCTTGGTGCGATTCAAAATGATGCCGTTGCCCAAGACGTTGCCCTCGTCCGGAGCCGTGTCGAGGATCTTGTTCTCTATGATCTGGATGTCGTGAGAGTTTTCCGTGATGAGGATCCCTTGACGGCGATTTTTGTAGATGAGATTGTTTTTGATGATGACGTTTTGGCTGCGCTCGACTTGGATGCCGCGGCGCCCGCCGATGATCTCCAAGTTCTGAATAATAACATCACGAGTGCGCTGAATCAGAATGGTCGGTGCATTGCGAGCTCGTGAGCCATCCACGATGACCCCGATATCGGCGCCGCGCAGCTCGATGCTCTTGCTCACCCTCAAATTCTCTTGGTACGTGCCAGGGGCGATTAAGATCAGATCGCCTGGTTGGGCAGCGTTGATTGCGGCTTGGATAGTCGGGTAATCTTTGGGGACTTCGATGATCTTAGCGAGCGCCAGGGGCGCAATACCTGCTCCAATCAGATTCAAAACGACGACCGTTAGCCAAAACTTTCGCATAAGTCCTCCTCAGGGATCGCAATATTCTGGGAGATTATATCAAAGAACTGGTGTACAGCCTACCACGCCTCGACCCGTTAGAGCAGCCCATGCTCGCGTAGCCATTCGTCAGAATAGACTTTGCTCAGATACTGGCGTCCGGTGTCAGGGATGATCACGACGATCGTCCCTTTTTGGAGCTTCTCAGCATAGCGGAGCGCCGCTACGAGTGCCGCGCCCCCAGAACTTCCCGTCAGAATCGCTTCTTTCCGAGCTAGCTCGCGCGCCATCTGATAGGCTTCTCTATCCGTGACGCGAATGATCTCGTCTATCACCGAAAGATTGAGCGCCCCAGGGATGATGTCCTCCCCGATGCCTTCGATGAAATACGTGTGCACATCATGGGGGAGCTTATAGAACTCGGAGTAGATCATCGAGCCTTCAGGATCAGCGCCGACGATCTTAATCTTAGGGTTGTGCTCTTTTAAGAATTTCCCGACGCCGCTGATCGTGCCTCCGGTGCCGATCCCTGCGACAAATGCATCGAGTTGACCGTTGGTCTGTTCCCAGATCTCTGGACCGGTCGTGCGATAATGCGCCTCGGGATTGGCAAGGTTCTCGTATTGGTTAGGTAAGAACGCCGGGCGCTCCTTAGCGATCTGGCGCGCGACCGAGTAATAGCTGCGCGGGTCCTCAGGGGCAACGGCTGTAGGACAGATGATGACCTCAGCCCCGTACGCCTTCAAGAGATTGATCTTCTCTTGGCTCACTTTATCGGGCATGGTGCAGATGACCCGATAGCCCTTTAAGATCGCTGCGATGCACAGCCCGACGCCGGTATTCCCGCTTGTGGGCTCGACGATCCAGTCGCCGGGCTTGAGCTTGCCTGTGCGCTCCGCCGCCTCGATCATAGCAATCCCAATGCGATCCTTAACTGATCCCCCCGGATTGAAGTACTCCAACTTCGCAAGCAGCCGCACGCCCTTGATAGGATTAATACGATGCAGCGCGACCATCGGCGTCTGGCCGATCAGCTCCAGGAGATTTTCTGCAACGCGCATAGGTCTCTCACGCGTATTCAAGTGCCTGCCGAAGATCTTCGATCAAGTCCTGAGCGTGCTCGATGCCCACCGAAAGTCTCACTAGATTATCTTGAATGCCGCGTCGCGCGCGTTCTTCAGGGGGAATCGCGGCATGCGTCATCGTGGCGGGATGGGTCGTCAACGAGTCGACCGTCCCAAGGTTCTCGGCAAGCGTAAAGAGCTTTGTCGCCCGCGCAAATCTCTTGACATCGCCGTTCAGCTCAAAGCTGAGCATCCCACCGTAGAGTCCGTTCATCTGCTTTTTGGCGAGGGCGTGCCCGGGATGGCTTGGCAGCCCCGGATAGTAGACGCGCGCGACCTTCGGGTGCGTGCTGAGAAATTCTGCGATAGCTTGCGCGTTCTCGGAATGCGTCCTCATGCGCAGCGCTAGGGTCTTTAACCCTCGCAAGACGAGCCAGCAGTCCATCGGCCCAGGCACCGCCCCGATGGCGTTCTGGAAAAATTTCAGTTTTTCGTAGACTGCAGCATTTGACGTGACCACCAGCCCGCCGATGACGTCGCCGTGGCCGCTGAGATACTTCGTCGAGCTGTGGACAATAATATCGGCGCCAAGCTCCAAGGGGCGCTGCAGATAGGGCGTCGCAAAGGTGTTATCGACGACGAGCAGCGCATCCCCCTTCTGGCGCGCGATCGCCTCGATATCCGCGATTTTGAGCAGAGGGTTTGTCGGGGATTCAAGCCAGATGAGCTTAGTGTTGCTCTGAAGCTCAATCTTCGTCGTGGTGGTGTCGAAGTAGCTAAACCCTAGGCCGTAGCGGCGACGCACTTGCTCAAATAATCTATACGTTCCCCCGTAGACATCGTCGCAGCAGAGGACGTGATCGCCAGGTTGAAGTAAATGCAAGATCGCGTCCTCAGCAGCCAACCCTGACGCGAACGCCAGCCCGTACTGGCCGCCCTCGAGCTCTGCTATGGCCTTCTCCAAGAGAGATCGCGTAGGGTTGGCTGTGCGCCCGTAGGGATAGCCCTTGTGGACACCAGGTTCTTCCTGAGCGAACGTCGCCACCTGATGCACCGGTGGCACTATAGCCCCGGTGACGGGATCGACCTGATACCCTGCGCGAACGACCTTGGTCTCAAAGCGCATAGATTATTTCTTCTTGCCGTAGCGGCGCTCAAACTGCTGCACGCGCCCTTCAGTATCGACAAGCTTCTCCTCGCCGGTGAAGAACGGATGGCACCGAGAGCAGATGTCGACGTGCAGGTTCTCTACAGTAGAGAGCGTCTCAAACTCTGCGCCGCAGGCGCATCGAATGACTACGCGTTTCAGTTCGGGATGAATTCCTGGCTTCATAGAACCTCCTTAGAAACGTGTCGCTGCAGGGTGACACGGCGCATAGTGCGGGCGAGTCTTCTAACGCTTGCTGAACTGCTGGCCGCGCCGCGCTTTGTGATACCCGTACTTCTTGCGCTCGACCATGCGCGGGTCGCGCGTCAGCAGCCCTTCCTTGCGCAAGATCGGCCTATAGTCAGGGTTGACCGCGAGCAAAGCCCGCGCGATTCCTAAGCGAATCGCTTCCATCTGCCCCGTAAAGCCCCCGCCACGACAATTGGCGATCACGTCGTAGCGATTCATTGTGCCCGTTACAATGAAGGGTTTGAGGATTACTTGGGTGATGCGGTCTTTAATGAATCCATCTGCAGCAAAATATTGCTCCGCAGGCAGACCGTTGACGACCACCTTGCCCTCGCCGCTGGGTTTGAGGAAGACCCGCGCGACCGATTCTTTTCGGCGCCCGATGGCATGAATCTTCCCATCAGGCAAGATCTTGGGCAACCGTGTCTTGGGCGTTGTTTGCGCCTGTGTGCTTGGCATCTTCGTTGTCAGACCTCCTGGTTTATAGGACCTAGGAATCGTAGGTTAGTATACTTGGTTCAGTGTGCCCTTTCAAGATAAGCCCGCTGCTCTGGGGTAAGCTCATCGATAGCAATACCCATAGTCTCTAGCTTCAGCAGCGCAACACGGTGGTCTATCTCGGGCGGGACAGGGTATAAGCCTGGCTTCAGCTCAGCATAGTGCTTAGCGATATAGGCGAGCGTGAGCGCCTGCAGGGCAAACGATAAGTCCATGATCTCGACGGGGTGGCCATCCCCAGCGGCTAAGTTCACCAAGCGCCCCTCGGCCAAGAGATAGAGCCGGCGCCCATCCCGGAGCTCAAACTCTTCAACGTTAGGGCGAAGAGCGCGCCGCGCGATAGCAAGTTTTTGCAAATCGGGCTTGCTGATCTCGACGTCGAAGTGCCCTGCGTTGGCCAAGATCGCGCCGTCTTTCATGACTCTGAGAGCTTCTTCAGTAATAATATCTTTGCAGCCTGTGGCAGTGACGAAGATATCTCCCAACGGGGCGGCTTCGACCATCTTCATCACGCGAAAGCCGTCCATGACGGCCTCTATTGCGCGCACGGGGTTGACTTCGGTCACAATAACATTGGCGCCGAGGCCTTTGGCGCGCAGAGCTATGCCCCGCCCGCACCAACCGTAGCCCGCGACCACGACAGTCTTGCCGGCAATCGAGAGATTGGTCGTTCTCATGATGCCATCCCACGTCGACTGCCCCGTGCCATAACGATTATCAAACAAAAACTTCATCTGGGCGTCATTGACAGCGAACATGGGGAACAAGAGCTTATTCTGAGCAACGAGCGCGCGCAGGCGGCGCACGCCGGTTGTCGTCTCCTCGGTGCCGCCGAGAATATCTTTCGCTAAGTGAGAGAGCTCGCCGTGGAGAAGTTTTGTGAGATCTCCGCCGTCATCTAAGATAATTTGGGGCTTAGTCTGTAAGACGGCTTTTAGATGGGACTCATACTCTTGCGGGGTGGCACCGCGCCAGGCCGCGACGAAGATCTCTCCTGAAGCTGCTAAAGCCGCGGCGACGTCATCTTGAGTGCTTAAGGGATTGCACCCTGTCACAGCGACTTGGGCCCCTCCGGCCTTGAGCACCTGAGCGAGGTACGCTGTCTTAGCCTCCAAATGAATGCTCAAAGCGAGCCTGAGATTTTTGAACGGCTGCTCGCGCTCGAATTCGGACTTAATTCTGTTTAGTAAGCTCATGCGCCGCTGAACCCACTCGATCTTCTTCTGTCCCTGAGGCGCTAAGGACGGATCGCGAATGATGCTCATAGAACCTCCTTTAGCTTCTATCGTACTGATAAGAGACCCATTTTGCACAGAGTCGAACGTATCTCTATACTTGGGCTATGGGCGCAGAGTTCTCAACGCATATCTTAGATCGAGCTCTGGAGCGCTGTCACGAGCGCCTACGACCATGAGTATGCAGATTCGCCCGATGAAGCTCGAAGATTATGATGCTGTTATTGCGCTATGGCAGCGCGCGGGGCTCTCGTTTGAGCCGCACGGGCGCGATAGCCGTCCGTCTCTCGCTCGTCAGCTCAAAGATTCTGGGCACTTGATGTTCGTCGCTGAGGCCGAGGGGCAGCTTATTGGAACGGTCTTTGGCAGTCATGACGGGCGCAAGGGCTGGATCAATCGTCTCGCTGTCGACCCACGCTATCGCCGTCAAGGGTTAGCGCAGCAGCTTATCAAGAAAGCCGAAGAGGCCCTCACTCGCGAAGGGCTTATTATTGTTGGGGCACTCGTTGAAGCCTCCAACGAGCCGTCGCTTGAGCTGTTCCGAAAGCTCGGGTATGAGGAACGACGAGATATTGTCTATTTCCGTAAATTTCTTCGAGATCAGGAGTGATTTCTATGCCCTTCTGCCCACAGTGTCGCTATGAGTATCACGAAGGGGTTCAGCGATGCCCAGACTGTGACGTAGCACTGGTAGACGAGCTGCCACTTTGGGGACAGCATGCGCCTTCTCAGGCGCTGGTGACCGTCTATGTCGCGAAAGACATGACTGAAGCGAGCGTGATCAAATCGTTTCTCGAAGAGTTTCAGATCGAAGCGCTCATCGCCTATGACTTGGGGTCAGCATATCCCGTGGGTCCGATTGACGTGCGCGTCGCTGAAGAGCACGCCGACGAGGCTCGGGAACTCATCGCCGAGTTTCTCCAAGCCCCTCCCGAAGACTTAGATCTGTGAGCAGCTCACTCTCTGTGCTATAATGCATCACATGAAGAACCCATTGCTCAATTTTGTATGTTTGGCATATTGATCGGCGATAAGAGAGAATGAAGCCAGGGCTACGGCACAGACGTTATTGTGATGGGATTGCACCGGAGTGGGAGGCGCAGCGCCATAAAACGCTATGATCATTGCTGAGAATTTGACGCGACGCTTTGGGGATCGTCTTGCTGTCGAGGATCTCTCTCTAGAAATCGCTGAAGGTGAGGTCTTTGGATTTTTAGGGCCCAACGGCGCGGGCAAGACCACGACAGTACGAATGCTCGCGGGGCTCTTAGCGCCTACGACAGGGCGTGCCATCGTCGCCGGAGTAGACGTATGGGCAGAGCCCCAGCGCGTCCGCACTGTAGTAGGCATCTTGCCGGAGCACCCTGGGCTCTATGAGAAGCTCTCGGCCTGGCATAATCTGAAGTTCTATGCTGATCTGTATGAGCTGTCCAACGCCGAAGCCCAGATCGAAAAGTATCTCACGATGCTAGGGCTATGGGAACGGCGCTTTGAGCCCGTAGGGACTTTTTCTAAGGGCATGAAGCAAAAATTAGCTATCGCGCGGGCGCTCCTGCACAACCCCACAGTGCTCTTTCTCGACGAGCCGACCTCAGGGCTCGACCCGGAATCTGCCAAGACCGTGCGCGAGTTCATCGTCGAGCTGTCTCAAGAGAAGCGCACGATCTTTCTCTGCACGCACAATCTCTACGAAGCTGAGCTCTTATGCACGCGCGTGGGGTTGATCAAGCAACGGCTCATCAAAGTCGGCTCGCCTCAGCAGCTCAAGCGCGAACTCTACGGCCGTCAGGTTGTCGTCGAGCTCAAGGAGCCCATCGATCTCTCAAGAGATTTGCAGTTGCCCTTCGTGCACCACATGCACACTGATGGGACAAGGCTGCTCATTCAGCTCGATGATCCTGAAGCGCAGAACCCACTACTCATTAAGAGATTAGTCGAGCTTGGGGCCCAGATTCAGTTTGTGCGGGAGCAAGACCGCTCTTTAGAAGAAGTCTATCTCGAGCTGATCTCGGAGGAGCCGCGATGACGCTCAAGCGCATCAAAACCGTAATACTTAAGGAGTGGCGCGAGGCGTTCAAAGGGGGCAAGGCAATCTGGATCAGCACGATTGCCATCCCCTTGATTCTCTTAGGGATTTCGTTCTTCCAACTGCTGCAGTTCAGTGATCTTCGCAACATTCCCCCTGAGGAGCTCCCCCCCGTCGCAGCCACGCTCTTTCTCGTCCCGCTCTTGTACTTCTTGATGTTCCCGTTGGTCATTCCCCATACGATCGCGATCTACGCGATCATGAGCGAGAAGGAGCAGAAGAGCCTTGAGCCCTTACTGGCGACGCCACTGCGCACCGAAGAACTCTTAATAGCCAAAGCATTAGCATCAGTTTTCCCTGCCGTAGGCATCAGCTGGATCGCGTTTGGGCTCTTTCTCGGGGTTGTACAGGTTCTGCTCCCAACAGCAGTGCTAGAGCTGGCGTGGCAGCAATTGGGCTCGATCTGGCTGATGGCGTTGGGGCTCTTTGCTCCCTTGGCAGCAATCTTTGCGACGCTCGCTTCGATGGCCATCGCGACGCGCGTGAGCGACCTGCGCACGGCGCAATTGCTCAGCAGCCTCGCGCTCCTGCCGGTCTTGCTCTCGGCGTTCTTTTTGGTCTTTCAGCATCTCATGGGGAAACCTATGCTCTTGGGTCTCTTGGTGCTTGGAGTCTTCGTGCTGGACGTGGGCTTGGTCTGGCTCAACGCCAAGCTCTTTCGACGCGAAGAGATCCTCACACGCTGGCGCTGACCGTCTATGAGTCTTACAAGCCCATCCTATGTGCGCGATCTGTTGGCTCGGCATAAGATTCGCCTCAAGAAGAGCCTCGGCCAGCACTTTCTCGTGGACGAGAATATCCTAAAAAAGATCGCAGCAGCAGCACAGCTTACCACAGAAGAGACGGTCGTCGAGATCGGCGCGGGGATTGGGACATTGACTCAAGCGTTGGCGCAGCGCGCTGGGCGCGTCATCGCCGTCGAGATAGACGAGCGACTCATTCCCTTACTCCACGAGCATGTCAGCTCGTATCCGAACGTCGTCGTGGTACACCAAGATTTTTTGCAATTTGATCTGCGCTCTGCTGAAGACCTCTCCTCCAGCTCCTCTTTAGGGAAGGGGAACAAGGGGTTAGGTCACAAAAGACTTTCTGTCGTCGGCAATCTGCCGTATAGCGTGACAACTCCGATCTTGGAGAAACTTGTCGAAGCTCATGAAATTCTGAAGACAGCGACATTGCTAGTCCAGCAAGAAGTCGCGGAGAAGCTCTGCGCAGCTCCTGGGAGCCGCGACGCCAGCGCCATCACGATCTTTATGCAGAGCTTTGCTGAAGTTCAGAGAGTGTTCTCGGTCTCGCGCCATGTCTTCTTTCCCGTGCCTGAAGTCGATTCAGCCCTGGTGCGCCTAGAGTTTTATGAACACCCGAGATTTCGCGCTCCAAAAGAGTTATTTTTCAAGGTGGTCCGGGCCGCGTTCAATCTGCGCCGCAAGACGTTAAAACAAGCTCTGACGCGTTCCCCCTTGCTGGCGCTCCAGCCAGAGATCGCTCTCAAGGCTTTAGACCGAGCGCAGCTTGACCCCCAGCGCCGCGGGGAGACTCTCTCTCTTGAGGAGTTTGACAGATTAGCCCGAGCGCTCGCTACGCTCCTTGAGCCACGTAATTGCGCAGTATACCGATCCCGCTGATCTCGACTTCGACGATATCACCGGGTACAAGCGGCCCTACACCAGAGGGCGTTCCCGTCGCGATAATATCCCCGGGCTCGAGCGTCATAAAACTCGTGATCTCTTCGATAATCTGGGGCACCGTGAAGATCATCTGAGACGTGTCGGAACGCTGACGGACTTTGCCGTTGACGCGCGTCTCGATCGTGAGAGGTTCTAAGAGCTCATCGAGGGAGACCAAGATCGGCCCTAGACACGCTGCCGTGTCGAAGCCCTTGGCACGCACCCAGTTCAGTTCCCACGACTGCGCTGCGCGGTCTGAGATATCGTTAAAGCACGTGTAGCCCCAGATGACTGTGTGCGCTTCTGAAGCTTTGACGCGTCTGCACCGCTCTTTGATCACGACAGCCAATTCACCCTCATAATCAACGCGGGGGGAGTTGGGCAGATAGATCGTATCTTCTGGGCCAATCAGGGCTGATGGGGGTTTCAAGAAGAGCGCAGGGCGCTCTGGGATTTTGCGGCCCATCTCCTGAGCGTGATCGCGATAATTCACCCCGACGCAGACGATCTTCGTCGGCTGCGCTGGGGGAAGCAATCTCAGCTCTGAGAGCTGCCTGCGCTGCCCGGCAATCAACACTATGTCGCCGATCAGCTCTCCCCACTGTGCTTGACCGTTCTCAATGACGCGCACCCAACGCATGGTCTCACATCAAGCGGCGCTCGCCGGTGCCGGGCGTTGCGGTGCTGAGCTTACCAGCCACTCCCAGAGTATGTGCAGTCCTAGAAGCATCGTCCAAATGAGAAAGACCCAGCTGATCCACCACGTCTGCCATAGAGGGCGCGGCGCCGGTGCCGGCAAGCACTCCCCTGCCAGTGAGGGAGGGAGCTTGATAGGGCGGTTGAGCCCTTCGAGCTTGAAGCTCTTGCTATCTGTCGGATCGCTGGGCTTATCGAGTCCAACTCTATCTCCAGCGAACATGCATGGTTGCAAAACCGTAGGCGCGGGCAGCACTATCACTAAGAAGGCATTCAGCCCAAAGAGGGCTAAGAGGGCCATACCATAGAGGGCCAGATGAGCGCGGATTACGCTGGGGATACGAGCCCATAGATCAAGCTGCCATATAGTGCGCTCCAGCTCACGCTGGCGCAAGAGCGCTAACTGCTGGGCGCACTGTGGGCACGTTAGAGCATGCTGAGAGACCATAGTGAGCGTCCAGTGATCGGGACCAAGCGGGTGCGTGTTCGCTTGCCAGATGTCAGGGAGTCGCCCTTGTAAATAGTCTCGCAAGACCGTACTCGAAGGATGAATTCGATCCAGGCCAGCTTGCAATGGCCTGATCAGCTCTTGCCACCATCCGTTGTCCCTTTCACCGTGAGGAAGATTCATGCTTGGCTCCTTTGAGTTCTTCGTAGATAGCGCGAACGCGCTCTTTCACCCGTGTAGGGTTGAACTCCTTGCCCACAAGGCGGAAGATCTCCGCCCAGTCGAGTCGTGTCCCGCTGATCTTCTCGATCGTCAGGTCGCTGAGCTTGACGGTTTTGCGCGCGATAGCTCGTCTGAGGAGCTTTCCCTTAGCGGGATCATCTACTAGCGTCGGATAATAATTGCTGAAGAGATAGATAAGCAAGCCCTGCACCTCTCTTGGGTCATAGCGGCGCTTGGCGTATCCCAAAGCGAGCCAGCGCCGCGCCTGATCGAGATCACCGTCCAAGCTCAAAAAATCCTCCATCTCTGCCGGAGGCAGGTCAGTGCATCGTATCAAATGTTCAGCATAGGCCAGGCGGATCTGCTGCGCCAATGCGTCCAGGTCGTATTCCATCCGACCCGCATCCTAGCAGATATTACAATTATAAATCAAGGGGCGTGATTTCTGACACTTTTTTTTGTGCCGCGTCATTGACAAGGCTGATCTAGAGGGATATAATCTATTGCAAGCTGCGCCTGCACTGCTCGCCTTCGCCTCCGGCGGGCGAAGATGAAGCTCATGCGTAGCGTGCCGAGGTGGCGGAACTGGCAGACGCGCGGGACTCAAAATCCCGTGGGGCTTACCCCCCGTGTGGGTTCGACTCCCTCCCTCGGCACCACCGCCCTTATCTGAGCCTCTTTTTTATTCCTCCTGGCTTGATAGACGGGTTGCAGAGCCTCAGGCAATTGAGTATTGATTAAAGACCATGGAAAAATTCAGGTGGGTGGTCCTCATAGGCCTTGGCGTGCTTGTTGTATGCGGGAGCTTGTTGGTCTCCCGACGCGACTCTCTCCCGCAGAAGGTATATAGCGTGCCCGTAGTGCGCCCCGCTCCTTCAGAGAAACCGTCATCTGCGCTCCCGGTCTTGAAGAGGAAGCCTTCTCTTGAAGATGTGCAAAGCCTCTATCGTCAAGGTCAGCGCCAGCTCTATAACTCAGCCCCTGGTGAAGAATATCTTCGAGCGCGAGAGCTGCTCCAGAACGCGCAAACTCTGCTTGAGCAACTTGGCGACGAGCTCGATGAGTTTGAGAGACTCTATTGGCAGGCTCGTTTGGAGTTTGAGCTAGGGGATTGGTATTACGGCGCGGTCTGGGGCGATCCCGCTCAGGCGCAAGAAGCCCTGCCGTACTATCTCAAGGCCGAACAAATCGCCCTAAAACTCACGAAGCGCGCTCCGAATTTCTCTGACGGCTATCGGTTATTGGGGGAGAGCCAGATGCGCATTATCAGTCTCAAGGGGTGGCTCCATGCGATCACGCACGCTGGAATTGCTAAAAAGAATCTTGAACGCGCCCTGGAGCTTGACCCTCAGAATGCGCAGGCTCGTCTGGCCTTAGGGGTCTACTATCTCTACGCGCCAGCGCTCTTTGGGGGAGATCTCACCAGAGCATTGAGCGAGTTTGCGCAAAGCGAAGCTCTGACATCTGATGAGACCGTGCGCTTTCTCTCCCATCGCTGGCGGGGGGTCGCTTACGCGAAGCTGGGCAAGATCGCCGAAGCGCGCGAAGCGTTTCAGAGAGCATTGGAGATATATCCGAAAAGCTCATGGGATCGGAACGAGCTGAAGAAGCTGCGTTAAACCTAATGTCCGGCGCTCTCATATCTCCGTAGCCCCTGTTGCCATACGCCGTAGCCCACAGTGCTAAAGACCAGGGCGAGTGTCCCTGCTATACAAGATAGCACGCATAGTCTGCTCTGAGTACCTTAGCGCTAGGGTAAAACGCTATAAACCCCAAGGGGACAACAAACGTCAGGATGAATTGAATGTATCTGTTATAGATCTCCATCGGATACTGGGCGAAATCCATGAGGGCCATCAATGGTGACGCGAACGACTTGGTCCCGACAACCCAAAAACTGAGCGCTGCTAAGAGCGTAAAGAGCCCTCCCAAGATGAGCACCCCAAAGAAGACCTCTAATACGAGCCCCAAGATCTTGTCAAGGGTCCAATCAAGCGAGAGCATCGTGCTCGCCATAGCCATCAAGAGTGCTCCCAACGCGCACGAGAAGATCTCTTGAATCGATCCTAGACCCTCAGCGAGCACTTGGAAATAGGGATTGATTGGACGCACGAGAACGACGTCGAGTTGGCGCTCGACAATATACCGTTGGTGAAACCAGAGAGTCGAAGCAAAGTGCATGTGAAGATAATTGCGTGCATGGGCAAGGTTGTTTTCGTCTTGAAAGCGTAGCAGGACGCGCTTGAAGTACGGGCTATACTCGCGGCGTAAGCTCTCCAGACTCCCATCGAAGACGAGTCGCCCCTTGTCAATAACTACGACCCGATCAGCAAGACCCTCGACGTCGTGTAGATCGTGACTTGCGATCATGATCGTCGTGCGAGAGCAAGCGTTGAGCTTCTTGAGAAAAGCTCTGATCTTCTGCTTGATTTCGATGTCCAAGCCGATAGTTGGCTCATCGAGCAAGAGCACGCTGGGGTTGTGCAAGAGTACGGCAGCGAGTTCGCAACGCATCCGCTGTCCTAACGAGAGTTCGCGCATCGGCAGATGGAGTAGAGGCTGCAGATCGAGGGCTTCGACCAGTTCTTCTAGGTGCCTTCGATAGTCACCTTCTGGGATAGAGTATAAGGAAGCGAAACGACTCGATGGCGGGGAGGTTCCAGGCCAACTGCGAGCGTTGTCTGAACAAGACCCCCATGTGCCGGGCATGTTCGTGACGCTGCCTCCAAGGGGATAAAGCCGTTGACCTCGACGTGGCCTTCAGTAGTGAGCAGCACTCCAGCGATGATCTTCAGCGTTGTAGACTTTCTGGCTCCATTGGGGCCCAGATAGCCCACGATCTCGCCAGAGTTGACTGTGAGAGAAATAGAATCGAGAGCTGTCACGGTATAATATGCTTGTCGGAGCAAATCGCGCAAAGCCCTGACAAATCCGGTCCTGCGCGAGAACGTCTTGAAGGGCTTCATGACCCTTAAGAGCTTTATAGTGCCGTACATAGGTATTGGGCCTTGACAATGGGCTAAAGCCAAAAACTCAGCTTATGGATTAAAGCTCCTAGATTTTGACACCTTATATTCTGTTAGTCATAATGACATTGAACGTGACAAACAAGGAGGCTTTTATGGAGAGAGTCTTTCGCTACATTGACGACCATCGCGACGAATTTCTCGATCGTCTCCAGACGCTCTTGCGCCAGCCCAGCGTCGCTGCGCAGAATCTGGGGATGGAGCCGTGCGCTAAGCTCGTCCAGCAGATGCTCGAGAGCGTCGGCTTCAAGACTCAAATTTTTTCTACTGCCGGCTTCCCTGTCGTCTACGGCGAGCTGGAAGGCGAAAGCGAAAAAACTCTAATGTTCTACGATCACTACGACGTGCAACCCCCAGAGCCGTTGGAGTTATGGGAGTCCGACCCCTGGGACCCGCAGATTCGCGACGGAAAACTCTACGCGCGCGGGGCTTCAGATAACAAGGGCGATCTGACAGCGCGGCTCTGCGCTCTAGAAGCTTATCAGAAAGTCATGGGCAGGCTGCCCGTCACGATCAAATTCGTGATCGAAGGCGAAGAGGAGATCGGCAGCCCTCATTTAGAACAGTTCGTCAAAGAGCACAAAAATCTCTTGAAAGCCGACGGCTGCATCTGGGAGTTCGGGCACAAAGATCTCAAAGATATTCCCCAGATCTATCTTGGGCTGAAGGGGATCTGTTACGTTGAGCTGCGCGCCAAGGGCGCAGTCAGCGATCAGCACTCATCGTGGGGGACGATCGTGCCCAATCCGGCATGGCGCTTGGTCTGGGCGCTCAACACCCTCAAAGACGAGAACGAAAAGATTCTCATCAAGGGCTTTTATGACGCCGTGCGCCCACCCAGCCGAGCCGAGCTGAAAGCCGTCTATGAGCTCGACTTTGACGAGCGCGGCTGGCGCAAGAAGTTCGGGATCAAAAAATATCTGTTGGGGCTTTCGGGGAGAAAACTCTTGAAAAAGCACTACTTCGAGCCGACGTGCACCATCTGCGGGATCTGGAGCGGCTACACCGGGCCAGGGCCAAAGACCGTGCTCCCTGCCGAAGCGCGAGCCAAGATAGACTTTCGCCTGGTGCCCGACCAAGATCCGGATAAGATTCTCTCGCTCTTAAAGAAACACTTGAAGAGACACGGTTTTGACGATATCGAAGTGATCGGGATGCATGGGGTCAATCCCGCTCGCACCCCAATGAACGATCCGTTAGTCGAAGTCGTGCGGCGCACGGCGCAGAAAGTTTACGGTGTCAAGCCCGCTGTGCATCCGACATCGGCAGCGAGTGGTCCCATGTACACGCTTTGTCAAAAGCTCGGCATCCCCGCGGTCTCGACAGGAATCGGCTATGCGCACTCCAACACCCATGCGCCCAACGAGAACATTCGCATCGAAGACTTTATTCAAGGGATCAAGCACATCGCAAGCATCGTACACGAATTTCACTCGGAGAGCGCTTGATTGGTTGCGCTGAGGCGCCGCGCCAGCTCAGCCATCATCTTGAGAGCAACATCGGGGTATGCGCTAATGATGCTGCGCAGCTCCCAGCGCGTGATCATGAGGCATTTTGTCTTCTGGACAGCGACAACATCGGCAGAGCGTGGGGCTTCTAAGATCAGCGCCATCTCACCGAAGTAATCGCCAGGGCCGAGCTTCGCCAAAACTTTTTGACCTTTACGTACCTCGACTTGGCCATCTAAAACGAGATAGAAGCCGACACCGGCAGGATCGCCCTCGCGCACGATAGTACTGCCCGACTCGAACTCGCGCACCTTCGCAGTGCTGAAGAGCGCCTCAAGCTCCTTCTCGCTGAATTGCCCAAAGAGCGAGGTCTTCTTCAAGAGCTTCACAGCCTCCTGCGTGGCCATGAGTCAATTCCCCCTTTCGAGAAACGCCCACACTATAACAGAGCGAGCTTGATTTGGCAAACTCTGCTATAGCTCTATGACTTGCAGATCAGTCGCTACCGTGACTTTCCGAGGGAAGTGTTTTTGGACGGCTCGGATGAGTTCTTCTGACTGCGCTGCAGCCTGCGGGTAGAGATGAGTGAGCACAAGCCACTCGACGTCGGCGGACGCGAGCAGTTGCCCTAAAGCTGTGGGAGTCGTATGCAAGGGAGCCGAGGTGCTGTCGGGAAACGAGCACTCATGAAGCAACACCTTGGAACCGCGCACAAAGTCTACTAAAGCTGGCTCTGGCTCGCTGTCGCCACAGATGACTATCTTTTTATCGAACTTATACGCGAGCGTCGGCACGTAGTGATTCATCGCGAGCGTCGCGACCTCAAAGCCTGCAATATCCCAAATCTCCCCAGCACCCAGCTCGTGCACTGTCGCTCTCACATGGTCCCGAATATACGGGAAGAGATCCAAGAGCTTCGCGATAAACTCTCTCGTGCCATGGGGGCCGTAGAGCGCAGTCTCCGGGGCGCCAATGAGCCAGCGCGCCGCCCAGATCGAGAGTAGATCGCTCACGTGATCCAGATGGAGATGGGTGAGCAGAAACGTGTCGAGCTTGGCCCAATCGAGAGAGAGCTGAGCGAGACGATTGAAGACGCCGCTGCCGCAGTCAATAAGCACCAATCGCCCGTCTTTTTCGAGCAAATACCCCGATTGGGCCCGCTGCGGGTCAGGAAGCACCCCTGCAGTACCTAAGATCGTCACGCGCATGGCACAGATTATAAAAGAGCGCGCCTTGGCGCGCTACCGCGCCAGTAGCAAATCGCTCAGAGAGCCTCTATAATTGCTCTCTATCAGAAAAGCTCTCTGAAAGGTGATTAGACGATGCAGACTTCTGAAGCAACGCCGCGCAGCAGTGCCACCGGCGTCACATGGGATTTGCGGGATCTATATCTGAGTCCAGAGGATCCGGCTTTGGAGCGGGATTTGAGTAGCGCTCTTGAGCGCGCGAAAGCCTTTGAGCAGCAGTATCGCGGACGACTGCGCCAAGGGATCGATCCTACCTCGCTCTTGGAAGCCCTCCAGGAGTTCGAGAGCATCGCTGAGCAGATGGATAAGCCCGTGATCTACGCCCATTTGCTTCACGCGGCCGACACGCAAAATCCCCGCTACGGAGCGCTTTTGCAGAGCACTCTCGAGAGACACTCTCAGATCAAGAAACATCTGCTCTTCTTCGAGTTAGAGTGGATGGATCTCCCGGATGAGATGGCGCAAACGCTGCTCACTGCCCCTGCGATCGCGCGCTATCGACACTATCTAGAAAAAGCGCGGCTCTTCCGACCTCATAAGCTCTCCGAGCCCGAAGAGAAGATCTTAGAGCTCAAAGCTAACACGAGCACACGCTCGTTTCAGAGGCTCTTTGATGAAATTGTCTCCGGGCTCACAATCCAGCTTGGCCGAAGCAAGAACGCTCAGAAGCTTACGCTCGATCAAGCCCTCACGAAACTTCACGAACCAGATCGTGCTCTTCGTAAGAACGTCGCTCAAGCTATCACCCGGGTGCTGCGGAGCCATGCTCGCGTGCTCACATATATCTTCAATACCCTTGTGCTCGACCACAAGATCACTGATGAGCTGAGAAAGTTCCTCACCCCGATGTCTTCGCGACATTTGTCCAATGAGGTCGAGCCGTCTACCGTCGACGCCCTCATGACCGCGTGCGAGAACTCATATGATATCGTTCAAGAGTACTATCATCTGAAGAAACGCTTGCTGGGGGTGCGCACGCTCTATGATTATGATCGCTATGCTCCAATCTATGGGGAGCTTCCGCAATGTGACTGGGCTAGTGGTCGTCGGATCGTGCTAGAAGCCTATCGTGCTTTCTCGCCCACGGTCGCTCAGATCGTCCAAGAGTTTTTCGATAAAAACTGGATCGACGCGGAGGTGCGCTTTGGCAAAGCCGGTGGAGCGTTCTCCGCAAGCACTGTGCCCAGCGTCCATCCGTATATTTTAATGAACTACACAGATAAACTGCGCGATGTCATGACGCTGGCGCATGAGCTTGGGCATGGGGTGCATCAGTACCTCTCTCGTCGGGTCGGGCATCTTCAGGCCGATACACCGTTGACTATGGCTGAGATGGCCAGCACCTTTGGCGAGCTCCTAACGTTCCGTAAGCTCCTTGAGGAGATTCAAGATCCTAGGGTGAAGCTCGCACTGCTATGCAGCAAGATCGAGGACTCGTTTGCGACGATTTTTAGACAGATTGTGCTGACGCGCTTTGAGCAGAGATTGCACGAAGCGCGGCGCACTCAAGGGGAGCTGACCCCAGAGCGCATCGGTGAGCTCTGGTGGACAACAAATCAGCAGATGTTTGGTGACTCTGTCAAGCTCACTGACGATTATCGTTGGTGGTGGCTTTATATCTCGCACTTCATTCACGTGCCGTTTTACTGCTATGCGTATGCGTTTGGGGAGCTCTTGGTCTTTGCGCTCTATCAGCAATATCTGCGTGAGGGGGAAGCGTTTGTCCCCAAGTATTTAGACCTGCTCTCAGCCGGTGGCTCCGACAGCCCGCAGAAGCTCTTAGCCCCCTTAGGAATTGACACGAGCGACCCGAGCTTCTGGAATACAGGGCTGAAGTTTCTGCGCTCGATGGTGCGCGAGGCCCAAGGATTAGCTTCTAGTAGCTAAAATTATGCTGTCTAGAGATAGAGCATATGATCGCTCAAGCACCGAGCATCCATGAACTTGAAGAAGCACGACAGATTTTTGAAACTCACGAGCCACGTAATCTGTTCTATCGTGCTGCCATGGAGCTGGTAACGCTCGCACTAGAGAAAAAACATCATTGAGCGTTGGGGAGGCATTAGCTGTACTCCTCCAAACTTGGAACAAGATGTTTTATCGGTATAGAGGATTTGACAGCCAACACTTCGCTGAGATAGAGCAGCTTATCAGCCAACGGTATTCGACCCTCATGACTTTCAGACAATGTTTCTTCCCTCTTTGGGACCGGGCTATAGCCAAAGCCTATGGCCCTGCGTTGAGGCGAAAGGGCAGTAATGCTGACGGATACTGCCATTTTATGAAGATTGTAAAGGGGCAAGTTCAGAATCTCGGTGGGGAACAGGGTATTGGCCGAAATCCGCTTAAGGCGATAGATGAGTACAATTATTGCAAGTATACAAAACAAATGGATGTGATCCGGAACCTCCGACATGGCTAGATCGTCCCTAATTTATATCCGAACCCACGCACTGTGAGGATGATCTTTGGGTTTTCTACGTCTTCTTCAAGTTTGTTGCGCAAAAGATAGATATATTTTTTGACGTCCTCCGAAGACGCATAAGGGTTATCCTGCCAAATAGCGTCGATGATCTCGCGATGGGAGAAGACCTTGCCCGGCTTGGACGCCAAGAGCTTTAACAACTCATACTCTTTGGGCGAAAGCTCGATAAGCTTATCTCGGAGTCGGACCTCCTTGCGCTCGTCGTCGATCTGCAGTACCCCAACCTGAATGTATGGGGACTGGCTGACCCGGCGCATCACCGCTTCGATGCGCGCCTCGACCTCGCGCAGATCGAACGGCTTTGTAATGTAGTCGTCTGCCCCCGTGGAAAATCCGCGCACTTTATCGTCTGTCGAGTCTTTAGCCGTCACCATGATCACAGGGGTTTTGACGCCGCTCTCGCGGAGCTTCTGGAGCACAGTCCAACCGTCGAGCTTGGGCATCATCACATCGAGCAGAAGCAGATCAGGCTTCTCCTTGGAGAACTTCTCCAAGGCCTCCTGTCCGTTGAGGGCGGCGATGACAAAATGTCCTTTGGATTCCAAAAACTTGCGCAGCAAGTGCAAGGATGTCGCATCGTCCTCTGCGATGAGAATGCGCATGAGTACCTCCTCACTGAGTGCTTAGGTTTGCGCTAGCACCCTGGACTGCTATTGGGGGAGGCGGTTCCAGCGGCAGCACGATGGAAAAAGTGCTACCACGACCAACCTCGCTCTCTACGAGCACACGCCCGCCGTGCATTTCGACATACTTCTTCACAATAGCAAGTCCTAAGCCCACCCCTTGAAACTCCCGCGTGTTCGAGCTGTCTAGCTGCGTGAACGGTTCAAAGATCCGAGTGCGTTCATGTTCTGGGATGCCGATTCCCGTGTCTGACACGGCGAAGATATATTCGTTCTCGCGAGCCGCACCGGAGAGTTCTATGCGACCTGCAGGTGTATATTTGATGGCATTACTCAGTAAATTAATGAGCGCTTGCTTGATCTTCGTCCCATCGGCGATGAGCGTGCAAGGCTCCACGTGATAACTGAGCTCAAGCCCTTTACTCCGCGCCAGGGCGCTCACCGCTTTGATTGCTTCTTCTCCGAGAGCTGACGCCTCTACAGCTTCAAAGTATGGCCGGTCTTCGCTTGCCTCGAGCTTGGAAAATCTCAGGATATTATCGATAAGCTCTAGCAGATGGTCTCCCGACTTCAAGATGTTCTCGATGTCCTCGCGCTGCGCTGCGGTGAGCGGGCCGTCTACCCCTTCAAGCAGGAGCTGCGAATAGCCGCGAATCGCGTGGAGTGGGGTCTTGAGCTCATGGCTCATCATGGCTAAGAAATCCGACTTGGCCCGATTCGCCTTGATCAACTCGGTGTTGATCTGTTCAAGCCGGCGATTCCGTTCCTCGATGGTATCGGCCATGGTGTTGAACTCGTGGGCAAGCATTTCGAGCTCATCGCCGGTGGCGATGTGGACGCGTGCCGAAGGATCGCGCCTGAAGCGCTGTAGCGCATGAGCCAGTGTCTCCGCCGGCCCTAAGATCATTTTATAGAAAGCGATTGCGATGAAGAGCGCGATCAACACATAGCCGCCTACAACTAGGGTGATAAGTGTAGCCTCACGACGGACAAGGCTCTGCGCAGCCGATAGATCGATACCAAGCTGTAAAGCCGAAAAGGTGGGCGTCTCCTGGCGGATCTCCCGCCGCTGCAGTTGTCCCGTCTCGTCTTCATAGAACTCAATCTTGTAATGGACCTTCATGACCGGCCACACGTACGTCATAGCCAGGAAGGCGGTATCGCGAAACGGATTGATCTTCTTGACGAAGGTAGCGGGCTTTGAGGGAACCTCGCGGTCTCGCAAGGGAGTCCCAAGGATCTCGAGGGCTTGGGGACCAAGAGGTGCGAGATGGCTGCCGCAGATCTCTTCTCCCTGGATAACTACTTTGAAATAGATAAGCCCCTGATGACGGAAGTTCTCCACAGCTCGTTGGCAAGCATTGGGATCCACTTGTTGAATCGACACCTCTTGAGTCCAGAATTTAGCGATGGTCTCCCAGCGCACGCGCACCTGGCTCTCCACTAGATCCGAGAAGCGTGTAATCGCCAAGATCCCTAAAGGCACTGCGACCAAGAGCGTGAATCCCAACAGTGTGAAGACGAATTTATATCGCAAGCCCAGGCGAATCATGACGCTTTCAGTCTAGCACCTGGGTTTGAGATCGTCAATCTCGCTGGTCACCAAATTTTCACCAAAGTTCCATGTGATTGGCACGAGCAAGGTCGTATAATCGACTGTGTACCCAAGCTGGCCCACTCTCTTCACGCATGGGGCTTGGCTCCTTGCGCAGAAGGGGAAGGCCTGGAGCGCTTTCCCCTCCGGATGGCAGGGTTTTGCCTCTCTGGGGGCTGCCTGACCTCCTCCCCACAGAGAGGATTTTTCCCCACCATCCGCCAGCGGCGCCAGAAGCCAGGCCCTTCCTTCCCTCTCTCTCTGTTGACTCTTCGATGCCCATCTCCTACAATGACAGCGTGAGGCGCAGTGCTCGACTCTCTCTTAGCATCATAGTTTTTATAGCTGTGCCGTGGCTTGTGGGCATATCCCAGAGCTGTTCGGTGCAGTTCTATGCTCATGGCCTCTGCTCCGCTGAGCTGATCTTGTCCCTAAGCGTGAACAGGGACAACTTGTCCTTGAAAGAACCGAAGGAAGAGATGACGATAATCCTGCATACGGTAGGAGGGTGGGGGCACTTCCAAGAAGCTCTTGGAGGTTCGGGAACGCTGCAGCAAGAGTTGGTACAGGTCTCTCGGATCGGCTCTGCTCCGGTTCCTCCTTTGGTGGGCATTTCCTATCTTACGATCCAGCGCTTTACCTTGGCCACCCCCTCGGAAGGAACTTCAGAGCCACAAGTGATGTGGGATTTCGGGCATGTCGCCCAATTAGAGGCGCGTCTGCGCAACATCGATGCGTTTGTGCGAGCCCTGCTCACGAAGCTTGCCCAGCATCCCACCCCTGTCAATCCGGAGATGACCCTTGTGGTGAGCGTGGACAGCTTGGGGCCGTTCTTGCCTACTCAGATCGAAACGCTCAGCAGCTTTGCACTCGACGAGCGGCTGCGCCTGGCGCTGAGCCGTGCTACTATTACGCTACGCACCGCTTTAGGGGCGGGCAGCCTCATAGGGCAGCTAGAGCTTGATCCTCAAGATCTAGAGATTAGTAAAGAGAAGATCGGGCTCGAATTAGCTTTAGGCCCGGCTTCCGTGTTGGGTATCACGACGTTTGAACCCGGGGTAGGGCTGACCGGTCAGGCCTATGCGCTGCGGGCTCGGCTGGGTGAAGTCGAGCTCGTTGGCCAAGCGATCTTCACCTCGACCTCCCAAGAATTCACAATTGGTGTAAGCATTGCAGGGCTGGCCCTCTCCGGCAGTTCCCTCATCACCCCCGGTGGCTTCACTCAAAGCATTTTTATTCAGATCCCCATCGTCGTCGGCTCGCCAAAGCCGTAGCCTAGCTGAGGAGTTGCCGTACCGCCCTCCAGAAATCTGAAGCAAAGCGCACGAGCCGTGTAGGGCGCTCAGCTTTCTGAATCTGCACAGCATCGCCTGGGGCAAGCGTCGCGATGAGCTCGCCGTCAGCTAACAGCTGGGCAGGGCGCTTTGCTACAGCCCTCAAGACGCTCGCGCTGGGAAGCACGAGGGGGCGCGTTCCCAACCGATGGGGTGAAAGAGGCACTACTATTAGAGACTCTAGGGAGGGGTCGAGGATCGGACCTCCTGCGGAGAGGGCATAGGCGGTCGATCCCGTAGGCGTGGCGATCAGTATGCCATCGCCCGGGTAGGCCATAGGGGCTTGCTCTCCCAAGACAAGCTCGATCTCTGTGCGTCGGCCGAGCTCTGGGTGCACCAAGCTGATCTCATTGAGCGCGGTGCACTGTAGCTGGGGAGCAGAGAGAATTTGCGCAGCAAGGCGCATCCGGGTTTCTACGGAAAAGTCATCTCGTGCAAGGCGCTCGAAGGCGCTCTCCAGCTCGTCTATCCCCACCGCTGTCAAAAACCCTAGACTTCCCAAGTTGACCCCCAATATAGGGAGATCGAGCTCGGCAGCAAGCCGCGCTCCTCTCAGTAGCGTCCCATCTCCTCCAAGGGTCACTACGAGATCGAAGTCATGCTCGCGCAGAGGGCTCGTGTCTATGCCTGCCCGCACAGAGATCTCTATCTGCTGTTCTGCTGTCCATCGACGCAGTCGCGCGAGCGCCGCTTCTATCGTGGGCTTGGTGAGATTCGCTATGACTAAAAGCTTGTGAAGCTTCATAGCTTACACATGCTGCCAGCGGCAGATCCAGCGCTCCAGAAGATCGATTACAATATAGAACGCCAACCCCAACAGCCCCATAGCTAAGATCCCCGCAAACATTCGCTCATAGTTGCTGTAGCGTGCCCATTGGTCATAGATATAGCGCCACAAGCCGTATTGCGACGCGAATGCCTCCGTGAGAGCTAACGCCGTGATAGCCATGCCGATAGATATCCTTAGGGCGGAAAACATGGCAGGGAGGCTCGCCGGAAGTACCACGTGCTTATAGACGTGCCACTTGCTCGCCCCGGTGCTTATGACTGAGAGAATATAGCTCTTGGGGACACTCTTTGCAGCATCTCGGGTCGAGAGCAAGAGCTGAAAGACTAGGACCAGCGTAATCAACCCGATCTTTGGAGCATCATAGATACCTAAGAACACAAAGAGCAACGGAAGGAAGACGACCTTAGGAATCGGATACGTCAGATAGATCGAGGGGCTCAGCAGTCTATCGAGGACCCGCTCATGGCCGATGACCAACCCCAACGGCATGGCAATGACGATAGATAAGAGCAGCCCGCTTAAGACACGATACCCGCTGGCAAAGAAGTGTGGGACGAGATCGAGCCACTCCTCAGCGAAGATGGTAAGCGCACGCAGTGGGGGCGGCACCGCGCTTTGGAGGGGCTTCGCTGCAAAGACCGAGACCGCCCAGCTTGCCAACCACCACGCCCCAAAGAAGAGCACGATTCCCACTGCGTAGCCGACCAAATAATTTTCCAGACGCTTCATGATAGCGCTCGTCGTAGCTCGAGGACTTTGGCGTAGAACGCTTCGCTAGTTCGCGATGTCCCCACGTAGGGATTCTCGATGATCTTTTTGATGCGCGCCGGGCGCTCTGTGAGCACGACAATCCGGGAGCCTAGGAAGACGGCTTCCTGGACGTCGTGGGTGACGATGACCTGGGTGAGTTGTCGTTCGCGCCAGAGCTGGATGAGCAACTCTTGGATGCGCTCGCGATTGAAGGCGTCTAGGGCCGCCAAGGGTTCGTCCATGAGTAAGACTTTCGGATGGGTCGCTAAGGCACGTGCTAGGGCGACCCGTTGGCGTTCTCCCCCGGAGAGCTGATGCGGATAGCGGTCATAAAAACTGCTATCTAGGCCCAACTCATCGAGCAGCGGCTTCACGTACTGCACTTGCCGGGCGATCAAGGCATTGGCCTGGCGGATCTGCTGCGGCATAGTGACCAGATCGTAGACGAGTCGGCTGATTAACTCTGCGGTGAGCACGAGCACGGCCAAGAAGAGAAGGGCCTGGGGCCACCCGCCTCCCCACAGCCAGGTGCTCCATGGGGCGTCAGGGTTCCGTTCGATCATCTTGCGGACCTCGTTCCAGTAAAAGCCCCCAGCGATGAGATCGAGCCCCAGCGTGATCAGATAGACCGCTGCAGAGAAGGGGCGATCAAGATAGAATCGTTGTCCTGCGGCCCAGGCGCCGGTCAGCAGCAGCCAAAAATATGCCCACACGAGCGACTTCTTCCGACGCTGCCACTCCTTATGATAGGCAGGATCGTCGAAGTGAGGAGTGACCGGAGCCGAAGAGCCGCTCAGTTCCAAGGAGAGACTTGCGTTCTTCCAAACAGTCTTCCACGGCAGGAGCCCCAAATCTTGGAAGATGAGAGCAACGTCTGGGCGAGGGTGTTCTACAGGGTGTCCATCGACGAAGATCGTGCCAGCTGTGGGCTTCACCAGCCCGCAGATCGCATAGAGCAAGCTCGTCTTGCCGCAACCGCTGGGACCCAAGATCGCGACGCTCTCCCCCGCCTGGATCTCTAACGACAGATTCTCGATCACCGGAACGGTCTGGCGCCCATCCCGATATTCCAGACAGAGCCCGTCGATCTTAATCATCGAGCTAGCCGAGAAAACGGAAATCTGTAGCGGCGGCAAACGCGATTCTCTCGCGGATGTAGCGCTTTCCTAGAGCCCAATTGACCAGAGCCTCAAACTCCTCTTGGCGAAGAGCGCGAGGCAGCGGGAAGTACGGCACACGGAGCCGATCCCGCCACCCTTCAGGGAACTTGAGCTCTTGCCCGCGGAGCTCTGGGAAGCAGACGTTGACCCCTACCCGAATGATCGTATCTATAATAAAATCGCGTGAGCTCGAGTTGAGGAGTGTCACAGATTCTCGCAACGCTTGGAAGAACTTGCGCACGGTCTCGCCGCGCTCCTGTAAGAGCTGGCGACTGAAGAACAAGACGCTAGGCGGCGCGGCTATGCCCTTGTAGTCTGTCAGGGTGAGGATCTCGATCTTATTGGCTTCAGCGACGACCTCGGTGAGGGTAGCATGGGGCTCGGGGAGAACGGCTACTTGGACACCGGCCGTGCCCGCGCCCAGCATTTGGGCGATCAGCTGAATCCTATCATAGTCTTCGACGCCAGTGTAGTACTGATCGAGGTCGCGGGCTCTGACGCCCTTAGCCTGCAAGGCCATATCTGTAAGATATTCCATATCTGAGGGCTGCACGAGTGTGATCTGGCGCTTAGGGCCGCTCTTGATGACGTCTTCGAGCGAGCGATAGCCGCTAAACTTATGGGTGAGCATGGCAACGGTGCGGGGGATTTGATTGTGATTACGCGGATCGGGCACAGCTTCGAAGACCGTGCCTGTGATGGCTGCCTGAGCTTGACGCCCTAACAAGAGCACAGCGCTTGTTAAGTCGATAGCAAGGGCATCGAGCTGGCCTGCCAGGAATGCTGTATTGCGCTCTAAGGCATTGCCGCCGCAGACGAGCTCGATGGGCACCTTGTGTTTAGAGAAGATCCCTTGCTCAAAGGCGAAGGCGACGGGAACGACATCTTGCGCGGGCATCATGCTGAGGCGGATAGGCTTAAGGGGTTGAGCAGGCGTGAGAGCTCGGCCCAGGAGCACGCCAGCTAGAGCTATTCCGCTCGAAATAAGAAAAGTTCTCCGCGTCATCAAACTGTTCATGGGCTATCACCGTTCATAGTTTAAGCCGCCTGAGGGGGACTGTCAAACGCCCCTATCGCCCTTTGAATTCAGGCTTTCTCTTAGCCAAGAAGGCATTGACCCCTTCGACCATGTCTTCAGTAGTGAAGAGCAAAGCGAACGCTTCGCGCTCGAGGAGGAGCGCCGCGTCGAGGGAGCAGTTTGCTCCAGCGTTGAGAATCTCTTTAGTAAAGCGCACAGCGATAGGGGCACGAGTCGCTAATTTCTCCGCGAATGCTCTGACTTCTTGTTCGAACGTCTCATTCTCGTAGACGTGATCGATCAAACCCCACTGCGCAGCTTGCTCTGCACTGATGCGGTCGCCTAGCATGCAGAGCTCCTTGGCGCGCGAGGGACCTACGAGGCGAAGGAGTCTCTGGGTGCCGCCGCCGCCGGGGATAAGCCCCAAATGAATCTCGGGCTGTCCCACCTCGCTGCGCTTGCTCGCCAGACGGAAATCGCACGCGAGCGCCAGCTCCAATCCCCCGCCCAGCGCAAATCCATCAATTGCGGCGATGACGGGCTTAGGGCAGAGCTCTGGGGCCCTAAAGAACTCTCCGAGCTCCACGAATTGATAGGGCTTCCCTTGGGTAAACTCCGTAATGTCTGCTCCCGCGCTGAACGCCTTGCCCCCAGCACCCTTGAGCACGATCACCCGCACCTCAGGGTCTTTGCCGAGCTCGTCGAGGACTTTGGGTAACTCTTGACGCATCTCGGCGTTGATCGCATTGAGTCTTTGGGGGCGATTCAACGTCACATATGCGACGTGCGTCTTACGGTCGATCTCCACCTTCAACGTCTTATATTCTGCGCTGCGCTGATAGAAGCTCTGGCCCGTTTGGGCCATCTGGCGCAGGAGCGCCGTTGCTTTATAGCGATCTAACTTGTGCTTAGCGTAGAGGGCATCGAGGGTCGCAACGATCTTATCTAGGCCGATATGATCGGCGCGCCGTAAGATGCCCTCAGGGAAGTTCAGCCCCAATTGGCACGCCAGATCGATCTGCTCTGCCGTGGAGACGCCGTTCTCGATCAGCCAGGTGGCTTCATTGACCATGAGGGCGTAGAGGGGCAGGGGATCGAAGCGTGCCCCGGCTTCACGAGAGTACTGAGCTCCGCCATCTCGATAGTTATAAAAACCTCGGCCGGTCTTGCGCCCCAAGCGCCCGTCTTTGACGGCTTGCTCGATGATGGGTGGGATGGGGAGGCCTGCCTCCTTCATGATGTTATAGCCGACATCGATGCCCGTGAGATCTTGGAGCTCAAAGGGGCCCATAGGGAAGTTCTCGTAGTATCTCATTCTGCTGTCGATCTCTTCTATAGTGGCTTCGCCGCGCGAGACCATCCAGGCGGCTTCGAAGAGATAAGGCCCAATTAAGATCCTATTGACGATGAAGCCACGCACGTCCTTTTCGACGCGGATGGGGGTCTTGCCCAATTTCTTAGCCAGTTCGACGGCAAGCTGCATTGTCTCTTCCGAGGTCTTTTCGCCCTTGATGACCTCAACTAGGGCCATGCGCACGACGGGGTTGAAGAAGTGCATACCCACGACTTTGTCTGGGCGTTGGGTAGCTTTCCCCAGCTCGGAGATGCTGAGCGAGCTTGTATTGCTTGCGAGGATAGCATGGGGAGGGGAGAGCGTGTCGACTTCGCGAAAGAGTGCAAGCTTTAAGCTCATGATCTCTGGAGCGGCTTCGATAATGATGTCAGCATCGGCGACGGCTTCTTTCAGATCGACTAGGGGGGTGATAAGCTTCAAGGCTGCGTCGGCCTTCTCTTGGGAGAGAGAGCCTCTCTCTACGAGCTTTTTGAGGCTCCAGGCGATCTGATCATAGCCTTTCTTCACAAATTCTTCGCTGATATCGCGCATTTTGACTCGATAGCCGGCAAGGGCAGCGATCTCGGCGATGCCGTGGCCCATTGTGCCTGCGCCGAGCACTGCTATAGTTTTTATATCTTCCAGCTTCATGGTGACGGATCACCTCAGGGGTTTCGCTTAAGGCTATCATAGCGTAAACGGCGGGCGGTGTGCAAAAACGGTGCCGCGTCAAGGTTCGACACACTACTACTCAGACGCTAGCCTGGTGATGGAAAAGCGTAGACCAGCGCACACTCAAGCCTAAGCTTGTGGTAGATGCTTCGTAGCACTCAAGTGGCAATTGGACGACGAAGAGTGTGTCCTCCAAGCCGTAGCTCTGCAGGATGATTGTCTGGAAATTGATCCCCAGCGAGTTACAGCTCTCGCTCATAAGATCACGGCGTATGACAGTGCGTATCTGGCTTTGGCTGAGCAAGAGAAGTGTGATTTGTGGACAGGCGACGTGGCATTCTATCGAGCTGTGTGCAAGAAGCTTCGTTGGGTGCGCTGGATTGGGGATTATTCTTTGCAGTAAGATAGATGCAACTGCTCTACCAAAGCCCTAATTGCTCTTCCACGCCCTGAGGCGGCTCGTGCAGCCCGCCGAGATTGAGAATATGTTCTTGAATCATGCGCAGAGATCGACGCGCTGACGACGAATCTGGTGCGTTGACAGTCGTAACACCGTCCAGCACCAGAGTGCCAAGTCTCTATCTCGCTGCTCATCGCGCGCCCGCGCCTGTGAGTCAGAATGCCATTCCTCGCCGTTACACTCAATATTGAGATTCCCATGGGCACAGAAGATCGCAAAATCCAAGCAATAGATGCGATCACGCTTGCCAATATAGAACTGTCGTTCTGCAGGGATGCCTGCTCTCTTGAGATGGCACCATAGCTCGTCTTCGAGAAGGCTTTCGTGATAGAGATCGTTGATCTCTTCGGCTTGGAAGAGTTTTTCGGTTGTCGTGGGGATGAAGACAATGCGTCGCCAGCGCCGGCTGGGGATGGACTTCACCAAGCGCTCCAAGTCGCCCAGCTTCAGACGATAGTACTCTTCTTGGGCGCGAGGATGATCACGCTCGTGGGTGAGCAGCTCGATGCGCTTGACGCGGTCTACGTCGCGCACCTCGGCGTGATAGTTCACAGCCCACTTTTCATCTTCGAAGACTTTTGTCTGGTAGAACGCTATACGAGCGAGTTGAGAGAAATCCACGCGTGGGGGCGCGCTGCGCACGGGGATTCTGTACCAGTGTTCGTCTCTCGCACGCGCGAAGTCCGCTTTGTTGTTCATGATGATAGCCACTAATGCTGAGACCGGAGCATACGCAGTAAGCATCGAGATCACTACTCCATTTCGGCTATGCTCAGGATGCTTCGTGCTAGCTCATCTATGTCTGCTCTGTCTGGCTCTAACTTTTCTGCCCCTTCAGCGATGAGCTTCTCTGTTCCTGGGCTGCCTGGCACAGCTAAGACGCGACGCTTCAGTTGCATAGCATGTCGCGCTGTGTCGAGGCTCCCACTGGGGGCACCAGCTTCGATCACAATCACAGCTTGTGAGAGCGCAGCGATCAAACGATTGCGCATCATCAGAAATTGCCCGCACGTGCCCGCGTTGGGCTCTAGCTCGGAGAGCAACGCGCCCCGCGCGACGATACGATCAGCTAACGCCCGATTCTGTTTGGGATAGACCCGACGCAGCCCGCAGCCGAGCACGGCAATCGTTCGCCCATCGTGCGCGTCAAGCGCTCCGCTGTGCGCCCAGGAGTCGACCCCATGTGCTAAGCCGCTCACGATCGTTATGCCCCATTCTGCTAAAGTTTGGGCAAGCTGACGCGTCCAGGCCATCTTCTGCTCGCGGTAGCCTGGATCAGCCAGTCGACTCCCGACAATCGCTACACCCCACTGATCGCGAATTTCTAACGAACCACGCAGATAGAGCACGGGTGGGGCATCGCGCAAGTCTCGCAACAAGACGGGATAGACTTCGTCATCTAGAGTGATGACGTCAATGCCCTCTCGGCGTAGACTTTCGATCTCGTGAGCAGCTTCGTCGAGTGTTTGGGGCAGCGTGACGAAACGCTCTAGGGGAAGGTCCGTCAGAGCCGCGAGCGTTTCGGGGTCAGCCTGCCAGAGAGCTTCAATAGTGCCAAAGTGCTCGACGAGTTGGCGCGTCCGCGTCCCGCCTAGGCCCTTCACTTTACTCAACGCCAGCCAGTGCAGTGCGCTCATCGTGAGTGCGCGTACCGTGTGCGCGTCAGTGTTAAGACTCTTACGGATCGTGCTCCGGCGCGCTTGAGCACGCGCGTCACCTCCTTGAGCGTCTCACCGGAGTCGTAGAGATCATCGAGAACGAGCAGAGATTTGCCCCGAACATCGCCATTGGCAACAAATGCGCCCGCGATGTTGGCACGCTTCTGCGCGCGGGTGTGCATATCTTTTTGACGCTCTGTTCTTCGGGTCTTTTGCAAGACTCCCGTCAATAATGGGACGCCCAAACGTCGCGCGAGCACCTGCCCAAGTAAGCAAACTGGATCGTACAGGCGCTGCACCGAAGAGGGCACGGTCACGATGCCGTCAATGGCCTTCAGGGTGGGGTGTTGCTCCATCACAATAATGATGCGATCTGCCAGGCGATCTGCGAGGTCAATCCGCCCGCGATATTTATACTTTCTGGTGAGTCGTCCTAGCTCGGTGGGTTGCCAACCGACTGGAGTGCGGTAGCTATGGAAGTCGAGCGCCCAGCCCTCGTCCCACGGGCCGTGTAACGGGTGGGGGCCAGCCGGAGTGATAAGATCATCCGAAGATAGGGATGCTGAAGGTAAGACTCGCTGAAGAACAAGACACGCACTCGTTCTCAGCCGAGCGAGAGATTCTCTGAGTATTTGCTTGAGGCCCATAGTCGCTCCCTTGCCGTAGGCCGGGCCTCAAGCGTCTTTTCATTTTAGCTCTTCTTGGGGAGCGTCGTCAAGGTCACCCCTTACGCTTCCCTTGGGAACGCTTCAATCGCTTCGTGCGCCGCCGCGCACTCTTGCGCATCCCAGATCACCAACCTCTACCATACACTATAGCAAGCGTGGATGTCAACTTGTATATGGGAGCTAGAGTGACCCACGAACCGTGCTGTGGTGTGGAATGTCCTCGCACAGAAGTTATGTATAACACTTGGCCGTCTGACTTCTGTTATTTAGCCTGTGCTATGCATGCCCTAAGATAGCCAGGAGAGCAAGCTAGGAAAGGGGGCTTTGTCATGAAGAGACTCGTGGCCACAGCCATCGGATTGTTCTGGTGGCTGGTAATGATCTTCGAGACAGCAGCTCTGGCTCAAATCACTGTCCTAGGCGATAACCCGCTGCAATTTGGTGACGTCTTAATCGGCACTGCTCGAGAGCGAACCCTAGTCATCCGGAACGATGGCCTGGAAGAGCTTCGTCTTAGGATCAGTCGACCTGCTAGCGATCATTTTGTCTTGGTTGGCTTAGCCGAAGGAGAAGCCTTCTTGGATGCCGCCTTGCGTCCAGGGGCCATCTACGTCCTTGCTGTGCGGTGCGTTCCCCGAAGAGTGGGAATTATCGAAGAGATATTGATGATCACGGCCGATAGAGAAATTCGGCTTCTCTGCAATGGGATAGGGCCTCAGTTTACCTTCGTGATGGGCGATACCCTTGATTTTCGGGAGGTCGAGGTCGGCAGAGCCGTGGATCGCGACATTATTATCAGAAATGATGGGACAGAGAATCTCAGAGGGACAGTTACGGCACCCTCAGCTCCCTTTTCCCTGGTGCGCGGGGAAGGAGCTTTTGATATCCCTCCTGGCCGAACTTATACAGTAACGGTCCGCTGTGCTCCCACAAGCCGGGGGATCTTTCGGTTCCCTCTCGAGATCAGAAATCTCAGTAGCGCTCTTGAGCCCACGAAGATCGCTACGCTCCTCTGCCAAGGAGTGGGCCCTGAGATCACGCTTGTGTGGCGCAGAGATAATCAAACTGCACTCGATACTGGGCCAGTCTCCGGACCACACTTGACAATAGATTTTGGGACAGTGAACCTCAATGAAGCGAGAGATATCTCATTTGAAATTCGTAATAACGGTGAACGTGTCCTCCAGGGGACGGTCAATGGCCCCACTTCCACTCCTCCTTTCTCGGTGGTAAACGGTGGAGGAAGCTTTACCCTCAATCCTGGAGCCGTGCGCACTGTCACCGTCCGATGTCACCTGCGGTCCCCAGGAGGCTCTACAGGAACGCTGACGATCACAGCTATCAACGATGCTGACGAATCCACTAAGACCATTATCTTAGCCTGCGGAAGAGCTATCCCTGATATCGATGTGTCTCCTATGCGAGTAGATTTCCAAGGTCAAGAGAAAAAGAAAATCACAATTCGGAACACCGGCGCTGCCCCTCTAATGCTCAGACGCGTATCGATCGTTCAGAATCCCGCAGCTTTCAGGCTCTTGACTAATCTATTGCCTAATGCCTGTAAGCGATTCTCATGCTCTCTTGCACCAGGACAGAGCATTGAGTTCGAAGTCCAAGCGCGAACTCATCAATCTACGACTACGGGGATACTACGCATCAGCAGCGATGACCCTGACGAACCGACTGTAGATATTCTGTTGCAAGTGATGGTGGGGTCATCTTCATCGTCGGCTGATCTGGATGCTGAGAGCAGGAGGTTGGAGATCCGCGAGACGAAGCACGCCCTAGAATTCACGTTGGCAAGCGCTGAGGTTGCCGAGCTGCGCGTCGCACTCTATGATCTGCGCGGACGCAAGATTGTGGAGGCCTCCTCAAGAAGCGGGCAGCTGCGTCTCGAGATGCTCGATCAGCAAGGCAAGCCACTGGCCAACGGGGTCTACTTGTACGCGATCACTTATCAAGGGGCGGACGGTTCACTCCTTCGCGATCGCGTCAGGAAATTCGTGCTGCTGCGATGAACTCAGCGGCAGCGTAAAGTGGAAGCACGCACCACCGTCAGGAAGGTTCTCTGCCCAGATGTGTCCGCCGTGAGCCTCGATGAGTGCTTTAGCAATTGCTAATCCCAAGCCCGTGCCACCGCTGAAGCGCGCCCGGGACTTGTCTCCACGATAGAATCGCTCAAAGATATGGGGCAGGTCTTCGGGCGCGATCCCTGGCCCCTCATCGCGCACGCTCATGTGTACGACAGCGTTCTCCTTGTAAGCAGAGAGCCGAATCGTTCCCCCCGGCGGCGTGTACCGACATGCGTTATCCAAGATATTGAGTAAAACTTGCTCGATACGCTGGGGATCAACAGCGAGCGTCGGCAGATCATCGGCAATGTCTGGTTCTAAGCTGAGCTTTTTCTCTTCGAGCGTTGGCTGCACTTGCGCGATAATCTTCTGCAAAAGCTCACGCATCGGGGTGGGAATGCGCACAATTTGCAGTTCACCAGCATCGGCTAACGCTAACAGCTGGAGATCGCGCACCAGGCGCCCAAGCAAAAGATTCTGTTCGTAGATCGTCTGTAGGTGTTGAGGAGAGGGCTGAACGACGTTATCAAGAAGCAGCTCCAGATGACTCTGCTGGGTCATCAAAGGGTTGCGCAGCTCATGCGCAATATCTAAAATGAGCTGTCGTCGCAATTGTTCAGAGCGCTGCAAGCTCTTGGCCATCTGATTGAAGGTCTCTCCTAGGCGCCCAAGCTCGTCATTGCTCGTGATGTGCACGCGCGGCTCTAATCTTCCCTGAGAGATTTGCTCAGCAGCAAGACGCAATTCTGTTAATGGTCGTGCCAAGCGCCGCACAAAGAGCACTCCTAATCCCAGGGCGATCACCAGGGCGACCCCGCCGGCCAACAAGATGGACTCACGCACAGACTGAGAAAACTCTTGCTCTAGAGGGTTGAACCTCCCAGCGGGCACGGCCATGATCAGCGTGCCGACGCGCTCTGCTCCCACGCGGATGGGCACCCCCGCTGAGAGATCTCGTTCTGAGAGCTTACGCCCAAGAAGCCTTGGATCGCTACTGATGAAGATCGTTCCCGTCGCATCAGCGATGATCAACGGCTGTTCTAATGGGGGCAATTCTTGGAGCTGGGGGTTGAGCACTTCGCTCAAGCCTTCCCAGCTCCCAAAGCGATAATAGTAGCTTGTCAAGAAGCGTTGGAGCGGGCGAGCTTGCAAAGCTGCGGCGCGCGCTCGATACACCCGAAAACGCTCTTGAATAGACCATTCAGCAAACACGTAGACGATTACAATCGCGCAGATCGTCGCGATTGCGAACGCACCGATCAATTGATACGCAAACGGGATACGCTGCCACAGGGCTCTCATAACTTTGTATCACGGAATCGATAGCCGATCCCATAGACGGTCTGGATGTACTCGGGGTCTTGAGGGGTGCGCTCAATCTTTTTCCGCAAGTTTTTGATATGCGAGTCTATGGCGCGTTCGAGAGTCTCCGTCGTAGAGCCGCGGATCGCTTCGAGCAACTGCAGCCGCGTGAAGACTCGCCCAGGATGTTGTGCCATGAACGCCAAGAGCGCAAACTCGCTTGCCGTCAGCTCGACTCTCTTTTTCCTGACCCAGACTTCGTGCTTCTCAAGATCAATGTAGAGGTCTCCAGCTCGTATTACGGTCTGGCTTTTCTTACCAGTGCGGCGCAATACGGCATGAATGCGCGCGACAAGCTCTCGTAGACTAAAGGGCTTTTCCAGGTAATCGTCGGCGCCTAGCTCGAGGCCGTGGACGCGCGCGGGCTCGCCCACCCGCGCCGTGAGCATAATGATCGGCACATCTGATTCTCTTCTGATCCGGTGGCAGACCTCCCAGCCGTCGACCTTGGGGAGCATCAGATCAAGCACGATCAGATCTGGGCGATGGCGCTCGAAGGCTTCGAGAGCTGCCTGGCCATCGAGCGCGATCTCGACAGAAAACCCGGCGTTGCGCAAATAAAGCGCGATAGCTTGTGCGAGCTTCTCTTCGTCTTCGACGATCAAGATCGAAGCGTGCACGCTTCTATTATACATAGTGAGAGAGTGAAAAGGAGGTCGGGGGAACCTGCACGAGGCAGGCTCCCCACGCTCCGGTTGGGGGAAGGAGATCGGGGTTTATTTAGGGACCACCTCGCCTTCCTGGGCCGAAGGGCCCAAATCGTCCGAAACGCCCACCCAGAGGCAACTTGGTCACGCTCAAAACGTTGCCGTTGCCCGCGTCAATGATGACGAGTACGGAGCTACCATCGGCGGTCAGGACGACGACGTTATAGATGACATAGCCATCGCGCTCGCCGAGCTTTGCCCCAATGACTGTTCCAGCTTGCTGGCCCTTGGCGATCTCGATGGCTTTGAGAATATCGATCTTCGCGAGGCCAGCTAAGATGGACGCTCGACTTGGAGTCTTGACGCTCCCTGTGATAGAGGGAGGCCGGGGCTGTTCCGTAGTCGTTGAGTTCTGGGCAGAAGCGTAATAGAACGCTACACCCGCTAAGAGCGCTACAGCGACTGCTATCGCACCAATGCTGAGATAGAGCTTTTTCATAGAAGCTCACTCCTTTCTGTGGTACTCACTCAGCGCTCTGCTGAGTGGCAAGCCCACTATACTGAGCGATTGTGGAGATCTTATGAAGAGCGGGTCGGGATTTGGGGAAAATCAGACTAATACGCGTGGAACCAAACCTCAACGCCGAGAATGAGAAGCTTGAGTCCCGCGCGTGGGTCGAGAGCAATCCCAGATGAGAACGCGAGATTCTTGCTCAGTCCGATGTCGAAATTGACGCGACTCGTCAGCAGCGCGGGCATCGCTTCGCCCTTGCGAAAATAGAGATCGCCCGCGATCGTGAGAGCGCCATCGCTCATCCCTTCCAGAGAGACGACAGCATCGTAATCAGTCTGCTCATAGTTTGAGATTGGGTCTTTAAGCGCGGTGTCAATCAGATAGTCTCGTGCGCGTAAGTCTATATCGCTCGCGCCTGTGCGTTTGTAAAGCTTGCCCTCTAGTGCAACGGTGCTGCTCAGATACCAATCGTTCATCAGTTCGATATACTGCAAGCTCAGCCCGCGCAGGCTCTGAAAGTTCGTATACAGATAGAGCGCGGGGCCGTCCAGATCAAGCAGCGCCGTCAGCGCTGTGGTCTCTTCGTCTGGCAAGACCCTGAGAGTCAAGAGCAAGCTCAGCGGCCCTGTGTCGGGCTCATAGTAAAAATCCCAGCGCGAGTACTCGAAGCCGTTTGTTCTTGTAAAGCGAGTGATGCTGTCGCAGTGAACCCATTCTAGGAAGCTCGCGCCTTCTATTGTGAGGTCTATGCGGTTCCATTCTGAGAGATTGCCCTCGGTGCCAAAGCCCGGCGATGTCAAATCTGTCTCTGTTCCTAGGAGCAAATTTATCCCTGCGGCTGCGCCCTCAAACGTGTTTCCCTTGAACGACAAACTCAAGCCTGCGAGTACCCCCACCTGCGTAGACAGAAGTAAAAGCTCGCTGCTCATAGCCACGCCGCCGTAATTGATCGCGGCTTGGTTCCAAAAATAGCGCAGCCCTCCCGAAGAGAAAGCAGCGGCGAAGCGCCACAGCAGCGTCCCCACAGGGTACTCCATAATGATCTGTTGTTTGCTGTAGCCCTGGAAGTGCAGCAGCGAGCTCTCAAATCCCTGCAAGAGTGCGGGCGCTCGCCAGATCATCTGAAGGGCAAATCCTAGCTGTGTAAAAGATGGGTCAGTCAAGAAGAGACGCGAGAGCGCGCGGCTGGGCGACTGCGCCAAGTCTCCTAAGAACAGCCTCAAGATCAGGGTTGAGGAACTGCTCACTAAAGTCTGATCAATGACCGACGGCATCTGCGGCTGCACGCTCACGGAAGTTGTCCAGTTGCCCACGATTCTCCCGTATCCAATCGTGCTGTCTACAAGCAAGAGCACAATGAGTGTGAGAGCTTTCTTATTCATAGCGCAGCGCTTCGACCGGGCGTAGCTGGGCGGCTTGCCGCGCTGGTAATACCTCCGAAAGCGCCCCCAGCACAAACGAAAAAACCAACGTCCCGATGATCAGCTCCGGGCTGAACTCTGCCCCCGCTCCTCCGCCTAAGGGCCCAAAGACCATAGCACGCGTGATGAAGCCGCTCGCCCCGCTGCTCAACATGACCCCACAGACAATTCCAATAGCCCCGCCGATCAGCCCGATCAGCCCCGACTCGATCAAGAAGAGACTCAAAATATGGCTGTCTTTTGCGCCGATAGCTTTCAAGATACCGATCTCGCGCGTGCGCTCCAACACAGAAGTGTACATGGTGTTCATCACGCCGACGGCACCGACTAGGAGCGAGATCGCAGCGATAGCAGCTAACGTCATCTGAATGGCTCCCAAGACCCCGCTGATGCGCTGGCTGATCTCTTCGGCGGTCACCGTTGAGACCGGCGTGCCGAGACGGCTCATGGTGGCTTTGATGCGAGTGGCTACGTCCGCGACTTTGGCGCCTTTGGCTGCTTTGACTAAGACAAGAGAGACCTTGCCTTCATCTTGGTTGAGCGCTTCTAGCGCTTTGCTTGGGACGAAGAGCGCGTTGTTGATATTCCCAAAGCCAATGCCTCCGCGCCCTAGCTCAACAGCTTGTAAGACTCCAATCACCCGAAAGCTCTGATTGTCTATGGTGATCTCGTCTCCAACGGTGACGCCCAAGTCTGCTGCAAGGCGGTTCCCCAAGACCGCGACAAACTGATCGTCGGGCGCGAACGCTCGGCCAGATTCGAGCACGAAATACCGAAAGTATCCGCCAAAGTTCTCTTTGACTCCCGGGCCAAGCCCTGTCACTCTCAAAAAGCCTTGTCCTTCCATCTTCGTTGAGGTGACCATTGCTGTCTCGATGCGCAGATACCCAATCTGCGCGACTTGGGGGACTTGTCGCAGCGCGTCGAGATTGAGCGCTTGGGGTTGTAAGCCGCCAAAGCTCCCTGGACCGGGCCCGCCTCCTGGCCCTTGGGCAAAGCTTGCCCCAGGGAAGACGATGATCGTGTCGTAGCCAATCGCTTCAAATTCGCGCTCGACGGCGCGCTTCATCCCCTGCCCAATCGCGATCAGCGCCACGACTGCCGTGACTCCAATCACAATCCCCAACACCGTCAACCAAGACCGCAACTTTCGGCTGCGAATGTTATGCAAAGCGAGATCAAAATAGTCAAACAGCATATGGCTAGATGCCTCCCTGAACGTTCTGAGAGACGTTTTCAATCTGGCCATAGCGCATCCGGATGATCCGATGCGCGTAGCGGGCAACTTCGGGATTATGCGTCACCACGATGACGGTCATCTTCTTCTCTTCGTTGAGCTTTTTGAGAATCTGCATAATTTGTTAGCCCGACTCTGCGTCGAGATTTCCCGTGGGTTCGTCGGCGAGCAAGATTTCGGGATCATTCGCAAGAGCGCGCGCGATGGCCACGCGCTGGCACTCTCCCCCAGAGAGCTCCGACGGCTTGTGATGGAGCCGATCTCCCAAGCCTACTTGCTCTAAGAGCCGACGTGCTTTTTCGTAGCGCTCTTTTCTGGGGATTTTCTGAAAGATCATAGGAAGCTCGACGTTTTTGAGCGCCGAGAGCGTCGGAACGAGATTGAACGTCTGGAAGACAAAGCCGACCTTCTTTCCGCGCAGCTCAGCAAGCTGATTGCTGTTCTGTTGCGCGATATCGATGCCATCGAGCAGGACTTGCCCTTGGGTTGGGGTGTCCAGCGCGCCGATGAGATGCATCAACGTGCTCTTGCCAGAACCCGATGGCCCCATGATCGCGACAAACTCTCCGTCGGCGATCTCTAAGCTCAGCCCGCGCAGCGCCGGAACAAGTGTCTTGCCCATCTGATAGATCCGCGAGACGTTTTCGAGCTTGATCATACGCTATTTTTTGTAAGAGAACTCGATGAGCGTGACGCGGTTGACCATCTTCCCGTCTTTTTGTCTCTCTAAGAACGGCGGGAAGAGCAAGAGCTTGCTCGTCTCTAGATCAGCGAAAGCAAAGAGAACGCGCTGCCCCGGATAGTTCGGGTGCGTGTAGACAGCTCGAATCACTTTGATTCCTGCGATCTGGTCTTGATTCAGCGTCTGGAGCACCGCGCCGTCGGGCAGGAGATAGCGTTCGTTGGGTTTGAGTTCGACTTTCTTCTCGCCAAGCACCGACAACGGCGAAAGATCTATGATCTCTTCACGGCGTGGCTCGAAGCGTGCTCGCGCTGCTCCTGCAGCCCCAGAGGGACCAAATCCGGAGCCGATCTCATCGGCCTTGCGCCCTTTGGTCTCGACCGTCTCGATAATATCGAAACGATCCCCGCTGGGCTTGACTTCCATCGTATAGATACTCGGCCCAAACTCGGCCCGCTCGAATTTATAAACGACTCTGAGCGTTCCTCCAGGATACTCCCCCATGCCGAAGATCAATTGGGCCAAGGCCCATCCCCCAACAGCAAGCGCGCTAAGGGCAGCTAAAGCAATTGCTAGATAGAGACGACGCTTGAGCATGGTTCTCACCCCTCATGATAGCTATGATTATACACCCGATTGTGGAGAACTCATGGAGATCACGGGGCCTTGATCAGCCTTTGAAATGTCAGCCCGGTTTGGGTGAGCTTGGGTGGATTTTGCCGCATATTTTTTGCAGCCTCAAGATTAGCGAGTCGAAAGAGTTCTGCTGGGGAGAGAGACTTTGTGCGCTCAGTGTACTCGACATATCCGAAAAAGTAGCGCATCCAGAAGAACGACGCGAAATCTATCTTCAAATAATGCACGAGCTTCCAGATCGTCTCAACGAATTTCACATCAAGGGGTTCCCAAAAGCTGAAGACGTCACGCGCGTACAACCCTGGTGCAGCAGCAACCGGGGGGCCAAACAGCTCTGCATCGCGGGTTTTATAGAGCCACGCTTCCCCGAGAAAGAGCTTTTTATGATATTGCTGAGCGATCGCGGCGATCTGGAGCGTCCGGTCTATGAGAAAATCAAAATTGACGGGGTAGATATGTATATCCATATAGTCAACAGAAGTATTGCGCGCGAGGCTCTCGAAGTACGCTACATTGTCCCAAGTCCCTGCACCTGCGCCGACCAAGACTCCTGCACGATCTAGTCCATCAAGAATATATCGCACGATCTCGGTGAAGTTCTGCACGGTGAAGGGCAGGCCTGTGTTCTCTTGTGCGGTCTTTGGCTCGTTCTCGACGGTGAGATAGTCGGGGCGAATCTCTCTGATGATGATCTCGGCCATCTGGCGCTTCTCGCGCTTGTAGCGTTCAAGAGTGAGATTCGCATAATACGGCTCGACGGGCAAAGAGCTGAGTGCTGAGGGCTTAAACCCTGGCGTCATCTGCACTAAAAATTTTATGTTTCTGCGGCGCAGCTCGTCGCCGAGTTTTTTGTACAGCACGAGATACTCTGCTGAGCGCGGGAATTGGGGCATCAATATAGGGTACTTGACAGCGACTTTGACAGCGCGCACGCCTAAGAATTGAATGCGATCGAGATTGAAGAGAATGCTCTGCCACGCTTGTTCACGGAGCACATGCTCTCCCTGATTGGAGTTCGCAGCCAATAGCTCCGTGCTGAAGACGACAGAGTGCTGTGTGCCGTCCCAATGAGCTGAGAGATAGCTTTCAGCAGCCTTGAGTTTGCTCTCTAAGAGCGCGTAGAGATCGGCGTACTCTGGGGGAACGGGGGGTTGTGTAGGGAGGCCCTCACCCTGCCCTGCGGGCACCCCTCTCCCGTCCGTGAAGACATGAGAGGGGTTAGAGGTGAGGGCTATCAGCAACACTATCGCAGCAATGCTCCATTTTGGCATGGATTTATTCTACCAATGTGGAGGTCATCATTTCAAAATCCTCCCTTGATTACCGGATCACTGCTGTATGACACCGATTGGAGATGGCTAAGGCCTTGGCTTTGCTCTTTTCTCTTAATTGATTTGTTGAGAAGTTGCCTCGCAGCCATTAGATTGCTACAATAACCTTTTAGAGGTGGCTCTTTTATGGGTTTCGACTTTAACAGCTCCTTAACTACGATCCTCCAGAAGCGGTTTGTCAGGGGTGTTTCGCAATCTTATTAGCAAGTGAGATAGAAAAGCTTAGGAATAAAATTTTCAGGTATTTCCTAAATGACTACCCTAAGCTAACTCGCAAACTAGAACAGAAGTATGGTCCTGAGTGGTATAAGTATGTTGAACTCGATGATGAAGATGAATTTGAAGAAGAACAAGAGCAATTTTTATTTCAATGCCCTGTGTGTAGAGAAGGATTAAGACTTAATGACATATTTATTCCCAAGAAACATCTTAAGCATCTTAATAATCCTCACGAACAAACTGATTTTATTATGAGTATTTTTAAAAAACCAATGAATCCTTTGGGGTTAGAAGCCTTAAAACCGCTTTCCTTTGATAAGCACTTACACACCCTTAACCCTATTTTTACATCCAATTTTAACCAAGACCCTACATCAGATATCATTATTCAAACCATCCTTGGAGCAAAAAATTTTGTGCATTTTGCAACATATTCTATTGATCGATATTTTGAAGGCATCCTTAAAGCTGTATCATCAAAAGACTCTCCCGTAGTTGTAAGAGGAGTCATTGGTAACATCGAGATACTATAAGAAATGGACGAAACTTCAAGAAGGTTACCAATCTTCTACTAACATGTTAGTTTACTTTGATCGCTCTCAACAGAAAACTCACCAAAAAATACTCATCATAGACGGAATATTGGCTTTCACTGGATCAGTGAATCTGACTCAAGAAGCCTTAAACAAAATCGAGGGACCAACTCCCAAGGAACATGTTCAGGCAATTACAGACATCGAAGCCGTGAAGGATCTTAATAAAAGATACTTCTCCCCAGTTTTCTTCCAAGCAAAGCGGCTTTATTTTGAAGACCAACACAAGCTACGTCAGCAACAAAGCGACAACGATCTCATCCCTTTCTAATAAACCCTTCGATGTGTTACTCACTGAGCATAAGCTCTCACCTCGCTATGATACGATAGATCGCCCCGCCGTAATGTGTGACGTACAGCTCGCCCTGTTCGTCTTCGCCAAACGAGCTGATGCTGTAGGGAGAATCTATCAGTTGGCGCATTGTCCATTTTCCAGAGGGCTCTGGCACCAGCGACCAGATGCGTCCGCTACAGTAGTCTCCAAAGAGATAGTGCCCGACCAAAGACGGGTGCTGTGTGCCGCGATAGACGTAACCCCCGGTGACAGAGCAGCCCAACGAATGATCGTACTCCGCGATAGGGAGCTCTAGGCCTTGAGTGTTGCACATCGTCGGGGGATCGTAGCACTGCGAGCCTTCCATGATGCGCCAGCCGTAGTTCTTTCCCTTCTCGATCAGGTCTATCTCTTCCAGACGATCCTGTCCGACATCACCCGCGAAGAGTCGCCCCGTACAGCGATCAAACGAGAATCTCCATGGATTTCTCAAACCGTAGGCCCAGATCTCGCTCTTAGCGTTGGCTTGTCCAACGAAGGGATTGTCTTGGGGAATGGCGTAGGGGGCTTTCTCAATGTCAATGCGCAGAATCTTCCCCAAGAGTGTGTCAAGGCTCTGGCCAGCGTTGAGGGGGTCGCCCGCGGCGCCACCGTCGCCCAGGCCGATATACAAACAGCCGTCAGGGCCGAACTTATTGAGTCCTCCGTTGTGATTAGGGAAGGGTTGCTCGACTTCCAAAATAACTCTCTCTGTGCGGTCAGCGATATCGGGGTTTGCAGAGACTCTGTATTCGGCGATGATAGATTTGAGCACCCCTTCGCGTCGCCCTGTGTAGTTGACGAAGAAACGCCCGTTCTCTTTGTACTTGGGATGGAAGGCCACGCTGAGCAGCCCACGCTCGTCGCCGAGACGTGCACCCATCTCGACTCGATCACGGATATCCAAAAACGGGGTTGCGAGCGTGCGTCCATTGCGAATGATCTTAATAATTCCAGCTTGCTCGACGACGAACAAGCGTCCAGAGCCGTCGCCGGCGTGGGTCACATAGACCGGACGAGCAAAGCCCGCCGCGATCTGCTGCAGTTCGATCTGAGGCACAGTCTTGGGAAACTGAACGCTGCAGGGGTCTAGAGGTTGTGCCTGCTGCCCTGTAGAGATAGCCCATGCACTGGGGATCAAGATGACGCTGAGACAACAGCTGAGAACTCGCCGCAGAAAGCCGCGCATTCGTATCCCTCCTCTATCGTCGATGGTTTATTATGATGCATACTTATGGTGTCTGCAAGCGGTCCCAGAAATCGCAGGGGATTGGGTTCGTAGCGTTCCCAATTGCTCAACGAATTTTTCGGCTAAGAAGTGCCTATCATGACTTAAGCGATCGTTGATCTTTTGCGAGCTACCCCCTGGCCGATGCTGTCGTGAATCCAGACCATCACCCCTAGGATCTCTTCCATACGGCCCAAGCCCCGAAGACCCCTGTTGCCACTCCTACGAGCAAAGTAAGCCCTATTCCGAGAACGCTGAGGTACTCCCAGCTTCCCGGCTGCGACAACTCCGGCACCCAATGACGTACCCCGCTCACGTCCCTTATAGCAAAGACAAGCCCAAGGGCGAGAACCCCTGAGCATCCTGAGCACACCATCGCCACGGCGAAGAATGCCTCACGGACCACTCCCGGAGCGACCCCAGAAAGATATAAGATCTCAAGCTCGCCACGCCACGACCGGATGAGTGCGCGCATGATCATCCCTAGCGCTATCCACGCTAAAAGCAGAGCGCCTCCTTGCGCCAGCGTCACGGCGGTATGTGCCCCGCTATGGGAAATCAACAGTTCTCTGAGAGCTCCTCTTTGATAGCTTTGCACCGTAGCTACACCAGGGAGTTCGCGAAGCGCTGCTTGCACCTCGGCCGTCTGAACAGGATGACGCACCGTAACCCGTAAGTATCCCGCTGGAGCACGCTCTGGATCGACGCCGTCTTGCGCAAAGCGCGGATCCTCTCTCATAATGTATAAGACCTCGGAGATCACCTCCCATTCGCGCACGTGGCGATAGACTTGACGGATCTGTTCGCTCGATACTCCTGGCTCAAAGAGCACGATGAGACGATTCTCTCCCCAAGGGCCACGCCCTACCCAGAGCACGAGCGCTACCGCGAGCGCTCCCCCAGCGATAAACACCCCCACTAAAGCTCGCAGCAGAACGCGCCAGTCGGTCACAATCGTGCGCCCTAGCTCCTTGATCAGAAAACTTCTCATAGAGCCTCGTGCGTACGCCCTGCTTGTAGATAAACGATCCGTGCGCCGCTGCGCACGGCCCATCCCCTCTCTCGTGTGGCTACGAGCATTGCAACACGCTTGCGCTCATGGATCGATTGCAGCCCCTCAAGCACCTTTTGAGCGTCTTTATATTCCAACCCTGCAAATGGCTCATCAACAAGGAGCAAAACAGGGCTATGGCACGCCGCAAGCGCAAGCGCCCAGAGCCTCTGCTGCGCCAGATCTAGCTCGCTTATCAGGGTGTCGGCGACAGCGCGCAGCTTCACCGTCTCCAAGATTTCGTCAACCATCGACGTGATATCGTCAGGGGAGAAGCCCAAGCTGCCTAGCTTGAACGCTAGCGTGTCTCTGACCGTGCGCCGTGGAAGCACCAGCTCTTGCGGGACAATCCCTAGACGACGCCGGAACGCGAAAAGCTTCCTCGGATGCAAACGCGTCACATTGCGATCATCGACGAGGATTTGCCCACGTTGGGGGCGCAGCTCATGATAGAGTAATCTCAAGATAAGACTCTTTCCCGAGGACGGCGGGCCTACGAGAAAGACCAACTCGCCATGATTCACCCTGAGGGTCACATCTTCTAAGATCTTCTTTCCCTCGGGGGTCACAAACTGTAGCTCAGAGACTTGCACCAGGGGCGACATAGTCTGAGCGCACGGCGCGCGCAAATCGGTCTTGCCCCGTTAAGTCTTTGAGGGTCTCGATCTCTCCAAAGGCATTGGTCTCTTGGAGCAGCCTGCGGACACAGCTCCCTTGATCCGAGCCGATCTCCAGATAGAGGACTCCACCGGGACGGAGATGGGCCGGGCTCTCTCGAATAATCTCGGTCAGGGCGTCTAGACCCTCTGGGCCTCCATCGAGGGCTCCTTGGGGCTCATAGCGTAACTCGCGCGGAGCGCGCTCGAGGTACCCTCTCCGCACGTAAGGGGGGTTCGAGACAATCAGATCGAATCTTTCCGAGATATGAGAAAACCAATCAGAGCGAACGAACCGAATGCGTTCTGCGACGCCATTGCGCCTAGCGTTCTCGCGCGCCAGCGCCAGCGCCTTTGGAGAGATATCAACGGCAACGAAAGAACTCTCTGGCCACGCCCGCGCCAAGGCGATGCTGATCGCCCCTGATCCCGTGCCCAAGTCTAACACATGAGCTGGGGGCGTGCTCGAGCGTGCTACGATTAGTGCAACGAGCTCTTCGGTCTCCGGGCGCGGGATGAACACGCCGGGTGTTAAGCGCAGAGAACATCCAAAAAACTCTGCATGCCCAAGAAGATATTGCAGAGGCTCACCCCGGCGGCGACGCTCCACCAGCTTGCAGAGTTGAGCGTGCTGCTTTGGAGTGACCGACTCTTGAGCTCGGAGATAGAGCTCAAGGCGCGTCTGCTGCAAGACGTGGGTGAGGAGGAACTCAGCTTCCAGGCGCGCTGATTCTCCACAGCGTGGGCGAAGCTGTTCTGTAGCCCAGCGTAGCTCCTCACCCACAGTCTTTGTCGGTTTCATCATGTAAAAAATATCCGAAAGATCGTGCGAAAGTCAAGCGTTTGTGCTAGAATAAGTGGAGAATGATGTTGAGAGTCTTTCTCTACGGGGCGCTGATAGCGCTGGGGATTCTCATCAGTTTAGCCGAGGGCTGGGTGCCGCCGATCGGCGGTCTCCACGCGTGGGAAGCTCAGATCTTGATAGGGGCGTTGGGGGGAGGGGTGGCTGCCCTCTTGGTCACGAATTTGGTGAGACTTTTGCAGTATCAGTTAGCTCAAGAGGGCGGGGCGCGTAAGCTCGTGTACGGGGGGCTTGTCGGCCTGGTAGGGGCTTTGTTGGGGGTGGCCCTCGCGTGGGGTGTAGCTCTGCTCTTTCCGGGAAATCCCCTCGTACGTGCTCTCCAAGGGCTTATCGTGCTTCTCTTCACAATAGGGGGTTTTGTCGTAGGGCAACGGGTTGAGCTCTTATGGCCAGAGCCCTCTAAACCCGCCGAGCCCAGCGCCCCTTCTATCCCCATCAAGCTCGTAGATACCAGCGCGATTATCGACGGGCGTATTGGGGATCTAGCGAAGACGGGCTTTATCGAGGGCAAGATCGTGATCGCTGAGTTTGTGCTCAGCGAGCTCCAAGCGATTGCAGACTCCCAAGACAACCTGCGGCGGCGCAAGGGGCGGAGGGGCCTTGATATCTTAGGGGAGCTGCGCCGCAGCTCTGAAGTCCAAGTCGAGGTGCTCAACAAAGATTATCCCAATATCGTCGACGTCGATCGCAAGCTCATCCAGCTCGCTAAAGAACTCAACGCGAAGATCATCACGACTGACTATAATCTCAATAAAGTCGCGAAGGTTGAGGGCGTCCCCGTGCTCAATATCAACGAATTAGCCAATGCTGTCAAGCCGCGCTTCATCCCCGGTGAAGAGATCGAGGTCGAAGTCATAGATCGGGGAGAGGAGATCAATCAAGGAGTTGGGTACCTAGACGACGGCACCATGGTCGTAGTAGAGAACGGTCGGCGCTTCATCGGGAAGAAGATCAAAGCGATTGTGAATTCGAGCTTACAGACCGAAGCGGGCAAGATGCTCTTTGTGCGTCCTAAAGTTGAGCCCGTCAAATGGGAGCAGCAATAGAGATCAGCGCCGTTATTGTGGCTGCTGGGCGCGGCCAGCGCCTTGGGTCTTCACTACCAAAAGCATATATTTCTCTTGGCGGCAAGCCTATACTCGAGTACTCGCTGGAGCTCTTTGCCCGCTGTGCTCAGGTTTCAGAAATAATCGTTGTGATCCATCCCGATGATGAGCGACTCTTTCAGAAACTATCTCTTGCGCTAGAGAAGCCCTGGCAGCGGGTGTATGGGGGCGCGCACCGACAAGATTCGGTGCTCACTGGGGTGCGGGCAGCTCACGGTGACTATGTGCTCGTTCACGATGGAGCGCGTCCGTGTGTCTCGCTGAGCTTAGTTGAGCGCGTCATCGAAACTATGAAAGAGCACGGCACAGCTGTGCCCGTCGTCCCTATAGCAGAAAGCGTCAAGCGCGTGAAAGAAGACCAGATCGTCTCAGACGAAGATCGCTCGATGTTATTCTGTGCCCAGACGCCCCAAGGGTTTACGCGCAAGCTCTTAACAGAAGCCCTCGAACGCGCTTATGCTCAAGGGCGCTACTTCACCGACGAAGCAAGCGTCGTCCTAGCGATGAGCGGGGTGCAACCGAGAGCCATCCCTGGAGAAGCGCAGAATATCAAGATCACGACCGAAGCTGATCTGAAGCTAGCAGAGTGCTGGCTCACTGCTCGGCGCGCTTCTTGAGCTTGGCAAGAAGCTCTAATGCTTCTAATGGCGTCAGCCTGTTGATGTCGAGCGCTCTGAGCTCTTGCACCACGGGGTGCTCATCGGCGCGAAAGATCGCAAGTTGCTTCACAAATCTTGGGTCTTTTCTACGGAGCTCGCCCATAGCGTCCAAGGGATTGTTCTCTAAGATCTTCTGTAGGATCTCGTCGGCCTTGCGCGTGACTTCATCTGGGAGCCCGGCCATGCGCGCCACGTGCACCCCATAGCTGCCCTCGGTTGCACCAGGAGCGACCTTGTGCAAGAAGATCACTTGGTTGCCGTACTCTTTGACTTGAACGTGATAGTTTTTGACGCCGGGGATGCGATCAGCGAGCTTGGTCAGCTCGTGATAGTGCGTGGCGAAGAGTGTCTTCGCGCGGACTTTCGTGGCGAGATGCTCAGCGACGGCCCAGGCGATGCTCACACCATCAAAGGTGCTTGTGCCGCGGCCCATCTCATCTAGGATGATTAAGCTGCGCTCGGTCGCGTTATTGAGAATATTAGCAGTCTCCAGCATCTCGACCATGAATGTGCTGTACCCAGCGGCGAGCATATCGCTGGCGCCGACGCGGGCGAAGATCTTATCTATAATAGGGAGCGTCGCGGCCTTGGCTGGCACAAACGAGCCGATCTGAGCCAACAGACAGATGAGCGCGATCTGTCGGAGATAGACGCTCTTGCCGCTCATGTTCGGGCCTGTCAACACAACAAGATAGTCGTCTTCGTTGAGCTTCAAATCATTGGGGACGAACTGCCCGCCAGGGAGCAGACGCTCGACGATGGGATGGCGGCCATCAATGATGGAGATCTCGTGGCGATCAGTGAAGCGCGGACGCGTATAGCGATAGCGATGTGCGGCTTCAGCAAGCCCTGAAAGAACGTCTAATTCGGCAATAATGCGCGCGAGCTGCTGGATCTCAAAGAGCTTTTGTGTTGTGGAATCGCGTATTTGACAGAAGAGCTCGTACTCAAGGCGCTTGGCGCGTTCTTCGGCCGAGAGAATCTTCTCTTCGTACTCTTTGAGCTCTGGAGTGATAAAGCGCTCAGCGTTAGCCAGTGTCTGCTTTCGATGGTAGTCAGGTGGGACGCGCCTGGCCGCAGCTTTGCTGACTTCAAGATAATACCCAAAGACGGTATTGAAGCCGACTTTCAGCGTTTGAATGCCAGTACGCTCGCGTTCGCGCGCCTCGAGCTCTAAGATCTTTCTCTTGAAGATGCGCTCTTGCGCTTTCAGCTCGTCAAGTTCTGGTGAAAACCCTTCTTGGATGATATTGCCCTCTTTGAGTTCGATGGGGGCGTCTTCACGTAGGGCGCGGCTGAGCAGCTGGCGCAGCTCTTCTAAAGCCAGGGCGTGAAGCTGCTCGGAGAATTCTGTTAACTTCGCGGGGGCATTCGCGTCGACCCATCTTTGTAGAAGAGCTGTCAGCTCCGGCCAGCGCTCGAGCGACTGGCGCAGCGACAATAGATCTCGCGGGGTGACGCGCCCGGCTCCCAAACGCCCCGCAAGACGCTCTAAATCGTAGATACGCCCCAAGAGTGTGCGAAGCTCACTGCGCTCAAGGGCGTGTTCGACGAAGAACTCAACAGCATCTAAGCGCTTTTCTATCTCAGTCTGGTCGAGCAAGGGCGCGAGAAGCCAGCGTCGGAGGAGTCGCTCGCCCATACCCGTGATCGTGTGATTGATGACGCGAAAGAGCGTCGCTTCTGTGCCGGAGCTACGTAGCTCTTCGAGAATCTCTAAATTTCGCTGGGTGAACGGGTCTAGCCCCATCTGACGTGACAGCTGATAGGGCTTTGGTGGACTGAGATGCTTGAGGGATCCTTTCTGGGTCTCTTGAACGTAGCTGAGCAGGCCAGCGGCGCTGCGCCCAGCAAGCTCCGAGAGACCTAAACCCTCACACGAGATAATCCCGAAGTGATCGAGAAGCTTCTGGATCTGAAAAGACGAGGGCTCCACATAGCTCCGCGCGGCTTGATAGTCTTCCGCCAGGGCCGCCCCTCGAGGAAGGATGATCTCTGCAGGGCGTAGTCTATTGAGCTCGTTCTTCAGCTCAGAGATATTCAGTTCTGTGGCGCGAAACTCCCCGGTTGAAATATCGGCGTATGCCAGCCCGACGAACTCGTCTTCAGGGTAGAGCGCGACGAGATAGTTATTCACCCCGCGCTCCAGCAGCTCTTCTTCTAGGATTGTGCCCGGAGTAATAATTCTGACGACGTCGCGCTCGACAAGCCCTTTCGCTTCTTCGGGATCTTGGAGTTGCTCACAAAGCGCGACTTTGTAGCCCTTCTTTAGCAACTGATTGACATAGAACGCGACGCGCTTGACGGGGACACCAGCCATTGGGGCCTCGTCGCGCTTGGTGAGTGCGATATCTAATTCCCGAGCGGTCAGCTCCGCGTCCTCAAAGAACGTCTCGTAGAAATCCCCGAGCTGAAAGAAGAGAATCACGTCTTGATACTGCGACTTGATACGCAGATACTGCTGCATCATCGGGGTGAGCTTCGGCTTGGCCATAGCGACTCTTGATGATAACAGATTGCTCAGGGGGGCTACAACGAGAGCTTCAAAGAGCGTTCCCAATCCTGAAGAGTGTTGATATTCGTGAATGAGCGGAGTGTAGGGTCTACCGCGCGGAATCGTTCTTCCGGGACGATTGCTATCGGGACAGCATCAAGTAGAGCTAGAGGAGATGTGCATCTTTGGGCTAGTAGCTGCTCTATCACCGAAAGACACTTCTTATGATAGAGCGCAAATGTCGGGACGCGATGCCCTTCTATCTTAGGCACAACGGCCCAGACAGAGCCGTCTAGCTCAGCTCTGAGCAGATCTATGACAGCTCGGGTTATGAAAGGCATATCGCACGCGACCGCAAGGCTGTACTCATAACGAGCGTGCTTGAGCCCAGTGTAGAGCCCCCCCATCGGCCCAATATCGCGAATCGCATCAGCAAATATGGGTACATCGAGGATCTCCTGATAACGAACCCGATCCCCAGAAGTGACAAGCACGTCATCGCTCCATCTCCTACACTGAGCTACGATATGCTCGATGAGGGTGCGTCCACCCCACGGGAGAAGGGCTTTTTCTCTTCCTACGCGCTGGGAGCGCCCCCCAGCAAGAATGATCACCGAAAAGACTCTCTCAGATCTCATGGTGTTCTAACGGCGCAAAGAGCTTGTACTGTAACGCGATACTGATGCTATAGACGGCACACACGATCACGAAAATCGGCCTAAAGCCCCATACGATCTGGAGCTGACCGCTGAGCCAAGCGCTTCCCGCAAAGAGCAGGTTCCATGCCATCGTAGACCAGCCGTTGACCGTGGCGCGGTCTTCTGGGGCAACTTGTTCCATCACAAAGAGCGAATAGATCGGGGCGCTCATAGGCATGAGCGCATAGCGTATGACAAAAGCAAGCGCCGAGACCCATAAGATGGGCACAAACGCCATAGCAATCAAGAACGGGATTGAGAGCGCTTGCGTCAGAACAATCATGCGGACTCTCCCTATACGCTGGGCTAGCGGCGGCCCAGCAAGCGACGCTACTCCCATCCCAACAGCGCTCCACGCAAAGAGCGCTCCCAAGAGCTCATCAGATATATGAAATTGAAGCTTAAAGAACACGTTTATGAACGGGATGAATAACCCTGCGCCTAAGCCGAGAATCATATTGGGAAGGATGAGCTTGAAGACCAGGCGAGGAGGGGTCTTCAAGCGCCAGCGCAGTTCAGTGCGGCTACTTGCTCGCGGTGTCGAGCGCATCCCTAGCAAGGGGAGAACGCTCAGCCCGATCAGTCCGGTGCCAACCGCTAGCGTCATCTGATACACCGTAGCTGTGCTCTCTGTGAGAGCAAAGCCGAGAGCAAAGAGTGAGGGCAGAGCCCCACCAAGGAAGCTCCCGAAGAAGCCCGCGAGCGTCTGGAGCGCAAACTGCACGCTGAAGAGATGAGGGCGTTCGGATTCTCGGCTCTCTTCGATCATAAACGGGGCGCTGACGACCTGGGTGAGTGCGCTGCCCAATCCTAAGATCCCTATGGAGAGCACCAACGGTTCTGGTTTGGTAAAGAGCACAAGGCCGAGCGCGCCCAGGCTGCTGAAAGCTGCTCCTAGAATGAGGGCGCGGCGATGCCCTATCGAGTCGCCTACTACCCCTGCAGGCACGGACAAGAACGCTATCACCAGTGGAGGGATAGCCGCCATTAGCCCAATGAAATCTTGCTTATACCCCAAGCGCAAGAGATAAATATTCAAAAAAAGCGAAAATATGCTGGACGCCAAGCCTACGCCAAAGATCGAGAGCAGAAAGAGCCGAGCATTAGGGCTAAAACGTCGTATTCGGTTGGCATACTCTGCGAGCAAGCTAGACATGGGCTTTGATTATAGTCAGCGCTTCGTTTGCTTGCCACCCCAGGGGCTCAGTATAATCGCATAGGCGTTCATTCCGGTGCATAGCTGAAATTTTTGCTTTTCGTACGAGGTGTTTTGTGAACAAATATATCTTTGTGACGGGTGGAGTGCTCTCTGGGTTGGGCAAGGGGATCACGGCCTCGTCGATAGGGCTACTGCTCAAATCGCGCGGTCTAACCGTAACAGCTATTAAGATCGACCCCTATCTCAATTGCGACGCCGGCACGATGAATCCCTATCAGCACGGCGAGGTCTTCGTGCTCGACGATGGTACCGAAGTCGACATGGACTTGGGCAGCTATGAGCGTTTCTTGGATATAGATCTCACCGGGGATCACAATATCACTACAGGCAAGATCTACCGGAGCGTCATTGAGAAGGAGCGCCGGGGGGACTATCTGGGCGCGACGGTGCAGATCATCCCCCACGTCACCGACGAGATCAAGGCGAGCATCAAGCGCGTCGCTGAGCGCACCAAAGCTGAGGTCGTCATCGTCGAGGTTGGGGGCACTGTCGGCGATATTGAGTCCATGCCCTTCTTAGAGGCGCTACGGCAGATGCACCAAGAACTCGGGGACGATCACTGCGTCTTTGTGCACACGACGCTCGTGCCCGTGGTCTCCGTCGTAGGAGAGCAGAAGACCAAGCCGACCCAGCACTCCGTGAAGGAGCTGCGGGCCATTGGGATCCAGCCGGATGTCATCATCGGGCGCAGCACTCTTGCCCTTGCTGAGGGCATCCGGCGCAAGATCGCGCTCTTCTGCGACGTCCCCTTCGAAGCAGTGATCAGCGCTCCTGACGTGCGCTCGATCTATCAAGTCCCGCTGCTCTTTGAGGAACAAGGGCTGACGGAGCTCCTTCTTACGCGCTTGAAGCTCTCGGCTAAGATGAGAGATCTCAGCCAATGGAAGCGCTTTGTCGATGCGGTGCTTCATCCCCAGCACCAGCTGCGCATCGCCCTCGTCGGTAAATATACGATGCTCCGCGATAGCTATGTTAGTTACGTCGAGGCGCTCACGCACGCTGGAGCCGCCCTGGGGGCAGGGATCGAAATCGTCTGGATCGAAGCGGAAGGGTTCTCCGAGTCGCAGATGGAGGGCGTTGACGGCGTGATCGTTCCGGTTGGCTTTGGCCATCGTGGAGCGGAGGGGAAGATCAGGGCGATTCGCTATGCCCGCACGCACCATGTGCCGTTCTTAGGGATCTGTTATGGGTTTCAGTTGGCCATTATAGAATTTGCGCGCTCCGTACTTGGGTTAGAAGGCGCTAATAGCACCGAGTTTGGCCCGACGGAGCATCCCGTCATCGATCTGATGCCGGAGCAAAGATCGCTCACGGAGAAGGGCGCGACGATGCGCTTAGGGGCGCAGCCCGTCGTGATCGAGCGCGGCACGCTCGCCTATAAACTCTACGGGACGACCGAGATCTCGGAGCGCCACCGCCATCGCTACGAAGTCAATGCACGCTATATCAGGGACTTGGAAGCCGCGGGGCTGAAGTTTTCTGGGAAATCGCTCGATGGACGTCGCATGGAGATCGTAGAGCTCCCTGAGCATCCGTACTTTATTGCGTCGCAGTTCCACCCAGAGTTCAAGTCTCGGCCGACGCATCCGCGCCCGCTCTTTATAGGCTTAGTCCAAGCATGTCTCGCGCGTCGCAAGCTCTTGGTCTCCTCGTGATCGGAGGGCTGATTGGCGGGCTCTACTGGCTCTGGGCGACCATGCCCCGCCTATGGTCAGATGAGGAGGAGCTACGCGCCCCAGCTATCTCTGCCGAGAACGCTCGTATTGTCCGATACGATGAGCACGGGAAGAAGCTATGGGAATTAGAGGGGCGTTCTATGACGGTGCAAGAGGACGTCAGCGTTGGTGAAGAAGTGACGCTGCGCTTCTTCGATAGCGAAGGGCACGAGACACTTGTGGTGCGGGCGCCTCAGGCGCGCCTGCAGAATCGCTCTGGAGATATTGAGCTGCTCGGAGAGATCTCTGCTGTTGGTCGTGAGTTTTCTTTTGTCACGAGGGATCTCATCTGGGACAATTCTAAGAAGCTCTTGAAGACGGAATCGAGCGTGCGCATCGAGAGCGAGGAGTTCGTCCTAACGGGGGAGGGCTTAGAGTACTTTGCTGAGACAGGCCGGGCCACGATCCTTCACCAGGCTCGCTTGATCTTGCGCAAGCCATGATCTTACGCACCGAAGGGCTAGTCAAGAGCTACGGGGGGCGCCGTGTGGTCGACGGCGTCTCCCTACAAATCGAGAGCGGCACGGTGGTGGGCTTGCTTGGAGCTAACGGCGCGGGCAAGACCACGACGTTCTATATGATCACCGGTCTGATCGCTCATGAGGCAGGGGAGATCTTTCTAGATAACAAGCCCATTGGACGCTGGCCCTTCTACGCCCGTGCGCGTTTGGGGATCCACTATCTCCCTCAAGAGCCCTCAGTCTTTCGCAAGCTCAGCGCCCTGGAGAATCTCTTGCTCGTTTTGGAGCAGTGGACATCTCACCCCAAAGAGCGCGAGCAGCGCGCGTTGCAGCTGTTGCAGAAATTGGGCATCGCTCAGCTGGCGCACCAACGAGTAGATACTCTTTCGGCAGGGGAGCGCCGACGCGTCGAGATCGCGCGCGCTTTAGCGACCTCACCGAGATTTCTCTTGCTCGACGAGCCCTTCTCAGGGATAGATCCGATCTCCGTCGCCGATATCCACAAGATCATTCGGACGCTGGCCGCTGAGGGGATCGGCATCGTCGTGACCGACCACAATGTGCGGGAGACCCTGAGCGTCACCGACTATGCGTATCTACTCAACGAGGGCAAGCTCTTGCTAAGCGGGCGCCCCGAAGAGATCGCCGTCCACCCTCTGGCGCGCCAGTATTATCTTGGCGAGAACTTTCGGCTATGACGCCGGCTGTGCAGCTGTGGGCTTACGTGTGTAGAGCCTCTTCCCCACGATAAAAGCGCTAAAGACGACAAAGAAAATGACACTAATCACTTGAGCGGCCCGCAACACGTCTGGGACGAGCCAGAGCGCGTCTGCTCGCAGAAACTCCATCCAAAACCGCAAAACCGAATAGAGCACCATATAGAGCGACACAATGAACCCATCTTGGAAGTTCTTAGTGCGCAGCCACATCAGCAACCCGAAGATCACTAAGTCACCAACCATCTCGTAGAGCATGGTGGGGTGAGTAGGGATGTCGCCCCAGTGTTGGTAGCCTGGGGTACCCTCTTTATAGACGACTCCGACCCAATCGAGCCATGGGGGCCACGTTGGGCCCAAGGGCACGCCGTAGGCGTCACCGTTCATGAAGTTCCCAAAGCGTCCGAGAGCTTGGCCCAAGATCAAGCTTGGCGCAACGGCATCGGCAACTGGCCACAGGGGCACCTTCTTCCAGCGACAGTAGACCCAGAGCATCAGGAGCCCCCCTAGGATGCCCCCGTGAATAGCTAAGCCGCCCTCCCAGATCGCGATAATATTTATAAAAGTCTTCAGGGCATCGCCGGGGACGTAGAAGTTCGACCATTGAAAGGCGACATAGTAGAGCCGTGCCCCGATGATGGCTACCGGCACGGTGATCAAGACGAAATCGAGAATATCATCGAGGGTTAAGGGCAAGCCCTTGCGCGCCGCCTCGCGGCGCGTCAGAAAGATCCCTACAATAATAGCGATGACGTACATGAGCCCGTAATACCGAATCTGTAAAGGCCCCCATCCGAAGGGTAAGGGAATCTCAACCAACACTGGGTTCATCACCGTGCCTCCTTATGTGCATAGTAGCTAGACTTGGCGATTGTACGCGATAGACCTCCCCGACGTCAAACAAGGACTTGAGCCCAGGCTACCTACCCCGTAAGATAGGGGTGTCATGGTCGATCTGGGGGTTATAGGGCTAGCGTTGGGGGCAGGAGTGGTGGCGTTCTTCAACCCTTGTGGGTTTGCCTTGCTCCCGTCGTATATAGCTTATTATTTAGGCAGTCGCACGAGCTCCTCACCTCGCCCAGAGGGATGGTGGGAGCGCTTGGGGCACGGCTTGGCGCTAGGCGGAGCCGTAAGTGCCGGGTTCTTTACTGTCTTTCTTGCGCTGGGTCTAGTGATCTCTCTTGTGGGGACGGCCATTAGCTCGTACTTCCCTTGGGTAGCGGTGCTCCTTGGGCTGGGGGTGATCGTTCTTGGAGCTCTTATGCTAGCGGGGCGCGAGCTGGTCTTTTCGCTGCCTACTCCCTTCCTCGGCGGGGGGGGAGAGGGAAGTCGAAAAGGCTACTCCTTCTATTATCTCTATGGGATCGGGTATGCGATTGCATCCTGCGGGTGCACGCTCCCGATCTTTATGATCTACGTCGTTGGGCCGACGCTGATGGTAAGTCCCCTGGCTGGGGTTCTTAATTTTATAGCCTATGCGTCGGGCATGACAGTGATGATGCTCTTGCTCTCGGTCAGCATGGCGTACTCTAAGGGGAGCCTCGACCGGCGCTTGCCCTTCAGACATGCCTTAATAGGGGTGAGCGTTCCCATCATCCTAGTGCTTGTGATAGTGTGGGCCTTCCCGCCCTTGGCCTCAAGCTGGGGAGCCGCGTTTTCCGGTGCCAATCGCATCTTTTTGAGCGTCTTCGCCCTCGCGTTACTCGCCCTGCTCTTCTTCCAGACACGGCGCTGGGAACGAGCCACGCACTGGCTTACCGGGTTCTTGCTCCTCGCCGCTGGAGGGTATCTCATCTACTATCAGATCTTCGAGTACGGCTTGTTTAAGTAGTCATCATGGTTCGGGTCCTCTTGGCCTTAGCTGGGGCTCTCTTAGCACTGCTCAGCATGCCTGGCTATCTGTGGGGGGGTCTGGTCTTTTTTGCCCTTGTGCCCATCTTTTTTGCTCTTGAGGGGGGCACGCCGCGCCAGGGGTTTTGGCTGGGGTATGGCGCCGGCTTTGTCTTCTTTGTACTTTTGTTCTATTGGCTGTATGCTCTCATCGAATGGGCGGGGGTCTTTATTCTCCTTGGGCATGTAGGGCTGGCGGGACTCTTAGCCGTGGGATGGGGGCTGTGGGGCGCGAGCTTGTGTCTCATTCAGAGGCAATTCCCCCATGCGCAATGGCTAGCCGCGCCTGCTCTGTGGGTTCTTTTAGAATATCTGCGCTCGCTGACGAGGTTCGGGTTTACCTGGGGCTTTCTCAGCGACGCCCTCTGGCAGTCTCCCCAGCTAATTCAGATAGCTTCAGTGACAGGGACGTGGGGGGTCTCTTTGCTCATTGTCTTTGTAAATCTTTTGCTCTATCAAACGTTGCGTGAGCGCCGGCTGCGCTGGGGCGTGATCGCCGTGGGGCTTATTATGCTCTTCTGGGTATGGGGGGAATATCAGCTTCGCTTGCCCTATTCTCGTGAGAAGCCGCTACGTGTGGCACTCATTCACTCTAACGTTGCGCAACGCGCCCGTAGCGATCCAGAACAGCTCTACAATATTCAAAATCTCTATCTGGCTCAGTTAGAGCGACTAGCCCCAGGGCAGTTCGATCTCGTGCTTCTGCCAGAGTCGATCTTGCCCGCGTATCTGCTTCGACAGCCAGAACTTCTTGAGCCGTATCAAGAGCAGGTCCGCCGTCTTGGGGCAGCGCTCATTGTGGGGACCATTGACTATCGGGACGGCAAGCTCGTGAACACCGCAGCCCTTCTTGGCCCTGATGGAGAGATTAGGGATCTCTATGATAAAGTGCACTTGGTGCCCTTTAGCACCGAGTATTTTCCGTTGATCGAGTTGCTGCGTCGTATGGGGATAGAGCGGGTGATTGGACCGCTCCCCTTGGGAGCACTCACGCCAGGGGATGGGTTCCGTCCCTTGGTCCTCACTTCATCCCACGCTCAGAGTCAGGATGAGGGGGTGAGACTGGCCACCCCCATCTGCTTTGAGTCGATCTTCTCCCACATCAGCCGCGAGTTTGTCAGAAGCGGCGCTCAAGCCATTTTGGTTATCACAAACGATGGATGGTTCAAGGGATTAAGGGCCTTGGAGCAGCACTTTGCCAAGGCTATCTTTCGGGCCGTTGAGACCAGGCGCTACACTGTACAAGCTGCCAACGGGGGTATCTCTGGAATCATCGATCCCCACGGAAGAATTGTGATGACAACGCGATCCGAGACAACGCAGATCCTGCAGGAGACGATCTTCCTGCAGGATCGCGCGACGCTCTACGTGCGGCTTGGAGATTGGGTCGTCTATTTGCTAGTGGTGTTCCTGGCGGGCGTCATATTCGTCATCCCAAGGCTGGTGAGTTTCGTCACAACTCCGGTCGCGAGGTTAACTTTGTAGAGATGATACGTCCCGTCTCGATCGGAGACGAAAGCGATCTCGGTGCCGTTGGGAAGCCAGAAGGGATCGAACTCTTGAGAAGTCACGAGATTGGCCGTGCTCGACGACGCCAGTGTATTCAGATTGACGATATGAGAGCCATCGGCGTTCATCACGAAGATATCTAAGCTTCCCAGCTGATCAGACGTGAATGCGATCTTTGTGCCGTCGGGGGACCAGCTTGGAGGAGAGGGGAAGCGAGTGATGGGGGAGATCGCGCCGTCGTTATAAGGGCGATTAGTGAGCTGAGTCAATCCCGTCCCGTCGGCGTGTACCCGAGCTAGGGAGAGATAAGCTGTCTGGGTCGGGTTGGGCATGACAAAGATCAAGAGATTGGGGTTGGTGGGCGACCACCGAGGGGCGAAGGCCCCCTTGTCGGAAAAGTGCGTCACGCGGGTCCAGCCTGTGCCATCTGCGTTGATCGTGTAGATATTGAAATTCCCGTCCTTGTTGCTAGCGAAGGCGAGCTTCGTGGCATCAGGGGACCAAGTCGGCTGGATCTCTTCGCTGCCGGATTGTTGGGTCAGGTTGATCTGCATTGAGCCATCGGGGAGCATCTTGAAGATATCGAAGTCTCCGGTGGGCGCCTCTCCTCCGCCTAGGTTGAGGGAAGCTCGAGCGAAGGCCACATACTGGCGGCCGTTAGGGCTGAGGGCTGGCCAGAGATCTGCCCCTTGGAGATATGTAATTTGGGCCTGGTTGGTGCCATCGCTGTCCATGCGGAAGATCTGAGGAAGCGGCAGCCCGTTGCGTATGGCGGAGAAGAAGATGCTGCCCTTATACACCGTAATGTTGGTCGAGAAGCGCCCTTTCAAGCCGGAGTTGTCGGTGACGACGAGGGTGGCCAGAAAAGTCCCCGCTGTTGAGTATTGATATGTTGCTGTGGCACCGGTGGCATCTACGGTGCCATCGCCGGTGAAGTCCCATTCGTACTGGGTGATCGTGCCGTCGAGATCGCTCGAGCCAGAGGCGTCGAAGTACACGGTCAAGGGGGCTTCGCCGGATGATGGAGTGGCGGTGAAGATCGCAAAGGGCGCTTGAGCTATTGTGCAACTGCTCAATGAGATCACGGCCATAGTAAGAAGCGCGATGCGCATTCCAGCTCGCATCATAATGACCTCCTGATAGTGACTCTACTATGTTGACTGTAAAGCAAGAGCTGTCACTAGGAAAGGAAGGTCGTCGGGGGATAAGAGGGGGCTGTGTCTGCTCTCCACATGACAGATGTCGGCATTACGGGATAAAATGGGTTCTGAAACTTTAGCGCGCTGAGTCTGTATATAATCTCGAGAGCAGCCAGGAGGTTGCATGGGTGAGGGGGAGTTAGAGCTGATCCAGCGGGCGCTCCATGGGGACATGAACGCCTGGGGTGAGATCGTGAGACGCTACAAAGACGCGGTCTTCGGGATTGCTCTGGGGATCTTGGGCAATCCCGCCGATGCCGAAGACGCTGCCCACGACGCGTTCATCCGCGCTTATGAAGGGCTGCATACTTTCCATCTCGAGAAGAGATTCTCGACGTGGCTCTTTGCTATTACGGCCAACGTTTGCAAGAACAAGCTGCGTCGAGAACGGCTCTTCACGCCGCTCCGATATATCTCGAGATTGACCAAGGGCAGCGATCCGGCGCAACAGCTCGTCCGTGATGAGCGCACGCGGATCATTCGGGAATCTCTCGATCAGCTCAAACCTGCTTATCGGATGCCCTTGGTGTTGCGCTACTATGCCGATCTAGACTATAAAGAGATCGCGGAGGCCTTGGGACTGCCCGAAGGGACAGTCAAGATCCGACTCCATCGGGCCAAGGCTCAGCTGAAACGGATGTTGGAGGAGAAAGGAGTGACGGGCTATGCATGACCATGAACTGGAGAATCTGCTGAGAGAGAGCTTGACTCGATATGCCCAAGCTCATCGGGATCGGATCGCTGATCTCGAATATGAGATTATCGAGGAGCTTCCGGAGGGCCGGCCCAATCCGCGCCCGCGTTTGGGTGTGATTGCCGCGGGTGTCGTGGCTGCCGCTGCGGTCTTCGCAGTCGGCTTATGGATCGGACTCCATCTCTCAGCTGCTCCGTGCTCCGATCCTGACGTCCTGTGTCTGGTCTATCCAGACGCTCAGAGCGTCAGCTTGGCGGCTCAGTTCACTCTGTGGGAGCCCATCCCTATGAACGGTCCAGATCGCAGCGGCATCTGGTGGATCCGGCTGCCAAAAGATATTAAGCCCGGGCGGTATGAGTACGGATTTATCGTCAATGGCACGCGCTGGGTCTACGACCCACGGGCAACCGAGTTCGTCCATACGTTCGACAACAAGATAAATTCTGTCTTATATGTTGTGCCCAGAGAGGAGCGTGAGCAGCCATGAAGCCGTGGAGTGTGGCTTTGATTGTTGAGCTGCTTGCCGTCCTGGCCCAGCCAACTCCTGAGGACGTCTACAAATGCTTTGCGGAGTTGGGCGTATCTGATCTCCAGACGTTGCAGACAGCGTTTGCGAAGGGCTTTGCCGACAAGCGCATCACCCCGGAGGTGGCACTGCGGCTCTGTCAGCGCTTGAAGCAGACCGCCGCGCCGATCTCGTTGCGCGAAGGGATATTGCAGATCATCGGTCGAGCGCTCCTTGAGGAGCTGCCCGTCACCATGCTGGTAGACAAGGCCTTTGAGGGCTTGACCAAGGGGGTCCCGCTCGACCTGCTGAACGACGACTTATTAGAACGTAAGACGACTCTTGGGGAAGTGAAGGCACTCTTAGCGAGCAAGGGCGTGCGCATCACTACGACGATCCGGTTTGGAGCGGTAACGCTTATGCTCACCCTCGAAATAGTGGACCTGGTGATCACCGAGGCGGCCTGGGCGTTGGAAGACTATGTGCGTGGTGGAGGCAAGCTCGACGATATCAGCGCGATCAAATTTGCTGTGCAATCGCGTCTTGAGCGCAATCCCGCCATTCCTCGGACGCTGATAAGCTACATCGATCAACAGGTGAGTGCACTCGAATGGGCTCAGATCGCCCAGAACATCACGAAGCGCTTAAAGAAAGGGGGCGGCTAGGCGTGTAATCGGTGGCTTCAGCCACTGACAGAAAGGAGCCTTATGCTCAGAATATTCATTCTTGTTCCATGGGTGACAGCTCTCTTGCTGGCTCTCTTTCAGGGGAGAGAGCTAGAAACCATGATCGTGGGCGATCAGATTCTTTTAGCGGGCAAATTCTATCGCGTCGCGCTCTCACGCATTGAGAGCGATATGGAGAAGATTATCGAGGCTGCTCGACAAGCTGGGTTTTCTGTGCGTATTGCTCGAGGAACTACAGTAAAGTATTTTCTAGGGATGCAGCCCTGCCTTGACTGCACCCCGGAGAACGAGCGCGAACGCCTGGTCTTTCCCCATCTCTTTGTCGACGGAGAGTTGCTCTGGTTGCGGGCGGAGGGGCTGCTCTCACGATATAATCTTCGGCCCTCTCCTCGTGAGGGCTATGAGCTTATTGTAGCTCCGACGACAACAGCGAGCGCGTCGGCCATCCTCGACGAGATCGGGCGAAGATTAGCCAAGCTGTCCGTCGTCTCCGACCCGGTGCTCCCACTGCTAGTAGAGGAGCTGACCGTAGTGCCAGGAGTCAAGCCCCCTAAGCCTCCAGAAGGCGTGCGTTTAGATCCGGTGCTCTATGCATTGATGCTCATGCCCGATTGGTATGAGTTCGCTCCACAACAGAGATTAGAGCTGTGGGGCTTGCGAGTGCGCGTGATTGTAGAGTTAATCTCTCCGGAGGCGCAGCTTGCTCCGAATCATAACATTCTTGTCGAAGCGCGCTCGCCTTCGGGATTGCTGCGAGTGCTCGTACCGATCCATCAGTTGGTGAGATTGGCGAGCGATCCCGCAGTGAAGTTTGTGCGACCCCCTTATCAGCCAGGACTGTAAAGGAGCTGAGGAACTATGCGCAGACATCGGTATCTCTTTTGGGTTCTTTGCGGCATCATGGTGGTGCTGGTTGACGGGATGGGACTCCCCCAGGAACCTTCGGACCCTAAGACCGTGGCTCGGCTCGAGCACGATCCTAGAATTGATAGCGTGCTCGAGCATATCTTTAGGCTTGCTGAGAAAGGCCAGGTACAAGCGGCAGCGCAAGCGGCTTCGCAGTTCCGCGTCCCCCTTTCGGGGAATACGGCAGTCGTAATCTTTCAAATCTCGGAGGGCCTGAGCCGTGACCCTGTCGCCCAGGAAGCCCTCAGGAAACAGATTGCACTCATGGGCGGGCAGGTCATCGCCACGTCTCCCTACGCGTGGAAAGCCCAAATACCTATGAACTTGGGACTGTTGCGCGCCTCTCTGTTAGCGGCTAGCGGTGTGGTGCAATTTGTTCGACCTCCTTTAGTCCCGCAAACGCTAGTAGTGAGCGAAGGGGTCGTTCTCACCGGGGCCTCGCAGTATCATGCGCTGGGCTTTCGGGGTCAGGGGGTTAAGATCGCTATCATCGATCTGGGGTTCCAAGGCTTAACTGCTGCGCAGAGTCGCGGCGAACTCCCCAGTGGCATCCAGACGTTTGATTACACGAGCACGGGCATCGAGTCGGGAACAAATCACGGCACCGCCGTCGCTGAAATTATCTACGACATGGCCCCACAAGCTCAATTCATTCTTATGAAAGTCGGCGATGAGGTCGATCTTGAGAACGCCAAAGAAGAAGCAATCCGGCAAGGTGCTAAGATCATCAATCACTCTGTAGGGTGGTTCAACACGAACTTCTATGACGGCACGGGCACAATCAATAATATCGTCGCGGACGCGCGCAGCCGCGGAGTGCTCTGGGTCAACGCTGCAGGCAACTACGCCCGGCGCCACTGGCAAGGAACATTCCGCGATACTAATTTCAACAAATGGCACGAATTCGCCCCCGGCGATGAGTCCCTCACGATCACGGTCAACGCCGGAGATCAAATTGGGATTTTCCTCACATGGAATGACTGGCCTGCCTCAGCCAACGATTACGATCTGTATTTGTTCAATAACAATGGCACCCAAGTCGCTGCATCACAGCGCATTCAATCGGGCACTGAACCGCCAGTCGAGAGCTTGTTCTATCAGTCGTTCATCCCCGGGACGTTTCACATTCAGATCAAGGCTGACGGCAATCCTGCCCCGCGGACATTCTCGCTCTTTAGCCTCAATCACGATATAGAATACGCTGTCCCCTCGCATAGCATCATGGCGCCGGGGGATTCACCTCATGCCCTGACTGTTGGAGCAGTCAACCGACAGAACTGGACGACCGGCCCCATCGCTCCTTATAGCTCTCAAGGGCCAACCAACGCTGGGCTCTCCAAGCCCGATATCGTCGGGCCAGATAGGGTCTCGACATTTACGTATTCAGAATTCCTTGGCACATCAGCAGCCGCGCCGCATGTGGCAGGAGCTGCGGCGCTTTTGCTCTCCGAAAACCCTTCGTTGACTGCTGGGCAGCTCGAAGCGCGCTTAAAGAGCATGGCGATCCCCATGGGCTCGCCGGTGCAATTCGGCTCTGGACGACTCAATCTCGCCCAAGCGAGCCCCCCACCCTCAGGTCAACCCGATCTCACCGTGACAGGACTCACGTACAATCCAGCGAACCCACGTGTTGGGGACTTGATCACAGTCAGTGGAATCGTACGTAACATCGGGAATGCGGACGCTGGCTCGTTCGTGATCGAGATCCGCGACAGCGGCGGCACCGACCGCCGCACGGTTGTCGGCTTGAATGCCGGCGGCTCGACAAGCTTCTCGTTTGTACGTCGGGTCAACCAAACATCCGAGACATTCGTTGTCGTCGCCGACGCGACAAACCAAGTGAACGAATCGAACGAGAATAACAATGCCGCCGAACTGCGCGTGACGGCCACGCAGCCGATGCTCAAGCCCGACTTGGCTATCGCAAGCACAGACTGGGCCCCTCGCACGCTGACCGTCGGGCAGAACGTCACACTCTCTGTCGTCGTGCGCAACCAAGGGCAAGCCAACGCTGGGCCGTTTGTGATAGAGATTCGCGACAGCGCGGGAACTGAGCGCCAGACCTTCTCTGGGCTTGCCGTCGGAGCTACAGCGTCAGCCAGTTTCACCCGAAGGGTGAACAATACGACCGAGTTCTTCACGATCACCGTAGACGTAACAAATCAAGTAGACGAGCTTGATGAGACCAATAACTCTGTGCAGATCCGTGTAGACGCACAGCCGCAAGCGCCGCGCAGGCCCGATCTTACTATTGCTGGGGTCGATTGGGCACCGCGGACGCCACGGCTTGGAGAGAACGTGACCTTCACGATCGTCGTGCGCAACCAGGGTGATGGCAACGCCGGGCCGTTCCTCGTTGAAATTCGTGATAGTGCTGGACAGGACCGACGGGCGGTCTCAGGGCTGAGCGCAGCGAGCGGTATCTCACTCTCCTTCACCAGACGGCAAACCAACGCCACAGAGATCTTTACGATCACCGTCGACGTGACCAACCAAGTCGATGAGTCGAATGAGACGAACAACTCGACTCAGATTCGCATTGATGCGCTCGCTGAGACGCGACTGCCTGATCTGACCCTTGACTCTTTAGACTACTTCCCGCGCGATCCCACCGTGGGCAGTCTGCTCACGCTCACGGCTATCGTCCGGAACAACGGGAACGCTGATGCCGGAACGTTCGTCGTCGAAGTGCAAGACAGCGTTGGGACAGCTCGCCAGACGATCACCGGGCTGCGCGCCGGTGCTTCCGTGCGAGTAGACTTCTCTAGACGGCTCAATAGTTCTTCAGAGACATTCACCGTCACGGCTGACGCCCTGCGCCAGGTCGCAGAGTCCGATGAAACTAATAACTCCCGTCAGATCACGGTGCGGGCTGCGACGCCCAGTCAGCTGTCGATCTCGATTAGCACGGACAAGACCAGCTATCGCATTGGGGAGAGACTTCAGATCTTCCTGCGCCTGGGAGCGCAAGCATATGTCTACGTCTTCGATGTCGACCCCGCAGGGCGAGTCTCACAGATCTTCCCCAACGCGTTCTCGCGCCAGAATCTCTTGAACGCTGGGACATATACACTGCCTGACGGCCCCTACACGCTCACGATCAGCGGACCGGAGGGCACGGAGTATCTCCATGCTATCGCCATTACACAGGCTGTGAGCCTGGGGCTTGATGGGGTACAAAATAGAGCCTGGCTCGATCCTGAAGCGTTCCGCGCTGAGCTGGCTCGTCGCATCCAGAGCGCTGCTCCGTCAGCGACATGGACGAGCGCGTTCACCAGCTTCCAAGTTGGCACGACCGCGCCTCCGCAGAGCCGAGCGCCCACGGCGTGCTTCACCTTCAGCCCGACCAATCCCATCGTCAATCAGCCTGTAACGTTTGATGCCTCGTGCTCGACTGACCCCGACGGGCGGATTGTCCGTTACGAGTGGGACTTTGATAGCGACGGGCGCTTCGACGCTCAGGGCGTGCGCGTGGCGTTCGCATTCCCGCAAGCGCGCACGTACACAGTGCTGTTGAGAGTCACTGATGACCAGGGTCTGACGGGCTCGACATCTCAGAACGTCACCGTGCAGACGACGACTCCGCCCCCGACGCCGCGCCCGTATATCCCCTTGGGCGCCGGAGGGCTCTTCATCATGGGGACAGACAAACTCTATCTGATGGTCCAAGGGGCGACGGGCTGGAATAGCGACCGATCCTATCAGATCTCGTTGGCTGTAAACGGCTCGATTGCCGGGGTTGGAGTGCAAACTGAAGGGTCAGCAACAGCGCAGCCAGTCCCGCAGATCACTCAGCCGGTCACTCAAATCACGCTGACTGGATCGGTGCGTAGTAACGGGCGCGTCACTTACGCGATAGAGCTTGGCGACGGGGTCTCAGCAGCACGGATCGAGCTGCTGCTCGACGTCAATGGCGATGGCATCCCAGAGCGCACCCAGACGAATACGATCTTCATCTTCATTCCGGGGATCGGGCGCGTTCCGGGGTTTTATCTGCCATTCAGTAACCCGTTCATTATCAAGAACGCGCGCAATCAATCGTTAATCCCCTTTGATGAGTGGACGCGGCTCTGTGTGCCGTCGCAGCCCACAGGCTTTGAGACAGCGAGCTGTTGGCCAGGGTGAGAGGCCTACCCTTCCATCAGCTTACGAAACTCGTCTTCCGAGAGCACGGGCACGCCCAACGCCCGTGCTCTCTCTACCTTCGAGCCGGGGTCTTCGCCGGCGACGACGTAATCTGTCTTGCGGCTGACACTCGATGAGACCCGACCCCCTAGCGATTTGACAAGAGCCTCGGCTTGGCTGCGCGTGAAGTGTTTCAGCGTCCCGGTGAAGACGAAGGTCTTGCCTGCAAGCGGCCCGGCTTGCTGTGGGCTTATCTCCTCGAGGATTTGCACCCCGGCCTCGCGGAGCTTACGAATCATCTCACGGTTGCGTTCATCTCTGAAGAACGAGAGGATGCTTTGCGCCACCGTTGGACCGACTTCCTCAACTTGGAGGAGCTCTTCTTCCGAGGCGTTCATGAGCGCGTCTAAGCTTCTAAAGCGCTGTGCGAGCAATTCTGCCAAGTGCTCCCCCACGTGCCGAATCCCTAACCCGTAGAGAAAGCGAGCGAGAGATATTCTCTTGCTCTTCTCAATAGCGTTTAAGAGATTCTCGGCAAGCTTCGCCCCCATGCGCTCTAGGCGCACTAACTCGAGGACGCGCTCTTTAAGCTTATACAGATCAGGGATCTCTTTGACCAAGCCTGCCTTCATCAACGCTTCGACCCAGCGCTCCCCCAGACCCTCGATATCAGCGGCACCCTTCGACGCATAGTGTAAAATGCTCTCTTTCAAGCGCGCTGGGCACGAGATATTCACACAGCGGTAGTCGACTTCATCAGGCAGTCGCACGACCCTGTCGCCACAGACAGGGCAGTCCTCCGGCATTGTAAATTTCTTCTCTGTACCGGTGCGGCGCGCGATGATAGGCTGGACGACCTCGGGAATGACGTCCCCAGCGCGTTGGATGAGCACCCAGTCTCCAATGCGAATGTCTTTCTTCTCAATCTCGTCTTGGTTATGCAGCGTGGCGTGTTGAACGGTGACGCCGCCCAGGGGCACGGGTTCCAAGACAGCCACGGGCGTGAGCTTCCCTGTCCGGCCTACCTGAACGACGATATCTTTCACCCGAGTCGTCGCTTGCTTGGGTGGGAATTTATAGGCGATGGCCCACCGGGGATTGCGCGAGACCTCTCCGACGATCTTGCGAATGCCAAAATCGTTGACTTTGATGACGACGCCGTCGGTTTCGTAGGGCAGTTCTTCGCGGCGCTCTTGCATCTCGCGATAGAACTCTAAAGCTTCGTCAATGGTCTTGCAGACTCTATAGATCGGGCAGACGCGCAAGCCATAGAGGGGCAGCGTCTTGAGCAATTCTTCTTGAGTATGGAACTCAATGCCCAGAGTCTGGCCCACGTCGTAGCAGAAGATATGCAGTCTTCTTTGAGCAGTGATCTTTGGGTCAAGCTGTCTTAAAGACCCAGCCGCGGCGTTGCGTGGGTTGGCAAAGAGCGGCTCGCCACACTCTTCGCGCTCCTCGTTGAGCTTGCGAAAATCTTTGATCTCCATATAGACTTCGCCGCGGACCTCGAGCTTTTTGGGAATGAGGAGATCTTTGGGTTTGCGCAGCTTCAACGGGATGCTCTTGATCGTCTTGAGATTTGCCGTGACGTCTTCGCCGGTCTCGCCATCGCCGCGTGTTGAGCCCAAGACAAAGACCCCGTCTTCGTAGACAAGCTCAACGGCCAGCCCATCGAATTTGGGCTCTGCGACGTATTCGATCTGGTCTCGCTCGGCGAGCTTCTTCACGCGGGCGTCGAACTCTCTCACTTCCTCATCAGAGAAAGCATTGGCCAAGCTGAGCATGGGAATAGAATGTCGGACAGTCTTGAACTCTGTCTGGGGCGGGGCGCCGACGCGCTGAGTCGGAGACGTAGGCGACTTGAATTGCGGGAACTGCTCTTCTAATCTCTGTAGCTCTCGGAGCAATCTATCGTACTCTGCGTCGGAGATCGTGGGCTGATTCAAGACAAAGTAATTATAGTTGTGCTGTTCGATCTCCTCGCGTAACTCTTCGATGCGGCGGCGGGCCTCTTCCGGCGACAGCTTCATACTAAAAATACTATCGCTTCTTGAGGCGATCTTCCAGTCGGTCGATGAGCTTGGCAAGCTTCGTAAAGACAATAAGAGCACCGACGGCGATCAGCAATGCCGAGACCGCAATCACGGTCCAGGCGAAGCTCGTCACTACATCTGTCAGCGTCATGCTGTGCATTATGGCAGATCAAGGGCGAGGAAGTCAAACACTATACAAACGAGCTGCCCATAAAGCCTACGTGAAGAGAGGAGGCAAGTATGGTGAAGGGGGTTCCCATTGCTATGCTGTGTGGGTATTCTGACGATGCCTTCACAGGGAGCGTGACTTTTGAGGGTAACAATATCATCGAAGGCAACAACCGCTGGGGCAACGCCTTAGAAAAGCAAATTTACTTACTTTACAGTCTTGGGAAAGCTAATAGGTCGGCCGTGCTTCATCGCGTGCAGCGTCGCTACGAACGCTTTCTTGATTTTTTCTAGCTCTGCCAGCGTCAGCGGCGCTTCTGCAAGCTGCCCGTCTTCGATCTTGTCACGGATCACTTGCTCGACCAGCTCTTCGAGCCGTGCCCCGTTCTCCACCGAGCGCGACGCCGCTTCGACTCCATCAGCGAGCATCACGATCGCTGTCTCTTTCGTCTGGGGCAGCTCAGCATCGTACCGAAAATCGTCCATCGAGCACTCTTCTTGCCCCTCACGAAGCGCTTTCACATAAAAATAGCGAATCACAGATGTCCCGTGATGCTGCGGGATGAACTGCAAGACGTCTTCTTTCAGCCCATACTTGCGACCAAGCTCGATCCCTTCGCGAATATGGGCCGTGATGACCGTCTTGCTGAGGCTGGGAGCAAGATGATCGTGAGGGTTAACCCCGTTTCGTTGATTTTCCAGGAAGAACTCCGGGCGCTGGATCTTCCCGATATCGTGATAGTATCCTCCGACCTTCGCTAATAACGGATCAGCTCCGATCGCTTCAGCAGCAGCTTCGCTCAAGTCAGCGACATTGAAGCTATGATGATACGTCCCTGGGGCCTTCTCACGCAAGAGTTCCAGCAACGGATGTGCCGGATTGAGCAACTCCATCAATCCCAAGGGGCTGGTCTTTTGGGTGATCTGTTCCGCAAGAGGGATCAACCCCATGACTAAGAGCGCTGTCAGAGGGCCACTTAACGTCACCCCCAGCAACGCTTCGGGGCGAAAACCCCCCCATATCACTGTTCCGCTCCCATAGATGAGTACGTTTACTAAGGCAATCTCTAGACCGCCTATGGCTAGGTCAGAGAGCCTGCTCAGACGCGTCACACAGAAGATCGCGACAAATCCCCCAGCTAGCGTGATCAGCCCGCTCAACGGCGGCCCTGTCAGCTCCATGGCGAGGGCGACTAAGATATTCGCTGCTAATCCCATGGGTAGACTCACGAAGAGCGAGATCAGGGCTGCCGCTAAGGGTGTCGGAACAAGATAAGGCACCCACGGATGGACAAGTTGAGCCACCAGCACGGTGAAGAAGATTACCCCTACAGAAAACCATATCAACCGTCGCGAGAGCTTGGTTCTGTGAAGATAGATACCTAATCCTAGGCAGGCGAGCGCGAAGAGTATCCCTTGAGCTGCTATCTGTACCCATGGGACGAAGTGGACTTGGTGGGAGGTCAGTCGGAATGTGCCCAGGGCTGTCAATGCTATCCAGAGCAGCCCGCTGGCTTCTATAACTGGGGAGATAGGCAAGGAGGGCTCAAGAGCTCTTGCCTTCGCTCTTCTCATAGGCTTCGATGATCTTCTTCACCAAGGGGTGGCGCACGACGTCGCGCTTGTCTAGATAGACAAACGCGATGCCTTCGATGTTCTTTAGAATGTTTTGAACGTCCTTCAAGCCGGACTTCCCACGCTGCAGATCGATCTGGGTAATATCCCCGGTGATAACGGCCTTGGACTTGAACCCCAGGCGCGTCAAGAACATCTTCATCTGCGTTGCTGTTGTATTCTGGGCTTCGTCGAGAATGATGAACGAATTGTTTAGAGTGCGTCCGCGCATGAACGCGAGCGGGGCGATCTCGATGCGCCCATTCTCCATCATACGCTTGACTTCTTCGTAGGGGATCATGTCGAAGATCGCATCATAGAGCGGACGCAGGTAGGGACTTACCTTAGCTTCGATATCGCCGGGAAGAAACCCCAACTCTTCCCCAGCCTCGACCGCGGGACGCGTCAAGATTAGGCGATGGTAGAGCCCGCGCTTGAGATAGTCAATCGCAACGGCCACGGCAAGATATGTCTTGCCCGTGCCTGAAGGGCCAATCCCAAAAACGATGTCATTCTCTCGAATCGCTTGGACGTACTTGGCCTGTCCCAGGGTCTTGGGGCGAATCTGCTCCCCCCAGTGGGTGGTCTGGATGGGCTCGGAGAGCACCCCATCCAGACTCTCTGATTCTTTAATCTGCTGGGAGAGATATCGAACTTCATCAGGGGTGGGGACGTGGCCGCTTTTGACAACCTCGCGAAGCTTCTCAAAGAGACCCTGAATGAGCTCAACCTCACGACCAGTACCGTCAATCCGTACCGTCCCACCCCGGTGTGTCAGCCGTACCTCTGGGAAGAGCTCCCGGATCACTGCAAGGTTCCGGTCGAATTGCCCCAAGATCGCTGTTGCTTCCTCTCCCAGGATGATGATCTCTTGGTGAGTACTTCGTTCGACCACTGGTTTTCCTCCGTAAAGTATCATACTGACTCCCTCACGGGTTGTCAAAAGCCCTGAATTCTCATAAACTAAGCTGCTATGCTGCGCTTGGTCGACCGCTATCTCATCCGAGAGATGCTCTTCCCCTTTGCCCTAGCTGTTGCGGGCTTTGTGTTGTTTATCGTGCTCAATCTGATCCCCCAGCTATCGGATTTCATGCTGGATCGTAATATCTCTGTGGGGGTGCTCTTTCAGATGCTAGGGTATCGGTTGCCAGAGCTCTTGGTCTATGGGCTGCCGGTGGGGGTGCTCTTTGCGATCTTTTGGGCATTAGGGCGGCTCAGCCATGACCGAGAGCTGATCGCTCTCCAAGCCGCTGGATACTCGCTGCGACGCCTGATGCTCCCCGTAGTGATCATGGGAGTGATTACAACCCTTGCAGCGTTTGCCGTAGGAGAGCTCTGGATGCCCTGGGGGAATCATCGCTATTATGAGCTGTTAAGAGAGATCTTCTTTATGCGCTCCACCCCGTACATTCGGGAATCGACGTTTATCAAGCTGAGCGAGACGGCCTATGCGTATATCGAGCGATACGATCCTGAGACGAAGAAGCTAGTAAACGTCATGGTCTTTGACAAAGGGGGTGGGGAATATCTCCCGGAATTGCACGCGCGCTTCCCCAAGATCATCGTGGCTGCTGAGGGAATCTGGGATGGCGAGTACTGGCGCTTATGGGATGGACGGCTCCATAAGCTTCGCGATGATGGTCAGTTTGAGTACTCCGCGACGTTTGAGCGATTATCTATTCGCGCTGGGCCGTATCTGCAGCGGGTCTTCCTTGAGCAACGCACACCCCACGAGATGAGTATTGCTGAGCTGGCTCGTCAAATAGAGCTCTTACAAGAATACGGCTTGGGAGCAGAGAGCCTGATTGTCGAGCTGCATTCCAAGATTGCTGTCCCGTTTTCCGCGTTGATCTTTGCGCTCTTTGGGGCACCGCTGAGTTTGATCTTTGCGCAAGGGGGAGCCCCACGGGGGCGGGCTGCCGGCGTTATCATCAGCGTGCTCTTAGTTGGGTGTTATCAGGGGCTCTTGTTATGGATGTCTACGTTGGGCAAGCGCGGGGTAATCTCGCCGGTGTTAGCGCCCTGGCTCCCCAATTTGATCTTTTTGGGGGTCGGCGTGCTCTTGCTGATCTGGCTCGATCAGCTGAGCCGGCTCGACCTTTTCGCTCGATTGCGACGGCTCGTGCCGTTTCTGTTGCTCGTAAGCTGGGGGGAAGCAGTGGCCTGGGCGCAGGAGCCCCCTCCTATCTCCCTGGACCTGCGTGCGGACAGGCTAACCATCGCGCGCGATTGGAGCGAGATCGTCGCGGAAGGCCATGTCCAGCTTCACTATGAGCAGAACCGTCTGACCGCAGGCCATCTAAGAGCTCAGCGGCTTGCGCCTGGCCAACACTGGCACATCATAGCTGGTGAGGACGTCGTCTGGGAAGGGAAGGGGCTCTCAGGCCGAGCCGATCAGCTAGAGCTGCAGATTACGTGGGATGGTTCGGCATGGCAGACCGACGCGGTGCTCTTGCAACAGGCCCAGCTCAAATACGAACAAGGAGATTTGTCTGCCCGGGAGATTCGGATCACGCCGTCATCCTCATGGGTGGCCGAGGTGAAGGACTTCTCTGGGGAGACGCAGTTTGAGAGCGCCGCGAAAAAGAGAGAGACCCTGCGCTTTCGCGGGCGCGAGGCCCAAGCGACCTTCTCTCCTGAGGGTCAGCTCGAGCTCCTAGAGATCAAGACCGGCGAGATGACAACGTGCCTCTGCGGGCCCATCTCGAGCGCCGATTATTCGATTATGGCGAGCGCGGTGCGCCTTGAGCCCAAGGAGTACGTGCTGGCTACGAATATACTCTTAAAAGCCTATGGGGTCCCAATCTTTTGGGCACCTCTCTACTTTGCCTCGTTAAGAGAAGAGACGAAAAACCCCTTGTTACCCGACTTTGGGCAGATCCCGGAGCGTGGATGGTATCTGCGCTGGCGTCTGCCCTTTGTCATAGACAAAGAGAACACGGGGACCGTCCTGGTCGATCTCTATACGAAACTTCCTGAGGTGGGGATGGGAATCGAATATAAATACAGATTCTGGGAGCAGCAGGGGCAGATTTCCGTCTATCGCCTAGTGGGGCGTGGGGAGTCCTGGGCGACGGATTGGGCTCATCAAGCCTCGCTGCCCTTGGATATGCGCCTATCAGGGACGATCTCCTGGCGCACCGGGGTCCTCCAAAAAGAGGCGCAACGCCTCGCATCTCAAATTGCGCTTGCGGCCAGTTGGTGGAATCTTATACGCTGGAGTGTCCTATGGAGCCGCGACCAATATCTGGTCCTCCCAGAGCCTGAGAGCGAGGAGGCCGTACACTATCGCTTCCTAGAGAAGGCGCCGGAACTCTCTCTCTCCTTGACGCCGTTACGTCTGGGACCGCTGCCGCTGTCAGCCATCCTGAATCTCAGTTGGGGGCGCTACCGCGAGAAGAAGCTCGATCGCGAGAGTCTGGACGAGAGCACTCGCTGGGATATCCTGCTCGGCGCACGGTCGACGGCTATAGGGAGCGGATTCCTTACCGCGCAAGCGAGCGCCCACTATCGCCTCTCGCTCTACGAGTCTTATCGTCGTGATGCTTATGATCTGACAGTGGGGATCAGCGTGCGTCCTGGAACGGGGATGAACGCAGACGCAACGTATTCGTATCGACAAGTGCAAGGGCAGAGCCCGTTTCGCTTCGATCAGCTGAGCGTTATGCATGCTGTTACAGTTCGGGCTTTGTGGGCCACCGTGCCCTTTAAGCCCGCCTTCTTTACCGGCTACAACTTCGTACAGAAGACTTTTGAGCCGTTGCGCGTCTCGCTCAAAGAGACGCTCAAGGGCATAGAGATTGCTCTGGATCTAGAGTACAATCTGAATGCCCAGCTGTGGCGAAGGGTCGGGCTGACGTTGAGCGCAAGCTGGCTCAATCTACAGCTTGCCACTGCGTATCTGTTTACGACGCGTTCGTTTGAAGACACGATTATGAAGCTGAGTTGGGGCGACCATCGCCTTGGGGCCAACTTCGATCTTAATCGCAGGGTGCTCAGGCGATTCAACCTGGAGACGGATTGGCGCTGGGGCAAGTGGGAATTTACTTTTAAGGGCGAATACGACCTGGGTGTGCGCGGCTGGACCGCTTTGCAGCTTGGGATCGTTAAGAAGTTCTGTCGAGCGTGTTGGCAAGTGGGACTCTACGGCGACGGGTACCGAGTATGGATTCAAGCACAGATCAATGCCTTTCCCACGGCCCGGCTGCGCTACTCGCCTACTGATAGCCGCCTCTCTTTCGGCTCTCCCTAGCTGCACGGCGTGAGTTTTTTTAGTATACTCAATGGGGTGATCACTCTCCTATGGAAGTCCGGACTGTTTGTTTTGTGGGCCACGCCAGCTCGGGGAAGACCGCCTTGGCCGAAGCGCTCCTGAAGAGGGGAGGGTATGAAGCAAAGTTTGATTTCACGCCGGAGGCCAAGAGCCGCGGTCATTCCGTCGATTTGGGGGTGGGCAGCCTTGCTCAAGGGGAGAAGCTGCTTCAGATCCTTGATACCCCCGGCTTCAGCGAGTTCGTCGAAGAAGTCTACAAGGCTTTGTGGGCCTCGGAGACCGCGGTCTTAGTCGTCAATGCCGAAAAAGGGGTCGAGGTCCACACGGAGAAGGCCTGGGAGCTGATCCGCAAGTTCAAGAAGCCTGCCCTGGTCGTAGTCAATAGACTTGACCTGCCTAATGCGGACTTCTTCAAGGCTGTCGAGTCTATACGCACTATGCTCCCCGGCCGCTTCGCGTTCCTACAGATCCCCATCCTAGAGGGTGGAAAGTTCGTGGGCTACGTCGATCTCATCGAGAACAAAGCCCTCTATGCCGACAAGCGCAAGGGGGAGATCCCGCCCAATCTCCAGGGGACAACGGCGGCTGAGCGCGAGAAGCTCCTAGAGATCCTAGCGGAGGCCAATGACGAGCTAATGATGCGCTTCCTGGAAGGGCAGGAGATCTCTGCTGATGAGATACGGCGCGCGGTGCGGGAGGCCCTCCGTCATCGCCTCTTCAGCCCTATCGTCTGCACTTCAGTAGCCACGGGCTTAGGTGTGGATGCCTTCATGGAATTGCTCCAGAGCGCCACCCCGGCGTTCACGCCCCCCCAGGGCGAGAAGTTTATCGCTCAGGCGTTCAATCTCTTTTCCGATCAGTATTTAGGGAGGTTGGCGTTCTTGAAGATCTTCGGAGGACGGCTCTCCGAAGGAGACACTATTATCAATGTCAACACAGGAGCCCAAGAGCGCGTCAAGGAGATCTTGCGCTTCCATGGGGACAAGACAGAAAAGGTCCCTGAAGCCCAAGCGGGGGAGATCATCGCCTTGGCCAAGCTCAGCGACTGCAAGTTGGGGGAGACCTTTGCTGCTGATGCGACCGCGCAGCCATTACTCTGGACAGAGTTTCCCAAGCCGGTCTTTGCTCGCGCGGTCACCCCAGAGACCCAGGCCGATGATGAGAAGATGAGCAGTGCCCTCAAGGAGATCGCGAGCTTAAAGGCCACCCTCGATTTCTATCGGGACAATGTGACTCATGAGGCGATTCTCGCGGGTCTTGGAGATATCCATTTAAATGTCTTTGTCGAGCGATTGAAGAACCGTTACGGGGTCTCGGTGAAGATGCATCGCCCCCATGTCCCCTATAAAGAGACGATTCTCAAGGTCGCTCATGGGCAGTATAAGCATAAGAAGCAAAGCGGCGGACGGGGCCAATACGGGGAGGCGCACTTACGCCTCGAGCCCATCCCCGGCAAGACGTATGAGTTTGTCGATGAGGTCAAGGGCGGCGTCATCCCCAAGGAGTTCATCCCTGCTGTGGAGAAGGGGGTTCTCGAAGCAATGCAGCAAGGGATCTTAGCAGGGTATCCCATGACCGATATCCGGGTGGCTGTCTACTACGGAAGCTATCATGAGGTCGACTCCAACGAGATATCTTTTAAGATCGCTGGGGCTCATGCATTTCGTCTTGCCGCTCAAGCGGCACAGCCAGCCCTCATGGAGCCCATCTATAAAGTAACGATCTGGACGCCTTCAGAGTTCACCGGGGATATCATCAGCAATCTCAACGGCAAGCGTGGGCGGATCTTGGGCATGGGCATGGACGAAGGATCTACCGATGGGCACGTGAAGATCGACAAGATCGAGGCCGAAGTCCCCCTCGCGGAGATGCTCGATTATGCGCTCGAGCTCAAATCAATCACCCAAGGGCGGGCCACGTTCCAGATGGAGTTCCTGCGCTATCAAGTCGTGACGAGTGAAAAACTCGCGGAAGAACTACTTAAGCGCGAAGGGAAGACTCTAGCTAAGCCCACAGCCCAGTAGCGTAGAAATGGCGTTCAAGCGACTATCCATTAAGACTCAAGCGAAGCAAGAATTGATTGATATTACAGATCGGGTCCAACGCGCCATACGCGAGCTTGGGGTGAGTGAGGGGGTGTGTGTGGTCTTTGTGCCGCACACGACGGCCGCGATCACAATCAACGAGCACGCTGACCCTGCCGTCAAAGAAGATATTCTCACTATGTTGGGCAGGCTCGTCCCTGCAGGTGCGCCCTATCAGCATGCGGAGGGCAACGCCCATGCGCATATCCGCGCAAGCTTGTTGGGGCACTCAGTGACGGTGCCCATTGAGGATGGGAAGATCGCCTTAGGCACGTGGCAAGGGATCTTCTTCTGTGAGTTTGACGGTCCGCGCCAGCGCGAGGTCTGGATCGCTTTGAGCTGAGCGCTGGGCCTGCAAGACGGCGTCACGGAAGGCTTGGCCGCGCTCCTCATAGTTTGAAAATTGATCGAAGCTGGCACAGGCAGGGGAGAGCAGGCATGTGGCGCCCGGATAGCGCAATGCCCGCGCGACTGCCTCTGAAAAATCTCTCACGACCGAGAACTTAGTCAGCTGAACTGCTTCAAGGGCGCGGGCGATCTGCGGTGCAGCCTCACCGATGAGCAAGATCTCACAGATGGGCTTAGAGCGGAGCACTTGAGCTAACGGCGTGAAGTCTAGGTTCTTATTGCGACCCCCTAAAATTAAGACCAATGGTCCCTCAAAAGCATGGAGCGCTGCCAGGGTTGCATGGACGGTTGTCGCCTTGGAGTCGTTATAGAATTTCACGCCGTTGATCTCGGCGACGAACTCTTGGCGATGAGGGAGTTGGACTTTACGCACGAGCTCTTCAGAGGGCGGTGGTATCCCTGGCACGAAGACTTGACAGGCAGCCCATGCCGCCGCGGCATTCCCCTTTAGATGCCTGGGCACCCTAAGAGCTTCAAGCTGAGGAATAAGATCATCATAGTAGAGTATTCGGGATCGAGGGCGTTGCGGGAGGGGGAGATCTCGAGGAAGCACGAGGGTATCTTGTTCGGTTTGATTCTCGAAGATGCGACACTTGACAGCAAGATACTCTGCGAAGCTGTGATGGCGATCGAGGTGGTTTGGCGCGATGTTTAAAAGCACAGCGACCGCGGGTCTGAAGCTCTCGATCGATTCTAGTTGGAAGCTGCTCACCTCCAAGACGACGATAGTCTCGGGAGTGATCTCGGGCAGTCGAGCAGTCCAGGGGATTCCGATGTTGCCCGCGCTGATAGCCTGCACGCCGTTGTGACGGAGTAGCGCCTCGATAAGCATTGTCGTGGTGCTCTTGCCGTTGGTGCCTGTCACCGCGATGATCTTGTGGCTGGGGCACAGACGGTACGCGAGCTCCACCTCGCCCCAGACAGGTATGCCCAGCTCTTGAGCGCGGCGGACGATTGGGGCCGTGATGGGGACGCCTGGGGAGAGGACGACAAGCTGAGCATGGGAGAGGGCTCGCTCGGTGTGCCCCTGTTCTTCCCAAGAGATTTCTAGTTGAGAGAGCTCTGCTTGCGCCCACGACGAGAGGGCAGCGTGCTCACTGACGAAGACCTCCGCTCCCAAGAAGCGTAACGCGCGAGCGGCCGCAAGGCCGCTGCGTCCCGCTCCCAAGACCGTGACGCGCTTGCCTACCCAAGTCACGGCTTATATAGTATCAATGCTTACTGTGATCGGGGAAGGGAAGAAGTTCAAGCTCCCTCGAGACACTGGGCTAGGCGGTTCTCTAACACTTGGTCATAGCTGAAGTTCTCTAATCTAAGAAAGTGCTCAGCGACTTGGAGCAAGGCCGCCTGGGGGACGAGTCCCACGATCTCGCTCCCGACGATAGGCACTCCCCAGCGCTCGGCCTCGCACTTGATCAGTTCAAAGACTTGATAGAGCGGGGTCTTCTCGAAGTTCGTCAAGTTCATCGAGACCTGAACGATCCCGCGCCCTTCGAGGGCGAACCCTAAGGCCTTCACATAGCGCAAGCCGCCGTCAGAACCGCGCACGGCCTTGGCGATCTGCTTGGCAATATCTAAATTATTGGTGCCTAGATTGACGTTGAACGCGATCAGAGGGGGGCGGACGCCGACGGCGCTCACCCCTGCCGTCGGGTGGACGACGCGCTCGCCGAAATCGGGAGCCCACTCAGGTTCTTGGATTTTGGCGAAGAAGTTCTCAAACTCCCCCTTGCGGATATTGGCCAAGTCACGGCGTTCCGGACGGGTCGCAGCTTCTTCGTAGAGATAGACCGGGACTTTGAAGCGATCCCAAATGGCTTGGCCGACGCGTCGCGCTAAGTCGATGCATTCTTTCTTCGTCACCCCGCGCAGCGGTACAAACGGGATGACGTCGACCGCCCCCATGCGTGGATGCTCCCCTTTGTGCTTGGTGAGATCGATCAGCTCTACAGCCTTGGCAACTAGATTTAAGACGGCTTGCTCGACACTTTCAGGCTCGCCGACAAACGTAATCACCGTACGGTTGTGGTCGGCATCGGGATCGACGTCAAGCACGAGGGCACCAGGGGTCTCCTTGACGGCCGCAACGATGGCTTCGATCTTCGTGTGATCGCGTCCCTCGCTGATGTTGGGCACGCATTCGATCAAGCGTTTCATAGGCTACTCCGAGGTTTCAGGCGTAATAGCTATTGAGAGGAGCGCTTCGGCGACGATGGTCCCATGGACGGTAGCACAGGCCCAAGCGCGATAGAATCCCTCGCGGCTTCGTTTCAGTTCCGCTTCATAGATGAGCTGATCTCCGGGGTGGACGGGTCGGCGGAAGCGTGCGCGATCTACGCCGACTAAGTACCCATAGCGTCCCGGTCGCTCTCGGCTCACTAACAGCCCTACAGTTTGAGCCATACCTTCTAAGATGAGGACTCCAGGCATAATGGGACGCTCCGGAAAGTGTCCTTGGAAGAACGGCTCATTGCCTGTGACGTTCTTGAGCGCGCGCACGCGCCGTTCGCCCCATTCTAAGATTCTATCCACAAACAAGAACGGGTAACGATGCGGCAGGATGCGCCGGATCTCATCCTCGCCCATGGGTCGCTTACTGTCCTTGGTTGAGGATCTTTAACACATCGTACGTGATATCTTCGATCTTACTAGGATTCCCGTACAGGACGACATCCTTGCGCTGAGTGACCCAATCATAGCCGCGCTCCCTGGCTATCTGCTCGACCACCTTGATCATCTCGGTTTGGATCTCCGCGGTCAATTGGAGGTCGAGCTGCTGGAGCTCTTGCTGGAGGCGTGCGGCCTCGCGTTGGAACTCGTCCTCGCTGATCAGCCCTTTCTTGAATTTATCTTGGAGGGCCTTGAGCTCACCCTGCTTCTTCTCCGCCTCTTTGCGGAATCGCTCGACGGCCTCCCCAGTCTTCTTGTAGTCTTGGAAGACTTTCTCCGCATTGATATATGCGATGCGCAAGCCCGTTCCCCCTCGAGCGAGCTGCGCCTTCAGCTCTTGGACCTCCTTCTCTAAACTCTCTACCTTCGCGCGCAAGTCATCGATGGCTTGCGCCCCACCCGGTGATTGGCAGCCGACGACAAGAGAGAGCACGGCTATCAAGCCTACTCCTATCAGGAGCTGTTTCATATGAGTCTTCCTCCTTTCTGAGATTTAGAACATGGTGCCAAAGCCAAACTGGAAGACCGGGGCGATCTGGAGCCCGGTCTCATAGAACGGCCATGCTATGATCAAGCGCACGTTCCCGATAAAGCCCGTAATCAGACGCAGCTCAAACCCGAGAGCCTGTCGCCATCCCACCTCCTTCGCCCAGCCGGTATCGTAATAGAAGGCACCCCAGACATTCTCAGCAAGCTCCAGGCGATACTCAAGGTTCATTAAGGTAAACTGATCGGTGAACCGTGTCTCCCACCCTCGCACCGTCATGACCCCTCCAAAGCCGAACCGTTCTTGGGAGGGCAAGGTCAGCCCAACGGCTCCATAGAGTCGCACCGAGAGCGTTTGACGTCCGAAGGTCAGCCAGTGGCGGGTCCAGATCGCCTGGAGCTTGGAGAACTCCGCGTCCACCACGGCGAACTTGCCCGCTTGCTCCCCCATGAGGATGAGCTCGCCGCCTGCCGTGGGGAAGAGCGGGTTATTTCTCGTATCGTGGACGATGTCCATCCCCACTGAGGCGATGCGGCTCTTCTCATTGATGGGCTCAGCCTTCCAGACGTTCTCGTAGCGTAGGCGCAGCGTCAACGTTAGATCAGATCTCACAGGATAGCTGAGAGCGAACGTGGCCCCTGTCTTGGTCATCTCGTGAGGGTGCGGCTCCGACTGTTGCTGCGTGTTGTTGAAGAGCGAGATCTCCACAGAATTGTACTCTTTGAAGTACGCTGTCGTCTTGTAATTCAACGAATAATTGAGCACATCCTTTCGCACTACCAGGCCGCGATCTACAGAGAGATCGATATCTTGAGCTGTCCCCAGGATGTTCTTCCATCCCAAGCTGATCTGTCCGACAAGCCCGACTTGGGGGTTATAGCTCAGTCCACCCTTGAGATTACCCAACTGATCCTCCTCCACAACGCTCACCACCAGCTCGACTTCCCCTGTGGTGGCATCGAGGATCTTGGGCTGGACGTTCACCCCATCTTGCTTGAAGTATCCTAGTTGCAAGAGGTTCCTGAAACTATCGCGCAAGGGGTTCTCGTTGACGAAATCGCCCTCTTTGAGGCGAAGCGCCTTACGAATAACTAATTCCGAGGTGCACTGCCGAGGAAACTCCAAAAGATTAGGGATGATCACGGATTTGGCGCCGGGCCGGCAGGCATTGGAGATCGTGACCCTCACGATCTTCCCTTCAGTGACGCGCAGGGTGAGCACCCCATCTGCGAGGCTCTCTTTCACAAAGTTGACCAAGATATAGCCGTCGATGCGATAGAGGTCGTAGACGCGCTTGAGCGCCTTCAGCAGCTCATAATTATTGATTGGCCCCTGAGGGAGCTGACCGATCAACTCCTGTAAGCGAGCAAGGGGGTAGACAGTCGCGCCAGTGAGCTTGATGGTGCGGATCTCGGCGGGTTCGTCTAAGATGCGACGCTCCTTGAGGTTCCAGATGATCTTGACGGAGTTGGGCTTGCTTCCAGGTTCGACTCCGATGGTGCTTTCGTCTGCCTGCTGGAAGTAGACCGAACGATTGATCGCCTTGATCCCCTCTTGGATGGGAGCGATCCTAACGGGCTCTCCCACGGGGAGTTGCAAGAGCTCTTTGATCTCGGCCTGGGGGACCTCGTGGAGCCCGCGGATCTCTACAGCATCGAGCTTACCCTCGACAATTTGAATTGTCAAGATCTGTTTGTCACGGTTAAACGCTGCATCAACCCCAATGAACGTGTACCCCTTCTTGAGATAGAACTGGGTGATTGTATTCTCGATGATCTTGTCATCGAACCATTTTATATTGAGAGGCTTGTTCTCTTCGACTTTCGCCTCGCGCAGGGCGTCGATCAACTCGTCGCGGCGCGCCAGCTTCATCTTATAGGGGAAGAGCTTGATCCCCCACACGTCGATGAGATAGAACTGATAGGTCTCGTTTCCGGTAAACTCGATCTTCTTGACGATAGGGTTCTCCACCACGCGATAGATGACGCGGATGCCGTTCTTTAAGATTCTATAGTCAGATTCAACTTTCTCCAAGGTCCCCAGTTCTCGGAGAGCTTGAGCCCCTCTCTCAATCTCCTCGAGCGTGATCCGTGAGCCGATGTTGAACGGTAGGGCTTCGTAGATCTCGCGTTTGGTCAGGGCCTTGTTGCCCACGATCACGACCTCGCGCACCGGGTATCTCGTCTCTTGGGCTATCCCCAGAGCGACCCCAAGCACCACTAACCCTACCCACATCCCGATAACACTCATGCTGCGCACCACTTACATACCTCCTTCGAGTAAGCTTTCTTCTGAATGACGGTATTGGATCGCTTCGGCGACGTGCACTGCTCGGATGATCTCCGACTCTTCCAGATCGGCAATGGTCCGTGCGACCTTGAGCACGCGATGATATCCCCGCGCGCTGAGATTGAAGTGGTCTATAGCGCGTTCGAGCAGCTTTTGAGCGTTCTGCTCTAGGGGACAGTAGAGGCGCACCTCCCGCACCCCCATCTGGGCGTTAGCGAAGATCTTCTCTCCCCGGAAGCGCTCGCTCTGAATAGCTCGGGCGCGCTCCACACGAGCCCGCACTATTGCTGAGCTTTCTCCTACGGGCTTCCCCATTAATTCCTCTTTCGTCAGTCGCGGTACTTCTATGAATATATCTATTCTATCAAGAAACGGCCCGGAAATCCGGCGTCGGTAGCGCTTAACGTCGAGCGGGCTGCATCGGCAGGGCTTTTTCGGGTCACCGCGATGCCCGCAGGGGCAGGGGTTCATGGCCGCGACGAGCATGAAATTCGCCGGGAACGTTAACGCGGCTGCGGCCCGCGAGAGCGTAATCTGGCGCTCTTCCAGGGGCTGGCGAAGCGTCTCCAAGACTTCGCGCTCGAATTCAGGCAGCTCATCTAAAAATAAGACGCCGTGATGGGCGAGGGAGATCTCGCCGGGACGGGGCAGGCCGTGGCCGCCTCCGACCATCCCCGCGTATGAGATCGTATGGTGCGGGGCGCGGAAGGGCCGCGTCAGCATCAACGGACGATCTGCGGGCAGCAGCCCAAGAATACTGTAGATCTTGGTGACTTCTAGAGCTTCGTCAAACGAGAGCGGAGGTAAGATCGTGGGCAAGCGCTTGGCAAGCATACTTTTGCCTGAGCCTGGTGGACCGATCAAGAGAATATTATGCCCCCCGGCGGCAGCGACTTCGAGGGCGCGCTTGGCTTGCTCTTGGCCCCGGATCTCGCTTAAGTCACAATCATAGAGCGAGCCCTCGCTCGTAAAGAGTGTCGGCTCGGCCGTCACCGGCTGTAGCTGCAGCTCGCCGTTGAGAAACGCGATCGCTTGCTGAAGATTTTCTACGGCGTAGACTTCTAGATTGGAGACGATCGCAGCTTCTTTGGCGTTGCCCATTGGGACGATGACGCCCTTGAGATTATTCTTTCTCGCAGCGAGCGCGATGGGCAGGACGCCCTTAACCGGGCGCACCTCGCCGTCGAGCGAAAGCTCTCCAAGCGATAAAAACTCCGCGAGACGCTCTCCTGAAATTTGCCCCGTCGCGACCAAGATCGCTAATGCCAAGGGAAGATCCAAGCCAACGCCCTCCTTGGGGAGATCGGCGGGCGCTAGGTTCACGGTGATGCGCTTGGCGGGGAAGTCGAAGCCCGCGTTTTTGAGGGCGCTGCGAATGCGCTCGCGGCTCTCTTGGACCTCTTTTTGGGGCAAGCCGACGATAGTGAACGTTGGCAGCCCCAGTGCGATGTCGCACTGGACCTCAATGAGCTCAGCGTCGATGCCAACGACTGCCCCGCTGATGGCCTTGGCGAACATAGCTATTTGGCTCATGTATAACACAAATGGGGCGACTTTACAAGCGCCGCAGGGCAAAGCCAATCACGTCGTGCGACGTGCGTCCTCTATAGCGAGGGTCAGTTTTGTTAGAGTAGTACAAGCTCATGACGAGCCCTTTCAGTCCCAGCTCGACCATGCGCAGCGTCGGCGTTCGGTGGGTTTGGCAGAGTCTTAAAAACGCGCGCAGCAGCGGGCTGGGTAAGAACGAGAGCACTCTCAGAAGATTTTTGAGATCATCGCGATCTTTGGGATTCATAAAGCACAAGAGATCGTCTATGAACGCGATGCAGCCCGTTTGAGAGAACGAGGGGAACTCACTGTCTCCGGGGAGCATCAGATCGCCGATTCGTTCTAGAGCTGAAAGCTCTCTTGGCCCAAGGAATTGAGACATGCACTAGGATTATATGTCTCAAGGGGAGGTAGGTCAAGCTTGAGTGATACCGGGGGATGACGAAACTCAGCTGAAGCCTGATGGTGCTTCTGAAGCTGCTTTTCAGCCATTGAGTGCCTCAGCTACCAGTTGTTCCAGCCCCATCCTGGAGCCGGATCGCTCCGCTCTGCTCCAAGAAGCCTTAGCAGATTCCCAACTCCAAGCAGTGAAGTCACAACTAGAGCGCCGTGGGTTCAGCATCAATATCGACGAAGCGCAAGCCGTGCAGCTTACCGGCGGGCAGCAAGTGCTCATCCACTTTGAGGAGGACGCGCACCTGGTCTGGACGAGAACGAATGGCCAGACAGCCGCGCTGGGCTTGATCCGTCAGGGGAACAAGACGCGCAACGTCAGCGGCGATGGGCAGGAGCGGGTCATCAGGTTCCTGCCTGAGCGGAATGGACTCCATAACATGAGTTAGCAGACGAGTTGATCCTAAGCTATAATGAAGCGAGTCCAGGGGAGGGATATGATGCAGCTCACAGGAAGATACATAATGATTCTGGCTGTCACTTTGATGCTCGGCGTGACCGGGACGGTAACTCACCCTATGTCCTTAGAAGCCCCCTTTGCAGAGACACTGTCGCTTGTCAAGGAGAGCTCAACACAAGAACGATATGTCGTGCGGGTGCCTCAAGACTTTCCCACCATCCAAGCTGCGGTTGACGCCGTGGCCGAAGGCGGCACGGTGCTCATCGGGCCGGGTATATACAAAGAGAACTTAACGATTACCAAGAGCGTGCGCCTCGTGGGCGCAGGGCAAGAACAGGTGCAGCTTCAATATACAGACCCTGATCATCCTATTATCCAAATCATACCTGAAGATTTTGTGCAAATTCATTTTCAAAATCTGACTATCGGCGATCCTGCCTTTCCTATCGAGCAAGTAGATGTGCCTCCCACTTTGATAGGTCCCAAACTTGCTGGCAGAGGCCTCAAGATATTTGCACCAGTGCAAATGGTTCTAAGGCGAGTGACGATAGGCGGACTTATTAGTGGGGTTGATTTATTTCCCTTAGGAAGGTATTTGGTTATATTTCCCTCTCAAGTAATCCTGGAGGAGGTCAAATTGGTGCGTAATTGGGTAGGACTTGCTTCATTAGGAGTACACCTCTTGGTTGTTCGCTCCAAAATCGAGGAGAACATAATTGGTGGTCTTATTGGTGCCCACGAAGAACGGATTCTCTTTTCTCAAAGCTCAATAAGTAGGAATCGAGAGTTTGGGATCAACTTGATATTGGGAAGCGTCTTTGGTAATACACCGTTTGACTTTATAGTAGAAGAAAACGAATTCAAGCAGAACGGTGTGGGTATCGTGATGAGCAATGCGAGAGAAGGAAACAGCATCCGGATAGAGGGTAACCGTTTTGTTCAGAACAAACGGTATGGGATAGCTATTGTAGATCCTACTTGTCCTATTGACCCTCTAATATCCCTGCCTAAGATACCCTTGATTCAAATCTTTGGGGGAGGCAACGAGTTTCACAATAACGGCCAAGATCTCTGTCCTCTCGACTACCCCTGGCCGCCAGGGTTCAGGAAGTAGTGATGCCTCACCCTCGCACAAGAGCTTGGCTCGCTTTGTGGCTCAACGCCATAATCGTCAGCGCGGGATTGATCCCCGGCGCGGCGGGAAAGATACTCGAATCAGCGACGAAAATATTCGAGAACCCGTGTAATTGAAAATTCTCGTTGACGACGGAATTTTTCAGGTCAGCCCCGATGGCGCAGCCGCCCATCAAGTGCAATCCTAGCCCCAGGGTCGGAATGATGATTTCGCGAGCGCCGACGGCGCGGAAGATTTCTTCTATCACAGTAAGCCCGGCTCGACGTCGCCGATGCTCTTCTGAACCCAGCTTCTTGTGAATGAGCAGTCGCCCTGAGCGATCAAGTCTTAGCTCACCCGGAGTAGTATCGCGCACCGAGACCTCAATACACCCTAGAAAGCGATATTTTCTCATCAACTCGTGATGGCGCTTGCCTAAGCCAGGCAAGAGCATCGCCACAGCGACGGGCGGGGCGAAGACGTTTTCGAGCTTGAAGCCCTGAGCGCGAAAGCGCGGATCGTCAGACTTTATCGCTTGGAACGCGCCCTTATGTGCGTCTACAGGTTCGTCGAAGAGCGCGAAGACCATCCATTGGGGATGACAGTAAAAACCCTGTCCTAGAGCCGGAAGTCTCTCTTTGAACCCTGAGCGCAACAGCAGCGCCGTCGTGCCGAGCGCTCCACCAGCAAGAATTACTCTCGGGGCACTAATCTCTTGGCGCGTCTGCTCCCCTTGAATCCCGATCACAGTGACACCCTGGGGAGTTGCTCTGATCTGCTGAACGTGAAATTCGGGCCAGATCTCTAAGCCCGCGTCGCGCGCCCACTTGACAAACGTGACGAGCGTGCTCTGCTTCGAATCTCTATGGCATCCGCCAAGACACGCGATGCAGTCATTGCCCTCATCGAGCTTGCAGTCAGTCTGCCCTCGGCGCAAGGGCTTCCAGCGATAGCCGAGCTTCTCAAAGCCCGCGCGCATGAGCTGTGCATTGCGATTGAAGTGGCGCTCAGGGATCTCTTGGATGCTGAGCTTGCTCTCGATCTCATCGTAGTGCGGGGCCATCTGGGCGCTCGTGAAAAAATGAATATTCGAGACGCTGCGCCAGTCTTCCCAAGCTATGTCATCGAAGCGATCTAAGAGACACTGATTGACGACGGAGCCGCCGCCAAGGCATTTCCCTCGCAAGAACGCGAGCGTGACGTCAGCATTGAATTCTAACCCACCGTTCCAGAACATCTGGGCTGAGTAGTCCATCTCGTTCTCTGGAAAGGTCTCAGCGCTGAAGGCTCTGCCTGCCTCGAGCAGCAAGCACTTGGCTCCAGCTTTGGTCAGATAATACGCGAGCACGCCTCCGGAAGTCCCAGAGCCGATGATGATAAAATCATAACGAACTGCTTGCGCCATCTCTCCCAGCCTTCCTCGAGTTCCTTGAAAACCTTCATAATCTTGGGGTCGTCCTTCCACAGCCCGTGGGTGCGTTCGAGGGCTTGGAGCTGTCTCTCCTCGATAAGCGCTTTGAGCTCGCTCCACGCAGAAAAGACGGCTTCCGAGAGGGATTTCGCTTGCGTGTGCTCTTGAGCCCATTCGAGCAGCTCTTGATACTCCGGCTTCACGTAGAGAGTCTACAACGTCAAGCTTAATAATCTTTGCGTGAGAAGACGAAGATCCCCAACGCGAGCATAACTAGAGCAAAGAGCCCTGAAGTTCCAAACGCAAAGCCGACGCTTGCGACCTCTGACGAGGCTTCAGTGAGCAACTGCTCTGCTCCTATGAGCCTTGCAGTAACTATCTCGAGATCGTTCGTCTTGGGGAGTAGGTAATAAAGGGCATCGGCGATGCTCCCCAAGATGGGCGAGAGTGGCCGTAGGATATCACGTGCGTACGCGAATTCTGTTAGTCCCCATAAGACTATCGTCGCCACGAGCGCTGCGCCTGTCCCCTCTGTCACCAGCGCCAGAAGCGCCGCGAAGCTATAGAGCACCGCAAAGAGAAAGACAAGGACCAGGCTCGCCCAAATCAACCCCAGATCTGTATACCTTATCTTGAGCCACAGTAAGAACCAGACCCCAAGACAGAAGAGCATCGTCGTCACTCCAACCAAGACGACGCCGCCTAGATAGCGGGCTAGATAGAGCTCCCAGCGCGCAATCGGTTTCGAAAGCACAAGATCAATCCGCCCACGCACGAACATCCCTGAGAAAAGCCCAATAGTGATAAATAATCCCAAAAAGATCCCCCAAGGGTTCAGCAATCCCAAAGCAACAAGCTCGACAGCATCGGCGAAGGTGGCTTTGAAGACAGTTTGCACTCTCAGCTCGACTCCAAAGAGCGAGACCCTAACCAGATCAGGCTGAGCTTCGTCAAGGCGCACGCCCACCCCAAACGCAAAGAGCAATAACAGAGCTAACGCAATGAGGCTCACCACGAGCGAAGCTCGCCGCGCCCAAGACTCCCGCCAACTGTCTTCGATGATCGCTGAGAAAATCAATGCCCTGTTCATACTGTTTCTAAGCTCTCTGCACCGCGAATCAGTTCTACGAAGACGTCTTCGAGGCTCTTCTCACGAGTCAGCTCGTCGACTGTGCCTTCGGTGAGAAGCTGGCCCTTGTGTAAGATCGCGACACGATCACAGACGCGCTCGATCTCTGTAAGCACGTGCGAACTGATAAAGACCGTCGTCCCTTGGTCTTTCAGATGCAGTAAGAGATCTTTGACGTCTTTGCGCCCCAGGGGATCGAGATTTGCTGTAGGTTCGTCTAAAATCAAGACTTTCGGGTTGTTGAGTAGGGCTTGAGCTATGCCCAGGCGTTGGCGCATCCCTTTAGAAAATTCTTTGACTTTGGAATTGCGCCGCTCAGCGATCCCCACTAACTGTAAGAGCTCTTCGACGCGGGAGCGGCGCTTGTGCATCCCATAGAGCTTCGCCAAGAAGTCCAAGGCGCGCCAGGCTTTGAGATACTCAGGGAGCTGATGGTCTTCGGGAAGATAGCCGACGTGCAGGCGGGCACGGGGATCGCGGCTATCTCGCCCAAGGAGCAGGGCTTTGCCGCGGTCGGCAAACGCAATCCCTAAGAGAATCTTAATGAGCGTCGTCTTGCCCGCGCCGTTGGGGCCGAGCAGCCCGAAGATCTCCCCTTGCTTGACGCTCACGCTTACTCCCTTGAGCGCCTCGATCTTAGACCGTCGCAAAAACCCGTAGTATGTCTTATGCAAATCCCGGACCTCAATGGCGTTCATGGTGTAAGCTCACAATAGCATATCTGTGGGTTGCTTGTCAAAATCACAAGAAGCACTTCCCCATACCCCGATACGTGGGAGCGCGCGCTTCGATCTTCTCGCCCCGCACAATGAGATATTCGTTAAAATGCTCGGCAAGCTCACCGGCTTTCGCATGACGAAAGAAGACGGGATCGCCTGGACGTAGCGTTATATGCTTTGGGACGCGTAGCGGGGTCTGGACTTCGCCTGCGCCTTCAAACGCTGTCAGTTTCAGTCCCGGCGGCAGATACGGCACCGGGAGACGATCTGTTCCCGCTTGCCCCGATGCGATATACCCGCCCCCATGACACGTCGCAAACCCCGGATCAGAGATTCTCACAATTTGAAGAGCGAAGAAGATTGCGGGCCTTAGCTTCAAGTGCGCGTAATAGTCAAAGAGATGGCTGCAGAGGAACCCGGAGCCCGCCGTCACTTCTGTCAAAGACGGCTCGGCGCTGGCGAACGCGACGCTGCCCGTGCCCCCGCCGTTGAAGACTTCTACAGAAAAACCCTCACGGCGCAGAAGCTCCAGCACCCGCTGGCGCATCCGCGCGACGGAGGGGCGCGAGAGCTTTTTAATCAGCTTGCGTGCAGGATTTAATAGTGGCGAGAAGGGGTTACTCTCGCCCACACCGGCGATTTGTGCCTCGTAGCCCATCAGCCCTAAGAATTTTAAGTCTGGTCTCTGCGCGATCTTGTGAGCAAGCTCTAATACGGCTTCAGGGGTGCGCAAGGGGCTGCGCCGCGCCCCTAGGTGCACACGCCCCCCTAGAGGACGATACGATAAGTCTATCTCGATCACTACGGGAATTGGGCGCTCCGGCGTCCCCCGCAACGCCCGCAGATGCGCTTCAGAATCAACGACAATCGCAACTCGACAGTTTTGGCTGTTGAGCTGTGCTAAGAGCTGACAGTCTGTCGGCTGCACCGTCGGATACGCAACGAGAATATCCGTGAAGCCAAGCTCGGCTAAAAAAGCCGCTTCGGTGACGCTGTAGCTGAGAATTCCCCGAATCGCTCCTTGGCCCTTCTCGGTGATATATTTGAGCAGCCAGGGGCAGCGAATAGACTTCGACGCCAGTCTGAGAGTCTTGCCGTGCCGGCGCACGTCAGCTAATAGAGTCGCGATGTTGTGATCAACGGCATCTAGATCGACGAGCGCGGCTGGAAGGCGCTCGCGGGAGATAAGGCGTCGGTAGCGCTCGTATTGTTGAGCGAGATCCTGGTGCATGGACGGTCAGTTTACACCCTCACCCCTGGCCCCCTCTCCCCTGTGAGGGAGAGGGGAGCACGGGGTGAGGGGATTACTAGCTTGCAAAGCACTGAGCGATCGCTCTTGCCCAGTTGTGCCATGCCGTGAAGCGCCCGCCCTTGGGCCGGCCTTGCTGCTTCCATGCTGTGACGCTCTTGCGGTACTCTTCGCATGCTTTGCTGATGCAGTCATGAATGCTGACGGGGTTGCCCTCGCGGTCGGCTTTCAAACGGAACTTTGGCGGCCAGACGACGACTCGTAGCGGCTGAGCCTTAGGATCAAGGGGATTTCTCGCGGTCGTCCCCCACAAGACCCATTTCGCGACGACGTACTCCGGATCGTAGATCGGCTCATGGGGATAGGGATCGGTGCGATCTCTGAACTTAATGCGTCCGACGGTGCCGACGTAATCAGTCTTCTCTAATTCAGTGACGATCTTGTCAGGATCGGTGCTTCCCGCACGGTCCAGAGCGCCTTTCAAGATAAAAAGCGCATCGTATGTCGTAAACGCTGTGAAGAGCGGGCGCGACGGCGGAGAATCGCCGAAGCGCTCAACATACGCTTGGTAGAACGGGCGCGTCTTGGGCGTGATGGGCGTCTCGCCGGTGGCGACATCCACGTAGACATGGCCCATGACGCGCCCGCCCGTGTTCTTCCAATATTCAAAAGATTGGCCTTCGGCGTTAATACCGATAACGGGCATATCGAGCCTCATCTCGTAGGCTTGGCCGACCAACGGGATCCCCGGATCGAAGGCGAGCACGAGCATCATCGCGTCGGCGTCGGTGTCGCTGACTTGCTGCAAGATGGACGCGAAGTCCGGGTTTTGCAGCGAGAAGTTGAAGACTTTGACAAGCTGAATCCCCGCTTGAGCGAGCTGCCCTTGGAGGATCCGCGCGAGGTTCTGCCCGAAGGCACTGCTCTCAGCAACCAGTGCGACTTTCTCGATGCCCAGATCTTGGCGCATCAGCCCTGCCGCCATGATTCCCATATCTTGACCCATAACATTGTCGTTGATCATCAATCTGAAATAGTATTTGTACTGATCGTACTTCTCCTTGACGAGCTTGTTGAACTCTGGGCTACTGGAGCCCGTATCGAGATAGGGCTTGCGCAGCCGCGCCATAGACGGGAGCATCGCCGCGACGGTCTCGTCAATGAAGCCGCCGACGATAGCGACAGCGCCGAGTGCTGAAAGCTCCTCGAACGCAGCTTTCGCCACATCGCCCCGAAGAACTTCGTCGTCCCGGATGAGCCCCTCCATGGTGAGCTTAGGCGGAGGAAGCTTCCCTTCGCTCACGAGTCCATTGATCTCGTCCACGGCAAGCTGTGCGCCGCGCACCATCGCCTTGCCCACGTCTAAGAGATTGATCGGCCCGATCAGCCCAACTTTGACGGGAGGTTGCCCCCAACTGAGTACCCTACCCAAAGTGACCATGCTTGCTCCGATCCCTAGCGTCTTTAAGAAGACGCGCCGACTCAGCCGCCCGCCGCTGTACATACTCACACCTCCTCCTAACTCTTACCATCAGCTCGAAACGCATCTTTGTATAAGCGCAGCCGTCCCCCTGAGAGTGCCACGACATCGAAGCGAATATCTAAGTTTGTAGGATGGCGCGTGAGATAGTGCTGTGCTGCGAGGAGAATCTTCTGGCGCTTTTTATAAGTGATTGTCTCTTCGGGGAGACCAAAAAGCTCTGTGGAGCGCGAGCGCACCTCGACAAAGACTAAGAAATTTCCATCGCGGGCGATGAGATCTATCTCGCCGCCGCGCCAGCGATAGCGTTCTGCAACAATCTCATAGCCCTGCTGGCGCAAGAAGTCGCGGGCCAACCTCTCGGCGTCCTCCCCGCGCATAGCTCCCCTGCTAGACGATCATAGCTGCAATGGATAGGCCTGTCAAATAGCATGTCGAGGGCACTGGAGGCCGGAAGGCTCAGCGAGTTGTTCGCGCGATTCTCTTCCAAGACGTCACGATCGGGATCAACTTCAGCCTGCGCCGGGGCGCTTTTACTCTTGAAGAGAAGTTCAGCCGTCGCCTGCTGGCCGTCCCAGCGCGTCTCCATCGTGCTGCCGTCGCACAAGTATAAGACGACTCTCACAGGAGCAAGAGCCTCGCCCTGCCGGAGAATCGTGAGCTTGGTCTCGAACTGGCCATCTTCGGTCCGGCGCCAACTTCCCGTAGGCAACGAGAAGTCCAATGTCTTGGCGGTGCGCAACCAAATATCGAAAAACCAGTCTAGCTCTTGTGCGGAGACTTCTTCGGCAACAGCGACAAAATCTTGCGTCGTCGCGTTCTTATACGTGAAGCGCGCATAGTACTCTCTCAAAAGACGATCGAAGTTGGCAGCCCCTATGACCCAGCGCAGCATCCAGAGCACGCCGGAGCCCTTGATATAGACAGCCTGGCCGTAGCTGCGCCACGAGGGGAACCGATCGGCGCGGGTCAGCACAGGAATCCCCGGCTCGCGAAAGCGATACGAACTTCGCGATGAGATGGGGGCTTTCTGGCGCTCGATCTTATAGAGTTCTTCGGAAAACGTCGCGAAGGCTTCGTCGAGCCAAGCTTCGTCCATCTCGTCGTTGCCCACAGCGCCGTACCACCATTGATGGGCCAGCTCGTGCACAATCTCTTCTGTCGAGCCTCCAGCAATCATGATGATCCCTGGATATTCCATTCCTCCGCCAACGGTTACTTGAGCCACTGTGATCATGGGATACGCATAGGGGCCAAAGCGCTCCGAGAAGAAATGCACAGCATCAACAGAGACGGCTGTCATCGAGAGCCCTAACGAGAGCACGCGCAACAGCGCGCCGGTAGAGAGCTTCGTCTCTTCAACACGATAGAACGGCCCGGCGACCCAGGCAAAATCACGCACGCGTTCGGCTCTGACCTTAACGATCTTCTGAGTTCCCTGGACGGTCTCGTTCAAAATAACCCCTGTGCAGCCGACGACGAAATTCGCCGGCACCGTCAGCGTGACGTCGTAATTGGCAAAATCGCCGTAGAACTCGCCAATATAACTGTACTGATCAAGATTCCAGCCCTCGTCGGCGTCGTAGACCACGACCTTGGGATACCAGAGCGCTACGGTGTAGGTGCTGTTTCGGTGGCCGCTGCGCACAGCAAGCGTTGCCGCCCACAGGGCTTGAGGGGCGGGCTGCATCAAGTCGTTGATAAACTCGATCTGCAGTGTGAGAGTCTGTCCGTCAGCTAAGGGGTCTTTCAGGACGACGCGCATGAGGGTGTCGTCTATCGTGAACGCGAGCGCTTGGCCATTGGCAGTGATGCTCTTGATCTCCATGAACGCGTCGTCATCAGAAAACGCATAGATCGTGGTCGGGGGGATGCCGGCACGTTGCAACTCTTGCTGATATTTGGTGTTGGCGCTGCGCTTGAACGCGTTCGGAACGACATGAAAGTAAAGCTCCGTGAGAGTGGTGCCGGTGCGGTTGGTGAAGCGCACAACTTCTGAGCCGATAATAATATTTTTCGCTATGTCGAGCTGAGCCGAGATCGTGTATTCGATCTCGTTGGGCAGAGCGGAAGAGACGAAAGACCATACGACGATAAGCCAGAAGCTGACGCTAAGAGTTCGCTTGAGCATAGGCGCTCCCTTCTTGGGTCTGGGTCGATTTTGTATTATACTGAAGACCGGGGAGCATGGCGATGCAGGCTGTTATTCTCGCTGCAGGAGAGTCGTCGCGGTTCTGGCCGCTGGCTGAGGGCAAGCATAAGAGTCTCTTTGCGCTCTTGGGTCGCCCGATCATCGCGCACACAATCGAAGCCCTGCAACGTGCCCAGATCAAAGAGATTCTTATAGTTCAGCCTCCAAGTCGGGCGATCGAATCTCAACTTGGAGACGGCGCAAGCTCGGGGGTCAAGCTCTCGTATGTCGTCCAACCGGAGCCGCGCGGCATGGGTGATGCGCTGGCTCGGGCTGAGTCTCTGCTGGAAGACTCTTTTTTTGTCGTCAACCCCCAGCACGTCACTGTAGACAAGATCATTCCCCAGATGAGCGCTCTCGCTTCAAGAGCCGATGCCGTTGTGGTGGGCTGTGAGACAGCTCGTCCTCACGAGTACGGGATCGTCAGGCTAGAAGAAGATCGCGTCCTTGACTTGGTCGAAAAGCCTACGCCAGGGAGCGAACCCGGCCGCACGCGCCTCGTCGGGATCTATCTTTTTAAGAAAAGATTCTTTGAGTGCTATCGGCGCGTGCCGGAGCACCCCTACGCGTTTGAAGACGCTCTCAAGCTCTTGATGCGCGAGGGCACAGTGCGCCTTGTAAAAATCCCTCAAGAGCCACCGACGCTCAAGTATCCATGGGATCTCTTCCCTTTGGCTCAGCTCTTGATAGATAAAAATATCACGGAGCAGAGGATCGCGCCCAGTGCGCGGATCCATCCAAGCGCTGTGATTGAGGGTCCGGTCTGGATCGGGGAAGGCGTAAAAATCTTGGAACACGCCGTCGTCAAGGGGCCCTGCTATATCGGCGATCACTGCGTGATCGGCACGGGATCACTCGTACGAGAATATTCTAACTTAGAAGCCCACACGGTGATCGGCGCCCACGCGGAGGTCGCTCGCTCGATCTTTCAGCGAGAGTGCTCGACGCATTCAGGATATTTTGGGGACTCGATCTTCGACGAAGCTGTGAAGATCGGCGCGGGCACGGTGACAGCGAACGTCAGGAACGATCGGGGCTTTATACGCCCCTGGGTGAAGGGAGCTCGCGTCGAGACCGGGCTGAAAAAACTTGGGGCGATCGTCGGGCGCAAGACCCATATCGGGATCTGCACGATGCTCATGCCCGGGGTGCTTATTGGCCCGCGCTGCGAGATCGGCCCCGGCAGTTTAGTGCGTAAGAACCTCGATGCCGACACACGCTATTACGCCGTCCCAGGGGACATTAAGAAACGCTTAACGCCGTAGGGAGAGCCTCATAAGCCAAGGCGTGATGAACGTCGTCAGCACGATGGTCGTCAGCAACGCGGCGTACAGCTCCTTGGACAGGAGTTCAAGCTCGAGCCCCACCGTAGCGAAGATGAGCCCAACCTCCCCGCGAGGGATCATTCCCACCCCGACCAGCCATCGCTGTCCGCGTTCTGCTCCCATGCCGCTGAGCAGTTTTCCCACCACAGCACATCCAGTGAGCCCCACAGTGCTCAGCAACACCTTCCAGTCTGCCAGCAGCGTCGGATCGAGCAACGCCCCGGCTTTGACAAAATAGAAGGGCACAAAGAGATCCACCAGGGTCTCGACTTGTTTGGTGATCTGGCCCTCGTGATGGACGTATTCGAGCATCAAGCCTGCGGCAAACGCCCCAACGATAATGGCCAACCCGAGACTCTGAGCGGCCAACGCCAACGCCAAGCAGAAGATAAGCGCCGCTACTATAGTCATACCGCGTATCTCCAAGGTATCGAGAACTTGGAAGAGCCGCGGGGCCAGGCGCACTCCTATCCAGAGTCCCCCCACAAGGAAGAGGAAGGCCCCCAAGCCTTCGGCAAGCAAGAGCTCCCAGCGGAAGGGGCGCGGCGCCATCCATGCCTGAAAACCCGCCAGCAGCCATAACGCTATGAGATCATCTATCAGCGTTGCCCCCAGGATAGTCATACTGGCGGGATGGAGCACTCGCCGAGCCTCGACGAGGAGGCGCCCGGCCTTGCCCATGCTCGTTGCTATCAAGGCCGTTCCAAGAAAGAGCGCGCTGGGCAGCGAAAGCCCCGCTCCTAGCCCCGCTCCCACCCCCAGCAAGACACAGAGAAGACCCCCAGCAAGAGCAACGCGCAAGCTGGGCCACCATGCTCTCAGCAGGAGATCGAGTTCGGCGACCAAGCCGATATAAAAGACGAGCACGACGATGCCCAGCTCGGCGAGAAACGCTAAGACCGGCTCGCCCTTGGGGTCGATCCAGCCGAGCACGGCAGGGCCGAGGGCGATCCCAAGAAGCAGTTCGCCTAAGACAGCCTCCTGGCCAAGGCGCTCAAGGAGCACAGCAAGGAGTTTGGCGCCCCCTACGATCACGATCACCTTGAGGGCGATCTCGGTGAATCCCGAATCCATAGGGCTGAATATACCAGATGAGGTAGCCCTCTTGCTAGGCAGCGGTCAAATCGCTAGAATAAAAGCGATGCCGACGTAGCTCAATCGGCAGAGCAACCGCTTTGTAAGCGGTGGGTTGCCGGTTCGACTCCGGCCGTCGGCTCTGGTAGAATATCTGCAGTCTGCAGGGGTTCCGGAGCGGCCAAACGGGACGGACTGTAAATCCGTTGGCTTTGTGCCTTCGGGGGTTCAAATCCCTCCCCCTGCACCCCTTGCGTTTGTGAGCACTTTGGTCTATAATACCGTATTCATAGTGCAGACCTTCCCTGGGATAGGGAGGTGTTCTCTAGCCCGCGTAGCTCAGGGGTAGAGCGTTCCCTTGGTAAGGGAAAGGTCACCGGTTCGATTCCGGTCGCGGGCTCGTGAGAGTGCAGAAGTGCTGCCGTATTGCTGTGCTGCAGCCGACGCAGCACTTCGGCACGTCAGCACAGCAATACTCTCAGAGGAGGATATATGGCGAAACCAAAGTTTGAGCGGAAGAAGCCGCATGTCAACGTTGGTACCATCGGGCACATCGACCACGGCAAGACGACCCTGACCGCGGCCATCACCGAGGTCTTGGCCCAGAAGGGGTTGGCCAAGGCGCGTACTTACGATGAGGTCGCCAAAGCCAGCGAGAAGCAGGGGCGCCGCGACCCCACGAAGATCCTCACGATCGCGATCGCGCACGTCGAGTATGAGACCGAGAAGCGCCACTACGCCCACATCGACTGTCCGGGCCATGCCGATTACGTCAAGAACATGATCACGGGCGCGGCCCAGATGGATGGCGCTATTCTCGTCGTGGACGCTACCGAAGGCCCCATGCCCCAAACCCGCGAGCACGTCCTGCTGGCGCGCCAGGTCAACGTCCCCTATATTGTGGTCTTTCTGAATAAGATCGATCTGGTCGATGATCCAGAGCTGATCGATCTCGTTGAGGTCGAGATCCGCGATCTGCTCAACAAATATAAGTTCCCTGGCGATACCGCACCGGTCATCCGCGGGTCGGCCTTAGCCGCGTATAAGAACCCGACTGATCCTGAAGCAACTAAGTGCATCTGGGAGCTCATGAAGGCCATCGATGAGTATATCCCGGAGCCGGTGCGCGATGTGGACAAGCCGTTCTTGATGTCGATTGAGGACGTCTTCTCGATTAAGGGGCGTGGCACGGTCGTAACGGGGCGCGTCGAGCGCGGGCGCCTCGTCCCGGGGCAGGAGGTCGAGATCGTCGGATTGCGGCCTGAATCGCGCAAGACCGTGGCCACAAGTATCGAGATGTTCAACAAAGTGCTCGATGAGGCTCTGCCGGGGGACAACATTGGGGTCTTGTTGCGCGGCATTGAAAAAGACGAAGTGGAGCGCGGCATGGTCTTGGCTGCTCCCGGCTCGATCACGCCGCACACGAAGTTTGAGGCTGAGGTCTACGCCCTCAGCAAGGATGAGGGTGGGCGCCATACCCCCTTCTTCTCCGGGTATAAGCCGCAGTTCTACTTCCGCACCACCGACGTGACCGGGGTGGTGACGTTGCCGCCAGGGGTGGAGATGGTCATGCCTGGGGATAACGTGCACATTACAGCGGAGCTGATCAGCCATATTGCAATGGAGGAGCAGTTGCGCTTTGCCATCCGCGAGGGTGGGCGCACGGTGGGGGCCGGAGTCGTGACGAAGATCTTGGCGTAAGGGAGCGATCAGGCTATGCCGCAGGAGCACGTGACGCTGGCCTGCACGGTCTGTCGCCATCGCAACTATCACACGACGAAGAACCCAAAGAACGTTCGGAACAAATTGGAGCTGAAGAAGTACTGCAAGTGGTGTCGCAAGCACACGGTGCATAGAGAAGTCTAAGCGGAGGCCCGTAGCTCAACTGGCAGAGCAGCCGACTCCAAATCGGCAGGTTGGGGGTTCGAGTCCCTCCGGGCCTGCTTCTTGGAATTTGAGGGGTGACCGATGCGAGAGAGAGTGCTTGGTTTTTTACGCGAGGTGCGCGGAGAATTCCGGCGGATCACTTGGCCCAACCGCGTCGAGGTCATGGGCCTCACGGCGCTTGTGCTCTTCATCATCGTGGTGCTTTCGCTTTATGTATGGATATGGGATTTTATCTTTCAGAATCTCGTGAGAGCGTTGCTGAGGCGATAAGGGCATGAAACGGTGGTATGCAATCCAGACCTACGCGGGCAGCGAACTGAAGGTGGCAGAGCTCTTGGAGCAGCGGGTGCGCCAGCTGGGGCTGGAGAAGAAGGTCGCGGCCTTTGAGATCAATGGGAAGGAGGTGCGCTTCCTCGCGCCTGTCGAGGAGGTCATCACTTCCAAGGCGCGGCGCGGGCGCACCGGGGAGTATCGCATCCCCTACGAATACGAACTGAAGGTCGAGGCAAACAAGCGCATTCAGAAGGGCGAGCTCATCGCCGTCAAGCCGGCCAAATACATGAACTTCGATGCCAAGGTCAAGAAGATCGAGACACTCCAACGAGTCATCGTGGAGATGAGCAATCGCAATGAAGAGGAGTTTCTTATCCCTCTGGAGAAACGGATTCGACGCGATATTCGCACAGGGGAGAAGCTCCCGCCGGGGGTGCCCTTGACGACAGATTCCGATCCCAACTTTCGCGCTCCCGCCGTGAAGACTACTGTAGTCCAGCGTGACCGTGTCAAGCGGGTGCACTTAGAGAGGTTAGACACCGGGGAGACCGTGACCCTGCTTGTTCCGGAGAAGTATCTTGTTCGGCTCAAGGAAGGGGTCACGCTCAAGCAAGGAGACATGATCGAGAAAGAAGATAGGATCGAGTCTCGGGCCTCAGGGCTCGTCAAGATTAAAGAGTACAAGGACAAGCGGGTCGTGGCCGTGCAGTATATTGAGAAGCGTCGGCTCTTCCCTGGGTATATCTTCGCCTTTATGGAGATGGACCAGGAGGTCCTGCGGTTGACGGAAGGGATCAAATGTCGCTTTGTGGGCAATCCCCCTTTGCCCTTGAGCGAAGAAGAGATGAAAGTTGTCAAGCGTCGGGCGGGGTTGCTCGAGGCGCCCAAGGCCGTCGGCCCCAAGATCGAGGTTGAATTTGAAGTCGGCGAGGTTGTGGAGATCATCGAGGGGCCATTTGCGGATTTCACCGGTGCCATTGTCGAGCTCGACAAGGAGCGCGAGATCGCCACGGTGGTCGTCAAGATCTTTGGGCGCGAGACGCGCGTCGACTTACCCTTTGAGAGCATTCAGAAGATTTAAGGAGTGTGACTGGTGATGGCAGCTGCCAAAAAGCAAGTTACTGCGGTGGTGAAGCTCCAATTGCCTGCGGGCCAGGCGACCCCAGCGCCCCCCGTCGGGCCAGCGCTGGCCGAGCATAAGATCAATATCGCCGAGTTCTGCAAGCGCTTCAACGAGGCAACCAAGAACGAAGAGAAGGGGCTCATCATTCCCGTGCAGATCACCATCTATGCTGATAAGTCCTTTGACTTCGTCTTGAAGAAGCCGCCGGCCAGCGAGCTGCTCAAGCGGGCCGCGGGCGTTCCGAAGGGATCGAGCCACCCCAATACCGTCAAAGTGGGCAAGATCACGGTCGAGCAGCTCCGACGCATCGCTGAGATCAAGATGGCTGATATGAACGTCACCTCGCTCGAGGCCGCCATGAAGACGCTTGCCGGCACGGCGCGCAACATGGGCATCGAGATTGTAGAGGGCTAGGGGAGACTATGGAGCGAAGCAAGCGCTATCTGGCCGTGCGTCAGAAGGTCGATCGCACCAAGTTCTATACCGTTGACGAAGCGATCAAGCTCATGAAAGAGTGTGCGACTGCGAGATTCGACGAGTCGGCCGATGCGGCCTTTCGCTTGGCGGTCGACCCAAAGAAGAATGAGCATCGCATTCGGGGGACGGTGACGCTCCCCCATGGGACGGGACGGTCTGTCACGGTGCTCGCTTTTGCCAAGGGGGAGAAGATCAAGGAGGCTCAAGAGGCCGGGGCCGACTACGTCGGCGGTGAGGACTTGGTGAAGAAGATCGAAGGGGGCTGGCTCGAGTTTGATCGCGTCGTGGCAACGCCTGACATGATGGGGATCGTCAGCAAGATCGGGAAGATCCTAGGCCCCCGCGGGCTCATGCCCAGCCCCAAATCCGGCACGGTCACCCCCGACCTTGGAACAGCTATCAAGGAGCTCAAGCGTGGCAAGCTCGAGTTCCGCCTCGACGAATACGGCAATATCCACTCGTCCTTTGGGCGGTGCTCGTTTCCCGCGGAGCAGCTGAAGGAGAATCTCGTGGCCCTAGCCGCAGCTATTCTCGAGGAGAAGCCCGCGGATATCAAGGGGCGCCTGATCAAGTCAGTCACGATCAGCTCGACGCTGGGGCCAGGGATCAAGGTCGATCCCGATGACTTGCTGAAGCTGGTGGCCGCGCGGCAGCTCTAGGGGAGGAACAGCTATGCCTACGGCGGAGAAGGAGCAAACTGTTGCTCTCTTGGAAGAGCGTTTGCGGAGATCCAAAGGGATCGTCTTTACGGATTTTCACGGGTTGACGGCCTCTGATATGGTCGAGCTGCGCCGGGAGCTGCGCAAGCATGGGTTGGAGTACCGCGTGGTGCAAAATACCCTGGCGCGACTGGCCGCAGAGCGCGTCGGCATCAAAGAGCTCTCTCTGCGTGGCCCCACAGGGCTGTGCATCAGCTATGATGATCCGGCACTGGCGTTTAAGGTCTCCTGGGAATTGACGAAGAGATTTGAAAAGTATAAGATCAAGGGCGGCATCATGGAGGGTGTTCTCGTCAGCGCCCAGGAGGTAGAACAGTTGGCCAATCTGCCCAGCCGTCAGGAGTTGCTCGCCATGCTGGTCAATGCTTTCCAGGCACCAATCCAGCAGGTAGCGAGCGTGCTCAGTGCGCTGCTGCGCGATTTTGTCAGCGTCTTAGATGAGATCCGCAAGAAGCGCGAGGGAGAGCACCAGACACCACCCCCAGCATCTTAGAGATATTATCGAAATCCTTAGGAGGGATTGCTCATGGCTGTCAATATCCAAGAGATCGTGGCTACGGTCGAGCAGATGACCGTCAAGGAGCTCGCGGAGCTTGTGAAAGCTCTCGAGGAGAAGTTTGGAGTGAAGGCTGCTGCTGGAGTGCCCATGATGATGGCCCCCATGCCTGGCGCGGGAGCTCCGGCCGGTGGGGCGGCGGCGGCCACGGCGGAGAAGACGACGTTCAAGGTCGTGCTCAAGAACGCCGGCCAGCAGAAGGTCCAACTCATCAAAGTCGTTAAGGACATCACGGGAAAGGGGCTCAAGGAGAGCAAAGACCTCGTCGATAACCTCCCTGCCGTCATTAAGGACGGGCTCACGGAAGAGGAGGCCAATAAGATCAAGGAGCAGTTAGTTGCCGTGGGAGCGGAGGTCGAGATCAAATAGTGTAGTGTGCGTTGGGGTGAAGGAGGGTTATGCGCGCACGTCGTCTGTGGGGCCGTGTCGGCCACGCCATCGAACTCCCCTATCTGTTACGGGATCAGAAGCGCTCCTATGAGTGGTTCCTCACCGAAGGGATCGCTCAACTCATCCGGGAGATCAGCCCTATTAAGGGTGATGGGCAGGAAGGGCTCGAGCTCGAGCTGAAAGACCCCCGGCTCGTCCCATCCCCGTATTCTGAACAAGAATGCAAGGACAAAAACTTAACGTACGCCGCAACGCTCCGCGTCAAGGGAATCCTCAAGCAGAACGGCAAGAAGATCAAGGAAGATGAGCTCTATATCGCCGACATCCCCCTGATGACCAAGCGGGGGACGTTCATCATCAACGGTTCGGAGAACGCCTTGGTCAATCACCTGACGCGCTCCCCCGGCGTCTATTTCACCAAGGAAGGCCCCACTGAGTATCGTGCCCAGATCCTCCCTGACTACGGAGCCTGGCTGGAGTTCGTGCTCGACACCAAGAAAGAGCGGGTCGTAGCCCAATTGGATCGCAAGGGCAACCTCCCCCCAACCGTGCTCTTGCGAGCCTTGGGCTATACCACCGCGGATATCTATAAGCTCTACTCGGTGGTGCTCAACCCTATTACGGCAGAGAAACTCTCGCGCTTCGTCGACTGCACGATCACCGAGCCGATCACCAATGGGAAGGTGATCGCCCGCGAGGGGGAGCGTCTCACCCCAGATCTCATCGAGCAGATCGTGCGGGCGCAGCCCCCTCGTGTCCAGTGCTTGGATCGCGCCATCCAGCGCAGCCTCGACGAGGACAAGACGACCTCGGCAGAAGCCGCGCTCGATCTCATCTATCGGAAGCTGCGCGGGGCCGAGCGCCCCACTCAAAAGACCAAACAAGACTTCTTCATCAATCTCTTCTTCAACCCGGAGACCTTCAGCCTCTCGCGGGTGGGGCGATTCATGGTCAACAAGAAATTGGGATTGGATCGTCCTGAATATGACACGATCCTCCACAAAGAGGAGATCGCGCTCACCCTCAAACGCCTTCTGGAAGTTCCCTCTAATCCGTTGTTGGTGGATGATAAAGACCATCTGGCAAACAAGAGGGTCGAGACCCCCGGTGAGACCGCGTATACCAGATTGCGCGAGGGCTTACGCCGCATGGCTCGCCTCGCCCAAGATCGGCTCAGCAAGTCACTCCTCGAAGAAGAAGAAGAGCCTTTGCGCAATCTCATCAGCGGGCGGATCGTGCAAGCCGCGCTCAATAAGCTCTTCTATGTGGGGCGGCTCTCCCAGTTCTTGGAGCAGACCAATCCGTTGACAGAACTGACCCATAAGCGCCGACTCTCGGCCCTGGGAGGCGCGATGAAGAAGCGCCGCGCCAGCATCGAAGTGCGCGATGTCCACCCCTCCCACTATGATCGCATCTGCCCTATCGAGACCCCTGAAGGCCAAAACATCGGATTGATCACCAGCATGGCCACCTATGCGCGGATCAATGAGTATGGCTTTCTCGAAGCGCCCTATCGCGTGGTCAAGAATGGCAAGGTGACGGGTGAGATCAAATATCTCATGGCCGATGAGGAAGAGCGCTATAAGATCGCGCCCGCGACCGTTCCCCTCGATAAAGACGGCAAGATCATTCCCAAAGAAGTCGAGATCCGCACGGGGCGCGAGAACATTCGGGTCGTGCCGCGCGAAGAAGTCGACTTCCTGGAAGTCTCTCCATCGGCACTAGTGAGCGTCTCCGCGTCACTGATCCCATTCTTGGAGCACGACGACTCCAACCGCGCCCTCATGGGAGCGAACATGCAACGTCAAGCCGTCCCGCTGCTCAAGCCACAAGCGCCCTACGTGGGGACGGGCATGGAAGCCAAAGTCGCTCGAGACTCTGGTATGCTCGTCATCGCGGAAGAAGATGGAGTCGTCTCCTACGTCGACGCGCAGAAGATCATCGTCAAATCCCCTGGGCGCAAGGAACACGTCTATCAGCTCGTCACCTTCGACCGGACGAACCAAGATACCCTCTTCCATCAGCGTCCCATCGTCCGCGTGGGACAGAAGGTCAAGAAGGGCGATATCTTGGCCGATGGCCCCGCCATGGATCACGGGGAGCTGGCGCTCGGCGTCAACGTCTTGGTCTGTTTCTTGCCCTTTGAAGGCTATAACTACGAAGACGCTATCGTGATCAGCGAGCGCTTGGTGAGAGAAGATATCTTAGATTCGATTCACATCCAGGAGTATGAAGTCCGGGCCGAAGAGACCAAGCTCGGCCCCGAAGAGATCACCGACGATATCCCGGACTTGAGCAAGGAGGAGCTGAGAAATCTCGACGAGGACGGGGTAGTCCGCGTGGGAACGGAAGTGAAGATGGGCGATATTCTCGTGGGCAAGATCACCCCCAAGGGCGAGACCGAACCCACTCCCGAAGAGCGCATCTTCAAGTCGATCTTCGGGGAGCGCTCCCGCAACGTGCGCAATACCTCGCTGCGCTTGCCGCCGACGACCGAAGGGGGCAAAGTCATCCGAGTGAAGAAGTTCTCGCGCGACAAGGGGGATGAGCTTGAGCCTGGGGTCAATCAGCTGGTCAAAGTCTACGTTGCCCAACGCAAGAAGATCTCTATCGGGGATAAGCTGGCGGGGCGGCACGGCAACAAAGGGGTTATCGCCAAGATCCTCCCCGTCGAGGACATGCCCTATCTGCCCGATGGCACCCCCGTCGATATGATCTTGAACCCTCTAGGGGTGCCCTCGCGCATGAACCTCGGCCAAGTCTTCGAAGCCCACTTGGGATGGCTGGCCCACCTGAAGGGCGAGTATATGGCCTCCCCGGTCTTCGACGGCGCTCCTGAAGATCAGATCCTCACCGAGCTCTATCAGGAACGGGTCAAGCATGGCTTGGCCGAGGGCGATGACCCGCAATATCCCATGGGCAAGGTGATCTTGCGTGATGGGCGCACCGGCGAGCCGTTTGAACACCCCGTCACCGTCGGCTATATGTATATGCTGAAGCTCGAGCATATAGCCGACGAGAAGATCCATGCGCGCTCGGTGGGGCCCTATAGCTTGATCACGCAGCAGCCGTTGGGGGGCAAGGCGCAGATGGGTGGTCAGCGCTTGGGTGAGATGGAGGTCTGGGCCCTTGAAGCGTATGGCGCCGCTGCTACCCTCCAAGAGATGCTCACCCTCAAGAGCGATGACACTCGCGGGCGAGTGCAGCTGTACAAGGCGATCTTCAAGGGGGAGGAGTTCCCCAAGCCGGGCTTGCCCGAATCTTTCAAGGTGTTAGTGAAGGAGCTGAAGAGCCTCGGCCTGAGCGTCCGAGCCTACGATGAAAAAGACCATGAGATCGACTTAGACTGATTATGGAGACGGAGCGGTCGGCCGGCGTGATTGTCTTTCGGGACGGTCCCGCCGGTCGCGAGTATTTACTGTTGCGGAGTGCCAGTGGCGGCCACTGGGGTTTTCCCAAAGGGCGCGTCGAGTCCGACGAGGACGAGGCAACGGCGGCCTTGCGGGAGCTTCACGAAGAGACCGGGATCGCTGTGGAGATCCTTCCCGGCTTCCGGGAAGTGATTCGCTATGAGTTTACGCGCGGCTTGAGGAACTTTTCGAAAGAGGCCATCTATTTTTTAGGGCGGGCGCGTTCGTCTGCCGTGAGGCTCTCTGGGGAACATTGCGAGTATCTGTGGGCGTCGTATGAGCGCACGCGGCAACGGCTCAGTTTCGAGAACGCCCAAGAGCTTCTCGACAAGGCCGAGAGATTCCTCCAAGCCCAAGAGAGCCGTTAGCGTCCGAGCAAGCGTCGGATTGGCTCCCGGAGCTCTTCAGGGAAGCAGAGTCGGTCTTGACTGAAGGTCTTATTGCGCACCGCCCCGATGACGTCCGAGGCATAGGCCAACTCGAGAAGCTCGCCCGCCTCGTTCACCAGGAAGATATTCTCTCCCACCTCGCCGCTGGCCCACAGATACCGATCGGTGTAGGGGTCATCGCTCGCTCGGTCGAGCGCTAAATAGTATTCTGGATCGAAGCCCGCCTCACTCACGAGCTCGCGCAGTTGCCTGGACCAGGCGGTGAACTCTTCCAGGGGCATATCGAGGGTTTTGAAGAGGCGTCGGTGGACAAACCGCCGCGTGAGATCGGCGAGGATATGGTCGTCGGTCTCCTGCCACGTGTGGAGGGCTGCCAGGATCGTGGTGTCATCCAACTGCAGGTGATCGGCTAGGGTGAGGGCATGGGGAGTGAGGAGCAGTTTTCTCAAGGGTGGAGGCATGGGAAGCTCGCGTCCCGCGCGCAGAAGATCCGCGGCCCTCTGGAGGATCTTGCGCATCATAACGTCAGCGGCGCGCGTCGTCTTATGATGATAGACTTGTTGGTACATATAGTACCGGGCGAGCACGTAGCCTTCCGCGGCGTGCAGCCCCTTGCGTACATCTATGGCTACCTCCCAATCGTTGCGTTGCTCGACGAGTCTCAAGCTATGGATGAGCCAGTTCACGTCGAAGTACCCATACGTGACCCCGGTGTAGAGGCTATCTCGCACGAGATACTCCATGCGATCCACGTCGAGCTGGCTGGAGAGCAATTTGACGGCAAATGCCGGCTGAAATGTTCTCTGGAGGAGCCGGATGATCTGGGTAGGGTAGGAGGGGTGTGCTCTTGTCAAGAGGGCGTGTATGGGGCTTTGGGGATCGCTGAGGATGCGAACCGTCCAGGCTTCGTGAGGGATACGCGTGAACTCTTCTAAGAGATGGGAGAAGGGCAGATGGCCCACATCGTGCACGAGCGCTGCTGCCAAGAGGAGCTCGTGGTGTTCGTCGAGCAGGCGGTGCAGAGCGGGTGGCGGATTGAGTTCCTGAAAGTGCTCGAGAACTCTTTTCATCAAGAAGGCCGTGCCGAGGGCGTGAGAGAAGCGCGTGTGAGTCGCTCCGGGGTAGACGAGGGAGGTCACGCCGAGCTGACGGATATTGCGCAGGCGCTGCAATTGAGGGGTATCAATCAGTTCGAGAACCAATCTCTCGCGCTCTTTATCGAACCTGATGAGATTGTGCACCGGGTCGCGAAAGACCTTGTCCATAACCAACATTCTAAAGGAAGGGGGGCCAAAAGACAAAGTACGGCATTGCTTGGCCGGACGCGAATTTCTTGCTATACTTATTGACTGACAAGAACTTTTATCCCTTCAAGGAGCTTGAACTATGAAACTCGTCGGAGCTGACGTATATATCTGGTCTCAGGGGATACCTGAGGTGCCTAAGCAAGTCGGGCCGTTTCAGTTACTCTTTATCTCCAATCGCGGCACAAGGGTTCTCCAGCCCGTCGAGCCCAAGGCAGAATGCATTGACTGGTGGCGCTGCCGCTATCGCGCAGAGAGGGAAGTCTCGCACCACGAGGTGCACGTTCTCCTGGAGACGCTGAGCCAGAAGCACGTCTGGACTCAAGCGCAGAAGCTCTTCGAGATCAGCGGTACCAACGCCTACAGTGAGCCATATTAATGGAGGCGGAAGCCAGCATGAGTCATAAAGTCGTGCTCATTCGCGGGGATGGCACCGGCCCTGAAATCTGTGAGGCCGTTTTGAAGGTCATAGATGCGAGCGGCGTCAAGATCGACTGGATCGAGGCGGAAGCGGGCGAAAAACCCCTTCAGCGCGGCGAGCCGATTGTACCGGATCGCACCATCGAGCTGATTAAGCAATACAAAGTGGCCCTCAAAGGGCCCATGACGACCCCTATCGGGAAGGGCTCTGTCAGCGCCAATGTGACCCTCCGAAAGAAGCTCGATCTTTTCGCCTGTATGAGACCGGTTTGGGCCTTGCCCGGAGTGCCTACGCCGTTCAAGGACTTAGATCTTGTGATCTTCAGGGAGAACACCGAAGACCTCTACGCCCAAATCGAATACTATACCACGCCCGACGTTGCCGTCTCGCTCAAGATCATCAGTCGTCCGGGCAGTCGTAGGATTCTTGAGTTTGCGTTCGAGTGGGCGCGCGCTCACGGGCGGAAGAGAGTCACCGTCGTTCATAAAGCCAATATCATGAAGCTCAGCGATGGGCTCTTCTTACAGACCGCCCGCGAGGTTGCTCAGCGATACCCGGAGATCGAGTTTAATGACTACATCGTCGACAATATGTGCATGCAGCTGGTCACGCGGTGGAAGAACTTCGACGTCTTGGTCTTGCCCAATCTCTATGGGGATATTATCTCGGACTTAGCCGCGGGGATGATGGGCGGGCTGGGGGTTGCGCCAGGGGCGAACTTTGGACGAGATTGCGCCGTCTTTGAGGCCGTCCACGGCTCAGCTCCTAAATACGCGGGGCTCAACAAAGTCAATCCCACGGCGCTCTTGCTCTCAGCGGTCTTGATGCTCAGACACCTCAAGGAGTCCGAAGCCGCTCAGCGCATCGAGCAAGCTCTGTATACAGTCTTGCAAGAGGGCAAGGTCCGCACCTACGATCTGGGGGGCACAGCAGGCACGCAGGAGTTCGCTCACGCGATCGTCACCGCTCTGCGCTCACGATCATGATCGCAGAAAGAATTGCAGAGAATCTCTATATACTGGACACCGGGATGTTCGGACTCGATCGCTACGATGGGCTCTATATTCTCAAGGCTCCGCGGGTAGCCCTCATCGAGACGGGGCTTTCGCACACCGTCGAACGGGCTCTCGAAGCGCTGGACGAACTGGGCATTCGGCGCGAGGATGTCGCGTATCTCATGCCCACCCATGTCCATCTTGATCACGCTGGGGGCACGGGACACTTGGCGGAAGCGTGTCCCAACGCCAAAGTCGTCGTGCACGAGCAGGGAGCCCCACACGTGATAGATCCCGCCAGGCTCCTCGAGAGCGTGCAGCGAGCTGTGGGCCCACTCTTTCCGTTCTATGGGACGCTTCAGCCCACCCCTGCCGAGAGAGTTCTCCCTGTGCGCGGAGGCGAGGTCTTCGACCTGGGAGATGGCTACGCCATCGAAGTGATTGCCGCCCCAGGACATGCTCCGCACCACGTTTGCTTCTTTGAACGCAAGGAGCGAGCGCTCTTTACCGGTGACGCGGCGGGGATCTATCGCCCTGGGGGAGGTGGGCTGCTGCCGACTACCCCTCCACCGGCCTTTCATCTAGAACAAGCCCTCGAGACGCTCGCTCGACTCAAAGCCCTCCGGCCTCGCCTCTTGCTCTACACCCACTGGGGCGCACAGACTGATATTGAGCTCTTAGATCGCTATGCGCACCTGCTCCAGGACTGGGTCGGTGAGATCGAGCGCGCCAAAAAGACCCTCCAAGACGATCAAGCCGTCACAGAGTACTTTGTTCAGAAGAAGACCCCTCTCCTCGAAGGACACTACCCGGAACCGCTCCTGCGTGGCGAGATCGAGATGAACGTCCAGGGCATATTGCTCTATCTCAAGAAGGTGCGCGGAATCACTTAAAATATATCTTTAGCGCGCAGAGGCGGCGCCGAAAAGAGCAAAAACTCCAGAAGCTCCTCACCAACGCGCTCCATGATCCGAGTCGGCACATTCGGTAATATCGCAACCTGACCTGCTGTTGCCTCGAGAGTCTCTTCCCCGACCGTGATGCGCGCCCGCCCCCGGCGAATATAGAGAAAGTGTGGGGAACGCTTCTGAAACTGGAGACGCTCTCTCACCCGCACCAAGGCGACAGACCCGGCCGTGCTCCTAGCCAAATACGTCCATTCAAACAGAGAACTCCCTCGAGGAAGCTCCTTATTCTCCCATACCCCAAGGTTCACAAGGTGAGGCTGGAGGTCAGATTCACCAATCGGCAGAGGATGAGGGTGCAGGGACGAGGGATCTCCGGGAGGGAAGATATCACCGATGAGCACCTGGATTTCGTCGAGGCCGGTGGGAGCTGGAGCATAGACGCTCAGCAACTCTAACGGCTCAGGGCTTATCACACGCAACCCTAGGGCCGTGCGCCGTGGGATCACCAGAAGATAACCCGGCTGGACTTCGATCTCTTGATTCTTGAGAAATCCCACGGCCCGCCCTCGAAGCACATAGCTGAACTCATGGGCGCTCTCGCGAAAATAAGGGATAACTCGAGTCAGAAATTTTCGGTATTCGAGCTCACTAGCTGATGTGCGCGCCAGCTTCAATCGGCTCTCGGCGATCCCCTCGAGCGCACGCACTGTGGGCTGAAGTTCCTGCGGCGTCTTCAGCCAGATATATCCAGCTAAGGCGAGGAAGAGGGCCACCCCAATCCCTATCCACCACCGCGGATCCATACTCATGAGCCTCCTTGAGTGCTTCTCATTTAAGCAAGTTGGCGGTCAAGGTGCAACCCTTATGTTGCACGACGTGATCCCCTCTGCTATATATGAAGCTGTGCGCCAACGTTCTTTGGGGAGGATGCGCAAGACCGCGATCGTCACCATGCTCTGGGTGGTGACGATGGCCTCGTCGGTCAACATCTATTTTGTGCGAGTTCAAGCGGCATTTGGTGAGCCCGGGGTCAATCTCTATCTGATCGGAAACTTTTGGCATGTAGCTCTAGGGATGGACGAGCTCGACGCCACAGGCCGCCTTGTGGGCATCACGGTGTATGCCTTTGGAGCGGCTGAGCACTACCGCAAGAAATATGTGAATCCTGAGCACTATAGGGGTCTTGAGCGGCTGTTCTACTATGTACGCTTGGCTCTTACGCGACAGCCGGGAAGCATCGTTGCCTGGGATGTTCTGCAAGAGCCGGGGATGACGCTGGAGAAGTTTTTGGCTTCTCCAGAGTTGCGACTCATCATTCGGGTCCATCCTGAGCAAGCCCAGCGGATTCGTCGACTCATCGAGCGCTATATATCGCTGTTGGAGCCCGATCCGATCTTGAGCACCCCATGGCGGCGCGCGTGGTATGGAGAAGCGCTCCCGTACAGCCTTTGGGGGTTCAACTGCGCTATGTTTGTTGCGCGGTTGTTGGTCGAGGGCGGGGTTTACACTCGGGCCCATTCAGATATCCCTCGCGAGTGGCGGCTGCCGTCGAGCTTGCTCAAACACTACATCAACTCGGATGTGATACGGCCAATCCCTTCACTGCGCTAAGTGTTGGGTATGCCTAAGCCAGGGAGGAGAGACGATGTTCGTGCGCATGTGGATGACTACCGACGTCGTGACTGTGCCCCCAGAGACCCCTATCATGGAAGCCCAAGAGATCATGAAGAAGCACGGCGTGCGGCGCTTACCCGTCGTCAATAAGCGGGGCAAGCTGCTGGGGATCGTCACCAAGAGCGATATTCTTGAGGCAAGCCCCTCTGATGCGACTACCCTGAGCATCTGGGAACTCAACTACCTGCTGGCGCGCACCACAGTAGCAGATATTATGGTCAAAGCCGAGGATCTCATCACCGTTAGTCCCGATGATCCTATCGAGCGTGCGGCGCAGCTCATGCGTAAGCATAAGGTCGGAGGACTGCCCGTCGTCGAGGGGGAGCATCTGGTGGGGATCATCACGGAATCGGACATCTTTGATGTCTTGTTACGGTCATTGGGGGTTCATCAGAAGGGAACGCGGCTCACCCTTGAACTGGAAGACCGTCCCGGCGCGCTCGCCGAAGCCCTGGAGGTCATCCGTGACCACAACGCCAACGTACGCAGCATCGTCACGTGCGATGAATGCCGCACGACCCCAGATACCGGCGTCTTCGTCATTAAGATTGACAGCTACGACTGGCGCGGGATCGTCAAAGATCTGAAGGAGAAGAAGATCAAGGTGCTCGACGCGCGGCATATCAATGACTCTGAGTAAGGAGCGGCTATCATGGCTAAGCGGGGAAGCAAACCCGGACCAGTTGTCGTGGGCGCCCCGTTGACGGGGCGTGAGACCACTCGGGAAGTATTAGAGAGAGCCTTCCAAGCGTTTGTCGGCCGAGAGCTGCGCACTGCTTATCAAATTATTCGACGGATGATCCTTGAGGATCATACGATCGTGCTGGCGCTCTCCGGGGCCATGACCCCAGCAAGCCTCCATACGACGTGTCTCATCCCGCTCATCAAGGCCGGTATCATAGATATTCTCGTCACGACCGGGGCCAATATCTATCATGATCTCCAGCGTGCCCTCGATGGGGAGTTCTTCGCGGTCGACCCCACTATGGGCGATATCCAGCTGCGGCGCAGTGGACTGACGCGCATCTACGATCTTGTCTTTCCCGAGGACGATCTCTTTCGCACGGACAAGTTCGTGCAGAAGCTCCTCACCCAGAAGGCATTCCAGCGAAGGATGACGACCCCGGAGTTTCACGATATGCTCGGGCGGTTTGCCGCGCAGTTGCTCAAGGAAAAAGCTCAAGAGGGATCCTTGACGGTACAAGCCCATCGGGCGCGTGTGCCGGTCTTCTGCGGCGCTCCTCAGGACGGCTCGATCTATCTCAATGTCGCGTATTTGAAGCGCAAGCTCGGCGATGCCTTTCAGTTTGGTATTGACATAGAAACGGATATCCACGAGTTTGGGGCGTATCATTGGCTGGCGAAGCACCGATGGTCGAAGAAGCTCAGCATTATTATCTTAGGGGGCGGGGTGCCCAAGAATTACAGTTTGCAACCGGAGCCGTATCTGTCGCAGATCTGCGGGCTGGAGACGGAAGGCTATGATTGTGATGTGCAGATCTGCGATGCGCACGTGCAGAACGGGGGTCTGAGTTCGGCCACTGCTGGGGAAGGCCACACCTGGGGCAAGGTCTCTGCGGAATTTCAAAAGAACTCTCAGTATGTCTTTGCCGATGTGACGGCGGTCTTCCCATTCATTGTGCACGCCCTGCTGCAGGAAGGGCTGAAGAAGACGCCGCGCCGGCTGCTCGACCGGCGCGACGAAGCGCTCGCTCTCTTAGACCAAGCGTTAGGGCTTTAGCGCTTAGCCCCAGTGCGCTGTGGGTTCTGACGGAACATGGGCCAAGGGCTTGGCGCTGGCCCGGCCTCTCCCTCGAATCGCATAGAGATTCCCGTCACGCGAAGCGATATAAATCGTGCCATCACCGGTGATCACCGGTGATGAGCGCACCTCTCCGTCGGTCTTGAAGCTCCAGCGCACCGTGCCGTCGGCGTTGAGCGCGTAGAGATGGCCGTCGTCTGAACCGAAGTAGATGAGACCATTGGCGGCAACCGCAGGCGAGGAATAGATCGGTCCTTCAGTCTGGAAGCGCCATTTCTCCTGACCGTCGAGCCTGATCGCGTAGAGCCGTCCGTCCAACGAACCAATATAGATCGTTCCGTCAGGGCCCAAAGCAGGAGACGAGACGATCTTGTCTTGGGTAGGAAAGCGCCGCTTCTCTTTTCCGTCCGGCGCGAGTGCGTAGAGCTTGCCATCGTCGGAACCGATATGGATCGTGCCGTCCTCGCCGATAGCGGGAGAACTTTGAATGGCCTCTCCGGTGCGGAACCGCCACTGCCGATAGAACCCATCAAGGGTGACGGCATAGACGCGCCGGTCGAGTGAGCCAATATAGATCTTACCGAGAGCCGGGCTTGAGATAACCCCACCTTTGGGGTCGTCGAAGGGGCGCCACTTTAGCGTGCCATTGGGCTGGATCGCGTAGATCCTAGCGCCCTCTCTGGTACGGCTACAGCTTCAAACGAGAACTCGGCGGGCTGACTCGTTTGGCCTGCCTCATCGGTGAGCGTCACCACGAGCGTAACGATCTGGGGCGTCGTTGTTGTGATCTCAAAGGGAAAGGCCCCTTCTTTGTGTCCCTTGACGTTCGGCGTGACCTCGAAGCTTGAGAAGTCTGTTGCGCTGATGCCAGTAAAGCTTGCTTTGGCAAGATCGCCATCTGGGTCCCTGAAGCCGACAAAGCCCGCGACGGGCTTGCCCGTAGCGCGGATTTGCCTGGAAAGTCTACGAAGAGAATCTCAAGCGGGCTTTTGAGTCTGCGCCATGTGTCGCGCGAGGCCAAAGGCAGGTTTCACCGTGAGCAGCATCCAGATGCGTGCAAGCTTGTGCCCATCGGAGAAGACCGCGATCAAGAACGGAAACTCTCCGGCAGCCGTAGGGCTGCCGAAGATCGAACCGGTGCTGGGCGAGAGCTGCAAGTTCACGTCACGAAGAGAACGACTCGTGCGATCTCCGACCGTGACGCCGGGCTTCCTCGACGAAGCGCACGCCCACGGGGAATGCGCTCTTGAGCTCAGTGGGGAGCGCTAGGTAGCTGAACGTCCCTTGCTGGGCTTCAGCGGCGAACTCGTGGAGGACAAGCTCTAGAGTGCCGCTCGCATAAGACTCGTTGGAGTAGTCCGATTGCCCTGAGGCGGTAAACGCGCGGACTCAATAGCAGTATGGTGTCTCGGGTAGAATATTCTTGTCTGCGAACGTCGTGGTATCTGGGCCAAGGCGCGTGATCTCGACGAACTGGGGTCGAGAACAAAGCGACGTTCGAGCGAGAAGCCGGCTTCGTTGGTGGCGCGATCTTTCCAGGTGAGCCTGTCGACGGCTTGGCGAAACTCTACGTCGGTATCGAATGTTGCTAAGTAGAGATGTATACCTGGGGCGATGTCAGTAATCACCTCGCTTACGGCGACGCCGTGTTCTCCGGGGAACTCTGGGTCTGCCATTTGTCTATAGCTTCGGAAGGATCTAGCCGTCACGCGTTCGCGTGGGGGCAGCTCGCGCCCTAGGAGTCGTTCGTAGCCATCGAATCCTGTGTCAATGAAGCTCACCTTGACCCCACGCCCGTCTACGCCGGCCTTATGCCACTCAGGTGCGCCCACGAGCCTTTGTCCTTCATCAGTGTTGTCCCTTGAGACAAGATCGGGCGCACAGGCAGTCGAATAAACTGCACTTCTTGTAAGTCGGCAAGCTGCGCGATAGCACCCATAGGGACAAGAGCTTGAATCTGGGTGGCGTAGCTTAATTCGACCTGGTCCCCGGCTTGCTCGATGGCTGTGGCGATCGTGTTCAGAACTCTTTCGGCTTCAGCTTCAACAATCACACGAACGTGATCCTCTTGTCGAGGCACAGCATACAGTTGAGAAGCGACTTGCTGCAGGGTATTCGTCATAAGGAGAGGCCGTTGTGCGCGATAGCCATAGATCAAATCTTCCAAGGCGTTAGCGACCTTTGGATGATCGGAGTTGCTCGCTTTGGGCCATACTTCCCACTCCTGAGCAGCAGTGGCAAATCCCTTCAAGAAACAAAGCATGAGCAAGGCCACGCAACCCCTCTTGAACATAAGACCTCCTTTAGCGCTGAGGTGATTGTACTCTTTTTTAACATAAAGCATACCATAAAGTCGAGGAGGGGCTTCAGCGTGTTTGACAACGGTACGTTGTCTGTGCTATAGATAATGCATCTTGGTGCAGGGGGTGAAATGGATGGTGGAACTCTTGACGGCACTGGGGAACTTCTTGATCGCCGTGGGGATTACGATCCTGTTGATTCGCATCGGGAGCTACTTTGAGGCCATGTGAGGCGCTTTGAGATGGAAACTGATAAATTCATCTAAGATCTTGTGGGCAAGCGCGATCTCGTCTTCACCGAGGGAGAGTCGGTCGAGTCTGTTCCACCTTAGCCCTAGGATCATCTTGAGGTTTTGAGCCAAGCGTGGACTGAGGCGGGTGTCTCCTGCCTGATGGCATGTGGTACACACGAGGCCTCCACTCTGAGGGGAAAACCAGAATTCGTCTGTGAGTCTGTGTCCGCCTCGCGCGCAGGTGCTCAAGCGCGGTGCAATCCCTAGGGTACGCATCAGCTTCAGTTTCATCGCTACCGCAGCCAGCTCGAGATTCTTGAGAGATCCCAGCCCTTCTAAGAAGCCTTTCAGGAATTCAAAGATCGCTCGATCGGGATGATGCTCCTCGACGAATTGATTCAGGAGATACGCTGACTGCAGCGCGAGCGTGAGGCGTTCATAGTCGCTCTTGAGCGCGCGATAATCTTCAATGATGCTCGCTTCTTTGAGCAATTTCAAATTTTCAGCGTCGTAGAAGACGAGCTCGCTGAGCGTCAACAGATCGAGCGCCGCGCCAAACTTGCTCTCAGTGCGCCGGGCTCCTTTGGCGATGAGCGAGATCTTGCCATAGTCGCGGGAGAGCACGGTCAAGATCAGATCGCTCTCGCGAAATTTGATGGCGCGCAGGATGAACCCCTCGGTCTTCAGGATCATGCTCGAAAGATCTGATATCGTTGAGTAACTCGTTCGAGCCGTTCCCTCACGACGCGCACACCTAGCCCGGGACCTGTGGGAACTTTGATCGTGCCGTCGTGCTCGAGCACAAAGGGCGGCTCTATGATATCTTCTTTCCAATAGCGTGCGCTCGCTGAGATATCATTGGGGAGCACAAAGTTGGGCAGGCTCGCTAGGGCGACGTTGGCGGCGCGTCCGATCCCGGTCTCGAGCATCCCGCCGCACCAGACGGGCACGCCCCTCTCTTGACAAAGATCGTGAATCTTTTTCGCGTTCAGCAGCCCGCCCACCCGACCCGGCTTGATATTGATAATCGTACACGCCCTAATGTCCAGAGCTTTTCTCGCGTCGTCGGGGGTCTTGATGCTCTCGTCAAGACAGATGGGGGTTTTCAGCTCTCTTTGTAGACGAGAGTGATCGATCAGATCGTCGTAGTCTAAGGGCTGCTCTAGCATCATCAGCCCAAACTCATCTAATTGTCTTAAGTGAGAGAGATCAGCGATCGTATAGGCAGCATTGGCATCGGCCATGAGAGCCATATCTGGGAAGCGTTGGCGCACGGCGCGCAAGACCTCAAGGTCCCAGCCGGGTTTGATCTTGAGCTTGATGCGTCTGTAGCCCTGCGCGCGACGCTCTTCGATCACGTCGAGAAGCGTCGGAATGTCTTTATAGATTCCAATAGAGATTCCGCTCTCGATGCGATCTTTTGTGCCACCGAGCAGCTTCGCTACAGAGATATTCTTCGCTTGGGCGAGCACGTCCCACAACGCAGCTTCTATCCCGGCTTTGGCCATAGGATGCCCCCGGATCGGCTTGAGCATTGCTTGCAAGGCTTCGACCGAGGTGAGATCTTTGCCCAGCACAGCGGGGATGATGAAGTCTTTTAAGACATGCCAAGCGGTCTCCACGGTCTCGTAAGAGTACCACGGCCCCGCGCCGGCAACGCACTCGCCATAACCAGTTAACCCGTCACTGTGAATCGCCACGATGATGCAGGGGCGGACGGTCTCGCGCCAGCCGCTCGTCTCGAACGGCTCAATTAACTCCATCGTAATCTGCCGTAGCTCGATAGCTTCGAGTTTCATCGCTGCAGTAGTTCTTCTTTTGTGGCTCTCTCCAGGAGATAGAACGCGCGTTTGTGCCCTTCGTGCTCGAGCACGAGAAAATCGCTGGCGTAATACCCCTGGGCGAAGTAGTGCTCGAAGATCTCGCGTGTCTGGTGGCGCCATTCCCTCACTAATGGCATATTCTGCTCGCGCATCTTTTGCCAATGATAGGGGATCTCTAGGAGCAGCGTTGGCTCGGTGCGCGTGAGCGAATAGGCTCGATTGAACAAGAACCCATCGCGTTCTTCGGTCTGATTGATGACGGGCAGCTCCCCCTTAGGGGGGAGCGGTTCTTGGCGGAGTCTTTTCTGCACGCGCGCGCTGGTGATCCACCACTCGACGGTCAAGCGATCCGTCTCTAGGCCAGCGTTTAGGCGATCGCGCATATCGCCATAGAAGTTGCGCTCGTATCTGTTAGAGATCACGCCGAGCTTGTGGAGATTGAAGTGAGCGTTAGGACTGACCAAGGGATCGAATGTCCACGTGATAAGCTCAATCCCTTGGGCGAGCACGGCCTCGCGCTGCTTCAGCTTCAACTCATAGCCTACGCCTTGGAAGCGTCGCTCCGGCACCACCGCACACATGAGCGAACAGTGCTTCAGCTTGTTATTTTCAATGCCGGGGAAGCCATAGACGAAGCCGATGAGCCGATCCCCTTCAAATGCCCCCAGTAATACCCCGCCGTTCTTGATCGTTGTCAAGATCAGATGATGGGGCACGACGCTGATATCGGCAAAACCCCAAATCTCTTGCTGGAGCCGCTCACACGCATGAATCTCTTCAAGGCTGTGTAGAGGACGAATCGTGATCATGGCCGTTGACGCCCCTTTGCTCTCTTCCGACGATACATAAATTGGTCTGCTTCTTCAAGGACAGCGTCGAGCGAGCGTGGGCTCTGCGGCGACCATGACGAAGATCCTAAGCTGATCGATAAGTGCAAATCTGGTAGTTCGTTGGCCCAGCGCTCGCTGAGCTTGTGCAAGTCTTGCTGAAGTCGCATGAGGACGCGCTCAGCCTGGTCGGGGGTCGTCTGCGGCATGAGAATGATAAACTCATCCCCGCCATAGCGAAAGAGGCTGTCTGTCTTCCGAATGAGCTGCCCTAAGAATTGGGCCAGGTCTTGGATCACGCGATCTCCGACGAGATGGCCAAATCGGTCGTTCACCTCGAAGAAGTCGTCGATGTCGATGAAGACGAGGGTGAACGGCGTGCCTGCGTCCATGAGCTGGGTGAGCATCTCATCGAGAGCGCGACGGTTGTAGACGCCGGTGAGCGCGTCGCGGCGTGCTTGTTCAATGAGCTTTTGATGCTGATCGTGGAGGGCTCGCATCCGATAGAGATTAGCGACGGCGAGCGTCGCCATATTGACTAAAAAAGCTAACGGTTCCAACTCTGAAGGGGTGGGCAGACGTCCATCCCGTGGCTGGGAGAGCGCAATCCTTCCAAAGATCTGATCCCCGGAGCGTAGCAGCCAATAGAGCATATCATGGGGGCCCCAGGACGCGCTCGCGTGCGCCTGCGCGACCGCGTATTCCCGGAGCTGAGGCAAGCGCTGAGCGGAGACGTACAGGGCGGTGCCGATGGGCTGGCCGGCTTCGAGTATCTGTTTATCTGAGAGGATCTTGCCGGCGGCGCTGCGCTGGCGAAGGAGTCTTTCTTGCTCTGGGGAAAGCCCTACGGTGATATATTCTGCAATAGTGGGAGGAGTGGACTGATCTGGCGAGACTGGCGCAGCATAGAGCGAAACCCCGATCCGTTCAAAGCGAGAGTGCTGGGCGAAGGCCTGGACGATCTTCTTTAGAATTGCCTTCGTATCCGAGCTTTGCAGGATTTGCGTCCCAAGAGCGATCAGCTCTCGATAGAGCTCTGGGGGAAGCTGATCACAGGATCGGCTCATTGAGCTCCTCTGCTTAGCCGAGGAGCTTAGCGATCTCGGCTTCATCTTCATTCCACCTAGGACGCACTTTGACTTGCAGATCTATATAGACATGCTTGCCCAAGAACGTTTCGATATCTTGCCGGGCCAGGCGCCCGATCTCTCGGATCATGCGCCCGCCGTTCCCAATAATGATAGGCTTTTGAGACTCCCGTGCCACGTAAATATTCGCGAAGATCTCAACAAGTCCATCCTCGCGCTCCCCTACATGAACGACTTCAACGCTAGTAGAGTATGGGATTTCCTTATGGGTGAGTTGATAGATCTTCTCTCGGATAAATTCGGCGATCACAAACTCGATAGGATGGGTCAAGTGAGTCTCGTCTTCGAAGTATTTAGGGCCTTCGGGAAGCAGTTCGGCGATGGTGTTTGCAGCAAGGCCGAGGTTGATCCCCTGGGTGCAAGAGATTGGGATGATCTCGCGGAAGAGCCCCGTCTGCTGATAGGCCGTCTGAGTCGCCGCAAGTTGCTCTTTAGAAGCGAGGTCGATCTTATTGATCAGGAGCACTATGGGATTGGAGAAGGTTTTTATGCGTTCAAAGACTTGTTCGTCGTACTCGTGGAGCTTACCCCATGGCTCGATCATGTAGACTAAGACATCAAGGCCGTCAAGGGCGGCATACGCCTGCTTTAAGAGATATTTGCTGAGTTTGTCGACGGGATCGTGGAGCCCTGGCGTGTCGACGAAGATGATCTGGGCCTTAGGGAGGGTCAGGACGCACTGTATGCGATGGCGCGTGGACTGGCGCTTCTCAGAGACAATTAAGAGCTTCTTGCCCATAAGGGCGTTGATAAAGCTTGACTTCCCGACGTTGGCCTGGCCGAGGACCCCGACAAACCCCGACTTAAACCCCATTGAGCCAGCTTCCCTCCCTGACTATCTGAATCGCTCGGTGAATATCATACTGCAAGAGGCGGTCTTTGTCCAAAGGGGGGATCTGCAGGGAGATGCGTTCATAGAGGGCGCGAGTACGTGGGGCCATCAGAGAAGGATCACGGAAGCTGAGGGCTTGTCGGACGGTCACGAGCTCTAAAGCCAAGATGATCTCGACGTTCTGAGCGATCTGGAGGGCCTTGTACGCCGATGTGGTAGCCATGCTGTTATGATCTTCCTTGCCTCCGGAGGTGGGGATGGAGTCGACGCTTGCGGGGTGTGCCAAGACCTTGTTCTCGGCCACAAGAGCCGCAGCTGTATATTGGGGCACCATGAGGCCCGAATTGAGGCCGCTGTCGTGAACTAAAAACTTCGGGAGGTCTGGGGCTTCGAGCAAGAGCGCGATCTGGCGCTCTGAGAAGTTACCGATCTCAGCGACGGCTTGACCCAAGAGCTCGCAACAGAACCCCAAAATCTGCCCATGAAAATTCCCCCCAGAGAGCACCGCCTCAGACTCAGCGAAGACCAAGGGGTTATCAGTCGACGAGTTCATCTCGATTTCGAACTTCTCTCGTATAAAGTCGAACGCATCGAGAGAGGCCCCTAGCACTTGGGGGATGCAGCGAAGGGTGTAGTTGTCTTGGACGTCGTCGGTTCTGCTGCCGGCGAGCTGACTCCCCGCCAGCCAAGCACGCATCGAGTGAGCAACACGACTCTGCCCCCGGTGTGGGCGCGCCTGGTGAAGGCGTTCATCGAAGGCGTCTATGTGCCCGCGCATGGCTTCGACCGCGAGGGCGCTGATCGCTTGCGCTTGTGTTAAGAGATTCTGAGCACGCACGAGCGCCACAAAGCCCAGTGCCAACGTGACTTGTGTCCCGTTGATGAGCGCCAGCCCCTCCTTGGGGGCTAAGCGCAATGGTTCGAGCCCCAACTCATCTAACACCTCTCGCCCGTGGAGAATCCTTGCGCCGAGCTTTGCCTGGCCCTCGCCGATCAAGAGCAACGCCAGGTGGGCCAAGGGCGCAAGATCCCCGCTAGCGCCGACAGAGCCCTTGGCGGGTATGAGGGGGATGACGTTCTGGTTGAGAAGCTCTTTAAGGTAGTTGACGATCTCGACGCGCACGCCAGAACGCCCCTGCAAGAGCGAATTTAACCGGAAGAGCAAGGCGGCACGAGCAACTTCGTCAGGGAGCGGCTCACCGACGCCGACGGCGTGGCTCTTTAAGAGATTCTCTTGGAGCAGCGAGAGCTTTTCGCGGGGGATCGTCTTGGTGCTGAGTTTGCCAAATCCCGTGTTGATCCCGTAGACCCTCCGATCCTGCGTAACGATGCGTTCGACGACCGCGTGGGCAGCCCGGACGCGCTCCAGAGCCCTAGGGGCAAGAGAGACCTCTTCCTTGTCAAAGACAATCTTCTGAGCAGCTTCGAGAGTTAAAGAGTGTCCGTCAAGCTCGATCATCGATATTTCAGTATACTGACTGAGGGACTTTGTGTAAAATTGAGTTGCGGGATGTTCACTCAAGACTTCTATGTCATCTGCGACAATATCCGGAGCACCTTTAACGTCGGAGCTATCTTTAGAACCGCGGATGCTGCTGGGATTACGAAGATCTACCTGTGCGGCTATACCCCTACGCCGCCGCGCTATGAGATCGAGAAGGTCGCGTTGGGGGCAGAGAAGACGGTCCCATGGGAGCATGTCGCTCAGACGTGGCGCCTGTTGGAGCGTCTCAAGGTCCAGGGTGTGCAGATCGTTGCTTTAGAGAACAACGTCGATTTGCCGACGATAGACTATCGTGTGTTTGTTCCTAGGTTTCCTGTCGCGCTGGTGCTGGGCAACGAGGTGACGGGGCTTTCTAGGGCGCTCTTGAGACGTGCCGATGCGATCGTCACCTTGCCCATGCATGGCAAGAAAGAATCTCTCAATGTTGCCGTAGCCTTTGGGATTGCTGCTTATCGGCTGAACGAGCACCGACGGTAGTCTGGTTACTTGCTTTTTCTGCCCAGGAGACGCTATAATAAAAACATCTGGGCTTGTCTGAAGCCCCGTGCTAGGGCGCAAGAGCTCTGCTCTTGTGCAATGGTGTGGTTGTGTGGAAGGCAAGTCCATTTTGCTTTTGAGGTGATCGCCCCATGCAGGAAATCTTACAAAACCTGCAGCGACGGTCATCGTCTATCTCAGAAGGGGATCTGCGGCGCATACTTCAGACGCTTGCTCATGAGAGTGATCTGTGGCAAGCCGCAGGAGCGTGCGAGCGTCCCTTCCCTCAGTTCGTGGCGACAGTAGAAACGCTGCGCGAGATGGGATATCTCCGCGTAGATGGGCATCGCGTTGTGTTCACCCCTGAGGGACGAAAGGCCTTAGAGCATTGGGGGATTGCGCTCTCACCCCCTCTATGGAAGCTGTGTCCCTCGTGTGCTGTCGGCCCTGCCCCACTCCTAGAGCTCCAAGAGAGATTCTCCCAGATTGCTCAGTCTCGCCCTTCAGCAGCACCGGAGTTTGAGCAGGGATTTCTCACGGAAGACTCAGTGATCCGCCGCGTGGCTTGGATGGATCGCTGTGGCGATCTCGTCCAGAAAAAGATCGCGATCTTGGGCGATGATGATCTGCTCAGCGTTGCGTTGGCTCTCACAAGGCGGCCTGCACAGATCGTAATCTTCGAGATAGATCAGCGCCTGATAGACTTTTTGTGTGAACAAGCTCGGCAGAACAACTGGCCTTTAGAAGCCTATCGGCATGATCTCCGTCGGCCTTTGCCCGAAGAGTTTTTTGGGAAGTTCGACGTCTTCGTCACCGATCCGTTGGAGACCGTTGAGGGTTTTCTGCTGTTTGTTGAGCAGGGCTTATCGCTGTTGAAGCCAGGAGCTGGCCAAGCAGGCTATTTCGGATTGACCAAGATCGAGGCTTCACCGGACAAATGGCGACTCTTTGAGCAGAGACTTCTTGAGCGGCATGAGCTGTTCATCTCGGACGTCCTGCGGGACTGTGGGGTCTATGAGAACTGGTCATATTTGGTTGAGACGGCTTCTCGACACTCAGCTCTCGTGGCACAGATTCCGGATCGGCCATGGTATCGTTCGACGCTCTTCCGGATGGAGACGCTGCCTGCTTTTCGTCCCGTGCGGTGTCGCTCCCTTGGGGAGGAGGTGGAGATCTATTATGACCAGGACTCGATTGTGATGCCGAGGAGGTGAGCAATGCCGCGGGAGGTTCTCGGTCGCCATCTCATCGTGGAGGTCTTCGACGCTGATCCCGCTCTCCTCAACAACGCAGATGCCTTGGAACAGCTCTTGCTTGAGGCAGCCCATGCCGCTCAGGCTACAGTGGTCGAGAGTGTCTTCCATCAGTTCAGCCCCTACGGCGTCAGTGGCGTCATTGTGATCGCCGAATCGCACTTGACGATCCACACTTGGCCGGAGTTCGGCTATGCCGCTCTAGACATCTTTACCTGCGGGCCCAAGATGGATCTCGACGCTGCTGTTGAGGTGATTCGTAAGGGGCTGGGAGGACGCACTCTGCAGCTTGAGATCAGCCGCGGTCAGGGGGTCTGCAGCTTCCAGGGCGAAGGGGCTCGGTGTGCCCTCCGGGCTTGAGGGGGTTACGGTTCGCGAAGCTTCTGCAGCAACAGGTCGCGCGTCTTCTTGGGATCGGCCTTCCCCTTAGTCGCTTTCATCACTTGGCCTTGGAGGAAACTCAGCGCCGCCTCTTTGCCGGCTTTGAAGTCTGCCACGGCCTTCGAGTTCTCTGCTAAGACTTTCGTCACGATCTCTGCTAGTGCGCGCTCATCAGAAATCTGGGACAGCCCCTGCTCCTGCACGATCTCGTCCGGGGCTTTGCCGGTCTTGAACGACTCTTCGATCACGGCTTTAGCCACTGTACGGTTGATCTGACCGGCGTTCACCATCTGTAGGACCCGCGCAAAGTGCTCCGGCGGTAGAGGGATCTCCGTCGTCTGGCTCTCTTTAAGTAGGCGCAATAGCTCCGACATCATCCAGTTGCTCACGTCCTTGGGATCGTTATAGAGTCTGACGACAGCCTCAAAATACTCAGCAATAGAGCGCTCCTCCGTGAGCACGGCGATATCATACTCTGGGAGCTTATAGTCTTGAGCCCAGCGAGCGCGCTTCTGCGCGGGCAGCTCAGGTAGTGATTCTCGCACACTCTCTCTCCACGCATCGTCTATTTGCAAAGGGACAAGATCGGGATCGGGGAAGTAGCGATAGTCTTCGGACTCCTCTTTCCCTCGCATGGGCTCGGTTTGGCCTGTCTTGTCGTTCCACAGGCGCGTTTCTTGAAGGAGCACCTCACCGCGCGCGAGGATCTCCTGCTGGCGACGTTCTTCGAATCTGAGAGCTTCTTCAACAGCTCGAAATGAATTCATATTCTTGATCTCGACCTTCGTCCCCATTCTCCCTCCTGAAGAGGGAGCGACGAGAGAGATATTCGCATCACAACGGAACGAGCCCTCTTCCATGTCGCCGCTGCATACCCCTAAATAGCGCAAGATTCTCCTGAGCTCTTCCAGGTAGAGTCTGGCCTCTGTAGGGGAGTTCAACTCGGGCTCGCTGACGATCTCGATCAAGGGCACGCCCGCGCGATTGAAATCGACGAGGCTGACGCCCTCGTCGGTGTGCAGCAATTTTCCTGCATCTTCTTCGAGATGCAGGCGGCGGATTCCCACTCGCTTGCCCGTGGGGAGATCGAGATAGCCTCGGCGAGCAAGAGGCTCTTCATATTGCGAGATCTGGTACCCCTTGGGCAGATCGGGGTAGAAATAATTCTTTCGGGCGAATATTGAACGCTGAGGGATCTCGCAATGCAAGGCTAGGGCGGCCTTGAGCGCGTATTCGACGGCTTTTTCGTTGAGCACCGGCAGTGCTCCAGGCATCCCCAGACAGACGGGGCAGGTATGCGTGTTAGGGGGAGCCCCGAAATAGTCTGCCGAACAGCTACAGAAGAGCTTAGTTCTCGTCAAGAGCTGCGCATGAACCTCGAGCCCGATGATCGTGCGCATACAATTTAGGAGCCGTTCTTGCCCGGCACGTAACGAACGACGGAGACGACTTTGTCTCCCTCGTCCAGGTCTATGAGCTTGACGCCCTTGGCATAGCGTCCCACGATGCGTACCTCGCTGGCTGAGATCCGGATGATCTTACCGTTGAGCGTGGTGACCATGATCTCGTCGTCATCTTGGACTTTTTCGATAGCCACCACAAGTCCGGTCTTCTCGTCGACTTTAATCCCCAAGACGCCCTTGCCTCCACGCCCTTGGGAGGGGAACTCTTCCAGGGGCGTGCGCTTGCCATAGCCGTGCTCCGTGACTAGTAAGAGCTTATCTGCGGCGTCACCGGGCTCGAGCGTCACCAAGCCGATGACATGGTCTCCTGGGTCCAGTCGCATCCCGATGACGCCCTTGCTAGGGCGCCCAGTGCATCGTGCTTCCTCCTCTTTGAAGCGAATCGTCATCCCTTGAGCGCTCGCCAAGATCACTTCGCCAAGACCCCTGGAGATCGCTGCATCGACGATATAATCCCCAGGCTCGGCGTTGATCGCCAGGATCCCGCTCGTGTGGGCATTATAGAAGTCTGCATACTCGTTGCGATTGAGGATCCCCTGGGCCGTCGCCATCAAACAATAGAGATTCTCCGAGCCGTCGGTGTGCAGCGGGAGCATGGCGCAGACTTCTTCGTCCGGCTCCATCGCGATGAAATTTCTCAAGTTTTCGCCCTTGACGTCGCGACGCTCTGCATAGAGCTGATACGCCTTGAGCTTATACGCTTTATGGGCCTTCGTGAAGATCAGGAGATCGTCTTTAGCATGGCAGGTAAAGACGCGCTTCATTGCGTCGCCTTCGCGCAGCCTCATCACTAAGATCCCCTTGCCGCCCCGTTGCTGCCTTCGGTAGGCCTCTTCCTTGGGGGCGCTTGCATAGCCCTTCACTGTCACACTAATGAGCAAGTCCGTGTCAGGGATGAGGGCCTCTTCGCTCAGCATTTCGCTTTCGTCAACAGCCGCGATGATCTGGGTGCGTCGAGGGTCGCCGTACTTCTTCTTGAGCGCCATCAGCTCGTCTTTAATGATGCTATCGAGCTTCTGAGGATTAGCTAAGATCTCTCGGTACTCCTGGATCGCTCGTTGTTTCTCGGAGTACTCTTCTTGGAGTTGAGCGCTCTCGAGGGCGGTAAAGCGCCGCAGTTGCATCTTCAAGATCGCATCGGCCTGCTTTTCCGAGAGCTTAAATCTCTTCTGCAACTCTTCCAGGGCGTGTGCAGCATCTTTCGATTTGCTGATGAGCTCGATGATCTCATCACGATTCTCGATGGCCTTGAGCATCCCCTCTATGAGATGAGCACGTTCTTGTGCAGCGTTCAGCCTGAACTGCGTCCGTCTTCGGACGACCTCACGCCGATGGGCCAAGAAATAGTAGAGCAGCTCTTTCAAGGCTAGTTTTCTGGGGTTGCCGTCGACGATGACCAAGAAATTCGCACCGAAGGTCCATTCTAATGGCGTATACTTATAGAGCTTTTGCAGGACGAGCTGGGGATTGCTGCCTCGCTTCAGCTCGACGACGATCCTGATCCCCTCGCGGTCGGACTCATCTCGCAGGTCAGAGATCTCGTCGATCTCTCCCGAACGGACCTTGTTAGCGATAGACTCGACGAGGGTCGATTTGCGCACTTGGAAGGGGATCTCTGAGATAATAATAGAGTGATCTTCGATGCGGGCCACGCCCCGGACCTTGATCTTGCCTTCCCCTGTGCGATAGGCTTCTTCGATCCCTTCACGCCCCAAGATAATGCCCCCCGTGGGGAAGTCCGGGCCCTTGATAAAGTGTAAGAGCTCTTCGAGTGTAGCGTCGGGTTTGTCAATGAGATAGGCTAAAGCATCGACGACTTCAGCCAAGTTATGGGGCGGAATTTGGGTCGTCATGCCCACGGAGATCCCCCACGAGCCGTTGACCAGTAAGTTTGGGACTCTGGTGGGCAACACAGTCGGCTCGGTGAGCGAGTCGTCGAAGTTCGGTACGAAATCTACAGTGTCTTCTTCGATCTCGGCTAAGAATTCTTCAGCGATGGGGGCGAGCCGAGCTTCGGTGTATCTCATGGCGGCTGGCTCGTCCCCGTCGATGCTCCCGAAGTTCCCCTGACCATCGATCAAGGGGTAACGGAACGAGAACTCTTGGGCCATGTTGACCATCGTGTCATAGACGGCCTGGTCCCCGTGCGGGTGATATTTGCCCATCACTTCGCCGACAATACGGGCGGATTTCTTATGGGGTCGCCCAGGCAGCAATCCTAATTGATACATCCCGTAGAGGATACGTCGCTGCACCGGCTTTAAGCCGTCGCGCACGTCGGGAATGGCCCGCCCGCGAATGACGCTCATCGCGTAGTTAATATACGACTCACGCATCTCGTCTTCGATATACGTTCGTTCGATCCGTTCCGGCATAGGCTTATACTCCCCCTCAGCAGGTGTCTATACAAGACACGCTATAATACCAAAAATCCACGAAAAATCAAGGGATTTCGGCGATTGTCTGTGGCGAAGGTGACGGCGTCGCCCCCCTATGTCGGCTCTTTGACGCTAGTCACGGCAAAGGGATCGACAGCGTCGCGGAGGGCGTCGCCCATGAAGTTAAACGCCAACACAGAGAGCACGATAAAGATCCCCGGAATCAAGAACCAGGGATAGTTTTGGATCACGCTGGTATACCAAGCCTCTTGCATCAGGACGCCCCAGCTCGTCAAGGGGGCGCGAATGCCGTAGCGCAAGAAGCTCAAGGTGCTCTCCAAGATGATGAGATTGGGGACGGTGAGGGTTGCAGCCACGACGAGGTAGCTCATGGTATTGGGCAGAATATGCTTAAAGATGATTCGGAGATCGCTGCTGCCAATTGCTTGGGCTGCTGCGATAAAGTCCGATTCGCGCAGGGCTAAGAACTGTCCGCGGATGACGCGGGCAATAGGAGCCCAACTGACTAGCGCTAAAATCGCGACGATTCCCCAGAAAGTGGCCATCCCGTAGAGCTTGTTCGCTGCTAGAATCAACGACAACGCCAGCAAGAACGCTAGGCGCGGGAGAGCCATAAAGACCTCAATGACGCGTTGGATGAACGTATCGATCCCTCCCCCGTAATACCCTGAGATGCCTCCCAGAAGAATCCCCACAAAGAAGGCGATTACAATGACGATTGGCCCGATGATCAGCGAGAACTTCCCTCCGACGAGGGTCATAGAGAGGATATCATAGCCCAGTTTGTCCGAGCCAAAGAGAAAGAGTTGGCATGGGGATTTATCGATCGAGGCCGGGTCGAAAGGGACCCCCTCCTGGCGCACCCCAAACAGGTGGAGATCGGTCTTCCATAAGCCCCAGAACAGATAGGGCTCTCCCCGAACGAAGAACTCGATATTACACTTGTAATCCGTATCTTCTATCCAGCGGTACTGGCCAGGCTGGAAGATATAGTACGGTTGATCTTCACAGGTCTGCTCCCCAGTGAGTGGGTTGAGATAGAGCTGACACTTCTTGAGTCCATAGACAAACGGTTTGAACGAGAAATTCCCGTCTTTATCCCAGAAGCGGATCTTGGTGATCATCGGTGGGACATAGCCGAACTCCCTATGCTCGGTGTTGTAGTTATAGGGAGCTATGAACTCGGCCAAGACGACAAAGACGATATAAAAGAGCACAATGATCGCCGTGCCGATCAGCCCGATCTTATGGTGCTTAAAGCGCCGCCAGATGAGGCGCCACTGGGAGACGGGTTCCACGCCTTTGAGCTTCTCAGTCTCGTGAGGGGTTGCTTTATTAATCATAGCGGATCTTCGGATCGACGATGGCAAGTAAGATATCAGCGATAAGGTTGCCTACCACCAGGGCGATTCCAAAGTAGAGGAGCCCGCCCATGATCACCCACTGGTCTTGGGTGCTGAGGGCTTCAAAATAGGCGCGCTCGACCGTGCCCAGGCTGAGCACTGCGGAGGTGACAAGCATGGCCTCGAACATCAAGGGGATCCAGAAGCCGAGCATGCTCACTAAGGGATTGATCGCGTTCCGTACGGCGTGCTTATAGATAACGACGCGCTCGGAGAGCCCCTTGGCGCGAGCGGTCTGCACATACGGCTGCCCCAGGACGTCCAAGAGATTCGCTCTCATATAGCGAATCAACGCAGCGATATTGGCTGTGCCTACAATGAGCACGACGGGCCACAGATGCCACAGGAAATTGCGGAACTTCGCCCAGCTCCACGGAGCGAGCAGGTACTCCTGGTCGAAGAGATATCCCACGCCCAGTCCCTTACCGGGTTCACACCCCACACCGCCGGGCTCCACAGGGGGGCGGAAGAATTCTACTATCGGGCGAAGCCACGCGTAATCGCACCAACTCCCCACGTTCAACACCGCGACCATGAGCTGCAAAAAGATCACAGCTAGCAAGAAATTCGGGATCGAAAGCCCCAAAAACCCCATAAAGTTTAAGAAATGATCCCAAAACGAGTACTTATGCGTAGCCGAATAAATCCCGATAGGGATAGCAATCGCCCAGGTAAAGAGCATGGTCACGAAGATAATGATGAGGCTGTAGAGCAGATTCCCCTCTCCAAAGAGATAATCGAGCACGGGGACCTTGTTGAAGAACGAGAAGCCCCAATCGCCTTTGGTGATAACGTTCTTGATCCAAGTGAGGTATTGGGTCACAGGGTCTTTATCCAGGCCAAATTCTTTGATATAATGCTCCAACAACTCATGGCTGACGCTGGGGTTGAATTTCCATTGGGCGACGATATCCGAGGGCTGAAGCTTCACCACGGTAAAGGCTATGATGGAGACGATAAAAAGCAAAGGGATCATGTATAAGATACGTCGGATGATAAAGCTCCACATATGCTTCCATTCCCTTCTTCTCAAAAGTATCTTATCATATTTTGATTATACTCTGCAACTGAGCGACTCTGACGGGGGATCTCCTTGCATTAGGCCGCGGCTCGCTTTAAGATAATACGAGCTCGTATGCGTGTGGAACTGTTGAAGTCGAAGATCCATCGGGCGACGATCACAGCGACGGATCTGCACTACGAGGGTAGCTTGACGCTCGACAGCCTCTTGATGGAAGCGGCGCAACTTGTGCCGTTTGAGAAGGTGGACGTCCTCAACATTAACAACGGCTCTCGCTTACAGACTTACGTGATTGCGGGGCCTGCGGGATCTGGGGTCGTCCAGCTCAACGGCGCTGCGGCTCGCTGGGGTGCCCCTGGGGATCTCGTGATTATTCTCTCTTATGCGAGCTTCGAGCCAGCTGAGGCTATAGAGCATCAACCCCGCATCGTCCACGTTGACGAACGCAATCGCATCGTGCGCGTTGAAGCTACTCATAGCGAAAGATCTTCCCCGGCGGCACAAAGATCACTTTGAACGGCAGCGTCGGATGCTCGCGTCCAAGCCGTTCCTCGATCTCATGAAGCTGCTCTTTGTACCGCGAACTGATGTGTAAGGCGATGAGGGCTTCCTGGACTTGGGCGCGCAAGGCGACTTCCAAGGCCTCCGAGAACGTTGCGTGCTTGTAGTCTTGGCGCTCCTCTTCCGTGAGGAAGGTGCAATCGTGGAGGAGGATGTCCGTGCCTGCGACATCGGCGGGATCTAGGGCAATCGAATCGCCCCCATAAGAGACGAGCTTCTTCAGATACGTTTCGGAGATCTCTTCCCGCTTGCCTGCCCACACAAGCTTGAGGATCTCTTCTTGGGGAAGATCGCGATATTCAGCTTTCAGGCGTTTGCGTTGTTCAATAATGTTATATCCTAAAGAGATCTCATTGTCGGAGTGCACGACTTTGAAGGCTTCTACGTACCGCGAGCACTGCCCTGAGAAGACTTCAACGCGATCCCCGATTGTCAGAGGAACCCACTCCAAGCGATATTTGAGCCGGCGGTTGGTCTTTCTGATGTAGCTGATCAGCTCCAGCACGCGCCAGTTGTCTTTGGGATAGTAGATGGTCAAGGGCTTTTCAGTGTCACCCATGCCGCTGTTTCGAATATTGATAAGCCCTATGAGCCCTGTGATGTGATCGGCGTGGCCATGGGACAAGAAGATCTTTTCGATGGCAAAGACTTTATTGCCCAAGATCGTGCTGATGCCCTCGCCGGCGTCAAACGCCAGGCGATCCGGGCTGTAGTAGACCCAGCTCGAATAGAGCGCTTTCGAATAGATAATGAATCTCATAGCAAAGAGCGTCCTTCAAATTCATCAGGTATACGGAGTCCCACAAGCGTATAGAGCGTTGGGGCGAGGTCGATGAGCCTTGGCTTAGGCTGAGGTATCAGCCTGTGATTGCGTACAAACAGAAACGCGTCATCGAAGGTGTGCATCCCTTGGAGGTGGGTCTTGATAAAGAGCTTCTGGGCGCTGAGGCGCGCTTTAAGGTCGAAGCCATTATGCGGGACGGCGATCAGATCCGGGGCGCGAGCGAGCTGTGATCCGGAATAAATCTCTTCGCGATGGTAGATGCGCGCGATGACGGCTCTGCCTTGGGGATCTGTGAGCGCGGAGAGAGCTGTAATCAGCTCAGCTCGCGTGCGCTCGGAATTCTCAAGAAGATAGATTCTACCGGGAATGAGCCCAAAGGCGCGGCTTTCCGGGTGCAGCTCGCTGAAATCCGCAGGGGTACCGTTAGCAAAGCGCAAAAAGCCGCGCTCACGAAGAAAGACGTTGAGCTCCACTTCATAGGTGATCTCACAGAAGCCGTGATCTGAAAGCAGGACCAATTCACAATCTTGGGGGAGTCGAGCCACCAGCTCGCCGATGAAGCTATCGAGCTCCCTGTAGAACCTCCAGAAATCTTGATGATAAGGATGGTGCGGTTCGTCCTTGGCCTCCCAGAAGAAGTGGTGGAGCCGATCGGTCTCCATAATATGGAGCAAGAAGAAATCCCAAGGCTCTCTCTCGAGAAGGTACCAAGTGAGCTGACGTCGGCCTTCCAAAGCCAAGAAGAGTTCCTCTAAAAAGCCGTCAGGATCAGTCTGGGCGCGTTGCGGGTCGGCGTCAATAATATACTTGAGTTCGTGCAAGAGGGGGAGCAGTTCAGGAGGATAGACGCCTTCGTCGAGTTGGGTGCATAAGAATCCAGAGATCATGATTCCGTTGATAGAATCTGGGGGATATGCGATAGGGAGATTGATCCAGATGGAGCGCAGGCCGAGCTTGGAGAACCGTTGCCAGAGTGGGCAGGCTCCTAGATCTCGCGCGTTGGGGATGACAAAGCGTCTGTGTGGGTCTAAGTCGACAAATCCAAAGATATTGTGCTGGGCGGGGTTGACCCCGGTGGCGAACGTCGCCCACGCGACCGACGAGATGGTGGGAATGACTGAATCCATCTGCACAAAAGTACCCTGGGCGAAGAGCTTTTTGAGATTAGGTAAGCGTTCCAGCGCGTCTTTCAGCAGCGTATAGGGCGTTCCGTCAAGGCTGAGCACGAAGAGCTTTCGCGGCACAGTTCTACCTCCCCTGTTGCGCTTAGCACCGTGAATTGTATAGACTGAAGCGAGTGCTCTGCAACTATGAAGATTCTCGGGATAGACGAAGCTGGGCGTGGTTGCGTGATTGGGCCGTTAGTGGTCGCAGGGGTAGTGATGTCTTCTGGAGATTTGGAGAAGCTGAACGCGCTTGGGGTGCGTGATAGCAAACGGGTGCTTCGAGCGCAGCGAGCACGACTTGCAAGAGAGATCAAGCGGCTTGCTCAACACATAATAGTTGTGGAGATTGAGCCCAATGAACTCGATGAGAACTTAACGGCAGTCGAGCTGCGAGCGATGGGACGGATTATCTGGGAAAGCGGGGCTGAGCGCGTCTATCTGGACTTGCCGGTGGGGCCTCTCGCTCGGGACAGATTCCAGGCTTCGCTTGACGTCTATCTTCACCAGCTAGAGGCTGGAGAAGGCAGGCAGCTCATGCGCAGCCTGGTCGCGGAGAACAGAGCTGATGCAAAGTATCCTATCGTAAGTGCAGCGTCGATCATCGCGAAAGTACACCGTGATCAAGCGATTGAGCGATTACATCAAGAGTACGGGGACTTCGGCTGGGGCTATCCAGGGGAGCCCAAGACGCGCAAGTTTCTCAGAGAGTTCTATGAGCGCATGGGGCGCTTTCCCCCATGTGCACGTCACAAGTGGCGGACGCTCCGAAAACTTTCAGAACGGTCGCTCGATCTCTAAGCCCCCTTGGAATGTGCCCAGCGTTCTGCTAGAGCAATACGCTCTGACAGCGGCGGATGGCTGTAATAGAACAGTTTAATCAACGGGTGTGGGTAAGCGTCCGAGAGCTGCTTGCGCGCCATGTCTACCCAAAAGCGGATGAGCGCGTGGGGCTTGCCCGTCGCGTCCAGAGCAAACGTATCTGCTTGGCGCTCGCAGCGACGACTGATCCAGAGCGCCAAGGGCCTTAAAAGAAACGAGAGCGCGCTGAAGACTACCAGCATTATAGGTAAAACCGCAAGTATGCTTGTGAGCGTGCGCTTCTCTGGGACAAAGCGCGGATCGATCTGCCACATGATGAGATCGAGCAGAAAGAGCGTGATCAGAAATAGGAGTGATTGGCTAATGATCAACGTCCACATATGCTTATGATAACTATGGCCGACTTCGTGGGCGACGACGACTTCGATCTCGTCGGGGGTACGATTGCGCAGGAGAGTATCAAATAAGATGACGCGCTTGGTCTGGCCGAGGCCAGCGAGCATTGCGTTCTCTTTGGTGGTTTTTTCAGAAGCTGCCATCTCGTAGATTCCCTGAGCGCGCAAGTCGCCCTTCTGTAGGAACTGCTCGATCTTCTCCTGGAGGGGATGGTTCTCTAGGGGCTTGAGTCTGTAGAAGATGGGCAGGATGAGCACAGGGAAGAGTTGCCCTAGCACGATCACTAAGACGACGTACCCCAAGCCGACTACGAGCCACCACAGTCTGGGAACAGCTTGCAAAGCCCAGAAGGTGAAGAGAGCAGCGATCCCTAAGATGAGAAAATTCAAGATCCAGCCCTTGATCAAGTCTTTCAGCCAGCCCTGAGGCGTTTGAGTGGAGAAGCCGTATTCTTTTTCGATGAGGAAGTCGTCTTTGTAATCGAACGGGGCACGCAGCACCATAGCGACGAGAAAGAGCAAGGCGAAATAGCCTATACTGCTGCCCCAGAACCCCCACCGATCTGTCAACGCTTCAGCCACTGTGGTCGAGAGCCCAGTCGCGTAGACGGCCAATAAGAAAATCAATAATAGAATACTGCTAACCCAATTGATGACCCTCTTGCGACGTTGATACTCTTTAGCGCGCTTTTGGGTCTCGGCGTCGATGTCGGCTTCGGCCGCAAGCAAGATAGATGCTCTCATCCCGTCCATGGTTGTCGCCTCCCTGGGGAATTATACTATTCTCCAGGCCCTTGAGGAAGTAGACACGAGGACTTGACATAGGCTCTTTTTTTGATCTAATAGGAGCAGAGGTGGTCGAGATGGCAGACCGAGCCGAGCTTGAGCGCAAGCTCAGGATCAATATTGCAGCCTCATCCGTCGAACGTGCTCTCTCCCTAGCCCCAGATGAGATTGGCAGAATCTGCATCGCCGAAGAGCTCTCCATCGCCACCGAAGATAAGAAGACCCATATCGAGGTCTATATCCCCGAAGAGAAGCGCAACGAACTTGCCTTGGGGGATTACGTCGTCATCCCGTTGGGCTATAAAGACTATAAGATCTTTGCGAGCGTGGAGCAACTCTGCTATCGCAAGCGCGATGCGTTAGACGACATGAGCGACGTGCACGTCTTTGTTGGGGCGGAGCGCCTTGGTGAAGACGACTATATCGAGACGGCTCTGCTCAATCCCATCTCGATGATCGGCCCTGAGGGCCAAGCTCTCGAGGTGCGCTATATCCCCAAGCCCAATACGCTCGTGCGCAAAGTGACCAGCGAAGACGAAGTTAAGATTGGGTTAGATCTCCCCGAAGATGGGCTCTTTTTAGGGTTTGTAGCCGTCAACGGTGAGCCCATCCAAACTCGACAAAAACAATATGTGCCGTACTATCTCATCAACGACGAGAAGAAGACCGGGGACCCCTTGATCTTCACGCACGTGCTCATTGCGGGGATGAGTGGACGCGGCAAGACCCATGTCGCCAAGAATTTTGTGCGTCAGATTGTGGGCTCGGTCTATCCCATGGAGCGGCGCGGTGGGGAGCAGCGCAAGCCCTGTATCGTCATCATTGACCCGGAGAACGAATACTGGAAGATGCGTGAAGACAATCCCTATCTCACCAAGGATGCACAAGAGATGCTCTTTGGGCATGGCATCAAGTTTGGGGGCATCAAGGAGAAGCTCACGGTCTATGCAGCCGTCGAGGGTGAGCCACGCTACTTGGGCTGTCCCAAGTACACGAACTTCACTATCCCATTTGCTCTTGTGAGAGACTTCCCATACTTGATCGCTGGCGGCGAGCTCGACGAGAATCAATACACCGCGCTTGTGCAGCTTGTCCGGGACTTCTTCTATCAGCACGAGCATGGCACCTATCAAGAGTTCTTGAAGTTCGTCGACGATCCCGCAACCCTTGAGATGTACAAGCAGAACGGGCGTATTCATCCGGCGACCTTTCAAGCCCTCCAGCGCCGCGTGGATCGCCCTCACTTTCACAAGATATTCGATCAAGGGGCTAATCCCCTCACCCAGCTCTACAGCGATATCTTCGCCGAAGACGTCGTGAGTGTCTTTGCGACGAAGCACTTGAGCCCCGATGCCGAGAGAATTGTCGTCTTAGCGATTCTCTCGATGATTGCGGACGCGAAGCTCAAGAGCGCGCCGACTGACTGGGGCCGGCGCATCGAGAAATTCCCCATCGTCCTTGTGGTGGACGAAGCGCATCGGTATTTAACGAAAGATCAGACGCAGCAAGACCGTCTTATCATTGAAAAATTTATTAAAGCTGCTAAGCAAGGGCGCAAGCATCGCCTGGCGTTGGTGCTCATCACGCAGAGCCCGAAAGATCTGAATGAGTCGGTGCTGGCGCAGATCAGCACGCGGATTCTCCTAGGAATGGAGCGGGAGATGGCGGAGTTGGCCGGGGCGCCGCCGCGCTACCAGAAGGTCCTGCCATACTTTGAGCGAGGGCGGATGGTCGTGCACGCGCCTGATAACTCTAAGCCCCTTGAGCTGAGAGGGTTGGACTTCTGCGTGGTGATGCACTAAGATAATGCTACATGGTGCGGAACGCTCGCGTTACCGACGATACGGTGATTGTTGATCTCTCTGATGGGCGGACTATTTCTGTGCCCTTGGCGTGGTATCCTGGACTATTGCACGGCACACCCAAGGAACGCCGGCGCTGACGGCTTATCGGCCAGGGTGAAGGCGTTCATTGGCCTGATTTAGACGAATGGTGAAAGCCAACGTTCGTTCAGGCGATGGCTCAAGCAACGGACTGCTCAAGCGAAGAATACTTATTAAAACAAAGCAATAAGGAGTGTCGCGTCTATGGCACAACAAGTGCTGCCGCGCAGCCAAGTCCCCGTTGAACAAACGTGGGATATTCAAAGCGTCTTCCCATCAGACCAAGCATGGGAGGACGAGATCAAGAGAGTGACGGAGCAGCTCCCGCAGATCGCGTCGTTCCGTGGGCGCTTGGGCGAAAGCCCCAAAGTCTTGGCGGATTGGTTCGACCTAGTTGAGCGCATTGGGCGCAGCCTGGGCAAGATCGTCGTCTACGCAGGGATGCAGCATCACGTCGATACAACTGATCAAGCGGCTGCGGCCAAGAACGACCGCGCGCGCGGGCTGATGGCGCGCGTCATGGCCGCGATGGCCTTCGCTGAGCCGGAGATGCTCTCTATCGGCTTTGAGAAGCTGCGACGGTGGACGAGAGAAGAGCCGCGCTTAGCGATCTATGGGCACTATTTTGAAGAGCTAGAGCGACGCAAGGACCATATTCGCTCGGCGGAAGTCGAAGAGCTTCTGCGCCAGTTGATGGATCCATTCCGGACGGCTGCCGCCACGCATGGGATTCTTTCCGATGCTGAGCTGACGTTCAAGCCCGCCGCCGGCGGCCACGAGATCACCCATAGTACTATTAGCACGCTGCTCCATCACCCGGATCGAGAAGTCCGTCGGACGGCGTGGGAGAACTACTGCGATGCGTTCTTAGCGTTCAAGAATACAATGGCCAACTGCATCGCTGCGGGGGTGAAGCAGAACGTCTTCATGGCTCGTGCCCGACGCTATAAGTCTGCGCTTGAAGCCGCCCTCGCCGCGAACCACATTCCCGTCGAGGTCTTTCATAATCTCATTCAAACTTACAAAAAACATCTGCCCATCTGGCACCGTTACTGGCGGATGCGTCGGCACGCTCTGGGCTACGAGAGGCTCTATGTCTACGACACGAGGGCGCCCTTAACGCAAAAAGAATTTAAGATCCCGTTCAAGCAGACAGTCGAATGGATCTGTGAGGGCATGAAGCCCCTCGGCGACGAGTATGTGCAGACGCTGCGCAAGGGCGTCTTAGAACAGCGCTGGGTCGACTACGCAGTGAACAAGGGCAAGCGCATGGGAGCGTTCTCAACGGGAGCTCCCGGGACGCACCCATTTATCCTCATGAGCTATAACGACGATATCTTCAGCTTAAGCACCCTAGCTCATGAGCTAGGGCACTCGATGCACTCGTACTATACGTGGAAGACTCAGCCCTTTGTTTACGCGCGCTACTCGCTCTTCGTTGCCGAAGTCGCCTCGAACTTCAATCAAGCGATGGTGCGTGATTATCTCTTGAAGACCCAGAAAGACCCGGATTTTCAGATCACAGTCATTGAAGAGGCGATGGCCAACTTTCATAGATACTTCTTCATCATGCCGACACTAGCGCGTTTTGAGCTTGAAATCCACGAGCGCGTCGAGCGGGGCGAGGCGCTTTCTGCTCAGACGCTCATTGATCTGATGGCGGATCTCTTCGCCGAGGGCTACGGCGATGAAGTCGTCATGGATCGAGAGCGGGTGGGGATCACGTGGGCGCAGTTTGCTACGCACTTGTACTCGAACTTCTATGTCTATCAGTATGCGACGGGGATTTCTGGGGCGCACGCGCTGGCCGAAGGAGTGCTCTCCGGCAAGCCCGGTGCGGCTGAAAGATATCTGGAATTTCTCAAGGCCGGAAGCTCGCTCTTCCCCTTAGATGCGCTCAAGCTTGCGGGTGTGGACTTAGCTTCACCAGAGCCGGTAGAGCGGACGTTTGCGCTCATGGCGCGCTATGTCGAGCAGCTAGAGCATCTCACGGCGAAGGAGCGCTGATGAGCGAGAACGGGAACAAGTCGCCGGAGTGGACGTCTCCGGAGTTAGAAAGGCTGACGGAAGAGATCGCCAAGCTCAACGAGCGCTATGTGCTCTCAATGCGTGAGCTACGGCGGCATCCTCCTGGCAGCGAAGAGTATATCCAGCGCTGGGCGGAGCTGGACGTGCTCTTAGAATGGCTGCAGAAAAAGATCGCTGCAGCGCGAGCAGAGATCGCAAGATTGGAAGAGACTTGGCCGCAGGGATGAGAATGTCCAAGTTCCTAAAGACAAAGCCCTGGTCTGCGCACGGCAGATTCGCGAGAGGTTAGCTCGCTCCAAACGCGTTTTCAGCAACAGCATGGAGTTGCTTCGCGAGGATCGGGCTCGATGACCCGCTACGTCGTGTCGATGCGAGCGTTGTCATCAAATGGTATATTCCGGAAAAGCTCTCTGATCAAGCTGATCATTTCCTAGAAGAGAGGCGTTGTGACGGACGCTGTTCTCCTAGCCCCGGATCTATTAACGGCTGAGAATGCAAGGTGGCCTGGAAGGTTGCGCGCACGTCTGACTGTAGCTTCTACGATGCGCTGTACGTGGCCCTAGCCCAACAACAAGATGCTCTCTTCATCACTGCTGATGAGAAGCTTGTGAGTGCACTCTGCCGTGGTCAGCTCCGAAAGCGCGTCCGGTGGTTGGGAGCTTGGAAGGGCCGTAAGCATTAGGGTGTCAAATCCCAAAGATTATTGCCAAAAACTTGTCTCATATGGTATAGTTGAACTAGTCTAAGGGTGAGAGGCACGAGTGCCATGTCTACTCAAGAGCCTCAAAAACTCCAAGAGATTCTTCAACAGATAAGCAAGCAGTGTCAAGAAAGTAGCGATCTGAACGAGCGAGAGGTTGTTGATCTCTTTATAGTTAGAGAATTCTTTGTTACTCTAGGGTATGGCACTCTAGGTGAGGATTTGCGCCTAGAGCGACGTCTTGGTAGAGGGCGCGCTGATGTGATCTTGCATGGTATTACAGGGCGCCCAATCTGTATTATGAGTTTAAACGCCCTGCTACTGATTTAACAGTACATGTAGCCCAATTGAAAGAGTATGTTAAAGAACTGCTCCCTGAATATGCAGCCCTCACCAATGGGACTGAATTCTTGCTTTACCGACGTCTTGGAGATGATCTTGAAGAACCAGAACGTTTCTTGCTTGACTCTATAACTGTTTCTCAAGCTGGCTATCTTTATCAAATCCTGCACAAGCGTGCCATAGACTGGAAACAGCTTGATTCAGTTAAGAAGGCACTAGCGAATTGCCGAACGAAACCTATACGTGTTACCAGCCCTGATCAAGAGGGAGGACGGATATTCTTAGGACAGTTTGCCCTATCGCGCCACGTGGCCTTTGGAAGGCTCACTCAGGCGCTTTTTGAGCATTTGCCTGCGTTGATAGAACAGTCTGATTTCACTCGTGGGGCTTTTGCCTTCTGGGAGCGTATCTACGCTCGCGATCTTGATGCAGAAGATGCTCCCAAGAGCTGGCAACCGTTTCTAGGTACAAAGGTCTCCAAAGACACGCTAAGGCGCTTTATGTTTGCCTTAGAGACAACGTATGCTCTCCTCTCACGGCTCATGTTGGCCAAGGCCATGCAAGATGCGGGATTTCCTATGAACTCTATCGATGCTTATGAGAGAGCCTTAGATGCGCAAGATCGCCGCGGGAGGCTAGATTTGAAAGATTATGTGCCCGCTACTTTCGCGATTTTTGAAGAAGGCAAAAAGCAAGCTTTTCAATCGCTCTTTGCCAGTGACATCTTCGATTGGTGGCTTGATCTGCCCAAGCTTGACAGTGCAGCTCATGCTACTATTGAGGCTCTTGCAGAAGCTACTCTCGCTGTCTTTCAATTTGATTTTTCTGAGCTTTCTGGGGATCTCTTAGGCCAGCTTTATCAGTCGTATTTCGATCCGGAGACCCGCAAGGCTCTTGGCGAATTTTATACTCCTCCAGAGATTGTGGAATTTATTCTGGACCATGTGGAATACCAAGGACCAAATATCGCTGCAAAACGACTGCTTGACCCAGCTTGTGGATCTGGAACGTTTCTCGTATATGCTCTGAAACGCTACTTGGAGGCTTCGTCGGGAACCCTCAAAGAGAAACTTCAGAGTCTACGCGATGGCTTTCGGATTGTCGGATTCGACATCAATCCTTTTGCTGTGCTCATGGCTCAAGTCAATTATGCACTACACTTGCTCCCTGCTTACGCTCAGGTTCTCAAAGATGATCCAGATTTTAAAATTCCAACCTTGCCCGTCTTTCGCACTGATTCTTTGCGGCATGAAAAACGAGAGGGTGAGCAAGATCAGATCGAAGAGAGACACGGTAACAGAGGTTTTACGTTTGAAGCTAAGGGTGATGTAGCGAAGATCAAGACCGAGCTTCCTGTTGAGGTAAGACCTGGGAAGTTTTTGAAGGTAGAGGTTCCCGTACCGAGGTTTGATCGCGCTCGGTACCATAGCTGGATAGATAACGTCGAAGAGTATTTTAAAGTACAGCACGCGATGTTCTCGGCCGTGCGACACAGCCGAGAACAGGGAACATCACTACCTACTATAGAAGAATTGCGTGCTATCCTATCCCGATTCGATCTTACCCACGCAGCAGAGCTGGCACGCTATATTCATCCCGCTGCTCAGAAGATCTTAGAGACTTTGGGGCGTCTAGCAAGAGAATACGAAGACGGGCGTTTCCTGAAGACGTTAGAAGATCTCGCGCTTGCCATGACACTTAAGCATGAATTGCAATACGACTTTGTTGTAGGCAATCCGCCCTATGTGCGCATTCAGAATATCCCAGAGCTATCTCGCCAGTATTGGCAGGGGATTTACGAATGGGCCGAGGGCAACTTTGATATTTTCATTCCTTTCATTGAGCGTGCAGTCGTCTACTGGCTGAAAGAGGGTGGACGGCTAGGCTTCATCTGTTCTGATCGTTTCTTGCTTGCTAACTATGCGCAGAAGCTTCGAGAGGAATTGCTCCAGTTAGCTGAGATTGAGCTGATCTTTGATCTTCGCGACACACGGGTTTTCAAAGACGCACTCAATTATCCGGCTATTTTGATTGCTTACAGAACAGATTCACCCAAACGTAAGCAATTTGTGGCTGCTAGGGTGTTTGCCGACCCCGGTGAGGGACCAAAGGCTTTGCTTGACGAAGCGCAAGTGCTTATTCAGAACGTAAAGAAAAAAGGGCCATACATACTAGGCAAGCACGTTGACGCCTTTATAGAGCAAACAGCGAATTTATCTTCTCAGGGCTGGTATCTTATGCCCCCAAAGGAGTGGCGCGTCTTCAGAAAACTTAACAAAGCTGCCACACATCGCCTGCACGAGCTAACGCTGACCCAAAGTGGTGGGTTTCAAGGGCTTGCTACGGGCTGTGATGATGTTTTCATACTTAAGTTTGTAGAAGATCGAGGGAAGACTTTGCTGGTGCAGCCCAAAGGGGAGCCTGATAAAGAGCTAGAGATCGAGAAAGAGCTACTACGCCCCTGGCTCTTTGGACGAGACGTCGAGCGTTGGCATATTGCTTGGGATGGTTGGTACGTGATCTTCCCCTATGTGAGGATTGATAGGGTATACAAGCTCATCCCTAGCGAAGAGAATGCTAAGCTGGAGCCTTTTAAGCCCTATGCGGACAAAGCGCCACGTATGGAAGACTTCCCAAGGGCTTGGAGATATTTGAATGATCATAAAGAAGTGTTACAAAACCGCGAGAGTGGGCGGTTCGTGCATGATTGGTATGGAGCAGCAAGACCTCAGAATCTGGAGTTCTATGAGCAAGAGAAGATTCTTTTGCAAGTTTCATCTACAAAACCTGACGTTGCTTTGGATGAGCAAGGGCGATTCGTGTTTACTGCTGGAGGGACATCTGGTGTTTATGGAGTAGCGCTCGCTCCAAAACTTAATCGTTGGTTCATACTGGCTTTGCTCAACTCAAGTTTGTTAGACTTCTATCTTAAACACGTGAGCACCGTCTACACTGGACACTCTTATTCTTATGGTGATCAGTTCATTAAGCTCTTACCTATTCGCTTGCCCAGGACTAAAGTCGAGCGAGAGGTCGCCAAGAGATTGGCTAATCTAGCCCAGAAGCTCACCGAGACCAAGGGCAAGCTGCGTGCTAAAGAACAAGAGCGTGCAGCCTTCCCGGAGCCTCAGATTGCTAAATTGAAAAAGCGTCCAGAGCTTTATCCTGTGTCGCGCTTAGTTCAAGGCAGACCACAAGCAGCTCGGATTCGTATGGAAGATGTCTCGCTTCAGCAGCAGCTTGACGAGTCCTGGGCGCTTCGCTTTGGACGTAGCGAGCTGATCTTCCCTACAAGAACACACGCCGAACTCGTCAAAACATGGTTGACATTGCAAGGACAAAGCCAGGTCGAATCTGTTCGATTAATGAACCTCAAGCTCCCTCAAGATGAAGAAAGCTGTAAGAAATTATTCGATCTTCTTGAGGAAGTCAACAAAGAGATTAAAAAGCTACAAAAACTTTTGAGCGACGGCGAGGAAAAAGTGAATGATCTAGTCGCTGATTTCTATGGTCTTAACGCAACAGATCGCAAGGTCATTCGAGAATTCTTAGAAAAATTTTAATTAGTGCAGGGATCGAAATTGCTTGCTAAACCTAACTTTATTCGCTATACTCTCCCCACGTCGGAAGGGTGATCCGCCTTCGCCAAGAAAATTCTGATCTGCAGCGCCTGGCCGTATGCTAATAACGTGCCCCACCTGGGCACGCTCATCGGGTGCTTACTCTCGGGAGACGTCTTCGCTCGCTATTATAAACTCAAAGGGCACGAGGTCGTCCACGTCAGCGGCACCGACGCCCACGGCACCCGCATGGAATTTGAAGCCCTCCAACGGGGCA
>JANXCC010000039.1 GCA_025060395.1 Candidatus Bipolaricaulota bacterium | reverse complement strand
GAACGCCAGCGCCAAGCCGAGATCCGAAAGAAATACGGCTTGCGATCGCTGGAGCAGATGATTTTGGATTCCCAAGCGCGCATCATCGAGTACGAGACGCGCAGCGCGAAAGGAAAGCCCGTGCCCGAGGTCGACATCACGAACGAGAAGCGCCGCAAGGAAGAGTACGAAGCGAGAAGACGCGCGCTGGAAGAAGACATCCGTCGTCAGACGAGCCTGCTGCCCACAACGCCTGAGATCCTGGGCGTGGCTCGCGTTGTTCCTCAGCGCGTGGAAGATACAGCGATGCGCGCCGACGCTGAGATTGAAGCGATCGGCATGCGCGTGGCGCTGGAGTACGAACGCGCGCAGGGGCGTGTGCCGGAGGATGTCTCTGCTGAAAATCTCGGCTACGACATTCGCTCGCAAGATTCCGAAGGCAAGGTGCGCTACGTGGAAGTCAAAGCGCGTGCCACTACCGGCAGCGTCGCGCTCACGCCCAACGAGTGGCTCATGGCGCAGCGCTTAGGCGACGATTACTGGCTCTACATCGTGGAAAACGCTGCGACTAGCCCTGTGCTGCACACGATTCAAAACCCAGCAGCGAAGCTGCAACCTCAGGAGGTGACTGAGGTTGTGCGCTACGTGATTGCGGATTGGAGGAGGATTGCAGAATGAGCGCAGCCAAAATGCCTATGAGCACCTCATCGGCTGCTTCCCGTCTCATCGAAACCGACTTCCCTCTGCGCAAGGTCTCCGAAGAATCCGTGCGCGAGAAGAACATTCGCCACGGGCATATCTCCACGCTGCACATTTGGTGGGCGCGACGACCGTTGGCAGCCTCGCGCGCAACCGCGCTGGCAGCGCTCCTGCCAGACGACCCAGCGCAACGCATGCAACTGCTAGAGCTTGTGGCGCAGGTCGCTCCATGGGAAGTCGTCTCTCAGAACGATCGCGCCAGTCAATATCCCCTTGAAAAAGCACGCGCGGCGATCCACGACGCCTTCGGC
>JANXCC010000038.1 GCA_025060395.1 Candidatus Bipolaricaulota bacterium | reverse complement strand
GACCTGCATCGCGCCGACGTAGGCGATCTCGCTGAAGCCGCTGGGGATTTGAGCGGGGAAGTAGCGCCGCAGGATATCACGGAAGCGCGTCGCGCCGGGGTGATCGGGCAGCGTCGGATCTACCGCAAACCCCGTGACGATCAAGCCCTCGACGTTGGCCGCGCCCCCGGCTAAGCCCACCAAGTTGATATCGGCCTGCACGTTGGTCGCTAGCCACTTGGGCTTAAAAGCCACAGCAGCTGCTTCTTTCAAGATGGACGCCGACGGCACCAAGTACGTCAGCATCAACACGGCATCGGGATTGGCCCCTTGCAGCCGCACCACATACGGGCGAAACGCCGTCTCGGCCCCCGGATGGGGCACCGTCAGTACGGGTTCGAGCCTATTGCGTCTCAGCTCGGCGACGGCCGCTCCCAGCAGCTCTTGCCCGAAGGCGTCGTCCACGTAAATAATAGCCACGCGCCGGGCGTTCAGCTTCTGGACGGCATAGCGGGCCAGCGCCGTGCCGAAGATCTCGTTGTTGGGCTGGATCGCAAAGTAATTGAACTTCACGGGCTTGGAGAAGAGCGTGAAGTTCGCGTGCGGCGAGACGACGGGCACGTTGTTGCGCACCAAGTAGTCCATCACGGTTAAGTGCGGCACCGTGCCCAGCGAGTTCACGATCGCAAAGACACGGTCTTCTTCGACGAGCTTGCGCACGCACGCCGTCGTCTTGGCCGGATCGAACGCGTCGTCACAGGCGATAAATCTGATCTTGCGCCCGTGCACGCCGCCCTGCGTGTCGTTGATGTATCTGTAATACGCTTCGGCCCCTTGAACGACGGGAATCCCCACTCCCGCTAGCGCTCCCGATTGCGCAACGAACGCTCCTAGGACGACTTCCGTGTCAGTTACCCCGGGGGTCTGAAACGCACCCACGCCACCGCTCAGACCGATCAACGCCAGCCCCACGACGACCAAGACCGACCGACGAAAGACGGCACACAGCAT
>JANXCC010000037.1:309-991 GCA_025060395.1 Candidatus Bipolaricaulota bacterium | reverse complement strand
CGTGACTACCGTGCCTTGGGTAATAGTAGACGGAACGCCGCTTAAGCTGACGGTCGGCACGGTAGTCATGCAGCCCACAAGCCCAATGATAAGGGTTAATATTATAAGGCTTAACCCTCTCTTTCGTGGAGCCGTCATATACAGAACCTCCTTTTAAGGGGGATTTTTTAACGTTGGTAAGATCGTTTTTGTTTAGCGAAGACTTTCACCCCCCTTCAGGGGGCTTAAGACAGCACCCTGACTTTTGCGCAAATTATAACATAGATTACGATAAAAGTCAAGAGAGGCTCTCAAGGGAGCCTCTCCTTTCAGCTAGCGTACCAAGAGCACTAAGATGACTCCCTCACCCGTCTTAAGCTCCTCAAGGGCCTTGCCCAGCAGTGCTCCTTCGCAGATCTGGGGATTGGCGCAGCGCATGGCGTAGCCGGGCTTGGAAGAGCTCGTCAAGAGATCTCCGGGGCGAATCGGCCCGCCCTCGGTCGTCGCCTTCACCGGGACCCGGCCCATCAGCGCCAGGGGCGCCCAGCCCTCTGGAGCACGCTTGGCTTCCAGCACGACCCCTGGCGTAGACGAAACAACCCCAGCGATCAGCGGGCTGTACGCCGAGCGCGCCTTGCGGTAGCTCTTGGGGTTGTCTGGGTCGAGCTCGAGGACATCACCGGGGGAGACCTCTTCGGAGACG
>JANXCC010000037.1:0-299 GCA_025060395.1 Candidatus Bipolaricaulota bacterium | reverse complement strand
CACGTACTCGGCGAGGTCAGCCCCGCCCGCTATAAAGCTCCCATCAGTATAGACAGTCCCCGTCGTGCGCTCGACCCGAAAGAGCGCTGCAGTATTAAGCACTTCTGTTGTCCAGTGTACTTGTAAGTTGTTGCTGAGAATTTGCGAGTTGAACCCGATCTGGGTGGCGTCGCTGGTGCTCACCTGCACGCCAACGGTGGCGCTGCCGCCCTTGTCCATCCCGCTGCAGTTGCCCCCGAAGACCACGTCTTGATAGTTAAAGAGCACGTGATTGGTGGCTTCAAAGAGCACCACTTGGA
>JANXCC010000036.1 GCA_025060395.1 Candidatus Bipolaricaulota bacterium | reverse complement strand
TGCTCTTCCGATCCTGAAGCCTTGGGGATCAATCCGACGCGCTATAAAGCCTATGCGTTTCTCGTCAGTGCGTTTCTCACGGGGATCGCCGGCGCGCTCCACGCCCATCTGGTCGGACACATCAGCCCGACGGAGTTCGGCTTGGGCAAGTCTATTGAAATCTTTGCGATGGTCATCTTAGGGGGGATCGGCTCGCTGCCCGGCTCGATCTTCGGCGCGCTCTTCCTGACGTTCTTGCCCCATTGGTTAGCCCAAGCCAAACAGCTTTACACGTTTCTCTACGGCGCCGCGTTTGTGTTGGTGATTATCTTTCTCCCGTATGGAGTTTCGGGAGCGGTCTTGAAGCTCTACTACCGCTGGCCTGCGCTGCAGAGGCTCTTCCCCAAAGGAGCGTAACACCAATGCTACAGATCGAGAATCTCTCCAAGCGCTTTGGCGGGCTGAGCGCCCTCGACGGCGTCTCGTTCTCGGTCGCTGAGGGCGAGATCGTCGGACTGATCGGCCCCAACGGCGCGGGCAAGACGACCGTTTTTAATCTCATCTCTCGGCTCTACGAGCCTACTGCTGGGACGATCACGTTTCGCGGGGAGAATCTCTTGCGATTACGCCCGCATCAGATCGTGGAGCGCGGCATCGTGCGGACGTTTCAGCTTCTCGGGCTTTTCCCGTATATGACGGTGCTAGAGAATCTCTTAGTCGGGGCGCATCGGGACTACCAGAGCGGACTGTTATCGGTAGCGTTTGGAGGGTCTGGGGCGCGCCGCGAGGAGCGCGACCGGCGCGCGCAGGCCCTCTGGCTGCTGAGGCTCTTACAGATGGAGCCGCTCAAAGACGCCCCGGCGTTCGCGCTGCCCTACGGCACGCAAAAGCTCATCGAACTGGTGCGCGCGCTGCTGGCGCGCCCGCGGCTCTTACTCTTAGACGAACCCGTCGCCGGCATGACCGCCGCCGAGAAGAGCGCCATGACCGAGTTTATTAGAAAGATTCACAA
>JANXCC010000035.1 GCA_025060395.1 Candidatus Bipolaricaulota bacterium | reverse complement strand
GTGTGGCTGGGGCTGCTGGGCCGACCTAGCTAAGAAGCCGCTCCCAGACGCCGAAGCGCGCGGCGGGGGCGCCTTAGCCGATAAGCCTTCTACCGACGACCCAAGGCTTTCAGAAATCCATACGGGGTGCGCAGCTCTATCCCTCGCTCCCGCAAGAGACGCTTAATCAAAGCAGTGTGAAAATGAGCAATATCGTTGGTCACAAAATAGTCCGGCTGCGCCTGCAACACTGAGGCCAACAGCGGCGCATCCTTAGGATCAGTCACGTAGCGAAGAGCCTGGCGTACCTGATGCACGGATGGCATTGGTGTCACTCGCCAAGCCCCCTGCAGCCACCTCCCCAAAGATGCCAGATGATCGGGAAAATCGCGGGCGATTACCGCCTCTACTTCACGGCGCACGACCTCCGGGAGAAGAAGCACGAACTCCCCTCCTTCTGCGAGCTCCAAGATCTCTCTCCCCATACCGGAGGCAAAGAGAAGCCCAGCAATAAGGACGTTGGTGTCCACGATTACTTCTTCTTGAGGCACTGCGGCTTCCTCGCTTGGGCCACGAGCTCCTGCCACAGTTGTTGGCGTGCCTGTGCTATGGATTTGCGGAGGTCTTGCTCAGTGTAGCCGCGACGTCGGGCTTCTTGCTCCAGAGCCTGGGCAAGCTGGCGCAACGGCGTGTGCTTAGCGATCACGTACCGCCCCTGTTCGAGCTTCTCCAGCTCGAGCACATCTCCTGCACGGAGGTTGAGATCCTCTCGGATCTCCTTGGGGAGGGTGACTTGGCCCTTCGAACCCACTTTGACGAGCTTCGCCATAGCTTTAGTATAGCACAGTACAGCATAGGCAACAAGCCCAAGTTTTTTCTTAATCCAGCTTATGGTCAGGGGAGGGGAGTCGTGCTAGAGTGAAGGCGCAGCGTGCGATCCGAGCGATCCATGACAGAGCGAAAGTAATTGTGAGGCAGAAGCTAAGAAAACCGTCGAAGCTTGCTCCTTTGAAGGACAAGCTTTTATACTATCACGTTATGCGAATGATCGCTCATCTCATAAGAATAGTATATA
>JANXCC010000034.1:465-1057 GCA_025060395.1 Candidatus Bipolaricaulota bacterium | reverse complement strand
ATAGGGCGTGTAGCACGTCAAGAACTCCCCGCGCGAGATGAGCTGGGGGATCACGCTGGGAAGATAGTGATCGTAGACGCCACCGCCCAGAAAGCTGACGTATTCTTCGGGATGGGCGTTCTCGCGAGCCAAGCCCTGCACGAGCTGCTTGACCTCAAACTCGCTCAGGGGAGCTAGGCCCAGCGGTCGGTATTTGTCCAAGATCTCTTTGGGGATATCCGAGAAGAGTTCGTCAAGATCGTTCAGCCCAATCTCGGCCAGCATCTTGCGCTGGTCTTCGGGGGTGTTGGGGATGAACTCAAACGAAGACATCAGGCCTCCTTGGTTGCTCTTTCAGCCCTTAGAGGGCGAGCGGAGATTAGGTTCCAATGTGCTGTTCGTACTGCTCCGCCGTCAGCAAGCTCTCCAGTTCTTTGGGGTTGCTGATGGCGATCACGACGATCCAGCCCTGCTCATGCGGGGACTGATTGATCAGTTCGGGCTTGTTCTCTAGCTCTTGGTTGATTTCGACGACCTCCCCGCTGACGGGGGCATAGATGGGCGAGACGGCCTTCACCGACTCGACCGTAGCGAATTCTTGCATCTGTTTGAC
>JANXCC010000034.1:0-455 GCA_025060395.1 Candidatus Bipolaricaulota bacterium | reverse complement strand
CTTTGGTTCCGACCTTGGGCAGCTCGACGTAGACGATATCGCCCAGTTGGTGCTGTGCGTGATCGGTGATCCCAACGCGCGCTCTTCCGTTCTCGACCCGGACCCACTCGTGCTCTCTGGTATAGCGATACTCCTTGGGATAGGGCATGGACTTGCTCCTTATAGTTTGCGATATATAAGACAGTTTACCGTGAAACCTAGAGGGAGCGCAAGGCCAAGGCTACCTTCGCCACGTCACGTACCCAAAGACCAGTGCGACAAAGCCGTCTTTGAACTCTTCAAAGCGCTCGGCGCGTGCCAACTCGGCCAGCTCCCGCACGCGCTGCTCGACCTGGGAGCGCGTGGCCGGGTCGTCTATGTAATTGCTCGCGAAGCTGCGCACGCGCTCGAAGTTCTTCAGCGCCCCCGCGACGCGCTCGGCGCTTGCTGCGTAGTTGTTCTTATCAGACAGATAC
>JANXCC010000033.1 GCA_025060395.1 Candidatus Bipolaricaulota bacterium | reverse complement strand
CCGCTCCCTGTCCATCACGACCTCGTCGCCGTAGCCCTCGGCGAAGAGATCGGCCATCAGATTGATCAGAATCTCCGCTGTGAGCGCCTCGCCACGCTCAACCCGCTCGTGAATCTCCAGCTCAAAGCGCGCCAGCGTCGGCATGATGAAAAAGTACCGGTGAAAATTGGCCATGGCTTCTTCAAGGATCGTGATCTGCATATCAGGATCGGTCTCTCTCTTCAGAAGGTGCTCGCGCACCAGCGCTTGATTGAAATTCGACGCGACTTCTGCCACAAACAGCCCGTAGCGCGCATAGACAAAGGGCTGCGTCTTCCACGTGTAATAAGAGTGCATCGAGTGGCCCAGCTCGTGCGCCAGCGTGCTCAGCCCGTAGATGTCGTCGTTGTAGCTCATCATGATAAACGGGTGCGTGCCGGGGGAGCCGCTCGAAAACGCCCCCATGCGCTTGCCCTTGTTGGGATAGACATCCACCCAGCGCTCTTCCAGCAGCCCCTTGCGCATAGTTTTTACATACTCCTCCCCCAAGGGGCGCATCCCCTCGCAGATCCACTCTACGGTTTTCTGATAGGGGATCTTGAACTGCTTTTGCGTGAGCGGGGCGCGCGTGTCGTAGACGTAGAGCTTCTCGTAGCCCAGCGCGCGCTTGCGCATCTTCCAGTAGCGATGCCAGATGGGGATGTTTTTCTTATACGTCGCGATGAGATTATGAAAGACTTCGACGGGGATGAAGTTGCTAGCGAGGGCTGCTTCGAGCGCCGACCCATAGCGTCGCGCCCGCGCCATGAAGACGTTCTGCTTGACCCCCGCGGCGATGCAGTTGGCCATCGTGTTTTTGAAGCTTAAGTACGCATCTCTATAGTTCTCCCAAGCCGTACGGCGGACTTCGCGATCGGGGTGGCTCAGCAGCGAGCCGATCGTCCCTTGGCTGATCTCAAACTCCTCCCCTTGGGAGCTGCGCGCGGGCTTGAAGACCAGCTCGGCGTCCGAAAGAATCCCGTGCGTCGCGGTGGCGGTGCGGAAGGGATCGCTCAGTTGCTTGAGCAGCTCTTCGACCCTGAGAATA
>JANXCC010000032.1:425-1086 GCA_025060395.1 Candidatus Bipolaricaulota bacterium | reverse complement strand
TTTCTATCAGGGCGAGCTGGGCCACGCCATTGTGCGCTTTGCCCAAGAGACAGGGGGGTATCTCCGCGAGCGCGACTTGACCGAGCATAGAAGCTCGTGGGTCGAACCGATCTCGGTGAATTATCGCGGTTATGACGTCTGGGAGATCCCGCCCAACGCTCACGGGATCGTAGCGCTGATCGGGCTGAACATCTTAGAGAGCTTTGATCTCTCTCGGTATCCCAGAGATTCTGCAGAGTCGTTTCATCTTCAGATCGAAGCGCTCAAACTCGCGTTTGCCGATGGGCATCGCTACGTTGCCGATCCCGATTTTGCTCCCGTGCCCGTGAGAGAGCTGCTCGATAAAGATTATGCGGCTCGGCGCAGGGCGCTCCTTGGCGAGCGTGCGCTCGATCCCCTCCCCGGCGATCCCTACAGCGCAGGGACGGTCTATCTCTGCACGGCCGATAGCCACGGCATGATGGTCAGCTTGATTCAGTCCAACTATATGGGCTTTGGTTCTGGGATCGTCGTGCCCCAGACGGGGATCGCATTGCAGAATCGCGGTGCGTGCTTCAGCTTAGATGCTCAACATCCCAACGCTTTTCAACCGCAGAAGCGCCCCTATCACACGATCATCCCCGGATTCTTGACCAAAGACGGTAAAGCCATCGGCCCGTTT
>JANXCC010000032.1:0-415 GCA_025060395.1 Candidatus Bipolaricaulota bacterium | reverse complement strand
GGGTGAGGGGCGGCGTCATGCAGCCGCAGGGGCATCTTCAGATGATCGTGAACACGGTAGATTACGGGATGAACCCACAAGCGAGCTTGGATGCTCCGCGTTGGCAGTGGGTCAGATCGAAGGAGATCGAGATCGAGTCCGACGCCGATCCGGAGATTCTAGAGGGCTTAAGGGCGCGGGGTCATAGCGTCAGGATTGCCGAGTCTAGTGGGCGATTTGGGCGTGGTCAGATCATCTGGAGATTGCCGTCGGGGGCGTATATCGCGGGGAGCGACAAGCGCGCGGATGGATGTGCTATGGGGATATGAAAGACTCCATCACTCTGCGCCGCTGCGCCGCCGCCCACTCTGATAATTCGCGCCGGCGCTCTTCATAGCGACTCACAAACTCTTCGTCTTTGATGGACTTGATATTG
>JANXCC010000031.1 GCA_025060395.1 Candidatus Bipolaricaulota bacterium | reverse complement strand
TCTCTATTTTGCGACGGGCAAACTCGGGTTGATCTTAGCGCCGCTCAGCTATCGTCTTGCTCCTCCAGAGCTAGACCATCTGCTCGCGCGCATCAAACCCAAAGTGCTCTTCTACGAAGAGCACTTCCAAACGTTCCTAGAGAAGCTGACGCTCCCGCCCGTGACTCAAGCAACCATCTCCTGGGGGTCGCCCAACTCCCCCTACGAGCGTATCGTGCTCACCACGCCCCCGCGCCCCGTCAATCGCGCCAAATCGCTCGACGCGGTGCACTTGTATATTCACACCGGCGGCACGACGGGATTGCCCAAGATCTGCCTGGTCAGCTATCGTCAGATGCTCTGGAACTCCATCAGCCTGATCGCTACGGGGGCGGGCCAGAGCGGGATCAACCAAAAAGAGCTTCTGACTTTCCCGCTCTTTCACATCGGCGGCTGGAACACCGTCACGCCCGTCTTCCACATCGGCGGTCAGGTCACCCTGATAAGAGAGTTCGATCCCGATCTCATCTTAGAGCTGATCGAGCGCGAGAAGATCACGCACTTTGGCGGTGTAGAAGCGATGCTGCGCATGATCGCGTCCCGACCGCGCTTTGCCCAGACGGATTTTTCTAGTCTAGAGTATATCACGTCGGCGGGGGCGCCCTGTTCGACCGAAGTCATGCGTCCCTTCTGGGAGAAGGGCGTGTTGCTCACGCAGGCCTACGGGCTGACCGAGGGCGGCCCCTCGAACTTCTTCTTCGTCCCCGTAGGGCGCGATTGGAAAACGATCCAAGAGAAATCTCAATCTATTGGTTTCCCGATGTTTCATTGCGACTGCAAATTGGTTGATCCCCAAACGGGACAAGTCATCACCCAAGCAGGCGAGATCGGCGAACTATGGTTTCGCGGGCCGCACACGTTTGAGGGCTATCTAGACGACCCCGAACGGACCGCGCGCGTGCGCGACCCTGACGGTTGGATTCATTCAGGGGACTTGGCCCGCTACGACGAAGATGGCTTCTATTATATCGTGGGGCGCGTGGACAACATGTACATCAGCGGGGGAGAGAACATCTCGCCCGAAGAGCTTGAACCCGTGATTGCCCAGCACCCCGCGGTCGCTCAAGTCGCCGTCGTGGGCGTCCCCGATGAGCAGTGGGGCGCGGTCGGGTTG
>JANXCC010000030.1 GCA_025060395.1 Candidatus Bipolaricaulota bacterium | reverse complement strand
TTCGACTATGTGGGTCGGCTGGGCGAGAACGTCGTCATCAGCAACAACCGCGGCGTCACCCAAGACCAAGGGATCACTCACAACGGTCCGGCGGTAGTAGCTGGCGGTGTAGAAGGAAACGGCATCTATATCACGGGCCGTGTGAACGATGTCCGTGAGCTGAAGATCGTCAACAACGCGATCAACAGCAACCGCGGCTGGGACGGCGGATTCCCAACAATTCCGGCTGTCGATCTTGATGGCAACGGCGCGGTTGACACCTGCCGGCACGGCAACGGCCTGTCCATCGAGGCGAATGGACGCGTTGAGAATCTGATCCTGGACGGCAACGACTTCCGCCAGAACTTCAACAACGGCGTCTGCATCGCCAACAACGGCGACTTCAGCCGACTATATCAACTCCTTTGCGGAAGCGCCCTACGGCGATGGCTTCGGCGTCTATCACGACACGACGATCAACGGCGCGGTCGCGCCGGCCACGGAGGGCTTCCGCATTGAGAGCATCACCTTCAGCGGCAACGACTACCGCGAGAACGGCGGCGATAACGCCGGTCTTGCCGGTACACAGTCGCTTGCAGGGACTTCGGGCGTGGGGTTTGGCGTCTTCTTGCGGGTCGAGCGCGGGGAGATCAGCCGGATCACCTTCGAGAACGAGACCGCTACTCGGAACTTCCTAGGTGGCTTCCGCCTCGAGACCGATAGCGATGTCGCGGCCGTCCGCAGCGGCGACATCCGCGAGATCACCTGGACGAACGTGACCTCTGTGGAGAGCCAAGGGTCGCCCGGTATTGGGTTTGCGGCCCCAAACGACTATGACGTCGGCGACAACGGCGACGGCATTGGCCACATCACCGACAACGGCGACATCAGCAACATCACCGTCACTAATGTGGTCTCCAGTGGCAACGGCACCTTCGGGCTGCGCCTGGAGTCCGATGCCAGCGCCGGCGTCAAGCCTGAGGCTATCACCGTAGTTGCTGGAGACATCGACAACGTAAGGATCACGGACAGCACGTTTAACTTCAACGGGACGCGCGCGGCCATCGGGCGCGGCTCCGGCATCCTAATCGCTGGTGACTCCGTCCGCACCGTCGTCATCGACCCGACCGAGGCCAGCACCAATAACGACCACGGCGTCCAGGTGACGGGCAACCGCAACGTCAG
>JANXCC010000002.1 GCA_025060395.1 Candidatus Bipolaricaulota bacterium | reverse complement strand
CTCTGAATCTCTTGAAAGATCTCGTGATGGTGAGGGCCGTGCAGGCGCGTCAGGGTCTCTTCTAGACGCTGCAGATACCCATCGAGGGCTTTTTGGGCTTCCGGGGTAAAGCTCTTCATACGCGGACTCCTTCTACGAGCGCATCCAGAGAGCGCGCCAGCGTGTGCCAGTAGCGTCGCATCTCAGCCAGCTGTTGTCGCCCCTTGCGAGTGAGGCGATAGTATTTGCGCGGAGGTCCCTCGGGGGATTCGACCCACTCCGCTTCCAGCAAGCCGTCGTTTTTTAGGCGATTGAGCAAGGGATAGACAGTGCCTTCTTTCGTGACCAAGCCAGGGATCTCTTCAAGAGTCTGAATCAGCTCTAGCCCGTACTTGGGACTTTCTTCGAGTAAGAGCATGATCGCAAACTCTAGGGTACCTTTGCGCAACTGCGAAATCCAGTTCTCCAAGTCCATAGCCGAGTATATTGTATAACATAGTACCATGTTTGTCAAGGATCACGAGAGCCAATGTCTCTTGACTTTTGAGTCACGCGGCCACCGAAGGGTCTAAGCTGAAGTCTCTGTCAAGAAGCTCAGCTCGCGGTTTCAGCCGCCGAGCACTCAAAACTGAAGAGATGTGTCACTCAGAAGAGCAGTTGGTTTTGCTGGATAGCACTTGGGCGTAGACTTCTCGCTTGGGTAGCTTTCTCATCTGCGCGACTCTCTTGATCGCTTCTTTCTTCGTCAACCCTTCAGCTACGAGCTTTTGCACGTGCTCGACCACGCTCAGCTCTGTATCCTCTGACTCTCCCAGCTCTACAGACTCTCCAGACTCTAAAGGCTCGATGACCATCGTGATCTCGCCCTTGATCGCCGGACGCGACTTCAGTTGCTCGAGGATTTCTCTCGCCGTGCCCCGCAGAATCTCTTCATGCACTTTGGTCAGCTCCCGACAGAGCGCAATTTTTCTGTCTGAGAGTAGCTCGCTCATCACTTCGAGAGTATCCAGCACGCGATGCGGAGATTCGTAGAGCACGATGGTGCGCGGTTCTCGAGCTAATTGTGCGAAGAACTCGTGCTTGGCTTTCGCGTTCTTTGGTGGCACCCCCTCAAAGACAAATCTCTCCGTCGAAAAGCCCGATACGACGAGAGCCGCAATCAGCGCTGTCGGCCCCGGGATGGAAATGACCGAGATATTCTCCGCAATCGCACGGCGCACCAACTCATAGCCTGGATCGGAGATCAACGGCGTGCCCGCATCAGAGATGAGCGCGATCTTCGCTCCAGATTTCAGTTTCTCTAAAAAATACTCGACACGCTCGCGCTCCACGCCACGATATAAGCTGCGCTCAAAGGGCTTTTCGATCCCATAGTGTGCTAGAAGCTGTCGCGAGCGTCGGGTATCTTCAGCGATAATCAAATCGCACTCTTTGAGAACTCGCAGCGCCCTCAGCGTGATATCTTCTAAGTTCCCAATGGGTGTGGCGACGATGAACAGAGTGCCAAAAGATCTCTCCCTCGGCCCTCCCTCTCCAGTAGGCGGCAGGGAAGACCTCTCCTTCCCCTCAGGAAAAGAGACTAGGGGGTTAGGTCTTGCATTTCTCACACGGCAATCATAGAATACTTTCAGTATGGTGTGCAAGCAAGGAGGAAAGTATGGCCGTTTTGCAAGACTTGCGCGATCGGCTCACCCAGATCGCTGATCGTCTTTGACTTAGCCGCGCTCGAAGCTGAACTCAAACAGCTTGAAGCCCAGATGTCCGCCCCTGGCTTCTGGGAGGACAAACACCGCGCCAAGCTCATTGCTCAACAAGTCGAACAGAAGCGACGGGTTCTTCAAAAATATAGAGCGCTAGAGACCCAGCTCGATGATTTAGAAGTCTTAGAAGAGCTGGGCAAATCCGAGGGCGATCCCTCCGTCGAGCGCGAAGTCCAATTGGGTGCCCAAGAGATCGAGAAGCGTTTAGCAGCTCTTGAGCTCGAAGCGTTTCTCAACGAGCCCTACGATCCCAACGATTGTTATTTGAGCATTCAAGCTGGGGCTGGGGGCACCGACGCTCAAGACTGGGCTGAGATGCTCTTGCGAATGTATCTGAGATACATTGAGCGTCGTGGTTGGCGGGCAAGCATCATTGAGATCAACTCTGGCGAGGTTGCAGGCATCAAGAGCGCGACGGTTGAAGTCCAAGGTCCGTATGCATATGGGTACTTGAAAGCTGAGCGCGGCGTCCATCGACTAGTGAGGATTTCGCCCTTCGATGCCAATGCGCGACGGCATACGTCCTTTGCAGCCGTGACAGTCATTCCTAAAGTCGAAGAGGCTGACGTTGAGATTCGTCCAGAAGATCTCAAGATCGACACATTTCGCGCCGGGGGCGCCGGAGGGCAGTACGTCAACAAGACCGAGTCCGCCGTGCGCATTACGCACCTGCCCACGGGAATTGTCGTGACGTGCCAGCGGGAGCGCAGCCAACAGCAGAACAAAGAGATCGCTTTAGAGTTACTCGCTGCGCGACTATACGAGCTGAAGCTGCGCGAAAAAGAGCAAGAGATCGCCAAAGTGCGCGGAGAGCTGCGCTCCATCGAGTGGGGCAACCAGATTCGTTCCTATGTGTTACAGCCGTATCAGTTAGTAAAGGACCATCGCACGGAGATCGAGGTTGGCAACGTCCAAGCCGTGCTCGACGGCGAGCTGGATGTGTTCATCGAGGGCTATTTGAAACGGAAGCGATAGCTATGCTCAAGAGAATTACAGTACACATGGGCAAGCTCATTGTAGCCCTCTGGAGTGTTGCTCTTGCTCTGTTTTTGTTTCTCGTCTTCTTGTGGCTTCTGGCCAGCCCTCTAGACTACAGAATGATAAAACCCCTTATACTTGCGATAGCCGTGCTATTGATGATCAACGCTATAGTGCAGGGGATCTGGTCGCTTATAGATCCTGAAAATGCTTTCTTGTTCGGGCAGCGATGGCTCTTTCAAGAAGCTAAACCCTCTGAGAGTGCTCTAGTGCTGACCCGTGTTGGGGGCATCGTGTTGATCAGTGTTGGAATAATTGGCTTACTGATATTGCTTCTATGGAGCAGAGCAGTATGATAAAACGCGTACTGAAACGAACAACCCAGATGCTGATACCTCTCGGGGTGGCTCTAGGACTTGCTTTGATGTTCGACATCTCTATGAAGGTCACCGGTGATCCCATAAGAGTAGCCTTGGTTTTCCTATGGCTTTTCCTTGCGCTCTTGGGGATTTGGGCTATTGTCACCCCAAGGGGTTGCTTCATGTACTGGGCACGATGGAAGCTTGTGATGTACGGGCTCACAGAGCCTCCCAAGTTTGTTATCATTTTGACGCGAATCGGAGGCTGGGTTGTTCTTATCCTGAGCATCATTGGCTTAATAGTAGTTCTCACTTCACAGTGATATCAGCGTGATCTTCGCTCTACTCTTTTTCGCAGCTATCGCCATCGGATGGGTGGCGAGCATGGTCGGGGTCGGCGGCGGGATCTTCATGGTCCCGCTCTTGGTCTTCTTAAATTCCGTGAGCACAACCCAAGAGGCCGTGGGCACAAGCTTAGCCGCGATTGTCTTCAACTCGATTTCCAGTACAATTGCGTACTCTCGACAAAAAAAGATAGACTACAAATTCGCTTTGGCGCTTTTGCCGATGGCGCTGGTGGGCGCGTGGCTTGGCGCGTTTCTCACGGAATTCATCTCTAGCGATGCGCTCGCCATCGCATTTGGAGTGCTCTTGCTGTATGTCTCTGGGCTGATGCTCGCAGGCAAAGAACCTAAAGAGCTGGGCTTGCTCCTGCGACGTGGCCTCGATCCCCACGGAAACCCGAAGCCCATTCTTGGTGCTCTGGTCGGATTGGTTGCCGGGGTCGCAGCGGGGTTCTTCGGGATCGGCGGGGGGATCGTCATGGTTCCCGCGATGAATATCTTTCTTGGAGTAGACATCGTGAATGCCGTTGCGACAAGTCTTTTCGTGATGGGGCCGTCGTCGCTGATCGCGGCGGTGACGCACTTCTTCCAGGGCAATCTGCACATAGACTTGGCGCTCCCCTTAGCACTTGGGATAATTATTGGGGCACAGCTTGGAGCGTGGAGCACGACAAGGGTCTCAAAAATCTTTTTGAGAAGACTTTTCGGTGTCGTGTTGCTCTATTCGGCAGTCAACATGATTTGGAAGGGCGTGCAAGGGGTGCTTTAATGCAGATCGCCATTGACGGTCCTGCGGGATCGGGCAAGACGAGCGTCGCCCGCGCACTAGCCAAGCGCTTTGGCTGTCTTCTGATCAATACCGGCGCGATGTATCGCGCCGTCGCCCTCGCGCTCTCCCAAGGGCTGAAGCTCTCAGAAATCCAGATAGAAGTCTGTCCCGACGAGCGCATCATACTCAACGGTCAAGACGTCACAGAGAGACTTTATACCCCAGAGATGGACGAACTCGCCTCCCAAACCGCTGCACGACCTGAAGTCCGAGCGTTTCTCATCGCGCAGCAACGCGTCCTCGCTCAACACAGAGACGTCGTCATGGAAGGACGCGATATCGGGTCTGTCGTACTGCCCACCGCTGACGTCAAGCTCTATCTCGACGCATCGCCTGAAGAACGCGCCCGCCGGCGCTGCCGCGAGCGCCCCGGACAATCTTACGAAGAAGTGCTAGCGCAGCTCCGCGCCCGCGACGCCCGCGACAGCCAGGGCTTCGGACGCCTTCAGATCACCCCAGAGACTATTGTCATCCACACCAATGGCCGCCCCCTCGACGAGATTATCGCCGAGGCGGTCCAAGCCGTCGCGACCGCGTTGCAGAGACGGAGCACGTCTGGTAAACTGAGCGGGTGAATGCTGAGGCCATCAAAGGGTTCTTCTATTGGTTGCTCGCGCCGGTCTTGGGCGTGATCGTGCGGGCGCTCTTTCGCTTACGGGTGCGCGGCTGGGAGAACCTCCCTCAACGCGGTGGGTTTCTCCTGGTGGCGCGCCATCGGAGCTATTGGGATATCCCTATCTTGATCACCGCCCTAGGCCATCGACATCGTATCTACTTCGTCGCGCGCAAGACCTTGCTGGATGAGAACCCCTTCTTGGCCTTTTGGGTGCGCCATTACGCGATCACGATCAATCGAGAACATTTTCAAGTGGAGGACTTGCGTAAGGTGCTTGACGCCATCAGATCGGGAAAGATCGTAGGGATCTTCCCTGAAGGGACGACGCAGAATCCCAAACGGGCTCATCCAGGGGCTATACGCTTTGCTGAGCGCACAAACAGCGAATTTGTCGCGGTGCGCTTTGAAAACCGTGGCCCGTATCCTCCCAAATATCCGTTTCAATGGCCGCAGATCACCGTTCATATTAGCGCGCCCTTTAGCTTGCGAGACCTAGAATTCGATCTAGGAGAAGTCTCAGATCGTCATGAACGCTACCAAAAGCTTGCAGATTTACTTATGGAGCGTATAGACCGAGTGGGGCTGGAGCGTGCCCCAGTGCTTCAGGAGAGCTTATGATAACAGTGAGAGAACGGCCAACGATTGAGATCGCGCGCAGCGCTGGCTGGTGCTTTGGGGTCGAGCGCATCGTCGAGATGGCCGAAAGGCTCCTAGACGAGACGCCCAATGGCCCGGTCTATTGTCTTGGCGAACTCATTCACAACCCACAAGAAGTCGCGCGCTTGCGCGCTAAGGGGATGGTCTTCGTCAAATCTCACGAAGAGCTGCCTCCCCTGGAACCGGGACAGAGACGGAAGGTCTTGATTCGCGCCCATGGCGTCGCCCCGTCTGTCAAGAGAGCCCTCCAAGCAAAGGGCTACGAGATCTACGACGGGACGTGCCCTCTCGTGACGATTCCCCAGAAGTTTGCGCGCGAGCTCGCCGAGCAAGGCTACCGAGTTGTCATCATGGGACACATCGAGCATCCCGAGATCCAGGGGATCCTCGGGCATCTGGAAGGGCTCAACGCTCAAGTCGATGTGATCACCGGCCCAGAAGAGGTCGAGAAGCTCAAGCTCAAGGCTTCAGATCGCGTAGGACTGATCTCGCAAACGACTCACCCCTACGAGAAGTTTGCCCAGCTCATCGGGCGGGTGCTGGAGAATTGCCTCGAGGTCCGAGCATATAATACAATATGTCAAGCGACGTTTGACCGGCAGGAAGCCATCCGCGAGCTGGCGCAGCGTTGCGACGTCGTGATCGTCATCGGTGGGCGCAATAGCTCCAATACATGCCGACTCGCGGAGATCGCCTCCCAATATACAACGTGTTATCATATTGAAGATGCCTCTGAACTGAAAGGAGAGTGGTTTTGGGGGAAGAAGCGCATTGGGATATCGGCAGGGGCCTCGACCCCTCTGCGGGCTATAGAGGCTGTTCGAGCTGCCATCGAGCAGCTGACAGATGTCGAGAAAACTTTCGAGAGCGCGTCAGAGCTCTCCCAGGAAACAAGCGGGTGATCGAAATGTCCGAGGAACTGGAGCGCAAAGAGACGGGCGAACTCTCGTCGATGGAGGCGTTCTTAGACGATCAAGATGTGCTGACATACTCACGCGGGGACATCTTGAAGGGGCGGGTAGTCCAGGTCAGCGACCAAGGGATCTTGGTCGATATCGGGTACAAGTCTGAGGCGTTGATGAAGCCCACGGAGCTGGCGCCGTTCCATAAGACCCCGCCGCAACCGGGAGATGAGATCGAGGTCCTCATCACGTATATCGACGAAGAAGAGGGCACGATCCACGTCTCCGAGAAGGCCGCGCTTTACGAGAAGCGCATCAGTGAGTTGGAGCGCGCCTATCGCCATCGGCTTCCCATCACCGGGACGATCGAGGACGAGGTGAAGGACGCCGGGTATCACGTCAATCTCCTCAAATCAGGGATTCGCGCCTTCTTGCCCGGCTCACATTTGGGAGACGATCTGCCACCCAAGATCGAGGAGCTGCGGGGCAAGGAGGTGCCGTTCATCATCTTGGAGTTAGATCGGCGTGAACGCAACCTCGTCGTCTCTCACAAAGAATATCTCAAGGAGTTGGAGCGCCAGCGCAAGGAGGAGCTCTTCAACAAGCTCCAACCTGGCCAGGTCATCGAAGGCACGATCAAGTCGATTGTAGACTTTGGGATCTTCGTGGACGTTGGTGGCTTTGAAGGGCTGGTCCATCGCTCGGAGATCAGCTGGAAGGATATCCCCGTCGTGCCTCCTAATACTTATAAAGTCGGGGACAAGATCAAGGTCAAGGTCTTGGCTGTTGATCGCGAGCGGGAACGCATCTCACTCTCTATTAAGCAATTGCGTCCGGATCCATGGATCGGCCTGAAGCAGCGCTATCCCGCTGGGACCAAGACCAAGGGCACGGTCGTCAGCCTGACGGACTTTGGGGCGTTCGTGCGCATTGAAGAGGATGTCGAGGGCTTAGTGCACATCTCGGAGCTGTCATGGGGCTACCCCGAGCATCCCAAAGAAGTCGTCAAGGTCGGGCAAGAGGTTGAGGTCGTGGTGCTCGACGTCAATGAACAAGAACGACGGGTCAGCCTTTCTATAAAGCGCACCCAGCCCGATCCCTGGGAGAAGATAGAAGAGAAATATCCTGAGGGTAGCATCGTCCAAGGGCGCGTGACCAAGCTCACGGACTTTGGCGCGTTCGTCTACTTAGAAGACGGTGTTGAGGCGCTCCTGCACATCTCCGAAATGAGCTGGGATAAAGTAAGCAAGCCCAGCGATGTCGTCAAAGAGGGCCAGGAGATCACCGCCAAGGTGATTAAGTCCGACGCGAGCAAGCGCAAGATTCGACTCAGCCTCAAAGAGCTCCAAGAAGACCCCTGGCACAAGTTCCTGGAGAGCTACTCTGTGGGTAGCATCGTCGAGGGGCCGATCACGCAGATCAAGGAGTTTGGTGCCTTCATGAAGATCACCGAAGACGTGGAGGGACTCATTCACGTCTCGGAGATCACAGACGAGCGGATTTCAACCCCGGCTGATGTCCTCCAGGTGGGCCAGGTTGTCAAGGCGCGCATCATCGGGATCAACGAGGAGAAGCGCCAGGTACGGCTCTCCATGCGGAACCTCCACAGACAAGAGCATCTGCTCACCGGCGAGGTTGGGCGTGAGGGGATCACGGTAGGAGAGCGCGTGAAGGGTCTCAAAGAGCTCCTCAAAGAGTCTGGGAGCTAGCTCATGGACTGGCAGGCCCTTATTGGGGCAGGAGCCCTCTGCTATCTGCTCGGTTCTGTGCCCTTTAGTTACTTAATCGCGCGCTTCAAGAATATAGATATTCGCCAACATGGGAGCGGCAACGTCGGGGCGACCAACGTCACGCGCGTTGTCGGGGTAGGCTACGGCGCACTCGCGCTGATAGGGGACATGGGCAAAGGGGTTGCGGCCGCCTGGTTCACAAGCATCGTGAACGTCCCCCTGTGGCTTTCGAGCCTAGCTGTTGTGGGACACAATTGGAGCATCTGGCTCAAGTTCCGCGGGGGCAAGGGAGTGGCGACTACTTTAGGGCTCTTACTGTTCTTCTCCTGGCCAGCGCTGCTGGTGACCGTGGGGATTTGGGTCGTGACCGTGCTCCTGACGCGCTATGTTGCCGTGGGCTCGATGATGGCGTTAGTGCTCATCCCCGGAGTGCTCTATCTCTTTGGGACGAGAAACTTTGAGCTGATTGGGCTCTTCGGCGTTCTGGGATTGCTGACGGTCTGGCAGCACCGCAGCAATATTCAAAGAATCTCCCAGGGGACCGAGGGCCAGATCTTCAAGAAGCGCGCAGAGTGACTCTTAAGGCTTGAGTCTATAGATCATCCTGGGGAAGGGGATAGCCTCACGCAAGTGATCCAGGCCAGCGATCCAGGCCGTAAGACGCTCTACCCCCAAGCCAAACCCAGAATGCGGCACGCCCCCATATTTACGGAGATCGATATACCATTGGTAGGGTTCCTCGGACAACCCGAAGTCTTTCAATCTCTGTTTCAAGAGATTAATATCAGAGATGCGCTGGCTCCCTCCGATAATTTCGCCGTAGCCTTCAGGAGCGATCAAATCAGCAGCTAACACCAAGTCGGGGTTATCGGGCTTGGGTTCCATATAAAATGCTTTCATCTTGGCGGGGAAGAACTCGACGAAGACCGGTTTGCCAAAGTACTCCCCTAAAGCTTCTTCGTGCGGCGCGCCGAAGTCGTCTCCCCAATTGAGTTTCTCTACCTCCCCAGATGCGATCTTCTCTTTCAAAAGATCGTTGATGAGCTCCAGGGACTCTGCATAAGTAATACGAGCGAACGGCTCGGCTACGGCGCGCTCGAGCGACTCCGTCTTGCGCCCCAGTTCTTTGAGATCCCGTGCGCGCCGCTGCAAGCATCGCTGGATCACGTACTTGACAAGCTCTTCTTGCAGTTTGAGGTTCTGCTCATGATCGAAGAACGCGACTTCGGCCTCGGCCATCCAGAACTCCGTTAAGTGCTTGCGGGTCTTGGATTTTTCAGCTCTGAAGGCCGGGCCGATCCAGTAGACCTTGCCCAGCGCCATCGCGGTCGCTTCTAGGTAGAGTTGCCCGCTCTGGGAGAGATACGCCTTCTCATCAAAATAATTGACTTCAAAGAGCGTCGTGGTGCCCTCGCACGCTGAGGGGGTCAAGATCGGGGACTCCGTCGCGATGAAGCCACGCTCGTCGAAGAAATCGCGAATAGACTTCATCACTTCGTGGCGCAAGCGTAAGATCGCTGTCTGTCTGGGCGTGCGAATCCACAAGTGTCGATGGTCTAACAAGAACGCCGGTCCATGTTCTTTTAAGTCGATGGGGTACTTCTCTTCGACGCGCTGCACGATCTCTATATTTTTGATTTGTAATTCGTATCCGCCGGGAGCCCGCGGGTCCTCGCGTACCGTGCCCCAGACCTTCAAAGACGACTCTTGCGTGAGTTTCAGAGCCTTTTCAAAGGCTTCGCCATCGGCTTTCGTGACGACCCCTTGAATGACCCCGGTGCCGTCGCGAATAAGCAAGAATTGAATCTTGCCGGACTCACGACGATTGTAGAGCCAGCCGCAGATCAAGACGTCTTGCCCGACCTTCTGCGCAATATCTTCGATGTATGTTTGCTCCATCGCTCCTCACGCTCGCCCTTGCAGGACTTGAAGCATCGCGTTGTGCACCTTTCCGTTGCTGGCTAAGACCTCGCCACGGTTGAGATCGAGTTTGTTGCCTTCTAAGTCTGTGACTCTCCCTCCCGCCTCGCGCACTAGGAGCACCCCAGCAGCCATGTCCCACGGTTTTAAGTCTAACTCCCAGTAGCCGTCAGCTCGTCCAGCCGCTACATACGCCAGCGCTAATGCCGAGGAGCCTAACCGTCTTAAGCTCTGGGTCTTCCTGGCAAAGCGCTCCCACCACGTTAGGTGTTTAGGGACCAAGCGTTCGTCGTAGGGAAAGCCGGTCATCACCAAGCTTTCGTGGAGCGTCTCGACCTGCGAGACGCGAAGAGTCTGACCGTTGAGCTGTGCCCCCCCACCGGCTTCGCCCACGAACAGCTCATCATGGACGGGATTATACACGACGCCGAGGAGCGCTTCATCTTGATAATAGAGCGCGATAGAGACAGCAAAGAATGGGAAGCCATGGGCGAAGTTCGCGGTCCCGTCAATCGGGTCTATGATCCATTGATAAGGGGCTCTGTCTGTAGGGTCTACGGAGCCCTCTTCGGTAAGGATCGAGTGTTCTGGGAAGTGCTTTCTGATCAACGAGACGATGATCTCTTCAGCGCGGCGGTCGAACTCCGTCACGAGATCACGGAAGCTGCTCTTGAGCTCGAAGCGATGACCCTGTCGAAAGTTTTCACGTAAGAGATTCCCAACTTGATGGGCCGCTTCTATAGCTAATTCTTTGAAGACCAATACGTCTTTCACTCAATTAGTATAATCAGAATCAGCCCTGCTAGGCAAGCTCTTGACTTTTATCCCTCATCGTGCTATTGAGTGGGTATGAGCTATAGGAGGTGTCATCTATGCTTCGGAGGCAGGGATGGTATGTCGGTCTAGTGGTAATCATAGCGGCTCTTATAGTCGGCCTTCCCGATGGGCAGGCCCAGCCAACCGGCCCGTTGGCGCAATTCAAAGAGAACGTTCGGCAGATGCACATCGTAGCGCGCTTTCCCCTTGTCCCAGGTATCCCACTTCGTGTGGCCCTCGTGCAAACTGTCACGGCTGTCGCTCTACGCTCACGACCCGGTGAGACCCTGTGGATAACAGAAAGAGAGCATATTGATCCAGATTATATCTACCAAAAGCTCAACTTGTCAGGTGATATCGAGATCGAGTTCTTTATCTTTATTGATACTCTTGATCCAGCTCGATTGCAAGAGAGAAGTCCAGGGGAGCTTTTTGAAGTTGTCTCTCTGACTACTCATCATGCTGTTATCAAAGAACTGCGGTCCCGTTCCGTGCCTGATCTCCCTATCACTCTTGATCCTAAGCCTGGTGAAGCTGCTGTGATTGCCCTTCCTGAAGGCGGCACTATCAATAGTGCCCCTGTATTTGTAGAAAGACCCGTGACTATCACGGAGGTCTCCGCGGACAACCAGCTGTTTTTTATTCCCTTCCCTGATCCTGACGATGAGCGTACGCATGGAGCTCCGGTCTTTGTGCAGCGTGATGGTGTGTGGAAACTCATGGGTATCCGTGTCGCGCATGGCCGCAGTCAAAAGTCCAGGATCAGCGCTGTAGCCAATCTCTCTGCTATAGAGCCACTATTGAAGGAGACTGTGCGTGTCTTGGATCCGAGCGAATATCGCGTAGCGCAGGTGCCAGGCGGGGATATCGTCCTCGAGCTTCATAACGTGCGTGAGCCCAGGAATGCCAAGGGCATCCAAGTGATTGTTGAAGCTACAATTAACTTCTCCCCACAGACGTTCTCCGAGAAGATGGACATCGTCAATGGGCGCGGCACAAAGACAGTGCGCCTAGGACGTATAGGCGACCAGGTGGAAGTGCAGCGAGTGACAATCCGAGTGCCAGGCTAAACTCAAGTCAGCCCTAACTCACGGCCCAAGCGCTCAAAGAGATAAACAGCGATAAGCCCGGTAATGAGTCCGCTGAGCAGCCCGAAGATCAACAGAAACGGTAGATAGTAAAAGAGCCCAGGGATCTGCACAAACAGAAAATACGCCACGACGAGCTGAGTGACGTTGTGGGCAATCGCTCCTAGGATGCTGACGCCCACAAGCCCCAGCGGCGGGCGGAGCTTTTTAAGACTAAACGCGACAACAAGGGCGCTCACCAAGCCCCCAGCTAAACTCAAGAGCGCTCCCGGGGCCAAGAGCGTCCCGGCGATGAAGCTCCCCAAGATACTTCGGGCAATCGCTAAGAGAATCCCCGCCCCGTAGCCGAGAAAGAGCATCGTGAAGAGCACCAAGATGTTCGAGAGCCCCAGCTTAGCCCCCGGCACCGGCACCAACGGCGGGAAGAACCCTTCGAGCACATAGAGCACGATCCCCAGCGCCAAGAGCGCCGCGAAGAGAATTCTCTTCAAGAGCCAGGCTTCGGGGAGCGTGCTGCGTGTATAGAGTTTCATCGTGAGATCGCGTCAATGCCGGAGTCTCCGGGGATCTCTATCGTGACGCGATTGGGCAAGCAAATCAGAGCTTGGCCGGGTTTGTGAATCCAGCCCTGGCGCATACAGATCTCTTGGGCTCCGGGGGAGCGCAGCACGCGCACGCGCCCGCTCTGCACTTGAATGACGGTCTCTCCAGCGGGGCCGGTGACAGTGATCTCTTGATCTTGGGCAAGCGAGAGCTTGTGAACTATTTGCCCGTCTCGGCGCACGATAGCCCAGCGCCCGGAGGCTTCGGCGGTCTCGTGTAGTAAAGGGATCGCCGCTGCAGCTCCCAGCAAAACGAGGGCGATCACGAGATAGTCGCCCCAGGTTAAGTATCGGCTCACGGTGTGCCAGAACGTGCGTAGCGCATCAAATCGTTGGCTCATAAGAGAGCTGTCAGCTGTTTATTATGACGAACCGACTAGAGGATGTCAATGAGCGAAGGGACCCCCCCTGGGAGGGGGTGCACAGCCACGAGTCTCTCTGAGACGACCGGACTACCAAAGATGCGCAAGACAAACTGTGCCGTCTGTGAAGCCCGCTGCCCCTTCGGCTCGCTTCATGAGCGCTCACAGCTCAGCTCCCTCATTCGCCATCACCGCTACGAGAAGGGCGAGACGATCTTTGTCCAAGGGAGCATGATCTCTGGGTGTTATATGCTCTGCCAGGGCAAGGTGCAGCTGGCACATCGCATCCATGATGGCCACACGCAGATCGTCAAGTTTCTCCGTGATGGGGAGTGCTTTGGCGAAGAGGGTTTCTGGCAGCTAGGTCCTAGCAGCGTCTCGGCCCAAGCGCTCACTGAATCTGTAGTGGGCTGGATCAGCTCTATAGACTTTCAGGAGCTGCTCAGGCGAAATTCAGCTCTTGCCTTGGAGATTCAGAAAAGATTAGCTGGTGAGGTTAAGGAGTTGCGTGTGCGTTTAGCCGAGCAAGCCCATCTTGGGACGCGCGAGCGGCTGATCAAGCTCATCTTAGAGTTGGGAGAGAAGTATGGGCGCAAGAGCGATCACGGGTTTGTGATTGATCTGGAGCTAACGGAGCGCGATCTTGCGGAGATGCTGGGCAACACTCGTGAATGGGTGTGCAAGACCTTGAAGGGGTTAAAGCAGCGTGGACTGATTGCGTATCGGTGTAGGGAGCTGATCATTCTAGATGAAGCTGGGTTGCGGAAGTATATCACCCCCCCCGTGATCGTAGAACGCCCTTTAGAAGCGGGAAGCGTGCGATGAGTGAATCTAAAAGGTGAATGTGTTTAAGGGCGTGAGAAACTTATTTAAGCGATATTGGGATATTCGACGCTATCTCGATCAAAGGTTTGCCTTGAACGATGGTGTCTACTTTGTAGAGGGTGCAAACCGAGGAGCAGTTTACGACCTTAACTATATTCGATTAGTACTATTGAGGCGAGGGCTCTCACCTTAGCACGCCAAGGGTTAACATTCCTTGAAATTGCAGCTAGGCTTCCGGGTAGTATTATAGAACTCTCAAGTTTTTTCGATGTACTGATTAGTGCAGAGCTTGGGCACTGGTACGCTGGGCATCCTAAGGCTTGGGTTAATTTTCGTGACCTCGGTCAACCGATATTGCGCCTTCGGGATATTCTTCTGGAGCTCACTCGTCGGTGCAATCTAAAATGTATCCATTGTTATGCTGAGGGTGGATTCGCTAAACTTGGTGAGGAATTAGGGGCAGAGGATTGGAAACGAGTCATTAATGAAGCTGCGTCTTTGGGGGCACATAGCATCATACTTACAGGGGGAGAGCCTCTCCTGGTAAAGGATTTGACTCTTCAGCTCATTGCGTATAGTCAAAAGAAGGGCCTAAGGGTTTCTCTCTCCACCAATCTCACCCTTCTTACAGATACCATAATCGACCTTCTCCCCAACCACAATATTGCCATACAAACCTCAATCTATGCGTCCGACAGCAAGGTGCATGATCGTATAACTCAAGTATCGGGAAGCTTCGTCAAGACGGTCAAAAACATCTTAAGCTTAAGAGCGCGAGGTGTTACGGTCCAGGTACGTATGCCAGTGATGCTTGAGAACCAAGAATATATCTTAGAGACTGAGCAGTTCGTGAGAGACCAGCTAGGCAGTGAGTTCTCAGCTGCACTCATCTTGCCTGTAGGGCGTGGCTATACCAATAAGCTGACAACCTCTAAAGAGAGCTTTCTTCACACCGCATCAGAGAAGTTACTTAATGCAGCAGCTAAGGGGAAGGTGGCCTTACCGATCCGACTTAATCCCACTTTCTCAGTCGTTCACCGTGATCTCTTCTGCTGGAGGTTGTATAACACCTGTTGGAGCGGTACATTATGTATTAGTAAAGATCAAGTCAGGGTGTGCCAGGATTGCGAATACCGCTATGCCTGCGCAGATTGTCCTCTACGGGTGCTGTTACAGGCTGGATCTTTTTATGAGAAGCCGCCTTGGTGTGCCTATAATCCCTATACTGGCAAATGGGAAGCTAAGGCTAAGGTGGTAGATCAGACGGTGGTACACAGATGTCCCATATGAACATAACGGTGTTGATGAGGAATTACGTTGATGCGATCGAACAGGAGTTAGCTTGCCGTGGGGCAAGCATATGGTGTGGAGGGAATAGGCATCTGTCTGATCCGGTTCGCACGGCTTTCCTGAAGGTTAAGCGCCACCTCCTCCTCAAGGGGTTCTACGATTGGGAGGAGGACAGAGGGTTCTTTTGGGTGCCTCTTGGCCCAAGCGCCCCAGCTGAGAGGATCGCACAAGTGTACACGGCCAGCACATCTGGCTTACCTATCAAGATCTCCCCCAAAGGGGAGGTGATTTCCGCAAGCTCCTCGCCGGTGCTCATAGCTAATATGCTTGAATACCTCAAGCTTCAGCCAGGGTTTAAAGTCCTCGAGATAGGCACAGGTACGGGCTACAATGCAGCACTCATGGCGGAGATCGTAGGGGATCCAGCCCTGATTCATACCATAGAGATCCAACCAGACCTAGCGGAGTCGGCTAAGCTCCTCCTTGCTCAAGCGGGGTACGGGGGTATCCACATCCATTGTGGTGATGGGTATTGGGGATTACCAGAAGATGCCCCCTATGACAGGATTATAGTCACTACATGCTCCAGTGACATCTCCCCTTGCTGGCTCGAGCAGCTTTCCCCTTCAGGATGGATGCTTGTGCCCCTTGAGCAGGGAGGAGGAAGTGTAGCCCCTCTTACTCAGGTCTTCAAGGACGGGTCAGGGAGAGTGCTAGATCTAGCTGGCTTCGGCCAAGCTTTAGGGATGCTGGGAGGGTCCAGACCGTGGGAAGAGGTTCCGAAAGAGGGGTCTTCTCCCCCTTGTCCTACAATCCTAGGGCGCAAGCTGTTTTTGCTACGCGGATCTGACTGGGACTTCGTCTGCTTTGTGTACCAATTGTACTTCTTTCTAGCTTTAAACGCGTCCAATTGCTGCCTCCAGTGGTATCCTAAAACGCCTGAAACCTTTGGGCTCCTTTGGGACGAAGGAGGTACAGTTGGTGGCTTTCTGACATGGGAGAAAGATGGGTGGGTGAGAATCAGCGGGAGTAATAAGAGGATATGCTAGCAGCTGGAAGATATATATATGGAGTACGAAGGACTTGGCCAACCGCGGGTTCAAGAATACCAGCTAGAGATTGTTCCCCAAGTAAATGATAATAGACCTGCACCGAGGGTAAGACGGATAGGTGCCCGAGAATGGATCATCGAGCGCCAGTATACTATCCAAAGGGTCTGGTTGCCGTAAGAGCAATGGCTTGCCTTATTCTCCTGCCTATGAGACGCTTGGCACCGTCTTAGTAGGAATCCGTTCCCGGGTCTCGTCCACCGTCTGCCGCCAGGAGCAGCCACTATGTCTCTTCGCCCGGTTCAACAATGACCACCATAAATTGGCGTAGCCAAGACGGCGCCGAAAAAGCCTTCGTCGCGAGTGATGAAGGTGTACTGTTTGCTTTGATGGAGGTAGCGCAAGATTTCATCCAAATCTTGCCACTCTTCGCGTCCGACATCGCGCCCTATCTTCTTGCAATGTACTCGCCAGCGCTGAAGCTGGACAACTTGATGTTCAGGAATGTTATGGTCAATGAGAATCAAGTGGTTGTCTCAGCGCGTCTGGGGCAGCTGAGCACCTCGCGCACGGTGCCTTTGCCGATGAAGCGGAGAGCTTCCCGCACTGCCTCAGGGCTGAGCAGGCCGGGATATTCACGAGCGACCTCTTCAGGTCTCAAGCCCCGTGCGATGAGAGCAAGGGCATCGGAGACGAGAATCCGGGTGCCTTTGAAGATTAATCGCCCCTTGCAGACGCACGTATCACTGACTAGATATTTGCCGATCTCTATGCGAGCCATCGCCGAATTATATATGAGCAAAGCAAGAGTTACAGAGGTTCATGCTACGGCCAACGCCTTCGGCGCGCAGGAGGTTCTCGCTGTCATCTTCAGGAAGTGAATCTCAAGGCAGTGATGAGGGCTCAATGATAGGGTCTCTAATCACTGATCACTAGCTACTGCCGTATGAAGCACTTCAGCTTACGGCGTCTCGACTTGGATCTCACTGAATTGGGAAAAGTCCTTTTTGTTCATCGTGTAGATCGTGTCCACATTATGCTCCAACATCGTGGCTACGATGAAGAGATCGAAGATCTGCTGACGCTTGACTTTGTACTTACCAATCAGCTCCTTAAGCTTCTCTATCGCCGCTGAGGACGGGTAGATAACTTTCAACGCCTTACTGTAGGCTTCAACTTCCCTGAGGGCTTCTCCAGGGCTCAGGGGGTTCCTTACTCGCCTTGAGTCTGTTACGATAGCGTAGAACTCGGTCAAGATGGTGGGCGAGATACAGGCAGAAATCTGTCCTTGAACGGCCTTGTCCCGGAATTCCTTGGCTTCCCGATGATAAGGCGCATCTCTATCGGCGGCATAAACTAAGATGTTCGAATCCAGCAAGTAGATGGCCATAATCACCTGATGCGCACTTTGCGATCCAGATGTTCCCTGTAGAGCCTGTCGCGATCCGTGCCCGTGGCCCTCACCCCAAGAGAGTACACACCGAACTCGATCTCCTGGGCGAGGTACTCCTCCACGTAGTGCTCCAAGGCGCTTAAAATAAGCTCGTTCTTGGACTGGTGCGTCTTGCGAGCCAACCGCTCTACCTTCTTGACCAACTCTTCCTTGCCTTTGGGAACATAGATATTCAACTGCATAATCACCCACCTTGTTCAGCTTAATCTATTTTATAGTCACTGTCAAATAGTCACCCTGCAAAGCTTGTCATCCAGGCCCTTCCGTGTTAGACTCATTATTGTCATCTTTATTCAAGGGGAACCCTCTGCGAAGAGGGGGTGCAAAGCCACGGGTCTCTCCGAGACGACCGGACTACCAAAGATGCGCAAGACAAACTGTGCCGTCTGTGAAGCCCGCTGCCCCTTCGGTTCTCTCTCGCTTCATGAGCGTTTCCAGCTCAACTCCCTCATTCGCCATCACCGCTACGAGAAGGGCGAGACGATTTTGCGCAAGGGGCTATGATCTCCGGCTGTCATATTCTCTGCCAGGGCAAGGTGCAGCTGGCGCATCGCACTAGAGGTGGCCACACACAGATCGTCAAGTTCCTCCGTGATGGCGAGTGCTTTGGAGAAGAGGGCTTTTGGCAACTAAGTCCCAGCAGCGTCTTGGCACGGGCATTGACTGACTCTGTTGTGGGTTGGATCAGTCCCGCAGACTTTCAGGAGCTACTAAAGCGAAACGCGTCCGTCGCCCAAGAGATCCAGAAAAGATTAGTTGGTGAAATCAAGGAGCTACGGGTGCGCCTGGCAGAGCAAGCATATCTTGGGACACGCGAGCGGTTGATTAAGCTTATCTTAGAGCTAGGGGAGAAGTACGGGCACAAGAGTGATCATGGTCTTGTGATTGAGTTAGAGCTGACGGAGCGCGAGCTTGCAGAGATGTTGGGGAACACGCCGGAGTGGGTCTGCAAGCAGTTGAGGATATTATGGAATCAGGGGGTAGTTGCCTACCGGCGGGGTGAGTTGATAATTCTCGATGAAGCGGGCCTGCGCCAGCGTGTTACCCCCCCCCGTGAGCGTAAAATGCGCTTCAGAAGCGGAAAGCGAGCGATAAGTGAAGTAGTTCAAAGATTGAACTAGTTCATAGACAGGGAGTGGGTGTCAGGTCTATACTTGTGTTTGAGGAGTTGGCCTCCTTATGAGATACAAAGCATCAAAATATAACTATAATGCTCCCTTGGGCGAAAATGAGTATGTATGGATGAACGGAGTTAGCGGGAGCGCTTTCAAAGCCAACCGCGAAGTTCATGCGCAAGTTCAGGCGATCTTAGCTGATCCTAACAACTGCGTCTCAGAGCAAGAACGTCCTTTACACGATCAGTTGGTTTCTTTAGGCTTTCTCGTTGAAGAAAACTTTGACGAGATCGGGTTTCTGAAACTTAGGAGCCGAATCGCGCGTTATGGTAACGAGGGTCTCGGCTTAGGGATTATGCTGACGTTGAATTGCAACTTCGCGTGCCCCTATTGCTACCAGTGGCGTGTGAATAAATGGATGAATGATGAGACTCGACAGGGATTGATAAAGTACGTTGGCAAAATGATGGAACACAAGCGTAAATTGGTTATAGAGTGGTTTGGTGGAGAGCCATTGCTAGATATTTCAGGAATCAAAAAACTTAGTGAACAATTTGTGCAAATCTGTAAAGAACGGGGTGCTCAGTATGAGGCTGGCATAACCACTAACGGCTATCTTCTGACTGAGCCAACAGCGCGCGAGCTTGCCAGGCTTGGTGTAAGAAAGGCGCAAATAACGATTGATGGCCCACCTGATATTCATGATAAACGTCGCGTCTTGCGGGATGGCCGGCCGACATTCGATGTCATCTTAAGAAATTTAGAGGGAGCAGTGAAGTATATCCCTTCAGTGGGTATACGGGTCAATTTGGATAAAACAAACAGCGACCGCTTCCCAGAACTCTTGACTTATCTAGCTCCTTTGAAGGAACGCTTGTTTATTGGCATAGCCTCAGTGGTCCCGGTGCGAGCCGCACAAGAATATAAGGAATTCTGTTTTTTGGATTGCGATTTTTTGCGAACCCGATGCAATCTAGAGCAACTACTCAAAAATGAGGGCTTCCTCTCTTTAAGGGGGACTATTACTGATTGACAGCGGAAAACATCTATTTCCATCTTTTGTGGCGCTTATCAACTAGACAGCTATATGATTGATCCTGAAGGTCATCTTTACAAGTGCATCGCCCTCGCAGGCGAGACCTCAATCAAGGTCGGTACGCTCTTGCCTTCAGGGGAAATTGTCTATGACTGGGATCGACTGATTCCATGGTTAGCATGGGAACCCTTCGAAGATCAAATGTGCTCTACTTGCCCAGTGTTAGCATCGTGTTTCGGCGGTTGCCATGCGAATCGCTTATACCCAAGTTTTCGAAGCACTATTGCTTTGCCTTGCCCGCCGGTGCGCGACGATTTAGCCCACCAGCTGCAGTTACAATTCAGCGATCGAGTTAACGCTAGCTCGTTGGTACTTTGCAAGTTAAAAGAATCACAAGAAAGGGGGTGAAAATATATGACCATACTTGAAGTAGGCAACGATCGCCTCGCTCAGTTGAGCGAAGCTCGATCGGAAACTTTAGCTACTTTCTGCAATAAGAGCGGCGAGATGTTCGGTTGAGCTCAGGGAAGGGAGGGAGCTGATCTTTAGATTGACAACTCCCTCCTATTGCTTGCTCAAGCCTCAGGCGCAGTGTTATAACAATATAATGTTAACTGTTAAAGACTTAAAGAAAACATATCACTCGCGCCAACGGACTGTGGAGGCTCTCAAGGGGGTGAGTTTCGAAATTGCCCAAGGTGAGATCTTCGGGCTGCTAGGGCCCAACGGCGCAGGCAAGACTACCACAGTTAAGATCATCTGTGGCTTGATCGAACCTAATGCGGCGAAATTTACATTGAAGGTTTAGAACTTCGACACGAACGAGCTCGCTGTCTTGCCAAACTCGGTGCTGTGCTGGAAGGCAGCCGGAATATCCACTGGCGTCTGACACCGTGGGAGAATCTGATGCTCTTTGGCGCTCGTAGCGAATTGCCCAAGCAAGTGCGAGAAAGTCGTGCCCAAGAGCTGCTGGACTTCCTTGATCTCAAAGACAAGAAAGACACACTCGTCGGCAATCTCTCCAGGGGTATGCAGCAGAAAGTGGCGCTGGCCTGCGCGCTCATGGGGGATCCCGAATTGCTCTTGCTGGACGAACCCACGTTGGGGTTAGACGTACACTCAGCGGAACTCCTGAAACAAAGCATCCAACAACTAGCCCATGAAGAGGGGAAAGCCATCTTGCTCACGACGCATCAAATGGGGTTGGCGGAAGAGCTGTGCGATCGAGTGGCGATCATCGACGAAGGTCGGCTCTTGGTCTGTGAGTCCGTCTCGACTCTTAAAGAGGCATTTAGACAACGTTTCTATGTGATCAGAATCCGCAAGACCCAGCCTGCCACGCTCTGGGAGCAGATATCGGTACCAGTCCAAGAGCAGGACAGCTACTGGGAGTTGCGCGCCCGATCCGATGGCGAGTTCTTTCAGTTGGTACGGCTATTAGAAAAGCACCAGCTAGAGATAGTCTCTGTCAATACCGAAAGCCCGGATTTGAAAGAGATCTTCTTGCAGGTGATAGGGAAGAAGCCATGAGAGGATTCTTCACACGCTTTAGCGGTGAGCTACAGGCAACTCTCATTTTGCACGCCCGCTATTGGCTGGAGGCTGTTGCGACTTGGATGGGGTTTCTCATCGTCTTCGTAGCGCTCTTCTTCGGTATTCAGCTGATCACTGGTGGGGTGGGCTTCTCCGAATGGGGCCAAGAAGCCGCGATTCGCTATGCCATTTGGGTGCTTTGCCTGACAGCAGTTGTAGGCTTACCAGAGAAGATTCAAGAGGAAGCGATGACCGGCGTTCTGGAACAGCGATTCCTGGCTCCTAAAGGCGGGATCTCCAGTTTAATAATGAGCCATATCGCGGGGCTACTTTTCTGGTCGTTGGGGACGACGCTGGTCTTCTTCGCGATGGTCTTTGTTACCCGGACATCCGTTTACTTCGACTGGGGCGTCTTGCCAGTGGTCTTGCTTATCTTGCTGGGGATCGAGGGAGTGGGATATTTTTTAGCGGGTTTGGCGCTCTTATTCAAGAGGATCGGAGCGGTGACGCAACTGCTGCAGACAGCTCTTTTAGGTTTGGCTTTACTGCCCGTGGATCGCCTCCCTTCTGTATGGCAAGTGGTAGTTCAAATGCTGCCGCTGGCAGCCGGCACCCCCTTGTTGAATGATCTCCTATTGCGTCGTATCAATTTCGATACAGCGGTGAATCGTTCGGATTTCTGGCTGCTGATCATAGACAGTATGGCTTATCTGGTAATAGGGTTAGCAAGCTTTCGTTGGGCAGCCCGCAGGGCGCGACAACATGGACTGCCGGTCTCTCTGGAAAGGCTGACAGTGCTTTTTGAGCAACGGCTGAAGGCCGATCGGCCTGCTATCCCGACGGAGCTGGGTCTTATAATTGCCGATCTCTAGGATAACCACGCTATTGGCTGTATTGGGCTGCAGCACATTGACTAGAAGAACCGTTGTGGAAGCCAATTATTTCTCTTGATCGACCATGTAGCTCTGCACAATCACAGTTTGGCCTACGGCCTCTACGCTGCTGAGGCCATCGTGCTCTTTTTGAATTTTGCCTTCGGAGAGCTCAACTTGCACCGGATTGAAGCTGAGACGCTGGCCTTTAACTATAAAGTGTTGCGAGCCATTGAGAAATTCGGATTTCGCCGTGAAGGCGTAAAACGAGAGTGCGTTTATCGAACTGGCCAATATGTTGATCTCTATTGCTATGGGTTGCTGGAATCCGAGTTTTATCAATCTCCCCATGCAAGATGGGTATTGAGCCGGCTTGGCCTCCTACAAAAAGACGAAACTAACAGATTGAAAGGAGAGTCTCATGTACCAGCTGAAATTCGCTAGCCTTGTCGTCCTTCTCTTTGCACTGGTCGTCTCAAAGCCGTTGGTCCAGCCCGCCACACTGGTCGTGGCATCATCTGAAGAGTTGGCTTCGCTCAACCCACTCTCGGACGATCCACAAGCAGTTGGGTTGATGCCTCTCTTCTTGGGCGCACTCTTGGAGGTCAACCCACTCAACGCTCGCATCGAACCAGCCCTGGCAGAGCGATTACCCCAAGTTTCTCCCGACAGCAAATCGTTCACGCTCACCCTACGCAATGTAAAATTCTCCGATGGCACTCCCTTTACCGCCGACGACGTGCTCTTCACCTTCAACGACATCCTGCTTAATACCCGCGTGCGCACCAGAACTCTCGATGAGCTACGCGAATTCCTAAAAATCGGCGGACAACTTCTCCTGCAACGCGTGGAGCGCGTAGACGAGCGCACTGTGCGCTTTCTCCTCAACGCGCCCTTGCCTACATCTTTCCTGGTTCTCTTAGCCCAGATCCCCATCTTGCCCAAGTCCAAACTAGAGAAGAAAGACGTGGCACGCGCCTGGGGCGCAGGCACCAGACCAGAAGAGATCGCTGGTCTAGGACCATTCCGTATTAAAGAGCTTGGCAAGGCGGGCATCCCTATCATCGGCGAGCACATCTCACCCCTTGTCCTTGAGCGCAACCCCTTCTATTGGAAGCGCGATGCGCAAGGGAGGGCATTGCCGAGACTGCAGCAGATCACGTGGCTTGGAGGACAACGCGATAGCCTTAAACAGTTCCAAGAGTCCAAGATTGATCTCTTCGAGCCTACGGTAGAAGAAGCCCTTGCCTTACCCCCTACAGCCCAGCTCATCCGGGGAGGCTCTCAAGTCTACTTCATCTTGTTGATGCTCAATCAAGATGTGACAGATACCGAGAAGCGCGCGATTTTTCGGGACGTGCGCTTCCGCCAAGCGCTGGCTCATGCGTCCGACAGAGCCACTGAAGGCAGCAGCCTTGTTCGATCAAGTAGGCCTCAAAGATGCTAACGGCGATGGGTGGCGAGATCTGCCTAGTAAGAAGCCCTTCAAGCTCACCTTCTTATTGGTACGCGATGGCGATCCTGTGCCCCAAGAGATAGCCAACATTTATCAGAGGAACCTGGGACAGATCGGGCTCAAGGTGGAGCTAGAGTTCACCAGCCGAGATGACTGGCGGAGACGGATCTTTGCCAACCCACCACGTTACGAAGTGATCATGGCCACTTATCAATTTGAGCTCTTCGAGATAGCCCAGTTGGTCTGGCAATTAAGGGGCCTGTTCTCGTCTACCGGGGAATTCCATACGTATCGTCCCTCCGATGCAACAGGCCAAGGACTAACTGAGATACAGAAGCAGATTGATGAGATCCTGACACAGCTTCCCAGCGCGCCAGACGCTTATGCGCTCTTTGCACGCCTGCAGAAGCTCGTCTCCGAAGATGTGCCGGTACTGCCGCTCTACGGGCCGCATTATCTTGTTGCCGTGCAGCCGAGCGTCAAGAACGCTGAAATCATCAACGCTTACGGGTATGTGCGCTTTTTGGAACTCTTAAGCAAGGAATGATGAGAAAGCGCGGCACTGGGACCACCGAGGCGTTCACAGCCAACGCCTCCGGGGTGTACGAGTTTCTCGCCGTCATCTTCAGGAAGTGATATAATGTTGCTAACACTGCTAGCTCAAGCGAGGAGAGGTGTTTATGCCGTTAGTGAAGCTCAGCGCGCGCTGCCAAGTGACGATCCCCAAAGAAATTATCGAGCAGCTTGGGCTTAAGTCCGGCGATCCCGTCGAGGTCACTCACAAGGATCGTTCTATTGTTATTACTCCTTTGGAAGACGCATGGTTCTGGTCCAAAGAATGGCAAGAGAAAGAGCGCGAAGCCGATGAAGCTCTCGCGCATGGGGATTACAAAGACTTCGATGATGTCGCTGAGTTGATTCGTGATCTTCGCTCATGAAGCTTCGCCGCAGCGGCCCCTTCAAAAGGGACTTCCGCGCCCTCCCACTTGTGACCCAGCGCAGAAACGTGATGGAACGCCCCCAGCGATGGTGAGAGTGCTCATCTCAGCTCCGTCGGGAAGTTTATATCTTTCAGCCCCGACGATACTATGATCCGCCCGTCGTCCGTCACTAAGATACACTCGACGTTGGGCAAGCTCTCTATGAGCTCTAAGCCCTTCTGTTCGCCAAGCACAAAGACAGCCGTGCTGAGCGCGTCGGCCTCCATTGCCGTCGGAGCTAAGATCGTCGCGCTGATTAACCCCCGCGCGGGCTGTCCCGTCTTGGGATCAATAATGTGATGATAGCGAATCTTGTCAGGCTCGTCCGCGTAGCGACACGGAAAGATATTGTTCAAAGCATCGGCGAAGAAGCAGCGCTGATAGTCCCCCGATGTCGCCAGCGCCCGATCCCCCCAGATCTCTAAGACCCCGATAATCTTCTGTTCATCACGGGGATGCTGCACCCCAATCCGAAATGGCCGCCGATCCTCAAACCATAAGACTCTTCTCGCACGATCATTGAAGACGCGAATGTTCCCGCCAGCATCCACCAACCCAGAGTCAAGCTCATGCTTTTTGAGGATCTCAACGACTTTATCAACAATATATCCCTTGGCGATACCCCCTAGATCAACTTCGACGTTAGCGCTGGAGAGCCGTGCTGTCTTCGCCGTCGCGTCGAGAAAGACCTCGCGTTGCTCCTCTACTAATGGCTTAAGTTCTTCCGGAGAGGGGATGCGCCCCACGCCCGAACGGTCCCAGTCTTGCGTGAACCCCCACAGATTGACGATCTTGCCGATCGTGTGATCGAAGGCGCCCTCGCTCAGCATGCGATATCTGCGCGCAGCTTCAAGAACTATAAGCACGTCATCAGAGAGCTTCACAGACTCAAATGCTCCGCGACGGTTCAGCGCGCCAAGTGTCCCCTCTCCTTCAGAGGGCGTGCGGCTGAACTGGGTAGCGAGTCTCTGCGCTTCAGCAAACGCGGCGCGCACAGCACGCTGGGCTTGGTCGTAGGAGCGACTTTGAGCTTTTATTCGAAAATATGTGCCCAGCAGATACTGCTCATCTTGGACGATCGCGATCCGCCCTTGCAAGTAAAGAAATACAAGCGAGAGCGCCAAGATGACAAAGATAGAGATCTTCAAGACCAAGAGCGCGCGCCGCACAGCTAGCCGATCCACTCCCTGGGAATCGTACTGTAGTCTTCGTCGAGCCGAATATCCTTGACTTCCGCTGAGCTGAGGGCCAGCTCGCGCAGGTTCTCCCCGTCGTAGCGCAAGAGCACCCCTTGCTCTTCGTACACCGAGGTCACAGGGTGCTCCGGATGGATACGATTGCGCATGGGATCGGGATCTTTCACTTTTCTCTTGATGATCGTTTTGAGATTCACCGGGCGCCCCCACATCGCATAGATGTTCTTGAGCACCTCTTTCGCCTCTTCCAAGTGCAATCCTACACCGTTATAGAAGTGCAGGAGCAAGAGTTCCCCTTTATTGCCATAGTTGCCTGTGGCGACCTTGATCAAGGGACGCCCTAGATTCGTATGTTGCAATAACAGCTTCTTCTTGACATCTTCATAGCTGCGCGAGGTGATATGATACGCCCCAGTTTCCGGAATATACTCATATGCAAAGAGCTTGAGCTTCTCGAAAAGCTCTGGCGTGAAGAACTCTGAGAGAAACATGACGTCATTATAGGTGCGCCGGACTTCAAAGATCTTCTCGGTGCCCAAATTGGCCTTGGTGTCCCATCTCCTCTTCTTTTCAGGGTCCTTGCAAAGCTCCCAGTCGCGCCCAAAGCGCCCCTTGTCCCATCGTTCTTTAATATCTTCCCAGATGAGCTTCCCTAACGCATAGGGGTTGAGCGCTCCACCTGTTAGGACCTTGCTCACCATATCTGCGTGATCGATGAACTCCTCAGGCCGAGCGAACTCGGCCATGAGCTTCGATTGCCAAAACATGGCCCATCCCTCATTCATGATCTTCGTCTGAATCTGTGGGACAAAATAGAGCGACTCCTCGCGAATCATCGCTAAGATATCCCTTTGCCAATTCTCCAGACGGCCATACTTCATGATGAACCCCAAGATGTCTTTATGGGGCTTCAGCAACTCGGTCTCGTCGCGGAGCTTGGCGCGCTCTTGCGCCTGCTTGAGCTTAGCGCGCCGCTCCTCGAGCCACTTGGGTGGGTTAATAAAGCGATCCATGTAATCGCGTTTCACCGGGATGCGAGAAGGCTCCGGCTCTTGCTCCTCCTCGGCCCGAGGCTTGAGCCCACGCTTCACAAAAGGCGCGTATTGGTCGATCTCGTATTGCAGCGAGAGCGCCTTATCAATGAACGATTCGACTTTCTCAATCCCGTATTTTTCCATGTACTCTTCAATGCGCTCGGCATGGGTGTGCATCACCTGGATCATGTCTTTAGGGGTCTTGGAGAACCAATAGTTGTTCTTGAAGAAATCGACGTGAGCGTAGACATGGATCATGACCCCCTTGTTCTCGACCGGGGTATTGCTCTCTCGTAGGTAGGCGATGGCTGGATTGGTATTGATGACTAGTTCGTAGGTCCACCATCCGGCATACGCCGAGCGCTTTCTAAAGTAGTCATAGCTCATGCCAAACGACCAGTGGGGAAAGCGTTCCGGGAAGCCGTCATACGCCGAGTATTCGTTGAGCTGATCGTGATCGACAACCCCGAAGATCACCGGCCAGGGATCGAGCCCCGCCGCTTCGACAAGTTGGCGTGCTTGCTTACGTAGTTCCTCAAGCTCACGGATCTTGCTCGAGAGCATCGCTATCGCCCCTTGCCAAGAAAGTCTTTGATAGACCGCAAGATGTCTTCGCGGTCAGAGATAATAGACGTCACAAGGCGGTCATCTTCGATGCGCTCCTTGAGTTTGATCAAGTGTAGCCCTGGGGAGCGCCGCCCTAGCGTCACCTGCCCATAACAGAAGAGATTGACCTTGGGCAAGAGAGCATCACGCAAGAGAGGCACACACGCGTTTTCGGTATCGCCGATCCAATTCTCGCCGTCGCTGAAGTGAAACGCATAGATATTCCATTGATCTGGATTGTAACGCCGATCAATGATGCGATTGCACAGCTCGTACGCCGAGCTGATCCGCGTGCCTCCCCCTGTACTTAAGCTATAAAAGTCTTCTTCGGAGACCTCTTGGGCTTCATAATCGTGCAGGATATAGACGCGCTCGACGTTGGAGTAGTTGGTGCGCAACCATAGATCGATCCACCAGTTCTCTTGACGGATGATCTCGGTCTTCTCCCCGGACATCGATCCTGATGCATCGCGCATGAAGATGATGACGCAGTTGGCTTCGGGCTTTTCGCTAGGCTGGCCGTAGAGATAGCGCATGTCTTCTTTGATCGGCGTCACGATGATCGTCTCACCTTGCGCCAGAGGAGGGCTCATGAGGAGCTGGCGCAGGAGCCCCTTGCGAAATGCGCGACGCTTCATGAGGAGTGCCTGTGGGCCTACGGTCGAGACGTCTTCGTACTCTTCATCGCCGCTGAGCACGTGGCGATGGCCCTTGGGCTGGATGCGCGGGAGCTCGAGCTCCTCTCCGAGGATCTCAGCGAGCTCTCGGACTTCGATCTCGACTTCCCGAAAGTGCGGCCCCGGCCCATAACCAGCCTGGCCAAGCCCATCTTGCTGGGGATCGAAGCGGATGGGCTCGCCGATCTCGCCCTCCCCCACGCCGATGCCCCCTTGCTCGTGAGGATCGTAGCGAAACTGCGGAATGCGAATCGCTTTGATGGGGACCTTGACGATATCCCCACCCTTCTGCCCCACGATCGAGCCCGTCTCAATAAGCTCTTTTAAGTTCTTGCGGATCTCCCCCCGTACGATCTTCTTGAAGCGTTCAAGATCCTTCAAGATGCGCTTGGCCACACCCCTCACCGCCTTTGCTCTTAGAGTGTTCGGCTCTCACGCTTCTTCAGCTCCTCGCGAGCTACTTCAGCACCTGCATAGTCGATGACGTTCTCCGCGCAGACGTCGCAGTAGCCATATTCTTTCTTGAGGCGCTCGATCCATTCAGCCTTGCGCTTCTTATGCTCGGGATCGGTCGTCTTGTCGCTGACCATCGCCGTGAAGTTAATATTGTGCTTCTTATCCTCCCAGAGCTTCTTCTCCAGCGCCCGGCGCAGACGATCGTTATGCTCTGGGCTGAACGGCTCGCCCTTGCGCGCGCGCTCGCTGATCCAATTGCTAATTTCTTGTCTGAAGTCGTCCTTCTGCGCTTCAGTAATCCCGATCTGTTTCTCGATAGAGCGCATAAACTCTTCGTCAGGCTCCATCTCCTCTCCGGTGTAGCGATCTTCGACCTTCTCGTCGTTGAGATAAGCCATGACATGATCTAAGTATTTCTGACCAACTTGACGCAGCTCCTCCGGGTCATGGCTGATGACACGGCGGACTTCCTCCTGACAGATTGCCGAGAGTTCTTCTTTAACAAGCTCAATATACTCCCTGTACTCCTCAATGCGATTCTCATCGACCCCAGGGTGATGAGGTAAGTTGTCTTCGAGCATCGCTAACACCCGATACGGATTGATACAGCCCTCCGTATCGTTGACGAGGGCTTTGCTGATCATATCGATCACGTAGCGCGGGCTGATCCCGAAGAAGCCCTCTTTGCCCTTAGCTTCATCCAAGAGCTTCTTGACGTCGACGGTGCGGTTAGGGATGGACTCGCCATCGTAGATTTTGGCCTTCTGTAAGATCGAGATATCAGCGCTAGGCTCTTCTAAGCGCGTGAGCACGGCCCAGAGCGCGGCCATCTCCAGCGTATGGGGCGCAATGTGCTTGCCCCAGACGCGATTCTTCCCGAAGAACTTTCGGTAGATCTTCTCTTCGTCGGACTTGCGCAGCACATAGGGGATGTCGATCGTGCGCGTGCGGTCGTTGAACGCCTCCATGCGCTCATTGCTCTTGACGCGCTTATACTCTGGGCTGTTGGTGCGCCCAAGAATTACCGTGTCGATGTCGATGCGCGGGTTCTTCTTGGGCTTGATGACGTGCTCTTGGGTAGCGTGCAAGAAATCATAGAGAAACTCTTCTTGGAGCTTTAAGAGCTCTTCGCCGTCGAAGATCCCGCGGTTGGCGATGCACAATTCACCGTCATAATTGAACGCTCTGGGATCGGAGTCGCTCCCATATATTTGGACTAATCGCCAGTTGAGGCCACCGGTGAGCTCTTCTTCGTCTTGGTTCTTCTTGTCTTTAGGCTCGAACGTCGCGATGCCACGACGATCTTTTTCGCTCAAGACCAAGCGTCGCACCGTGACGTGCTTGAGCACTTTCTCTAGGTCATCTTCATAAAGCCTCATGAAGCGATTGAAATAGAACCGGCACTTGGGGCAGAGATCGCCTTCGACGCGCAGCTCATACTCGCCGTGATACTTCTCCCGAAAGATGCGGTTGAGCTCGATGAGGATCTTCTGGCGCTGCTCGAAGGGGATGAGCCGCAAGGGCTCCTCAAAGATCGGGCACGGGACGACGTCAGTGGGCTCGTCGTCGAAATCCGAGACGTCCCATTCAAAGGTGTAGAGCCGACCGTCGTCGGTCTTGGAGTACTCTTCGAGCCCACGGCGGAAGAGCCGCCCAATTGTAGATTTACTGGTAGCGACCGGGCCATGCAGGAGGAGGATGCGGCGCTCCGGCCCAAGCCCCTTGGCCGCCGCGTTGATCGTATCTACCAAATTCTTCAAGGCTTCATCGATCCCGTAGATCGCGTCTTCGCCTTGGCCAAAGGGGTCATCGAAGAAATTATAGCGAATCACTTCTTTATCGTGAACCTTCACGATGTGGGTGCCGTGACTGAGGATCATATCATAGAGCCGTTGGTAGGCGTTGCGGATCAGCCGCGGATCCTCAAAGACCATTCTCAGATACTCCTCAAATGAGATAGGACGATACTTGTCAGGGACTTGGGATTCTTTGATCTCCCGCGCGATCTCCCGCACGATGCTCTCCATCTCCTGTCACCTCCTCAAGCTATTATAGCAGAATAGAGAGGGTCTTGAACGCCCAACGAAACGGGACGAAGTTCCTCCTCTCATCAGGACAAAGTTCTGAGCGGAGGGGTTGACTTTGGATGTGACTTGCGCTACGCTTACGCTGACGAGGTGAGTGTGATCCGCAGCCGACGAAGACAGAGCGACCAGCGCCGTCGCGTCCTCAGCATAGCGCTCTTTCTCGTCATATCTATTGCAGTGAGCGCGGCTGGGTATTGGTGGTACAAGAGTCGTATCGAACCCTCCCCCTGGGCTGAACAGGTCAACGTCTTGATCTTAGGGATAGACTACGTGTCAGGGGCGACAGCACGCCGCAGCGACACGATCTTCGTAGCTAGCCTGCGTGAGGGCGACGTGCGTGTGCTCTCTATCCCTCGCGATACCCGCGTGAAGTTCCCCGACGGGCGCGTCGAGAAAGTCAACGCTGCATATGCGTTTGGCGGGGCTGAGCTCGCCCGCGCGGTCATCTCTAACTTCTTGGGGGTAGAGATCAAATACTATATCGTTATAGACTACGAAGGCTTTGAGAAGCTTATAGATCTCGCCGGAGGGGTGACGCTCACAGTAGAAAAGCCTCTCAAGGACGACAAGACTAAACCGCCCATCGATATCCCCGCAGGCACGCAGAAGTTCAATGGAAAGATGGCTCTCGCTTACGTGCGCTATCGCGACCCTGTAACCGGGGACTTTGGTCGGCTGCAGCGCCAGAAACAGCTCCTAGAAGCCTTACTCCGCCAGAGGGCTCCCATGAAATCGCTGAATGACCTCCAGCAATTTGTCACGGCAGCCCAACGCTATATCGAGACGAACCTGGCCCCCGTCTCGCTCTATCGCCTCGCCCAGAGGTTGCAGAATCTGCGCCCGGAGCAGGTGCAGATCAAACAGATCCCCGGAGAGTCTATCTGTAAATCTGCTAAAGAAGGCGGGTGCTACATCGAGCCCGACCCAGTGCGCACAGCTCAAATCGTCAATAAGATGCTCCGAGGCATGGACGTGGTCACGGCCGACGAGGTGCGCGTCAAAGTGCTCAACGGCTCTGGGGTGACGGGATTAGCCCGGCGCGTGGGCGAACTCCTGCGCAATGAGGGCTTCTCTGTAGTCCACATAGGCAACGCTGATCGCTTTGACTATCCTGAAAGCTATATTATCGATATCACGGGCAATCCCCGGAAGATCGAGCTCTTGCGGGAACGCAGCTTGCGCCGCTTGCTGAAAGTTGTCAAACCCGAGGAACTTTCTGCTACAATGAAGGGGTTAGCAGCCAAGGGCGTCACTGGTGACGGCGCCGATGCGATCATCATCTTAGGCCAAGACTTTCACGTGTCAGAAAAATAATGAAGCTAACAGCCCTCGAGAAGGATACGGAGAAGACCCTGCGAGAACTCATCACGCTCATCGCCGAGAAGAAAGGCGAAGAGCCTGTTATTTTGGATATGCGTTCGTTCTCGATCCCCACGGATTTCTTCGTGATCACCCATGGGGACAATCCCAAGCACGTCAAGGCGATTGCCGATAATATCCTGGAAAAACTCCCACGTGAGGTGCTGCGTTCGGAGGGATGGGAGTCGAAGAACTGGATCGTCTTGGACTACGGCAACTTTATCGTGCACATCTTCCAGAAGGAGCTCCGGCGCTTCTATGACCTCGAAGGGCTGTGGGGAGACGCCCCTATACACCTCGACGACGCTCCCGGCAGCTAAAATGGGGGAGCCAGAGCGCCTCCTCCACCCGGCCCCCTGCCTTGACAAGCTCGCCCCCTCCTGCTATAATACCTAACCCGCGCCAAGATGGGGCGTCTGTTCGATCCTTGAAAAGTGAATAGAGTGCACCACGTCGCGCAAGCTCAGTACGGGCGGACGGTGGATGCCTCGGCAGCTGGAGGCGATGAAGGGCGTGGCAGACTGCGATAAGCCACGGGGAGCCGTCGAGCAGGCGTTGATCCGTGGATGCCCGAATGGGGTAAACCCACCGCACGGAAGGTGCGGTATCTCTCCCTGAATCCATAGGGGAGAGAGGCGAACCCGGGGAAGTGAAGCATCTCAGTACCCGGAGGAAGAGAAATCAACCGAGATTCCGTCAGTAGCGGCGAGCGAACGCGGAAGAGCCTAAACCCTCCAAACGCTCAAGACTGCCCTCGTTGTTTGGAGGGGGTTGCAGGCCAGCCCGTCCACGGGGGGCAGCCCGTGGCAGAGGTAACAAAGATTGGCTCTAGCCGAACAGCTCTGGAAAGGGCGACCAAAGAGGGTGATAGTCCCGTAGGCGAAAGGGTCGATCCCTCTGGGGCTGTGCCTAAGTAACGTCGTACCCGTGTTACGGCGTGAAGTTGGGAGGACCACCTTCCAAGGCTAAATACTACCAGCTGACCGATAGCGAACAGAGTACCGCGAGGGAACGGTGAAAAGAACCCCGGAAGGGGAGTGAAAGAGAACCTGAAACCGTCCGCTCACAGACAGTCGGAGGGTCCCGCCGACCCTTTGTCCTGGACCTCGCAAGGGGTCTAGTGACAGAGCCGGCGGCCTGACGGCATGCCTTTTGCAGTATGATCCTGCGAGCTACCGTGCGTGGCCAGGCTAAGCCTCGTCGGTGGGGCGCAGCCGTAGCGAAAGCGAGTCCGAAGAGGGCGACTAGTCACGTGCGGTAGGCACGAAGCCGAGCGATCTACCCATGGCCAGGCTGAAACCGAGGTAACACTCGGTGGAGGGCCGAACCCGTGAACGTGGAAGAGTTCTGGGATGAGCTGTGGGTAGCGGTGAAAAGCCAGACGGGCCTCGGTGATAGCTTGTTCTCCCCGAAATAGTTTTAGGACTAGCCTCGGCCGTGAAGCCGTGGGGGTAGAGCCACTGGATGGATGCGGGGCAACCCAATTCCAACCAAACTCCGAATACCACGGCGTTACTGCCGGGAGTCAGACGGCGGGGGATAACCTCCGTCGTCGAGAGGGAAACGGCCCAGATCGTCGGCTAAGGCCCCAAAGACCGAGCTAAGTCAGGAAGGATGTGCTCCTGCTTAGACAGCTGGGAGGTTGGCTTAGAAGCAGCCATCCTTTAAAGAGTGCGTAATAGCTCACCAGTCGAGCGGGGGTGCGCCTAAGATTCAGCGGGAGTCAAGCTCGGCGCCGAAGCCACGGGAGAGCTCCAGGTGCGCCCTGGAGCTACGGTAGGGGAGCATTCCGCCCTAGGCTGAAGTCGTGGCGGAAGCCACGGCGGACGAAGCGGAAGAGAGAATGCAGGAATGAGTAGCGCGAGGTGAGTGAGAACCTCACCCACCGTATGCCTCAGGGTTCCTGGGGAAGGCTCATCCACCCAGGGTTAGGCGGCCCTAAGCTCAACCCGCAAGGGGTAGGCGATGGATAGCCGGTTAATATTCCGGCCCCTCTCTACGGCGATGACCAAGGGGGGACGCATCAGGTCGCTTCAGCGGGCGGACGGATGTGCCCGTGCCATAGGCGAGGCGTCCGGCTGTAGGCAAATCCGCAGCCGGGTCAAGTCGAGCCGAGGCGGAGGCCCTACGGGGCCGAAGGAAGAGCGATCAGGTGCCGAGAAAATCCTCTAGGGAGCCGTAGAGAGCCCGTACCGCAATCCGACACAGGTAGGCGGGCAGAGGATGCTCAGGTGGGCGAGAGAACCATGGTCAAGGAACTCGGCAAAATGCTCCCGTACGTTCGCAAGAAGGGAGGCCCCGCGTAGGGCAGCGATGTCCGAGGGGGTCGCAGAGAGCAGGCTGGGGGGACTGGTTATCAAAACCACAGCACCCTGCCAACTCGAAAGAGGACGTATAGGGTGTGAGACCTGGCCACTGCTGGAAGGTCAAGGGGAGGGGTGCAAGCCCCAAACTGAAGCCCCAGCGAAGGCCGGCCGTAACTATAACGGTTGTTCCGCTACCGAACGGCCGTTGTAAAATCCGGCTATATGCTGGAACGGCTCGTCGTATCCCATGCTACCGAGGAGGTGACAACGCATGGGTGGAGCTAATCAGCAGGAAAGACTGTCTATAACCGAAGCCAAGAAGTGGTTCCTTGCGGGCTTTATAGAAGGGGAAGGAAGCCTCTGCGTCTCGATCAAGGAGCATCCTTCTGCTCGGTTTGGCTACTATGTCGATCCTGAGTTCTTCATCTATCAGCATAAGAGCGGCATAGCTCTGCTGAAGATGGCTCAGGAGATCTTCGGCACCGGGCGCATAGCCCCTAAACCGGGCAATGAAGAAGTGCTCGTCTTCTCGATCGTCAGTAGGCGCAGTTTGAAAGAAAAAGTCATCCCCTTCTTTGAGAAGTACATGGTCTTCTCCACAAAACGTGAAGTCTTTGAGCGCTTTAAAGAGATCGTTGAGGCCATGGAAGACCGCAAGGAACACTTGACCCCTGAGGGGCTGGTGCGCATCGTCGAGAAGGCGTATGCGATGAATCCGGCCAGTAAGGGGAAGGAGCGAAAACACTCGCTCCAAGAGGTTATAGACAGAATCCTCAGAGGCCGTACGCCGGACACCCCTATGGGGTGAAGAGATGGCCCGATCTTCGCGGCGACGCGAAGTTAACACAAATGCCTAAGGTAGCGAAATTCCTTGTCGGGTAAGTTCCGACGCGCATGAATGGTATAACCACTCCAGCGCTGTCTTGACCATGGGCTCGGTGAAATTGAAGCACCGGTGAAAACGCCGGTGACTCGCGGCAGGACGGAAAGACCCCGTGGAGCTTTACTGGAGCTTGGCATTGGGTCTCGACGCTGGTTGTGTAGGATAGGTGGGAGCCGGAGAAGCGCGGGCGCCAGCTCGCGTGGAGGCGTCGGTGAAATACCACCCTTCGAGCGTTGCGGCTCTAACCCGCGGCCGTACAGCGGTCGGGGGACCGTGCTAGGCGGACAGTTTAACTGGGGCGGTTGCCTCCTAAAGAGTAACGGAGGCGCGCAAAGGTCGGCTCAGCCGGGTTGGCGATCCGGCGGGGAGTGCATGGGCACAAGCCGGCTTAACTGTGACCCCGACAGGGGGAACAGATGCGAAAGCAGGCCCAAGTGACCCGGTGGCTCCGTGTGGAAGGGCCATCGATCATCGGATAAAAGTTACCCCGGGGATAACAGGCTAGTACCGCCCGAGAGTACACATCGACGGCGGTGTTCGGCACCTCGATGTCGGCTCAACTCATCCTGGGGCTGAAGCAGGTCCCAAGGGTCCGTCTGTTCGCCGGTTAAAGAGTTACGTGAGCTGGGTTCAGACCGTCGCAAGACAGGTCGGTCCATATCCGCCGCGAGCGCAAGAGGCTTGAGGGGCGCTCTCCCTAGTACGAGAGGACCGGGAGGGCTGGACCGCTGGTGTACCAGCTGTCCTGCCAAGGGCACCGCTGGGTAGCTAGGTCCGGACGGGATAAGCGCTGAAGGCATCTAAGCGCGAAGCCCACCCCAAGATGAGGCCTCTGAGAGCCCTGGGAGAACACCAGGTTGATAGGCCGCAGGTGTACGCAGCGCAAGCTGTTGAGCCGAGCGGTCCTAATCGCTCCGTCGTTTGCGCGACGCGCACTCTATTCACTTTTGAAGGATCGAAAGCGCCCCCTTTATAGGCGCGAAGATCCCAAGAGATTCCAGGTGGCTCACTAGCGGCGGGGAAACACCCGTTCCCATCCCGAACACGGCCGTTAAGCCCGCCTGCGCCGATGGTAGTGGGCTCGCGAGGGCCCGCAAGAGTAGGGCGCTGCCTGGATCTATTTTCTTTACATTATTCTTCAAAACTTTTGACAAAGCCTTCAAGTGCAAGAGTCATGAGAGATAATTCGGCCTCCTCTCACTGTTGCACCAAATGCTATACTGAGCCATCCATGCGTAAGAGCTTTATCTATTCGATCATAGATGTTTGAGAGAATAGCTATATGAAGATCACCAGGGAGTAGTATAACTTCAGCAACTTGCGCCTATAACAATAACAAGGTTGACCTACCTAGGTCTTGCATGGTATAATATAACGAAATTCCTCGGTAGCTCAGCGGTAGAGCAACCGGCTGTTAACCGGTGGGTCGCAGGTTCGAATCCTGCCCGAGGAGCCACGGGCGAGTTCAAAGTTCCTAGTTACAAGTTTAGCAGGTGAACTTTTTTTATTTGAGATGCGCTTGACGCAACGCATCTTCGATCTCTTGCAGAGTCGCCGGGTCGTCAATAGTCGAGGGCATGGTGTACGGCTGCCCGTCAGCGATCTTGCGCATTGTGCCTCGGAGGATCTTGCCACTGCGTGTCTTGGGCAAACGGTTCACAATGAGCACGTCTTTGAGCGACGCAATCGCGCCGATCTGGCTGCGCACCATCTGTTTCACTTCAGCGATGATCTCAGAATGATCGCGCTGCACCCCAGCCTTGAGCACCACGAACGCTAAGGGCATCTCTCCCTTCAGACTATCTGCTACGCCGATCACCGCGCATTCAGCTACGTCTGGATGGTGAGCGACGATCTCCTCCATCTCGCCCGTCGAGAGCCGGTGTCCTGCAACGTTAATGATATCGTCGACGCGACCCATCACGTAGATATAACCGTCTTCGTCAAAGTAGCCGCCATCACCTGTAAAATAATACCCAGGATACGGGTCGAAGTATGTCTTCTTAAAGTCGTCGTCGCGTTGCCAGAGGGTCATGAACGTCCCTGGCGGCAACGGCTCCTTCACGACGATGACGCCGCTTTCTCCCCGCGGCAGCTCTTTGCCAGTGTTCGGATCGAGTATCCTCACGTCGTAGCCAGGCATGGGCTTGGAGGCCGAACCCGCCTTGATGGGCAAGAGCTCTAGCCCGCAGAAGTTCCCCGCAATAGCCCAGCCCGTCTCCGTCTGCCACCAGTGATCGATGACAGGCTTTTCAAGCAGTCCAGAAGCCCAGGAGTACGTGTCTGGATCGGTGCGCTCCCCCGCGAGGAAGAGCGCCTTAAAGTGAGAGAGATCGTATCGCTTCAAGTACTCTCCTTGGGGGTCTTCTTTCTTGATCGCGCGGAACGCCGTTGGCGCCGTAAAGAGCACTTTCACTTTGTGTTGGCTCAGGACACGCCAGAACGCCCCAGGATCGGGCGTCCCGACAGGTTTGCCCTCGTACATCACAGTCGTCGCGCCTGCCAATAATGGGCCATAGACAATATACGAATGCCCAACGACCCAGCCCACATCCGAAGCCGCCCAGTAGACATCACCCGGCTCGATCCCGTAGATATATTTCATCGTCCAGGAGAGCGCGACGGCATGGCCACCATTGTCGCGCACGACCCCCTTGGGTTTGCCCGTCGTGCCCGACGTGTAGAGAATATACAACGGATCTGTCGAAGCAACGGGGACGCACTCAGCGACGGGCTGCGCTTTCTGCTCTAACGAGACCCAATCGAGATCGCGTCCCTCGATCAGCTCAGCGCGAACTTGCGGCCGCTGATAGATCACGCACTGTTGGGGCTTATGGGCGGCCATGGCAATCGCCTCGTCCAGCAACGGCTTGTACGGGATGATCTTCTTCGCTTCGATCCCGCACGAGGCCGAGAGCACCACCTTAGGCTTGGCGTCATCGATGCGAATGGCTAATTCTCTGGGAGCAAAACCCCCAAAGACAACCGAATGAATAGCCCCAAGGCGCGCACAGGCAAGCATAGCCATCAGCGCTTCGGGGATCATGGGCATATACATGACGACAGTATCGCCCTTGGTAACGCCAAGTTCTCTCAGAAAGCCCGCGATCTTGGCGACGCGATCACGCAGCTCTGCATAAGTAAACTTCTGAATTGTATCTGTGACAGGGCTATCGTAGATAAGCGCGAGCTGATCACCGCGACCACGCTCGATATGACGATCTACGGCATTATAGCACGTATTAAGCACGCCCCCGACAAACCATCTATAAAACGGCGGCTTGGATCGGTCGAGCACCAGATCCCAGCGCTTATACCAGGTGATCGCTTCAGCAGCCTTGCTCCAGAACCCCTCAGGATTCTCCAAAGATTCCCTGTAGATCTCTTCGTAGAGGCCCATAGCACTTCCACTCCTCTGAGCCATTGTACTCATAAAGTCCAAGAACGCTATGACCTAGATCAAGATCCGGCCTAGAGGCGGCGAATAATGTGGACGATCTGCCCCGCATGATCGCCGCCTCGAATTGGTGTCGCAGATGCGTCACCAGAGGAGTTTGACTGCTCGTAGCTCTTGTGCAAAAGAAACGAGCCCCGGCTCCCGGGGCTCATCGCTCCTGGCGCTTCCCTCTCCCCCTGAAAGGAGGTTCTGTATATGTCTAGAAGATCACCGACATCATACAGAACGCTTTGTTCCGAATACATAGAGGGTCGGTGAAAATCTGGTGACTACAGCTCGCGGCCTAGGATCGCGCGCTCCAGGGAGATCGGCCCTGGCCCAGTCAGCATGAGCGCCAGGCATCCGGCCAACAACGCTAAGTCGAGCTCATAGCCCGGACGCCCTCCAGCCCCCAAGAGCCCCGCCTGAAGCTTCACCGTAAAGATTGCGACAATCATAATAATTGAGAGCAAGAGCGCCCAGTATCTTGTGAAAATGCCCACAATCAAGCCAATCCCCCCAATCAGCTCGACAAAAGCAACCACAAACGCTGAGACCTCCGGCAGAGGGATCCCAACGCTTCCAAAGAACCCCGCGACCCTCTCTAAGCCCCCGGCAAACTTCTGCCAGCCATGCGCCGCAAAGATAATCCCGATAGCCACTCGCAGTGGGATCGTGGCCCACTGACTGAACCCGCCAAAGAGCCGCTCAAACATCCCAATCACCCCTGTTACTCAGATTGGGCATATCATAGCAAAAGCGAGAGCTCCAGGGCAAATCTCAGCGCTCGAGAAGCCAACCCAGCTTACGCACCGCTAGATCAACAAGAAAGAGCCCTAAAGCGATCAAGAGTACCCAAGGCCAGAGTGCCCGGTAGGTCTCTTGGGCAACTTTGCCTGAGGGCGACGGCAGGACCGCTCGCTCTAAGATCTCCCCACCCGTGATGCGCGTGATCTCATTGACAAGCTCGCTATTGAGCCCGATTGATCGATACTCTTTCGCATAGGGAACGGCGACGATCCTGGTAGTCTCGCTGAGTATCTGACCCGATCGTTTGGCCTCTAGACGGAGGGTATACTGTCCGCTAGGGACGCGCTCCAGCTGAGCGCGATAGCGCCCCGGGGCTACAGGCTCAAGCTCTAGATTTTCTCTGCGAATCGGACCAGTCAGCTGAGCAGTAAGCTCTGCGTCTGAGATCCAACGATTGTCCTGGCGCAGCTCGGCAATGATTTCCAGGGTTTCATCGCCCAAGACGGTCTGTACTGTGAGCTCGCCCTGGCGCGGGATGGGCCGATAGAGCCGCGCGAGGCTCTCGGCAAAGAGCTGGCTCAAGCCAGGCCAACTCAGCCATTCCGGCGCTCCGTTGCCTTCTAGATCGGTATTGAGCACGGCGACGTGCCCCAAGCCATAACGCCTGAACGCGAAGAGCGGGTTTTCATCGGGCACAGCGACGAGCGCTGTCTGTGCCCCTGGGCGCTCATGCGTGAGCACGTATCCGCGCACTGGGGGAGAGTGGAACTCAGGGATGAGAGCACGCACAAGACTCTGCCCTTCAATCCAGCGTAGCCGCGCGATGCGCCGCACCTCGCGCAACGAGAAGACTGGTAGATCTGTAAAGTGATGCACGCGCTGGTATCGTCCGCGCCCAGCTGCAGTGAGCTCCAGAAGAAACTCTTCATTAGGCGCTCGGTCAATCCCCAGGGCCGAGACGCGCACAGCGCTCTTTTGGAATCGTTCGTAAAGCTCTCGATACTCGCGCTCCCGTCTGTTATTATTGTGTCCATCGGTAAAGACCAAAATGTGCTTAATGCGGGCCGGGGTTCTCTCGAGAGTCTCAAAGGCATCTTTTAAGGCGAAGTACAGATCAGTGCCGCCGTTGGCACTCAGGCGCTGAATGCTGCTTTGGAACTCGCGTCGGTCTCCCAGGGGCTTGAGCGGAACGATCCACTCAAAGTCGGTATCAAACGCGATCAATCCCACCCAGTCCTCTGGATCGAGAACATCTAGGCTGCGCAAGGCCGCCCGCTTCAGGATCTCTATCTTGGGAACGCCTCCGACAGGATCGCCCATGCTCCCCGAACGGTCCATCACAAAGACAAGCGCTACACCCGGAATCTGATAGGGTTCTGGGGCTAAGTACGAGACGGGCAAGAGCTCTTCGAGCTCGGCAAGCTCTGAGCCAGTCCGCTCTTCGAGATCGGCCACAGCTTCACGCCCTTGGATGACCCATAACCCACCTCCCAGATCTCCAACGAAATTCTTCAAAGCACGACGATGCTCCTGGGTGAGCCGTCCCATAGGGATGTTATTAAGAATGATCACCCTATATTCAGCCAACGGGATAGAGGCTAGTTCCGAGAACTTTCTCTGTTCGGCAGAGAACCCGGAACTGCGCACCAGCTGTGCTACGAGGCTCTCGCCCTCAGAGCGCTCGACGATGAGCACCTGAGGGCTCCCAGGGACGACCGTCACCCCGGAGAGCTCATTGTTTTCCAGAAGTCGATCATTCTCGGCTTTCAGATATGCCCTGTAAGGAAATACCCCTGGCGCTTCGAGCCGATCGGTCAAACGCACTTCATGAATGCCAGGGGTGTACTCTACGTCCAGCGTCTGAATCAGCTCGTCGTTTCTGTAGAGCAGGAGCGTGCCGGTTCCGTGGGTGGTCGCGCCTACGTACAGGCGCAGCGAGAAGGGCACGTCCGCTGGTACTTCCGGAGGCACCTGGAATTCATGGAGCCAGACTTCCAGAAGATCCCCACCCAGAGGCCAGACGTGAAGAGGGACCCCTTCACGGCGCGCCCGCGCTAAGACCGAAGAGATCTCCCCAGAAGTCTCTTGCCCGTCAGTCACCAGAATGATCTCACGGCGGCCGGTGCGCGGCATCGTCTCCAGGGCCAACCGAATCGCTCTCGCAATGTCCGTTGCCGTGACATCGATCTCAGCTTGGAAGTCAGGGAGCGAGAGGGTTGGAGCACAGTTCGTCTCGATCATCGGCTCTGCACCGAAACTGATCAGCCCGTAAGAAACCTGCTCGGCTGGTTGGGCCAGATCCCGAAGAATCCGTAAGAGTGTGGAGGGCTCTGCTCCTACGCTGGCCGAGCGGTCGACGAGAAGGTAGATAAATCGTTCTGAAGCGCCGGAAGCAAGGCGTGGGCCGGCCAAGGCCAGACAGAGCAAGGCCAGCACCCCCACACGCATGAGGAGAGCCGCCTGGTCCCCTCTCGGAAGGTGACGCCAACGCTTCCGCGTCCCCCATACGCCGAGAAGAATAAGGGGGATCCCAAGCAAAACCCAAGGCGCATCATACAGTATCATCGCTCCACCATCCTCGACGCCATAAGCTCCGATAATACCATAAGAGCTCAACGAAGAGCAGCCCGAAAGCCACCCACACCCCAAGATACCATAGAGGAATGTGCATCTGACTGGGTATCTCTTTGGTCAGGCTCGGCTGTGCAACGAGCTTATGAGAATGAGCACGATTGATCTCGGATTCAGTCGGATCGAGATTAATCGCGATCTGATCCGTAAAACCCGGGGTAGCAAACTCATCGGATACGAATCGCTCTGAGGACAATCCCAAATCAGGCAGTAGCCAATAGATACTGTTACGCACGAGGATAGGAAAGCTTGGGGTGAGCACCAAGGGAGAGTTCTTCAGGTCAACCCCAAGATACACAAAGCTTAGGCCTTCAGAGCGATACACAGCCACGATGGGCTGATCCCCTGAGGCTATGAGGGTCTGCACACCAGAGGCCAGCTGAGTTACGGGGATCGTAGCCGAGCGCAAATGCTCCGCCTGCACGTTCTGCACAATCGGATGAGTAGGAGTTAGTATCTGCAGTGAGCCAAGCTCGCCGATGGTCCCTGGGCGCATAACCCACGGCTCCGCCACGCTATTGACCAACAACGCTGCCCCTAAAGGGCGTATCGCGCTATTGATGGCAATAATGAGATCGTATCTTTCTGTCTCATCGGTGTGTAAGGACGGTTCAGCAAACGTGTTGAGAGCGCGCAGGAGGAAGAAATTGCGTTCTCCAAGCCAGCGAACTTTTAACTTCGGGCGTCTAGGAACGACGGAGTATCGGATGTTGTCAAAGACGAAGTCGTCTGCGACGTCCACCATAGCACGAAAGCGTGTATATCCAGGCGCTATTGCTTCGATCATGCGCCGCTCCCCAGGCCCAAGATACAGGCGCTCTTGGAGGATCTCCACCTCTTCGGCGAAGAGATACAAAGTACCTTCCAGAGCTTCTGAGGAAAAATTCTCAACCCGGGCCCACACCACAACACGGAATGAGCCGTCGGGCAAGGGCCGAGCAGCCAAACCCGTGATGGCCAAGTTCTTCTTTGGTTCGCTCACTATGACCTGGGTTATAGGCAATTCCAGGGCGTGATCGCCTATGTATATCACTTCAGTGAATTGATCCAGCTCGCCTTGACTGCGCACCAACTCGAGCACATCGAGGGGCGACGCGTCACTCTGTAGCGTCGGTTGAGAGGCCCTCAGAACGGCAAGAGCCTGCGCCTTGTCTTCCGTCAACGGCACTAGCAGCTTGGGATTCTGCTGCGCTTGGATAATCGTCAATCGGGCGGGACGGCGCTTCTCGATCAGCTCTATGGCACGCGCCCTCGCGAGATCATATCGAGTCCTTTCGCCCTCCAGAGTCTGCATGCTCGCACTGCCGTCAAGAATGAGTGCCAGCGTACCACCCCCAAGAAATTCTTGCGTCAGCGTTGGATGAGCCAGACTAAAGACCAACGCCGCCAGAGCTGCTACTTGCACAAGCAATAACCAGATCTTAGTCCACAGGAACGTCAACGCGCTTCGCGGACGCTCAAGCTCTTCTTCCCAGAGCCAAATAGCTGAGACGACAACGCGCTCCTCACGCCGCCTCAGAAAATACAAGAGCGCTATAATCCCCGCTAAACTCAACAACCCGAAAGCCCAGGCGCTGAGAAAGATCATACCACGAGCACCCCGCGTAGGTCCTCCAACAGAGCTCGCTCCAGCGGACGCGCCGCTGAGAGCTGTTTATACCGAATCTGATGCGCGCGACAAAACACCTCTAACTCTTGCTCATACTGAAGCAATCGACGGCGATAGCGCGCTACCGCATAAGCCGATACAGAGAACTCCGCCAACCCCTCGCTATCGACAAGCCGCGCTTCATATTCTATTGGCGGATTGACATCTTCCGGGGCGAGGATCTGCACAAGGGCGATCTCATGACGCTTGATGAGCAGCTGTAATAACCCGTGTTCGTATCCTTCAGGATCGAACATATCGCTGAGCAAGACGACCAGGCCACGACGCAGCGGAAGCTTGCTGAACTCTTCGCAAGCTACGCGTAAAGACGTCTGATCAGCAGGCCGGAGCTCTTCGAGAAAGTTCAAGATCTTGTGGAGATGGGACAACCCACCGCGCGGAGGCACTCCGTGAACCAGAGTGCGCGCAAACGTGAAGACCCCTACCCGGTTCATGTCTTTCAGCGCGATATACGAGAGGGCCCCAGCGAGCTCTCCCGCATAGGAGAGCTTTCCCCCTACCGCCATAGAACGACTTGTGTCAAGGAGCATATAGACGGGAATATTCTCCTCTCGATGGAAGACCTTTACAAAGAGCCGGTCGAGTCGCCCGTAGAGATTCCAATCGACATAGCGGAAGTCATCGCCGGGATGGTATTCTCGGTATTCGGCGAACTCGAGGCTCATGCCGGCGCGGCGGGTCATCCAGGGGCCGGCTTGGCCCTCTGCCCGGTGGCGCACCAAGAGCTGGAGCGAAGAGATGCGCTTCCAGAAAGACTCATCGCGCTTCCGTAGGCTGGATATGCTCATAGACTTGCCGCAAGATTTGGTCGACGGGGATACCTTCGGCCTCTCCCCGGAAGTTCCGAATGATCCGATGGATCAGACTGGGGTAAAAGACGGCTTGAATATCGGCGACACGGGTATTGAGCTCTCCCGAGAGGAACGCATGGGCCTTGGCGCCCCAGATGAGAGCGAGCGCCGCACGCGGGCTCGCTCCGTATTCGACATACTTTTTGACGAGCTCAGGTGCGTCTTCTGAAGCGGGCTGCGTCGCATAGACAAGCCGAGCTGCGTAGCGCCGCAACGGCGACGCTGTGGGCCATTGCGCCACGAGCCGTTGCGCCTCCAGCAGCTCCTCACGCGTTAAGACTTGTCTCACAGCCCGAGCTTCCTGAACGCCTCCATGGCGCCGCAGAATCTCCTCGAGTTCGCCCAAGGACGGATAACGCAACATGATCTTAAAGAAGAACCTGTCGATCTGGGCTTCCGGCAAGGGGTATGTCCCCTCCATCTCGATGGGGTTCTGCGTTGCCAAGACCATAAAAGGCTCTTCGAGTTGGTATGTCTCTCCGCTCACGGTGATGCTGCGCTCCTGCATGGCTTCTAAGAGGGCTGACTGCGTCTTAGGTGTGGCGCGATTGATCTCGTCAGCTAAGATCAGATGAGCGAAGATCGGCCCACGAGCAAATTCAAAATGGCGTCGACCAGTCTCATCCTCAACGAGAATGCGTGTCCCGATGATATCCGCGGGCATCAAGTCTGGAGTGAACTGAATGCGTGCAAATTTCAAGCCCAGGGCCTTCCCTAGCGTCCGCACCAATAGCGTCTTGCCCAGCCCCGGAACCCCCTCTAGTAACAAGTGCTGCCCGCATAACAAGCCGATCAACACTTGCTTAATAACTTCTTCGTGACCGATGATCACAGAGCGGATCTCTTCAATAAGTTCATGGAATTTCTCTTGCAAGAAGCGAATTCTCTTCTCAGTCATCAGGACACTCCTTGGTTACGGCTGGTTGCTGAGACTCAAAAAGTATCGACGGACGGCATCACGAAGCTCCTCGGGAATTTCAAAGAGATCGAGCAGGGCCTCGACCTTGGCATAGTCGATCTGCACCAGGACAGGGCTGAGAGAACTCTCAGCGTCCTGAGGCAATTCCATGGTGACGATCTCGAAGAGTATCTCGAGGTCCTCGCTGCGAGCTCCTGGGACGGGGAGCGCACGCTCTCGCCACTGTGAGAGATCGGGGAGGTCTGATATGGCTTCCGGATCGAGCGGGGCGGTGCCTCGTCCCGTTCCAGCCGATGGTTCTCCTTCCTCGGAAGACTCTAGGGACTGAACCCCATGAGTTTCTGAAGCTGAGCTGCGCTGACCTTCGGAACGGGCTTGAGAAGGACCTTCTTCACGGGAGGTTGTGGTGTTGAGGGGGTCTTCGGGAGATCCTTCGCGCCCGACTGGCGGTTCGGTTTGAGCGAGCACTGACTCAAGCTCACGCTGGAGATGCTCTAGGTGTTCGCGAAGGGCTTGGCGGGCCTCAAGCTCTCGTAAGATCTCTTCAAGACGCTCACGGAACTCTTCAGGGTTTTGTGTCAGTTGCCAGAGCTGCTCAGCAAGGGTAGCAGCAGTTGGATTAGTCTCGCGGAGCTTCTCCAGGAGCTTTTGGAGCTCCTCTGGGGAGAGGTGTGGCGCAGTCTCGGAGACGCTACGCAAGCTTTGCAGAAGCTGGGCGAGTTCTTGGGTCTCAGACCCTCTTGGCTGCGAGGAACGCAGCTCATGTGGAGAGCCCTCGACTAAGGAAGCTTCGGGCCCTGAGCCCTTCGATTGATCCTCTTCAATGGGAGGCGGGGGAGGTGCAAGGCGCTGCTGTTCTTGGATGAGCTCGGCGTGAAGGTGTTGGAGCGTGGCACGAGCGCGGGGATCGCTGGGATCGAGGGCGAGCGCGGCGCGAGCCCTCTCAAGGCGCTCTCGCATCGAGCTCAGTTTATGAGTAAGCTCAGTTGAAGGTGTCCGCAACCATTCGAGTAGCTGGAACGCCCGCTGAGATTCTAGGTCTGATGAAGCCGTCTGAGAGCGGCTGGTCTCAGGGTGCACAAAGACCGAGCTTAGCGGCACCAAGCTCGTCATGCCCAAGCACACGACAGCCAAGAGTGCTATCACTATCCAACACCTTCGGACCCACAATGACAGAGGCAAGGCATAGGCGACGTTCACGGGGAGCTGTTCGAGCTGGCGCTCCAGCAACGGAAGGAATTCTTTAGGGCCATAGCCTAGTTTCAGTTCATACAGCGTCACCAGCCTCTCCTGACTGCGCAACTGGCGATCCGCACGAAAGAGCAGCTCTACAGTATTCACCGGGCGGAGCCAGCCTATAACGAATGCCCCAGCTCCGATGCAGAGATTGCCAAGCATCCAAGCAAAGAAAGGGACGGCCTTCCAGATCCCCACAGCACCACCAACGAGCATCAGCACAGTCGCTCCCAGGCTCCCCAGCAATGCCCAGCTGGCCAGCTCCAGCCCGTGCACTAGGCGCTGCCGACGTTCCAGACTAGCGCGTATGGCCTCGAACGAGGGCATGATCTCCTCCTCGAATTCCCCATCGTGAAAGAACATAAGCTACGACCATCAACGATGTGTACCCTGAGATCAAGAATCCCACTTGTTCACGAAGAGCACCCTCGCCGAACCAGAGCGAGAGCATCAAGAACGGATTCAAAGGCCTCAGCACGAAGAACGTTGTCCCCAGGGCAAGAATCAACAAGGCGTACTTGACATGAAACTGCGCGATCTCCGTGGGCCACCGTCGCCCTATAGGCACACCAAGGAACGCCCAACATGTCCCGTAGAGCCCCAAATAGCCTAAGGCTCCTCCAAGACGATCTACTCCGTGTCCCGTAATACCAGTAAAGACTGTCCAATACGGCAGACTCACTACCAGCAAAAAGAGGACGTGAGCCAACAATTGTAAACGAATCTCTCCAGGAGCACTCTCAAGCTGAGCATGAGCTAGCCCAAAGTTCAACGAATACACGGCAAAGAGCGCCGTCGCGATGATCAGGAAGACGGGAGCCAAATCCAAACGAGGTTCGATCAGAGCGTCTACACGCGCTGGCGACGGCAAGGCGAACACCAAAGGGATCCCAGTTAAAATTAAATAGTTGACATATGCCGACCATGATCTATTCACCGCGACAAGATAGCGCATTGTCACTCTCCTTCCAGGAGCACCAGGCGAAGGACAGTGCGCTGTTCTCCATCAGCACGACGAATCGGCGAGATAAGAGTGTCTTCTATCCAGCCGATCAGCCCTGCCTTACCTGAGAGAGAGCCCCACTGCTGCCATAGCCGTCGACGCTCCGGTGTGAGAGCATTCACCCATTCTGTCATACTTATGTGCTCCGCCAGTGGGCGCACATCCTCCGCTTGGGCAGGGATAGTCCCTAACCAAGAGAGCATGTCTCCACTATACGCGATTACGTCCCGCAATGCCACAGGAGCCTGATTAGATACCCATACGCGGGATCCCTTGAACGAACAGCGCACAAAGGGCTCTAAAAAGCGTTCCACCCTGAAGAAGCTCACTGAGCCACGCTCCCCATGAAACTTGAGCTGCCAGTCACCGCGAGACAGAAGTTCCCGGATGAGCTCTGTCTCGGAGCGCAGCGCCTGACGCGATGGCCTCAGCGTACTCACCACATCTGCTGAGGTCATCAACTGCTCATCCCGAGAATGACGGAAGAAAACCCCGTACCACGCACGCTCCCAGGCTACTGGCTCCCCTGACCACATCTGGATCACTCCAATATCGAGGGAATATTTCTCACTAGAGAACCCTGGACTGCGCTGATAGCTCAAGAGCACGCTAGAGAATATCAAGGCGAGGAGGCCCACTCCCAAGGGCGTCTTGCTCCATCGCGCTATGAGCATCCCACTCAATCCTACCCCAAGCACAAAGAGTACCAACAAGACCCCTATGAGCTCTCGCGAGGGGAAGGGAACGATCATCGCCCCAAGCGCTCGAACGATCACTAGGTCATCCTCAGCAGTCTGACGGATAGAGAGCTCAGCAAGCTTAAGATCTTCGGGCAGGGTCGCAATCGCGACGAGTACGACTTTGCCCTTCCCCACCGAGCGCTCCCAGACCAGCGGACGCCCATAGGCCCAATGCTTCACCTGCGCTCCCGTCCGCGGCTCCCCTTCAACCCATAAGATCTCTTGGCCGTTAAACTCATGACGTATCACACGCCCGTTTGCAATAGGCAGGAGCCCCATCCACCAGCCCGAGCTCTGTTCATACCAATTCTCCCCTGACAGAACGATCAGTTCGCCCCCGCGCACTAACCATCCTTGCAAGGCCTGGCGCTGTTCCACGGTCAATCGCTCAGGATCAGCTCGTCCCCAGAAGATCCGCCCAACGCCATCGTAGCTTGTCCAGCGCTTGGGAAGCTTCTCTATATCGATGAGCTCTACAGAGGGCATAGCAGCAACGGCGATTCCTAAGACCAAGGGGGTCTCGCTCCACAGCTCGCGCACGTCCAGGGTGGAGCGAGCAAGCTCGCGGGTGCCGTCGGCGAGCACAATCTGTGCCGGCGTGCTCACGCTATAGATGGGAAAATCGAACGAGATGATTTTGCGCGTTCCTGAAGCCAAGCTGAGTGGCACTCGCACTCGCTCCACAACGCGGTGCTCTGTGAACTCCCGGATCTCTTGAGAGACTTCTAGGACGAGATGTTGAGCTAGCGCTGTGGAGCTCACGGTGACCGTCAAGGGGGTAAATGCTCCGGGGAAGAAGCGCCCATTGAATCCCAGTTCAATCTGTTCAATTCGCACCTGAGCGAGCCCGAAAGCACTGGCCCAGGCCGCCGCGACCAGCCCCATGACACACCCACGCCACATGAGCCCTCCTCTTTGCTAAGAGTACGGGAGGGCGCGGGCTTTGTCAAGGCCCAGCTCTAGGGGAGATTTCGCTCAATCAGCTCGCGCAGGCGCAAATAGTCCGCACCGCGCACAAGCTGCCCATTGACCAAAAAGCTCGGCGTAGAATTGATCCCTTGAGCTTGGCCCTCACGCAGTTCGTTTTGGATCTTCTCTCTGTATCTTCCCGACTCAAGACATTGCTGGAAATCGTCGACTTTGAGGCCCAACTCGCGCGCAAAGCGCACCAAGTTAGGCTTGCTAAACGCCCCGCGATTCTCCCCACGCTGATTCGCAAACAGCTTATCGTGATAAGCCCAGAACCCTCCCTGCTCTGCCGCACAATAAGCGGCTTCGGCCGCCCAAACCGACTCCGGCCCTAAAAACGCAAAGTTCTTAAAGATCCAGCGCACCTTGCCCGTCTGAATATAATCACTATCAATTCTAGGCTTATACTGCTTCACAAAGTAGCCACATGCGGGGCACTGGTAGTCCGCGTATTCGTAGACCGTCACAGGGGCGTTGGGATCGCCCATCTCCGGCAGAAAATCTTGCCCCACAGGGCGCGTTACCTGAAAGCTCTCTTCAGCAGGGCGCGAAAAGACGATTATTAATACCACAAGTCCCACGATGACCGCACCACCAACAGCCAGCCCTACCAGCATCGGCTGGCGATACCAAGGTAGTCCTGAAGCGGTCTTTTGCGATGATAGCCGCTGACGCTTTGCGCGCACACACATCCCTCCTACTTGAGTGATTTCCTAGATTATAGAGGGCGCTGCGAGGCGTTGCCATAGGCGTCTTGAGTGAGCCACTGAGCGCACTCTGCAGCAATAGCTCGTACCCGCTCTACAAGGCGAGGGCTCACATATTGGGCTATTTGCCCGAGCTTGGGTTCATCGATGATCTGCGCCGGTGCGCCAGGACGCTGCACCACATCAATCTCTAAGTCTACGTAACGTACACGATCAGAATAGATCTCTATAGGGGTATTGATGTTCACGTAGATCCCCTTGAGCGCGCCATCACGCGAATAGTAGCGCGTCTCGTAGTGCCAGGCGCCTGAATGGAACGTCGTCACGGCGTAGTCCCCAGGCTCCTTAAGAATAGAGAGCCCGTCATAGAGCCCCGTACCCTGGATCTCCCGACGCACGGTAATACTCGTAGAGCTTGTGGCGATTACGCGACCACGCCAGAGTATGTTGAGCTCACTGGGCACCTTGCCATGCTCAATAAAGACGAGTTGACCTACCTGGGGCCATCCCCGATCTTGTCGATGAGCTTGGCTTTCGGGAAGGAGGCGAGCGCGCCACTGCTCGAGCACCTGTTTGCTGCCACCGGGAAACTCACACAGCACTGTCATCTGGCCCGATCGCAATTTTCCAGGGATGCCTTCGCTGGGGTGGTCCTCGAGCTTGGGCAGCTCGCCCTGTAGGATATGGATTTCCCTTTGGAGCTCCCAAGTATCTCTTCGATAGGCGCTGGTACGCCAGATCACTCCCCAGCTGTTGGTGCAGTACTTTCTGCCGAGGTTTAAGAGCCGCTCACGCTCTTCAGGATCGGTGATCTCCTTGCTGATGCCTACGCCTGGCTGCTGGAGGAGCACCACGAATCGCCCGGCAAGGCTCAGCTGAGTCGTCACGATAGCTTGGGTTTGAGTTATCTCTTTGACCTGCACGCGAATGACCTCGCCCTTTTTTAAGACATGGGTCAGTTCAGTCCTGGGTAGGAAGCCGAGCACGCCCCCCAAATCGATCTCATAGCCGAGGGCGCGACATTTGTGCACGATCCCCAGATAGATTGCGCCGAGCTCCGTCGGGGCAGGCACGCAGATGACATCAGGCAGTTCCGCGAAGAGCACCTCTTGCAGGGCAGACATCGCGGCCGCATCCCCAAAGGCAACCACCCCTTGTCGATCCTCACGATCTCTGACTTCGAGATCAAACGGGGCAAAATGATCTTCCAAGTCTACATAGGGCCGAAGGTCTTCGGTCGGCTGGACGATTCGCCAGTGGTGTTCTCGCAACACACCCGCCAATGCCGCCGCGTAGATGCTTCGGAGTCGTACGCTATACATACTAGACAAACGTGGCCCACTAGAGTAGGATACACAATATCACAGAGAGGGGCATGATGGCAAGCGCAAGGGTGCTCGATGGAGCTCGTGGGGGTGGTTCAGTCCTGCGAGTTGGGCTGGGCCTAGCCATAGCATTACAACACCCCATCAGGGTGATCAACATACGTCAAGGGCGGCCCAATCCTGGGCTTCAAGCACAGCATCTAGCGAGCCTGCGCGCGGCTGCGCAGCTCTGCCAAGCTCGCGTGGAGGGGGCGTATCTTGGCTCGCGCGAGATCGAATTCCATCCCGGCCCAATCCAGATAGATCTCCTGAAGGTCCAGATCGAAACGGCTGGTTCGGTAGCGCTTGCTTTACAGCCCATTCAGATTGCCCTAGCACGCTGCACTCGTCCTGTCACGATCGAGATCATAGGGGGTGGCACCTACGTCCAGTGGGCACCGCCGATAGCGGCTCTTGAACACGTTACCTTTGCTCTGCTGAGTCGCTGGGGGGTTCCCGGACATCTAGAGGTCGAGCGTGAGGGGTTCTACCCTAAAGGCGGGGCGCGGGTGCGCGCGCACTTTGGGCCTGCCCATATTAGTCAATCTTTCGATCTCTCGGAGCAAGGGCGGCTCCGAGAGATTCGCGGGCTTTCCCTGGCCTCGCATCACTTACAGAAGAGCAGAGTCGCCGAGCGCCAGGCAGAAGCTGCCCGCAAGCTCTTGAGTCAAGAATTGCCCAGGGTCTCTCTGGAGATCGAGACGCGCTATGCCGAGACGCTCTCGCCAGGATCAGCCGTTGTGCTCTGGGCGGACTGCGAGAAGACTCTCCTTGGGGGGGACGCCTTAGGGGAGCGGGGGATATCTGCTGAGAGAGTCGGGGAACAAGCCGCATCAGCGCTACTTGCCGAGTTGCGCAGTGGCGCGACGCTCGACCGTCACATGGCTGATCAGATCATCCCATTTTTGGCGCTCTTTGGCGGAAGATTCCTCTGTGCCGAGCTGACAGATCACGTCAAAACCAATATCTGGGTCGCGGAGCAGATCACCGGCAGGCGATTCACGGTGGCTGAGCGCGCGGGGATCTGGGAGATTCATTGTGTAGTTCCCTGGAGCATTTGACCTGAGCTGTCTCCTATGCTATAATCCCCCCTAATATGTGCCTGAGGTGACCCAGCTCTAGCCGTGCAGCAGCGCATCTGTATTCTTCTGAAATTTGTGGGCCAGCCGCCACAGAGGCGGACTGGCCCTTTTCTTTTGTGTTGCGGAGGGAGCTCATGGCACTCTTAGCTCTCGAAGACGGCACAATCTTTTACGGGCGCGCTTGCGGCGCTCTAGGCATTGTCTGTGGCGAGGTCGTCTTCAATACAGCAATGACTGGCTACCAGGAGATCCTTACAGACCCATCATATGCGGGCCAGATCGTCTGCATGACCTACCCTCATATTGGGAATTGCGGGGTTAATCTTGAAGACGTCGAGTCTGTTCGCCCATGGGTGAGTGGCCTGATTATGCGGGAGCTCTCTCAAAGATTCTCGAACTGGCGCGGCCAGAGGGACCTAGATCACTATCTAAAAGAGCAGAATATTATTGGTTTGAGCGAGGTGGACACGCGCGCGCTTACGCGCCATATCCGCGAGCACGGTGCTATGCGCGGGTGTCTCTCGAGTTTTGACGGCAATCCCGATGAATTTGTCGAGCGCGCCCGCCGCACCCCAACAATCTCCGAGGAGAACTGGGTTTATCGAGTCAGCTGCTCCGAGCCCTACGAGGGGGAGAGTCTCTCTCCCCATACCGCCAAGGAGCAAGGGTTTCATATCGTCGTCGTCGACTTCGGTGTGAAGCACAGTCTTCTTAGACACGTGCGCGCGCGAGCCAGAAGGGTCACCGTCGTCCCGGCATTTTGGAGCGCCGAAGAGATCTTCTCCCTCAAACCCGATGGCATCGTGCTCTCCAACGGACCCGGTGATCCTGCCCTTCTCAAGGACGCCATACGCACAGCTTGTCAGCTCATCCAGGCTGAGCGTTGCCCAATCCTTGGGATCTGCTTGGGGCATCAAGTCCTAGGCCTGGCCTTGGGAGCACGCTCGTATAAATTAAAATTCGGCCATCGCGGTGCCAACCAGCCCGTTTACAACCTGATTACCAAGAGAATCGAGATCACCTCGCACAATCACGGATTCGCCTTGAGAGACCTGCCCACCGACCTAGAGCTGACGCATATCAATCTTAACGACGGCTCGGTCGAGGGCTTTCGCCACAAAAAGCTCCCGATCCTCGCCGTGCAGTTCCACCCCGAGGCAGCACCGGGACCACACGATGCATTCCCCCTCTTCGACCAATTCTTTGCCCTGATAGAGAACTCGCGCCCATGCCAAAGCGCACGGATCTAAGAAAGATTTTAGTGATCGGCTCAGGGCCAATCGTGATTGGCCAGGCCGGAGAGTTTGACTATTCTGGCAGCCAGGCGTGCAAAGCCCTGCGCCAGGAGGGATATGATGTCATTCTCGTCAATAACAACCCCGCGACGATTATGACCGATCCAGAGAGCGCTTCGCGCATCTATATCGAGCCGCTCGTCCCAGAGGTCATAGAGAAGATCATCGCGCGTGAACGCCCTGAGGCGCTCTTACCGACCGTAGGCGGTCAAACCGCATTGAATCTCGCCGTGGAGCTGGCGCGTGCTGGCGTCCTAGAGCGCTACGGCGTCGAGCTGATCGGTGCATCACAGCGGGCTATCGAGATCGCTGAAGATAGACAGCTCTTCAAAGAGGCGATGGAGCAGGCAGGGCTAGCCGTGCCTCCAGGAGGCCTGGTGCGTTCCCTTAAGGAGGCCCTCCAGCTCTCACGAAACCTCAGCTATCCCGTGTTGGTGCGCCCGTCGTTTACGCTCGGAGGCGAAGGCAGCGGCGTTGCCCACTCCGAAGCGGAGCTATGCAGAGTCGTGCAGCGCGGCCTAGAGCTGAGCCCGGTACACGAAGTCTTACTTGAAGAATCCGTGATTGGCTGGAAAGAGTTCGAACTAGAAGTGATGCGTGATCGCAATGACAACGTCGTGATTATCTGCTCGATAGAGAATTTGGACCCCATGGGCGTCCACACTGGGGATTCGATCACTGTTGCGCCAGTACAGACGCTCACGGATAGGGAGTATCAGCAGATGCGCGACTGGGCGATTACGGTGATGCGCGTCGTTGGGGTGGAAACAGGAGGTAGCAACATCCAATTTGCTGTCAAGCCCCATGACGGTAGGATGCTCGTCATCGAGATGAACCCCCGGGTCAGTCGCAGCTCAGCGCTGGCCTCCAAAGCTACAGGTTTTCCCATCGCCAAGATCGCGGCCAAGCTCGCCGTCGGCTACACGCTCGACGAGCTACCTAACGAGATCACACAGAAGACCCCAGCGAGCTTCGAGCCGACCCTCGACTATGTTGTTGTCAAGATCCCTCGATGGAATTTTGAGAAATTCCCCGGCGCGGACGTGACCCTGACAACGCAGATGCGCTCCGTCGGCGAGGTGATGGCGCTGGGGCGTACGTTCAAAGAAGCCCTGCAAAAAGCGATTCGCTCGCTGGAGCTTGGCCAGACGGGCCTTGGGGGTGATGTCGAGCGTGTGCTCGCTCCCGAGGTGATTCGGGAGCAGCTAGAGCGTCCCCATCCTTTGAGAATCTTCTCTCTCTATCGCGCGTTGCAGGCAGGCATCCCTATCGAAGAGCTTGCTCGTTGGACGAGTATAGACCCGTGGTTTCTCGCTCAGATGGAGGAGATCGCGCATTTGGAGAAGAAGTTACGTCTGTATAACCTCGACAATATCCCTGGAGCCCTGCTGAGGGAGGCGAAACGTTACGGCTTCTCCGACGCTACGTTGGCGAAAATATTCAGAACTTCCGAGTCAGCCGTGCGGGCGACACGTTTAAAGTATGGAATTCGTCCGGTCTATAAGAAAGTAGATACGTGTGCGGCCGAGTTTGAAGCGCAAACGCCCTATCTCTACTCGACCTACGAGGCCGACGAGTGCGAAGCCGCCCCGACCTCGAACAAGAAGGTGATTGTCCTCGGGGGTGGCCCCTACCGAATCGGTCAGGGAATCGAATTCGATTATTGTTGCTGTCATGCGGCGTTCGCTCTGCGCGAGCTGGGTTATGAAGTCCTCATGATTAACTGCAACCCCGAAACAGTCTCGACAGACTATGATACTTCAGATAAGCTCTATGGTGAGCCGCTCACTTTAGAGGACGTCTTAAATATTATTGAGCTGGAGAGGCCCGATGGGGTGATTGTGCAGTTTGGGGGGCAGACGCCGCTGAGTTTAGCGCTCGCTCTGCAAGCGCATGGCGTCCCTATCTGGGGCACCAGCCCCGAGAGCATAGATCTCGCGGAAGATCGCAAGAAGTTCGCCTCGATCTTAGACGAGCTTGGCATCCGGCGTCCGCGTAGCTCTATCGCTTGCTCAGCGGAGGAGGCGCTGCGCGTTGCCGCGGACCTGGGCTTTCCGGTGTTGGTGCGGCCTAGCTACGTATTGGGAGGTCGGGCGATGGCGCTCTGCCATGATGAGAGCGATCTAGAGCGCTATATAGAAGAAGCGGTCCGCGTCTCGCCGGCGCATCCTGTGCTGATTGACGAATTTCTCCAGGACGCGATCGAGCTCGACGTCGACGCCGTCGCTGATGGCCAGGACTGCGTCATTGGGGGCATCGTGGAGCACATCGAGCGCGTGGGTATCCATTCGGGAGATAGCTGCGGCGTGCTGCCGCCCTTCACCTTAAGCGCCAAGATCCTCGAAGAAGTGCGCACTGTGACCCAGAAGCTTGCCCAGCGGCTCCACGTCGTCGGACTGATGAATGTCCAATGTGCTGTGCAGAACGAGAAGCTCTATGTACTAGAAGTGAACCCACGCGCATCGCGCACCGTGCCGTTCATCAGTAAGGCGACAGGTGTGCCTCTGGCCAAGATCGCGGCCCAAGTCATGGTCGGCATATCCCTTCGAGAGCTGGAATTCGCAGAGGAACCACAAGTCAAGGGCTTTCACGTCAAAGCCCCAGTCTTCCCATTCGATAGATTCTTAGTCGATCCGGTCCTGGGCCCAGAGATGAAGAGCACTGGCGAGGTGATGGGATCAGGCAGGACCGTTGGCGAAGCATTCGCTAAGACCCAACTTAGCCTCAAGAGCCGGCTGCCCACAGCAGGGACGGTCTTCATCAGCGTCAACGATCGAGAGAAATCTGCTATTGTGCCCATCGCGCGAGCATTAGCCGATCTAGGTTTTGCTATCCTTGCGACGCGCGGCACGGCCCAAGTTCTGCGGCACGCGGGCCTCACCGTCACAATCATCAACAAGATCGGCGAAGGCCACCCCAACGCCGCCGAGGCGATCCGACACGGGCAGATTCATCTCGTTATTCACACACCATCGGGGAAGCGTGCCCATCAAGACGAAGCACTCATCCGTATCGAAGCTATCAAGTATCGTGTGCCCTACGTGACCACTCTTGAGGGAGCGCAAGCGCTGATCGACGCGATCAGGACGCTGCAAACGGGTATGTTACGCATAAGCGCCCTGGAAGAGTTTCATTCGCGTAAGCTCTGCAGATAGGCGACCAACGCCCACAAGTCTTCATCGGAGAGAGTGTTATAACGCGGCATCGGCCAGGGGATCCCATCCGTTGGCCCAATTACGTAGACCGAGAGCGGGTCTTTGAGGTGCTGAAGCTGCCACTGGTCAGTGCGCCCGTGGGCGCCTGCGCGCGTTAGATTTGGGCCGATAACGCCCCCAGCTTTGCCGATCATATGACAACCTACGCAGCCTTGGCTTGCAAAGAGTGCCTTGCCGCGCTCGACTTGCTCTTGCGTGAAGCGCTCCGGGATGACCAGCTTAGGTTCCTCAGCTGGCTCATAAGTCGGCGTAAAGCTCTTCACATACGCAACAAGCGCGTCCAGCTCGTCGCTAGGCAGATACGCATAGGAGTTCATCTTGCTACCGGGGATGAGCTTGTGCGGATTAATATAGTGTTCCCGCAGCCATCGTTCGTCCCGACGCATCCCAACGTTACTCAAACTAGGTCCAATGGGGAAGCCCACCAGCGGGCCACCCGGTTCTAATCGCGCTAAGTGACACGACAGGCATCCTGCGGCCTGGAAGACGAGCTTGCCACGCTCCAGACGATCAAGCTGAGCAAGCGGCGAAGGTGTGTGCGTCTCCTCTGCACGCACCCCAGGCATGTGCCAGAAGCTCTGCACCAAGGCAATCCCTTGAAACGCTAAGACTCCAAGTCCCAAGAAGAGAGCCAGCCCCAAAAGCCAATCGTACCGACGCTCGCCTCTCATCGTATCACCCTAGATACATTGTAGATAGCCACAGTATAGAGAAAGTCTTCCGGGCCTTCAAGGCTGCTATGATTTGCTCTGCGGGGTAGCCATGGCTATAATCTTTGCTAGGACGGGGGTGGCACGGTGCAGGGGCCTAAGCTAGACTGGCATGGTAAAGATATTATCTCTATCCGCGAGCTCTCCCGTGAGCACATCGAAGACGTGCTGAATCAGGCGCACCAGATCCGTCCCGATCCCGCGCTTCTGCAGGGGCGTGTCATGGCTTCGCTCTTCTTCGAGCCTAGCACTCGGACCCAACTCTCATTCGCTACGGCAATGCAACGCTTGGGCGGACGGGTCATCGGCTTTTCAGGCATCGAGGGGACAAGCATCGTCAAGGGCGAATCCCTTCAAGACACGGTGCGCACTATTGAGAAATACGCAGATATTATTGTGATCCGCCATCCTCTCGAAGGCAGTGCGCGGCTAGTCGCGGACACCGTGAGTATCCCCGTCATCAACGCGGGCGACGGCGCCAATCAGCATCCCACCCAGACCCTCATGGATCTGTTCACTATCAAGAAATTCCATAACAGGCTCGATGGGCTTAAGATCGGCCTCGTCGGTGATCTCAAGTATGGGCGCACCGTGCATTCGCTAGCTATAGCCCTCACACGGTTCCGCAAGATCACATTGCGCTTGATCTCCCCACCTAATTTGCGTATGCCCCCATCCGTCTTACAAGAACTCAACGGCATCGTCTCGTACACCGAGACAGAGCATCTCGATCTTTCTGATCTCGATGTCGTCTATGTGACGCGCATTCAGAAGGAGCGATTTCCCGATATCGAAGAGTATGAGAAAGTGAAAGGCACCTACGTGATCACACCTAAGGTCTGCGAGATGCTAAAACCCACTGCGATCTTGCTCCATCCCTTGCCTAGGGTGGACGAGATCACTCCCGACGTCGACGCGCTTCCTCAAGCCAAGTACTTCGACCAAGTCCAGAACGGAGTGCCGGTGCGTATGGCGCTGCTCAAGCTAATACTCCTAGGAGCGTGAGAGCCGTGAGGGAGGTCAATGGCGAACTGAAAGTCTCTAAGATCAAGAACGGCACGGTGATCGATCACATTACTGCGGGGATGGCCCCAGCGGTGCTCAGGATCTTGGGGATTGAGCAAGGGTGCACCGATACGGTGATCGTCGCTATGAACGTGCGCAGCCAGCGCTTAGGGTTCAAAGACATGGTCAAGGTAGAAAATCGCGCTCTTGAGGCCGAGACGGTGAAGAAAATCGCGATTGTCGCGCCCCAAGCTACGGTGAACATCATCAAAGATTTTGCTGTGGTGCAGAAGATCCCTGTGGAGCTTCCTCACGAGCTCATCGGCATCGTGCGCTGTTCTAATCGCAACTGTGTCACGAACGCGGAACCAATCCCGTCGTATCTAGTGGTGGAGAATCGGGAGCCCTTGCGGCTCCGGTGCCATTACTGCGAGACCGTGATAGAAGGAACCCATGCGTCTGTTCTACTGTTGTGAGCTCCCTGAGGCCGTCCAAGCAGAACTCGACAGGATCGCTCGACAATTTCGTGCTCTGGAGACGCGTGTGACGTGGGTGCCCGCGAAAAATTTCCATGTCACCTTGAAATTCCTCGGTGAAGTCGCACCGACTACCCTCGAGGCTTTGAAAGCCATTGGCTCTCAAGTCGCTGCATCAGTGCAGAGATTTGAGCTCTTGTTCGATACCGTGGGGGCGTTCCCCAACGCCCGGCGTCCCCGGGTCCTCTGGATCGGCACCAGCCAAGTTCCTCAAGCTCTTCTCGTGTTGCACAAACGTCTCGAGCAAGCACTGCTGACGATGGGCTTTGAAGCCGAACCACACTTCATCCCTCATGTAACGGTAGGGCGTATTAAGGACGAGCGCGGGACGCGCTTAGGGGAGCTTGCTCAGCTATTCTCGCGGATTGAGCCCTTTGCGTGCCGCGCGCCGATCACTCACTTGACGCTCATGGAAAGCCAACTCTCCCCTGGAGGCGCAGTCTACACCCCTCGAGCGACCTGGGAGTTCGCCTATGCCCTTTGAGTATTTTGACGTGACGGCGGAGGTCGGGATCCGTGCGTGGGGAGCAACGGTCTCAGAAGCGTGGGCTGAGGCCGCTCGCGCGCTCTTCGCCCTCATGGTCAACATCGACGCAGTACGACCCCAAAGGACAATCCCTGTCGAGCTTAGGGCAGAGTCTTTAGAATTACTATTGGCGGACTGGCTCAACAGACTCATCTTGGAGCGCGACCGTACTGGCTGTGTCTTCTCAGAATTTCGTGTAGATATCAGGCCTCACACCAATGGCTTCATTCTCCAGGGAGAGATCGCGGGGGAGCCTCTTGATCGGATGCGCCATGATCCACGCATAGATGTCAAAGCCGTCACATACAATCATCTCCGCGTGCTTCAGCAGCCCGACGGAATCCGAGTCGAGTGCGTATTAGATATTTAATGAGTTTGAAGGAGGGGTAGCTCTTATGTGCGCCGCTGCTAGAAAGATTCAGCTAAGCCTGTGGGGCCTGCTTCTGCTCGGACTCTTAGTCGGACCGACACTCTTAGCTCCGGCTCAAACTAAAACTCTTGACCTTGAGGTCAGCGCGACCTGCGAGAACGCCGTGATCTTGATTAACGGACGCGTCTATTCGGGACGCCCCGTGACGATCTCCGTTCCGCTCGGAGCAGTAGTAACGCTCCAAGCACTCTCCAGACAGCTCAATACGTGCGGTGTCCACCAAGCCTTACACTACTTCGATCGGTGGGATTTTAACGGCGAGCCCTACTCAAAAGCGCCACAGCAGCTGCGCTTGCGCGCGGGGCAGCTGCCGTTCATCACAAACGCGCGCGTCCAAGCGGTCTACCGCTCCCAGCCCGCCGAGCTATGCACTGTCGCCGTAGACACTCAAGACAGCCTTGGAGAGTATCTTGCTGGGATCTTCATCGATGTGCGTCCCTTAGATATCCTGGGAGATGGCGGGGGTGTGACCCCCTTTGTGCGCACCTTCGACACCGTCACCGATGTGCTGTTGCAGGCCAGCCTTCAAGTCTCTTATGAGGGGAAGAGCTATCGCTTCGTGCGCTGGGAGGTCGAGGAGGCACAGCTTATGCCGACGTTCAGCGGTGATCCTACCCTCATTAAACTGCGCTGCCGCGCCGCGCGCGCTATCGCCCATGCTATCTATAGTATCGCAATGTCCCCCACCGGCTGTCCTGATTTGACCATCCGCCACCTTTATACCGATATCTCGCAGATCTCGCCCTACGCCTGGTTACTCAAGCCCCGAGCCTATGTCGAAAACATCGGCACTGCTACCGTGCCCGTGCCGACGACAACGGCGTTTCTGCTCAACTCGCAACTGATCGCTGAAGCCACAACATCACCTTTGGCCCCACGAGCCGGCGAACAGGCCAGCACCACCCAAGTCATCACAGCAGGGAATTACATACTGACCGTCATAGCCGACAGCAAGGACCAAGTCGCCGAATGCAACGAGAACAACAACCTCAAGGAGACGATCGTGCAGGTCCCATGACGGGCACCTGGACCCGAAAGATCTGACCAGGCTCGACGGAAACGCCCACGGAACGCAAGATCTCTTCAATGGCTAGGAGCGTCGGCACCACGGCCTCGTACGTGGCTGTGGGGCCCATATGCCCAATGCGAAAGATTTGACCAGAAAGCCTCTCCAGACCACCTCCAATAAGAATCTGATGCCTCTCCTTAAGGGCACGAATGAGGGCACCCGCCGGAAGCTGGGCATGACCCTTGGCCGCTGTCACGGTGTTCATGGCGTCACGATCATCGGGGACGAAGAGCTCAAACCCCAAATTCCTCAAGGCGTTCCGTAAGAACAGCGCTATCTTAGTGTGTCGCTCCCACCGCGTTGAGAGCCCTTCGTCTAAGATCTTGCGCAAGCTAAAGCGCAAGGCTTGGGTCAGCCCCGTTGGCATGGTCACGGGATGGGGATGCCAGTCACCCCACTTGCGGGCGAAGTGCCGCCACGTGCGCAGGTTGATATACCAGCCTCGGCCCTCGCTGCGCTCGATCAACTCCCAAGCGCGCGGACTCACCGCTACTGGCGCCAACCCTGGAGGACACTCCAGACACTTCTGGGTTGCTCCCACCCCTATCCCGATATGCCAATCGTCAAAGGCAATCTCCGTCCCCCCAAGCGTCGAAACCATATCGACCACCAATACAGCGCCATAGCGATCACAGATCTCACCGATCTCCTTCAGGGGATTGAGCACCCCTGTCGACGTCTCGCCGTGCACCATCACGACTGCTTTGATCTCTGGATCGCGCTGGAGGGCTTGGGCGACAGCCTCGACGTCATGCGCGCGCCCCCATGGATGCTCAAGCACCAGAACCCGCGACGAGTACGCCTGTGCTATCGTGACCCAGCGATCGCCAAAGAAGCCGTTGGTGAGCACAAGCAGCTTATGGGTATCTCCCGCGAGGCTGGCGATAGCCGCCTCCATGCCAACGCTCCCAGGCCCTGGCATGAGAAAGACCTCGGCTTCGCGGGTTTGCCACACGCGCTTTAACAGTGTCACGGTCTCGGTATAGAGCTCAACCCATTCAGCCCCATAGTGGGCAATGAGGGGTGCACTCATATACGCTAGGACTTCAGAGTCCAGATCGATGGGCCCCGGAATGCGCAAGCGGTAGCGCTTCATCATCATCCTTCTCCTCCTCGCCAGAGCCTCTGCACCCAGGAGCTGAAGACCTCCGGGGCATTGGCCGCGATCACTCGCGCAAGTTCTTTGGAGTTATGCTTGACCGTTGGAGCCTGCGTGATGGAAGGCCAGCGAGGCAATGGCACGATATCTAACAGCTCAGCGCGAACGATCCGAATGCCCCACTCGTTGGGCTCATGCAAATCGTCGACGACAGGCACAGATCCCTCTTGAGCGTATTGGGCTAGGAGTTCCTTGGGCACTGGTTGGGTATTCAGCACTACGACGTCCAGCACGCGCAGATCAAGATAGTCACCGAGAGCTCTCAAGTGATCGGAGGCTGTGAAATTGTCGGTCTCGCCAGGCTGAGTCATGAGATTCATAATATAGAACTTTTGTGCGGGGGCGCGCTCGATGGCCTCACGGATCCCCGCGACTAACAAGTTGGGAATGACGCTGGTAAAGAGACTGCCTGGGCCTAGGATGATCAAATCAGCACGACGGATCTCATCTAAGACTTTCGGATATGCCGGCACGTTCGCGCGCGAGAGCCAGATCTTCCGGATCTGCCCGCATGCTTTGGGGATCTCGCTCTCCCCCCGGATGATGCGCCCGTCCTGAAGTTCTGCGATGAGCTGGGTATCTTCGAGCGTCGCGGGCAGGACTTGGCCTCGCGTGTTGAGCAGCCTGCTCATCTCCTCGATAGCTCGGTCGAAACTCCCCTTCATCTCCTGAAGCCCTGCCAAGACTAAATTCCCTAACGAATGTCCTTGAAGCGTCCCTCCTTGAAAGCGATGATTGAAGAGCTGCGAGATCTGTGACTCATCTTCAGCCAAAGCAATCAGGCAGTTCCGGATATCGCCAGGAGGCAAGATATTCAGTTCGTGGCGGAGCCGCCCCGAGCTCCCTCCATCATCCATCACAGTTACCACGGCGGTGATGTTTGCGGTGAGGTGCTTGAGCCCTCGCAAGAGCGTTGATAACCCCGTGCCGCCGCCGATAGCGACGATGCGCGGTCCTTGGCTTAACAGTCGCTTCTCAACGAGCATCTCGCCGATGCGTCCTTCGGCCGATGCGGCGATTGCCCGCACGATCGAGCGGCTTACCCGGTGTACCCCAAAGAGCACCCCTCCTATCCCCAGCACTACTAATCCCATCCCCACACCTACAGCAAAGAGTGCCGAGGGCGCCACGAGATTATATACCGCACGCACCAGACCTTGCCCCACCAAGACAAAGAGCCCCAGAACAAAGAGCGCCAACGAGAAGAGCACTAGGGCTAGCCAGCGCTTCACCCCGATCCCAGGATGGAGCCAGTGCGCCAGACGCCCCAGGGTCCTCGTCATAGCCATCGGCCTCCCTTGCGCATGATGCGCTGAATCTTTGCGGGATCTCCAAGGAGCGCTTCAAGGTCCTCCAGGAGGGTTTTCGTCAGCCCTACCTGCACCCCCAAGTACACCGTTATGGGTTCATCCCCCACTAGGCGCACCAAGACGGGCGATCCCCCCGGCGAAGCCGCAAAGAGCTCCTTGAGCCTCTGCACAAACGTCTCGTTGATACGCTCGGGATCGATATGTAGGCAGAGTTGCATGGAGCGCTCTGCCTCCTCGAGCGAGAGCAGTTCTTCAGCGATGAACTGCACGCCGTTGGAGCGCTTTGGTAGTCGCTCGACACGACCGCGCACCCATACGATCTGATCTTCTTTCAAGAGTCGTTTAGCTTGCTCGTATACATCGGAGAAGAGCGTGACCTCGACCTGACCAGAGAGGTCCTCTAGCCGTACGAAGGCCATGCGCTTGCCATTGCTCGTCGTGATCACGCGCACAGATTCAATACGCCCTCCCAAAGAGAGCTCTTTCCCTTCCGGTTGATCTTGGAGTTGGTGTATCGTACAAGTGCGCAAAAGGGCCAAGCGCTCTTCCACGTGATCTAGAGGGTGCCCACTTACGTAGAGCCCTAAAAGCTCTTTCTCAAAGCGCAAGAGCTCGGATTTAGCAAATTCCTCGTGACCGTCGGGGGACTTGAGAAGGGGTATCGTTGGGTCGTCAGCGAAGAACGATTTCTGACCGCTCTTGCGCTCTCGCTGGGCCTGCGCGGCGAGCGCCAAGCCAGCGTCGATTTGGGTCAGCAACCCCTTGCGTGTTCCAAAGCGATCCAGTGCCCCACACTTAATCAAGCTCTCTAGAACTTCACGGTTGAGAGCATCGCTGGCGACGCGACGACAGAAATCGGCAAAGTTGCGAAACGCCCCACCTTGCCGACGAGCTTCTAAGATCGCCTGGACGGTTGCGCTCCCGACGTTCTTGATCGCTCCCAGCCCAAACCGAATCTGATGGGTGGGCAAGGGGGTGAAATCCGCCTCGCTCTCGTTGATATCCGGAGGCAACACCGTGATGCCCAGCTCACGACACTCTTGGATATATTCAGCGATCTTCTCCGTATTGCCCGAGACGCTCGTCAGCAGAGCTGCCATATAAGGGACAGGATACTTTGTCTTAAGGTATGCCGTCCAGTACGAAATGAGCGCATAAGCCGTCGAGTGAGCTTTCACAAAGCCGTAGCGCGCAAATTTCTCTATATCTGCGAAGAGCTCTTCAGCCTTGGCGCGATCAATTCCGTTCTGCACGCAACCTTCGACAAAGCGCGTGCGCATCTTCTCCATTACGTCTTTCTTCTTCTTGCCCACGGCGACACGTAGGATGTCAGCTTCAGCCAGGGTAAACCCTGCGAGCGTGCGCGCCATCAACAACAATTGATCTTGATAGATGGGCAATCCGTAGGTCTCCTTGAGCACTTCTTCGAGATCGGGATGGGGATAGGTCACGGGCTGACGCCCGTGCTTGCGCTCGATATAGTCGTTGGCCATGCCACTCTCTAGGGGGCCCGGACGATAGAGCGCTAAGATCGCGATAAGATCGCGGAATTCCGTGGGCTCCAGCCTGGTGAGCAGCGCCGTGATCCCCGTGCCCTCCAGCTGAAAGACCCCGGTAGTACGCCCCTGCCGTAACATCGCGTAGACGTCGGGATCGTCTAAGGGGATCTGCTGCAAATTGAGCTCTTCCCCGGTAAGCTTCTTGATCGCTTTGAGCGTATCGTCAATAGCTGTTAAGTTGCGCAGTCCGAGAAAATCGATCTTGAGCAGGCCAATCGCTTCGAGGTCTTTCATGTTGTACTGAGTGCGCACGGAGCCATCGCCCAGGCGTAACAGCGGGGCAAAGTCGGTCACGTTGCCCGGGGTGATGACGACCCCGGCGGCATGAGTCGCGGCGTTGCGCGCAAGCCCCTCGAGCTTACGCGCTATTGTGATGAGCTTGTGCACTTGGGGATCGGTCTCGTAGCGACGGCGTAACTCGCTGATCCCTTCGAGGGCTTCATCGAGCGTCGCTCCAGGGGGGATAAGCTTAGCTATCCTGTCCGCATCGCCGTACGAAAACCCTAGCACCCGTGCGACATCGCGCACCACGCTACGCGCCTTCATCTTATCGAAAGTGGCGATCTGAGCGACGCGCTCGCGACCATACTTCTCCTCTACGTAGCGAATCACTTCATCACGGCGACGCATGCAGAAATCTATGTCGATATCGGGGAGGCTGACGCGTGCGGGGTTCAAGAAGCGCTCGAAGATCAAGCCATACTTGAGGGGATCGACATCGGTGATCCCAAGGCAGTAACAGACTAGGCTGCCCGCCGCGGAGCCCCGCCCTGGCCCCACCGGGATCTTTTTGCTCTTAGCGAAGCGCACAAAGTCCCATACGATCAAAAAATATCCGGAGTACCCCATCTGAGCGATCACGGCGAGCTCATACTCCAGACGCTCCTGGATTGCTGAGGAGAGTGTGCCAAAGCGTGCCCGAGCCCCTTCATAGGCGAGCGCTCGTAGATACTCGTTGGCGTCTCTGTAGCCAGAGGGCAGCTCAAAGGTCGGTAAATGCGCTTGAGAAAAGTCTAATTTCAGCTCGCACTGCTCCGCGATGCGCACCGTGTTCTCCAACGCTTCGGGCCAATCCTCAAAGAGCGGAGCGAGTTCATCATAGCTCTTGAAGTAATATTCTTCGCCTTCATACGAGCGTCGGTCTTCATCGGCGAGGGTCTTTTCGCCTTGAATGTTCAATAAGACGTCATGGGCTTCGCGATCCTCACGGAAGAGATAGTGTACGTCGTTGGTAGCGACGATAGGGGCCCCAAGACGGCGCGCAACCTCGACGAGCTGCTCGTTTCTGGCTTCGTCCTCGGGCAGACCGTGATTTTGGAGTTCGATATAGAAATTCTCCGGACCCACAATCGAGCGAAGCTCTTGAGCGACAGCAAGAGCGCTCTCAAATCTGTTCTGACTCAACAAGCGACAGATCTCGCTACTGCGACACCCAGAGAGAATAATAAGCCCGTGGCTGTAGCGCCGCAGCAAGTCTTTGTCTACGCGGGGCTTATAATAGAAACCCTCTAGATATCCCAAGCTGGTCAGCTTGACTAAATTACGATAGCCTGTCTCGTTGCGGGCCAGCACAGTTAAGTGATAATACTTCGTCCCGTCCTCTTTCGATTTCGTAAGCCGGCTCTTGGGGGCAACGTAGAGCTCGCACCCGATAATGGGCTTGATCCCGTGCTCAGTGGCGTGTCTATAGAATTCGATAGCTCCGCAGAGATTCCCGTGATCGGTGAGCGCCAGGGCAGGCATCTTCTGCTCGACGCATCGGCGCACCAACTCCTCGATGCGACACATCGCATCCAGCAGACTATACTCCGAGTGCACGTGCAGATGCACAAATGGGCTCATCGCTCTGGTTCACCGTCTTCGATGAGAATATAGAGTTCTTCGCCAGGCTTGACCATGCCCAGCTCCTTGCGCGCTAGATATTCTATCAACTGAAGATTATCCCTCTCTGCGAGCCGAGCCGATAGGCGCTCGATCTCTTTCTGAATTTTTGCTTTTTCGGCTTCAAGCCGTGCTAGCTCCGCTCGTAGATGCCGAATCGTGAGCACCCGCGAAAGGAACAGCCCAAAAATGATCCCCAGCACGATCAAGACGAGGGCGAGCTTCCACCGCTTCATGCTCTCCCTCCAAACGGCCGCGCCAAGGGGAGCTGATAAAGCTCTTCTAAACGCAATAATTGATTATACTTTGCCGTGCGCTCCCCACGGCTGACTGAGCCCGCCTTGATCTGCCCTACCCCCGTGCCTACGGCTAAGTCAGCAATGAACGCGTCTTCAGTCTCTCCAGAACGATGCGAGATCACGGCGCGATAGCCGCCCCGCTGCGCTGTCCCAATAGCCTGCAGCGTCTCGGTCAAGGTGCCGATTTGATTAAGCTTGATTAACACGGCGTTGGCGACCCCTTCGCGTATCCCCTGCTCGATGAGCTTGGGGTTTGTCACGAAGATATCATCGCCAACGAGCTGTACGCGCCTTCCTAAACGCCGAGTGAGCTCCCGCCAGCCAGCCCAGTCGTCTTCGGCGAGGCCGTCCTCAATTGAGACGATCGGGTATTTTTGCAGCCAGTCTTCGTAGAGATCGATCAGCGCCTCGGCAGACAGCCAGCAGTTCTCGAAGCGATAGCGCCCTTGGGAATAGAAGGTGCTTGCGGCAACATCGAGAGCTAAGGCAAGATCGCGCCCCGGCCTGTAGCCTGCCGCGGCGATCGCCTCGACGAGCACCCCAAGGGCTTCTCCGTTTTTCTGAAGCTGCGGGGCAAAGCCTCCTTCGTCACCCACAGAAGTGCTGAGCCCGCGGTTCTTGAGGATCTTCTTCAGCGCGTGGAACGTCTCGACGGTCGCGCGCAACGCCTCTGAGAAAGAGTCAAATCCCACAGGGACAAGCATAAACTCCTGGATATCAAGATCATTGTCGGCGTGTACACCGCCGTTGAGCACGTTGACCAAGGGCGTGGGCAGGAGGGCTCGTTCACCGAGATACTCAAACAACGGTTTCTTGAGAGATGCAGAGACCGCGCGCGCATAGGCGAGTGAGACCCCTAAGATTGCATTGGCGCCCAGGCGGCTCTTGTTCGGGGTGCCGTCGAGCTCGATGAGCAGACGATCAAACTCGTCTTGAGAAGAGAACTCGCGCCCGAGAAGCTTCGGTGCGATCTCATGAGTAACTGACCTCACGGCTCTCAGGACGCCTTTGCCCTGGTAGCGTCGGTCGCCGTCGCGCAGTTCGAGGGCCTCTTTCGAGCCCGTCGAAGCCCCAGAGGGCACCGCCGCACGCCCCCAGGAGCCGTCTTCTAGTTCGAGCTCGACTTCGACGGTCGGATGGCCGCGCGAGTCTAAGATCTCTCGCGCGCGCACTGTGCGAATTCTCATAATTTCAGTATAACGGGCGACTCTTGGTAGAGACAAGCCCCCCTGTCCCCTAGCGATCACTCATGGAACTCGAGTAGATCGCCGTCGCGGACGATATAATTTCGTTCGACGCGCTGGCCAGGAAACTCCGACGATCCCCATACCCGGGCATAGGCGAATCTCTCGGCGAGTTCTTTATGGATGGCACGAGCCACGTCGGTCACCGTGCTGCCTGCGGGCAAGACATAGGGAAGGTCTTTCTTGAGGGGCTGGCCAGGCTTTTTCGTGTAGACTCGCACGACGTTGAGCCCTTCAAAGAGGGCTCGCCCCAGATCGCCTAGTCCCTCAACAGAGAGCGTCGAGACGGCGATGATGCGATACTGAGAATCAATGAGGGCTTGCAACTCTTGCAAGTGCTGCGCGGCATCGGGAGCGTCGCTCTTCGTCCCAATAATCAAAGCGCGCTTGACGGTACCTGGCCCCTCCAAGTCACGCGTATGGTGATGCACTAGGCGAATGCGGGCCTTTTCTAACCAGCCCAGCGCTGTGAAGAGATCTTCCCCTGGGCTCGCCGAGGAGAGATCGATCAAGAGCGCGACAAGATCACACTGTCTTATTAAGCTGTAAACCCATGGCTCGGTGAACTCCGACAGTGGGGGCAGATCGATCAATTGTATTTGAATGTCTTCGAAGGGCATCATGCCTACGGTGGGGCGGAACGTCGAGAAGGGGTACTCTGCGATCTCGGGCTTGGCGTTGGTGACCGCTGCTAAAAGCGAGGATTTGCCACAATTGGGTAAGCCGACGAGCGTGATCTGGCCCGCGCCCTCGCGCTCGATGTGATCGTATGCTGGGCCTCGGGAGCCCTTCTTCTTCTGTTGCTGTTGGACTTCTTCTTGGAGTTTGGCCCACTTGCGCTTGAGCTCGACACGGAGCTTCTCCGTGCCCTTGTGCTTGGGCACGAGGGCCATGAGCTCGCGAAGAATTTCTAATTTCTCTTCAGGGCTTTTGGCGGCACGAAAGCGCAGCTCCGCTTCGATATACTCTGGGGGCAGATTCGCCGGCATCGTTGACCACCACGATTATTAAATCGAGCCGGCGAGGGCGCGTCAAGGCTCGACCTCGTAGGGGAGGAGGGCCATCTTACGCGCGCGTTTGACTTCGCGAGAGAGCTGGCGCTGGTGCTTGGCACACAGGCGCGTGGCGCGCCGAGGCAAGATCTTGCCCAGCTTATTCATATAGCGTTTGAGCTCTTCAGGTTGCTTATAGGTGAGCACAAGGCCGTGCTCGCAGAGTTTGCACTCGCTGCGACTCTTCGGTTTAGGCCGCGGTGTCTCCTTCTTAGGCGTAGTCGTTTTATTCATAGCTGCTTAGAAGGGGATCTCTTCCTCTCCTTCTTCTGGTGGAATCTCTTTGATCTCGGATTCTGGGGCGGCCTCGCGGCGATCGAGGAACTGAACAGTTCGGGCTACGACCTCGACGGTCTTCCGCCGTTCCCCATCCTCTGTTTGATACGTATCGATGCGCAAGCGCCCTTCGACTGCGACTGTACTCCCTTTGCTCAAGAAGTTAACGCAGTGCTCGGCCTGTGGGCCCCAGACTACGATGGGCACAAATGTCGTCTCTTCTTGCAAGTTGCCGTCACGGTCGCGCCAGCGCCGATTGACGGCGATAGAAAAGCGCGCGCGGGCCATCCCACTCTGGGTGTAGCGCAGCTCGGGATCGTCCGTGAGATTGCCGATCAAGACAATGTGATTTAGGCTAGGCATCTTGGCGCACGATCTGATAGCGCAAGATATTCTCGTCGAGCTTGAAGCGCTCGTCGATCTTCTTCAATTGATCTGGCGTCGCGGTAAATTCCATCAAGACATAGTACGCTTTATCGTACTTGACCCCACTTCTCCTGATCTGATACGCCAGCAGACGCGTGCCCCACTCGTCGAGCTTGACGAGCTGACCGCCGCTCTCGTTGACGGCTTTTTGAAACTTGGTGATCGTCTGCTCGAGCTGGGCCTTATCTAAGTCCGGTCGCACAATATAGAGCACTTCGTATGAACGCAGTGCTGCCACGCTTTCCTCCGTCGTGATAGATCTTGGGTTTTTGAGTATAGCAGACGCTGGGACGCCTGTCAAACGGTGCAGTGTTGGTCATTTGGGCAAACGCTTTTGGATCAAGCGAGGTTCCGAAAAGTGTTCAAGATCGATGCAAATCCGGAGACGATGCAGTAGAATGAATAGCCGATGGCGCAACGGACTCAGGATTGGTTGAAGGAAGCCTATGCAAAACTGAGTGCGGCTCGTGCCTTGCTTCGAGGACAGCACTGGTCTTGGTGTTGCTTCACTTGTCAGCAAGCAGCCGAGAAAGCCCTGAAAGCCGTCTGTGAACATTTTCGAGTGCCTCAATTCGGGCATAACTTGAATCTGCTCGTCCAAGCGATTGCTGCTCACACGGCCGTCCCTGAGCCTCTGCGAATGTCGTGTGCTCGGTTGAATCGCTATTACATTCCGACCCGCTACCCGAACGCCTTCGACCAAGGGGCTCCCGCAGATCAGTTCTTCGAGGCCGACGCCCGCCAAGCGCTGACAGATGCCGAACCAGCGGAGCGAAGAGCTAGAATTCATTGTGCTTTTTGGCTCCATGGCTCGAGGAGATTGGTCGTGGGCGAGCGATTACGATCTGCTCATTGGCCTACGGGAGGAGGACGGCAAGCGCTGGATCGACCGACTGGAAGAGTTCTCGCAGGACATAGAAGGGAACATAGAAGTCTTCCCGTACAGCTGCAGAGAGTGGCGACGGATGTTTGAGGAGTTCCATCCCTTGCTATTAGAAGCTTTCGAGCATGGTCTGGTGCTGTGGGACCGTGGGGGGTTTGTAAAGATGCGCGAGGTCTTCCGTCAGTGGCAGGCCAGCGGCAAGGTCGTGCCCTGGAGATCTGGCTGGAAGATCAACGCTTAACAGCATCTGTCACATGATCGTGCTTCTTGTCACTTTGGCTCTCCCATGTTACACTTTACTCTAACGAAACCTCTGCGAAGAGTAGGTGTAAAGCCATGCGTCTCTCGGAGACAACCAGGCTGCCAAAGATGCGCAAAGCAAGGAGGAGGATTTGAAAATGCTAAGTTATCAAACACAGATGAAGGTTGGCCTCATTGTACTGATTCTTGCTATACCATGGCTAGGGCTGAATATTATTGACGCTATTCGGCAAGACATTTGGGGAAGGGCATGGCTTCAGATAGTCAATCTGGGCTTGCTTAGCCTAGCAGCCCTTATAGTGATTGCTGCTATATGGGCACAGTACGTCAAACAACAACCTGTAGGCCCTATGCCCTTTATCATACTCGCCCTGATCCCAGTAATGGTCTTAGGCATTGCTTGGAAATATTTAGCTCAAGCTGTGCGCTCCTAAGCACACTATTGCGCTTTGGTGTTCCTTAACAACATTCAGCTATCTTCACCATCTGCGCAAACGCTTCTGGATCGAGCGACGCTCCGCCGACAAGTGCTCCGTCTATATTGGGTTGGCGCACAAAGCCCTCAAAATTCGCGGGCTTGACACTACCCCCGTAGAGAATCCGAATTTTTTGCGCGATCTCTGTATCGAAAAGCTGGGCTACAAGCTCGCGAATGAAGAGCGCGCTCGCTTCGGCCTCTTCTGGCTCGGCGTTGACGCCGGTGCCGATGGCCCACACGGGTTCGTAAGCGATCACAAGATTCTCTGAAAGTGCAAGTCCAGCAAGCGCCCCGCGAATTTGGGTCTCGAGCACCCTCTGAGTTCTCCCCGCACGGCGCTCTTCTAAGGTTTCGCCCACACAGAGAATGGGAGTAATCTCAGCGTCGAGCGCAGCTCTGAGTTTTTTACTGATCAGCTCATCGGTCTCACCAAAGAGCCGTCGGCGCTCCGAGTGCCCCACGATCACATACGCGCAGCCCAAGTCTTTAAGCATTATTGCTGAGATCTCCCCTGTAAATGCCCCCTTGCGCTCGTAGAAGAGATCTTGGGCTGCTAATTTGATTGCCGTCCCCTGGATCTCGCGCCTGACGGTCTCCAGCAGCGTGAACGGCGGCGCAAGCACGATCTCCGTATTGCTGATCCCCTGGACACGCTCCGTGAAGACTTTCAGATACTCTAGCGCCTGTGCACGTACGAAGTGCATCTTCCAGTTGGCAACTAATAACCTTCGGCGCTCTCTTCCCATAACGCGCTATTATATCAGAAATTTGCTTTCCGTCGGCAACGTTGCTAATATTACACTAATGAAACAGCGACGGCAGCGACCGCAGCAAGGATGGGCCGAAGTCGTGGGAACGCTCGGGTTTATCATTGCACTCTTCATTTCGCTCTTGGGGTGGGAAACGCTCTTACATTTGATAGGAGGTCTGACTATGCCAACAACAGCGCTCATCATCGTCTTGGCCATCGTCGTGCTCTTCTTGCTCAATGCGATCAAGATCGTTCGAGAATACGAGCGTGTCGTAGTCTTTCGATTGGGACGGTTGCAGGGGGCTAAGGGCCCAGGACTCTTTTTCATTATCCCTATTGTGGATCAAATCGTCAGGGTAGATCTTCGCGTGGTGACCTTCGATGTGCCGCCGCAGGAAGTAATCACCCGCGATAACGTCACGGTGAATGTGAACGCCATCGTCTTCTTTAGGGTGATGTCCCCTGAGGCCGCGATCACCCAAGTCGAAGATTATATGCAGGCGACTTCTCAGATTGCGCAGACGACGCTGCGCAGCGTCTTAGGCCAAGTTGAGCTCGACGAACTGCTAGCCGAGCGCGAGAAGCTCAACAAGCGCCTCCAAATGATCATTGACGAGCAGACCGACCCCTGGGGCATCAAGGTGAAGGCCGTCGAGATCAAGGACGTCAGAATCCCTCAAGAGATGCAACGCGCGATTGCGCGCCAGGCCGAAGCGGAGCGTGAACGCCGCAGCAAGATCATCAACGCGGAAGGCGAGTTGCAAGCCGCGGCGAAGCTCCGCGAAGCCGCCGAGATTCTCACACAAAATCCGGCGTCGTTGCAATTGCGCTATCTGCAGACCTTGATAGACATCTCATCGGAGCGCAACACAAGCACGATCGTCTTCCCGTTGCCCATAGACTTAGTAAGGGCCTTGGTGTCGCGGGATGAGAAGTAAGCTGCTTTAAGCCTCTTGTCCGCGCGCGTAGTTTAGGTTCTCAAACGTGCTCGATTTGCCTCGACGCTGAAGATCGTTTATGATAGCGCGGGGGATGAGAGGAATGATTGCCACCAAGCGTTGCCCACCCGCTGAGGGGCTCTTAGCGACGGGGCTCTACTATGTGTATCAAGGGGAGCGCAAGCTCGGTGAAGAATCGTTTCAGATCTTTGAGTTACCCGATGGTCAAGGGCACTACCTCCAAAGCGCTCTTGTGTTGCAGTGGCCCTTAGCTCATACCCAGCGGATCACGCTCGAACTCGATCCTACGTGGCGCTACCGCGCAGCACGTCTTGAGGTGGAGGCCGAAGGGCATCTCACCTTGGCGCGCTACCAGCTTGAGGGCGGGCTCTTCACAACGCGGATCGAAGCTGCGGGAAGACGCCCCATGGAGCTTACTTATCCTTGGGGCGGAGCTCTTTGGGATTATCCCTCAGGGCTCTTTGCCGTCGCTCTCAGCAAGCAGCTCACGCTCGCTCCCGGCGACAGCGCCCCAATAAGCCTCATTAGACTGGCTTTGCCTTCCCTAGAGCCCACTCCACCGCTACGCTGCACCAGTACCCGGCTCTTCGACCATCCCCATACTTTTGAGCTAGGCAATTTCTTGGTGAAGGAGTTCGCGGTGCTCTTCCAGGCGCAAGAGCTCCTGCACACGTGGGTAGACGAAGTCGGGGTCCCCCTACGTCTAGAGCGCTACGAACACTGGGAACTGATGCGTTTCGATCTGGTGCGCTATCGCCTCTTCCATTAGAGTGCCCAGAGCAGCGCTCCAAGTAGAGCTAGGCTCAGCAGGGCTGTGCCATCGCGCCAGGTGAATCTCGGTTGGTAGAGCCGCGTGCGCGGTCGATCGGGATCATAGCATCGAGCGGCCATCGCTTCGGCGAGGGCTTCGGCGCGTAGCAAGGTGTTTCGCAGCAACGGTACAAGAACTCCCACGATCTTTCGTGCGCGCTCGGTGAGACTGCCCTCGAAGGGGTCAATCCCGCGGGCGCGCATCGCTTTGATGATCATATCAGCTTCGTCAAGAATCAAGGGGACAAAGCGCAGCGAGACGCTGAACATCAAAGCTAAGCCGCGCACGGGCACCCTTAGCCTAGCCAAGGGCAGAAGCACCCCTTCTAAGCCATCAGCAAGCTGCAAGGCGGACGTCGTCACTCCCAAGATAGCGCTGATCAGCCCAAAGAAGATAAGCCGCGCTGAGAGCATGGCGCCGGTGCGAAGACCCTCATCTGAAATCTTCAGTGGGCCCCACTGCCAGATAGGATCTCCCGGAGCCCCGAAGAGCTGTAAGAGCGCGCTGAGCGCTATTAATACTGTCAGGGCTTGGACCGCACGCACTAGCGGCCAGAAGCCGATCTGCCCCGCTATCACCGTGAGCAAGATGAAACCAGTAAAGACGAGATAGTCCCAGAGAGAGTGTAAAAAGAAGACAGCGACGGCGAGCGCGAACGCTGCGAAGATCTTGGTGCGCGGGTCGAGCTTGTGCACAAAAGAATCTTTGGGCTGGTAGCGGCCGACGAGCTTGCGCAGGCTCATAGAGTCACTCATATAATATGGGGCTTGAGATCCCAGCGCAAAGCGATTAGAATACAAAAGCTATGCGGGTTCTTGCGCTCTTCTTGATCACCCTCTATCAGAAGCTCATCTCGCCCTTGCTCCCTCGCACGTGTCGGTTCTATCCATCATGTTCAGAGTACGCCAAGCAAGCGATTCAAAAGTATGGGCTGGTACGCGGGGGCTGGCTCGCGATCAAGAGAATCAGTCGATGTCATCCTGGCAACCCCGGTGGGCTCGATCCCGTGCCGTAGCTGCGCTATAATCAACCCATGGATGGGAACCCTGACGCGCACTCACGAGTTTCAGCTTGTAGCGCCCTTCGCCCCCCGCGGCGATCAGCCTAAAGCTATCGCTGAACTCACCGAAGGGCTACGCGCAGGCTTGAACCATCAGACGCTTCTCGGCGTCACTGGCTCCGGCAAGACGTTTACGATCGCGCACGTCATACAAAACGTCCAGAAACCGACTCTCGTCATCGCCCATAACAAGACGCTCGCGGCCCAACTCTGCAACGAATTTCGCGAATTTTTCCCACATAACGCCGTGCACTACTTCGTCAGCTACTATGATTACTATCAGCCTGAAGCGTACATCCCTCAGACCGATACGTACATCGAGAAAGACGCGTCTATTAACGACGAGATAGATCGCTTGCGCCACGCGGCGACAAGCGCGCTCTTAGAGCGCCGAGACGTCATCATCGTCGCGAGCGTCTCGTGCATTTATGGACTCGGTACCCCAAGCGAGTACGCAGCCATGACGCTGCCGTTGCGCAGAGGCGCGACTATCTCGCGTGACGAGATCTTGCACAAGCTCGTTGAGCTCCAGTACGAGCGCAACGAGATCGGCTTCGGTCGCGGCACTTTCAGGGCTAAGGGCGATACGATCGAAGTTATCCCTGCTTACAGCGAGAACGCGATCAGGATTGAGCTCTTCGGCGACGAGATCGAAAGAATCTCTGAGCTCGATGCGCTGACGGGGAAGCGCTTGAGAGACTTAGATTTTACGGTGATCTACCCGGCGACGCACTGGGTGACGGGCAAGGAGAAGCTCGAACGCGCGATAGAATCTATCCAAGCCGAACTTGAGGAGCGTCTCGCTGAGCTCCATCGCGCTGGAAAGCTTCTCGAAGCCCAGCGTCTGGAGCAGCGCACTAAGTACGATCTCGAGATGCTGCGCGAGCTCGGCTATTGCCCCGGGATCGAGAATTACTCACGACATCTAGATGGGCGCAAGCCCGGCGAGCCCCCTTGCACCTTGATAGATTACTTTCCCAAGGACTTCTTGATGGTCATTGATGAGTCACATCAGACGATTCCGCAGATCCGCGGGATGTACAACGGAGACCGGTCGCGCAAAGAAGTCTTGATCGAATATGGCTTTCGGTTGCCGTCGGCGCTCGACAATCGCCCCTTAAAATTTGAGGAGTTCGAGCGCAAGATGAACCAAGTGATTTATGTTTCGGCCACGCCGGGGCCGTATGAGCGCAAAAAGAGCCAAAAGATCGTCGAGCAGATCATTCGGCCGACGGGTTTAGTCGATCCCGAGGTCGTCGTGCGCCCTGTACAAGGGCAGATCGACGATCTCATCAGTGAGATCAGAGAAGTCACGGTTCGCAGCGAGCGCGTCTTGGTGACGACGCTCACCAAGAAGATGGCTGAAGATCTGACAGAATATCTGACAGAGCTTGGCATCAAGGCCCGCTACTTGCACTCGGAGATCGAGACGCTCGATCGCGTTGATATTCTCTATGACCTGCGCGCTGGAGAATTCGATGTGCTTGTTGGGGTGAACTTGCTCCGCGAGGGGCTTGATCTGCCCGAAGTTTCGCTTGTGGCAATCTTAGACGCTGACAAAGAGGGCTTCTTGCGCTCGGAGACGTCGCTGATTCAAACGATCGGGCGCGCAGCGCGCAACGTGCGCGGCAGAGTCATCCTCTACGCCGACCATATAACAGACTCGATGGCGCGGGCGATTGCTGAGACGCAGCGCCGCAGAAAGCTTCAGCTAGAGTACAACGAGAAGCACGGCATTACGCCAGAGACCGTGAAGAAAGCAATTAGGGAGTTTATGCCCGAGCTTGCTCGCAAGAGCAAAGAGAAGCGAGCCAAGAAGAAGCTGGCGGCGAAGACGCCCGCAGAGCTCGCTGATCTCATCAGAGAACTAGAGCAAGAGATGTACGCTGCCGCCAAGCGCCTAGAGTTTGAGAAGGCTGCAAAACTGCGCGACGAGATCAAAGAACTGAGACGAGAACTGCTTGGGGTTGCGAGCTGATCGCTTGCACACCTCGCTTGCGCTGTTTAAGATATCCCATCGTACAGCTCCATTGGTGAGGGCTGACTATGAGTAGCGAGAAACTTACTCCAAGAAGCCAGGATTTCTCAGCTTGGTACAACGAAGTCGTCCAACGCGCTGAGTTGGCTGACTATGCCCCCGTGCGTGGCTGCATGGTTATCAGACCCTATGGCTATGCCCTGTGGGAGAATTTACAGAGAGCCTTAGACCAACGCTTCAAAGCCACTGGGCATAAGAACGCGTACTTCCCGCTCTTTATCCCCATGAGCTTTATCCAGAAAGAAGCTCAACACGTCGAGGGCTTCTCGCCCGAATTGGCCGTCGTCACCCACGGCGGCGGAGAGCAGCTCGCTGAGCCCTTGGTTGTCCGCCCGACTTCGGAGACCATTATTGGGTATATGTTCAAGCAATGGATCAAGTCGTATCGCGATCTGCCCCTATTAATCAATCAATGGGCTAACGTGGTGCGCTGGGAGATGCGCCCACGGCTCTTTCTGAGAACCCTAGAATTTTTATGGCAAGAGGGCCACACCGCCCACGCAACCGAAGAAGAAGCCGAAGAAGAAGCGCTAAGAATGCTCAATATCTACGTCGATGTCGCCCAGAACGAAGCGGCGATCCCCGTCATCCCTGGGCGCAAGAGCGAGAGCGAAAAGTTCGCCGGCGCCCTGAGAAGCTATACGATAGAAGCGATGATGGGGGACAAGCGCGCCCTCCAAGCCGGGACTTCCCATAATCTTGGACAGAACTTCGCTAAAGCTTTCGAAATTCAGTATCTCGACAAAAACAATCAGCTACAGTACTGCTGGACGACGAGCTGGGGCATGAGCACGCGCATGATCGGCGCGATTGTTATGACCCATGGGGATGATCAAGGGCTGATCCTGCCGCCAAGGCTCGCCCCGATCCAAGTGATCGTTGTGCCTATCTGGAGATCTGGCAATGAAGACGAGAAGAGCAAGGTCTTAGAGGGCGTTGCGCGCATCAAGCGCGCTTTAGGGGAGCGCGTGCGTCTTGAAGTTGACGCCCGCGAAGAGTACACCCCGGGTTGGCGATTTAATGAGTGGGAGCTGCGGGGTGTGCCCTTGAGAATCGAGATTGGTCCCAAAGATATACAAAAGGACCAAGTCGTGCTGGCGCGGCGCGATACTGGAGAAAAGCTCACGATCTCGCAGGATCAGCTTGTAGAGCGTGTGCCCGTGCTCTTGGAAGAGATTCAGAAAAATCTCTTTGAGCGCGCGAAAAAATTTAGAGACGAGAACACGGTCGAGCTGAGCGACTACGAGAAGTTCAAAGAATTTATGGAAGGCGAAGGCAGTCGGGGCTTCGTCCGAGCATATTGGTGCGGCTCACGGGAGTGCGAAGCCAAGATCAAAGAAGAGACGAAAGCGACGACGCGCTGCATCCCGTTTGAGCAGCCTAAAAATCCGGGTCGCTGCATCTATTGTGGCAAAGACGCCAAGGAGCAAGCGATCTTTGCCAAGGCGTATTAAACCAAGGAGGGAAAGAAAGTATGGCGCTCCCTGTAGGGACTCCAGCTCCGAGGATCGACACCGTAGACCAAGACGGCAAGAGAGTAACCCTCGACTTTCAGGGCCTCACGGTGCTCTACTTCTACCCCAAGGATGACACCCCCGGCTGCACTGCAGAAGCGTGCTCGTTTCGAGACGATCTGAGCGAGTTTGTCCGACGTGGGGTGAAAGTGTACGGCGTAAGCACCGACGATGCAGAGTCCCATAAGAAATTCGCCCAGAAGTACGGGTTGAACTTTACGCTTCTTGCTGACCCTGACAAGAAGATCTGTCGTGCGTATGACGTCTTAAACTTTCTGGGTTTTGCGCAACGCGTGACGTTTATTATCAAAGACGGCGTGATCGTGCGCGTCTTTCCCAAAGTTTCTCCTGATGGACATAGCCGCGAGGTACTGCAAGTGCTAGATGAGCTGTAGGCAAGAAGATCAGAAGTAAGCGCTGAGATTGCCCGCACAGTGAATGATCACTCCAGGCCAGATTGACCCGGTGCGCTCCCTCAAGATGCTCAAAGATAAACCACCGGCGAGATGCAAGTACGGCTTCACGGATCCCAGAGACTGCGCCCAAGCCCACGGCGATGGGAAGTGCCACAGACTAAAGAGCAGGGCCGACAAGAGCACTGCGGCTGTGAGCGGGAGGCGCTCCAACCACACCGTAGGCCACAACATGGCCAAGTATCTTTGGAGGACGCCACGAAAGAGAATCTCTTCTATCACAGGGGCGACGATAACCCCATTGAATAGGGCCAAATTGAGAGGCGGCGCTTGCCAGGGAGCTTGGGCAAAAATCTTCGGGAGGATATTAGGAGCTAACCACCCTAGTAAAATAATGACGATGGCTAACCATTCGGCTCGCCAACGTCCCCAGCGGAAAAGCCCATAGTCGAGCTGCGGCTGCACGAGAATCAGGATGAGCAAGAGAATCAGCCAGCTCAGATAGAAAGCCAAGCTTCCTGCAGGGGTCTTATCAAAGAACCGCAGGATCATCGTGGCTATGCCGCGTTGCAGCAAAAAGAAAGCGACTATTATGGCGATTAATCCCGCTATCCGATAAAGTGTGACGCTCATGGGTTTCCCTGCTATGGCCAATCGTCGCCATTGTCGTAGCGTGACCAATCCGTTTGCTGAAAGGCCTTCACGAAGCTCTCGACAAATAGCTTCGCCGCTTGCTGAGGTAGAACGACTCGCAAGAGCTTCGTCCTTGATGGGAAGGACATCTGGCGCACGTTATGGACGAAGCCCGCTTGAAGATAGAGCGTACTGTTGTCCAAGCCTTTAAGGCGCAAGCTGTTCACGGAATCTACTTCATGCCCTAGTTGCCGCAGCGCGTCCACTAAAGACTCAGGCAGATTTTCGTCAACTAGAATCCTCATCGTGAAGCAACGAGGGGATCAGAATGAGCTAACTCTTCGAGAACCCCTTTAACGGCTTCCTCGCTCAAGCTTGGATACTCCCGAACAATCTCCGGGATGGTCATGCCACACGCTAAAAGCTCCAGGAGCAACGCTACAGAAATCCGCGTATCGCGCACGCGTGGCACGCCGCCCAAGTGATCAGGGTCTGAGACAATCCATCTCCCTTGCATAGCTTTTTATTTTAGCGCATTATGAGAGCCTTTGCGACCCTACGCTCGGATCTCTTGTCTCTGAAAGAGCACATACCCAATTGCAAAGAGCACGATCGTTCCGGCGATCAGGCCTGTCAGCTGCGGCCAAACGAGCATTAAGCTCTGGCTGAGCGGCAGTGGCGATCTCACACCCCAGCCCTCCAGCTGGAGGAATTGAACCAGCAGCAAGGGGCCTAAAGCCCGCACTTCAGGATTTAATATAGCTAAGATCGACTCAACATAAAGCGTATGTGGCGAGAGCCGAGCTAGAAAGAGCTCTAGCTGCACTTGGAGCTGGACTTGCCCACTCCATTGCGCCACCGCTTGCACGATCAGACCCACAAGCATCCCCCAAAAGACGGTGAAGAAGAGCCAAACGCTTATCGCGGCTAACGCTGCCGTCGCTGGCTGACGAAAGCGCACCGAGAAGACCATCGCCAGCCCCAGCCAGATACCTCCGTAAGCAATTGTCGCCAACAAGAAGAGCAACCCGCGTGCGACTTCTTCACCCGTGGGCGGTACCCCTAGACGAAAGATCCCAAGCCCAATAATCATCAGCCAGATCGCTGTAAGCACCAAGGCGAGCGTACAAAGCCCCCCTAAAAATTTGCCGAGCAAGAGCGCGTCGCGATAGATCGGCTGTGCCAAGACGCGCGAGAGCGTCCGTCGGTTGAACTCCCCATTGATCGAGTCAAATCCCAGGGCAATGGCGATCAAGGGCACCAAAACTCCCAAAAATCCCACGAACGCTGGCAAGGGTTCCTGCGAGGTCGTAAACAGCCTCAGAAAGAGAAAATCACTCGTCCCTGAGGGCAAGTTTCGCAAAGCCATATAGAGGGTTACCGCGGCAGTCACGAGCACGATGACCTCGAGAATGCCCATGCGCACGCTCGTAAGATGATCAGCCATCTCTTTAGCGACCACGACCCATAACCCCCGCCACGGTGAGCCCTCGCGAACAGGCTTCATGCCGCTGTCACCCCCTGGAAGTAGCGCTGATAGATTTCGTCTAGACTGGGCTCTTCTAGGCCCAACGAGAGCACGTGAGCTCCTACTTGCACCGCGACGCGCGCGACCTCGCCGCGAATATCTTCTTGAGCTTCGACTTTATATAGATCGCTGTTGAGCCTCTGGACGCTGATCGTCTTAGGGAGCTTCTGCAGCGCTTGGGTGAGATCGGGGCCGACAGCACGTAGGTGTACACTATAGGCTCCCCCCAAGACTTGGCGCGCCAGTTCCATAACCGTTCCCTCAACTACCATCTTTCCGTGGGAGAAGAGCCCAACACGATCACAGACAGCTTGCACTTGATGCAAGAGGTGCGACGAGAGCAATACAGTGATCTTTTCTTCTTTGAAGGTACGGATGATCTGCAAGAATTCACGGGCGGCTTCAGGGTCTAGGCCTAGCGTCGGCTCATCTAAGATAATCACCTGAGGATGCTTTAAGAGAATCTCAGCAACCCCAAGGCGTTGGCGCATCCCGCGTGAGAACGTCCCCACACGACGATCAGCGACGTCTGCTAAGCCCATGCGCTCCAGCGCTTCGTTAATCCGGCGCTGCGCGACAGGGCGTGCCAGCCCATTGAGCTTGGCTGTGTAGGCAAGGTTCTCCCATGCAGTCAGTTCGTCGTAGAAGCCGACTTGATCGGGAAGATACCCCACGCGAGATTTGACTTCTAACGGTTGGCGCATAGGGTCAAAGCCGAGCACTCGCGCCCAGCCGTCGGTTGGCTCGGTCAGACCTAAGAGCATCAAAATCGTTGTGGTCTTGCCCGAGCCGTTAGGACCTAATATCCCAAAGACCTCGCCGGCGCGAATCGTTAGATTCAGATTGTCGACAGCAACGATGTCGCCATAGCGCTTTGTGAGATTGTGCGTCTCGATGACGATCTCGTTCATAGTCTATCTGCGGCCAAAGCGCGAGACCGCCCAGCCCACCACGCCAAGCGCGATGACGATGATCCCAATCCCCACGATGCCCCACAGCGTCGAGGTCACGACCGTGATGCGAAACTCGGCAGAATCGGAGATGCCCTCGCTGCGCGCTGTGATCGAGAGCATGTAGTCTCCGGCAACGGTCTTGTCGGAGGGCTTGATCTTGGCTGTCACTTCAGCGAAGTTGTTGGGAGAGATCTCGGCAATAGTCTTCGGGTCGAACTCGATGGTCCATCCCACCGGAGGGAAGGAGCTGAGTTCGACGTCACGAGCAGGAGCGGTTCCCTTGTTCTCTATCTTGAGTTTGATAGTATTCTCTTGGCCGGCCGTCGCCTGCGCCGTGAGCCGCCCATCGGGCGTCGTCACGTTCAGTTCTGCTTGGCCAGTGATAATCGCTTTGAGGCTGAGTAGGGCTTGAGCTTGGCCGCCCAGCGCCCGCACGGTGATGGGGTATTCGCCGGCTTGGGCTTGCTTGGGCGGACGCACCTCGATGTCCAAGCTCTTGGATTCGCCGGCTTTGATGGGGAAACTCGTCACTTCTTCGCTGCCAAAGCGTAGCTTGAACGTCACTTGGAAGCCCTCAGGGGCCTCGGCTTCTAGATTGACAGTCGTCTCCTGCTCGCCCTTGTTGGTCAGCGTGACCGAATACCGAAACGTCGCAGTTGGGGAGCCACGCCGTGTAGGCAGCTCTGTCTCGAAGGCGAGCTGTGGGGGCAGTTGCGCTTCGACGGTCAATTCTATAGGCAACTCGCTGTGGGCCCCTTGGCCTACAGCGTGCACGACGAAGCGATAGACACCCGTTTGGACGCCTGTGGGGGGTTCGAGCTTCAAATTCAAGGACACCGAGTCGTCCGTGTCGACGTAGACGGCCTGGATGGGGCGGCCTCCTCCTGTGAGCGAAGCCTTCCAGCCCTCGGCGACTTCTTTCATGCTGACGCGCACGATCTGCGGCGCCAGCCCACGATTAGAGAGCGTCAGCGAGATATTCACCGTCTCGCCGACTTGAACAGATTGCGCTGGGTATGGAGTAGATAGCACCAGCCCTCTGGGCTTCTGCGCCAAGGCTGGCACCGTTAAGAGCACTGCGAGAATTAACAAAACTGCACCGATAACTTGCTTCATCGATCTCCCTCCTCGTTGAGCTTTGGCTTATTATATCAAACCGATGGGCAGGGATTGCAACGGTGACAGCGATGTGGCAAACTTAACACAGATGAGCACGGACAAGATCATCATTCGCGGCGCACGAGAGCACAATCTCAAAAATATAGATTTAGAGCTTCCCAGAAACAAATTGATAGTCTTCACCGGGATCTCTGGGTCGGGGAAGTCTTCGTTAGCTTTTGACACGATCTACGCTGAGGGGCAGCGACGTTATGTTGAATCTCTGTCAGCGTATGCGCGGCAGTTCCTGGGCCAGATGGACAAGCCTGACGTCGATTTCATCGAAGGGCTTTCTCCAGCGATCTCGATTGATCAAAAGACCGTTCATAAGAACCCGCGCTCGACTGTGGGCACGGTGACAGAAATTTATGATTATCTCAGACTACTCTTTGCTCGCATCGGCAAGCCCCACTGTTATCGGTGTGGCCGCCCCATTGCGCAGCAGACTGCGCAGCAGATCGTAGATCAGATCTTGGAGCTAGGCGAGGGCGTCAAGATTCAGATCCTCGCGCCCATCGCACGGGGACGCAAAGGCGAGTATAAGAAAGTCTTCGAAGAGCTGCGCAAAGAGGGCTTCGCCCGCGTCCGCGTCAACGGTGAGATCAAAGACCTCACGGAAGACGAGATCGAGCTCGATAAGAAGAAAAAACACTCGATCGAGGTCGTAGTCGACCGTATTATCGTCCGCCAAGATAATAAGAACAGAATTGCTGATGCTGTCGAGACCGCGCTCAAGAGAGCCAAGGGCTTGGTGCTGATCGACGTCGTCGACCAAAAGCGAGAAATTCTCTTCAGTGAGCAGTTTGCCTGTCCCCAGTGCGGGATCAGCTACGACAAGATCGAGCCAAGATTGTTTTCGTTCAACAGCCCCTTTGGGTCGTGCCCCACGTGCACAGGCCTAGGCTTTAAGATGGAGATCGACCCAGAGCGCGTCATCGACCCGGAAAAGTCTCTTAAAGACGGCGGGCTGATCCCGTGGGCCGATCGGCAGAGCAAATGGCTCTGGGGGGTGCTTTTTGGCGTCTGCAGAATGTACAAGATCGATCCAGATAAGCCTCTAGGGAAGCTGTCCAGAGAGCAGCTCGACGTCTTGCTCTACGGCACGGACGGCATTCCTGTCACGTTCCCGTACACGAATCGTTATGGGCGGACGCGCTACTTTATGGACTATTACGAAGGGCTGATCCCCGCACTGGAGCGCGCTTACAGAGAAGCCGAGTCCGACTGGGCCCGCGAAGAGATCGAGCAATATATGAGCAAGCGTCCGTGCGCAGCTTGCAACGGAAAACGCCTGCGCCCAGAGAGTCTCTCGGTCACGATTGCCGGAAAGAACATCATGGACGTCTGCGCGCTCTCCGTTAAAGACGCGTATAAGTTCTTCTCTGAGTTGGAGCTGACTGAGCGTGAGTGGCTGATCGCCCATCAAGTCTTGAAAGAGATCAAGACAAGATTGAAGTTTCTCATCGACGTTGGCCTGGAGTATTTGACGTTAGACCGTCCGGCAGGGACGCTCGCTGGCGGCGAAGCCCAGCGCATTCGGCTGGCAACGCAGATTGGCTCTGGCTTGGTAGGAGTGCTCTATATCTTAGATGAGCCGAGCATCGGGCTGCACCAACGAGATAACCAGAGACTCATAAACACACTCAAAGGGCTACGCGATCTGGGCAATACCGTGATCGTCGTTGAGCACGACGAAGAGACAATACGATCTGCTGATTTTATCGTGGACATTGGGCCGGGCGCGGGCAAGCACGGGGGATATATCGTTGCTACAGGGAGCCTCGAAGATATATGTGCGAATCCCAACTCGATCACGGGGCAATTCTTAAGCCGGCGCCGCCAGATCCCCGTGCCGACGAAGCGCCGTCAGCCTAAGGGCTTTCTTACTGTCGTCGGGGCGCGCCAGCATAACTTAAAGAATCTCACTGTAAGAATCCCGTTGGGGGTCTTCGTCTGCGTCACGGGAGTCTCAGGTTCGGGCAAGAGCACGCTGATCGACGAGATTCTCTATCGCGGCGTCGCCCAGAGATTGGGCTACGTTGTCGAGCGTCCCGGCGAGCACGACGCGATCTTAGGGTTAGAACAGATAGACAAAATCATCGAGATAGATCAATCGCCCATTGGACGCACGCCGCGCTCCAACCCTGCAACGTATACCGGGGTCTTTGACGACATCAGAAAGCTTTTTGCGCTGGTGCCCGAAGCGCGGGCGCGAGGCTATAAGCCAGGACGGTTCTCGTTCAACGTCAAGGGTGGGCGCTGCGAGGCCTGCAAGGGCGATGGGCTCATAAAGATAGAGATGCACTTCTTGCCCGACGTCTACGTCCCCTGCGAGGTCTGCAAGGGCCAGCGCTACAATCGCGAGACTCTTGAGATTCGCTATAAAGACAAGAACATCGCCGATGTCTTAGCTATGACTGTCGAAGAGGCGCTGGCGTTCTTTGAGCACCATCCGGCGATTAAGAGAAAGCTTCAGACCCTATACGACGTGGGCTTGGGGTACATTCAGCTAGGACAGCCAGCGACGCAACTTTCGGGTGGCGAAGCACAGCGTGTGAAATTAGCAACGGAGCTAAGCAAGCGCGACACCGGACGGACGCTCTATATCTTGGATGAGCCAACGACAGGGCTGCACTTGGCAGATATCGAGAAATTACTCGACGTGCTGCACAGATTGGTAGAGGCGGGTAATACTATTGTAGTCATTGAACATAATATGGACGTCATCAAGACAGCAGACTATATCATTGATTTAGGCCCCGAAGGTGGCGACGCTGGAGGACAGGTCGTCGCCGAGGGGACACCTGAAGAAGTCGCCTGTGTGCCGGAATCGTACACGGGACAGTTCTTGAGGAGGATCTTGAAACTGAGCCCGATCGCGGTGACCTGAACGAGCTATGGCAGCACGACATATCGTGGAGTTAGCCAGCGTCCTCCTTCTTGTGAGTGCTCTGATGATCTCAGAACCTCTCCTAGACTGCACGACCAGCTCACTCCAAGCCGCTATTGATCGCGCTCGCGATGGCGATACCATCATGCTCGCTCCTGGAGTCTGCACGGAGAATCTCGTGATCACAAAAAGTCTCACGCTCAAGGGCGCGGGGATAGCACAGACTATGCTACGCGGCGGTAAGCCCGGGTTTCCCGTGATCTTCGTGCAGAGCGACAACCCCATTACTGTGACCCTCAGCAATTTGACACTCGCAGACGCGCCTAAAGCATCAGATGCTCCTCAACACGGCAAGGAGTGCGCGCTCTTCTACCCCGAGTTGCTCTGTCCGTCGGGGCTGCAAGCCCGCGGCGCTGCTCGCGTCACTCTTGACTCCGTGCGCATCGCACGCACCCCTTGGGTCGGCGTCTACGTGCTCGATACAGCTCACGTCTCTGTGTTCAGCTCGGAAGTTCTGGAGAACGGCTGGGGAGTTTACGTCTCTCCTAGCGCGTCGGTGGAGCTGCGCGACAGCACAGTCGAGCGCAGCCGCGAAAACGGCCTTGAGATCTGGGGCACAGCTTCCATAGTGAGAACGCTCATTCGATCGAGCGGGCGCTCCGGCGTCGAGAGCGTTGGCACTGTCAAAGTCTTTGAGAGCGAGGTCGTGCAGAATCGTGGGTCCGGGATCTTGCTCGTGGGAGCGTCTCAGACAGAGCTTATCGCGAACGTGATAGCCCAGAACGAGCTTTGGGGAGTGGCAGCTCAGTTACGCAAATGTAGGTATCTCTCGGATAACTTTCGCGGCTCAGCAGTGCTCTACCAAAACAGGATTTTCAGTAATAGACTCGGCACTGTCTGCTTGCCGTAGCGCGCTTTCTATCACACCACCGCCGAGGACGCGCTCACCTTCGTAAAAGACCGCGATCTGTCCCGGCGTAACGGCCCGCTGGGGCTGCGCGAAGCGTACGCGCACCCGCCCATCTTCGAGGAGCTCTAACGTCGCAGGCACATGCGGGCTGCGATAGCGAATCTTAACGGTGATAGATCTCTCCCCTAGCCCCTTTCTTAAAGCTAGATCTGGAGGATAGACAAAGTTCACGTCCGTTGCGATCAGCCCTTCGGAGAAGAGCGCGCGCTCGTCACCCACGATGAGTCTGTTCTTTTCATAGTCGAAGCCCACGACGTAGACGCGCTGCCCTAAGGCGATTCCCAGCCCCTGGCGCTGCCCGATAGTATAAAAAGCGAGCCCTTCGTGACGGCCGACGACACGCCCGGTAGTGTCTACAATCTCCCCAGGCTTTAACAAAGCGCCGTCGAGCTTCTCTCGCAGATACGCGCGATAATCGCCCCTGGGAATAAAACATAAGTCCATGCTCTCGGGCTTGCGGGCTGAGACTAAGTTATGCTCTTTGGCGATCTGCCAGACCTCGCTCTTCAAGAGATGCCCCACAGGGAAGAGAATTCTCCTGAGCTGACTTTGCGTCAGCCCATAGAGAAAGTACGACTGATCTTTGATAGCATCTTTGCTCGTCAAGAGATAGTACACGCCGTCTTCGACGGCGATACGCGCGTGGTGTCCCGTTGCTAAGTACTCGCATCCGAAGCGGTCCGCGAGCTCTAAGAGCAAGGGAAAGCGCACGAGGCGATTGCACCGGCCGCAGGGGCTAGGGGTGCGCCCCTGGGCGTGCTCCGCAAGAAAAGCGTCTATAACGCGCTCTTTGAACTCTTTCCCTGCGTCAATGAAGTGATGCTCGATCCCCAACTGCTGCGCGACGGTGCGGACTTCCAACGAGCAACATTCGTTATATGGCTCCTGGCGGTCTTCATAAGACCATAAGTTGAGCGTGACGCCAATGACTTCGTGGCCCTGTTGCTTGAGCAAGAGTGCCGCAACAGAGCTATCCACGCCGCCGCTCATCCCGACTAGGACGCGCTTCATAGCGAGCTCATTGTAGAGCAAAGTGAGAGCCTTCTCAACACATCTTGACAATGAGAGCGCAAAGTGCTATAAGTAAAACGGTGATCGTCGTGGATGAAGCTACAAGGGAAATGATTGTAAGGGAGATAACGGACATTTGGTGGCCTTTTGGGCTTGCGTTGGTCTTGATATTTCAATGGTTTATCGCAGTGCAAACTTTCCCCCAGTTTGTGAAAAGATATCCACGCTGGGCAAAGCTCGATTTATGGATAGATGGAATCATAACATCGGTTTTGGTGCTTCCCTTATGTTTCATGAACGAACTCTTTGGTGAACCAAATCCTCTCTATCCCTGGATGCGGGTGTTCATAGGCCTTGCGTATCTTGCCGTATGGGGCTATATCATCAAGCGTAGGAGCGAGATCCAGTCCCCTAGGCTGTCAAAGTCTCAGTAGGCCTACACAATCGCGAGCATGCGCTCAATCGCTCTTCGGGCTTTGCTGGCTGTTGGCTCCGGCACGCGAATCTCGTAGATCTCTTCGCGCAGCGATCTCAAGACTTTGTCGAGCGTGATCTTCTTCATATACTCGCAGATCGCGCGCTCGTTGGCCGGATAGAACGTCTTGCCTGAGGTCTCTTTCTTGAGTCGGTGCAGAATCCCGATCTCTGTCGCGACAATGAACTCTCGCGCTGGGCTCTGGCGCGCGTGTCTGACCATGCCCTCCGTCGAGAGAATGTGCACTTCGCCCTTCAAATCCCCTGTTGCTTGATAGTACATGCACGACGACGAGCAGCCGCACTCCGGGTGGACGAGCAGCTCAGCTTCTGGGTGCGCTACGCGCATCGCGTCTATATCTCTGGGACGAATCCCCGCGTGCACGTGACACTCCCCCGGCCAGATGTGCATCTTCCGCCCCGTCACCCTCTGAATGTACGCGCCCAAGAACATATCGGGCAGAAAGAGAATCTCTCTGTCTGGGGGAATCGACTGCACGACCTTAAGCGCGTTCGTCGACGTGCAACAGTAATCTGACTCGGCTTTCACTTCAGCCGTCGTGTTCACGTACGCGACGACGACAGCGTTGGGATGCTCGGCTTTCCATTGGCGTAACTGTTCAGCGTTGATCGTCGCGGCAAGCGAACAGCCCGCCTCCAGATCGGGCAGCAAGACTTTTTTCTCCGGACAGATAATAGAAGCGGTCTCGGCCATAAAATGCACGCCGCAGAAGACAATAATATCGGCGTTGGTCTTGGCTGCGGCTTGCGACAGCCCCAGCGAATCGCCAATAAAGTCAGCGATGTCTTGCACTTCCGGGCGCTGATAATTATGCGCCAAGATCACGGCATTCTTCTCAGATTTGAGTCTCTTGATCTCTTGCGTGATCTCCAAGTGTTCGACGACGGTCATGGTGCAAGCACCTCCAGGTGCATATCAATCGCTTTGACCGAGTGCGTGAGGGCGCCAACAGAGATGAAGTCTACTCCTGTCGCCGCGATCTGCCGCACGTTCTCTAAAGTAACGCCGCCGGAGGCCTCAAGCAAGGCACGCCCACCGACGATCTTGACCGCCTCACGCATCTCTTCAAGGGCCATATTATCCAGCATGATGATATCAGCTCGCGCTTCTAGGGCTTCTTGAAGTTCGTGGAGATTTTTCACTTCGACTTCGATCTTGAGCGTCGGTGGGACAGAGCGCCGCGCGCGCTCAATAGCCTTCGCAATGCCCCCAGCAGCACGGATGTGATTGGTCTTGATCAGCACGCCGTCGTAGAGTCCGAGTCGGTGGTTCTGTCCGCCGCCAACTCTCACAGCATATTTGTCCAAAATTCTCAGTCCCGGCGCGGTCTTGCGCGTATCTAAAATTTTCACAGGGAAATCTCTGACGGCCTCGACGTAGCGCGCTGTGAGGGTCGCGATCCCACTCAATCTCTGTAAGATATTGAGTGCGGTGCGCTCGCCCGTTAAGATCGCACGCAAGCGTCCCTCAAGCTCAGCGAGAGCTTGGCCGGCGAAGAGCTGGTCACCCTCGCGTACTCGCGGCATAAACTGAATCTGAGCGTCCAGGGCTGCAAAGACCGCCTGCACAATAGGAAGGCCCGCGACAACGCATGGCTCTTTCGCGCGAATGACGGCCCGACCCATCTGATCTGGCCCGCAGATTGCTTCTGTAGTCACGTCCCCAGCGCCGATGTCTTCGCGCAGCGCCCTCTCGACAAGCTCACGAACAGCAAGAGCATTCAGGTCATTCATGGCGACTCTGTCTGTAGCTGTTTCTCCAAGCGCATGGGGCGATCTTTCTGAACGATGATATGCGCTTGCCACGAGGGGTCTTCATTGGGAAAATCTGAACGGATGTGAACCCCGCGCGTCTCAGCGCGGAAGAGTGCGCTCTGAGCGATTAGCCGTGCTACTAACGCTTGCTCCCTCAAAAGCCCAGAGCTTGCTATTTCCAAGCGGCTCAGCTCAGCGAGGGCATATTCCAAGCCCGCACGGTCTCGCACAAGCCCGACGTACTGTGTCATAAGCTGTCTTACCCGAGAGAGTTCAGAGGGTTGCGAGTTCGCAGGCGAGCAAGCTCTTACCCCATCAACTTCTTGCCCTGATGCGCTTGCGACCTTATGGCGAACCGCGGCCTCCACGGCTCGGCGCGCAAAGACCAGACACTCCAAGAGCGCATTGCTTGCCAAGCGATTGGCACCGTGTACTCCGGTGCAGGAGACCTCTCCGACAGCAAAGAGATTCGGTACAGTCGTCTCGGCCCAGAGATCCGTGCGCACTCCTCCAATAGTGTAGTGCGCTGCGGGCGCCACAGGGATGAGATCGCGCGTTAGATCGAGCCCATACTGCAAACACGTCTCGTAGATATTCGCAAAGCGTGAGCGCACTAAGGCAGGATCGAGATGGCGTAAGCTCAAGAAGACATGATCCGTCTTGAATCTTCGCATCTCCTCGAAGATCGCGCGCGCAATGACGTCGCGCGGCGCTAACTCAGCCCGCCCGTCGTACTTGAGCATAAAGCGCTCTCCGTCCGGGTTGAGCAGATGTGCGCCCTCTCCACGAACGGCCTCACTAATGAGAAAGCTTCGGGCTGTAGGAAGGGCGAGGGCCGTTGGATGAAATTGGATAAACTCGAGATCGGCAAGCTCCGCCCCTGCGCGATACGCCAAGGCAATGCCTTCACCAGTGGTCCCCGGCGGGTTTGTCGTACGGTGATAGAGCGCTGCAGCTCCCCCAGTAGCCAAGATCGTCGTGCGCGCTCGCACGAGTTGCTCCCGCCCATCACAAAGGAACCTCGCTCCTACGCAGCACCCTTCAACGGTGAGCAGCTCTGTTACCACGGCGTGCTCAATCAGGGTGATATTAAGGTTTTGCAAGACCAAAGCAGACAATCGAGCGACAATGCGCTGACCCGTTGAGCTTCCTCCCGCGTGGACGATGCGCCGACGACTATGACCACCTTCACGCCCCAGCTCATAGCCGGAGGGCGTCCGGTCGAACGCCACCCCTAGGCGCTCCAGCTCCTTAATGCACTCGGGCCCCTCGCGCACGAGGACATCTACAGCACGCTCATCGCACAGCCCACGCCCAGCTCTCAGAGTATCTTCTCTGTGGAGTTGCGGGGAATCGTTTTCATCAACGGCCGCGGCGATGCCCCCTTGGGCCCAGGCGGAATTCGTCTCTGAGATACTCGTCTTGGTGAGCAAGCAGACAGAGCCATAACGAGCCGCCTGAAGCGCTGCATAGAGCCCCGCGAGCCCTGCGCCGATGATGAGAAAGTCACTGGTGAGAGCGTCCGTACGTGCCACATTTGATTATACTGTTCCGGGCCATATTGACGCAAGGGCTTGCGTTTTGTAAAGTACAAAGAGCTATGGAGAGGCTTATAGATCGTCTCGCCGAGCTGCGCAGGAAGTACTATGATTTAGAGCGTCAGCTCAGCCAACCAGAGATTGTCAATAGTGCCCAGTATGTGCAACTCTCGCGGGAGTACACGCGGCTGAAGCGTCCTGTCGAGCTGTACGAGCGTTTACAGCTCTTGGAGCAATCAATAGCAGAGGCGCGTGAGCTCCTGGAGAGCGATGGGGATCTGCGCGTCCTGGCGAAGGAGGAGCTAGAGCGCGCTGAGGCGGAGCGCGCTAAGCTCCTCGACGAGGCGCGACTCCTGCTCGTTCCCGAAGATCCCCGAGATGAGGGGAATGCGATCGTCGAGATCCGTGCCGGTGCGGGCGGAGAGGAGTCAGCGCTCTTCGCCGCTGATCTCTTTCGGATGTACAAAAAATACGCAGATGCCCATAACTTCCATATAGAGGTGCTCGATGCGCACCCCACAGATCTTGGGGGCTTTAAGCAGATCGTCTTTGAGGTGACGGGTCCGGGGGCATACGGGAAGTTTAAGTTTGAAAGCGGGGTCCATCGCGTCCAGCGCGTCCCAGAGACCGAAGCCTCAGGACGCATACACACAAGCACGGCTACGGTCGCTGTGCTGCCGGAGATTCAAGACGTGCAGATTGAGATCCGCGAGGAAGACATAGAATTCGAGGCATTCCGTGCTGGCGGTCCTGGCGGTCAGAACGTGAATAAAGTCGCCACGGCCGTGCGCTTAATCCATAAACCCACAGGGATCGTCGTGACTTGTCAAGAAGAGCGGAGCCAGCACAAGAACCGCGAGAAGGCCATGAAGTTGCTTCGCGCGCGCCTACAGGAGAAATACGAATCCGAGCAGAAGCGCGAGATCACTCAGCAGAGGCGGATTCAGATCGGCACCGCCGCGCGCAGCGAGAAGATCCGCACCTATAACTTTCCGCAGAACCGCGTCACTGATCATCGTATTGATCTAACGCTCTATCAACTTGATCGTATTCTCGAGGGCGAGTTAGATGAGCTCATCACTGCCCTGGACAAGGCCTATCGCGAGCAGCAGTTGGCGGAGTTAGAGAAATAAGCCCTCACCTCCAGCCCCTCTCCCAAGGGGCCAGGGGTGAGGGCCAATGATCCTTTCAGCATCCCTTGCGCTTAGCCAACATGATCTGCGATTGTCCCAACTCGCGGCTGCCGCGCGCCCACGCAACATAGACATTCCCCTGGGCATCTACGGCGACAGCAACCTCAGAAGCGTCAATTCCCGGGCCGCGTAAGCCTAAGAAGACAAAGTTTGGCCCGGAGTTGGGAATGTCGTCGCGGATCCATGTTCGTCCGCCGTCGGTCGAACAGACAAATCCCGTCTGTTCCTCTCCAACGATGCTGGAGAAACCCACGTAGAGATTCTTCCCATCCGTAGCGATAGAGGGGAATGCGCCATCTTTGGCGATGACGACGCTAGGGTTCCACGTTCGGCCGCCGTCTGGAGAGACTGTCAGCATAATGTCGGCGCTATTGGGAGCAGCCTGCTCGGTGTCGTCGTTGACGTTGTAGATCGTGTTATTGAGAAAAGCCCATTCAGGGGCGTCGGAGAACCCGGGGTTAGAGGTGACTTGAATTGGGCCTTCCCAAGTAGCGCCACCGTCAGCGGTCTTGAAGAAATAGACATCGGCGTTGTTGTCGTTGAGGGCAAGCGTATACGCCACATAGAGCGTGCCATCAGGCCCTTGGGCCCACTGGGGCCACCGTAGGTAGTCGAACGTCTCTAAAAGCACCTGAAACGGCGAGAACGTCCGTCCGTCTGTGGACTTACTCCAGACAAGCTTAGAGAATTCTTCAAACCAGGTGACGTAGACGGTCTTCTGCGCGTCCACAAAGACATCAACATTGCCGTCCCACTCACTGCCGAGCTCGTGCTGGCCCGATGCTGTCTCGGTTTCCGCGACTTTGACGGGATCGCTCAGCCAAGTCCGGGCGCCATCGTCCGAGCAACGAATGAAGATATCACCGCCGAAATCATCCCAGCCCTCCCAGACGACGCAGAGCCGCCCACCGCCGAGCGCGACAGCCGGGGCCACAGGCCAATCCCCTCCGGCCCCTTCAGAGACATTGATGGGATCTCGAGGTTGCAATGCCTCCCCAGGGGGTACGACGCTGAGAAAGATCTCAGCGCCATCTTGTAAAGCGGCCCAGACGACATAAGCCGTTCCATCAGGCGCGACGGCTAGATCTGAATTATAGACGAGATCTCCGGAGCGGAATCCCGCCTCGGCGATCACGACCGATTGCCATGCCGCCTGCTGGGCTTGGCCCCCCCAGGCCACCCCAAGCAGCACGACCCCCAGCACCGACCACTTCCAAAGAACCCGCAGACTCATGGACTCACCTCGCACAGAAAAAGTACATCAATTATATAAATGCTAGCAGCAAAAGCAACCTTGACAGCAAGGGCTGGGAGTGTTAATATAAATAAGCACCCGGGTCTATAGCTCAGTGGTAGAGCGCGCGCCTGATAAGCGCGAGGTCGGAAGTTCGATTCTTCCTAGACCCACCAATTTATTTTCTCTTCTCAACTTGACCTACACCCTCAAAGTTGGTAACTTAGAACTGCCAAACTGTCCCTTGGGGCCGTAGCTCAGTTGGGAGAGCGCCCGCTTTGCAAGCGGGAGGTCGGCGGTTCGACTCCGCTCGGCTCCACTATCCACCCCTCAGAGGCCGTATATACTTGCAGTGGCTTCTAAGCTGGGCACGAGGGTAACGGGAGGGACGTATGCACCGCTATGGGCTATACATCGGAGGCCACTGGCAGGAGACCCCTCAATGCTACCAGGTCCGAAATCCCGCCACCCAGGAGCCCATCGCAGAGTGTGCTGTCGCTACTGCAGCTGAAGTGGATCGCGCTGTGCGCGCCGCTGCCCAAGCCTTTCCGGATTGGGCTGCCCGTTCCTATGAAGAGCGCAGCGAGTTCTTACGAGCTATCGCAAACGCGCTCAAAGAGCGCTTCGATGAGCTGGCGCTCTTAGAGTGCCATGAGACCGGCCGCCCCATCAAAGAGATCCAAGCGCACGATATCCCTGCGACGATCAGCCTCTTTGAGTATTTTGCTGGGATCGGCCCGGCAGTCATGGGCGAGACTATTCCCGTTCCAGGAGAGTATCTCACGTACACGCGACGCGAGCCCTTGGGCGTCGTCGCGGCGATCACGCCCTGGAATTTCCCGCTATGGCTTGCCGCCTTGAAGATCGCCCCAGCGCTCGCTGCAGGAAACACTGTCGTCATCAAGCCCGCCCCAACAACGCCGGTGACGACGCTTGAGCTTGCCAAGATTGCCGAAACGGTGGGCTTACCGTCGGGGGTCTACAATGTGCTCACCGACCCGACGCCTGCAACTGTGGGCAGTGCCCTGTGTGCGCACCCCCTAGTGAATAAAATCGCATTCACGGGTTCAACGGCAACGGGGACGAAGATTATGCAACTGGCTGCGCCCAACATCACGCGCGTCTCGTTGGAGCTTGGTGGCAAAGCCCCGTTTATCGTCTTTGCCGATTGCGACTTCGACAGAACTCTCGCCCAGGCGCTCTTGGCAAATTTCTTTGCTCAGGGGCAGATGTGCACTGCCGGGGCGCGATTACTGATTGAGCGCTCGATCTATAGGAGATTTTTAGATGCGTTCGTCGAGCGTGCTTCGAAGCTTAAAATGGGCGATCCCAGCGATCCCATGACCGAGTTTGGCACCTTGCACTCGCAAGCCCAGCTTGAGAAAGTCAAGCACTATGTGAAGCTTGCCCAGGAGCAAGGCGCGCGCTTGGTCTTAGGAGGTAAGCAGCCCCAAGGAGCAGAATTTGCGCGCGGGTTCTTCTTCGAGCCAACTGTTTTCACAGAAGTCCAGCCAACGATGGCTCTCGCCTGTGAAGAGGTCTTTGGCCCTGTTGTCGCCGTGATGAGCTTTGATAGCGAGGATGAAGCGGTGCAGATCGCAAACTCGGTCGAGTACGGCCTTGCAGCGGGGGTTTTTACGCAAGATATCGGCAAAGCGCTACGCGTTGCGCATGGGGTGAAGGCTGGCAGAGTTTGGGTCAATTGCTACAACATGCATCCGGCGGGCGTGCCCTACGGGGGGATGAAGAAGAGCGGCTTTGGGCGCGAGGCAGGGCTGCACTGCTTGCTCGACCTCTACACAGAAGTCAAGAGCGTGCAGATCGACATCAGCCCGGATTTCTTCGATTGGTTTATGTGATTCCCACAAGGAAGTGCGCAATGCAAGAGACTTTCTTCAGCTTCGAGCTTCCTACACGAATTCTCTTCGGCATCGGGGCTCTTGGGAATCTGCGCCTAGAGCTTGATACTCGCGGGTGGAAGTCCATACTTGTCGTCACCGACGAGGGGGTAGCGCAAGCGGGTCTGCTCGCGCACCTTGAAGAACAATTAGCCGGACTTGACTATGTCGTCTACGACGGAATTCTTCCGAACCCGACAGTGCAGTGCATCGAGAATGCTTTGTCTCTTGCCCAAGGGCGTGATGCGCTCATCGCCATTGGCGGCGGTAGCGTCATTGACAGCGCTAAAGCGATAAATGCCGTCAAGACGCACGGCGGCTCTGTCTTAGACTACGAAGGCAACGACGCTGTGCCTGGCCCGTGCGGCCCGCTCATTGCTATCCCCACGACCGCAGGCACCGGCAGCGAAGTCACTTTTATCGCGATGGTCACCGTGCCGGAGCGCAAACAGAAACTGCCCTTGGTCAGTCGCTACTTGGCTCCGACACTCGCTCTCGTAGACCCCGAGCTGACGAAGACTCTGCCGCCAACGGTGACGGCACACACAGGATTAGACGCGCTGACACACGCAATCGAGACTATAGTCTCGATCTCGGCGCAGCCGATGGGCGATCTCCTTGCTCTTCAAGCGATCAAGTTGATTGCTGAGCACTTACCCCGTGCGGTCAAAGACGGCTCAGATATGGAAGCTCGGGCGAGTCTCTCGTACGCTGCGTTGATCGCGGGAATAGCATTCAATAACGGCTGGGTGGGGCTGGCGCACGCCATAGCCCATTCTTTGGGTGGAATCTATAATCTGCCGCACGGGCTATGCTGCGCGTTGGCGTTGCCAGTTGTGATGGAATTCAATCTCGACGCGCGGCGAGAGAAATACGAACGGATTGCGCAAGCGTTTGGGGTCTCTTCAGCTGACGAGGGAATTGCGCGCGTGCGGGAATTAATGAAATCAGTTGGGGTTCCAGTGCGCTTGCGGGACGTGGGTGTGAAAGAGGACGATCTAGACAGAATTACTGAGCTGGCTCTTGCTGATGGCTCGGTGCTCTTCAACCCGCGCCAGCCGAGTCCTAAAGAGCTGCGTGAGCTGGTGCAGCAGATCTGGTAAAGTAAGGGGGGTGCCTATGGGTTTCCCATACACAGATCCGCAACAAGCCAAACAGTTCGTGTTGGAGTTCGCCAATCGCCTCAAGGATGTGCAAGAAATATACGAGGGTTGGTCGGCACTGAAGATGCTGATTGGCATTCACATCAAGCAGCCCGATATAGATTTTTGGGTGGACGCTCGTGGCGAGGGGATACAGATCTGTGAGACTCACCCTGGCGGGGAAGAGGGCGCGTCTCTGACGCTCACGGCCGATCTCTTTCATAAGCTCTACACGGGCCAAGAGAACGCTATGCTCGCGTTCACGAAGAGGCTGATTCAGCCCAAGGGCAAGGTCAGCGGCATTATGCAGCTGACGCGCACCATGCCCCAGGCCATCGAAGTCTATAAGAAATTCCTGGTGGAGAAGGGAGTGCACCTCTAGTGCGCATTACAAGCGTCACTGTAAAGCTCTTAGAGTATCCCCTCGAGCAGCCGTTCTATCCCGCGTGGCTGCCGGGGTATCCTCAAGCGTTCCATCGGGTCAATCTCGTTATTGTAGAGACCGACGAAGGGATCAAGGGCTACTCAGCGGGATTCGCCTTCGGGCAAGAGGGCTCAAAGCTTGGCGAGCTGCTGGCGCCGTTTTTGTTGGGGTGCGATCCGTTCAACGTCGAAGAGATCGTAAAGATCTTGCGCTCGGCGACATTCTTAGGGCTGAGATTATGGTACGTCGAGCCAGCGCTGTGGGACATTATTGGCAAAGCCTTGAATGTTCCGGTCTATAAGCTTTTGGGGGGCTATCAAGAACGCATCAAGGCTTATGCGAGCACAGGGGAACTCAAGGGCGTTGAAGAGCGCTTAGAGTATATTGAACAGATACAAAAGCTGGGCTTTCGCGCGGTGAAGTTGCGATTTCACAGCTTAGACTGGCGCGAAGATCTGAAAGTCGCGCGCGCGGTGCGCGAGCATTTCCCAAAGATAGACTTGATGGTGGATGCGAACATGGGCTGGCGCGTAGCCGGCTTGGGCGAAGCCCCACAGTGGGACTTGGCCACGGCGCAGCGCATCGCCGAAGAACTCAAAGAGCTAGGAGTGCTCTGGCTCGAGGAGCCATTGGAGAAGAACGACTACCATGGCTATCGGCTGCTCCGTCGACGAGTGGGCATTGCGCTTGCCGGAGGTGAGATGAACTCAGATCTTCATGAGTTCCGCGAGTTGATTCTCAATCAGTCGTTAGATATTCTGCAACCAGACGCCATCCTCTCCGGCGGGATTCTCACAGCGAGAAAGATCGCGGCTATGGCGGAAGCCTGGGGGCTACGTATCGCCCCTCATACGTGGACCAACGGCTTGGGCTTAGCTGCGAACCTTCACGTGATGGGCGCAAGCCCCAACTGCGAGTGGGCTGAGTTCCCCTACGAGCCGCCGGGATGGACTCCGCAAGCTCGAGATTTCTTCTTGAAGAAGCCGTTGATGATCGACGCTGATGGGTATATCACCGTTCCGTCGGGGCCAGGGCTTGGAGTCGAGCTTGACGAGAGCGCAATTGCGCGCTACGCCAAGGGCTGACTTGCACAAGCCCTTATCAAACAGCTAAGATAAACAAATAGAGTGCCGGAGGAGGACGAGCTATGAGGATGAATCGTCGTCTGTTTTTGAAGGCGCTTAGCGTTGGGGCAGGAGCGCTGACGCTGAGATCGGTGTGGGGGTGGGGCCAACAGCCGCCGGTGAAGGTCGGTCTGATCGGTCCCATTGATCTCCTAGACGTGGGACGCGCTATGGTGCGCGGGGCTCAGCTTGCCCTAGAAGAGATCAACAAACTAGTCGACGAAAAGAAGCTGCCACCACCAAAGCTCACTATGGAGGGACTCATTCGGGACGACCAAGTCTTACGGGGCGATGTGGCCCGGGCAGCCTTTGAAGAATTGGTCGAGAAGGGCGCTCAGGTCATCGTCGGGGGCTTCCTCGATGAAGCCGTCATGGGGATCATGCCCTCACTAGCCCGGCTGAAGAGGCCCTTCTTAAATACAGGCACCAGCGGGAAGCAGTTCAGCGAACTCGTCAAGAGCGATTACGAGAGATATAAGTATTACTTCCGATTGATGTTCAACACCGAGGTCCTCGGCCAAGACGCCGCAATCATGGCCAAGGGCTTGATGAGAGAGGAACTTGGGGTGGAGAAGGTTGCGCTGGTCATGGAGGACAGCAACTTCGGCCGAGATTTTCTCAAGATCTTGCAGGCACGCCTGCCCTCAGAAGCGGGGATCCAGATCGCCACAGCGATCAACTTCCCCGTGGGCAACCCAGACTTCGCCGCGATCTTGCAGCAAGTGAGTGACTCCGGGGCTGACGCGATCATCCCAGCGTTCGCGTTCAATCCAGGGATTCCCTTCGTGGGCCAGACCTATGAACTCAGGGTCGACGCGCCGGTCATCGGGATCATCACGGAGGGCCAGGCATTCGAGTACTGGAAGAGCACTGGCGGGCGCGTCATGGGCCATGCCTACGCGGACGCTGCCACCGGCGAGACGCCCATCACCCCAAAGACGCTCCCGTTCTTCTTAGCGTACACCGAGCGCTACGGGGAGTCTCCTCCCTCCCGCCCACTCTACACAGCGTTCACGACGTACGATGCGCTCTTTATCTTAAAAGAAGCACTTGACCGGGCCAAGGGCAGCACGGACGCCGATAGGCTCGTCGAAGAGCTAGAGAAGACCGACTATATCGGGACAGTGGGGCGGGTTCAGTTCCAAGGAAAGAACGATCCCTTCCCTCACGACCCCAAGTACGGCCCAGAGTATGTCGTGGCCAAGTGGGTCTTGTGGACGACTCTGGCCAGAGATCCGTTGAAGGCTAATCCTCAGAAAGATCCCTTGCGTGTTGTGATCTGGCCTAAGCAGTATCGTCTGCGCTCGGATGGAGAGGGCCGTCCCATCAGCATCGATGCGTGTATCAGCAAAGCCGCAGCGGAGTATCGCGCCGCTGTCGACGAATGGAAGAAGAAGGGCAAGCCGAAGGGCGGGCGGTTTGAAGCGTGGCAGGCGTTCACGCGCAGTGTCGCCAAATGCTTTGCGGGATGAGGGCCTCCCTTCTCTCCTCCTAGCGACCTAGGGGAGCTGTAGGCGAGAGCTCGACCGCCACCACTATGGACCAAGCTCTCATCATCGCGGAGCGAATTGTCATCTACTCGGTCTTGATGAGCGCCCTCTATGCCCTCGTAGCTTTGGGGTTTACCCTGATCTTCGGGGTGGCTAGGGTGTTAAACTTGGCCTACGGGGCGTTCTTGATGGTCGGAGCGTACACGGCTTGGTTTGCCCAACAACATCTGCGGTGGGATCTCTACAGCGCTTTTGTGCTGGCTGTCGCCGTCTGCACGCTGTTGGGGATAGTCTTCTACCATGGGATTGTGCGCCATGTCCAGCGCTCTTCCATCGCCACGTTGATCGCCACGCTCGCTTGTGCCCTAATCATCGAAGAGCTCATCAAGATCTTCTTCACCACCAATACCCAGCTGCTGGCACCGTTTATCAGCGGGAGCATCGAGATCCACAAGACCACAGTGATCACCAACCGAATCATCGCGTTTGGGGCGTCATGGCTGGCGATCATTCTCTTTTGGCTCTTTGTGCACCGGGCGCGTTGGGGAAGAGTTATATTGGCGACCGCCCAAGACCACGAAGGTGCAGCCTTGGTGGGCATCGACGTGAAGAAGGTCTATACGCTCACCTGGGCCATCTCGGGAGCGCTAGCTGGGATCGCCGGAGTCTTCTTCGCTTCGTGGGTGAAGATCGACCCGTTCATGTGGCGCGATCCGTTGATTATCAGCTTCGCGATAGTCGTCGTAGGCGGCTTGGGGAGCTTGAAGGGATCGATCGTCGCGGCGTATTTGATCGGGCTTTTAGAAGTACTCATGACGTATTCGCCCTCGATCCGAGTCTGTTTCTCTTTTCGGTGCTTTGAGTTTCTAGGGTCGTCGTGGGTGGGGGTCTCGTCGCTGTTGGTCTTGATTGCTATCTTGTTCATCAAGCCCCAAGGGCTATTCAGTGGGAGGACCGAATGAGCACTCGCGCGCTGCGGTTGAGCCTCCTAGGAGCGACGGTCATCGTGATTGCGATCATCGGGCCATTTCTCCCCGCGAAATGGATGACAACCATCACCTACGCTCAGATCTTCGCCATCTACGCGATGGGTTGGGATATTCTATCAGGGATGACAGGGCAGATCAGCTTCGGGCATATATTCTTTGTGGCGGTCTCCGGGTATACGACAGGGCTACTCAATCTCTACTTAAGATGGCCCATCTGGGCCACGATTCTCCTGGGGGTAGCGATGGCTGTGCTAGCGGGCCTCATGTTTAGCGTGCCGGCGCTGCGCCTGCGTGGCCCCTATTTCTCCCTGATCACGTTGATCTTGCCCCTCGCCACCGCACGATTGGTGATCATCTTAGCAGATTGGACGGGAGGCGAACTCGGGAAATTTGGAGTAGCTGCCCTGTGCCCCTTCTTAGATTACAAAGCTAATCAGTACTGTAACTATTATGCCCTATGGGCCTTAATGACAGGGGTAGGGCTCCTTTTAATCTGGCTGAGCACCTCGCGTATTGGGAAGATCTTGGAAGCGATCCGTGAGAACGAAGAAGCCGTCGAAGCTGCAGGGATCAATGTAGCCAAATATAAGATCTTTGCATTCGCGGTTAGCGCTTGTGTGGTTGGGCTAGGGGGAGCGTTCTCCGTGCATGTCAACGAATCGGTCTTCTTTAACTCGCTGCTGTCGCTGACGACGTCCATTGAGATGATCGTGGCATCGGTGATTGGTGGGATGGGAACGATTGTGGGGGCATTGTGGGGCGGCTTTCTCGTACGCGGAGGGGAAGAACTCATCCGCGAGGTGGCACACTGGAAGCTTCCTATCGGCGCAGAGGGGCTGGCGCTCTCGTTCGTGGAGCGCTGGGCCACTTTCATCTTCTTCACGCTCTTAATTGTCTTATTGTTCGTGGCACGACAGGGGCTGCTGCCACTGCTTACAGGGTTTTTCAGGAGAGGCAAAAAGCGATACGCGAGCTGAGGAGTCAAGCCATGGCACTCTTACGTGTAGAGAACGTGCGTAAGTCGTTTGGAGGCTTGATGGCCGTCAAAGACGTATCGTTTCGGGTCGAGCCTGGGGAGATCGTCGGGCTGATTGGGCCCAACGGTGCGGGCAAGAGCACCGTCTTCAATCTCATCATGGGAACGCTCAAGCCCGATCGAGGTCGTATCTTTTTCAAAAGCCAAGAGATCACCCATTGGCCGACGTATAAGATTGTCGACGCGGGGATCGCCCGGGTCTTCCAGATCGCTCAGTACTTCCCACGAAAGACTGTCTATGAGAACGTCGAGATCGCTGCAATCCCTAATGAGATCTTCATCCGCGCGCCTGATCCAGCCCCCAAGACGCTACAGAGCTGCGCGCGCACCGGCTTGTGCGAACACTCTCCAAACGAAGATCGCTGTATCTGTCGCGAGGAGCTTCCCGGGATGCTCCCCCAAGGAGGACTAAGACGCCTCGAATTAGCCCGGGCCATCGGTACCGATCCAGAGCTCCTGCTCTTAGATGAGCCCTTCGCTGGGCTCTCTTCGGGGGAAGTCGACGAGATCTCTCACTTAATCGCGAGCCTTCGGGACGAAGGCCAAACGATCATCTTGGTCGATCACAATATGCGAGGGGTGATGCGCCTGGCCGATAGGATTGTCGTGCTCTGTTTTGGGGAGAAGATCGCCGAGGGAACCCCTGAAGAAGTGGCGCGCAACCCTCAAGTCCAAGAAGCCTATCTCGCTGGTGGTGGTTTCTAACGTGTTGGTCATCGAAGATCTCAACGTCTACTACGCGAAGGCACACGTCCTCAAGAACGTCAGTCTCAAGGTCTTGCCGGGGGAGTTCGTCTCAATCATTGGGCCTAATGGGGCAGGCAAGACGACGCTCTTGCGCACGATCTCGGGGCTGAAAGACGGTCAAGGCCGAATCAGCTTTAATGGAGCTCCGCTTCCCCGTGATCCCGCGCAGGTCGTGCAGTTGGGGATCATCCACTGTCCAGAGGGACGCCATCTCTTCCCAGATATGAGCGTCAAGGACAATTTGTTAATGGGCGCGTTTCGCCTGAAGCACTTTGATCCCGAGAGCGAGTTAGAGAAGATCTATCAGCTCTTCCCCATTTTGCGACAACGCGAGAGACAGACAGCACGGACGCTCTCCGGGGGTGAGCAACAAATGCTTGCGATCGGGCGAGCGCTAATGGGCCGCCCAGAACTCTTGCTCTTGGACGAGCCAACGTTGGGGCTTGCCCCCATCATGAGAAAAGTCATTGCCGAAGCGCTCAAACAGATCAACAATTCCGGCGTTACCATCTTGCTCGCAGAGCAGAACGTGCCGTTTGCGCTTGCGAATGCCCATAGGATCTATCTACTAGAGACAGGCGTGATCGTCAAAGAGGGGACGCCCGACGAATTCCGCGCTGATGAACGCGTCCAAAAAGTCTATCTGGGCACAGCTTAGCTACGGCTCGACGATAAGACGCTGAGGCACGCTCTGCAGGACATCTGGTGCCTCAGTCTCTTGAGTTGCCCACGCGAATCCCTGCACTAGGTAGACCCCAGGTTCTATCTGATAGTCTTCGTCATCGAGCTGATCCCACACGCCCTCAAATTCCTTAGCCTCACCGGGCTGAAGCGTGATGACGCTTTCGTCTAGAACCGGCTTGATGGGGATCGGATACCGCCACCATCTTCTTGACGCGCGGGACACGATCACGACACCGTCAAGGGTAGTCACAGAGAAATCTAGCCAAAGATTGATCAAGCTGACAGGACAGGCACTGACGTTGGCGATCCTCCAGATAATCGGCACGTCTTGGCCAGCCTTGACTCGCTCCGGCACCTCCATCACGAGCTCCAGCGGAAGCCCTCGCCCAATCGCCAGACAGCTAACGGGCTGGTCCTCGACCGCTGGGTCTACAAAGACCATCCCACGCACACAGTAGCGTCCTGGCTTAATGAGATTTCCCGAGCTGTCGCGCTGATCCCATTCAACAGAAAACTCTAAGGCCTCCCACGGAGCGAGACGCCGGATCTCCGCGATCTCTTGGATTACGTGCCCGTGCGACCACCGCCAGACTTCTCTTCGGCCGTAGTCTGTCGTCACGATAAAGTCGTAAGCAGGGCGTCCCAGTAGTGTCAGCTCTACTGATCGTTCTGCGACGTTTCTGAGCTTCACGGTGAGCAGGATCGGCTGCCCTAGCTTCCAGTAACCCTCCCCACGCAGAGCGAGAGGGACTTGAGAAGGGATCTCGAGTTCGAGTCGCAGCGGCGAGCCCTGCCGAATGCGCATCTCAACTTTCTGAGACTTTAAAATCCCTATGTCAGTGTAGAGCATCCCTTGAGCCCAGTAAGTGCCTGGCGGGACAGGGACGCCATCGAGATCGCGCTAGTCCCATGTACCTCGAGGATCAAACGAGCTTTGCCAATTCCAGACTTCCATATCTTTATGAATCTCTTCGATAGTCTTCCCGTGAGACCAGCGCCAGACCTCCATGCCCCCCTGCGTCGTGACGACGAAATCGTACGCTGGACGTCGAGTCAGTACGATTGTTCGAGCCCGATTGCGGGCGACGACCTCAAGAGCGAGCCGAACGGGCTCCCCTTGCAAGACGCGCGCGATCCGCGCCGCATAGTTCACCCTAAGCGTTACCATTAGGCCATCGATGACTGCGCCCGGCTTCGATGGCAGCAGCGTGCAGCCGCTCACGAGAACACCAAGAGCACCAAGAAGAGAAAGCCATGGCTTCAAAGAGCTACCCCCCTCTCATCTTTAAGGTAGACCGTGCGCACAGGGAACGGGATCTCTATGCCCTCCTCGCGAAATCTCTTCAAAATCCTCTTGCGCAGCTCATGCTGGACAACAAACTGATCGTCAAACGTCTTGACCCGCATAATCAAGAGAAATTCAAGGGAAAACTCTCCTAGGTTCGTAAGGCGCACCACTGGTGCAAAGCTCGGCTCGACTTGAGGTATCTCCGCCAGCGCCTGATGTCCAATCTCCAACAGGACGCGCTCGACATGCTCTGGATCCGAGCTGTAGCTGACGCTCACCGGGACGCGAACCATTACGGGTTTCTCGGGCATATGATAGTTCGTAATGATGCTCTGAGCGAGCTTGGCGTTGGGGATGATGATGAGATTGTTTGAGAAATCCCGGATGCTCGTGGTGCGCCAATTGATGTCGGTGACGTACCCCTCTTGCCCTGTGTCCAATTTGATATAGTCACCGACGCGTATCTGACGCGCCATCGAGACGTTGAACCCCGCAAAGAGATTGGTCAACGTGTCTTGCAGGGCCAACGCCACGGCCAGCCCTCCAATCCCAAAGGCCGTCAGAATGGGTGCGATCGAAATCCCCCAGGTCGACAAGAGCACCAAAATCCCAACGATGATCACGCCGATCTTGATAAAAGTTCGAGTCAGGCTGGTGGCTGGGGCCTCGACCTCGCCCCGCACGACCGCTCGCTGAAAGAGCGCGCTAACGATGTTAGCGATCACTAGCGTCATTGACAGCACTACCAACGCCAAGAGTACCTTGCCTAAGAACGTTACAAGATCGTCGGGGAGCTTGGATAACTTCAGCGCAAGATAGAGGCCCAGCGCCACGACCCACAGCACAAACGGCCCGCGCAGTGTCTGAATGATAATATTGTCAAACTCCCACTGGGTATGCTGCGCCCAGACGTGAAGATAGTGGAAGAGATAGCGTCGCACCCCAAGCCCCACGACTACCGAGCCGATCAAGATCGCCAGGGGGATAAGATAGTCCCGAAACGAATTCACCGCTTCCATATTTTTTTATTATAGCATACCCATGGGATGAGGGTCAGCCCTTGACAGCCTCTCTTCCCTCTTGTTAAACTTTTTTCATAGCTAGGGGAGCTCGGGGAACCGGGCTGAGAGGGTCTCTAGTCCGAGACCGACCCTTGGAACCTGATCCGGGTAATACCGGCGTAGGGAACCTTTCAGCGCTCTTCCCGAGATCTCTCCTCATATCAAGCCGATAGCTCAAGAGCTATCAGCGCATAACAGAAGGAGGGATCATCATGCTGCGTCGTTCAGCGCTTGTCGTGCTCTTCATCGGATCGGTGTTGATCTGGGGTGTCTCTCTCTCTTCGGCTCAAGTTGGCGAAGGTTCCAAGCTCGTCGTCTACGTCTATGAGAGCTTTGTCTCGTGGGGTCCGGCCAAGTTTATTAAGACTGAGTTTGAGAAGCGTAACCCCGGCGTCGAGGTTGAATTCGTCGCCACAGGCCCCAGCCGCGAGATGCTCGCCCGACTCGTGAACGAGTTGATCTCCGGCAGCTCCCCCGCCGATATCTTCATGGGGGAGATCAACGACGTGCCACGGCTGAAGAAGTTCGGCTTTCTCGTCCCCTTAAGCGAACGTGACATCCCCAACCTCAAGACCGTCCCCAAAGAACTGCTCATCGATCCGGACATGACACTCATCCCTTACGAGCATGGGTTTATCACCCTTGTCTACGACAGCGAAAAGCTCAAGCCCGAAGAGCTGCCCAAGACGTTCGAGGATTTGACCCAGCCCCGGTACACCAAAAAGCTCATCGTGCAGAACGCCTTGACCTCGAGCGTCGGTCATGCTTTCCTTCTCTGGACGATCTATAGCTATGGCGATCCTGGGTATCTCGAGTATTGGCGGAAGCTCCTGCCCTCTATCCTGACGATCCAACCCGGCTGGAGCGCCGCTTATAAGCTCTTTACACGGGGCGAAGCGCCGATGGTCGTCAGCTTCTCGACAGACGCGTGCTTCAACGCGCGCTATAAGCCCCTGCTCCTCAACGATCAGGGTTATCGCACGATCTTCGGCGCGGGGATCGTCAAGAGCACGGACAACCCAAGGCTATCACGCATGTTTCTCGACTTCTTACTCTCGGTCGACGTCCAAGAGAAGCTCCCCGATACAGAAGTAATGTTCCCGGCGAACTCTCAAGCAAAGCTTCCGGAGAAATGGCGGACGTGTGCTGTCATCCCGCCTAGGCCAGTGATGCTGCCCTTAAACTTAGTCGCGGAGAACGACGACCGCTGGCTCGACGAGTGGGCTAGGCTCGTCATCACGGGACGATAAGCATGGGATTCTTGGGAAGAAAAGGTCCTCCCCTCGCCTACAACTCCCCTCTCCCGTGGCCTACCCACGGGAGAGGGGTCCAGGGTGAGGGCCTCGTGCTCCTCCTCCCTCTGCTCTTCTTAATAGTCTTCTTCTACGCTCCTCTCGCCAACTTGCTCGGCGAGGGTCTCACTCAAGATGGCTCCTTCTCTCTCGAGTTCATCCGAAAAATTCTCACGGATGATTACTTCCAATACGTGATCCTCTTCACGCTCTGGCAGGCGTTCCTGAGCACGTTGGCGAGCATCGCTTTAGGACTGCCCTTGGCGTATATCTTGACGCATTATGAGTTCCCCCTGAAGAGAGTCGTGCGTTCTTTGACTATCGTGCCCTTTGTGCTTCCGGCGATCACAGTCGCGTTAGGATTTGCCTTGCTCTTTGGGCGCAACGGCTATCTCAATCAGTTCTTGATGCATCTGCTAGGGTTGAGTGAACCCCCGTTACCCATCATGTACTCTCTGGCGGGGATCGTGCTGGCACATGCGTTTTATAACGCGCCGATTATCACGCGCACGGTGCACGCAGCTTGGGAGCGACTCGACCCGCGCTACGAAGAGAGCGCCCGGGCCTTGGGAGCCTCACGTTTCTATGTCTTTAAGGACGTTACGCTCCCCATGATCCTGCCGGGGCTGCTCAGCGGCGCAGCGCTCGTCTTTATCTTTTGCTTTCTCAGCTTCCCCATCGTTTTGTCCGTGGGCGGAGGACGGTTCTCGACCATCGAGGTCGAGATCTATACAAGGGTCGTCACGCGGCTCGACCCTCAATTTCTGAACTATAAGATCGGCGCAGCGTTGGCGCTCATTGGGCTCACGCTCTCGCTAGGCATGACGTATATCTATCTGCGTTTGCAAGGGAGCTTTGCTCGTCAGACAGAGCACCTGCGCCCACGCCCCACCTTGCCCCTCTTTGCCGGAATAAAAGATTTCCTCCGTCCAACCAAGCTCTTGCTTTGGTTTTATGTGCTTGGCAGCGTATTAGTCTTCATCGGTCCGATACTTGCGATCATTGCCGACTCGTTCTGGGAGGATACACCAACGGGCGGACGCTGGACTCTCCGATGGTATGCGTATATCTTTACCCCCAACTATGAAGCGCTCTTGGGAGACTCCCCGATGCAGGCTATTCTGAACAGCGTAAGCTTTGGACTTGGAGCAACGGCTATAGCCGTGCCTCTAGGGCTGATCTTAGCGTATGTCATCGCGCGGCTGCGCTGGGCCGGCCGAAGGCTCTTCGATACGCTCCTGATGGCTCCCCTGGCAACGTCGTCTATTGTGGTAGCATTTGCGCTCCTACGGGCGTTCAACGCGCCGCCGATGCGATTAGTGGGCACAGCGACGGCCGTGATCATCGCGCATTCTGTCATTATCTTTCCGTTTGTCGTGCGAGCGCTTGTGCCGATCTTGGAGAACCTCGACCAAAGGCTCGTGGAGATGGCTCGCAGTCTGGGAGCGTCCCGCTGGCGAGCGCTGCGTGAGATCGAGCTGCCTTTGGTGGCAACGGGACTGATCGCAGGATCGATCTTCGCGTTTGCTCTCAGCTTAGGCGAGATGAGCGCAACGTTGATGCTCGCCCGACCAGGATTGAACACGATGCCCGTAGCGGTCTATCGCTTTTTGAGCCAGCATTCTCTTGGAGCTCCCAGTGCTATGAGCGTCGTGATGATCGTCGTCTCGGCTCTCGCGTTCCTCGTCCTAGAGCGTTTAGGCGAGAAGGCTCTAAAATTATAATATAAGCCAATGCGCATCGCGCTCAGAAATATTACGAAGCGTTTTGGAGCGACGCTCGCCTTGGAGAATATCTCTCTAGAAGTGAGCGATGGGGAACTCGTTGCCCTCGTGGGTCCTAGCGGTTGCGGCAAGACGACCCTTTTGAGATTGGTCGCGGGTTTTGAGGCTCCGGACTTTGGGGATATTCTCTTCGATGGTCGGAGCGTGCTTAAGGTGCCACCGGAGCGGCGCGGGGTTGGACTAGTCTTCCAGCACTACGCGCTCTTTCCTCACATGACCGTCTTTGAGAACGTCGCCTATGGGCTAAAGTTTACAAGATCTTCTGTGAAGGTAGAGGACCGGGTGCACGAGTTGTTGGAGCTTGTAGGGTTAACGGGGTTAGAACGCCGAATGCCTTCGGAGCTCTCAGCGGGGCAGCAGCAAAGAGTCGCGTTGGCCCGTGCTTTGGCGCCTCATCCCAAGGTCTTGTTGCTCGATGAGCCCTTGAGCGCCCTGGATGCTAAGCTGCGCGAGCGCCTGCGTCTTGAGATCAAAAAGATCCAGAGAGCCCTCAAGATCACAACGCTCTACGTCACTCACGATCAAGAAGAAGCCCTTGCCGTTGCTGACAGGATCGCGGTCATGAGCGCCGCTCATATCGAACAGATTGGGACGCCCTTCGAGGTCTATAGCCTTCCAGCAACAGAGTTCGTGGCGCGGTTTATCGGGCGAGGCAATCTTTTAACGGGGCGAGTTGTGCGGCGCGAGGGAAACAAAGTCACGCTCTCACTCGGAGAGAGCATGTTTCAAGCTCACTGTGGGACTCAGCTCGAGCCTGGGCAATGGGTCACCGCCCTCATTCGCCCCGAAAAGATCCGCCTCAATCAACCCGCCGAGAATACCCTGAGAGGGAAGATCATAGGGATAGAGTTTGCTGGCGATACTCTCTGGCTCTACGTCCACGCAGCCGGGATCACGGTCGTGGTCAAATCTGGTGTACTGGATCTTCGCGAGGGCGATCAGGTACAGTTGGGCTTTTCCGCGTCTGATCTCTTTCTTGTGCCTAGCGGTCGAACACCGCCACCCACGCCGTCACCACGAGAGTGACCCCAACAAAGACCCAGACATGGAGAAACCAGAGCGCCGCGACCACACTATAAATGAACCCTCGGCGCCCCAAGGTGTAAGCATCACTGCCGCGCATGAACAGATCAGTGAGATATTGGGTGGGCTCGGTGCCCTCCATCTGACGAAGCGCCTCTGGAGGAGCACTGATCAACATCGATAGGAGATTGAAGTATCTCAACGCCGTCAGGAAGCTGAAGAATGAGACGGCTAGCGTCAAGATAATAGTCCAGACGGGATAATCATAGGGGCGCAGTCCACGACGGGAGAGCTGCGGCAGCTCGATGATCGTCTCCCAAACGCCGCTAAAACTGATAATAAAGCTCAACAAGAGCACGCTCGCCGAGGCCAAAAACGTTACCGCCATGATGATGTTGCGCAACTGATGCACAACGAGCAAGTGGTCGCCCTCGTGGAGGGCTTGCACCAAAGCGCCGGCGATGGCCTGGCGCATCCGACCTTTGCGCGTGGCATGGGTGTGCCGACGCGATAGATAAAAATAGACAAAATGATATCCGTAGAAACACACAAAGAACGTCAGCAAAGCTACTATTGTCTCTGGGGTGATGGTCTGCATAGCGATCACTCTGTTATACCGTGACGGAATACCCGAAGCAAGAGATGCCTTGACAGGCCCTGCCTGCGAAAGTAAAATTTCTCTGGTATCATGATGACCCCAGCGGGATTTGAGTTGACAGAGCCTCAGAAGACCGATTTTCCAGAGATCATCGCAATTTTGCCTTTAAAAAATACCGTGGTATTCCCTAACTCTGTCTTGCCCCTTGCAGTGGGGCGCGAAAGCTCTGTCAAACTAGTTGAAGACGCGCTCTCGGGCACCAAGATCATCGGGGTCCTCACCCAGCGCGATCCCAATATCGAGCATCCCACTCCTCGTGATGTCTATCAAGTAGGGACGATCTGCCGGATCGCTCGCGTGACCAAGACCCCTAACAATGCCCTTCTGTTGTGGGTACAAGGGTTGCAGCGCTTTGCCGTGGAGACGTTTACCCATGAGACCCCGTACTTGATAGCAAAGATCCGGCTTTTGGAGTCGATTGTCGAAAAAGATATCGAGACCGAGGCGCTGAGCAAGCAAGTCATGGCGCTCTTCCACAAGATGCTCTCGCTCCTGCCCAACCCCCAACCCGAGATCCACACTATGGCCGCGAGTTTGACCGATCCAGGACAATTAGCAGACTTCATCACAGCCAATCTCGATATCGAAACCGAAGCGAAACAACAAGTCCTCGAGACGCTCAACGTCAAGGAGCGCCTAACTCTTGTCTTAAGACTCCTCGAGGAGGAGAACGAGATCCTAGAAGTCGGTTCGCGCATCCACACTCGGGTGCAAGAGGAGATCGGGCGGTCCACGCGAGAGCGCATCCTGCGGGAGCAGCTCGAAGCGATCAAGAAGGAGCTGGGCGAAGAGGAGGGCCCGGAGATCGAAGAACTGCGGCGTAAGATCAAGCAAGCCAAGATGCCCAAAGACGTCGAGAAAGAGGCTATGCGTGAGCTGGAACGCCTAGCGCAGATGCACCCAAGCTCCGCGGAGTATACGGTCTCGCGCACCTACTTAGATTGGCTGATCGCGTTGCCGTGGTCTAAGACTACCAAAGACACATTAGACATCGCGCGGGCGCGCCAGATCCTCGATGAAGATCACTATGACTTAGAGAAAGTGAAGGAGCGCGTCCTCGAGTACCTCGCGGTGCTGAAGCTCAAAAAAGACATGAAGGGCCCGATATTGTGCTTGGTGGGGCCTCCGGGAGTAGGGAAGACATCGCTGGGGCGCTCGATTGCCCGAGCATTGGGGAGAAAGTTCGTGCGCATCTCGTTGGGAGGTGTGCGCGATGAAGCAGAAATTCGCGGGCATCGCCGTACCTACGTCGGCGCTCTGCCTGGACGGATTATTCAAGGGCTACGTCGTGCTGGCTCAAAGAACCCTGTCTTCATGCTCGATGAAGTCGACAAGATGAGCAGCGACTTCCGTGGCGATCCTGCGTCAGCTTTGCTCGAAGTCCTCGATCCAGAACAAAACAGCAATTTCACCGATCACTATCTCGATGTGCCGTTTGATCTCTCTAAGGTGCTCTTCATCACCACGGCAAACGTCTTATATACGATTCCCGCGCCGCTGCTCGACCGCATGGAAGTGCTCGAACTCCCCGGCTATTCCGAAGACGAAAAAGTGCAAATCGCTCGGAGATATCTCATCCCCAAGCAGATCAAGGCGCATGGGCTGAGAGCCAACCAAGTCGAGTTCAGCGAGAGCGCGCTGCGACAGATCATCCGAGACTATACCCACGAAGCCGGGGTGAGGAACCTCGAGCGCGAGATCGGTGCGGTCTGCCGCAAGATTGCCGTTCAGGTGGCGGAGAAGAGAGATCGCTCCAGGCGCTTCATTCAGCCGGAGGATCTACCCAAGCTCCTTGGACCGCCGCGGTATTTCTCGGAAGTTGCCGAGCGCTTGACGAAGTCCGGGGTCGCCATCGGCCTGGTCGTCACTCAAGTTGGGGGCGATATCGTCTTCATTGAAGCGACAAAGATGAAGGGCAAGGGCGAGCTGAAGCTCACGGGGCAGCTTGGGGAAGTGATGCGCGAGTCCGCTCAAGCCGCGCTCAGTTACATTCGCGCCAATGCTGAGCAGTTCGGGATAGATCCAGATTTCTTTGCCACCCATGACATCCACATTCACGTGCCGGAGGGCGCGATCCCCAAAGACGGGCCCTCAGCCGGTGTGACAATTGTGACGGCACTAGCGTCACTGCTAACCGACACGCCGGTCCAACCTGATCTGGCTATGACCGGTGAGATCACGCTGCGCGGCAAGGTCTTGCCTGTGGGAGGGATTCGCGAGAAAGTGCTTGCTGCGCATCGCGCCGGCATCAAGACGGTGATCCTGCCCAAGCGCAACGAGAAGGATTTAGAAGAACTCCCCCAGAACGTCAAGGAAGCGCTGCGCTTTGAGTTCGTGGAAGAGATCTCTCAGGTCTTAGAGATCGCTGTGCCACGCCATGTCGCGGTCGCATAATAAGAAGAGGGCTCCGCGCGTGCTTGTGATCGCCCCACATCCCGATGACGAAGTGTTAGCTAGCGGGGGGGTGATCCAAGAACACTTGCGCAAGGGGCATAGTGTCAAAGTGATCCTCGTGACGTGTGGGGACGGGCAGCGCCGTGGCTTGCTCCTGCCTCCCAAGCACTTCTTGCGCTTAGGGGAGCGGCGCTATCGCGAATCCCTTCAAGCCTTACAGCTCCTCGGTGTGCATGAGAAGCGCATCATCGCCTTAGGGTATCCCGATCGCAGTTTAGCGCATCTTTGGGCTGAGAGATCTCAGCCTCACATCTCGCGCTACACGAAAGCGCACGCAGTCCCCTATGAGTGGGCCTATCGACCAGGAGCTCCTTATACATATGAATCCTTGCTCGCTGATCTCACCGAGATCTTGACAACAGAACATCCTGCCGTGATCTATCTGCCGCATCCACGGGATCGCCATAGCGATCATCATGCGGTCTATCTCTTCACGCGCGCCGCGGTGCACGAGAGCGGTTTACGCCCGCAGCTGCGCCACTATCTCATTCACTATGGGACGTGGCCATTCCCTGTAGGGAAGTGCCCCGATAAGCCCTTGCTCCCCCCCCGCTCCCTCCAACACGGAGAGTGGATCACTCATGAACTGCGTACCGAACAACTCCAACGCAAGTGCCAGGCGATCTCCTGCTATCGCTCCCAGATGCACTACATTGAAGATCATCTCTTCAGCTATGCCCGACGCAATGAGCTCTTCGATCTTTCACCATCGTCCGTCTCCAGGGGGTCTAGGATTCGTCTTCCAAGGCTGCTAAGCGGGCTTCGTCGAGGCCGAAGTAGTGTCCAATCTCGTGCATGACGGTGATACGTACCTGACGCCGGATCTCATTGGGGTTGCCTTGGGCAAGGGTTTCGATGTTCTTCTGGAAGATATAGATAATATCGGGCTTGATCTGATCAGAGAAGACGGAGCGCTCGGGCAAGGGCACCCCTTCATAGAGCCCAAGCAAGGTCTCATCGGGAGGAGCGGGTTCATCTTGGATGACGATCATGACGTTCTGCAGCCGCTCCTTGAAGAAGTGAGGCAGGCTGTCAACCGCCTCCCAGACGAGCTGCTCAAACTCTTCACGCTTCATACTTGAGCAGTATAGCGCGGTGTCACGGATTTGACAAGCCCTAATACTTCATAGTACAACTATATTGTTTATCATGAAGAGATGGCTCATAGGCGTGTTGTGCATAGGGCTGGTGGCTCTCTGGAGTCCAGCCTATGGGCAGCCTAAGTCAAGTGATTTCTTCATGGAGCAATTTGTGTTTGGGCTGCTTGGGGGATTTCTTGGGGGGCCTACGGTCGAACTCATGTATGTGACGACGCTCTGTCGTGAGGCTCCGGATCCTAATCTGTGCCATGGCTTAGGATTTGCTGCGATGCAAATCGTCGTGTATACGCTGACGCTTCCTCTGGGGGCGAGCGTTGGGATTATTGCTGACGGTTTTTGGCGCGGCGTCGTCAGTGACCCCCTCGATTGGTTCTTCATCTATCTGTATGCTATGGTCGGCTCATGGTCGGGCTGGCTCCATGCTGCGGGCATGGTGAAGGTCTCCGAACTGTTGGTGGACACCTTTGGCTGGGATCTCAACATTACGGCTATCTACACAGTGACGCGAGTTTCCCTGCCTATTCTCTATGCCGCGCTCTTTGGCACCTTAGGGTTTCACTGGCAACTGCCGCTCTTTAGCGCGCGCTTTTAGAGAGCTTCTCTTCGAGGGCACGCTCAACGCACCTGGGAACGAAGCGCGAGACGTCACCGCCGTAGCTCTTGACTTGACGGACGATGCTTGAGCTCAGAAACGAAAACTCTCGGCTGGTCATCAGATAGACGCTTTCAAACTCCGGGTCCAAGTCGCGGTTTGTCAGAGACAGCTGAAACTCGTACTCGAAGTCGGTGCTCGCCCGTAAGCCGCGCACAACAGCGTGGACGCCAAGTTGACGCGCTAAGTGTACCAGGAGCCCATCGTGGGCGATGACGATGATATCGTTGTTGAGACCGACTTCACGGAGGGCTTCAATCACCAAGCGATGGCGCTCTTCGAGGGTGAAGAGCATAGGTTTTGTGGGGTTCCGCATCACCGCGACGATAAGTTCATCGAAGATCTTTTTGGCCCTTCGGATGATGTCGATATGCCCATACGTAATGGGATCGAAGCTGCCGGGGTAAAGCGCCTTCGTCATAGTTGTATCTTAGCAGATCTGCCCAAGGGACGTCCAATCTCGCACTAAAATTCTATCCCTAGGCGCGCTTTGATCCCCCGATCGAAGGGGTGCTTGATCTTGCGCACCTCGGTGACTAAGTCAGCGATCTCTTCGATCTCTGGGAGTCTCTTGTGGCTCCCTGTCAGCACGCACTCTGTATGCGGCGCCTTGCTCTTGATCACCCGAATCAAATCCTCAGACGAGATCACGCCCATCTGAACAGCGTAGAGACACTCATCCACGATGACCATGTCGTATTTGCCCGACGAGAGCGCCCGCGCCGTCGCTTCCAGGGCCTTTCGCCCAGCTTCGATATGCCCTTCCGTGGGCTTGCCAATGAGCCATTGGGGCATCCCGTAGCGCTCAAACGAAAAATTTTCAAAGCGCTTGAGCGCTTTCAACTCGCCGTACTCTTCAAAGGCTTCGACTCCCGCGATCCCGCCCTTCAAGAACTGAATCAAGTGCACGCGGAAGCCCCGCCCCAGCGCACGCAGCGCCATCCCCAGCGCAGCCGTCGTCTTGCCCTTACCGTTCCCCCACCACATTTGGACTAAGCCCATCTCGTTCTTAAGCTCCATCGCTCCTCCTCAGGAGAGTCGCATCATAGCTTCTTGTGGCGCTAGCCCAGAGAAGATCTCTGGATGAATGATCTCGGCTAAGATCTCCAAGCCCGTCACAATACGTGGGCCAGGACGATTAAAATATGCCGAGGCTTCTACTATAAAGACTTGGCCCTCCTTCACTGCCGTCAGTTCCTCCCAGCCGTCACGCTCGGTGAGGAGATCGAGCTCGCGCAGTGTGCGCTCGATAGAAAACCCGCAGGGCATCAGGACGATAATATCTGGATTATAGGTGAGGATCTCTTCCCAATCGGCGTAGCGCGACGGGTAGCCGATCTCACCAAGCCAATCCTCCCCGCCGGCGTACTCCACCATCTGGGGCACCCAGTGCCCGCCGATCATGATCGGTTCCAGCCACTCAATACAGCAGACCCTGGGACGGTGCTGCACTGTCTTGGTTTTCTCCCGAATGCGCTCAAGACGACGACGCAAGTGCCCTACGACTCTGCGCGCGACCTCGCTGCGCCCGGTGACCTCGCCGACGGTGAGAATATTGTCGAAGATATCTTCGAGAGTGTGCGGCTCTAGTGAGACGATCTGCGGCGGCCCGTGCAAGAGCTTCACAGCGTGCCGCACATCGTCGAATGACGGCGCGCAGACCTCACACAGCTCTTGGGTCAAGATCAGATCGGGCTCTAATCGCTGCAACAGCTCAGCGTCGATGTGGTAGACGCTCAGCCCGTTGTGCAGTCGCTCGCGCACGATCCGGTCGATCTCAGCGCTTGGCATCTCGGAGTGTACGACGGCCTGGCTGAGCTTCGGCTTGGCGGAGACCTCAGGAGGCCAATCGCAGTCGTGCGAGACCCCGACTAAGTGATCTCCCAAGCCCAGCTCATAGACAATCTCGGTAGCGCTGGGCAGCAGCGAGACGATTTTCATCGCGCATCATCTCCTTTAGGAGGGTATCAGGTCGCAGTAGTAGTGTCCGTCGCGGAGGACCTTCTCCCCTTGGAAGAAGCGCACCGGCTGGAGGAAGGGTGGCCCATCGTAGACGAAGCTGTGAAACTCACCGTTCTCTCCGCAAGGGTCTACTGTGGCGGGCAGCTCGTGCCAGAATTCCCGCGTCAGCTCTCGTCCGACAAAGCGCGCATCCAGCCAGCGCGTGCTCACACAAACCGTGATGGCCCGCAAGCCCAGCGCAAGAAACTCTTCGACCAGCGCGCGTGAGTCGCACCCCCACAACGGCGTGATCAGCTCAAAGCCCAGCTCGTTCAGGCGCTCTTGACGATAGCGCCGCACGTCTTCAAGAAAGATATCCCCGCTGGCGATCTTAGTGATCCCAAGGCCCTTCAGCTCTAGCAGGATCGTGCGCATCTGGGCGTCGTATTCTTCGTTAGAACAACAAGGACGGATTGTCACAGGCAGAAGGCGCTCTCCCAATGCCCCCACTTGCGTCTCGAGCAGCTCGCGGCGCACGCCGTGCATCGTGACGCGATCATACCCCTCGGTGAAGGTCGTCAGCAGCCCATAGATCTCATAGCGTTGGCGCAGGCGCATCAGCGCGAGCATACTGTCCTTGCCCCCACTCCACAGCAGCACGATCTTCTCTTGTATCATCACGCAACCCCTTCAGGAATGAGCCAATCCCCTTCTAGACGCCGTACTCGCACGCGATAGGCCCGTTCGATGGTGTGAGGGACGAGCACCGTTTCAGGGTCTCCACAAGCGATCACGTGCCCCTCGCTCAGCAACGCCAGCCGATCCACAAAGCGCAGCGCGAGATTGAGATCGTGCAGCGAGAGCACGACCGTGAGATCCTCGGTAACCGCTAGGTGCCGGATCAGCTCCAGGATCTCTAATTGATAGCGCAGATCGAGATGAGCCGTCGGCTCATCCAACAGCAAGATCTTTGGCTCTTGAGCGAGCGCTAACGCCAGCCAGACGCGTTGGCGCTCCCCGCTGCTTAAGCTCCCAATCGATCTGTCCGCAAACTGTAGGGTATCCGTGAGCCGAAGCGCACGGGTCACGATCTCGTGGTCTTGAGGGGAGAGCCGTTGCCAACGCGCGCGATGGGGGAGCCGCCCCAACTCGACGATCTCTCTCACGGTGAAGTCAAAAGAGCACGAGATCTCCTGCTCGAGCATGGCCAGCTCCCGTGCTATCTCTTGAGAAGAGAGCTCGCTCAGGCGACGACAGTCCAGATAGATCGCGCCCGCCTGGGGAGAGAGCCGCCCCGAGATCGCGCGCAGGAGCGTCGTCTTGCCAGAACCGTTAGGCCCCACAAGCCCAAAGACCTCCCCTGAGGCGATCTCGAGCTCGAGATCGCGCAGCACCAAGCGCCCGTCATAGCCCAAGCGAACGTGCTCTAGACGGATCATAACGTCACTCCAGGCTGCGCTCGCCGACGCAGCAAAAACAGAAAGAACGGCGCGCCAAGCAGTGCTGTGATAATTCCGATGGGCAGCTCCGCCGGGGCGAGCACCGTTCGCGCAACCGCGTCACAGAGCGTCAACAACACTGCCCCTCCCAGCGCGGAGGCCGGCAACAAGACTCGATGATCTGGTCCCACGATCAGTCTCAATATATGGGGCACGATTAACCCCACAAACCCGATCGTCCCCGAGACAGCTACAGCAACAGCTGTCAGCAGCGTTACCGCGAACAATAAAATCTTTCTCAGGTGTCGCGGCTCGATGCCCAAGTGCGCTGCCATCTCTTCGCCAAGCGCCAGCGCATTGAGCTCCCGCGCGAAGAGCACAAGCGTTGCTCCGACAATCAGCAACGTCCCCAGCACCCCTAGGACATAGAGCCATTGAGCACCGCCCAGCCCCCCCAAGATCCAAAAGATCACGCGTCGAGCATCGTGAGCGGCTCCGGCGTAAAAGAGCAGAAAGCTCGTCACGGCTGAGAAGAGCGCTGCGAGTGCAACGCCTGAGAGAATGAGCGCGTAATTGTCAAGTCGGGCCCAACGCGTCTGCGCCACGCGATAGACGATAGTGACGGCGAGCACGCCGCCGAGAAACGCCCCCAGGGGCACAAACCCCCAATAATAGACTTCAAGATGGAGCGCGATGACGAGCGCCGCTCCAGCTGTCGCCCCGCTGGCGATCCCCAACAGATATGGGTCAGCGAGGGGGTTGCGAAACAGCCCTTGCATGACAGCCCCGCAGAGCCCCAAAGCGCCGCCTACAAGGGCAGCAAGCAGTACCCTGGGGAGCCGAATATGTAGGAGAATCAAGCGATTCGTCGGATCTTTATCCAAGGGGGAGACAGGCACAGCCCCCAGGGCTATACCCAACGCTAGAGCTCCCATAAGCAAAGCACTTAAGCTACTGAGAGCCAGCACGCCCTTCCAGCGCTTCATGACGTGTCGTTGTCCGGCTCCTTCCCGTAGCGACCTACGGGAAGCTGGGATGAGGGTTTCTAACGACCTGGATGCAACAAGTCAGCGACGGTCTTAATCGTTTGCGCAATGCGCGAGCTGACCCACTGCGACGCTTTGATCCCGTAGACGCGCTTCTCGCGCACAGCTTTGACCTCTTGCAAGAAGCGATTCTGAGTGATGAGCGGCACTAGGAAAGGATCCGTAAAGATCACGCTGGGATCGCGCTTGACGATCTCCTCAAAGCTCACTTGTTTATAGTCAACAATGTCAGGGAAGACGTTGATGCCCCCAGCGCGCAAGACGATCTCGTTCTCTGGAGTACCGCGCCCAGCAGCAAACGGCGGCTGGTCCCCCGACGGATAGAGAATAGCTACCGTTGGCTTGAAGCGATCCAGCACCGTCCCTTCTGTAACGACAATATCTTCAGCGATCCTGCCAATGAGCACATCGGCAAGCTTCACATTCCCCTCGATGACGAGATTGACCGAGCGGATCGTCCTAAAGATCTCTGTGACGCTGTCGATAGCACCGCTGCCAACCTTGCCCAGCGAGACGACGATCAAGCCGGCACGCTCGAGCGTCTCGCGCACTGCGCCGATGGCGCCGAAGACGACGTCGGGTTTCAACGCGATAATCGCTTCGACGTTGGGATTGAAGGTCGGGCCGACACGCGGAACGTTCGCCACTTCTTTGGGGTTATCTGGCGATTCCGCCACACCCACGATGCGAGAGAGCGCACCCAAGTCGATCAGAATCTCCGTATAGAGCGGCGTCCCCGCCACAACGATGCGCTCAGGACGCTTGGGGATTATGATCGTCTTTCCGCGGTCGTCCGTCACCTTGACGGGATAGTCCGCCCACGACGGCACGACCAGCCCAACAAGCAAGAGCGCTATCAGCCCGAAGAGCTTCCACCCTGTCCAGCGCATGCGTCTCCTCCTTTAGGATGTCTTTATGATTTTCTCGATACCAAAGCCCATAAGACAGCCCACAGCCCCCTCGCGGCTATCCCCTTGGTCGGCCCAAAGACGATCACGATGAGATCGCCGTTTTGGAGCTTGGGGAAGACCTCCGCGAGCATTAGGCTATCGTGAGGGTTCTTGACCGCAAGTGCCTCATGCTCGTCGACGAAGCAGAGCACGCCCTGGTGCTTAGTCAAAAAGAGCGTGGCAGTCGCGCCCTGGCGCACGGCAATGTCTCGATAGAGCCACGCCGAAAAGTGATCGCGGCCCCTGCGCACGTGTGCCGCCCGCGCGTGTCTATCGAGCATCAAGTCATGGAGCTGCACATCGCGAACATCGATTATCGAGCCCAGTTTGAGGGTAAGAAACCGCCGTCCGCGCGTCGTGAGCGCCGTGCCCATCTTGGAGAATGACACGAGCTCATGAACTTTGAGCTTCTCCAGCTCCGTACGCACGACGCTCTCCGTCAGCCCCGTTCGCTCCACGAGCGTGCGTCGCCCTAACGGAGCGTCTCTAAGCTCATAAAGCAACTGATACGCGATGGGCTCGCGCAGGGGCGCGACCGCGTGGGATGTCATCTCCCACCTCCGCCGCCATTGTACACCGCGAGCAGTACTTGCGCAAGATGCCGCTTCGAGTCTCTATATTTGACAGGTCCTTGCCCTACGGGTATAGTGATTGGGCCACGTCGAGGAGGGTGATGCAAGAGTATGAGAAAGACAACCCGCCGCGAGATCCTCGCCCAAGACACAGGGAGCCCTTACTATGAGCTGCGCAAGTACCCCGAGCCAACGGTTTGCTCAGGCTGCGGCCTCGTCTATCATAAAGGGCACTGGACCAATAGCCACACCGTGCCCGCGGGGGCCAATCGCGAGCTCTGCCCTGCGTGCAGACGCATCCAAGATCGCAACCCCGGCGGCGTCGTCTATCTTGACGGCTCGTATCTGCAAACCCATCGTGATGAGATCCTCAACACTGCGAAAAACCAAGAGAGATTGGCGCGCGAACATCGCCCACTCCAACGCATCATGTGGATCAAGCCCAATGGCCAGGGACTAGAAATCGCCACGACTGATGTGCATCTTGCGCGGCGTATCGGCGAAGCAATCTATCAAGCCCACAAAGGCACCCTCGATATCAAATACTCTGAGGGGGATCAGTTCGCCCGCGTCTACTGGCACCGCGATGACCGCCCTAAATCTCCCTAGGCTATGGCCACCCGCGATGAGAACGTCTTCAGCTTTTTAACCAAGCTCTCAGCAGCAACGCCTACGCCAGGAGGGGGCAGCGCAGCAGCTCTCGTGGGCAGCATCTCGGCCTCCTTGGTTGCGATGGTCGCGGGGCTGACCCTCGGGAAGAAAGCATATCAATCTGTCGAACACGAAATGCGCAGCGTGCTCTCGGAAGCGCTCACGCTTCGGGACGAGCTGATAGACTATGCTGATCGTGATAGCGCAGCGTTCGATGCTGTGATGGCCGCATATCAACTGCCCAAGGAGAACGAAGTAGACCGTGTTGAGCGAGAGAAGGCCATCCAAGTCGCACTCCAACAAGCCACAGAAGTGCCCTATCAGACGGCACTGCGTTGCTTTCGCGTCCTCGAGTTGGCAGAGATCGTCGTGACCAAGGGGAACAAGAACGCCCTGAGCGACGGGGGCACGGCCGCGTGTTTGGCCGAAGGGGCGCTCCAGGCCGCGCTCCTGAACGTCGCTATGAATCTCTCTGCTCTTGCTGACGAGGCCTTCCGAAGCAAATACAGCCAAGCGCGCGAGCGGCTCTCTGCCCAAGCTCAGGCCAAGCGCCTAATGATCTTGCAAATAGTCTCTCAACGGGGGCGGGCATAATTCCCCGCCTCAAGATAACCCCCGTCCTTGAGGGAGCACTCGCACCCTAGTACGCTAACCCTGGTATGAGATCGGGAGTCTTTCTCGCGTCGCTCGCCGTGGCTGGATTGCTCTTGTGGTATGTCTGGCAAGAGTGGCAGATCACGTATCTATCGAGCAAAGTCATCGAGAGCCGCCTGGAGCGCGATGCTTTGCTCGCTCAGCGCGATCGCCTCAAGCTTGAAGTCATCCAAGTCTGGTCTTTAGAGAATGTTGAGCGCATGGCCAAAGAACGCCTGGGCATGAAGAAGATACCCCCTAAGACCTTGAAGCTCCCACCGCCATGAACCGACGGTTCATCGTGGCATTTGTCTGTCTGATGAGCTTTTTCATGATCATTGCTGGCCGGCTTGTTCAGTTACAGATCATTGAGGCCGATCAGTGGAGAGCGTGGGCCAAACGCTTCCAAGAGGGTACGGTCACCATCCCGGCCTTCCGCGGGCGCATCTACGACCGCAATGGCGTCTTGCTTGCTGAAGACGTCCGTGCCATCTCCGTCGCCCTCGATAACTATACGATGACGCGCCCGGAGGTGCTCGAAGAGCTGCTCGTCACCCAGCTAAAGATCCCTCGGGCAACAGTGCGGGAGAAGCTCTACCGCCCAAGCTATTTCACTTGGATTGCCCGCGCGATCTCCCCAGAGCACGCCGAAACCCTCAAGGAAGCTGCTCGCCAAGCCGGCGCTCGTGGGCTTCTCTTTCTTGAAGATCGCAAGCGCCAGTACCCCCACAGAGATCTGGCTTCAAACGTTCTGGGTTTTGTAGGGATTGACGGCAGGGGCTTAGAGGGAATCGAGCTCTTCTTTGACCAAGAGCTTCAGGGGACCGAGTCGATCTGGAGCTTTGTGCGCATGGCCAATGGTATCCAAGTCGAGCGACGGCAGATCCAAGCCGGTCATCCTGGGCGTGATCTGACGCTGACGATAGACAGCCGGATTCAATATATCGCGGAAAACGCGATCACGCGCGGGGTGCGCACGTACAAAGCTAAAGCCGGGATCGTCGTGGTGATGGACCCTTGGACCGGCGAAGTCCTAGCGATGGCCCAAGACAAACGATACGATCTCAATAATTTTCAAGCATCTCGCCCCGAACAAAGACAGAATCTCGCCGTTGTTTATCCCTTTGAGCCGGGGTCATCGTTCAAGGTCTTCACCATGCTCGCGGCGCTCGAGTATAACGTTATCGACCTGCACGAGCGCATCTCAGGAAGCGCTACCTATCGGATTGCTCATCATACGTTTCGCAACGCCGACGGGCGCGAGTACGGCATGGTCACCCCCACCGACGTCATCAAGAACTCCATTAACACGGCAATGATTCGGATCGCTCAGCGCATCGGCGAAGAGCGCTTCTATGAAGCCCTCAAAAAGTACGGGTTCGGCCAGAAGACGGGGATTGAACTTCCAGGGGAAGTCTCTGGGTATCTGCCCCCAGTGCGGTCATGGTCAGCGCTAGAGATCGGTTCGATTGCTATTGGGCAATCCCTCTCTGTGACGGCTATTCAACTAGCCTCACGAGTAGCGCTGATCGCCAACGGGGGTAAGCTGGTGCACCCCAAGATAGTGAAGGCGAGGACTCCCCCTTTAGGGGAGGGGCGGGAGGAGAGGTCCATCGTCCCCGAAGGACTCTGTCGCCAGCTCACCGCGATGATGATCGAGACCGTGCGCTCTGGCACAGGGATCTTAGCGCAGATTCCAGGGTATACCATCGCTGCGAAGACGGGCACAGCCCAGAAGGCCTTGCCAGGCCAGGGCTACGTCAAGGGCAAGTACGTCGCGTCGTTTGAGGGCTTCTTTCCCGCCGAAGCGCCTAAGTATCTGATCTTAGTTGTGCTCGACGAGCCCGGAGGCCGCGAGTACTACGGCAGCGAGACCGCAGCCCCTATCTTCAGAGAGATCGCTCAGCAGCTGATTGCGCTCGACCGCATCCCTCCTAGACCGTGAAGATCGCGCTCATGCGGTCACGAGGCGCCACTGCTATGGTCACTTCTGTATCGTGTAAGTGCCCTTGGACTGTCTCCAGGGCTAGCTTTGGACGATTGTTGTTCTTACTCAAATGCATTAAGACGGCCGTGCGCAGACGCCCCCGCTCCGCAAGATACCGCAACGTCTGGCCAGCAGCCTCGTTGGAGAGATGCCCCAGGTCGCTCAGAATCCTCTGTTTGAGGTCTTCAGGATACCAACCGTTCACGAGCATCGCAATGTCGTGATTGGACTCCAGCATCACCAGCTCACATGCCAAGAGACGTTCCCGGATTTCGTCGGTGACCGTGCCTAAGTCCGTCGCTAGTGCGATGCGTTTATTGAGACTTGCAAAGAGGGACTCTTCTGCAATGGTGAAGCCACATGGCTCGGCAGCATCGTGGGGGATACGAAAGGGTTCTACAAACAGATCGCGCACGGAGAACCCTTGGCCGGGCCTAAACGTGAGCACCTTCTCTCCCCCCTGGAGCAAGGGTTCGAGGAACGGCGCCGTCCCCTCGCTCGCGTAGATAGGGCACTTGAGGGCACGCGCTACTTGCCCCAGACCGTTGATGTGATCGCTGTGCTCGTGAGTAATGAGTATAGCATCGATGCGCGGGAGCAAGCCGAGAATCTTCTCCAGTCGCTGGATGATCCGACGCCGGGAGAGCCCAGCATCTATCAGCAACCGCGTGTGCTCGGAGACAATCAACGTACAGTTCCCGCTGCTGCCGCTAGCCAAAGAGACAACGCGCATAGCTCTACAGGGCGCACAACCACCACAAGAGCCCAACGAGCGTCTTCGCATCCTGAATCTGCTGGTTTCGGAGAAGCTCTTTCACCTGAGCCCGACTGTAGAAGCCCACCTCGATCTGCTCATCAACAGCTTGGTTTTGGGGATAAGAGCGCAAGCCCTGGGCAAGATAGAGCCACATTCTCTCCGTGCAGAAGCCCGGAGCTGTGTAAAACGTCTGCAGGAGCGACCAGCGCTCTGCGCTCAGTCCGGTCTCTTCCAAGAGTTCGCGCTGTGCGCAGGCGAGGGGATCTTCGCCGGGCTCAAGCGTTCCCGCGGGAATCTCCACTAAAAATTGCTCGGCGGCCTTGCGAAATTGCCGGACAAGTACGACTTGCTGATTATCGCCTTCCCCTTGGAGAGCGACGATAGCGACCGCGCCGGGGTGCTCCACAATCTCGCGCGTCGTACGCCGGCCACCTTCAAGAGCGATATCATCGACCCGCATCTTCAGCAGTCTGCCGACAAAGACGTGACGCGAAGCCAACGTCTTCTCACACATCGGTCGCTCCTTCTTGCGAGGGTTCTTCGTGGTCGCTGGTGTCCTCCTGAGCAGGCGTCGATACCGGCGAGCTCTCCTCAGCAAGTTGTGCCCAGCCGGGCTCGTAGAAGCGCAAGCGCCGCTGCTGGCGCCGCTCTAGCTCCTGTCGCTCCTTCTTAACGCTTGCTAACCAGGCGGTGAGCGATTCCCGCCCAGGCCGCTTGCTCCGCCGTGCTATGAGCTCCTTCACCGTCTCGTCAAGCGCAGCTAATCGCTCATCAAGGGCCTTCTTCACTTGAGTGACTTCACTGTGAAAGAGTGCCGCGTCGTGATCTTGGCGCGAGACGCGCTTCAGCGAGAGATTGTACTTGCCCTCCTCATTGCGCCCGATGATCTTCACCACGACCTTCTGCCCAACCGAAAGATACTGCGAGATGTCGCGCACGTATTCCGTCGCGATCTCCGAGATATGGATCATCCCAACGTCGCCGGTGACCAATCTCACAAATGCCCCGTAGGGCTTGATCGCTGTGACCTCACCGACGACTGCCTCATCTGGTTGCAGTTCCATAAGTGCCCTCCTTAGGTCTTTCTACACTACCGCCTTCACGCAGGGGACGCAACTCCCTCCCCTAAAATCGTGTGGAGGACTTCGCGGAGCGTCTGCGGGCGAAAGCCAAACTCATCTTCGATCACCGTCGTGCTCGCAGCAACGAGATCGATCGAGAGGAAGTGCTCTGGCACAAAGGGCGTGTGCACCCCAAGTCGCTCAAGCCCCCGCACACACCAGCGCGTCCCCCGCCGCGGCAGCGATATCTTGCGCTTGGAGATCCGCAGCATTTCAAGGATCATATCAACGATCTGCTCGTAGGAGAGCACCTGGGGACCTCCAATAGCCACCACCTTGCTTGGATATTGCTCATCCTGGACGATATGAAGGATGCAACGCACCAGATCAAAGACGGAGATAGGCTGAAATCTCGTCCTTCCCGAACCGAGGAGCGGTACAACGGGAAAAGCGCGCACCATACGGATAATGCTGCCTAAAAACGGGTCTCCTGGTCCCACGATCACCGTGTTGCGCAAGATAGTCGACCGTACCGAGCTCTCTTGGAGAGCGCGCTCAGCCAGCCACGCTGAATACGCATAGGGCCACGCGGGATTGGGGGCAGCAGTCACGGTGCTGAGGTAGATAATTCTTTTGACTCCAGAGCTGTGAGCAGCGCGCGCGAGCTGCGCCGTCCCTGTGACGTTTGTCCTGAGGAGCAACGTCGTCAGCCCCCGATGGAGCGCCGCTAGATGAATCACGATCTCCGCCTTCCCAAGGGTGATCCCCTCAGCAGGGAGCTCCCCCACGGTGATCTCACAGCCGAGCTCCTGCAACCATCTAGCTTTTTCAAGGGAACGCACGAGACATCTCACCTGATGCCCCGCGGCCAGCAACCTTGGCACGAGATGGCACCCCACAAATCCCGTCGCCCCTGTAAGGAAGATCGTAGCCATTACGCTTCTATAATAACACTTGAATCCCCGCACGCACACAGACTATAATGCTTCAGGTGATCCCTCTATGGTGGACAAACATATCGCTGAGCTGAAGGCGCACATGGACAAGACCATGCAAGTCTTCGAGCATGAGCTAATGAAACTGCGCACCGGCCGCGCTAACCCCGCTATCGTCGAGGACGTCAAGGTCGATTACTATGGCACCCATACGCCGTTAAAGCATCTGGCCCGCATCACCGCGCCGGAGCCCGATCTCATCGTCATTCAACCCTTTGACAAAAGCCAAGTCCATGCTATTGAGAAAGCCATCCAGGCTGCTAACTTAGGGCTCAACCCCATCGTCGAGGGAGATTTACTGCGCATCAAGATTCCTCGGCTGACCGAGGAGCGCCGCAAAGAGCTCTCTAAGATCATCCACGAGAAAGCAGAAGAGGCTAAGATGGCCTTGCGCAACATCCGCCGCGACGTCAAAGAGAAACTCGATAAAGAGAAGAAAAATGGCACGCTCTCCGAAGATGATCACGAACGCCTCATGAAAGAGCTCGACAAAGTCACCCATGAGTATGCCGCCAAGGTGGATCAGGCTGCACAAGCCAAAGAGAAACAACTGCTGACTGTTTGACAGGGCTTGGGGGAGAGAGTAAAATAAGCCCTCTCTCTGTACTATGTAACCGGGGAAGGAACGAGCGATGGTCCAAGATGTATTAGAGCGCATTCGCGAGGCGGAAGCGCAGGCAGAGCGCCTTAAGGCCGAAGCGCGCCGCCAAGCCGATCAGATCGTGTCGGAAGCGCGTGCTGCTGCCAGTTCTCTCATTGAGGCTGCTCAACACCAAGCGCGGGAAGAGGGGGCGAAACTCATCGCGGCAGAGGAGAACAAAGCTCGCCAAGAAGCTGAAGAGATCCGGCGTCGTGGCGCTCTCCAGGCCGCTCACATCCAAAAAGATGCCGAGGCCAAGCTGGCCGCAGCCGTAGAATTCGTGCTCCAGCACGTGGTGATGCAGCCATGAGCTTAGCTCGGATGCAGAAGGTCCGGCTCATCGGCCATGACTCCGAGCGTGAGCGCGTCTTCACGATCTTGCAAGATCTCGGCGTGCTCCAGATCGCCGATCTGACAGACAGAAAAGAGCCCGGCTTCCGCCCCAAGACCCTCACCACTCATGAGCTAGAGACAAAGCTCACCGACCTACGCTACACCCTCGATTTCCTAGCACGATACGACACGGAAAAGAAAGGGTTCATTCAGAGCTTCTTCAATCTGAAAGAGCTGATTCGCTTCGAGGAGATCGAGCGGATTGCGAGAGAGTACGACTATCGCCCCCTCTGGCAGCGCGTGCGTCAGTTGGATCAAGAGAGTGTAGAGTTGCGCGCGGAGCGCGCTCAGCTGGAGACGCGCCGAGCCGAGCTGCTCCCCTGGCGCCAGCTGCCTCTACCTGTTGAAGAGTGGCGCTCGACCGCGACAACCCTCTTCCTCCTAGGACGCCTCCCTAAAGAGAGATACGCCCAATTCCAAGAGGCCATTCAAAGCCAGCTCAGCGAGATGGTTTTCGTCCACACCGCTAGCACTGACGATCGTGATAGCTACTTCTATGCGCTCGTGCTGAAAGATTCGGAGGAGATCTTCGGCAAGATCCTGGCGGAGCATGGGGGAGAGCGTCTTGGGGTGCCCAATCTCCCTACAGGGGCCCATGGGCTTCCCAACGCAATCCTAGAAGAGATCGAGCGCCGCATTCGCGAGATAGATGCTCGTCAAGCGGAGATCGCCGAGAAGGCCAAGGCACTGCTACCTGAGAAACCCAAGCTCCAAGCACTCTATGATTATTTGCATAACGAATATCTGAAAGCACAGGCCCAAGCGCGGCTCTTAGGAAGCCCCAATACGTTCGTGCTGGAGGGCTGGGTCCGCGCCAGCGATTATGAACGTCTCGCTCAGGCTCTACAGAATAATAGCGAAGCCGTCTATCTAGAGCGGATCACCCCTGATCCCAACGAAGTTCCGCCAGTCGCGCTCGAGAACAGAAGACTCTTTCAGCCTGCGGAGTTTCTCATTAAGCTCTTCGGGTTGCCTCATCAAAAAGAACTCGATCCGACGCCGTTTGTCCTCCCGTTCTTTGCGATCTTCTTCGGGATCGCGCTGACGGACGCAGGTTACGGCTTAGCGCTGATCTTGATCTTCTCTTATCTGAAACGGCGCTATCGCCACAAGCGAGGCTTCCAGCCCTTTGCCAATCTCATCATACTGGGGGGTTGGGCAGCAGTCGTTGCTGGGATACTAACCGGAGGGTTCTTTGGGCCGGACATCGTCCAGAGCGTGGAGTGGTTAAGAGAACGCGTGCTCTTTGATATCAGTCGTCCTGCGGGCCTGGTGGTCTTCTTGCTCTTCTCGTTTGCGCTGGGGTTTGTGCAAATCTTCTTGGGAAATCTTTTGGAACTCTACGACAAGGCACGTACAGGGCATCTATGGGATGGCGTATGGCACGAGGGGAGCTGGTTAGTCTTTATGGCTGGTTTAGGGATAGTAGCGGGAGCCGGGGTACCACAACTTCAAGCGTTGCAGGAGTTCGGGGTGCCAGGGTTGCCAGCCAGCTGGCTACCAGGGGGGATAACGCTAGCGTTGGCTGGTGTCTTCTTGGTGCTCTTCTTCAGCCGAGTCGAAGCCCCTCATGAAGTCAGCCGTCAAATGCCGTGGCTGCTCTTGACTGGCGCGGCAGTTCTCTGGATACAAAAGCCCTTGGGGGTATGGCCTTTGGGAGAGCTACTTGGGGCTGCGAGCATAGTATGGATATTATTGATAGATCGGGGATCGAGTTTGGGGAGCAGGGTGCGTGCCGTCTTGGGGAGGATCGGAGCTGGGCTCTTCCGGCTCTATGGCGCTACGGGGCTGCTCGGCGATGTCCTCTCCTACTCGCGTATTATGGCCTTAGGGCTCTCCACAGGGTTGATCGCCTACTCGATCAATCAGCTAACGGGAATGCTGCTCCAGATCCCATGGGTGGGAACGGTAGCCTTCGTGGTATTAGTCACTCTAGGGCAGATCTTCAGCTTGGTTATCAACTCGTTGTCGGCGTTCGTCCATGCGGCGCGTCTGCATTATGTCGAGTTCTTCACAAAGTTTTATGAAGCTGGCGGAGAAGCCTTCCGACCGCTGGCTCGGGAGTCGATCTATTACGATATTCAGCGATAAAGAAGGAGGTTCTCATGCAAGATACGGTATTGGGGATTAGCGGGCAAGGATGGGCCTATTTGGGAGCTGCCCTCGCCTATGGGCTAGCGGGGATTGGCTCAGCCATTGGGATTGGCTTAGTGGGGCGAGTGGCTAACGGGGTGCTTGCCGAGGATCCCAACAAGTTTGGTTCGCTCCTGTTGCTGACGGCATTGCCGGGAACCCAAGGCTTTTATGGCTTCATCACCGCTGCTATTATTCTCTTTGGGATCTTTGGGCGCCCGGAGAACGCTGCCCAGGGGTTTCAGATCTTCACGGCTTCATTGCCTATTGCCATCGCAGGCTTTCTCTCAGCGATCTATCAGGGGATGGTCTGCGCTGCCGGCGCAGGGATGATTGCCAAGCGCCCTGAGGAAGTTGGAAAAGCTATTGTCTTGGGCGTCTTCGTCGAGACGTATGCCGTGTTGGGCCTGATCGCTTCGATTCTGCTCTTGATCTTCAAGTAAGAAGATGAGCGCGGAGAAGATCGTCGAGAAGATCCTCAGCGATGCGCGCGCGGAAGCCGCGCGCATCCTCGAGAGTGCGCGTGCTCAGGCAGCGCAGATCCGAGAGCACGCCGAGCGCGAAGCTCAGCATCAGCGCGAACTGATCTTAGCGCAAGCCCAGCAAGAAGCGCAGAGTCGCCGGCGGGCGCAGCTTGCCGCCGCCACAGCGGCAGCGCGCAACGCCGTGCTGGAGACCAAGCGCGCCCTTCTAGAGAGAGTCTTCCAGCAAGCCGCTGAACGAATAAAAACGATGCCAGCCACTGAGTACAAGAGCTGGCTGCTGCGGCTTCTCCTGAGAGCTGTCGAAACCGGTGACGAAGAAGTCATTCTCTCCCCCGGCGACCGACAGACCCTTGGCGAGGCACTCGTGCGCGAAGCGAACTCCCAGTTAGCCCAGCAGGGGAAGAAAGGAGCTCTCCGACTCTCCCTGGAGACACGCGATATCGGGCGCGGTTTCATCCTCAAGGGCAAAAACAGCGAGATCAACGTAACGCTCAAGACGCTGTTGCGGCGTGCCCAAGACGAGCTTGAGATCGAGGTCGCTCGGATGCTCTTTGGGGAGGCACGAAGGTAATGGTCGTCGAGCTCTTGGAGACGCGCTTGGAACAAGATGGTGCCTTCGCGTTTGCTACAGGGCGCATCCGTGCCCTGGAAGTGAAATTGTTGAATCGGGCGCACTACCAGCGTCTGCTCGAGGCCCCAGATGCCCTCGAGGCTTGGCGCGCCCTTGCTGAGATGGGCTACGCTAAAGCCGCAGAGCGGAAGCTTGACGATTACGAAGAGGTGCTGACCGACGAACTCCGCGCCGTCTATGGGCTTCTTCAGCGCCTTGCTCCTGAGCGTCTGGAGTGGCTGGCGCGGCGCTACGACTTCCATCATCTCAAAGTCTATCTCAAGGCAAGGCTGCTGGGAGAGGAGCCACGGGAAGGAATTCTCGAAGGAGTCGGCCTTGTGCCCCCCAAACTGATAGAAGCTTCTGTGGCGACGGGGATCTGGAGTGCTCTTCCTGAAGAACTGGGGCGCGCCGCGGAGCACGCCCTCGCTGAGCACGAGAGCACAAGAACCCCTCAAAGCATCGATCTCATCGTGGATCGCGAGCTCTTTCTCTATCTGACTAACGCCGTGCGGGGGCATCCGTTCTCAGAGACGCTCGTCGCGATCTGGGCAGATTTGCTCAATCTCAAGGCGCTGCTGCGCACGCGGGCTCTGGGGAAGGACCGCGCTTTTCTCAACAAGGTGCTTGTCCCTGGCTCGCTCGAGACCTCTCACTTGCTTGCTCTTTTGGAGACAAGTGTCGAGGCGTGGGCCGAGGAACTGCGCCATACCCCCTATGCGGGGGTGCTCAGCCGTGGCGTGGCCTATTGGGTCGAGAAGAGATCTCTAGCGCTCTTAGAGAAACTGAGCGATGATTTTGTCATGGATTTCCTTAAGCGAGCCAAGCTCGCGCTCTATGGCGCTGAACCCTTGATCGCCTATGTGCTCGCGAAGGAGACTGAGTTGAAAAACATAAGAATTCTCCTAGTGGGCAAGCTCAACGGCTTGTCCAAAGAGATTCTCGAGGAGCACCTGCGAGAGCCGTATGTCTAAGATTGCTATCGTTGGCAAAAAGGACGTCTATGTGGGGTTCAAGGCACTCGGAGTGACGGTGCGCGATGCGCGCACGCCGCAAGCGGCCGAGCAAGCCGTGCTCGATCTTGCTGCTCAGGGATTTTCGATTATATTCCTTCAAGAAGGCTTGGCGCGTGAACTAGGGGTGCTGCTAGAGCGCTTCCGGAAGCAGCCCACCCCGGCGATCGTGATGATCCCCGACAACACCGGGAGCTTAGGGATCGCACGGGAGCGCATCAGAAAACTCGTGGAGCGCGCTGTTGGTATCGACATTCTCTCTCGTGGAGAGCGATAGTTTTAGGGAGGATTGCCTATGGCACTGGGAAGGATCGTGAAAGTAGCCGGGCCGCTGGTCGTGGCTGAAGGGCTGACCGACGCCAAGATGTACGACGTTGTGCGCGTGGGCAAGGAGAGGCTCGTCGGTGAAGTCATCGTGCTCGATGGGGACTTGGCTTCGATCCAAGTCTACGAAGAGACGTCGGGACTTGGACCAGGAGATCCTGTCGAGGGCACGGGTGAGCCGCTCTCGGTCGAGCTTGGCCCCGGATTGATCGGTTCTATTTACGATGGGATTCAGCGCCCCCTAGAAGCGATCCAAGCGCGCTGGGGCGCGTATATCCGTCGCGGGGTCGAGGCCCCAGCGCTCAACCGAGCTCTCAAATGGCGCTTCACCCCCACAGCTAAGAAGGGCGATTTTGTTAGTGAAGGCGACATCATCGGGACGGTGCAGGAGACAACGCTCGTCTTGCACAAGATTATGATCCCGCCCGGAATTTCTGGGACTTTAGAAGAGATCCGTTCCGGAGAGTTCACGGTCGATGAGCCGATCGCGATTGTGCGAGACGCCCAAGGCAAGCGCTATGAGATCAAGCTGATGCAGCGCTGGCCGGTGCGCAAGGCCCGCCCCTATAGAGAGAAGCTCCCCAGCGAAGAGCTGCTGACGACAGGACAGAGAATCATAGACACGCTCTTTCCCATTGCCAAAGGGGGAACGGCATGCGTACCAGGGCCGTTTGGCAGTGGGAAGACCGTGATCCAGCACCAGCTAGCGAAGTGGGCCGACGCGGATATTATCGTGTTTGTGGGCTGTGGCGAGCGTGGCAACGAGATGACCGATGTGTTGATGGAGTTCCCCGAGCTGGAAGACCCCAAGACCGGCGAACCCTTGATGAAGCGCACGGTTCTGATTGCAAACACCTCGAACATGCCCGTGGCAGCTCGTGAGGCATCGGTGTACACTGGGATCACGATCGCTGAGTACTTTAGGGACATGGGCTACAGCGTCGCGCTGATGGCCGATTCGACTTCCCGGTGGGCTGAAGCGATGCGTGAGATATCAGGACGCCTTGAAGAGATGCCGGGTGAGGAGGGCTATCCGGCCTACTTGGGCTCGCGGATCGCGGACTTCTATGCGCGCGCAGGGCGCGTCGTCTGCTTGGGTAAGCCCGAACGCCAGGGGAGTCTTTCGGCTATTGGGGCGGTCTCGCCCCCAGGGGGAGATCTCTCTGAGCCCGTCACCCAGAACACTCTCAGATTAGTAAAAGTCTTCTGGGGCTTGGACGACAAGCTCGCGTATCGAAGACACTTCCCGGCGATCAACTGGCTCACCAGCTACTCGCTCTACAAAGAAGACTTGGCGCCATACTTTGAGAGACAGGTGGGCCCGGAGTGGAACGAGCTGAGTCGCGAATTTATGAAGCTTTTGCAGATCGAAGCCGAGCTCGAAGAGATCGTGCGCCTCGTCGGCGTAGAGGCGCTCTCGCCCTCAGATAGGCTGAAGCTCGAAGTCGCGCGCAGCATCCGCGAAGATTATCTCATGCAAAGCGCCTTCGACGACATAGATACGTACACGTCGCTGAAGAAACAGCTCAGAATGATGCAGCTGATCAAGGCGTTCTACGATCTGGGACAACAAGCGCTCGATCAGGGCGTCGATATTCATAAGATCATCGAGCTGCCGGTGCGGGAGCGGATCGCGAAGGCCAAGTTCATCCCGGAGAGCGAATTTGAGGACCGGTGGCGCGAGATCATGGCCGAGCTGCGAGAGTCGTTTGAGCACCTGATGGCCAGGACGGGAGGAGCCTATGCAGAAAGAGTACACTAACATTGCGGAGATCGCTGGCCCCATCATGATCGTCGAGGGGGTCAGTGGGGCCAAATACGACGAACTGGTCGAGATCGAGCTCCCTGGTGGGGAGATTCGGCGCGGGCGTGTGCTCGAGGTTGACCGCGATAAAGCCGTGATCCAGCTCTTTGAGGCCGCGCAAGGGCTCAATCTGCGCCAGAGCCGCGTGCGCTTCCTGGGCAAAGTGATGGAGCTAGGGGTCTCCGAAGATATGCTAGGGCGCGTCTTCGATGGCGCAGGCCGCCCTATCGATGGCGGGCCGCAGATCATCCCGGAGAAGAAGCTCCCTATCTCCGGGGAGCCTCTCAACCCGTATTCACGAGATTATCCCAACGAGTTCATCCAGACAGGTATCTCCGTCATTGACGGACTGAACACATTGGTGCGCGGGCAGAAGCTCCCGATCTTTTCGGGCTCGGGCTTGCCGCATAACCGTATCGCCGCGCAGATTGCGCGTCAGGCGAAGGTGCTTGGTGAAGCTGAAGAATTCTCGGTCGTCTTCGGCGCGATGGGCATCACGTTTGAAGAAGCGAATTTCTTCATCACGGACTTAAGAAAGACTGGAGCGCTGGAGCGCGCCGTGATGTTCATTAACTTGGCTGATGACCCCGTGATTGAGCGTATCACGACGCCCAGATTAGTGCTCACGTGTGCTGAGTATCTCGCCTTCGAGCGCGACATGCACGTTTTAGTTATTCTCACGGACATGACTAATTACGCAGAAGCGCTGCGCGAGGTCTCGGCAGCTCGAAAAGAAGTCCCTGGCCGGCGCGGCTACCCCGGCTATATGTATACGGACTTGAGCACGATCTACGAGCGCGCCGGGCGCATCAAGGGCAAGAAGGGGTCTATTACCCAGATGCCCATCTTGACCATGCCCCAGGACGATAAGACCCATCCCATCCCGGATCTCACGGGCTACATCACTGAGGGGCAGCTCTTCTTGTCGAGGGAGCTTCATAGAAAGGGCATCTACCCGCCGTTCGATGTCTTGCCGTGCCTGTCGCGCCTCAAAGACAAGGGAATTGGTCCAGGCAAGACGCGCGAAGACCACGCGGGCGTGCTCAATCAGCTCTATGCTGCCTATGCGCGCGGCGTGGACGTGCGCGAGATGGCAGCGATCTTGGGTGAAGCCGCGCTCAGTAAGCTCGATAGAATCTATATGAAATTCGCGGATGAGTTCGAGCGCAGATTTATTCAGCAGGGTGAGTACGAAGATCGCACGATCATCGAGACGCTCACGATCGGCTGGGAGCTGCTCAGCATGCTCCCCCGCGGAGAACTCAAGCGCGTGCGCGACGAGTTCATCGAGAAATATCTGCCCAAGGGGGTAGAAGAGCCTGTCACGGCGTAGGGGGAGTGAGTGTCCATGGCGGTTGCGCAGAAGGTCAACGCCACGCGGATGGAGCTTCTCAAGCAGAAGAAGCGTCTGGCGATGGCCAAGCGCGGGCATAAGCTCTTAAAACAGAAGCGCGATGAGCTGATGCACCGATTCTTACAATTAGTAGAAGAGACGCGGGGGTTGCGCGAGCGCGTCGAAGAGAAATTGGCCGCAGGCTTCCGCAGCTTCTTGCTTGCGCGGGCGGAGATGTCCAAAGAAGTTCTGGAAGAGTCCCTGATGACCGGCGCGGGCAGCGACGGAATGTTACGGATGGAGATGGAGTCCGTGATGAGCGTCTGGGTGCCGCGCTTTGCCCTCAGCGACACTAGAGATATCTATTCGTATGGATTTGCCGCGACGTCGGCAGAGTTAGACACAGCGCTGACGCTCTTCAAAGAAGCTTTGCCAGAGATGATCAAGCTCGCAGAGATCGAGAAGTCTTTGGAGCTCTTAGCTGAGGAGATCGAGACGACGCGGCGGCGCGTGAACGCTCTAGAGAGGGTGCTGATCCCGCAAATCGAGGAGAATATCAAGAGAATCTCGATGGCGCTCGACGAGATGGAGCGCAGCGCCCGGGCCTCGCTGATGCGCATCAAAGATATTATTCGCGGAGAAGCGCAATCCGTTGCTAGCTGAATGTTGATCGCTGTGAGCGGCTCGTACTTCTCCGTCGTATAGCGGGTGCTTTTGCTTTCTCCTCTATGCCTCAACAGCGATTGTATGGTCCTAGATTGACTGTTCAACTCCCTTGAGGAAGGAAAAAATTCAAGAGATGGAAAGCGGTATCTTGGCGCAAGGCCCCCTGTATGTTATACTTCAACGCGCGAAAGGAGGGCTCGATGGACGACCGAATCCCCATGACGCCCGAGGGCTACCAACAGCTCAAAGCGGAACTCGAGCGCTTGATCTCGGAACGTCCTAAGATCGCTGAGATCATCGCCCGCGCGCGCTCCTACGGCGATCTTAGCGAGAACTCCGAATATCACTCGGCAAAAGAGAAGCAAGCGCTCCTCGAGGCGAAGATCCGTGAGCTGGAGTATAAGCTCTCCCGGGCATTCATCATTACGAATACGGGCCAGGAGCAGCACGTGACGCTGGGCTGCTGGGTCACTCTCGAAGACACGCTCACCGGCGAGGCATATAAATATAAGATCGTGGGCCCAGCAGAAGCCGATCCGGAATACGACGTGATCTCGACGGCCTCTCCTGTGGGCCAGGCCCTCTTGGGGAAAGGGCCTGGACAATTTATAGAAGTTCGCACCCCGCGCGGCGTGCGCACGTACAAGATCATCAATATCGAGCCGTGATCCTGTGGCTTGTCGTACTCGCGTTTGCCCCCGGAATCTTTTGGCTCTGGTATGTTTATCAAAAAGACCAATGGGAGCCAGAGCCCCAGAAGCTCGTCGTCAAGACGTTTCTCTTAGGAATGCTCTGCGCTTTGCCTGCGGCATTGCTTGAAGTCCCGTTCGCGCGGTCTGGGATCTTTCTTATAGCGATCGCTGCACCGGTCATCGAAGAATATGCGAAATATTTCGTCGTCAGCCGCTCTGTCTACAGACAGATTGATTTCAATGAACCCATGGATGGCATCGTCTACTCAGCAGCCGCGGCGCTCGGCTTCGCGTCGATTGAGAATCTTCTCTATCTGATACGGGCTCATGGGCACGACATCCTGACGCCGATCTTTCTGGGACGAGCGATCTTCTCTGTACCTGGACATGTGCTCTTCTCAACGATTTGGGGTGCAGCGCTAGGAAGAGCAAAGTTCGTCTCTGACCCTGCGCGCCAGAGGGTGCTCATAGGAAGCGGGTTGCTGGTAGCGATGGCCGCGCACGGGCTCTTTAATCTCCTGACAATGTTCGGGCTCCTCGGTGCTTTGGGGTTATTGATCTTTCTCTTCTTTGCGTGGAAGTTCTTCCACGAGCGCGTCGAAGAAGCGCTGGCCTACTCATGGTATGCTGAGCGTCTAGGCCGATTCCTCAGCCACCGCGATGATTCGGGTTCCTCTTCTTGACTTCCGCACCGCGATCAGGCACAATAGCCCTATACATCCGTGAATGGAGGAGTCTACTATGAAGAGAGTGAGTATCGTTTTTATCTCGCTGTCGGTCCTCATTGGGCTTTTCGTGCTCAAGCCAGCAATCGGGACGCCGGCTATAGCTTCAACAACAACGGTCGTCGGCGAGATCATTCAGCAAGTCAACGAAGAGAACCTGCGTGCTCATATCTGTGTTCTCCAGTCGCGCGACGGCGGAGAGTTCTGTAACACTGAGGGCTCGCGCTGGTCATGCGATGGAGCGGCGATCGATCGTGCCCTCGAATACGCACAAGGGTATTTTGAAAAACTCGGCTTGAAGACGGAGCGCGTGCCGTTTGCGCTCTCCTGTCGTTCGGGGCTCTCTCACAATCTCGAAGCGATCCTCCCGGGGAGGGAATCGTCTCAATCGGTGCTGATTACAGCGCATCTGGACAGCGTGACGTTTGGCTCGGTGACTATTGCGCCGGGGGCTGACGACAACGCTAGCGGCAGCTCGGCTGTCCTAGAAGCCGCGAGAATCCTCAGCCAATATCAGTTCAAGCATACGATTCGCTTCGTGCTCTTTACCGGGGAAGAGCAAGGCCTAGTAGGCAGTCGGGCGTATGCTGGCAAGCTTGCGAGCGAGGGCGTACCGATCCTTGGCGTCTTCAATATGGACATGATCGGCTACGACAGCGACAGCGATGGCGCGTTTGAGATCCACGCTGGGGTGCGTGAGAACTCCCTCAAGCTCGCTAATCTATTAGTGGAGACGCTGCAGAGGTATGGGATCAAGCTTGCTCCTGAAGTTGCTGAAGCCGGGGCGTCGAATCGTAGCGATCACGCGTCGTTCTGGAGTCGCGGGTATCCTGCGGTCTTGGTGATTGAGGACACGGGGTATGGTGAGAGCGACGATTTCAACCCGTATTATCACACGACGGCAGACACATTAGATAAGCTCGATCTCTCGTATGCGAAGCGTCTAGCTCAGGTCGTGATCGGGGCAGCGGCGCAGTTAGCCGAACCAACACAATAAAAAAGCTCTGAGTTCTCGTAACTCTCGTGCCGAGGGGGGGAGTCGAACCCCCACGGGTTACCCCACACGCCCCTCAAACGTGTTCACGAAAATGGCTCTGGGGAATTTTTGCTCAAAAAACGGGCGATTTTTGCGCCTAATGATCACCTTGTCTCATGGTCTGCTTGAGCGGAGTCTTGAGATGAGTTCAAATCTTTTTGTTTAGCTATCTTTTTTATCTCCAATTTCCCATACGGTTTGATCTCTCCCGCGGTATTGACAAAATATCTAAAGCGTATTCTTAATAATACACGGCTGATCAAAAAAATGAAAGCACCCGGCCATGCTAGCACCGAGAGTAGCTGGTTTATTGCTGCAATGAAAAGGCCAATAAAACCAAGCCACTCTAATACCCAAGATATTACTTTAGTCCATCTATTCAAGGATTCAACCTTGGGTTGATGTTGACCTTTAATCTGCATGTAATAATGCCATCCCCATACCTTGCTCTTACGTCTCATCAACCAAACTCGCTCACCAAAATTAAAAACCTCTTGGATTTGATTATCGCTCATACTTGTTTCACATTTAGCTTTGCTTGGCTCTCATTCATATCCTGAATTATATAGCTACTCAAGGAGCCTGTCAATCGGACTTGCCTTGGCGTGGGCTTCTCTCAACGCTGTGCCTGCCATGTGGACGTAGATCATTGTCGTTGAGATATCTGAGTGCCCCAAGAGCCGTTGGAGTGCGAAGGGATCGCCGCCATTGCGGATAAACTGAGTGGCGAAAGTGTGTCTTAGAGTGTGTGGGCTGCATCGGACACCTGTAATGCCAGCTTCTTTGGCTAAGTTTGTCACGATCTCAATCAAATATCGTCTCTTGAGAGGATCACCCTTCCGGCTACAGAACAAAGCATCACCAGGGAGTGATAGCGTCCTGCGGGCAAGCCAGTCCCGCAAGACACGCCCAAGCCGTCGCCCAAAGAAGACCTCTCGCTCTCGATTCCCCTTGCCAATAACTTTCAGTGCTCGTCGGTTGAGATCGAGATCATCTACAGTGAGGGCTAAAAGCTCTTTCAACCGGAGTCCCGTGTCGAGAAACGTTAGTATCATGGTATAGTTACGGAAGCCTACCCACGTCCCTTTGTGGCTCGACGCCGCTCGGAGTAGTGCCGTAACCTGAGCATCGCTAAGCACGAATGGATACTGCTTCGGCGTGCGAAGGAGCTTAACCCGCTCGGCCACTTTTTCAGCCAGCATTCCCTCACGGTAGAGAAAGTTCAGCCAGGCTCGAATCGCCCGTAAATGGATATTAATCGTGCTGTGCTTACACCCTTGACCTTGGAGATGAGCAATATAAGCTCGAAGATCGCGGGAAGTTATCTCTGACAGAAGTCTATCTCCTACAAATCCAAGGAAGCGGGTTAAGATTTCGCGGTAGAGCTCTTGGGTGCGACGCGATCTTCCCTCAACAGCCATATAGAGCATGTAGGCGTCAAAGGCCTGGGAAAAACTCACACAACTTAGTCGGTTTAGAGGCTCTTTGAGGGAGATCAAAGCACTAAGGGCAGTGTGAAGCTTATGCTGATAAGTTCTTGTTTTTCTCGTGCCGAGGGGGGGACTCGAACCCCCATGGGTTACCCCACACGCCCCTCAAACGTGCGCGTCTGCCAATTCCGCCACCTCGGCCCAGACTGCGTCTGGACTGTGCGCCTTCGCCCGCTGGGGCGGGCGAAGCTTAGCTCTTGAATATTAGCCTATAGCGAAGGCACTGTCAAGGCTTGACGGTCTCTTTTTAAGCAGCTTGAAGAGAGTGCCTTATGAAGACCTTGAGGGGCAGATTAGAGAGGGGGCTCGTCAAAATGCTCAACAAATCGAAGAAGTTTCTCAAAACATCTCTATCGCGCTCGGTGGCGTTAATCCAAATCAGGTAATGAAGCTATTCTGAAGGGGCCTGCAAAGATTGCCGATGCCTTACAGACTGTCGGGGGTTAGTATGGAACAGTTTGCTCATAAGATCCCCTTGGGCTTAGGCTATGCAATTTCGATATATAAAGAGATTTTTTCACCAGAACCAGTAAGTTCAAAACTTGACCTATGCATAAACCTCCGTCCCCGCGCGCCCTTCGAGCGCTTCCAAAGCTTTTTCTAGTGAAGTAATATACGCACGCTCCCCACCCCCTTCAACAAACCGAATCGCCGCCTCAACTTTTGGCCCCATGCTCCCCGCCGGAAAATGCCCTTCTATCAAATATCTTCTCGCTTCGCGCACCGACATCCGATCGAGAAAGACTTGCTGCGGCGTGCCAAAGTGCAACGCGACGCGCTCGACGTTCGTCAAAATCAGCAAGATCTGAGCCCCAAGCTCGCTCGCCAACAGCGCCGACGCTAAATCCTTGTCAATCACGGCTTCGACCCCGTGCAATCGCCCACCCTCCCGCACCACTGGTACCCCCCCACCCCCACACGCGATCACAACCGAACCCGTTGCCAACAACGCCCGGATCGCGCCAAGCTCAACAATATCTTTTGGCTCCGGGGAGGCCACCACCCGCCGCCACGGCTTCGCTCCCTTCCCAACACGCTTGAGCACATACCCCTTCTGCTCCAACAGCAGGCGCTCTCGATCCGAATAGAACGGCCCGATAGGCTTTGTCGGATCGGCAAACGCTGGATCACCTGGGTCTACTTGCACTTGGGTCACCACTGTCACTACGGACTGCGTTATGATGCCGAGTTGCCCTAAAGCCTCACGGAGCTTCTGCTGAATTAAATACCCCAATTGCCCTTGGGTCATCGCATCACAAACGTCCAACGGCAACGGCGGCACAAGCTCTTTCGCTTCCTCTTGCTGAATTAAGAGATTCCCGACTTGCGGACCATTGCCGTGTGTCAGCACAACACGATACCCACGCGCGATGATTTGCGCGATCCTCTGACAGCTTTGCTCAATAGTCCGGATCTGCTCAATAATAGACCCATTGGTCTTTGGATCGAGGAGCGCATTGCCGCCCAATGCGATAACAACTGTCTTATTCGTATTCATCGGCATTCCTTTCTCCCTCTCCACGCTGGGGAGGGGCTAGGGAAGAGGTCAAATCTTCTCGACTTTGATGAGATTCGTCGTCCCCGGCACGCCAAAGGGCACCCCCGCCGTGACTACTACAAGCGATCCCGACGGTAACCCTCCAGCGCGGGCTGCCGCCTCGATAGAGAGCCGCAACATCGCATCCGTATCCCTGGAGAACTCTACCTGCACGGGGTGAATCCCCCACACCAGCGCCAATTTGTTGCACACCCGCTCGGTGTACGTGACCGCAATGATCGGCACCGTAGGGCGAAACTTCGCCACTAGCTTTGCCGTCGACCCTGAAGTCGTCGAGGGAATGATCGCCGCAGCACCGATCCTGTGGGCGATCTGACATGCTGATTCCCCAATCGCCTCCGTCACCGTGCCCGCGCTCATCTCGTAGCGGTGATAGATCGCTGGGGATCGCTCGATGCGCTCGGCGATCCGGCTTACCATGCGCACCGCCTCCACAGGATAGCTCCCGATAGCAGTCTCTTCCGAGAGCATCACCGCGTCTGTGCCATCGAGGATGGCATTGGCGACGTCGGCGACCTCAGCCCGCGTCGGCATAGGGTTCTCTGTCATCGATTTGAGCATTTGCGTGGCGATGATCACGGGCCTGCCCGCACGATTGCACTTCTTAACGATCTCCTTCTGCAACAGGGGGACCTCTTCAGGGGGGAGCTCGACCCCTAGATCCCCGCGCGCCACCATCACGGCATCAGATGCCGCGATGATATCGTCGATATTGCGCGCAGCTTCGCGCGTCTCGATCTTAGCTATGATCTCTATATCAGTTGGGCCAAGAAGCCGGCGAATATGATCAATGTCTAAGCCCACTTGGATAAAGCTCGCCGCGATGTAATCAACCCCAACCCTCTGGGCAAAGAGAATATCTTCTTCATCGGTCTGAGCAATGCCGGGCAAGCTGACCTCGGGAATGCTGACACGCTTGCGCTCCCCAAGCTCCCGCGAGTTCTGTACCTCGCAGAGGATGCGCCCAAGCTGCACCTCCCGAACAACCAGTTCGATCTCCCCGTTGGCCAGTAGGATCTTCATTCCCGGCCGAACATACTGGGAGAGCCCCCTATAGCTGATCGAAATCTGGGTCTCATCACCCAGGATGGGTTCTTCGACTAGTGTCAGGCTCTGGCCTTGCCGCAGGAAGATCTTTTCAGTTTTGAGCTCACCGGTGCGGATGGCTGGCCCCTTGGTGTCGGCCATGACCGCGATGGGGACTCCAAGCTCCCGAGCCACAGCGCGTACGCGTTGGATAATCTCCCGATGCTCCTCATGCGTGCCGTGGGCCATATTGATCCGCGCTACATTCATACCGCTCTCGATCATGGCGCGGATCGTCTCTGGACGTGATGAAGCCGGTCCGATCGTACAAACGATCTTCGTGCGCTTGGTCATAGCGTCCCTCGACCCCTGCTTAGTCTAGCAAATTTTTTGCGTCTGGAAAAGGACGTGCGCCGTGTCTCATGCGCCCCTGACCGAGATCATGGTGAGAGCTCTCAAAGTACGGTATAAGCCCTTTGCTGAAAGGAGATCGAGGCAGTAAAATGACAAAAATTTTAAGGAGATGACCAGGCATGGTGTTCTGGCCGCGCTCCTCGATTGCTAAGAAGTTTCTCAACGCCGTCACAGGGATCGGTCTGGCCCTCTTCGTGATCGTCCACTTGGCGGAGAATTTACTCTTACTTACTGGCAACCCCGATGACTACAACCGCTGGGCGCATTTTCTTCATAGCTTAGGGCCCTTGCTCACCGTGCTGGAGCTTGGGCTAGCAGCGTTCTTTCTTGCGCATATCTGGAGCGCACTTCTGGTCTATTGGGACAAACTCAAGGCCCGCCCCCAGGGGTACAGAGTCTATCGTTCCGCAGGCTGGACAAGCCGCCAGACCCTCTCCTCCCAAACGATGATCTACACCGGACTTACGCTCTTAGCGTTCGTCATCTGGCATGTCGTCACATTTCGGTTTGGGCCATACTACACGGTCATGGTCGACGGGGTCGAGATGCGTGATCTGCACCGACTCGTCGTCGAAGTCTTCAGCGACCCTATCAATGTAGCTCTTTATGTAGGAGTGATGGTCTTCCTCGGGTTCCATTTGCGCCACGGGTTCTGGAGCGCCTTACAATCCCTAGGTGCTTATCATCCTCGCTGGACGGCGGTGTGGTATTCTGGTGGCGTGCTCGTAGCTATAGCACTTGCTGTTGGGTTTATTGTGATCCCCATCTGGGTCTATCTCTATCTCTAGGAGGGCTATGGCTCTTGCAATAAAACTAGACTCGAAGGCTCCCAGCGGTCCCTTGGAATCGCGCTGGACGCGGCACAAAGATAGCTTAAAGCTTGTCAGCCCCGCTAACAAGCGCAAGTACACGATTCTTGTAGTAGGCACGGGCTTGGCCGGGGCCTCGGCAGCGGCGTCGCTGGCCGAGCTGGGCTATAACGTCAAATCGTTCTGCATCCATGATTCGCCCCGACGAGCGCACTCAATTGCGGCCCAAGGTGGCATCAACGCCGCGAAAAACTATAGAAACGACGGCGACAGCGTCTGGAGGTTGTTCTTTGACACGATCAAAGGCGGGGACTACCGCGCCCGCGAGTCCAATGTCTATAGGCTTGCCGAGCTGAGCGTCAACATTATAGATCAGTGTGTTGCCCAAGGGGTGCCGTTTGCTCGCGAGTACGGAGGGCTGCTAGATACCCGATCGTTTGGAGGTGCCCTCGTCGAACGGACGTTCTATGCTCGCGGGCAGACAGGACAACAGTTGCTCCTTGGGGCTTACAGCGCGATGATGCGTCAGGTCGACGCCGGGCGCATCACGCTCTACCCCCGACGTGAGATGCTGGATTTGGTCGTGATCAATGGCCAAGCGCGCGGGATCGTCTGCAGGAACCTTATCACAGGGGAGCTCGAAGCCTATGCAGGCGATGCCGTGGTGCTCTGCACCGGCGGCTACGGGAATATCTACTTCCATACGACCTACGGAAGAAGCTCCAACGCAACGGCGATCTGGCGCTGCCATAAGCGCGGCGCGCTCTTCGCCAATCCGTGCTTTACGCAGATCCATCCCACGTGCATCCCTATCACGGGAACTTATCAGTCGAAGCTCACTCTGATGAGCGAGAGCTTGCGCAACGACGGGCGCGTCTGGGTGCCAAAGAAGAAAGGGGACACCCGCCCGCCCACCGAGATCCCCGAGGACGAGCGCGATTACTTCCTCGAGCGCAAGTACCCCACCTACGGGAACTTAACCCCACGCGATATCGCCTCGCGTGCTGTGAAGGCCGTCTGTGATGAGGGCCGCGGCGTCGGTCCCACCGGCCGCGCCGTCTACCTCGACTTCTCCGATGCCATCCGCGAGAAGGGTATCGACTACATCAAAGAACAGTACGGTAATCTCTTTGAGATGTACCAGCACATCACCGGAGAAGATCCCTATAAAGTGCCCATGCGCATCTACCCCGCTGTGCACTATACCATGGGCGGGCTCTGGGTCGACTATAACTTAATGAGCACGATCCCTGGGCTCTTTGTGCTCGGCGAAGCCAATTTCTCTGATCATGGGGCCAATCGCCTAGGTGCCAGCGCCCTCATGCAGGGGCTCGCCGATGGATACTTCATTATCCCCTACACGATTGGGGATTACTTCGCTAACACGACGCTGCCCAAGGTCTCAACCGAGCACAGCGCGTTTAAAGATTCGCTCGCTGAAGTACAAAGATTCTTGACACGGCTCTTGTCAATAAAGGGCACCAAGACCACCTTGGAGTTCCATCGCGAACTAGGGATGATCCTGTGGGATTACGTGGGAATGTCCCGTAACGCTCAGGGGCTTCAGATAGCAATAGAGAAGATCCGACAGCTGCGCGAAGAGTTCTGGAACGATCTCAAAGTCCATGGCGACGCCAATACGCTCAACAAGAACCTAGAGATGGCGGGACGCGTCGCGGATTTCTTAGAACTTGCTGAGCTTATGGCGATCGATGCGCTCCATCGAGAAGAGTCGTGCGGGGCGCACTTCCGCGAAGAGTATCAGACTCCCGAGGGCGAAGCCCTGCGCAATGACGAGAAATTCTGTTATGTTGCGGCGTGGGAGTACACAGGGGACTTGAGCAAACCCGAGCTGCACAAAGAACCCTTAGTCTTCGAGTTCGTCAAGCCAACAGTAAGGAGCTATAAGTAATATGTCCAAGAAGATGACTCTACATCTGCGGATCTGGCGGCAGCCTGGCCCGAATGCCCCAGGGAAGTTCGTCACCTATACGATCCGGGATGTCTCCCCGGACATGTCGTTGCTTGAGCTCTTAGACGTGCTCAACGAAGAGCTGATCAAGAAGGGGGAGCCCCCGGTGGAGTTCGACAGTGACTGTCGTGAGGGGATCTGCGGAACGTGTGGGTTCTTAGTGAACGGGGTGGCTCACGGCCCCAAGCGCGGCCGCACCGCGTGCCAACAATATCTGCGGGACTTCAAGGATGGCGAGACCATCACCCTTGAACCGTTCCGGGCCAAGGCCTTCCCCGTCATTAAAGACTTGGTCGTTGACCGAAGCGCGTTCGATAGAATCATGGCAGCCGGAGGCTATATCTCTGTGAACACGGGGAGTGCCCCTGACGCCAATAGCATTCCTATCCCCAAGGAGATCGCCGAGCAGGCGTTCGATGCCGCGGTGTGCATTGGGTGTGGAGCGTGTGTTGCGGCGTGTCCTAATGCGTCAGCCTCGCTCTTTGTGAGCGCCAAGATCGCACATCTGGCGCTCTTGCCCCAGGGGCAGCCTGAGCGCGTACGAAGGGTTCTGCGCATGGTCGAGCAGATGGACAAAGAAGGATTTGGAGATTGCTCCAATCACGGCGAGTGCGAGGCCGTCTGCCCAAAGAACATCTCGATCAAGCACATCGCTCTCATGAGACGAGAGTATCTACGGGCCCTCTGGTCTCTATAGCTAAGGCGCGTGTCGGCTGAGCCCTCCCTCCCCCCCCCTTGACGCTTAGCTCCTGGTCTTCTATACTTTACCTAATTAAAGGAGGTGATCGCGGGGATTCATAAAAGCTTTCAGATTCGAATCTATAAAAACTTCAGCAGGAGGAGAGTGATTCACACATGCGGCGATATGTGCTGCTTGGATTGGTATTGGCCCTAGGGCTCATCATGGCCGTTAATGCTCCAGTGGGCGGTCAGCGCTTGGGAGGGAAATTAATTATTGCTCAAGGGACGGATGCCGAGTCAGTCGATCCCATTAACTTCACGGCATCGCCGACCGCCTCCATCATGGAGCACATCATCCAGACGCTGGTGCGGCTGGATATCGAAGATAGAGATGGACAGCTCGAGACAACCCCCAAAGGGGTGCTGGCCGAGAGCTGGTCGGTCTCTCCAGATGGCAAGACTTGGACGTTCAAACTACGCTCAGGGATCAAGTTTCACGACGGTACGGATCTGACAGCTGACGTCGTCAAGCTCAACTTGGAGCGAGCCCTCCACCCAGACTGCGCCGCGCCCTTCCGTGGAGCAGTGCTTGGGCGCTTGGCCTATAGCCCCGCTTCGGCAACCACCGGGGAGGTCGCTAAGAAGAACGCGATCGTCTGGCGCGCCAATCTCCTGCTAGGACCCGAGGGCAACAACGTCTCCGTAGCCATCACTAGCGGCGCTGCGCTAGGGGTGAGCGTCAGCGGCTCGGCGATCACCGTGACCGCTCCGGCAGGGACGACCGCTGCTGCGGTGATCAAGGCCGTCAACGAGAATGCCGCGGCGAATAAACTCGTCTGGGCCTCCAACGCTCCTGGCAGCGACGGCAGCGGGGTAGTCGAGCCTGTTGCCGCCACGCGCTTAGCAGGCTTCGCTACTTCTGTCGAGGCCCCCGACGCGAGCACCGTGCGGATCAACCTGGCCTCGCCCTTCGCCCCCTTGCTCCAGCACCTGGCGCACACCGCCGCGACGATCGTGAGCGCCAAGCGCATCCGCGAGGCCATCGCAGCGGCGCCCCCCTGCGGCAAGGGGTTACAAGACCAAGTCGCCGGGACTGGACCGTTCATGCTCAAAGAATGGAAGCGCGGCGAACGGATGATCCTGGTCAAGAACCCCAACTACTGGGAGAAGGACGCCGCGGGACGCCCACTGCCCTATGTGGATGAGCTGGAGTGGCGCGTCATCCCCGATGATGCCGCGCGCATGATCGAGCTGGAGCGGGGCACGGTGCACATCGCGGTGCGCGTCCCGCCCCTGGATGTGCCGCGCTTGCAACGCGATCCCAACATCGTGCTCGATTTCACTACCAGCGTGCGCACGATCTACATCGGGATGAACGTGCGCGAGCGCATCCCTGATAAGCCCGACGGTGCGCCAAACCCGCTCGCCGACAAGCGCGTCCGCCAGGCGCTCAACTACTGCGTGGACAAAGAAGCGATCGTCAAGACGATCATGGGCGGGCAGGCCCGCGTCTCCGATGCGCCGATTGTGCCTCAGGTCTTCGGGTATGCCAAAGTCGGCCCCTACCCGTTTGATCCGGCACGCGCGGCAGCGCTCCTGCGTGAGGCCGGCGTCACCTTGCCGTTGAAGCTCAAGCTCCATCATCCGCGTGGGCGCTACGTGCGCGACGTCCAGATCGCCCAAGCCGTCCAGGCAATGCTGGGCACCTGCCGGATCGAGGTCGAGCTGATCCCCATGGAGTTCGTCTCGTTCTTGGCGCTCATCAACAAGGCGCCTAGCGAGGCCGAGCATCAGCTCTATCTGTTGGGCTGGGGCACGATCACGCTCGATGCCGACTACGGGCTCTACAGCTTGTTCCATTCGTCGCAGTGGCCACCAGGGCCGTTCAACCGTGGCTATTACAAGAACGAGCGCGTCGACGCGCTCTTGCAACAGGGGCGCGAGGAACCCGATCCGGCTAAGCGCAAGGCAATCTACGCCGAAGCTCAGAAGCTGATCTGGGAGGATGCGCCGTGGATCTTCTCGCACAGCGAGAGCCAGATCACCGGCATCCGCAAGAACGTCAAGAACGCTGAAGTCCACGTAACCGAGCGGCTCATCCTCTGGAAGACCTGGCTCGAGTAAGTGCTGTGTAGGCTCTCTCGCTCCCCTCTCCCCCACCCTCGGGGGAGAGGGGAGGCCGAGAGGGCTCCCCTATGCTCAGCTACATCATACGACGCCTTCTACTTGCTATCCCAACGCTTTTGGGGGTCACTTTTTTAATCTTTGCTGTGGTGCGCCTGCAGCCAGGAGATCCAGCGCTCGAGATCGCTGGCCAAGGAGCTACGGAAGAGATCTTGCGCGCTATTCGTCAGGAACTTGGGCTGGATCGCCCCTTCATGGTCCAGTATCTTGACTTCCTCGAGAAGCTTCTGCGAGGGGATCTAGGCAAGTCGCTCAAGACCAAAGAACCCGTAGCTTCTAAGGTCTGGGGGCGTTTTCTCAACACCTTGGAATTGACCGTAGCGGCAATGGTCGTAGCCGTGATCATTGGCTTTACTGCCGGGATCATCTCGGCGCTGCGTCCCTATTCGATCTGGGACAATATCAGCATGATCGGCGCGCTCTTTGGCGTCTCTATGCCCGTCTTTTGGCAAGGCATTATGTTAATGCTTATCTTCTCATTATGGTTGCCGCAGTGGCTGGGGTGGGGATTGCCGGCTACTGGCCGGGGCACGATCTGGCATGTCATCTTGCCTGCTATTACATTGGGAACGACTTCTGCAGCGATCATCGCGCGCATGGTGCGCTCGACGATGCTCGAGGTCCTGCGCCAAGAGTATATCTTAACAGCGCAAGCGAAGGGAGCGCCGCAGATCTCGGTGATCTTCAAGCACGCGTTGCGCAACGCGCTCATCCCCGTGGTGACGGTTGTAGGCCTAGCTTTTGGAGGGTTGCTCAGCGGCGCCGTGCTCACCGAGACGGTCTTTGCTTGGCCTGGCATCGGCAGGCTCATCGTGGAAGAGGGAATTTTGACGCGAGATTATCCCATCGTGCAAGGAGCAATTCTCATCGTTGCTCTCGCGTTCGTCGTGGTCAATCTCTTAGTGGATCTGCTCTATGCGTATATAGACCCCCGGATTCGCTATGATTAACAAGACGTTGGTCTCGCGAGCTGAGAAGAGCGCGGACGAGGTAACTCTTGTGCGGCGTGGCACGCTCTGGCGCCGCTTCCGCAAGAGCCCCTCGGCCATGTTGGGGTTAACTATTGTCGTGCTCTTCATGGGGGCGGGGCTCTTGGCTCCCTGGATTGCCCCTCACGATCCGTTGCGGCCTGACTTTGGGCGCGCTCGCGAGGGCCCAAGCTGGGACAGCCCCCTGGGGCGAGACGAGCTAGGACGCGATATCTTGAGTCGAATCATCTATGGGGCACGCATCTCGTTGTGGATTGGGTTTATCGCCGTGGCTATCGGGGTAGTGTGTGGGGTGCCCCTGGGAGCGATCTCGGGCTATTATGGCGGGCGCCTCGATATCTTAATGCAACGGCTTGTCGATATCATGCTGGCCTTCCCAGGGTTGCTCTTAGCTATCGTCTTGATCAGCATCTTGGGGGTCGGGCTTTCTAATGTGATGGTGGCCATCGGTGTTGCATCGATCCCCACGTATGTGCGATTGGTGCGGGGATCAGTGTTGGCGCTGCGTGAGATGGACTACATAGCGGCGGCGAAGGCTATAGGCATGAGCGATAGCCGCATCATCTTTCGGCATATATTGCCCAACTGCCTTGCTCCGATCATCGTGCAGTCAACGCTTCAGATCGCCACAGCGATTCTCTTTGCAGCGGGCTTGGGCTTTTTAGGCTTAGGAGCCAAGCCCCCTATGCCCGAATGGGGTGTCATGCTGAGTACAGGCAGGGATTATCTACGAGACTGGCCTCATATTGCGACTTTCCCAGGCTTGGCGATTATGCTCTCGGTCTTGGGGTTCAATCTCTTAGGAGACGGACTCCGAGACGTGCTCGACCCCCGCTTGCGCGGCAAGCTTTAGCCCTTGATATTACAAACGGGCAAGAGTTTTGCGACTTTCCGGCCAATCCCCACCTCGTGGCTGACCCGCACGACTTCATCCAAGTCTTTATACGCCCCAGGAGCTTCTTCGGCGATAGTAGCCTTGCTCTGCCCGCGCACGTAGATCCCGCGCTCGCGCAGCTCCGCCACGAGATTGTCTGCGCGATACTCCTTGGTCGCTTTCGTACGGCTCATGACGCGACCAGCTCCGTGGGCCGTGCTGCCGAACGTCTCACGCATCGCAGTCTCCGTGCCCACTAAGATATAGCCGCCGGTGCCCATCGAACCGGGGATGATAATGGGCTGCCCAACTCTTCGAAATGCTTCAGGGACTTCAGGACGCCCCGGCGCGAAGGCCCGCGTCGCCCCCTTGCGATGGACATAGACGTCGATCTCGCGCCCGTTGATTCTGTGGGTCTCGCGCTTGCCGATATTGTGCGCGACGTCGTAGAGCAATTGCATACCCAGCTCGCGCCAGCTCGCCCGAAAGACTTTCTCAAAGCACTCCCGAGCTTTGTGCATAATAATCTGTCTATTGCACCAGGCAAAGTTGATCGCGCAGTTCATAGCAGCGTAATAGTCTTGGGCGAGCTTGCTATGGACCGGTGCGCACGCAAGCTGTCTATCTGGCAGCGAGTTCAACAGATCGCGATGCTCCTTTTCGATCAACCTCAAATAGTCCGTGCAGATCTGATGCCCATAGCCACGGCTGCCACAATGAATCATCACGACGATCTGGTCTTTAAAGAGCCCGAACTCTCTGGCGACGTCCTCGTCGAAGATCTCGGCGACGCGCTGGACCTCCAAGAAGTGATTTCCAGACCCCAAAGAGCCCAATTGCTTCTGCGCACGCTCCTTGGCTTCGTTAGATACGGCGTCAGGGTCCGCGCCGGGGCGGACGCCATTGTCTTCGCAATGCTCAAGATCTTCTTCGACAGCAAAGCCATGGCGCAGCGCCCAGCGCACCCCTTCGACCGCGACTTTATCGAGCTCGGACTTAGAGAGCTTGCCGACAATAGACCCTTCGCCAATCCCGGTGGGGATCTCGCTAAAGAGCGTGTCGACCAAGAGCTGTTCCTTGCCCTTGAGGTCGTCGTACGTTAAGTTCGTCTTGCAGACGCGCACCCCACAGTTGATGTCAAAGCCAATTGCTCCAGGGGAGATGACGCCTTTCTCGGCGTCGAGCGCAGCGACGCCGCCTACGGGGAAGCCGTAGCCCTGATGGGCATCAGGGAGGACGCAGACGGGGCTATGCACCCCCGGCAGATAGGCCATGTTGCGCGCTTGGAGGAGCGTCTCATCTTCCTTGATTTTCTCTAAGAGCTTCTCGCTCGCAAAGACGCGTGCTGGGACGCGCATCCCGCCCGTCTGCGGGATCTCCCAGATATATTCTGAAATTCTCCTCAGCTCGATCTCAGCCATAGGTATCTCCCCTATCTTTACCAGCAGTGGACGAGTGCGCGAGTGATTGTTGTATTATATCAGAGGAGTGCGTCAGGCTGCAATATCCCGACGGTAGTGCATCCTCTGAAAGCTGATCTTCGGTATCGCCGTATAAGCGCGTTCACGAGCTTCGTTCACAGAAGCTCCAAGCCCGACGACGTTGAGCACCCGTCCGCCAGATGTCACAACTGCGCTATCTTTGAGCGCCGTGCCGGCGTGAAAGACCAGCACCCTCTCCCCCTTGAGTGCTTCAAGCCCTTCGACCACAAAGCCCTTCTCGTAATGCTCCGGATACCCTCCCGATGCTAATACGACGCACACAGCACTAAGGGGCTTGAGCTGTGTCTCAAAGCTCTCTAAGCGACGCTCAGCGATAGCGAGATAGAGTTCGAGTAGATCGAAGTTGAAGCGGGGCACTAAGACTTGGGTCTCTGGGTCGCCAAAGCGCACATTGTACTCTAAGACACACGGGCCGCGCTCCGTCCAGATCAGCCCGAAGTATAGAATTCCTTCATAACTGAGATTCTCGTTGCGTAGGGCTTCAAAAGTTGGCGCTACGATCTTGCTTACTGTCTCGTCAAGCATCTTTTCGGTGAGCCAGGGCACTGGGGAGATCGAGCCCATGCCGCCGGTGTTGGGGCCGCGGTCGCCGTCGAGCAGTCTCTTATAATCTTGGGCTGTGCCCAGCAATTTCCAAGAGACTCCATCCGAAGCGACAAAGAGTGAGAACTCTTTTCCGGCTAAAAACTCTTCGACGACGACGCGCTGGGAGGCTGCGCCGAATCTTTTCGCGATCATAAACTCTCTGAGAACCTGTTCGGCTTCGGCGTGTGATTGCGCGATGGCGACGCCCTTGCCTGCCGCGAGCCCGTCAGCTTTGATCACAATGGGGGGCTGCATCGTGCGGGCGAACGTGACAGCACGCTCAAAGCTCTCAAAGCTCGCATGTCGCGCCGTGGGGATGCCGTGCTTCTCCATGAATGCTTTCGCATGGACCTTGCTGCCCTCGAGGAACGATGTCCTCTGAGTAGGTGCGATGATTTTGAGATTCTCTCTCTCGAAGAGATCCCTGATTCCGGCGACGATGGGGGCTTCGGGGCCGACGACAGTCAAGTCAATCTTCTCTGTTCGGGCGAACTGGGCAAGCTCGGAGAGATTTTCGGCGCTGATGGGGACGTTCTCTCCGAGCTGAGCTGTGCCGGCGTTGCCCGGGGCGATAAAGAGCTTCGAGAGCTTGGGAGATTGGGCCATCCCCCACGCAAGCGCGTGTTCGCGACCGCCAGAGCCGATGAGAAGGACTTTCATATTTGCCTCAGCTACTCTAGACTCTCTGCAGAACGGTAATCTTCAGAATTTCTCGTAAATCCCGCACCACTCCATCTGGTTTAATCTCCAGATTCTCGGTGGGCAGACTATTTCGATTCACCCAGATCATCTTCATTCCTATACTCTTGGCCCCCGTGATATCATACATCGGCGAGTCCCCGACGTAAAGCGCCTCGCTCGGCAAGACCCGCGCGAGCTCTACCGCACGACGAAAGATTGCCGGATCGGGCTTGGCTACCCCAATCTCTCCAGAGATCACAATCGGGTCGAACTCGCGCTCCAGATCGAAAAGCTTCAGCTTATATCGCTGCACGTCGCTCGGCCCGTTGCTGATCATCCCCAGACGAAATCGCCCGCGCAGGGCTTCAAGCACTGCTCGCGCGTCCGGGAAGAGCTTCAGATGGCTCACCCACGTCCGATAGTACGCTTGACTGACGTCGGTTGCTAATTCGCTATCGTCTATGCCCAGCTTCTTCAAGATGCGATATGAGCCCTCGCGCAAGAGCTCTGCGCCGGAGTTGGGCGAGTTGAGCCATAAGTCGTGCATCTCGGCCTTAACTTCCTCTGAAGCCCTGCGCCATGATTCTAAGCTAAGATTCGGGTACTTCTGCGCTGCAACGCGAAAGCTTGCCTCGACCGCCGGAGGCCGACAGCCCGACGTGTCCAAAAGAGTCTCGTCGAGATCGAAGAAGATCACTTTGAGCGTCAATGGCGGAAGTGGCGCACCCCCGTTATGACCATCTTGATCTTGTGCTTTCTCGCGACTTCAAAGGCTTCTTCGTCGCGCACCGAGCCGCCCGGCTGGATGATCGCTGCGATCCCATATTGTGCAGCTAATTCTACAGTATCGGGGAATGGGAAGAACCCATCCGACGCGAGCACCGCGCCGCGAGCTTTTTCTCCAGCTTGGGTAAGCGCAATCCGTGCCGAGCCAACCCGGTTCATCTGCCCTGCGCCGATTCCCAGTGTCGCCTCATCTTTAGCCACAACAATCGCGTTGGACTTGACATGCTTGCACACAGTAAATGCGAAGATCAGATCGCTTCTCTCCGATTCTGAGAGCGCACCGTCGTCGAGCACCTTCCACGTGCTTTCTTGAATCACAATGCTGTCGGTATCTTGGACGAGCAGATCTCCGGAGAGAAAGCGCAGCGACTCTGAGGGGAAGCGCAGCGCTCTGAAGCGCAAGAGCCGACGGTCTTTCTTTTGCTGTAAGACGGGCAGGGCGTCGGGCGCAAAATCCGGCGCAACGATGATCTCCAAAAAGATCTCATTGAGCTTCTCAGCGAGCTTCTTGTCTACAATCTCATTTAGTGCGACGATCCCTCCAAACGCCGAGATGGGATCGCATTCGAGAGCGCGTTCATAAGCTTCGAGCAGGGTCTTGCCGCGCGCGACCCCGCACGGGTTATTGTGCTTGATGATCACGCACGCCGGCGGCACTAGCTCGCCTAAGAGCGCTAAGGCCGACTCGGTGTCGAGCCAATTATTATATGAGAGCTCTTTACCCCACAAGACTTCTATCTGTGATGCGAGTCCCGGCGCAAGTGCGTTCTGATAGAGCGCAGCTCTCTGATGAGGGTTCTCGCCATAGCGCAGCTCGTGGGCCTTGCTGTATGCAAAGAAGAGCTTCTCGCGTGGGAGATTCCATCGCCCTTGCAGCGTCTGATAGATCGCGATATCGAGCTCAGCGACTTTGGCGAAGGCCTTCAGGGCTAAGCGCCGCCGCGTCATCTCCGAGACGCCTCCTCGACGCAGCTCTTCCAAGACATTTGAATAATCTGACGGATCGGTCAGCACGATGACATGCTGAAAATTCTTCGCAGCGGCGCGGACGAGCGAAGGCCCACCAATGTCGATCTCTTCGATGAGCTGTCCTTCAGAGAGATCAGGCCTCCTCGCAGCTTCGATGAACGGGTAGAAATTGACGCAGACCAAGTCTATTGTTTGGATCGCTTGGGCAGCAAGCTCGCTTTGGTGTTTCGGATCGTCTCGGAGGGCGAGAATCCCTCCAAATATTTTAGGGTGCAGGGTCTTGACGCGTCCGCTTAAAATTTCAGGGAATCCCGTCACAGACTCGATGGACGTCACGGGGATCTTGCGCTCTTGTAAGAACTTAGCCGTGCCTCCGGTAGAGATGAGCTCCCACCCTAACTCGACGAGACCGTGAGCAAACTCGGCTAAATTCGCTTTATCGCTAACAGAGAGGAGTGCTCTAGGTTTCATAGGGATCACAATGTAGCTTACCGAAGTCGGCGCGTCGTGTCAAAATGTGTAGAATAGAGACATGCGTGCATTCGATATCGTCGGCTTTGGAGCGCTCAATCTCGACGAACTCTACCGTGTCGAACGAATACTCGATGACGACGAGGGCGAAGTCGTCTTTGCCGGGGCTTATCCAGGGGGCTCAGCGGCGAATACTATTTATGCTCTAGCGCAGCTTGGGCTGCGCGCGGGCTTTCTCGGCGCCGTGGGCGATGACGACGCCGGAAGAACTCTTCTCGAGAGTTTTCGCAGCGTCGGTGTAGATACTTCCGGGATCGTGATCAAGTCCAAGGCGAAGACCGGGCGTGTTCTAGGCTTCATAGATGCCCAAGGGCGACGCACCCTGTATATTGAGCCAGGAGCGAATAGCCTTCTACGCAAAGCCGATGTAGACTTCAGCTATGTCGCTCGGGCTCAATGGGTGCACCTCTCGTCGTTTGTTGGGGAGGAGCAATGGGTAATCCAGTGCGAGTTGGTGCGCGCGCTCTCGCCCAAGACGCTCGTGAGTTTTGCGCCGGGGGCACTCTTGGTGCGGCGGGGTCTGCGAACACTTTTCCCTTTATTAAAGAGAACGCACGTGCTCTTTCTCAACCGGCGCGAGCTGAAGCTCTTGGTGCACACCGACGATTTAGAGATTGGGACACGGTCGCTTCTCAAGGCCGGGCCGCAGATCGTCGCAGTAACATTGGGAGCCGAGGGCAGCTACGTCACGGACGGGAAGCATGCGCATAGGGTCGAAGCGCCGCACGTCAGAAAAGTCATAGACACGACCGGCGCAGGAGACGCATTCGCTGCGGGCTTTCTCTACGGGCTCTTTGAAGAGCGCGAGCTGCGCGAATGCGCGGAGCTTGGGGCACGGCTTGCCAAACTCGCCGTTGGTCAGTTGGGTGGGCGGCTGAAGGCCGCGAGCTCGCGATTGAGACAGTACCCGTAGGGATAGGGCCGCCCCTCAATGTGGAGCGTTCTCTCTTTGATCTCCCACAGCCCTTGGGAAAGCTTCTCTAGGGTTAAGACGATCAGCGGCGTCTCGCCCGCAAATTGCTCGCGCCGGATTTGCCGGATCAGCTCTTTCCAAACGGGCTCTCGCTTGACGTGCTCTAAGCCATGCGCTCGCACCAGCGCGGTCACTTCGAGCCACAGTCGAGTCAGACGCTCTGAGCTGAGCGGGAACTCGTACCAGGAGATGACCGGCCCACGATCTGTCTGCTCCGTCGCGATGTGCAGCATTCCCCCAGCCTTGAGATGGCTTATGCTCATAATTTTGGGGATCTCTTGAGCTAAGTGCTCGTGTGGCACGGCCAGCAGATAGGGTAGTGGGCGCTCGGCTTGCTCCTCCATCACTTTGGTCCACATCCCGATGGGGCCGATCTGGGGGATCGCTGGATGGAGATTGAGCACATCGAGCGCATTCAAAATCTCTGAGCTGAGAATCTGCATATACCCGACAGAGAGATAGAGCTTTGTGTCTTGGGGCAAAAGCTGTAACACCGCGCGGTCGTGTTCCATGCGCCAGCGCGCCAAAAGTGCAGGATCTTTGCGAGCCTGCTCACGTAACTCCGGCTGAAACTCCCGCGACGGGAAGAAGATCAAATTCTTCAGGGATTTGAGAGCCTTGACAGCTGCAACGCGCTGGGCTAGCTTGTCATCTGAAGGACGCTCTGGGACGTTACAGAGTACACACGGCACGTCAGCCGTAATGCGCCCAGACACAAGAGCACTATCAAGATCGCGCAAGAGCGTGACTGCGTCATCGTCGTGGAGTGACGTGAGAATTCCAAACCGAAAGCGCTTCATCCTAGGCTCCCAATCGCTTCGCCGCGCAAGCGGCGCCGCATCTGCTCACTTCTGGCAATAAATGCATCGTCTACCTGGACTGCAAGTTCAGCTTGCTCAAAGCGACGATGAAGCACGTGCTCACGCCCCCCCTGGGCAAACGCTTCCGCAAGCTCAGCGAGCATCAACGCATTTGCACTGACACACCCAAATTCCGCAGCACGTAACGCATAGCCGTTCCCGTTGAATGCCAGAGCCATTCCTCCTTCACGGCGGACTAGCTCTAGTGCTTCAACATCGGTGATGCTGTCGCCAACGTAGATCGTCTGCGCGAGCGCAATCCCTGTACGCTGGGCAATTTCTCTAAGAGCACGCGCTTTCTCTGGGCCGCCGATAGGCTGAATCTCCCGTAAGACGCGTCCGATCTCCATCCCCCAAATATTTTTCCAAAAGATCTTATCAAGAAACTCGACAGTCTGGCGATCACGCGCTGAGAGCTCCTCGAGACTGCGAGCCCCCGAAGGAATCCCGATCTGAGGGCGCTCGACAATCTGATTGTAGAGATTGAGCAATTCCTGGCGCTCTTGTGCTGAGAGCGCATAGGCGTCCAGAGAGATCTTTGTACAGTATGCATTCCCGAAGGGAAATTCGAAAGCATCGCAGACAGCACGCACATAGGGCTCATAGCTCGTGCTGATAATAAACGTTGGCATTTGCAAAGTGATGCGACGCAGAGCCTCGCGAGCACCGGGGACGAGCTTCAGGGTCTTGCGAGAGAACTCCCTCAGATCGCGATCACACAACCCAAAAGCTTTGAGAAAAGGGACGATGAGCTTGAGCGTGTCGCCGGCTCGATACCCCGAACGCTTCACGATGTCGGCGAGGACGTCGTCGTATCTGCTGATGAGCGCGAAGAAGTGCGCGCCGTTGGGGAGAAAGTGCGCCGCGAGCTCAAACGCATTATCGTTGAGAGTGAGCGGCCCTTCAAGATCTGTGACGTACTGCACATGCGCCATAGTGTCAGTATACCCAGCTCATCTGAATAGATCAATTGGTCAAAGGGTCGGAAAATCATTATAATAAAACGCAAAAGAGAGGAGGTGAGACAAGATGAACAAGAGCGATCTGGCGGAGCTGGTAGCTAAGCAAGCCAAGCTGCCCTCAAAGACCGCAGCCAGGCGTGCTATCGACGCAATGCTCAATGTAATTATGGAAGCGGTCGCCCGTGGGGATTCAGTCACGCTCGCACGGTTTGGGACATTCCAAGCCGTAACGCGTAAGGCGGCACGGCGCTTCAATCCCCGCACCCGTCAACCCATAGACGTCCCGGCCAAGCGCGTGCCCAAGTTCAAGGCCGGCCGCAAGTTCAAGCAATTGGTCTCTAAGACTCGCTAAGAGCACAACGATCGTCGGGGGGAGGAGCGATGCCACGCCTATACCATCTCGGCTTGAGCGAGAGGGAGATTGCGGGAGCCCAGATCGCCCTCCTCCCTGGCGATCCCGCACGGGTGGAGAAGATTGCTCGGATGGCCGAGCGCGGACGCTTCGTCGCGTCCCATCGCGAGTTCTGCACATGGCTTGGGCATATCAAAGATAGGCCCGTCGTGATCACGTCGACGGGAATCGGCGGGCCTTCAACAGCGATCGCCGTCGAAGAGCTTGCGCAGCTTGGTGTGAGAATCTTTCTCCGTGTTGGAACGACGGGCGCACTCCAACACCATATCAATATGGGCGACGTGGTCATCACTACCGGAGCTGTGCGTCTTGACGGCGCTTCGGCGCACTATGCGCCAATAGAATACCCAGCTGTCGCTGATTATAACTTAGTATGGGCGCTCGTCGAGGCTGCCCAAAGACTCAAGATTCCCTATCACGTCGGGGTCACGTGTTCGTCGGCGACGTTTTACCCCGGCCAAGAGCGCTCAGACTCGTTCAGTCAGTATATTATCAGAGATCTGCGTGGAACGAAGAGCGAATGGCAACGCCTAGGCGTGCTCAACTACGAGATGGAAGCCGCTACGTTGCTCACGATGTGCAGCACGCTGGGGCTGCGCGCCGGCTGCGTCTGCGGCGTTGTAGACACGCCAACACAAGAGCAGATCACTCCGGAAAGCCTTCAGCGCGCAGAAATCCATGCGATCCAAGTTGCTGTCCAAGCAACAGAGATCTTCTTAGACAAACAACTATGAGATACGCTATGCTCTTTACGCTTGTCGGCCTATTGTTGACAGGATGCCCAAGCGAGAAAACTCCTCAACAGAAAGGAGGGCCTGTGATGATGACTTTGACAAGCACGGCATTCACTCACGGGGCGATGATCCCTAAAGACTATACGTGTGATGGCAAGGACATCTCACCGCCGCTAAGCTGGAGCGACCCTCCAGAGAAGACCCGAAGCTTCGCACTGATCATGGATGACCCCGATGCACCGATGGGCACGTGGGTCCATTGGGTGATCTACAACATCCCAGCGACAGCACGCAGCCTAGCCGAGGGCGTTCCCAAGGACGCAGATCTTCCCGACGGGAGCCGCCAAGGGCGCAACAGTTGGAGAAGAATCGGCTATGGCGGGCCGTGCCCACCCAGTGGCACCCATAGATATTTCTTTAAACTCTACGCGCTCGATACGGTGCTCACGCTCGCCTCTGGAGCAACCAAAGACGAGCTGCTCAAGGCGATGGAGGGACACATCCTCGCCCAAGCCGAGCTCATGGGAAGATACTCACGAAGCTAGCGTCGCGCGTGCAGCACAATTACCCAGGTGGTCTCCTGATGGCGCTGGAGGTCCTCACGGAACTCCAGGGAGCGCTGGCTCATGATCAAGGCTAATTCTCTGAGACCTTCCGCGCTTCCTTGACTGAAGACCCGCACACCTCCGGATTCTTCAGGCTTAGCCCAGAAGTTGCGGATCCACTCACTAAAGTGCTGCTCATAAAAACGTAACACATCGAGAGCTTTGTCCCCATCGAGCCCATAGCCCACGACGCGCAGCTCAGAGAAATCGGTGAAGAGCCGAGAGACCAACTCGATTCCCAGAATCCCCAGCCATCCCATCAATTGTGTAAGGGAGTCTTGAGGGCGCTCTGGCTGCTCCCAGATCCGCATTCTCATCGCGAGCGGGGGATTCTCCATGAGATTCCCAAACCAACGGGCCAGATGCCCTAAAAGATCGTTCTTAGTGAGCACGACCTCCCACTGGAGCTCCGCGCCTTCAAAGATCGGCACGTCCAGATCCTCGATGACTTGTGCCGTGACAACGATCAGATCAGTCGCCTTGTATCGCTTTGAAACCGCAATGAAGAGATAGTTTGGCAAGGATTGCACTCTGTTCATTCCAACGACTTGGATCGATCCGACCTGCACCTGCTTGCCTAGCGCAAGCGCAAGTTTCCGAAAAACATCTTGCGCAATGGAGATCTGATCTCTCGCAAAGACCCGTGCTCCGCCCGATTCGGTGGGCTGGGTCCAGAGGATTCGCCTCCACCCGCTCAGCGTCTGATCGTAGAAGTTGAGCACTTCCAGAGCACGCTCGCCCGCAATCGTATAACCAGCAATCTTGAGCACCGACAGCTCTTGGGCCCACTCGGCCAGGCTCTTAGCCATCTCTTGCTCTGTCAGATGTACTTCCCACTTGACCTGCGCCCCCTCATAGAGAGGGATCTCCAGTTGCACGTCTTGCACACGCGGTGCAGCTAAGGCCCATCCGAGCCCAAGCACGCACGCTACCCCGACAGCAATTCCGAGCTTGACCCAGCTGCTCTTCCGCATGGGATACACCTCCCTTTTCAATTCTATTTCTTCACGACTATATTGACCAATCGCCCAGGGACAACAATCACTTTGACGACTTGCTCGCCATCCAAACGTCCCTGAATCTGCGCTAGAGCGCGCTTCTCCAGCTCCGCGCGATCTTCACTGAGCTCGGCAGGAACGGTGAAGCGAGCTCGCACCTTGCCGTTGATTTGAACGACGATCTCGCGCTCTGCCGCCTGCAACGCCTGGGAATTGTAGCTTGGCCAGCGCTGCTCCAGCACAGCATCATCGTGTCCAAGTCGCCTCCACAGCTCTTCGCAGATGAACGGCGTAAACGGGGACATGATTAAGACCAAGTTCTCCAGCGCATGCTTCATCAGCGCTTTATTGATCTTCTTGGGGTTCTCGGCCACATAGTCGGTCAGCTCGTTGGTCAGCCCCATGATCGCCGAGATGGCCGTGTTAAAATGAAACTGCTCGATGTCTTCGGTCACGGATTTTATCGTCTGGTGGAGCTTCTGCCAGACTGTCCGCTCACGCTCAGTGAACTGAGCTGGATTCAGCTCGCCAGCGTCGGTGAGCTTGCGCGCCTGCGAGAGCACGAGATTCCAGACGCGATTTAAGAAGCGAAAGCTCCCGCGCACGCCCTCGTCCGTCCATTCGATGTCTTTCTCTGGAGGCCCCATGAAGAGCGTGTAGAGCCGTTCGGTGTCGGCTCCGTATTCGTCGATCACGTGTTGGGGGGAGATCGTGTTGCGCTTGGACTTGGACATCTTGTGCAAGTCTACTTTGAGCTCGCGCCCGCAGTGGGGGCACTTATTGTCCTCCTTGACCTCGCTGGGATGGATCCAATTGTGCTCTGGGCAGCGATACGCCAGATGCTTGATGATCCCTTGGGTGAAGAGCCGCGCAAACGGCTCGTCGAACTTCACCAGTCCCATATCGCGCAGGGCTTTCGTAAAGAAGCGCGAATAGAGCAGATGCAAGATCGCGTGCTCAACCCCACCCACATACTGATCGACTGGGAGCCACCGATTGACGGCGTCGGGGTCGAACGGCCGTGTCTGCTCATGTGGCGAGACAAAGCGTAAGAAATACCAACTCGAATCGACGAAGGTATCCATCGTGTCGGTATCGCGCTTGGCGGGACCTTTACATTGCGGACAGGTCGTCTGGTAGAACTCTGGGATCTCGGCTAAGCCCTTCTTGCCGATGAACGGCACATTGGGGAGCAAGACAGGGAGCTCGCTTTCGGGCACGGGGACGATCCCGCAACGCTCACAGTGGATCATGGGAATGGGAGTACCCCAATAGCGCTGGCGCGAGATGAGCCAGTCTCGCAGCTTATACTTGACGGCAAAGCGCCCCTGCCCACGTGATTCTAAGAACTCCCCAATCTTACGGAAGGCTTCGCGGCTTGAGAGCCCATTAAACTGTCCGGAGTTGACGAGCCAGCCCTCACCCTCAAACGCTGCCGTCAGCTCGCCCTTGCTCTCTTCGCTCTCGATCACCCTTCGGATTTCAAGGCCGTACTTTTTGGCAAATTCAAAATCGCGCTGGTCATGAGCGGGCACCCCCATGATCGCCCCGGTGCCGTACTCCATCAGCACATAATTCGCGATATAGATGGGGACCCTCTCGTTGTTGACGGGATTGATCGCGTAGTGTCCCGTGAAGAAGCCCTCCTTCTCAACGGTGACGGCACCGCGAGCGATCTCTCCTTGCTGCAGGGCTCTTTGGACGAATTCCGCCATCTGGGCGCGCCGGTGCGGATCGGGCTCGTGGGCGAGAAACTCTTCTACCAGCGGGTGCTCCGGCGCGATCGCCATAAATGTCACGCCGAAGATCGTGTCGGGACGGGTCGTGAAGATCTTCAGGATATGGGATGATCCCTCAATGGCGAAGTCGGCCTCGACGCCTTCGCTCCGGCCGATCCAATTATACTGCATCTTCTTGACCCGCTCCGGCCAGTGCTCTAACTTCTCTAAGTCTTTGAGCAGCTCCTCAGCGTATTGAGTGATCTTGAAGAACCATTGGGTGAGCTTGCGCTTTTCTACAAGAGAGTCGCAGCGCTCACAGCGGCCGTCTATGACTTGCTCATTGGCTAAGACGGTCTCGCAGCCGGGGCACCAGTTGGCCACGGCATCAGCGCGATAGGCCAAGCCGTGTTTGTAGAACTGCAAGAAGAACCATTGGTTCCATTTATAATAATCGGGCTCGCAGGTACGGATCTCGCGGTCCCAGTCGTAGACGATACCCCAGTCCCGAAATTGTTTTTTCATCCCCTCGATGTTGGCAATGGTCCAGTCTCTGGGGTGGGTCTTGTTCTCGATAGCGGCGTTCTCGGCGGGCAGCCCAAACGCATCGAAGCCCATCGGGTTGAGGACGTTGAACCCCTGCATCTTCTTGTAGCGGGCAAACGCATCTCCAATAATATAATTTCGTCCGTGGCCCACGTGCAGGACCCCTGATGGGTACGGGAACATATTCAGATAGTAGAACTTCTTCTCGGTGTGGTTGGTGTCGACCTTGAAGAACCCTTGCTTGTCCCAGAAGTCCTTCCAGCGCTTTTCGATCTTCTTGAAGTCGTATTTGGCAATCCTTGGCATAGGGCACCTCGCTGTTCAGTTCTGAGTTGGACAGTTTTCAGTTTGTCAGTTGGGAGTATTTTCGCTGAAAGAGTGAGAGAGAATCAAGTGCGGAGGTCTCCGTGCCTGTTCAGGCACGGAGCAGCAGGAGTATCAGCGTCTGTTGTAGGACGGTTATAGGATTCACGCCAGAATTATGACACAAAGCGCGCAGGATGTCAAGGGCTCTTCAACCAATAGGCCAAGGCGTCGCCAGTACTTTTCCTAGAGGTCCTCAGTCCCTCAATGACTAGAGGAAGGAATTTTCCTGAGCAAAACACTATCAAGAAAGGAGGAAATAATGATGAAAATCAATAGGCCGCTTGCTGTGTTGGCGATGTTGGTGCTTCTAGGAGGCGTCTTCGCTGCGTTCATGGGGGGTACACCGGCTGTGTCCCAGTACCCACCAGTGATAGATGGGGATATTCTCGTTGGAGAGTACCAATATCGGTGCACGGTCGATGCGTCGAAGCGAACGCCGGGAGCCACGTTCAAGATGGACATGTACTGGACCATTGACGGGGAGTTTATCTATGTGGGCTTGAAGGCTCCGACGAAGGGGTGGGTTGGCTGGGGGTTGATGCCCCTGGTGCCTACGAGCGCTAACCCGAAGGCCGGCGTGGCTGATATAGTCATTGGCTATGTGACCGAGGGGAATAAGCTCACCATCGAAGACAGCTACGCCGATGGGAACTTCGGCCATAAGCCCGACACGGCTTTTGGGGGCAAGAATGACATAGCCAAAGCCGCGGGTCGGGAGATCGTCGAGGGCGGCACGACCTTCACTATCGTCGAGTTCCAGCGCAAGCTGTATACCCAGGACCGGTATGACGTAGCGGTGCCGGTGAGGATGGAGGTCTATCTGGCGTATTCCGATGCGGACGACCTCACTACCCAGCACAAGGGCAGTGGGGAGGGTCGGGCTCACCGGGATATCAATTTCGTGACGGGTAAGGTCGCAGTGCCGAGAGTCGACTGGGCGTGCACGGGTGGTTAACGCACAGCAAGAGAAGATCCCCGGGGCTCACATGCCCCGGGGATTAATTTTTGATGACGACCCCTCCGGTCCCGCTGGTGATCTCGCCAACGCGATAGGCTCGTTGCCCCTGGCTCTCGAGGAACTGGAGCACAGCATCGGCTTGGCCCTGGGGCACGATTGCGATAAATCCTAGGCCCATATTGAAGACCTCCCAGAGTTCGTCTTCTGGCACCTCCCCCCAGCTCTGAAGCGCGCGAAAGAGCTGAGGGATTGGCCAACTCCCCCTATGCACGACGGCATTGACTCGGTCGTTGAGCGCGCGCACGAGATTCCCAGAGATCCCTCCCCCAGTGATGTGAGCCGCCCCTTTGACAGAAAATCTCTCAAACAGTCTGAGCACAACGTTCGAGTAGATCGGCATCGGCTCTAAGAGCAATTCCCCCAAGGGGCGTTCCCCAGCCTCTCTATAGATCTTTCTCAAATCGAGCTTCTCTTTCTCTATGATCTTTCTGATGAGCGAGAAGCCGTTGCAGTGCGGCCCGCTCGCCGCTAGCCCAATGAGTACATCTCCTGGCTCGACTCGCTCTGGGTTGGGGATCTGAGAGCGCTCAACGATCCCCACCACAAAGCCGACCAACTCAAAATCATCGACTCTCACAAAAAGATCACGAAGCTGCGCCGTCTCACCCCCGATCAGCACGCAGCCGGCTTCGTCACACGCTCTCACCAGCCCCGCGAAGATCTCACGGCTCATCTCCAGATCGAGCTGAGCCGTTGCGTAGTAATCTAAGAAGAACAAGGGCTTAGCTCCCAGACAGACTAAATCGTTGACGTTCATGGCTACGAGATCTTGGCCCAGGCCGTCAAATCTTCTGTATTCAAGAGCGATTCTCGTCTTGGTGCCGATGCCGTCGGTAGAACTCACTAGGACGGGGTCTGTATACTCTTGGAGAATCGCTGTGAGCTCGAACAGCCCGGCAAAGGGGCCGATCTGAGCCCTGCCCTTGGGATTGAGTCTCTTAATCAGCTCGACGAGCTGGTCGGCTTGGTCTAGGTCGACACCGGCGTCGCGGTAACGCATACATAATCACTTGGGCAAGAGATACTCCAACGCCGGGTGCTCGGCAGGAAGACTGCCCTCCGGATAGCGCGCCGTAAAGCACGCCATACAGAAGTGCTCCGCGTCACCAACGCACTGCTGCAGCTCTTCGAGAGAGAGATAGATGACCGAGTCGGCGTTCATAAACTGCGCGATTTGGGGGACCGTCCGGCTGGACGCAACTAACTCCTCGCGCGTGGGCATGTCAATCCCAAAGTAACATGGTGCAATCAAGGGCGGGGAAGCGATTCTGAGATGGACTTCCTTGGCCCCAAATTCCCGCAAGACATGTACGATCGCGCGCGACGTCGTCCCCCGCACAATCGAGTCGTCTACAAGCGCTACGCGACGGTCTTGCAAGACGTCTCGTAACGGCAGCAGCTTCATCCGCACTTTATGAATCCTCGACTCTTGATAGGGCTCAATGAAGCTGCGCCCAATGTAGTGACTGCGAATCAGCCCGAACTCCAAGGGCTTATTGAGTCTTCTGGAGTACCCTAACGCGGCGGGCAGGCCCGAATCGGGCACGGGCACGACAATGTCGATTTCGTATGTCTCTTTGTCGGCCAAGCGTGCCCCGCAGATTTTGCGAAACTCATAGACGTTCTGCCCAAAGAGCTTACTATCTGGGCGAGCAAAATAGATTAACTCGAAGACGCACTGGCGTCGAGGGCGTACCGGGCCAAAGCGCGCGCTGTGCAGCCCATCTCGATCTATCACGAGAACTTCTCCAGGCTCGATCTCCCGGATGGGCTCGGCTCCGAGAATATCGAAGGCGGCCGTCTCCGAAGCAAGGCAATAGTCGCTCCCGCGGCGCCCCAGCACCAGTGGCCGAAACCCAAAGGGATCTCGTGCCGCAATCAGCTTATCTCCGTCAATCATTACGACGGAGTATGCCCCCAGCACCTTGGAAGCAAGAGTGTGAAACCGTTCTTGTGGGGTCGCTCCTGGCGCTCGCACGTACAGATGCAACAAGCTCTCGGTGTCTGAGGTGCTGGTGAAGTAGACGCCTTCGGCTAAGAGCTCTTCGCGGAGCTGCGCGGCGTTGGAGAGGTTCCCATTATGGGCTATAGCTATCCAGCGTCTCTCGCGCTTGAGCACAAACGGCTGAGCGTTCTCGGGGCGCGCGCTCTCTCCTTGGGTTGAATAACGAGTATGGGCGATCCCGATGTGCCCACGCAAGATCCTGACGTGCCCCTTGGCGAAGACGTCCTGCACTAAGCCCAAGTCTTTATAGCAGCGCAATTCTCTGCCGTCGGAGATAGCAAAACCTGCGGCTTCTTGGCCGCGATGCTGCAGGGCAAAGAGCCCCAGCTGTAACGCGTCGGCGATCTCCGAGGACTGGCTATAGATCGCAAAGAGCCCGCACTCGTCCTTGAGCTTCATAGGTCCAACGCCGTCTCATACGCCTGACGCAGCTCTTCTACCAAGATGCGCTCCCCCGCTATCTCGAGCGCATCTCCCGCTACAGTGCCTAGTCTCCTATACGGCACCCCCCCGCTCTGGAGAAGCTCCGTGAGCGCGTCTTCGCGCTCCGGAGCTACCGTCACGATAAACCGTGTGGGCCACTCCCCAAAGAGATTCCCTTCTGAAAGATCATCGAGCTCAAGGTGCGCTCCCAACCCCCGCACAAAACTCTTCTCGGCTATAGCTACTAAAAGCCCACCGTCCGAAACGTCATGAGCGCTGTGCAACAGGCGCTGCTGCGCAAGCGTCAGCATCGTCTGGAACAGCTTGCGCTCGAGTTCGAGATCTGTTGGCTCTAGCGCATCCCCCCAAGCATCATAGAAGACCTTCAGATACTCGCTACCCCCGACCTTGCCTGAGAGCTTCCCTAGTAGATAGATCTGATCACCCTCACGCTGAAACCCCATGGGTACCCGACATTCTATGTCTCTCAAAAGTCCAACCATCCCCACGATGGGGGTGGGATGGATCTTTCTTGTCTCGGACTGATTGTAGAAGCTGACGTTGCCCGAGACAAACGGCAGCTCAAACGCCCGAGCGGCGTCGGCCATCCCCCGAATCACTTGCTCGAAGGCCCACAAGACTTCAGGGACAGTCGGATTGGCGAAGTTCAAACAATCGGTGATCCCCAAAGGCTCAGCGCCAACGCTTAAGAGATTATGGACGGCTTCACAGACGGCTCGCAGTCCCCCTTCGTATGGGTCAAGAGCGCAATAGCGTCCGTTGCCCCCCAACGTCACGGCTAGAGCGAAACGCTCCCCCTTGACACGCAGCACGGCCGCATCGTGAGCCCCAGGGCCAATCACGGTATTGATCTGCACCATATGGTCGTACTGCTCCCAGACCCAGCGCTTCGAGCCAATCGTCGGGGAGTGTAGGAGGCGTTTCAATGCCTCGCACCAGGACCTGTCCCCATGCAAAGCAGAGTGCGCTTCAGCTGCAGGGCGCATAGTGCCGCCACGGGCAGTACGATGCGCGATCCGCACGAAGTCTGGCTCTGGCGCCCCACCTACCAAGAGGCTGATAGGGACCTCAGCAATCGTCCGCCCCTCATGACGCACCCTATAAACTCTTTCTGCGATCACCTCACCAATCACCGCGACGGCCAAGCCCCACTTGCGATAGATCTGTAAGAATTTCTGTTCCGAGCCCGCCCGGACGCAGAGCACCATGCGCTCTTGCGACTCCGATAGGAGAATCTCATAAGGGGTCATGGTGGGATCGCGCAGCGGGATCTCTTCGATATCTATGGCGATGCCGACCCCACCGCGAGCAGCCATCTCAGCTGGGGCGGTGGAGAGCCCCCCTGCCCCTAAGTCCTGCAGCCCGATCAGCTCTGGCAATTGACAGGCTTCTCGCGTAGCTTCGATGAGCAGCTTCGCCGTAAACGGATCCCCAACTTGCACGTTAGGGCGCTTTGCTTCCGTCTCGCCGACGAGATCTTCCGAGGCAAACGTAGCCCCGTGGATGCCGTCCCGGCCCGTCAACGCCCCAACTAAGAGAATCTTATTGCCCACCCCTTGGGCAATGGCGCGCTTGAGCTCGGATTTTTTCAGTAGCCCCACGCACATCACGTTGACCAGACAGTTATCAGCATAGGCGTCGTCGCAATAGATATCTCCGCCGACGGTAGGCACCCCGACACAGTTGCCGTAATGGCTGATCCCGGAGACCACGCCGACACAGAGTCGCCGCGCCTTGGGATCGGAGAACTCCCCAAAGCGCAACGAGTCTAGGAGCGCGATTGGCCGCGCCCCCATGCTCAAAATATCCCTGATGATCCCTCCAACCCCCGTAGCCGCTCCATGGAACGGCTCTACAGCCGACGGATGATTGTGGCTCTCGACCTTGAACGCCACGCACCAGCCGTTTTCTAATTCTATGACCCCGGCGTTCTCCCCAGGCCCTTGCAGAACTCTCTTGCCCGTCGTAGGCAAGAGCTTTAAGAACCTCTTCGAGCTCTTATAGCTGCAATGCTCCGACCAGTTGAGCGCAAACAGCCCCAGTTCGAGTTCGTTGGGCTCGCGGTGGAGACCCGCACAGATCGCTTCGTATTCGCGTTGAGAGAGCCCAAGGGCTAGTTCGAACTTGGTCATACGAGATGCACCAACCCTCGGAAGATCTTTAGGCCGGCCCCAGTCCCAAAGAGCTGCTCGCTGTTGCGCTCCGGGTGGGGCATCATCCCGAAGACTGTGCCCTTCTCGTTCATGATCGCCGCTATATTCTCTACCGAGCCGTTGGGGTTCTCCCCGTGATACGTCAAGAGAATCTGACGGTTTCTTTTGAGTCTCTCAAGGGTCTCAGGGGGCGCGATGTAGCGTCCCTCCCCATGCGCAATAGGCAGCTCTATGATCTCTTCGTAGCGAAAGAGTTGGGTCAGCGGAGTGGCGTTGTTTTCCACCCGCAGTTTGACAGTCTTACAGATAAATCTCTGGGAGATATTCTTCGTCAGAGCCCCTGGCAGCAAGCCCGCCTCGGTTAAGATCTGAAAACCGTTGCAGATCCCAAGCACGATCCCATGTCCTCGGGCAATATACTCGGGCAGGGCCTGCACCACCGGGGCGAACCGCGCGATCGCTCCGGCCCGCAAATAGTCTCCATAGGAGAACCCCCCAGGCAGTACGATCAGGTCGTATCGGTGTAAGGCCGTCTCGCGGTACCAGAGCAGATCTGTCTCCACCCCTAAGAGATCTTTTAAAACATAGTAGGTATCGTAATCGCAGTTGGAGCCGGGAAAGACGACGACGGCCGCACGCATCAGAGTTCCTCCAGCTCAATAGAGTACCTCTCGATCACGGGGTTTGCCAGAAATTTCTGGGAGATCTCAGCGACCTTCTCGCGCGCCTGCTGTACTGAAACTGCCTTCAGCTTAAATTTGATAAATTTGCCCACACGTGTCCCTGAGATATTCTTCAACCCCAGCTCGATCATGGCGCGCTCGACCGCTTGCCCCTGGGGATCGAAGAGTTCAGGTTTGGGCTCTATCAGCACCCGCACGACAAATTCCTTCATAATCCCATCCGTCGAGCTACTTCTCTGTAGGCTGTTAGCAGATCCCCTTTGTCCTCACGGAAGACATCCTTATCGAAGCTCTCATGGGTGCGAGCGTCCCACAACCTCATAGTGTCGGGACTGAGCTCGTCAGCGAGGAGAAGGGTTCCGTCGGGCGTCTTGCCGAACTCGAGTTTCATATCGATCAGTTTTAGCCCTAGTGCCCAGAAGTAGTCGGTCAAGAGCGCATTGGTGTGGCGGGCGTAGGTCTCCATCTGGGCGAGCTCGTGGGGGGTGGCTAGGCCCAGGGCCTGGATATGGGCGAGGCAGAGGAGCGGGTCATGGAGGGCATCAGATTTATAGAAGAACTCGACAAGAGGGGGTTGAAAGGCTTGGCCACGAGGGAGCCCTAATCTCTTAACGATACTGCCGGTGGCGTAGTTTCTCACGACGACTTCTAAGGGAAGGATCTGGAGCTTTTTAGCTAAGAAGCTTTGGGCATCGAGCTTCTTTATGTAGTGTGAGGGGACGGAATCTTTGAGCATCTCGAAGAGCTTGATGGAGATCTGAGCGGTCAGGGCGCCTTTGCCAGGGATGGTGGCGTGTTTTACCCCGTTGCCAGCGGTGACAGTGTCTTTGAAGAAGATAATGATGGTATCGGGGGAGGGGCCGGCGAAGAGGGTTTTTGCTTTGCCGTTGTAGAGGGTCTGCATGATCGTCTTATGGTATCAGGGGTGGGGCGGACTGTCAAGCGCGTGGAGGATATGCTGATGGAAGGGGATTTCGAGGAAGCTGCGGCGCAAGGAGTCATCGGTGAGCTGCTGAGCGGTTCGTTGAAGCTCTTCATAAGCTCTGCGCCACGCTTCAGCGGCGTGGGGATGGTGGAGTGCCTTCAGAGCTCGGTAGTAAAGATAATAAGCGCGGATCACGAGCTCACCGCTCCAGCGGTGCTGCTCGATCAAGGCCAGCGCCTGCCGAAGGGTCTCTATAGCTTCTTGGGTGTCTTGGCCTATATCGAGTAAGGTGTGAGCGAGCTCCACCAGGCATGCTCCTTCTTCGGACTGAGCATTTATAGTTCGCGCGTGGTCTAGTGCTTGGCGTAAAAAGGTGAGAGCGCGCTCATGCTGACCTAAGTCGCGATAGACGACCCCAATCCATCGCTGCATCATGCATTGGCCTAGAGGATCCTCTAGAGCGCTGAAGATCTCGTGGGCTTCTGTGCTCAGCTTGAGGGCTTGAGCTGGCTCTCCTAAGAGTCGATATGTCTGGGCGAGGTTGCAGAGGCTATAGGCCAAGCCACGACGATCGCCGTGCCTCCTATCAAGGTCACACGCCTGCTCTAAGTATTGTCGAGCGCGGTGATATTGCCCAAGATACCGCAGGGTCGCCCCGATGTTGTTGAGGACTGCGCTGGCTTTGTGCAACTCGTGGAGCTCGCGATAGAGCCGCAAGGCCCTCTCATAATACATGAGGGCTTGCTGGTACTCTCCAAGCTTCATCAGGGCATTGGCGCAGTCGTTCCATGTATAAGCTGCCTGGAGCGGATCGCGGATGCGAAAGATCTCTAGGGCTTTTTGATAGTATTCTAAAGCAGAGCGGTACTCCCCGCGACAGAAGTATACTAACCCCAGTTGGCTGAAGAGATTTGCTCGTACTTTGGGATTGGGAGGATTGAGCGCCAGAGCGGTCTGGAGGGAGCGAAGCGCGTCTTCGTAGCGGGCTGCGCGGATGAGGCAGGAAGCGTTCCATCCAAATGCTTGAGCCTGTTCGTTGAGGCCGAGTTGTTCAGCAAGCACAAGGGCTTGGTGGCAGCTTTGTTGAGCTGCTTGAACCTGCCCGCTCTTCAGGTAAAAGTTGAGTTGCTCGATGATCAGAGAGAACTTTTGAGCCGCAAGCTCCTCCTCACTGAAACGTCCACGAAGCTTACGGAGCACAAGCAGCCCAAGCTCGACACTGCGAAGACCCTCTTCTATATGAAAGCGCCTCTGATGCTCGTCAATGGCTTTAAGAATCCATGCCAATGCCTTCCGCGGTTGACCACCCTGCTCATAGTGCCAAGCGAGCCGATCCGCTACCCCTGCCGCCACGGGATCGGCATAGACCTTCTCAATCGCTTGGGCAATCCGTCGATGCAGCCATACGCGCCGCGGCCTTTCAAGAGATTCATACACAATATTCCGGAACATCTCATGCGCCAACTCGTACCGCCCCTCCCGCTCCACCACCAGTCCCTGAAGCTCGGCAAGATGCGCAAACAGCTCCTCAGCAGGGCCATCCCATATAGTTTCTAAGACTTCAAGATCGAGCTGGACGGCACACGCAACGATCTGTAAGATCCGCTGAGCTGACATGCCCGCGCGCTTCACCCTGCGCTCCAGAAGCTGCACTGCTGAAGGGGCCAGCGCGACCCGCGACGGATCACTCAAGCGCCAGCGTGGCCCCTCCGCCACAAACGCCCCGTTCTCAAAGAGCGCTTGGAGGACAGTAGTCGCGTAGAGCGGATTGCCCCAACTAGCTCGATAGAGCCGCCCGCCAAAATCCGCTGGCGTCTCTATTGCGTCAGCTAAGCTTTGCACCAACTCATAGATCTCGCGCTCACTCAAGCGCGACAGAGTCATCTCTGAAAGCCGACCTAGCCGTACCCCATGATGCCGCACCCGCTCCACCCCAGAACTCAGCTCCTCAGAGCGCGCTGCTCCCACAAGCAGCACTGGCTCGCTCGCCATTCTCTCAAGAAGATAGCAAAGAAAATCGATCGACCTACTATCAGCCCACTGTAAGTCGTCTATGAAAACGACAAGCGGGGCGTGGCGCAGTGCCAGGGAGCTGATAACTCTGTACAGCGTCTCAAAGATTCGATACTGGCGATGTTCTGGGGATAGTGGCGCAGGTGGCAAATCAGGGACTACGCGCCCAAGCTCTGGCAGCATCTCGGCAAGCTCTGCCAACCAGGCGGGCGGCACTCCTCCTAGATCAGTTCTTGATATGTGCGGGATCCCCTGGCGCAGGGCTTCAACCCACGGAGAGAAGGGTATAGAGTTTTCTAGTTCATAGCATCGTCCGCACAGGGTGAGCGCCCTCTTGTGTTCTTGCGCCCAGCGCAGAAATTCTTCACTCAGGCGCGTCTTACCGACCCCAGCCTCCCCCAAGATAAGCACGAAGTGCCCTGCGCCAGCGCAAACTCTACTAAGCGTTGCTGTAAGCTGCTCCCACTCGCGCACTCGCCCCACAAACGGCGGCCGTCGGATCTTCTCAGGGAGAGCTACACCTTCTGCCCCAGCCCTCGGGTAGAATCGCTCCCACTCAGGGGCTCTTGCAGATTGAATCTGTCTGTAAATCTCCTCTGTTTGCGATGAGGGGGACTCTCCTAGCTCACGCTCTAAAACAGCACGACAGCGCTCATAAGCCTGATGGGCACGAGCCTTCTCCCCTGCACAGAACGCATAGACCATCATCTGACGGTAGAGCTTTTCGTCTAAGGGGGACTCTGCTAGGGCACGCTCTAGATACCCCAGGGCCGAGCGATACTGCCCACGCCGCGCCAGGCAGTCCGCAAGAAGACTTAAGATCTCGACAGACCGCTCCCGAAAGCGCTCTCGTGTCTGGAAGGTCCATTCTTCGTATCGATCTTCGGCCAAGTACTCCCCGCGATAGAGCGCCAGAGCTTGCTCAAACAGCCCAATCGCTTCGTCAAAATTCCCGTCATGGTAGGCACGGTGCCCGCGCTCTTCACACCGAGAGAATTCTTCGATGTCCAGCCAACAGTCGCTCCCCTCCGCAAGCAAATAGCCCCCACGGCGTGTGAGAATATAGCGCGATTGCTCCCCGCGCTCCAGAGAGGGCTCCAAGAGCTTTCTCAGCTCGGCAATGCGACTACGCAGGTTCGATGCAGCAGAGCGCAGATCTGGCTCTTCGCCGGGCCACAAATACTCAATCAGTTCATCGACGGAGAAGACTCGCCCGCGCTCGCTGGCGAGGACTTTTAAAAGAGTCTTGGTCTTAGCGTTCCGCCACGCCTCCGCCCCAAGAAGCTGCCCATCGCGCTCAACGGAGAACCTTCCAAAGAGAAAGATTTTAAGCATCACTTCCACCTCCGAGAGCGGAGGGATTATAACTATCTCAAGACAAGCCTGCAAAGTGCGCACTTTGCACCGACTTTGCACAGGGCTGCTAGACTCCTACCGTCGAACGATATCACTCACCACAGAAGGAGGCGATAACAGATGTTCACGAAAGTGACAGCTGTACGGACGGTTGTGGCGGTTCTGGCTCTGGGAGTCTTTGGGACGTTTATGGCGGGGACGGCGCAGCAGCTGACAACCCCTGCAGATATCGCGAGCGCGCTCGCCGCGTACTATAAGATCGGCAATCGGCCTACAAGCATCACGGTTGCTGAAATCGATCAGCGCATTGCGTACTTCCCCGACTTTGGGGAGGGGACGGTCGAAGCGCTGAAGAGAGCTGCACCCATCGAGACAGTGAGCAAATTGGTCAGTCTCAAAAATAGCAAGGGGCGCGCGCTGCTGTCCCAAAAGCAGCTTATTCTGCTCTTGACGTTCTACAACTTGAAGCCGTAGGCCGGGCCGAGGCCCTCCCCCTGCGGGCCCCCTCTCCCGTCGGTGAGGGCGGGAGAGGGGCTGGGGGCGAGGGCCTTCACGCTTCTTTCACAAAGCGTACCCTCCCATCAGCGCTCTTCTCCGCGTAGTAGGCCTCGACCGAGATGGGCAGCCCCAGATTGTGCAGCGCCTGGGTGATCTCGCGCAAGTCCTCGCGCTGCCGGTCCTTCAGCGATCTCCCTACCCCAAGCTTCTGCAAAAATTGCGGGACGAAGCGCTCGTCACTGTACCACGCACAGTCCTCGTGAGAGATCACAATGATCCTCTTGAGTCGATGGCGCTCGACGAGGAACTTCACCCATCTGTGCCCGACCCAGGCAAATTTCGGAAGATACTCCGTCAGCAAGAGAAACTGCGGCCCGCCAGGCACCGCCAATAGATCATAGCTGCCCGGCTCAAGCCCTAAGTGCTTTGCAAGGAACTCTTGGGTGTAGGGCAGAAAGACATTGCTCGAGCAGCAGATCACCAGCACAGCGCTCTCCTGCTCAGCAAACGGCGCCTGTGACGTGTAGCTTGGCTCTGCCATAAAGTACCCCTGATTCACACCTCGCCTTTCTTCTTCTCCTCTTCGGCCTTGATCCCGAGCTTGCTCAACAGCCCGCTGATGTCCAGTCCCAAAGCCTGAGCTGCCTGCATCACGGTAAACATCATCGTGGGGACGGTGTTGGCCAGCCGACTCAGGGTATTAGTCCCATCGGGGGAGCCGCTATCGAGCACGACCAATTTATCGATATTGCCCAGCGGAGCGGCGACGGCTCCGGCCACCGGGGCGAACGCCTTAATCACCTCGGGCAGCCTCTCCAAGACGAGCATCGTCTTGGCGGACTCGTCGAGCTTGGCGAACGCCTCAGCCTTCTTGAGCGCGCCCTCAGCTTCCGCAAGGAGCTTCGCCCTGATCCCCTCAGCCTCGGCTAAGAGCTTTGCCTTCTCCCCCTCGGCTTCAGCTAAGAGCTTCGCTTTGATCCCTTCAGCTTCGGCCAAGAGCTTAGCGCGCATGGCGTCGGCCTCGCCAATGCCCTCTAAAGCTAGTCTCTGTTTCTCGGCGTCAGCAATCACAATGATGGCCGTCTTGCGCCCTTCGGCCTCGAGAATCTCCTTCTGTTTGGTCGCTTCGGCTTGGAGGATGATCTGCTGGCGCTGGGCTTCGGCGGGCTTGATCACTTCGGCAAGGAGCTGGCGCTCCCGGCGGATCGCCTCGGCTTCAGCCACTTCGATCTGCTTCTTGGTGCGCACCAGCTCGACTTGGACCTCTTGCTCGACGACTTGTTGGCGTGCTATAGCTTCGGCCAAGGGGCCAGCCTGGCGGGCTCTGGCTTGCTGCGCTTGGACTTCCGCTTCAAATTGGGCTTTCTTGACGTCCCGTTCTTTCTCGGCTTGGGCAATGAGCGCTAAGTTCTCGTTCTCGCGTTCTTTGGCTTCACGGATTGCCGTACTGGACTTAATAATCGCCTCGCGCTCGGCCTCGGCCTCGCCGATACGCGCATCGCGCTTGACCTCGGCCGTGCGTTTCTTGCCCAACGCCTCGATATACCCTTCAGAATCCCAGATCTTTTGAATAGTCAAGACGTCGACCCCAAGCCCGATCTTGGCCAAGTCTGCTGCGGCTTCGGTGAGGACTTCTTGATTGAATTTCGCGCGATCCCGCACGATCTCCTCAACCGTCAACCGCCCGATGATCGAACGCAGATGGCCCTCCAAGTTCTTGTACGCAATCTGTTTGATATCTTCCAAGCTGCGCCCTAGGAAGCGCTCCGCTGCCGCAATAAGAGATTCTTGGTCATTGCGAATCTTGACGTTGGCCACAGCTTGAGCGCTCACTAAGACCCCGTCCTTGTTCGGCATATCCCGCACTTCTAGATCGATTGGGAAGATCGAGAGATCCAGATAGGTGACGCTCTCGATGACCGGCCACTTGAGGGCCGCTCCGCCCGTCACAAGGCGAAATCCCACGACCCGACCATCAGGGAGCCGATGCCTGCGCCCATAGAAGACTGCGACTTTATTGGGCGGCACTTTGATGTAGTTGCGCACCGCGGTCATTACGACCACAAGCACGATCAACGCGACGAGCACCAGCAAGATAGGGAGAACTATCCCGAACATACTCGCTCCTCCCTTCTTAGCTAATTTGTTCGACGAGCACGACGTCCCCCTGTACATCCGTGATGCGCACGAGAGCCCCTTCAGGGATTGCCTGACGGGTCCTAGAGCGCGCCAACCGTCGGGTCACTTGAGCCTTGACAGTGCAGCTGACCTCGCCCAAGCCGTCAGGGGGAATCGCTACCGTCACCCTTCCCATCAGCCCGATTAAGTCTCTGCTCTCGATGAGCGAACTGGCTTCTTGGGAGCGTACAAGATTCATCGCGAACAGATAGATGCCGCTCATCGCGACCCCCGCGAGCACACCCCACAGCGAGCTGAGCATCACCTAGAGCTCGTAATACCGTGCGATAGCACCGACAGTCCCAAAGGCCGTGAGAAAGACTGCAATCGAGCGCAAGCTCAAGAACTGCGGCCCGCCGCCCTCAACCTCAGGAGCGGCTTCGACCTCCTCCTCAAAGAACGCCGAGATCAGCAAGAGTATCAGTCCAACCGCAGCCAAGAGAATAAAGGCAATCATTGGCACTCACTCCCTTTGTTATTGTAGTTATTGTACCCTCTCCCCGGGGAATGCCAAAAATACGGGGTGATGAGAGGGACATCACCCCGCTTGGGCTTGTGAGGGAGGGGGGGGCGACCCCTTAGAGCCGCTGGGGAAAAATCCCCGCTCCGGAGGCAAGAGACGGGGCAAAACCCTGGCGGCCGAGGCGTCGTCTTTATCGCCTACCGGGGTCGCCTCGCCAAAGAAGGAGGTTCTCTAGCCCACCAGCTGACTCTATTATACTATACCCTGGGAGGCTTTGAAAGTTTCACCCATCCTCCCCAAATCGATAATTGGGAGCTTCTTTAGTGATCTGGACGTCGTGGGGATGGCTCTCCACCAGGGCCGCGCGTGTGATCTGCACAAACTCTGCGGTTCTCTGCAAAGTTGGAATATCCGGGGCACCACAATAGCCCATGGCGACCTTGACGCCCCCAACCAACTGATAGAGCACATCAGCGACCTTACCACGATAGCGCACCCGGCCCTCTACCCCCTCGGCAATCGGCTCTTTCGACTCATCCCAGAAGTACCGCCGATCTCCCCGAGGGGCATCTTTCAACGCTCCAAGCGACCCCATCCCGCGATAGGTCTTATACGTTTCGCCCTTGAGCGTGAAGATCTCTCCGGGGGCTTCTTCAGTGCCCGCTAGCAACCCGCCGATCATTACGGCGTTGGCCCCCGCGGCCAACGCCTTAGCAATATCCCCTGAATAGCGAATTCCCCCGTCCGAGATGAGCGGGACCTTGGCCGCCTGGGCGACCGGAGCGCATTCCAGCACCGCCGATAGCTGCGGAACGCCGACCCCGCTGATGACCCGCGTCGTACAGATCGAGCCGCCACCGATGCCCACCTTGACCGCATCAGCCCCGGCATCGATCAAGGCTTTGGTTCCCTCAGCCGTAGCCACGTTCCCCGCGATCACGTCGATCTTAAACCATTTCTTTAGTGCCCGGACCTTCTCGATGACCTGGGCACTGTGGCCATGGGCCGTGTCGACCACGAAGACATCCACTCCAGCCTCAACGAGCAACTCCTCGCGCTCCATATCTAGAGAGACTCCTACCGCCGCCCCACACAGCAAGCGTCCGTGGGCGTCCTTGCACGCGTTGGGGAACTGCTCAGCTTTCTTGATGTCTTTCATGGTGATGAGCCCACAGAGCCGAAACTTCTCGTCGACCAAGGGGAGTTTTTCGATGCGATGCTCCTGTAAGATTTTCTTGGCTTGTTCAAGGGTGACCCCTAGGGGGGCGGTAATGAGTCGTTCTTTGGGGGTCATGCGGCGAGCGATGGGCTCGTCCAAATCTTCGCGGAGCTGCAGATCCCGCATGGTGATGATCCCTTCCAAGACACGCGTCTTGGGATCGATGATGGGCACCCCGGAGATGTTATGCTCTGCCATCAGTTTGAGGGCTCTTCTGACGGGCTCGTCTTTGGTGAGCGTCCAGGGATCTTTGATGATCCCGGCTTCGTAGCGCTTGACTTTGCGGACCTCTTCGGCTTGCTGCTGCGGGGTGAGATTGCGATGGATGACCCCTAAGCCCCCTTCTTTGGCCATAGCGATGGCCATGGCCGATTCCGTGACGGTGTCCATGGCCGCACTGATAATGGGGATCTTCAAGGTGATAGTGCGCGTCAACTTGGTCGAGACGTCGACTTGGTGGGGTAGGATCTCGGAGTACTTAGGCACGAGTAAGACATCGTCGAAGGTGAGCGCGAGCCTCACGGTGATCCCTCCTCTGCTCGCTTTGGGCTATTATACAGAGTTTCTCACGATGTGCAACGAGCGTATAATAGAGCGCGTGATCGGGAAGGTTGTGACGGTGGTGCTGCTGGCGGCGATGCCGCTTAGCGAGCTGCGCGGGGCGATTCCCGTAGCGATTTGGGTCTATGGGTTCGATCCGGTGACGGCATATCTGCTGGGGGTTTTGGGGAATCTCCTGCCGGTGCCGATCTTATTGAAACTCTTAGAGCCTATGACGGCGCTGCTCCGCCGAGCTGTGCTCTTTGATCGCTTGATAACTTGGCTCTTTGCGTGGACGCGCCGACGCCAGAGCGTGCTGATGGCGCGTCTGGGGGCGATGGCGCTCGTGCTTTTGGTAGCCATCCCGTTGCCGGCGACGGGGGCGTGGACGGGGGCTTTGGTGGCGCACGTCTTTGGGATTCCCTTCAGATACGCGCTTCCGTTGATCGCTGTGGGGGTGTGCCTTGCGGGGGTGCTCGTGACGCTGGCGACGCTGGGGGTGATTGCCCTGTTCTAGCCCAGAATCTCTTCGAAGTGTGCTTGGAGGATCTGGCCGCGTCTGAGCGTCTGCGAGTCACCGTAGCCCCGCCTCGAAGGGGCGCGATAGACCCCGATCTGCTCCTGGGTCAGATCGACGAGCCAGAGCTCGGGAATGCCCGCTTTTTGCGTGACGAATCGGGTCTTGCACGCCGGCGACGAAACGCCCACTGAGCTTGCTTACAAGAAGGTCATTCAAACGCTTGACGCAACTCGCATGGCGACTGCTGATCGGACTCATCTCGAAGATCTCCCCTTCTAACAGCTCGACGCGGTCATCTTCGGAGAGAATGCCCACCTACACCATCCGAGAGTACTCTGTCACGGTGAAGCGCCGCTTCGCTCCGGAGATAGCCATAATCTCCCCAGATGAGCTTAGCAGACGCGCGCACAAGCGCCAAACCGTCAAACTGTTGCCCCGACGGTGACTTCGATCATAAACTTCCCCTCGCGCGCGTCGACGCGCACTGTGTCTCCTTCTTTGAGCTTGTTCTCGACGATCTGCATCGCGAGTTCGTTCTCGATCTCTTCTTGGATGACGCGCTGTAGGGGGCGTGCCCCGTAGAGCGGGTCATAGCCTTTTTCAGCCAAGAGCGCCTTGGCGCTCTCTGTGACTTCAAGAGCGATCTCCCTCTCGGCGAGCTTCTTGCGCAGCGCTTCTAACTTCAGGGTGACAATGTCCAAGAGATTCTCTCTAGAGAGGGGACGGAAGACAATGATCCCGTCCAGTCTATTTAAGAATTCGGGCCGGAAGAATCTCTTCACTTCGCTCAAGACGCGCTCCCGGATCTCTTGATAAGATCGCTCGTGAGCGTCGCTCTTCTCGCTGACAAAGCCCAATTGGGTCGTCTTGGAGACGATCTGCTCGCTCCCCAAGTTGCTCGTCATCAGAATGATAGTATTCTTGAAGTCAACGGTGCGCCCGTGGCTGTCGGTGAGCCGGCCGTCATCTAAGACTTGCAAGAGAATGTTAAAGACGTCGCGATGAGCCTTCTCGATCTCGTCAAAGAGAATGACTCTGTAGGGCTTTCTGCGCACGGCTTCGGTGAGCTGTCCGCCCTCCTCGTACCCCACATAGCCAGGAGGAGAACCGATCAGCTTGGCTACTGAGTGCGGCTCCATGAACTCAGACATATCGAATCTGAGCAGGGCGTTTTCGTCGCCAAAGAGCGCTTCGGCCAATGCTTTCGAGAGCTCGGTCTTGCCCACGCCCGTGGGCCCTAAGAACAAGAAGCTGCCCGCAGGGCGCTTGGGGTCTTTCAGCCCGGCGCGAGCGCGACGCACGGCTTGGGCGACGGCCTTGACAGCGTCATTCTGGTCAACAACCCGCTGATGGAGTCGCTCTTCGAGCTTGGCCAAGCGCTCGCGTTCCTCTTCAAACATCTGTTCGACGGGTATGCCCGTCCAGAGCGCGACCGTCTCGGCGATCTCGCGATCCGTGACGATGGGTTCGCGCTGGACTCGCTGGGCGTGCTCGGCCTCGCGCTTGGTCTTCTCGGCTTGAAGCTTCTCTAGCTCTTTCTGAAGCTGCTTGGCCGTCTTGGGGTCGGCGTTCTTGAGGCGCCCTTCTAATAGTTTAATCTTCTCGGTGATCTCTTGGAGTTCGGGGGCGAACGTCCGATCGACTCTCAGCTTGGCCGCCGCTTCGTCTAAGAGATCGATGGCTTTGTCGGGCAAGAATCTGTCAGAGATATAGCGCGCTGAGAGCCGCGCGGCCGCGCGCAAGGCGTCGTCCGTAATCTTGACGTTATGATGGGCTTCGAGCTTCGGGCGCATCCCTTCTAAGATCGCGATAGTCTCATCGACCGAAGGCTCCTCGATGAGAACTTTCTGGAAGCGCCGCTCGAGCGCCGGATCTTTCTCGATATGCTCTCTATATTCGTCCAAAGTCGTCGCGCCGATCACTTGGAACGTCCCGCGAGCTAAGACGGGCTTTAAGATATTAGAAGCATCGATGGCGCCTTCGGCCGCCCCGGCGCCTACGACCGTGTGCAGCTCGTCGATAAACACAATAATCTTGCCCTTAGTGCTCTCGATCTCGTTGATGACGGCTTTCAGTCTCTCTTCAAACTCTCCACGAAACTTGGTGCCCGCCACGAGCGCTGCCAAGTCCAACTGAATCAGTTCTTTATTCTTGAGGGTATCGGGGACATCGCCGGCGACGATCCTTTGGGCTAAGCCCTCAACGATCGCCGTCTTGCCCACGCCCGGCTCCCCGATAAAGACCGGGTTGTTCTTCTTTCTGCGAGAGAGAATCTGGACGGCACGACGAATCTCTCGCGAGCGTCCGATAACTGGGTCGAGCTTGCCTTCACGAGCCAGCGCTGTCAGGTTGATCGAGAATCGTTCTAGGGCTTTGTAGCGACTCTCGGCTTCTCTATCCGTCACGCGCTGGGCCCCGCGCACCCGCGACAGGGCGTGGTAGACTCGCTCCGGGGTTATATCGTATTTATATAAGACCCTTCTGAGAGCTGTGTTGGGGTCCTGGCTAATAGCTATTAAGAGATGCTCGATCCCTATAAACTCGTCTTTTAATCGATCAGCTTCGACTTGAGCGGCCTTGACGAGCATTTCTAATCTGGGCGTGATATAGATCTGCTGGCCGACAAAGGTCGTAGAGACGCTGGGCTTTTCGGTCAAGAGAAGCTCTAGGTCTTTGAGCAGGCCGGGGATGGGGACGCCCATCTCTTTGAGTAATTCTCGGCCGACGCCCTCCTTAGCCGCCAGCGTATAGAAGATATGTTCGACGTCGAGTTGGTTGTGCTTATATCTCTCTAAAAGCTCTGCGGAGTCGCGAAAGACCTCCTGGGCTTTCTCGGTGAAGCGGTCGAATCTTATCATCGTATGCTCACTCCCTTAAAATTAGCAGACTATAGATTTCTCTGCTAAATTATACGGGACGGGCTTCCTGCTGTCAAGGGGGAATCGTGGAAGGTAGGGAGGGGCCACCGATGACGCGGGGAGCGGACATGCGGACTTGACAGCCGCTGGACACGTAACCTACAATACGCTCCCGAGGCAGGGCCAAAAACCCCGAGGAGGTTGAACACGCACACTCGGGAGGTAGATGATGAGAGGTCTCAAGGTCGTTGTTATCGGGTTGATGGTGCTGAGTGTGGGGCTGGTAGCTTTAGCCGATGGTCAGCCGAAGCGGCCCTCCAAGCCCACCGCCCAGCGCGGCTCGATCTTCGTCGACGTCCCATCGGATCACTATGCGGCAAGCGATCTGAAGTTCTTGGTCGAGCGCGGGATCATCACTGGGCTGCCCACCGGGGAGTTTCAAGGGGGTAAGGCCCTGACTCGCTATGATGCAGCCGTCCTCATCGCGCGAGCGATTCGGTACCTCCAGAACGATCCGGAGAAGATCCAGCCAGCAGATCTGAAGATCCTCCAAGACCTGATCTTCAAGCTCTCTGAGCGCGTCCAGGCGCTCGACAAGCTCGAGCACGAGGTCACTACGCTCAAGAGTCGGCCCAGTGCCGACAGCAGCGCGGCGGTCGCCGCCCTCCAGGAGAAGCTCGCCCAGAGCGAGGCGCAGATCGCCTCTTTGCAAGCCCAAGTCCAGACGCTCAAGGCCGAGCTCCAGCAGGCGCGGGCCTCGGGAGGAGGAGTTGCCCCCGCAGAGCTCGAGAAACTACAAAGTCAGATGAATAACGCCCTACTTATCACAGGGTTTGCGGTCTTCGCCGGCGTCGTTGCGGTCATCGTGGCTCTATTAACATAGGGGGTCTTGACAGCGAGGTGAGTGTGTGTTATAATACAGTCACCAAAAAACGATCCTCATAAGGAGGTGATCTTCACCTGGGGGAACACGCCAACAACAACACACCACGGAGAGAGAGTCGTTCGTGCGTACGCCAAAAACCGAGTAAAAAAGGAGGTTTCTGTACATGTTTAGAAGATTACTCGCTCTAACCTGTGCGCTCGCCGTTGTGGGGGCGCTTTCGTGGGGAGCGAACGCTGCTCCAATCAGCGGAAGCTTTTCTCTCGACTTTGTCTTCCATCCTCAGGGTCCCGAGATCAACAAGGTCGACCTCATCGATGTGAAGTTTGAGGCCGACTTGATCCTGACCTTCTCCATCAGCGGCCTGGACATCACCAGCACAACGATCTTCACCTTCCTTGGCGTTGAATTCCAATCGTTCGTGATCAGCGCCACGGTTGGTGCTCTGACCATCAAGGATACGATCATCTTCTCCCCGACCTTCTTCGAGTTCGAGGAGACGCGGGATCAGTATGGGTCGTTGCGCTGGTGCTTGATGCAGTTTGAGGGCGCGCCTTTCGGCTCGGTCTCGCTGCCGCAGTTCCCCGCCGCTAACCCGGCGGTCTGCACCCTCTACTCAGCGGTAGCGACCCCTCGAATCAACGGTACCATTAGCGACCCGGTCTTCGGAACTGTCGCCTTCTGGGAGATCTTCCGCAACCGGATCCATCCGATTGCCCAGAACCTCATCCTGGCTCGCTGGATCCAACCCACCAACGCCCTGAACAATATTATCCGCTTCCGCAAGAAGATCGCCGACCTGAGCCTCAACATCGCCGGCTTGGTCCTCAACGTCAAGGCGCTCTTTGCCAACGTGAGCCTGACTGCGACCGGCTACACGCTGCGCAGCGGGCTAGTCCTGGCGGCGGAGGGCAAGACGGTCAGCGGCGTGGGCGTGCGCGGCGAGCTGTGGTTGGGCGCTAAGCAGGGGTTGGAGTGCTTTGGCGAGTGCAAGCCTCTGGAGCGCTTCTTCAACCAGGCGCTCACCGGCGGTGGAGTCAATAACTATGAGGAGGAGAAGATCTTCCTCACTAACCTCGTGATTGCCGGCGTGCGCCATGACTTCCGCGCCGAGTTCCACTTCGATCTGCGCCAGTGCACCATCGATCAGGTCGATGACGACAACGACGGCTGGTTCTGGCCCTATGACCCCGATGCGGTCGAGAACAAGGACGTCACCAGCCCGTTGTGCTTCATGCAGCTGGTCCAGACCTATGTCCTGGCCCCGTGGCGGCTCAACGTCCAGGCGACCTGGAACTGGAACGGCAACTTCGACCTGATCAGCAATATCACGCGGTTGGAGCTGAAGGCTGGCGATATCTCCATCGTGGCCTTCCTCGTCTGGCGCAACAACGGCCAGTGGTCCTTCGGTCAGCCGGCTCTCAGTCAGGTCATCTCCTCGTTTGATCCAGCTGGCCTGAAGGTGACCAGCGACATCACCTTCTGCACCGACCCGGTCTACTGCAGCCCGCTCTGGGGTGGTGGCCCGCTGATCCCGCCCGTGGTCGAGCATCGCCTGAGCCTGACCGGCGCTGTCGGTCCGGTGAGCATCGCCACCCTAGTGATCTTCGATGGGGGTCTCCTGGGCACCTTCAAGGAGCTGGACGTCGAGATCGGTTTTGCGTTCGAGCCGGTGGCTGTGACCTTCTCGGCCGTGATCCTAGCCGATATAGTCGGTGGCATTGGGGTCAGCCTGAGCACCAAGTTCTAAGGGACGGGTCTTAAAACCAGAAAAAGGAGGTTCAGTCAATGTTTAGAAGAATCACAGTTCTAGCAAGTGCGCTAGCGTTGTTCCTAGCTGGAGCACTCTCCTGGACGGCAGCCGCTGCTCCCATCACGGGCAGCTTCACCTTCGACATCGTCTTTCACCCAGAGCTGTCTTGTTACGTTGATGGGCCTTTGGGGGATATCATCTGCACTGAGGATCTGATCAACAAGATTGACCGGATCTCGGTCAAGTTCGAGGCCGATCTGTTGTTGACGATGTCGATCAGCGGCCTTGAGCTGACCAGCTCTACCTCGTTCACGTTCAAGGGCATCGAGACCCAGATCTTCTTTGTCAAGGCGACGGTCGGTGCGATGGTCTTCCAGACGGCCCTGGTCTTTGCTCCAAACATCTTGGAGTTTGAGGAGGCTCGCACCGGCGCCGGTACCCGCTCCTACTGCCTCCTGCGGTCTGCACCCCATGACTACGGGGTGGCTTCTGGGTCTCCAAACCTCAACAACTGTATCTATGGGACCTCGGCGGGTATCATCGACCCGATCTACGGCTACTTACCCTGGGGCGCGCTGTTCTTCTTGAGCTACGCAGAGATCTCCTCTGGCCCTATTGGCAATCTGGTCATTGGCCGCTGGGCCGACGGCCTGTACGATGCTTGGCATCCCCCGGTAGTGCCCGGTAATGTCTCTGGCTCGATGCTCGATCAGCCTCTGACCTTCCGCAAGAAGGCGGCTGAGGTGACCTTGAGCATTGCCGGGTTGACGCTAGGGCTGCGCGCGCTCTTTGCCAACTTCGGCACCTCGGCTACGCCGAGCTTTGTCACCGGCACGGTCCTGATCCTCGAGGGCCAGACCGTCAGCGGCATCAACGTGCGCAGCGAGACCTGGATCGGCGCCCGCCAGGGCTTTGAGTGCTTCGGCGAGTGCAAGCCCAATCAGCGCCTGGGCACCCAAGGGGCGGCTCTCATCGTGCCCTATCCGGCCACTGGCGGTATCGTCGTCCCTGGCTTCTCGCCCGAGGAGGAGAAGCTCTACATCACCGGGTTGAGGTTTGCCGGGCTCACCAACTCGATCCTCATCGAGATGCAGCTGGCCGGAGTTGCCGCGAGCTCGCTCCAGCCGACCTTCCTGTCGGTCATAACGACCACGCCGCGCATCACCCCGCTGGGGATCACAGTGCTCAACATCGCGCGGTTTGGCCCAGGCTTGAGCTTCATCCGCGATCAGATCCGAGTCAGCGTCTCCTTCGGCGAAGCGAGCGGTTTCATCCAGTGGGACTTCCGCCCAACCGCTATCGGAGCGATGGAGTCGCTGTTTAGGATATTCTACGCTGAGTTCGACGCGCCGGGCGCCAAGGCCTCGATCGTCGCGGTCACCTGTGACCCCAATGAGTTTGGTGGCGTCCCAGGGCGGTGCTACCAGGGTAACTTCCTAGCTCCTGGTACGCCCAACCCGTTCCTTGAGGTCGACTACGACCTGCTCTTTGAGGTCGGTGACCTGACGGTCTACTTGTTCGCGGCCACGTACGGGAGCCTGCTGAAGGACCTGTACCTGTTCTCTGTGAAGGCCAGCTGGAAGATTGGCCCGGTGACCTTCACAAGCTGGACGATCTTCCAGAACCTCCAGGCGGCCCGTAACACGTGGAACTTACCCTTTGGCTTTGGCGTGGATGCCTTTGATGGCACCCGCATCGAGCTGGCGGCGCAACAGTTCAGCATCGAGATCAAGTTCTAAGGTGCGCACGTGAGAAAAACCGAGAAAAAGGAGGTTCTGTCAATGTTTAGAAGACTCATGGTAATCCTAGCGGCACTGGCAGTGACCGCGGCAGGCTGGAGTCTCCCCGCTCATGCCGCTCCGGTCAGCGGTTCCGCGACGTTAGATATCGTCTTCGCTCCTGCAGGGTACTATGACTGCGATCCCGGTCCAGCACTCGCGCCGTGCAAGATCGACAAGATCTATGTCAAGCTGGAGCTGGACCTCATCTTGACGCTGTCCATCAGCGGCGTGGATATCACCAGCCAGTCGGTCTTCACCTTCCGCGGGCTGGAGTATCAGTCGTTCGTCTTCACCGGGACGATTGGTGCTCTGGTCGTGCGCTCGCAGTTCATCTTCGCGCCTAATATCCTGGAGATCCGCGCGGTGCGCGATAGCCTAGGATTGCCGGCGTACTGCGTAGCGCTGGCCAACCCCACTATCGTCCCGCCTGCCGGATTTAACTGGAACTGCGGGACCCCAGTAGACGCCGGCGAGCACTACCTCTACTTGCTGATTGAGGGCGTCGATCTCTACCTGACTAACGTCCTCTACTTGCACCCGGCGCTGCGCAATTGGTACCTGGCCACCATCATGGAGGCGCAGGCCTCTAACCCGCTGGGTCAGCCGCTGACCTTCCGCAAGAAGGTCGTGGACTTGGCCCTGTCGCTAGCGGGGTTGACCATCGGGCTGCGCGGCTTGTTTGGCAACGTCGGCTCGGCGGCTGTCCCCAGCTGGCGCATGGGTGTCGTCAGCAGCGTCGAGGGCCAGACCGTCAGCGGCATCACAATCCGCGCTGAGAGCTGGATCGGCGCCCGCCAAGGTCTTGAGTGCTTTGCGGAGTGTAAGCCTCTCCAGATTGTGCGCGGTGGCATGCTCCCCGATGCCCCGTTCACCTTCTACGAGGAGAAGATCTTCATCCGCAACCTCAAGCTGGCTGGCATCACCTGGGGTGCACGCCTGGAGTTCGAGTTCGCCGAAGGTCCCGCGGGATTGCGCTTCGTCGAGCTGACCCAGTCCTTCCGCCTCGACCCGTTCCGGCTAGAGGTGACCAATACCCTCAATATCATCGGGCCTGATCTCACCCTCAGCTCAGACGTCTTCGTCACGAGCCTGAAGGTGGGGGATATCTCGATGACGATTATAGGGTACATCTGGCCGGACATCACCCGGGCGTTCACCCTCTACTGGAGCCGCGTCATCTCGACGTTCGATCCGCCGGGGATGAAGGTCGTCAGCGACATCCAGTTCTGCAATGAAGAGCTCAACTGCACGACCGCGCTCTTCTATCACGACCTGTTGCTGTCGGCCACCGTCGGCGATATGTCGATCAGCATCGGCATCCGCCTGACAAGCCTCATCACCGGCTTCTATGGCGCGACCATCGAGCTGAGCTGGAAGATGGGCGCTGCCTTGCTCAAGAGCGCCACGCTCTTGACCGAGAACCGGCTCGAGGCGCAGATGATCTCCATCACCTTCACCTTCTAGTGAAGGTCCTGGACGGAATTGGCCCGGCCCTGGGCAGCACGCCCAGGGCCGGTTGTTTTTTATAGAATTTGACAACGCACCCGTACCAGGGTAGCATATCAGTCAAGGAGGTATCACATGCGACGTATATTTATAGCCTTAGTGCTCAGCGTCGTCACGGTCGTGATGAGTGGCCAGGCCCAGACCCTCTCCACCCACGAGATCGTCCGAGTTCTCTCAGCCCAAGGCGATATAACATCCTCAGATCTTCAAGCCGCCCTCGGCCAATGGCAACTCGAACTCTTCAACCTTCCTCATAAGACCGACTTTTTTACCGCGCAATACGTCGTTGACGCCGATGGGAACGGCAAATTCGAGGCTGGTGTCGATCCCGTCTATTCGATCAATGGGTATCCCCGCTTGGTTACCGCTCGAACGACGGTCTTCTGCAGCGGCCCAACACCGTTTGTCGAGATCCGGATTCACGTCCTAGCAGATTTTGAAGTCACACTCAACGGACGGGCTCAAGGCGGGAAGCAGTTTGGCACAATACTCTTCTTGTCGACGGGAGATATACGGGGGCCGTGGTTTATGATGCTCTCCGTGGACTTAAATAACGATGGAACCTCTGAGGGCGTACTGGGGGTCTCGACACGCTTTGCCGTGCCGATCATTCCCCCAACCTGCCCGTAGAATCAGAACCTCGCCCCGCGGCGCGTCTTGATCACTTCGTCGATAATGTGATAGTTCTTAGCGTCCTCGGGGCTCATGAAGAAATCTCTATCAGTATCGCGCTCGATGCGCTCGAGGGGCTGCCCCGTGTGCTCTGCTAGGATTCTATTGAGTTGATCGCGCATCCTCAAGATCTCTTCAGCGTGAATCTTGATATCCGCGGCTTGGCCTTGCACCCCACCCCACGGTTGATGGATCATAATGCGCGCATTAGGCAAGGAGAAGCGCTTCCCCTTCGTCCCTGCCGCTAAGAGCACTGCCCCCATAGAGAAGGCCGACCCAACACAGATCGTGCGCACATCGCACCGCACGTATTGCATTGTATCATATATGGCTAGTCCCGCCGTCGTGCTTCCCCCCGGCGTATTGATATAGAGATTAATATCTTTCTCCGGGTCCTTCGATTCGAGGAAGAGCATCTGAGCCACGACGAGATTGGCCACATAGTCCGTGATCACTCCCTGTAAGAAGATGATCCGATCCTCAAGCAAGCGCGAGTAGATATCGTAGACACGCTCATACTGGCCGGTACGGTCAATCACTATCGGGATTGTAATCTGATCTCTCATAGTAGCTCCCTACCCCTGGGGATGGATTTTCGCCCTTTCATAGAGAAATTGCAAGACGCGCTCGTCTTCTACCTCGGAGCGGAAGCTTTGCAACCGCCCTTCACGCTCCAAGAGCGCCCGGAATTTGATGGGGTTCATCTCGCGCCTCTGGGCTTCTGCTTCTAAGAGCCTCTCGAAGTCCGCGTCGCTGAGAGCTAAGCCCTCTTGACGCTTGATCGCATCAAGGACGAGCTCGCGCTTCACGCGCTGCTCGATGGCTTCTCTCAGTCTTCGTACGGCTTCGGCTGTGGGCTCTGACATCCCTTGCCGGTGCCAGCGCTCCAGCTCTTGCGCCACCAAGCGCTCAATGAAGCGCAGCGGCAACTCTATGGGCGTCTGAGCGATAATCGTATCTAAGATCTTGAGCTTGAGCGTCCGCTCTCGTTGTCGCGCCCGGCTCTCTTCTAATTCTTGGCGGACCTTCGCACGCAAGGCCGCTACGTCTGCGTGCCCCAAGGTCTTTGCAAGCTCTTCTAGATCGGGCTTCTCTAAGATCTTGACACCTTCAATCCGCACCCGAAGCTGCTGCCCTTCGGCCTGCAACAATACCGTTTCGCCTACCCGGCGCCCGATGAGCTGACCCGTCAGCTCCCCAGGAGAGGCCTGCCATTCACGGATCTCGTCCTCGCCAGAGATCTTGAGCTCGACAATGTCTCCTGCCTCAACGACAGCGCTCTTGTCGCCCACCTTGGGAAGGAGCGTCGCATGGTCAATCCGAAGCCGTTCTACAACAGCATCTATGTCCGACTCTTGAACGGCTTCAACAGGCACGTCTGCGATCTCTATGTTCGTATAGTGCTGCACCGTGATCTCGGGGAGGACCTCTACTTCAGCTTCAAACGCGAAGTCTTTATGTGGGTCGAACTCTCCAGGCTTGGTTTGCGGGGGACTGACGGGATGGATCTGTAACTGCTCCAACGCCTGAGGGAGATACTCTTCGATGAGCTCTGCTTGGGCGTCTTCGTTTAGGAAATCTCTTCCGAAGCGGGCTTCCAGCACAGCCCGGGGGACACGCCCGGGACGAAACCCCGGCAACTGAATCTCGCGGCTGGCACGACGGAAGAGCTCATCGATCTTTCGGCTCACTGCCTCGGCCGGAATCTCGACACGCACTAGCACCTGGGTCGGACCTTTGATCTCTTTTGTGGCTCTCATTGACTCCTCTGGTGTATGAGCTGAGTTAATAACAAATTCAATGGGGTTGGGATTCCCAACCTCCGCCCTGCACGCACTACCGCCCCGTTAATATAGTCGATCTCCGTGGGGCGGCCACGCCGCACATCCTGGAGCATACTGGAGATATTCTGCGCGGTCTTGCGCGCGACCGTCTCCAGCCATGCTAGTGCCTCCCCTTCGCCCATGGAGACCCCATGCGCGGAGGCCACCCGCAACGCCTCGCGCACTACCGCCTCAGCGATCTCACGCAAGTGCGGATCTGAGATAATACTTCCGTTGGGCTGATTAAAGAGCGCCGTCAAAGGATTGATCGCGCAGCTCACGAGCAACTTCTCCCAGATGAGGCGCTCGATCTCGCAAGAATATTCCGTCTCTATGCCGGCGCTCCGCAAGAGCGCAAGCAACTCTTCGATCATGGGCACCACCGGCCCACTCCACCGGCCAAGCTTAGTTGGGCCCGCTCCAGCCCACCGCACGCGCCCAGGCCCGACCATCGTCGCCCCTTGGGAGGTCACCCCGCGCAGAAATCTCTCAGCAGGAACCCAGCGCAGAATCTCTTCCTCCATACCAAAGCCGTTCTGCAAGCTGAGCACCCACGAACGCTGAGCGAGCTTGGGAGCGATCTGCGCCATAGCACATGCCGTCTGATGCGCCTTGACGAAGATCATCACCAAATCGACGCCCTCGACAATATCTGGCGTCGTTGCCGCCTCTAGAGGAATCTGGAGCGCCGTGCCGTTGCTCTCGAGGATGAGTCCAGAGCTCTGAATAGCTCGAATATGCTCGACGTTTGAAGGGTTATACAAGGCAACCGACGCACCGGCACGCGCCAGCAGCCCACCAAAGAGACTCCCTAATGCCCCCGCACCTACAATGCAGATCCTCATTGGAGCTTCCGTAAGACTTCCTCGCTGATCGTGAAGCTGTGCTCCTCGATAGTGGGGAACCGTCCGGATTTGACTTCGTGCAGATATTCTTTTGCGGCACGCTCGATCTCCGCAGCTAGATGCGCGTAGCGCTTGGAGAACTTGGGCGAGATCCCAAGCGACAGCCCGATCATATCCGTGACCACAAGGACCTGGCCATCGCAGTAGGGCCCTGCACCGATCCCAATAGTTGGGACCTTGACGCGCTCTGTGATCAGCTTGGCTAGCGCCCAGGGGACGGCTTCGAGCACGAGCGAGAACACCCCGGCTTCTTCTAACACGCGTGCGTCATTCAAGAGTTTGCGCGCAGTCTCCTCGTCACGTCCTTGGACTTTCAAGCCTCCAAGCTGGGCCGCGCGCTGCGGTGTCAGCCCTATGTGCCCCATCACAGGGATGCCACGTCGTACTAAGAGACTAATAATATCAGCCATCTCGGCCCCACCCTCGAGCTTGACCGCCTCAGCCCCTCCTTCCTTAAGGAAGCGCCCGGCATTCGCGAGCGCCTGCTCGGGCGAGATCTGATACGAAAGAAAGGGCATATCCCCCACAAGCAAGGCGCGCTTGACCCCGCGCCGCACGGCCTTCGTATGATGGATCATCTCCTCCATCGTCACGGGAATAGTATCAGAATAGCCCAAGATGTTGTTGCCCACGGAATCACCCACTAGGAGGACCTCAATGCCGGCGCGATCTAACAAGAGGGCTGTAGGCCAATCATACGCCGTGAGCATGGTGATCTTCTCGCCGGCTTCTTTCATGGCACGGAGCTTGGGGATAGTAATCTTCTCGTCCATGAGAATCTGCCTTGATCATAACACGAGCGATTTCGGGCGTCAAGCTTGCACGCGAGGGCCTCGATGTGCTAGAATCACCATGGAACGGAGTCCGTCCCCCTACGGGAGAGGCGGGAACTGCCCTTTATGTATAAAGACTTAGATCGACGGATTGTAGAATACCTTCAAAGGGACGGGCGCGCTAGCCTGCGCCAGATCGCACGCCACCTGAGAGTCTCTACCGCGACCGTCAGCCATCGCTTGCGCGAACTCGAACTCCAAGGAGTCATCCGCGGTTACAAGGCCATCGTCGACTACGAGAAGCTAGGCTACCCCATCACAACCGTGACGCTCATCAAGGCCCGAGGCAATCAAATCCCTCAGATCGTCGAAGAGCTGAAGAAGAACGACGAGCATCTCACCCATGTCTACGAGATCACTGGGGAGTTCGATATTCTAGTGATCGGGAAATTCCGCGACCAAGAGAGCATGAACCAAGAGATCAAAAGACTCTTAAGCCATCCGGCTATCGAGCGAACCAACACGAGCATCGTACTGGCCGTAGCCAAGGAAGAAGCCCCCATCGGGATACTCCAATAATTGACTGACAGGAGGAGACTTGCTTATAATAATACACACTGCACACGGTGGTGAGAGGGATGGTGGAGCTCAAGGATTTTAAGATCTTCGCGGATCTGGGCCCCAAGGACCTCAGCGAATTGGAGAGCAAGGTCCGGAAGATCAAGTACGGTCGTGGCGAGATCATCTTCCAAGAGGGCGCACCGGCGTTCGGGTTCTATCTGGTCTTTGAGGGGCAAGTGAAGCTCGTCAAGCGGACGCTGGGAGGCAAGAAGCAGATCCTCAAATTGGTCGGCCCCGGCGAGATCCTCGGCGAGACGACGCTCTTTGACAAGGGCGTGCACATCGCCTACGCCAAGACCCTCACCAAGACGGTCGTAGGGTTCTTAGAGCGCGGCGACTTCTTCGATTTCTTGATCCGTCACCCTCCCGTGGTCTTTCGGCTCTTCGAAAAGCTGAGCGAGGAGCTGAAAGCGTTCCAGTGTAAACTGGCCGAACGCTCCTACAACGGGAGCAAGGAGCGACTCGCTCGAATTATTTTGAAGCTAGGGGAGAGTGGGATCGAGCTCTCGCGTACCGAGCTGGCGGAGATGGCGGGAGTCAGCTCTAAGACGGCCATCCGCACCTTGGGGGAACTAGAGGAGCGCGGCGTCATCGCGGTCGATGACCGCAAGGTAACCGTGCTCGATCCCAAGTCGCTCGAAGCGATGGCCGAGCCGTTCCCCTTCCGCCTCAGCGACAACTTAATTATCTGAGGGGTCAACCTTCGCCTCGGGACGGGACAGATGTCCTTTTCCTAGGGACCCGCGGAAAGTAGACTCAGCACAAGAACGCGTAGGCAGGGCATATATGAGTGGACTCACGCGCATTACGGGGATTCTCGTCTTGTATGGCTTGGCAATCTTTTTCTTATTGGGATTAGGATTCTATCGTGGGATAGAAGTGATACTAGTGCTCAGCGTCCCGGTTGCAGTAAGCGGGGGGCTCTGGGGAATGCCAGCTGGGGTCCTCAGCGCGGTGGCAAGCTTCCTTTGCTCATTGCCTTTTGTCCCTGATAAGCTGCTTCCCTGGGCAGGGATGTGCTATATCGCGGTCGGAGGGGGGATGGGGCTCTGGCACCGCCTCACCCATCCGCCTGTCTCCAAGAGGGCAAGACCCGCAGAGCATCAGCTCTTCCGGCGCTCGTTGAACTTCGTCTACGTGATCGATGCCGATGGTCAAATCCTAGAGGGCAATGACCGTGCGCACGAGGTCTTCGGCTCCCCCCGACGAGTCTGGGAGTTTATCCATCCCGACGATCAGGCACGCTTTCGTGAGGAGCTCGGCCACGCGGCCCTACGCGGCGAAGCCGGCCCCACTAAGTTCCGCACTATCTCCCACTCGAAAGAGATGATCCCTGTTGAGCTCAAGCTCGTGCGCCTAGAGCAGAATCGCTTTGCCCCTCTGGCCCTGGAGATGCGCGATCTCTCAGCTCTTGCTGAGTTGGAGAACAAAGTGCGCGAAGCGCAGGCGCGCTATCGTTACCTCATCGAAGATGCGATCGATACCCTCAACACCGGGATCCTGCTCCTAGATAAAGATCAACGGGTCATCTGGGCCAATCGTACTCTAGAAAGATTCTTCGATATCGACCGCGATGATATGGTCGGGTGCGAGGTGCGCCGCGCCCTGGGGAGAGCCAAGCGCCTGCTTGCCAACCCCGATGACCTTGAAAGAATCATCAACGGTTCTGCAGACCCGTTCATCTTCACCGTACGGGCGCATACCACAGAGCGCATCTTAGAGTATCGGAGTATTCCTGTGGCTACGGAGCGCTACAAGGGCGGACGCATCGATCACTTCATCGATATCACTGAGAAGAAGCGCCTGGAGGAGAGCCTCCACGAGAAGACCAAGCGCCTTGAGGAGAAGAACCAACAGCTAGAACAATTCACCCATGTCGTCTCCCATGATTTGAAAGAACCCCTGAGGACGATCTCAGCCTTTAGCCAGTACCTCCTAGAGGATTACTACGAGAAGCTCGACGATGACGGCAAGGACTATCTCAACAGAATCAACCGCGCCAGCTTACGCATGCAGAATCTCATCGATGATCTCCTGCGGCTCAGCCGCATCGGGACGCGCCACGAAACCCTGGAGAAGGTCTATCTCAGTGAGGTCTTTGAACAGATCAAAGAAGATATGAAAGCCCGCTTGGAGAACGTCGACCTCCGGCTGCCTAAGACGATGCCCATTATCATCGCCAATCGCACCCACATGGTCGAGCTCTTTAGTAATCTCATCTCCAACGCTATTAAGTATAACGATAAACCCCTCAAGCGTATCGAGATCGGTTGGTCCCAACAAGGGGAATTCTATAAATTCTACGTGCGGGATAACGGGATCGGGATTGAGGAGCAATACCGAGAGAAGATCTTTGAGCTCTTTGAGCGGCTCAACCCGCGTGGAGACGACTACGAGAGCACCGGAGCGGGCTTGACCATCTGCAAACGGATCGTCGAAGAGTACGGGGGACGCATCTGGGTGGAGTCGAAGGTTGGCGAGGGGAGCACGTTCTACTTCACGCTCCCCAACCCGCGCTTCTCCCAGAGATTCTCCGGTAACGGCACCACCATCCACGGAGCAGCCCTGGCCCAGAGCACTCTGAGGTGAAGCTATGCGCAACAGAAAACTAAAGATACTCTTAGTCGAGGACAACCCCGACGACGTGAAGATCGCGGAGCGGTCGCTGAAGAAGGGCAACGTCCAGAGCGATCTCTATGTCGTACAGGATGGCCAGGAGGCGCTCGACTTCCTCCGCAAGAAGGGGAAGTTTGCCGACGCGCCCCGGCCCGACCTCATCTTCCTGGATCTGAATCTCCCAAAGCTCAGCGGCCACGAGGTCCTCGCGGAGATCCGCCAAGACCCAAACTTAAAGCGCATCCCCGTTATCGTGCTGACGGTCTCCAAGCGCGAGGAAGACATCGTGAAGGCCTATAATTCCGGGGCGAGCGGCTATATTCCCAAGCCCCCAAGCACTACCGAGTTTATCAAGGTCATTAATACGGTCCTCGATTACTGGGAGATCTCAGAACTCCCGCCATCGTAACTCGTTTGGACCGAGTTGCTTCTATACTAAGAAGAAAGATGTCCCAGGGAGTTGGGGACATGAGAGATGGAGTGTTTTGACAAAAGCTCTCCAGGGAACAGACAGGGGTCCTTTGAGCTCCCGCGGGAAGGGGGTAAAGTAAGGAACGATGATCGCTCACAGAAGGGACCGACAGAGCAGAGTCCGTGGCACGGTGCCAGCCAAGGGAGCGGGTTTACGGCCCGACGGACCAGGGTTTTGCCGCGTCGCTCCTGCCAACCTCCTTCGGCGCGGATTTTTCCCCAGTCTGGACTTGGCCGGGGTTCGAGTCCCCACGGGCGAGGGAAACCTAGGTTCCTTCTGCGGTCGTAGGGGCCCCCTCCTCCGGGGCGCCCTTATGGCCGGTGGTTGCTAACCTCATTCCCCGGGAAGGCGGGACCAACCCCTCCCGCCTTCCCTCCCTGCCTCCTCCCTTCTCAGATTGCCGCGCGGTGCCCAGTGCTATATAATTGCGCAAGGGGAGGACCGAGTATGTTCAAGACCGCGCGGTTCTACAGCCCCACGATGGGCCGACTGACTTTTGAGCAAGTCGTCGACGAGATCGTGCGTATCATGGAAGAGGACCCGCAAACACGCTACGAGATCATGGTGGGGAGCGACTCCCATTCCGGCCCCGGCGAGATGGATTTCGTCACAGCTATCATAGTCCACCGCGTGGGGAAGGGGGGACGGTACTTCTGGAGGCGCATTCGTGAGCGCAATATCTATACATTGCGTCAGAAGATCTATCGCGAGGCACTGCTCAGCTTCGAGGTAGCCAAGGCGCTCATGGACGAGCTGGAGCAGCGTACCCTGCTCGATTATAACCTGGAGATTCATGTCGATGTAGGGCACACCGGGCGCACCAGAGAGCTGATCGATGAAGTCGTCGGGATGATCATGGCCAGCGGCTTCCCCGTCAAGACTAAGCCCGACTCCTATGCCGCCTCCTGTGTGGCCGATAAGCACGCCTCATGAGACAGCGAGAGGAGTTTATCTCAGCTAGCCCCGAGGAGACGCGTCGCGTCGCAGCCCAGCTTGCGTCATATCTTAAGCCCGGTGATTGTATCTCGCTAAGAGGAGATCTGGGGGTAGGGAAGACAACCTTTGTGCAAGGATTGGCTTACGGCCTGGGGATTCCTGACATAGTGCGCTCGCCAACGTTTCTCCTCATGCGCGAGTATCGAGGGAGGATCCCACTCTACCACGTCGACGCATACAGAATCAAGACCGTCGACGAGCTGCGTGAGATCGGCTTCGAGGAGACAGTGCGCTCCCAAGGGATTACAGTCATTGAGTGGGGGGAGAAGGCCTCAGGGCTGCTGCCTCCAGGATGCTGGTGTGTGTATATAGAACTCTTGCCCGATCAGAGACGACGAATCTGCATCGAGCGCCCTTCAGGCGCCTAGGACATAAAGCCCGCTGTTGTTGTTCCCGATGATAATCTCTAAAAGCCCATCGCCGTCAAGATCGGCGAGCGTCGGCGACGAGAAGAACTGCGCGGCAGCCTTAGGACGATAGGCCCACTTGCGCGCCCCGGTGCGCCCATCCAAACAATAGAGATGGCCATCATGCGAGCCGACCAAGACTTCAAGCCTCCCATCGCCGTCAATGTCGGCGATCGCTGGGGAGGACTCGACAAGATCGTTGGTGAGAAAGCTCCATTTCAGCTTGCCATCTGAGCCTCCTAAGGAGAGCACTCGATGATCGTTAGTTCCGATGGCGACTTCGAGCTTCCCATCGCCGTCGAGATCTCCAATTGCTGGGGACGAGGGGATACGCTCGCGGCTGGCCTCAAAGAACCATCGGAGTCGCCCCCTGCGCCCATCGACACAAAAGACGCCGCGCTTGCTCGAGCCCACCGTGACCTCGAGTGTGCCGTCGCCATCGAGATCCCCAATCGCTGGGGACGACTCGACAGGACCACCGGTGTCGAAGGCCCACTGAGCCACACCCGTGCGCCCGTCCAGCGCGTAGAGCCTCCCGTCCAACGAACCGATAACGATCTCGAGTTTGCCGTCGCCGTCTATATCTGCGATAGCGGGCGAGGAGCGCGCAGGAAACTCGGGTAAGAACTTCCATCTCACCGAGCCGGTACGCCCGTCAAACGCATAGACGCGCTCCGATCCTACAACGACTTCAGATCTTCCATCCCCGTCGATGTCAGCGATCGCGGGCGAAGAGAGAATGCCGTCTCCGGTGAGAAAAGACCATTTGGGTCGCCCGGTGCGCCCGTCCACCAGCGCAAAGCTCTTGTCTTGGGAACCGACGGCAACTTCGAGGCGTCCGTCACCGTCGGCATCGGCGATCGCTGGGGAGGAGTAGACCCAGCCTTTTGTTTCATAGCGCCATTTGAGAATGCCCGTGCGCCCTTGATAGGCATAGAGTCCCCCATCATACGAGCCGACGACGACTTCTATAATGCTATCGCCATCGATATCGCCTACGGCTGCCGATGATTCGACTAAGCCGCGCGTGAAGGCGCTCCAGCGCTCCTTGGGAAGCGTTATCTTGCTCGTTTTGACGGCTCGCCCCGTACGGAAGAGATCGCGGCGGAACATGGGCCAATCGCTTGTCTGGGCCTGTGCTTGCGCAGCCCAGCTTATGGTCAGCGTGTAGATTGTTCCAGCAGCCGCACGAAGGAACGCGCGTCGTGTCAGGTGCATACGCTTTTTATTTTAGCAAAAGCGGATAGCTTGAGCAAGTGCCGATCCCCGCGAGAACGAGACGGCGTTGCACTTCACCGCAGGGGATCGGCATCAGCTATGAGCCGACGGTCATCGCAGGGCTTTTGGCGCATCCAGACTTTCAGACTAAGTATTTAATTTGTATGCAGACCAACGGGGCGCGAGTGTGTCGTTGGGGTAGTTAAACAGCCTTTAAGAGGCGTGTGCGTCGCGCCTTGCGAGAGCGTGGTCGGAGAAAACGTTAACGGTGATATGTATTACCGTTCTAGGGGATCACAGCCGATATAATGCTTCGTGAGCGATCTGACTTCACAAAGTTGGAGCGTTTGACTATAATTTTGCATAGTGAAGAGCAGCCTTCCACAGAGAAGGAGGTCTTATGGCAGCTAGATATTGGAGGAGGCTCTGGGTACTGGTTGGATGTACGGCACTGGCTCTCTTGCTCAACACTAGCTCAGTGGTCTCTCAAGTGCTCGTTACGCTGACGGTGACGAAGACCGGCACAGGAAGTGGCACAGTCACCAGCAGCCCCGCGGGGATCAACTGTGGCACCGCCTGCTCGGCCCAATTCTCCCTCAATACCACAGTGACGCTGACGGCGACACCCAGTCCAGGGTCAACCTTCGGGGGTTGGGGCGGAGACTGCAGCGGTACAGCCCTTACCTGTACGGTCGTTATGAATGCTAACAAGTCAGTCACCGCAACTTTCACGCGAGCCTTTACTCTCACCGTGACCAAAGCTGGCACCGGCAGCGGCACCGTAACCAGCAATGACGGAAAGATCAATTGCGGCACTGCGTGCACAGCGAGCTATGCTGCCACTACTCCTCCCACTACCGTCACTTTGACAGCTACTGCGGACTCCGGCTCAACTTTCAGAGGCTGGAGCGGAGCTTGCAGTGGTCGGGGCACCTGCACGGTCACTATGGACGCCAACAAGTCCGTCACGGCCACGTTTACGGCACGCCCCACTCTCCCCCCCGAGGGGTGTGAAGGAACTTCGCAAGACAATATCATTCAGAGATGCGAAGAACCGATCATTCGTGGTGACGGCAACGGCGTATCTGATGATGGGCCTAATGCCTGTTCGTCATCGCGGTGTGGAAACGACTTCATTATAGGCAGTGATGACGATGACCAAATCTACGGTGATGACGGTTTTGGCGGCTGGCGCACTACCGGCCGGGATACTATCTACGGGAGAAAAGGTAATGACACCATCTACGGCGAATCGGGGAACGACACCCTCTATGGTGAGGATGACAATGACGTCATTGACGGGGGCACTGGCAACGATCATCTCGAGGGCAATAAGGGGGATGACCTGTTGCAAGGCGGCTTTGGCCGGGATGTTCTCCTTGGTGGAGCGGACGATGACGAGCTGTACGGCGGTTCTGGCAACGATATGCTGCGGGGCAACGAGGGCAATGATACCCTCGACGGTGGCACCGGCAACGATATCATTGATGGTGGCTTAGATTCAGATGTTCTCATTGGTGGTGGCGGGAACGATACGTTCATTGTGCGGGCTGGCGATGCCGGCGACGACTCCGAGATGATCATCTGCACCCAAGCGCACAATGAGACGGGAAGGGTGATCCTCATCGGGGAATTCCCTGAATTGGTACTTGGACGTTTTCGCAATACTATCGTAACTGTCCAAGACACTGCGGGAAGCTTTGAGATCATCACAGGGCCAGGGGTTTGTATGATCAGCCGCAGATAACTTAAACCAACTCTGTGAGAGCTTGCTCAAGCTGCTGGGGCGTGGGCGCACCGTGATGCCAGTGATAGTCCCCTTCCATGAACGAGACGCCTTTTCCAATCACAGTCCGAGCGACGATCATCGTCGGGCGCCCTGTGCCCTGGTTTTTTAAGAACTGCTCGAACGCTGAGATAATCTGCTCGTAGTTGTGTCCGTCAATCTCGAGAGTATTCCAGCCGAACGTGCGCCATCTCTCAGCGATGGGCTCGATCTTCATGATCTCTTCGGTGCGCCCATCGATCTGGGTAAAATTCCGGTCGAGCATCGCACAGAGATTGTCTAATTGGTAGTGGGCAGCGGCCATCGCGGCCTCCCACGTCTGACCCTCTTGGCATTCGCCGTCGCTGATGAGACAGTAAATTTTATAGTCTTTCCTCTCGAGCTTGGCCGCCAACGCCATACCCACCGATACCGACAGCCCCAATCCCAACGAGCCTCCCGAATGCTCTATCCCCGGGGTCTTGAACGCCAAGCTGGGATGGCCCTGAAGAATCGAGCCGAGCTTTCGGAGATGCTTGAGCTCTTCCTTGGGAAAGAAGCCCCGATCAGCCAAGATCGCATAGAGTATGGGACAGACATGGCCATTGCTGAGCACGAAGCGATCACGCTCAGGCCAGCGCGGCTCCTCCGGCCGCACGCGCAGATATTTATAATAGAGCACCGTGAGCAGGTCAGCCGAGCTGAGCGCTCCCCCAGGATGCCCCGAGCCCGCCTGCGCTACCATCTCTAAGACCATACGCCGCAGCTCCTTGGCCTTCCGCTGAAGCTCTGGGATCGTCATAGTCTATTCGAGAACAACCCATTTGCCAAGCTTTCGCTCAATGACCCGTCCGTCTTGCACTATCTCAAGAACATAGAGATAGACGCCGTTAGCGCTGGGACGCCAGTCGAGGGCTTTTGGGCTGAGGCCTTCAAAGAGCAGAGACCCTTTCAGATCGTAGATGCGCAGTCGAGCCATCTCAACAGATTGCGAGAATGGCACGCGCAAGGCGCCTCGCCGATCCACAAGTCTTGCCCGGGGATGCTCTACCGTGATCGTATCGTCACCCGTGAGCGCAATATTATTGACTGTGCCCGACCAGCGATAGACCCCAGGCCGAGCCGTCTGCGGCACCCGAAGCTCATAGGTGAACGATCTTGTCTCCCCAGGATGCACAATCGGCCACGTAAACGAGAGAGGAGCCACAGCCCACGGGGGCATGTCGCGCAGCTCCAGACCCCCAAACATCCCCAGCGGCATCGTCGCTACGATAGTCACCGTGACGAGATCGCCGGGTCGTGCTTTTTGAGGGGAGATCGTGCGCCGCGCTTGGACCAGCCCGAGCGAGAGGTCGAGCCTGCCCGCACCGTATATAGTATCTTTCCCCGGGATGCCCATATCGATCGCTTGGGCTTCCAGGGTGCTTTGGAGCTGATCAGCGGTCCACGCTGGATGCTGTGAGAGCAGGAGCGCCGCAGCTCCGGCGACATGGGGTGCCGACGCGGACGTCCCCGAAAAGTACGTGAGCGCAAAGCTCGAGACGCCGTCTGGGCCCATGATATCAGGCTTGATGCGCCCATCGCTCGTTGGCCCTTGGGAGCTGAACGGCTCCTGGGGGCCGGTCTTCCAATGGCGTACGTTGATCGCTCCCACGGCAAAGGCCCCGCGTGCGTCGGCAGGCGTGAGAATGCTCCCCTCAGGGACATACGGATCGAGGGTCTGTTGGCTGAGATTGAAGAGCTTCACTCGGATGGGGGTTTTGGAAACGTGTCGGGCGAGCACCCGCACGCGATACGTCCCCGGTGCCCACGCTATGTATTCGATCTGTTCAGTTGGTTCTTCGTAGCCCAGCTGATAGTTCTGGGAGCTTGCGACCAGACGCCCGTGGGCGTCATAGAGAAAGAGATCGAAGTCTTGGGCGGTGCGCGGCCAGTCATCCCACGTCAAATATAACTCAATCGAGCCGGGGAAGTCAGCTTTTACGAGGAGCTCTTCTCTGCCGGGGGCGAATTCGAGCCAGCCATCATAGTCTCTATCGCTGAAAAGGCCCATCCAATGGCTCTGGGCGTGATTGCCTGCGGCATTGACCCAGAAGATCCCGTGAGCGCGCGCTCGATCGGCAAGCTCGGCGACAAAGCCCGTACCGTCGCCGAAGTTCGCGTTAGCTACCCCCACGGAATAGTTAATGATCTGCACGCCCTGGGCGATGGCGTCCTCAACCGCATTAGCCAGATCAATCTCATCAGCGATCTTCTTGAGATAGAGCCAAGCCTGGGGCGCCATGGTGTGAATGATCTCGGCGACGCCTGTGCCGTGAGCAGTTCCCGTCTCCAAGCCGGTGTCGGTGTAGTCGTGCTCGTCCACGATAACGTCGGGATTGATCACTTGAGACTTCTTAGCGCGGCTCAGCTGCGCGAACCCCAGATCTATCACAGCGATCTTAACGTTCTGGCCGCGAAAGCCAGAACCTTGCAACAGGAGTGCTCCCGTGGGCACGACCCCTTCGCTCGCCCGTGAGCCCAAAGCGATCAGGGTTCGCGGACGGCGAACGAACGAGATCCCCGGCACGCCCTCAACGAGCGCCCGAAGGTTCTCCCGAGGAACGCGCACGCGATAGAGATTTCCCGCTTGGGATTCGAGATGAGCGCCAAAGCGCGCTAAGAGCGCTTCGTCCAGAGGGCGCTCACTCTCAAGAATCACCGTGTAGTTCACCAGTTCAGTAAGGTGCCGGGGGTCTGACCCCATCAACCCGCTAACTCGCGCACTTCCTAACAGTAGTGCAGTCTCGACCTTCGGATGATAGACTGAGGGCTTTGGCGGGGCGGGCCAATCGCCAGATAAGCTCGAGTGAGCTGATCCAATCAAGAAAGCCCCAAGAACGCCCAATGCAACGAGCAGATGAGCTTTCTGCATGGTACTCCTACGATAGCGAAAAATTTCGTTGGATGCAATAGCCCTTTAAGGGGAGCGTGCCATCTCGTTGAGCAGAATAGCCAGGCGCCCGCTGATGAACTGCGCGATAGCTATATCTTCAAATTCGCTTCTTACAAAGCGCCCCGTGGCAATCGCTATAGGTCCGGCGCCTACAGGCCAGATCTTGCTCATCCCAAAAGAGCCGTCGCCTCGGCCAAGAACGATCTTCAGCTCGTTGCTCTGGATGCTCGCCGCGATGAGATCGAGAGCGCCATCGCGATCGAGATCGGCCAAATCGACGGCACGGGGCTCCGGGCCGACAAAGAGCGTTGGCCCCTCGCGAAAGCGCCCCGTCCCTTGTCCGAAGAAGAGCTTCAACGAGTTCTCCTCCGAAGCGGCAATAGCGAGATCAGCAAAGCCGTCACCGTTAAGATCGCCCTCAGCTATGCCGATTGGCTCCTTGCCTGCGGGAAAGGGCATCAAGGCGTCAAAAGTCCCATCGCCGTTGCCCAAGAGAACCGTCACAGTATCGTCGAAGAAGTTCACCACGGCGAGATCCAGGCGATCGTCTTCGTCGAAATCCCCAGGAGCCAGGGCACTAGGCCAACCGCCCACCGTGATCTCCTGAGCCTTGGAGAAGTCTCCTGTGCCATCCCCTAGCAGCGTCGTCACGCGTCCGAGCGTCGCGTTGGCAACGGCTATATCAAGGATCCGATCGCCGTTGAAATCCTCTCCGATGAGCGCATACGGCCCGGCGCCGACAATGATCTCTCGCACGGCTGTAAGCTGTCCTGTGCCGTCACCCTGGAAGAGGGACAGACGCCCTTCGTCGAAGTTCGTCACGATCAGATCGAGCTTTCTGTCCTGGTTGAAATCGCCACCAACCAGGGAGGTCGGACGATACGTGAGTAGAAGCGGCGTTTGAATGCGAAAATCCCCGGCGTCGCGGCTCAGCACCACGGTAACAGATCTGCTCTCGAAGTTGGCGACAGCGATGTCGTCGAGCCCGTTAGCGTCGAAGTCTCCCACCGCTAATGCCGTCGGGCCGAGCCCCACAGGGAGCGAGAGTGGGAACGAGAAGTCCAAGACACGGATAGTCTGCTGCGCGCGGTCGCTTGCGCCGTCCTCGTCAAAGACCCGCAGGGTAACAGTATAGACGCCAGCGCGCGTGTAGGTGTGCGAGACTTGCGAGCCGATAGCGCCCGTGCCGTCACCGAAGTCCCACTCGTGACGCACGATGCGCTGCGGCGCCCAGCGCGATGCCGGATCGCTCGACGCTGAAGCGTCAAACGTAACGGTGAGCGGAGCAAAGCCATTAGTCACCGATGCGGTAAAGGTCGCTGTAGGAGGCGGGTTGCCGACTTTGATGATGACCGTGGCGACGGCGGTCGAGCCGCGGTCGTCCTTAACCGTGAGAATGACGGGGTAGAGCCCGGCCTGCGTGTAAGTATGCGAGACTTTCGCTCCAAAAGCTGTAGTGCCATCGCCAAAATCCCAGGAGTACTCAATAATTTTTCCGTCGGGATCGCGCGATCCAGAACCGTCGAACTGCACCGTCAAGGGCACGCCGCCGCTGATGGGCGCGGCCGTGATCGCCGCGATAGGCGGCTGATTGGGTGGTGGGGCACAGCCCCCCGTTCCTACCAAGAGCAGCCCGCACAGCACAAGAACTCTCATAGAGACCCCTGCTGTGATAATACTCCTTGCAGGGGCCTCAAGGCAAATCCCTTAGAAGGGCACAGGGAGCGTTTCCTGAACGATCAAGGGTGCTGTTGGACGCAGTGGGGTGCCCTTGATCCACGCGTCGATGAGCGCGAGCATCTTCAGGTCGTCGATCTTGAGCCCAGGGGCGAGCTCCGCTCCCTTGATCCACGCATCTAATGCTCTCAGGATTTCAAGATCGTTCAGACGATTATCTCTGTCTGCATCAAGGAGATCTTCGAGAGTCTTTCCTGGGGGCGGAGGCGGCATCTCGCCCCGTGGGACGGTGAAGCGCCATTCGAAGCGCCCTTCAGCGCCCTGGCGGTCGCGCGCCCGGATGCGCGCCCGCACATCGCCGCTGAGCTGTACTCCAATCGCCTTGAGATTGACCGTAAAGAGACGCGCCGTCGGATCCCACGAGGCCCCAGGGCTCCGCCAGCCAAATTGTAATGTCTGGACTTCGTCTTGGAGAGTTAGCTGAATCGTCTCGGAGAGCACCGCGTTCTTGTCGTCGCTGATCGTGATCTGAATCGATGGCGAGCGATCTCCGAGGATCTCTTGGGGACGCGGCTGCGGCCCGAAGAATTCCGGGGGCAAATTTTCTAAGCGAATGACTGTCAACAGCCCATCCTTGCTCGGCAGCGGCCCGCTGTTGTTATTATCTTCAGTGATATTGTTGCTGAGCAGGCGCAGCGGGCTACCATCGGGGAGATCGCCGCGCAGGACCAGCCACGCCAAGAGTATCCCTTTGGCCCCAGCTTGGACGGCGTTGACCCCATCGCGCGCGCCTACGGTGATTTCATTGCCATCGGGCGTGATCGAGACGTCTTGCTGATCAGCGAAGAAGGGGAACTCCGCCCCGATGAACGTTGCGACGTCGCGCCGTTCTAGGCGTACCCGCGCACGATAGCTCTGCACACCTCCAACCGTGCTCGTGAGGATAATCGGCACCCGCACCGTGTCGCCCACTAAGACGCCATCGAAGCCGACGACGAGCGTCGGGGCGCTCGGCGCGGCTGCCACGGTGAGCTGCCCGTTCGCGACCGCAACGTTAAAAGCGTTCAAGCGATCATTGACGATCTCGCGGACAGCGAGCGTAACCCCTGTGCGGCCACCGAACGTCCCGCGCAGCTTCACTTCAGCTAGAAGGGTCTGCTGCGCCCCAGAGGTGATCACGTCGTTCTCGTCGCGCACCGCGATCTGCACGGAGTTACCATCGGGAGCGATTTGAAAGCTCGCAAAATCCCGCACTGGTTCAGGGAAGCGCACGTCCTCAATGTGCGCGATCTCAGGGACATCAACCACGACGCTGAGGACGTAACGATGTATCCCATCAGGAGCAGCGTTGATCGCAATAGGCAGCCAGACCGCCGCTCCTAGCGAGAGCTGGTCGCTCTCGATCGAGATCGTCTGCGCGTAGCCAAGCTGAGAGCCAACAAAACCTACGCTGAACAAAAGACTAAGCACAATTATGGCGTAACGCATAGAGATCATAAGCCTCCCTGTGAGCGCTGAGTTCTATCTTATGCTATGCGGGGAAGGCTGTCAAATCTTGAGGCTATAGCTTACTTTGAGCGTGCCGCCGTGGAAGCCATCGCTGCCGAAGCTGCCCTCGGCGCTGAACGTCCAGCGCCCGAGAGCACGGCTGAGACTGAGCGAGAGATTATCTAGCCCAAAGATACTTATATCGACGCTGGCGCTCACGCTGAAGCCGAACAGCTCTCCGCTTGCCGTGAGCGTAGCGAACTGAATGCCTTCAAAGCTGCCCCTGAGAAGCGCATCGACCGAGAAATCGCCGAGAAAGCCGTTGGCCATAAGCTGCAAGCTGCTCAGCTCCAGTCCTGAGAACTCTATCGAAGCTTGGACGAAGAGTCCCTCGAGCCTCAGATCGAGCGAGAGGCTCTCGCTGGTGATCCCGCGGCCCTCAACCGTGGCATTGAACGAGAGCGAGAGCAGTCCATCACACAGGGTCGTCGCCAGCTCGAACGTCTCCGAGTGAAACCCCGCTGGTGTGATGAGCGACGTCATTGTAAGAGTCCAATCGTCGCTAAGATGCCCCACGATGGAGAGCGACTGGTGCTTGAATCCCTGTGCCGAGAACGTCGTCGTCCCGCTGAGCTCGCCGCGCGCTCGGGAGAGCGAGAAGTTCAGAGTCCCTGTAGGAGCCGTGATCCCTTCGGGAGTGAGCTGGGCACTGCCCGTGACGTTGAGGGCACTGGGGCCGAGCTTGATCGCGATTTTTCCGCCTTTGAAGCCGCGCCTCCCAAAGCTCAGCGTGTTTTCTGCCGCGATCAAGCTGGGGAGTTCAGCCTTGAGCTTGGCCTCGGCGCTCGTCAGCCCTTGAGGAGAGAGCGTCGCGGTCGCGCTCGCTTGCAGCCGCGAGATCTGATAGCTCAGGCTGAGTTTGGCGCCCTCGACGCTCGTGGGGGTGAGCGTGGCGCTCGCGCTGACCGTCCACTGAGCACGCTGCCACTGCCAACTCCCTTCCAGGCTGGGCTTCCCAACGCCACTGAGATCAAAGGGGAGCGCGCCCGTGAGCGTGAGCGTCGTCTGCGCTGCTCCACCCAAGACGCTAGCGCTCACCAGCGCTAGCACTACCCAAAGGACTCTGGTGCTCATTCCCGGCTATTCTATCATGGCTTTGCGGCTTCGGCGACCGTGATGGTGCGAGTCAGCGAGTTCTTCGCGCCGCGGTCATCGGTGAGCGTGAGCTTCACGGTAAACGTCCCCGCGGTCTTATACGTGTGCGTGACGGTCTTGCCCTGGCCGGTCTGGCCGTCGCCGAAGTCCCAGAGATAACTGATAATCTCGCCGTCGTCGGTCGAACCCGAGGCGTCGAATGCTACGGGCTGATTAACTGTAGGGTTTACCGGCGTGAAGCTGAACGTCACGAGTGGAGGCTGATTGGGCAGCAATGACTGCTCTGTGATGACTAGATTCTGAAATGCTGAGGACGTCGCGCCTTTGTCGTCCGTGACCGTGAGCGTGACTCTGTAGGTGCCCGCGGCTGTATACGTGTGCGTGACGATCTTGCCCTGGCCGGTCGTCTGATCGCCGAAGTCCCAGCTGTACGAGACAATAGTTCCATCGGGGTCTGCAGACACGGACGCGTCAAACGTGATCTCTTGGTTGACTGTGGGCTCCAGCGGCTCGACGGTGAAAACCGCGACCGGCGCCTGATTGGGCAGCACGACGCGCACGGTCTTTGCCAATGTCGTGTTCGCCCCACGGTCGTCGGTCACTTGCAAGATGACGTCGAACTCTCCAGCTTTTTTGAAGGCGTGTGTCGTCGTCGCTCCTTGGGCGGTCTGGCCGTCGCCGAAGTCCCAAAAATAGCTAATGATCTTGCCGTCGGGATCGTACGAGGCTGAGCCGTCGAACGTCACGCTCTCGTTGACCTTGGGCTCCTTGGGACTGAAGACGAATCGCGCTAGGGGCGCTCTGTTGGGAGGCTGGCAGCTCTGCAGCACCCCGCCAAAGCCCACCAGAGCCCCCAGCAATGCTATGAGCGCTAAGGAGAAAAGCCGTCTCTTGGTCATCGATGCTCACCCCTCTAGACTAGGTTGTCGTACTCTTGGCTGAAGGGGCCAAAGTAAAAGATATTCGGCTTATACGGCAGCTCACGCAGCTCTGCAGGGAGTTCTTCGCTTTCGGGCAGGCTCACGGGCAGATCGAGCTCCGGAAAGCGATTCAAGATCTCTTGTCCTGAGAGCCCTGTAACGATTCCCACAAAGATTGCGCCTTCGTAGGGGAAGATATTCCAGCGATGGGCGAAGCGCTGCGCTTCGGGGGTATTTTGCTGAATTTCAAGCTGCTCGCGCAGCACAAGCCAGCGCAAGAAATCTTTGAGCGTGCTGATGCGCTCCGGCCCTACAGCAAGCAAAGGTGTCTGCTGTAGGCCTGGCGCGCGCTTCTTCTTCGGCTGGCTCTTCTTGCCCACATTACTATCTTATGTAATGGAGATCACAGCGTCAGGGGCTTCTCCCCTCTGCGGGTGGGACATCGGAGACGTCAAGAAGGGACAGATGCTCTGCATCGCAGAAAGCACGGAAAACGCCCCTCTCACGTGCCGCGTATCCAGCGATCCAACGCTTGCAGGACGTCCACGTCTGTGGGCACCCCGCAGCCGTGATAGTCTCGTGCTTTGATCCAAGCATCTATGATCCCCAGCATCTCGATGTCGTCTATTCGGTTGTCGGCACCCGCGGCACACGCAGCAAAGTCTCCACTCGGTGGCGTCGGTGGCGTGGGCGGTGTCGGTGGTGTCGGGCCAGCCGGCGGCGCCGTCAAGAACGGCGTACAAACGACTTGGCCCGCGCAGCCGTTGGGCGCGCTCGGCCCATCGGGGCTGCCCCAGTAGTTGTTGCTCGCGTCTAGGTTCGTGCCGTTGGGAATCGAGGCTTCAACGCCGGCTTGGGTGTTATTCGCAATCTCGCAGTTGGTGACGCGATGATCCCGCGCGATGTCGGCCTGGACGCGCACGCCCTTGGTGTTGTTCAGGAGCTTGCAGTCGCTGATGCGCAAGCCCAATAAATCTTCGTTAGCGCTCACGGAGATCCCCGCGCCGACGCCGTCGCGATTGCGGTCGTTGTTGGAGAATTCTCCGCCGGAGATCGTGACGTTGAGAATATCGCGCGACGCGGAGATCTCGATCCCGTGATCGTTGTTGTCGTTGGCCACGGTGGGATTGACGACGATCTCCTCGACGATGTCGCCGCGCAGGCTGACGCCGGAGCCTTGGCCGATGGCCGCGCGGGTGCCGTTCTGCTCAAAACGATTGTTCTGAATCGCGATATTGGTCACTCGGTCGTTGCCCAAGGCGTGCAGGCGCAGCCCAAAGCCTCCGTTGTTGGTGAAGGTGCTGCCGCGCACCGTGATGTTGCGGATGGGGGTGTTGCCCAGCGTGAGGATTTCGATGCCGGAGCCTTCGGCTTGAGGAGCGAGATCGCACGCGGTGGTGCCAGGGACGCCCTGGCTCTCTCGGATCGTTGCGCCTTCGACGAGAATATCGCCCATCGTGCCCGTGTTGGTGCGTATACAAATGCCCAAAGCGCCGTTTTTAGCTAAGAGCACGTTCTGGAAGCGCAGCGGGCCGATCTCGGCGGTGGTGGTGAGGATGCGAATCCCGTTGTCGTCGGCTTGCTCGATGGTCACGCCCTCGAAGAGAACTTCTGAGACGCCAAAGTCTGTTCCAGGCGCGTTGTGCTCGATGAAGACGTTGTGCCCGGCGTTATTACGAATGCGCCCGCCGAGAATAGAGAGTTCGCGCAAGCGCCCGGCGTTCCGTACCCAGATGCCATGCCCGCGATTGCGCTCGATCAAGACGTTGCGGAACCGAATCCGCTCGGCGACGCCGGTGTTCGCAATGAGCACGCTGGGAGCGCCCATCGCTGTCGTATTGCTCAGCTCGTCCCCTTCAAACGAGACGTCCTCGACAAAGCCGTTGTTGGCAAAGAGCACGTTTGGGCCGGCCGTACTCGCCGAGATCGTGTTGCCGGAGAACTCGACCTCGCTGACGCCGCCGGCGTTGCTGAACTGCACCCCGACGGTGTTGCCGCGAATCGTGTTGCGCGACAGCTCTAGCTCTTCGACGCTGCTGGAGTTCATAAAGACAACCCCGTCGGCAGCGTTGGTGTTGATGCGGTTGTTGCTGATGGAGAGGCGTCGGACACGAGTGACCGCGCCGCCAAAGCCGATCCCCGCGCTGCCGTTGGTCTCCAAAATGTTCTCGGAGATGACGGAATTCTCTAGGGCGCCCGCGTGCGCGAAGCCCAGCCCGTTGGCTACCGTGCTTCTCAATTGGTTGTTGAGAATCCTCAGATTGCGCAGATCGGCTCCACCGGAGCTTTGGATCGCCGGCCCGGCTGTCGAAGTGATGACGTTCCCTTCGATGAGAACATCTTGAGTCGCTTGGATATCAATGCCCGGGCCTCCTGTGGCGTTGATCGTAAAGCCCCGTCCCGCTGCGCCAATCTGCACCCCATTGGCTTGAATGATGATCTGCCCGTTCAGAGTCGCGCCGACGTTGGCAAAAATCTTGAGATTCTGCAGAGTCACTGTGACAGTAGCTGCATACGCCCCAGGCATGACCACGCACGTATCCCCAGCAAGAGCCGTCTGACCGGCATCTGGCCCAACCGTCAGCGCGACACCGGCAGCACAGTTGACAAAATCTGCCGCAGTCGTGACCTTCAGTTCCTTCGCTAATACGACCTCGCTCACGGCCAATATGGCAGCCAAGACGACTACAAAAAGACGCATAGGACTCCCTCCCGCGCACCTGGGCTGAGAGATTTATCTTACTCCATCTGAATGTTGCTGGTCAAGGTTTGAATCACGGAAAGCACCGAGGGGTCACGGAAGGCACAGAAAAAATCTTCGGTGCGCTCCGTGCGCTTCCGTGCCTTCCGTGATTCAAATAGCGCCCCCAAAAACAGGCGCCCCCGGGGGATCGCTCCCACGAGGGCGTGCCGTTCTCATTCTTAGCTTGGTTTTAGGGATTGATCTTCTCACATCCGCTGTTTCCAGGGTTACCGGGCCCCAGAACCGTCCTGTCAGGAGCCTGGGCGTTCACGTTGCCGTTGAGATTGACCGTGTCATTTCCCGGGCCACAGGAGATGATCTCTGCTCCACTGAACTCTGAGAGCGTGATTATATCGTCTCCGTTATCCCCATAGATGACATCAATCGTCTCATCATCTATGAGAGAAATCAGATCGTTGCCCTCGCCCCCGGAGATCACGTCTTTGCCTAGCCCATCAACTATTCTATCATCTCCAGCATCACCAGAGAGCGTATCGTGGCCGTCACCGCCATTAAGAGTGTCGTTGCCTAAGCCACCCGCTAAGACGTCGTTCCCCATGCCCCCTTCCAACGAGTCGTCGTCTTCTCCGCCGAGAAGCTGATCTTGCCCTAACTCGCCTAGAAGAGTGTCTTTGCCTAAACCGCCGCTGAGACGATCATCGCTATCGCCGCCATTGAGCATATCGTCGCCCGCTTCGCCACTGAGGCTATCATCTCCCAGCCCGCCGAAGAGTTGATCGATCCCCTCACCACCCTTGAGGTTATCATTGCCAAGCCCACCGTTCAAAACGTCGTTCCCCTTCTCTCCCCAAAGCGAATCAGCCCCGTCACCACCGTCGAGTTTGTCCTCGCCATCACCGCCAAAGAGCAGATCGTTCCCTAAGAACCCTTTGAGCCAGTCATCGCCGGCCCCCCCTAGGAGCGTATCATGGCCTAAGCCGCCCTCCAGCGTGTCGTTGCCCTTCCCCCCATCGAGCTTATCATCGCCAGATTCTCCCCAGATCGTATCGTTGTCCGCATCACCAAAGAGTTGGTCACTACCGCTGGCACCGTAGATCGTATCGTTCCCAGCCAAGCCCCGGATAGTATCGGAATCGCTAGTGCCGACAAGGGTATCGTTCCCTGAAGTCCCTTGAATAGTAGCCCCTAAGACCACCCAAGCAACTCCTGCTAAGAGCATCAGGGCTCCCATCATCTTGTTGCTCCGCAGTTGGCGTATATATCGCATGTGTGAGACCTCCTTTAGAAATAAAAGCTGTGTACTAGTATAGGGCTTCTCAAGAGAGCGATCCAAGGACATAGAGGGACATTGGACATCACCCTTGTCCGTACAGGCAAAAACAAGTGCCCCGTGGGAGCGATCCCACGGGGCGTTCAACTTCGATCTCGCCCTTTCCCTGATAGGGAGAGTGTGCAGGGGTGAGGGATCTCAGACTACTTCAGCACGACTAACTTGTTGATCTTGCTCTTGACGATCTCGCCATTGGCGCCTTTGACCGTCACGACGTAGAGATAGACGCCGTTGGCCAACGTCCGCTCAGCGCTGAACTCCACGCGATTGCCCATCGCCGTCTCGTTGAAGACCAACTTACCGTTCAACGCGAAGACGTGGACGGTCGTGCTGGCGATGCCCGCACCTTCCACGGTGAAGGCTCCGCGGCTGAGTGTGATGGACTTCACCGCCAGCGCGACGGGCGTGCCGAGCACTTCTACCGTGAGGGGTTGCAGCTCCGTCTCGATGCTGGGCACCGCAGCCTTTGCCCGACCAGCGATGGTGTAAACGCCGGGTTGGGCGTTGGCCGGGACGGTCACCTCGTAGCGCAGCGTGACCGTGCCCTTAGCAGCCAGCCAGAGCCACTTGGCCTCCGAGGCTTTGTAGTACGCGCCCGCGGCCTCAAGGGGCTTGACCGTCCAGCCGGCGGGCAGCGTCTGACTGAGCAGCAGCCCGTTGATCCCGTCCTTGGCATCTACCGAGACCGTGACGGTGAAGCTCTCTCCGGGGCGGACCTGTCGGACCGAGGCCCCGAGCGTGGCGAAGGTGCTCGCCACGCTCAGGGTCGCATTCAGCGAAGTCAGCTTGCCGCCCAAGGGCACCGTCAACTGGCTCTGCTTGACCCACAGATCGATCAGTTGGATGATCTGGGTGTCGCTGATCGTCACTGGGGGCACGCAGCCAGGCACCGCACCGCCCTTGACCCACAAGTCGATGGCCGTGATGATCTCAGGGTCATCGAGCTTGCTGTTCTTGGGGTTGTTGTCCAGGGCGAACGGCAAGCACGCGGCCTCACCGGCCACGGTCACTGTGACGCTCTTGAGGCTATCCTCCACAGACACGGTGATCGTATAGGCACCCGGTGTCTGGAAGAGGAAGCTGAAGCTATCCACGCGGCTGCCCGCGGGGTTGACCGTGATCTGGCGGCTGAACTGGTTGACGACGTTGCCCAAGCCATCCTTGATCACGACCCTCACTTCTTGCACGCCCTCTTCCAGTCCCTGGTTCTTGATGACGTAGTTGAACGTGACCGTATCGCCGACGGTAACGTCAGTCTTATCCACTGTCAGCGACTCGACAACGAAATCGGTCTCCGGTGGGAGAGCCGGCTCGCCCAAGAACGGCCGATACTTGACTTTCTGGCTGACCTTATCGCCGATGCCGCCGGGGTTATCAGCGGCCTTGGGGCCAGAAGGCTCGCCCCACCAGTTGTTGGTGGCGTCGAACTCTTCACCTGGCGCAAGCGCTGACGCATCTACGCCGAAGGTCTCGTTGCGCGCGATGTTGTTGAAGTTGGCCTTGCTCTCGCGGGCCTTGCGCACCTCGATGCCCACGGCGTTGTTGCGGATGTTGTTCTTAGTGATGCTCACGCCGGAGCTGTTGAGCAAGATGCCCACGCCGAGGCCATTGGCCCCACGGATCTGGTTCTCTTCGATCGAGATGCCCGTGCCGCGCTCGATGACCTCGACGGAGATGCCGATTCCATTGCCGGAGAGCCTGCTGCCCTTCACCAAGGCCGTGATAATGTCCCGGCCAGCGAAGAGCGCGATGCCCTCCTTAGCGTTGTTGTTGGCCGTGACGTTCTCGATCGTGATGTTCTGAGCGATCTGGCGTCCGGCGGCACCGGTGCGGATACCGGCATAGTTGCCGTTTGCCGTCACACCACGGATGACGACGTTGCTCAGGTCTTCGTTGGCGTTGACTTGGACGCCGTCGCCGACGGTATCGCGGTTGCGGTCGTTGTTGTTGAACGTGCTGTTCTCGATGGTGACGCCGCTGACGTTGCGGGTGCCCGTCACCTGGACGCCGTGATCGTTGTTGCTGCTGGCCTCGGTCGGGTTCACCGTCACGTTTCGGACGGAGTCGCCCGCGACCAAGATACCAGAGCCGCGGCCTACAGCAGCGCGGGTCCCGTTGAAGTTGACCGTCGAGTCCTTGATCGCGATGCTATCAATGTCACCAGCAGTGACGCCTGTGGCTTCAGGCTTTGCACCAGCACTGGCGTCGGACTCCACGCGGATACCGAAGCTGCCGTTGTTGTTCGCGATCACGTTGGTATAGGTGATCCTATCAATGTCACCGTTATCCGTGATAAGCGCGATGCCGTCGCCGTTGTCGCCAACGTCGTAGTCGTTAGGTGCAGCGAATCCGATGTTCAGTTGGCCCTGGCCCTCGCTGGAGGTGACGTTGGTCCAGGTGATCTCGCGGATATCGCCGGAGCGCGGGCCGATTTGATCGGTATCGGTCTCGAGGCGGAAGCCGCCCAAGAAGTTCTTGATGGCGGTCTCGTTCTCGAAGGTGATCCGACTGATCTCCGCGCGCTCATTGCGGAGGAATACCCCGAAGCCTAAGCTCGAAGTGTCCGCGAGCGACGCCGAACCACCAGCAGGAAGAACAGCACCTGCGCTATCGCCACCGTTCTCGCGGTAGTCGTTCCCGCGGAAGACGATGTCCTCGATACGGAAGCCTTCGGTTCTCACCGCAGGCACAGTGGCACCGTTGATAGTGACGTCATGATAGACGCCAAAGCCGTCGCCGTAAGGCGCCTCAGCAGCAGAGTTGATATAGTCGCCGACCCCGTTGTTATGGAACTTGTTGTTTAGGATCTGAGATCGGGTGAAATCGCCGTCGTTGGCGATGCAGACGCCGTTGTTGAAGTTCTGGCGGAAGTCGTTGCCGTCCAAGAGCAGACTCTCGACGCGGCTGTCGGCCTCGATAGCTAACCCGTTGCCATGGCGGCACGGATCATCGAAGCCATTACCATCAAGATCGGCAGCAGGAGCGGGCGGGAATGTGCCATCCCAGCCGCGGTTGCTGTTGATCGAGTTGTTGATGAGCCTTAGGTCGCGGACATCGTTCACAAGACCTGTGATATAGATGCCGTTACCCTCACCAGGAACTGCTGCCGGGCCGTTGTGGGTGATCCCTTGCTCGGGGGTGACGCCCTTGTTGTTGCTGATCGTGACGTTCTCACCCAAGCGGCCCACATAGTCGAACTTGATTCCGTTCCGGGTGTTAAACTGGATCAGGTTGCGATCAATCAGCGTGTCGCGGATCTCAGTGATCGGACCATCGAACAGGATGCCGTCCGAACCAGCAGGTGCTTGGGGTACTGTTACCCCAGCACGATAGATCTCGTTGTTGATGATGGCTAACTGCTCGATAGTCGTGGTGTTGTAGAAGTGGATATTAGCACTTGTTGCAGCGCCAACACCAATGTTAGCACCATTGCCGTTGTCATTGAGGAAGTTGCCCTCAATGACGACGTTGCGATCCAGACCTCTTCGCCCGATTGCACCAACGTTGTTGTCAAAGGCGATCCCGTCACCGCCGTTGTTCTCGATCCGGTTCTTCAGGATCCGGATGGTATCAATGGCGGTAGTTGTAGTGTAGGTGAACAGGATGCCCTCGTTGGCATTCTGGCGGATCGTGTTGTTCTGGATCGTGATGTTCTCGTTGGCTGCCTGACCCCCCGTAGCCACTACAGCGCAGAGCGCGTTTGCGGGATCGGTGACGCAGATCCCTATCCCACCAGGGTTAGTAATCGTGAACCCTTGATCTGGAGCTGGGCCACCAACGGTGACGCCGCGGTTGACAATGTTGACCTGGCCCTGAATGATCGTCGCCGTAGCACCGTTGGTGGAGCGCAGCGTCAGGTTCTCGATCACAATATCTACAGGTGCTGCAACAGTGTATGTGCCCGGGAAGACCACGCAGGTATCGCCGGCAGCAGCGACCTTGCCCGCATCCGGCCCGGATGCCAAGGCTACACCAGTGACGCAGTTCACCAGGTCTGCAGCCGTCGTAACGCGCAGCTCCTTGGCGAACGCGTCCGCCGCGGTTCCGACCAGAATAAACGCCAAGACAGCAATGATAACCGTCCGCATGTTCGGAGCCTTGCTCAACTTCAATTCGTACCTCCTTCTCTCTGTGGTGTCGAGTTGCGTATCCGATAATAATGTGAACATAGCCCGCATCATAGCTGTTTACCCCTTACTGCGCCGGAGGCGCTTCTTCTTCGGCGCCACCGAAGCGGAACGATGCCGAGAGCACGATCGTGTCGCTCGCGCCCTCGCCTACAATGACGTTATTCTGCAACCAGGCAAAGTCTACACCGAGATTGCCCAGCACCAAGCCAGCACCCACGGTGAGCGCAAACTGCTCGCTACCCGCCGGACGCACTACCCCAGCGCGCACCGCCAAGGGGCCAATCCCCCGAAACTCCGCGCCCGCACGCAGCGCTAGCTCGCCACCCGCGTAGAGATCAACACCAGCAGCGAGCGTGAAGTCCGGCGAGAGCGCTAATCCAAAGCCGACTCGGAAGAGCTGATCGACGATGCCCGTGGCACCCGTCGACCAGGTGACCCGCGTGCCTCCAATATCATAGGCCGCGGCGCCAACCGTCAGCCCCGGGATCAATCCGTCGACCAGGAGTCCGGCATCAAACCCCAGGCCCGTCGCCGACTCGTCCAGCAGCGTCTGGCTGTAATACTTGCCCGCCGCCCCAACAACGAGGCTCAGGCCGTTGAGCGGCACGGGGAAGGCCCCGCAGAAGGCCCCCAACAGCTCCGTATCGCTGCCCATCGTGCCATCGGGCATGGGGATGTCCGTGATCGAGACCAACGAGAGGCTCAATCCCCAAGGCAACCCAAAGAGCGTCCAGGTCGCCCCGGCAAAGCTGTAGTTGATCCCCGCTCCAAACAGGTTCGTATTCATACCGCCGACTTTGATCGACTGATCGGCAGCGGCCTTAGCGACGCCCGCGGGATTCCAATAGCAACTGGAGTATCCGTCGGCTACGCCGACAAACGCTCCCCCCATGGCGAGCGCGCGCGCATCAACGCCGTTCTTGAAGACCGGGTTGGCTCCCGTGGGCTCTTGAGCCGCGGCCATCAGGCCGGCGCAGAGCACGAGCACCAACGCCAGGATCGTAGTTCGGTTCATCGTTAGCTGTACCTCCTTATGCATTCGTATTCTCCCTGATGTTAAGGGCTAATGGGGCGGAGCGGGATGCCCCGCCCCAGTTCAGCTCTATCTCAAGATGACCAGCTTCATGACCTTGCTCGTCTTGGTCTGGCCCCTGCCGGAGGCCGTCATGAGGAACAGATAGACACCATTGCTCTGACCGGAGAGCGTCCAGTCGAGCGAGGAGCCGGCCCGGCTGCCAGAGAAGACGAGCTTGCCCGACAAATCATAGACGCTGACCGAGACGCGCTCGATCCCCGTGCCGACGGCCTGGAAGGTGACGCGCGTAGTGGCCGGCATCGGCGAGGCCTTGAACTCGCGCACCTCAAACCTGGCCGTAAAGAGCGTCGCGGTCGCAGGATCGGCGCCGGCGTACTCGGCCCTCAGGGTGTCGCCGTCTTGCGCCTCGACCGTGGCGCCACTGCCAAGCTCGCCCGTCTGGATCGGCTCGCTGCGGAAGACGCCGCCATCAGCCTGACGGACGGTGATCTTCCAGGTCTTGACGACCGTGCCGCCGCGCAGCTGCGTCAGCGTCACCGCATCGGTCAGCACGCCGCTGCGATTGGGATCGACCACCTCGATAACGAAGCTCTTGCCGATCTCAATCGAAGCTGGGTCGAACCGGACCGTGGGCTTGGTCGGAGCGACCGGCGGCTCAAAGAGCGGGATGATCCCGATGGAAGTCGCCGCGTAGTCCTGTGGGTTATCAGCGGCCTGGAAGTGCGCCTCGATATTGTCTCTGTCTTGCATCTGCAGGATGCCGTCGCCCCGCCTGATGTCGCTGGGCAGGCCACGGCGCAGCGGCAGGCCCTGCTGATTGCGGAAGATCCCCGTGCCGGGGCCGGTCTCCTGCAGGGTGACGCACTCCCGATCGCCGGTATTGCGGTCGAGCACGATCACCGGGACCTGCTCCACCAAGTTGGAGCTGTAGTTGAGCGTGGGGTCCTCTAGCTGGACGAAGGTGTCCATGCCCACCTTGTACTCGGAGATCGGCTGACCGGCGTCGTTGACGAACTTGAGCTTCTTGTCAAACTGATCGAAGGCGTAGGGCTTGATCGTCGCGGTGATCGCGATGACGTCGAAGGCATCGAGAGCGCGCTTGATCTCATCAATGCTCTCGATGATCGCCACTTCGTCGTCGAAGTAGGTCGCGTAGATGACGTCGTCGCGGGCGACCGCGAGTTGTCCGTCGTTCTGCTCGTCCACCGTGGGCGTGAAGACGACCTCCGGCCCCATCTTAAAGACCGTCAGGTCATCGGGGCTGGGGCACGAAGCCACGGCCTTGGGGACGATCTTGAGCGGGCCGGTGTTTCTGAAGACACCGGTGTTGACGCCCGTCTCGACCAGGACTTCGAGCTCTTGGCCGCCGTTGACGTCGAAGATCATCACCACGACGCGCTCGACTCGATCGGAGTCGGCGTTCTGGTCGCGGTCTTCAACCTGGACGAAGACGTCATCGCCGATGCGCAGCTCGGTGATCTCGCGGCCCGTCGCGTCGATGAACGAGATGCGCGCCGGGTTGCGGTGCGCGACCTTCACTTGAGCGACCGCGAAGTCATGGGGGTCATTGATGTCGCCCATGCCCAGCATCGCTACGGCCACTGCCCCGACCGTAAACGTAGACGTCACCGTGACGGGAGCTTGAGCACCGGCGCTCGTCACCGGCGTGACTACCCCAGTGATGGTGAACGAGCCTTGACCACAGATAAGCTTATACTGATGTTCAAACGACTGTCCTGGGTTGAGCGGAGTGATAGTTCCAGCGCGGCTGACAGTGCCACCGGCCAGCGAGCATCCTGCGGGCACCGTGTCGTTGATGAGCAAGGCACGCAGGGCCTGCTTGGCCGTCACCTTTACCTTGACGGTGAACTCTCTCTCCGCTGCAGCGGTGTCGGGCACGTCGCGGCTGACGGTGACCAAGGGCGACTCGACGGTGGTCACCTTCAGCTCCGCGAAGGCGCTGGAGCTAGAAGCCGCGACGGTGATGGCCGACGGGAAGGAGATCGTCGGCTGAGGGCCGACTTCGGTGGCCGGGGTGATGTCCCCGGTGATAGAGAACGTACCGGGAGCTGCCCCCGCGCGGATCGTATAGGTCAACTCGACTTTGCCGCCCGCGGCCAGATTTAAGCCCGCGCCGCGCAGGTCGCCGCTGACAAGGGTGAAGGACGGATCGAGCTTCTCGCTGATCAAGAGCGCCCTGAGCGCCACCTTCGCCGTGCAGGTCACTTTAATAGTGGCCTCTGCGCCGGGGGCGAGCCGCACCGGGACGACGCGCGAACAGCTGACCAGCGGATTAGCTGGGCTGGTGTCGGTGCGCGTCTCAGCCGGCGGTTGGGTCACGGGGACGACCCCTGCTGGCGCTTGATAGAACGCGAGGATCGTATCTTTATCGAGGGCCTCGAACTCGGTGGCCCCAAGCGTGCGCCCCTTGTTCTTGAAGTCTACTAGGATGATACCGTCCACATTCCGGAAGACGCCTGTATCGGGCCCGGTCTCGACCAGTGTCAGCTCGAGCGCCTGCTTGGTGCGGGCGTTGACGAGCGTGGCCTTGACCGTCTCGACGGTGGTGGGGCTGGTGTTCTCATCCGCGTCAGTAACGGTGACAAAGATCGTGCGACCGATGTCCGTGACGCTGACCGGATTCCCACCAGCATCAGTAATCGCTATGATAGCACGAGTGCGAGTGCCCGGCGCCGTGCCGGTATAAATCTTACCAAGATAGATGCTGATGTCGTTGGGATTGGTCGGGTCTTGATAGCGCACAAAGACTGTGTCGGTATCGAAGACCTGCAGCTGGAGATCCCCGGTGTTGACCGGTTGATTGAGGAGTGCCTTGGTGATCAAGATCCCGGTCTGGCTGCGGAAGACGCCCGTATTGACACCGGTCTCCTGCAGGATTAACCCGTCCAAGCTGCTGACGAAGTCCCCGCTCTGCATCCCCGGGTAGTCCGGACAGGGTCCGGCGCAGACTTGGATGACGGGGACGTCATCGCCCAATTGGGTCTGCAGACTCCCCTTGAGAAACTCGACCTCATCGGAGTCGCGGTTCTCATCGGGGTCGATGACGGTGATGAACATGGTCTCGCCCACGCGCCAATATTGCTTGGGCGTCCCGTTGATGTCCGTCAGAAGTACCTGGCCCTTGCTGGCCAGCGCTGCTGGAGCCATGGCCGTGATCCCCGCAAGAAACGCGATCACGGCGATCAGGCTCGCCACCTGCACTTTGCTCTTCTTCACTTCTATACCTCCTTCTCTGTAGGGTCTAGCATAATCCGACATGCTCATAAGACGCTCGCACCGTTGCGAACGTGTGCCGAAAACGATCCGTTCTCTCGTTGTGGCGACCACCTCCCGATCAAGAAAAACATTCGCCTCTGGTCTGCTCCGTCGTCATATAAACACCAGACGCACTCCCAAGGCGAGAGATTTTCAATGTTATTGTACCACCCACTCTCCCCTCTGTCAAATCGCGCATCCATCGTCGTAGAGGGGCCCCGGAAGATTGCCCCTGTTCCCGGCCAAGCCTCTACAAGCTTGGCGCTCTTCTTCCTCCCCGGTAAAACTTGGCCATATCTTACCATATGCCAGGCCTCCCTGTCAAGCGCGGGAGCCGAGGCCGCATCCAGAAGCCGTGCGCACACCCACATCCCATACGCTTTGGCTAGCAGTCTACTCGATGGCTTCTTTCCCCCAAAGGACATCCGTCCCCACTACACCATGATCTCGGTGCACTTCTCTCTGTTATGGGCATCATGGAGAGCGGGTGGGAACGTAGTCGAGATCACGCTCGCTTGAGGGTTCGGCTGCGCCGAGCCGCTTCGGCGATCCGCTCCGCTGTTAAGCCGTAGTGGGCTAGGAGCTGCTCGGGCTTGCCCGACTGCCCAAATCTATCTGGAATCCCGACGCGTATCAGGGGGATCGCGTGCTCGGCGAGAGCTTCAGCGAGCGCTCCGCCAAGGCCTCCCAACACCGAGTGCTCTTCAGCGCTGACGGCGCAGCCCGTCGCGTGGGCATAGTCAATCACCCTCTGATCCAAGGGCTTGATCGTGGAGACGTTGACGACTTGTGCAGAGATCCCCTCGCGCTCTAAAAGCTCAGCAGCTTGCAGACTATAGAAGAGCATCAGCCCGCAGGCGAAGATCGTGACGTCGCTGCCGGGGCGCACAAGCTGCGCTCGGCCAATCTCAAACGGTACAGACTCGTCGAAGACCACGGGAAAGGCCGCGCGCGCCAATCGCACATAGACCGGCCCAGGATGCTCATACACAGCATAGATCGCTTTTTTGGTCTCATAGTAATCAGCCGGAACGATGACGGTCATATTGGGCAAGGCTCTCATGACCGCGAGGTCTTCGACGGTCTGATGGGAGGCGCCATCTTCGCCGACTGTGATGCCCCCATGCGTTGCGATAATTTTGACAGGCAGATTATTGTACGCGATCGTTTGGCGAATTTGCTCAAATGCTTTCTCGACAAAGATTGCGAATGTTGAGACGAAGGGCTTCTTGCCTGAGAGCGCCAACCCCGCCGCTGCGCTCATCATGTTCGCTTCGGCAACGCCAAAGTCAAAGAACCTTTCAGGGAATTTCTCCTTGAACCAACTTAAGCGCGTCGAGCCGGGCAGGTCCGCCGTGAGCGCCACAATGTCTTTATCTTTAGCCGCTAGTTCTAAGAGAGCCTCGCCAAAGGCGTTGCGGGTCTCTAGGTATTTCACTGCCGTGCTCATCAGTGCTCTCCTTTCAGCCGTGCGCGCACGACCGTGACGATCTCCTCAGCACGTCGAGCCGCGTTGAGCTCGAGCAGCGCGCGTGACGATATCGTGCTCCGAGCGCATGATACTGAGAGCGCTCATCGCTGCAGCTTCTCCCAATCTTTGAGGAATTGCGCGAGCCCGACGTCCGTCAACGGATGCTCAAAGAGCTTCTCAAAGACACTGTAGGGCATCGTGGCGATATCTGCTCCCAGCAAAGCGGCTTCGACGACGTGCATCGGATGCCGGATGCTCGCGACGATCACTTCAGTCTCAAACCCATAGTTGTCAAAGATCTGGATGATCTTCGAGACGAGATCCATGCCGTTTTCGCTGCGGTCGTCGAGGCGTCCAACGAAGGGGCTGACGTAGCTGGCTCCGGCCTTCGCGGCGATGAGCGCCTGGCTTGGGGAGAAGATCAACGTCACGTTCGTGGGGATGTCTTCGTCGGCAAGCCTGCTTACGGCTTTCATCCCTTCGCGGGTCATGGGGATTTTGACTACGATCTTCTCGTCGAGCTCGGCCCAGCGACGCGCCTCAGCTATCATCCCGTCACAGTCCGTGCTGATGACCTCGGCGTTGACGGGGCCGTCTACGATCTTACAGATCTCCCTGATAACTTGGACGGGATCACGCCCTTCTTTAGCAAGGAGCGTGGGGTTGGTGGTGACGCCGTCTAGGACGCCAAGCTCCTGGGCTTGCGCGATCTCGCGGACGTTGGCGGTGTCAAGAAAGAATTTCATAGCGGCTCCTCTGGCCCTCCCTTGGCTCTTACGAGCACCCTTTCGCTAAGGGATGAAAGGGGGCTTCAGGGTGAGGGCCTCAGCTATCATACCGTACAGAGCGTATAGCTGCCAAGTTCCTTAGATCCGAGAGCTCGTCGTCCTTGGGCGTCTCTAGAATGAACGGCTTGTCGCGCAGAGCCGGATGATTCACAATCAACCGGAAGCCTTCTATCCCGATCCGCCCCTGCCCAATGTGCTCATGGCGATCTCGCCGTGACCCTAGGGGGAACTTCGAGTCATTTAGGTGTATCAACTCGACGCGCTCCAGGCCGATCTGGCGCTCGAGTTCTTGGAGCGTCTTCTCCAAGCCGTGCGGCGTGGTGAGATCATAGCCGGCAGCAAAGGCGTGGCACGTGTCGAGGCAGACCCCCACCCGCTTCTTCTCTTTTATGCTATTGAGTATAGCTCCGAGCTCGGCGAACGTCGCGCCCAACTCCGTGCCCTCGCCCGCAGAGTTTTCTAGGAGGATCTTGACGTGGGGAGCGCTTCTGGCTTGCGGGCTGGCCAGGACAGCGTTGATCGCCTCGGCGATGCGCTCCAGGCCCTTCTCGACCCCTTGGCCCATATGCGCCCCGATGTGGGTGTTGACGTGAGGGATCTGAAGCTCCCCGGCGCGCTGGACTTCGTCCTTGAGGGCTTGGACGGAAAGCTGAAAATTTTTAGGATCGGGTGATGCCAAATTTATGAGATAAATAGTATGGATGACAGTGTACTCGATGTGAGCTTGTCTACGGCGCTCAATGAATTTTCTCGCTTCGTCGGGCTTGAGCGCTCCCATCTTCCAACTGCGGGCGTTATGCGAGAAGATCTGGAGCGCGTTGATGCGGAGCTCTTGCGCGCGGGCAACCGTCTGCTCCAGCCCGCCAGCGATAGACAAGTGACAGCCCAGGAGCATCCCTATCACCCGGCGATTATAGCCTTGCGCGCTGGTCTCGTCAAAAGCCTAGGAGCGCCTTCGCGTTCCGTGTCGTTGCCTGAGCGACTTCGTCGAGAGAGAGCTTTTTGATGTGGGCGACTGCCTGAGCGACGTAGCGCACAAAGCTCGGCTCGTTGCGCTTGCCGCGCATCGGTACTGGCGCCAGAAACGGGCAGTCCGTCTCGAGCAATAATCTCTCTAATGGAATCTTCGCGACAGCTTCGCGTAAGCTGAGAGCCCTCTCAAACGTCACGATCCCGTTTACTGAGAGATAGAACCCCAACTCAAGCAGCGTCTGCGCGAGTGCCCAATCCCCTGTAAAGCTATGGATGACGCCGCGCACGCCACGATAGTCGCTAAGAATTTGTAAAAGGTCGTCAGCGGCATCGCGCAGATGGATCACAACGGGCTTCTTGAGCTCGTGAGCGAGGGCAAGCTGCGCCCGAAAGGCCGTTTGCTGGGCCTGGCGTGGCGCATACTCTTTAAAATAATCCAAGCCGATCTCACCTATAGCGACGACTTCGGGATTGGAGCAGAACGCGCGCAGCTGGCTCAAAGTCTCCTCACCCTTGAACTGCTCAGCTTCGTGGGGATGGAGTCCGGCGGTGCAGCGCAGCTCGTACTTGCGCGCGATCTCCAGCGTCTTCCAACTTGACGGGATGTCCGTCGCGACAGAGATTATTGTGATATTGGCTTCTAAAGCGCGGCGCACGACGTGCTCGCGGTCAGCGTCAAACTGCGGGCTGTCGAGGTGAGCATGGCTGTCCACAAGCATAGTTTACTCGAATTCTCGCAAGGCCGTGGGCAGAGCGCGCAGCACGTCTCCGGCGATCATGCCGCGCTCGCCCAGCTTGGGCTTCATCAGATCGGCTGCCCGCCCGTGGAGGTAGACCGCACAAACGCTTGCTGTTGCGCTGTCAAGCCCTTGTGCCAGCAAGCCGCCAAGACAGCCCGTCAGCACATCTCCAGAGCCCCCGCTCGCGAGGCCTGAATTGCCCGTCGAATTCAGAAAAACTTCGCCGTCGGGGGTCGCGACCACCGTAGGGACGCCTTTGAGCACCAGCACGCTGTGAAGCTGTCTTGCTGTCTCACGGGCAATGCCGACGCGATCAGCTTCGATCTCGTCGACGCTCTTTGTGATCAAGCGCGCAAGCTCCCCCGGATGAGGCGTGAGCACCGTTGGTGCAGTGCGCTGAGAGAGAAGCTTTTCGGCTTCTGTGCCCAGGGCGTTGAGGCCATCGGCGTCGACCACTAACGGCTTGCTGGCTTGTGCGACAAGCCGTTTGACCGTCTTGACAGTCTGCGGGTGTCGCCCCAGTCCCGGCCCTACGACCAGCACGTCTTTGTCTTCGAGCATCTCTAGGATCTTTGGGAGCGCTGAAGACGCCAAAGCGCCATCTACGTCGGGCAAGCCGAGCTTAATGACCTCGGTGAGCTTGGCTTCCATCGCAGGCAAGAGGCTCTCGGGCACCGCTAAGTAGACCAATCCTGCGCCAGCGCGCAGCGCCGCTTCTGCCGTCAGCGCAGCTGCTCCTGTGTATCCGCGCGAGCCCGCGACAACTAAGACCTTGCCGTAGTCGCCCTTGTGACTATACGGCTCGCGCTTGGGCAAGCGCTCCCGCACCCAGCCAGCATCTACCCATGTCATCGTGCTGGCATACTGGTCAACCAGCTTCCTGGGATATCCTATAGAGCGAACGACCAGCTCGCCGACGTACTGGCGTCCGGGGTAGAGCAAGAGCCCGAGCTTAGGCAGCTCGAACGTTACAGTTAAGTCCGCACAGACCGCTGGGCCGAGCACATGCCCCGTGTCGGCTTCGACCCCCGACGGGATATCTATAGCACAGACAAACGCTGAGCTTAAGTTTATCAGCTCAATGGCTTCGGCAGTGAGATCGCGTGCCGCGCCGCGAAACCCCGTGCCGAAGATCCCGTCTATCACAATATCAGCGTGAGCAAGAGCCCGAGCAAGCGTGCTCATCTCTTTGCTCTTGGTGCAGGGGTGGATGGGGAAGCCGAGCTTGCCCAGTATATCAGCTTGCTGGCGTGTCTCCGCCGAGAATTCTTTGGGGCTGCCCAGGGCGTGCACCTCAACGGCAGCGCCCAGATCGAGCAGTCTCCGAGCGACAACCAAGCCGTCGCCACCATTGTTGCCCTTGCCGATGACGATGACGATCTTCTTACGAGAGATCTCGGGAAAGCGCGCGCAGAGCTCTTCGACGACAACACGCCCCGCGCTCTCCATCAAGACTAAGCTGGGGATACCTAGCCCCTCGATCGCTTGGCGATCGAGTTCGGCCATCTGAGCTCCGGTGAGGACTTTCATAGCGGCCGATGCTCAAGATAGACTTGCTTGCGAATCATACATCACATTATAGCACTGAGAGCTTGACAATGCTTACAACAGCGCTTCGACGAACTCGTCGGCTTTGAATTCTCTCAAGTCGTCGGCGCGCTCGCCGACACCGATTAATTTAATGGGCAGCTTCAGCTCATGCGCGATCTGCACGATCGCGCCGCCTTTGGCCGTCCCATCTAATTTCGTCACCACGATTCCCGTCACAGAGATCGCTTCGTGGAAGAGCTTGGCTTGGGTGATCGCGTTCTGCCCCGTCGTGCCGTCTAAGACCAACAGACGCTCATCAATAGGGCGCCCCAAGCGCTTCTCGACGACCCTGTTAATTTTTCTGAGTTCTTCCATCAAGTTATGCTTAGTATGCAGGCGCCCTGCGGTGTCGATGAAGAGCGCGTCGGCCTGCTCGCGCAGCGCGCGCTCGACGGCATCAAACGCTACGGCCGAGGGGTCGGCATGCGCTTGATGCTTGACGAGCTGCGCCCCGACGCGCTCCGCCCAAATCCCTAATTGCTCTATGGCTGCAGCGCGAAAGGTGTCCCCCGCCGCAAAGATGATCTTTCTCTTGCCAAAGTCGTCTTTTAAGTGTTGGGCGAGCTTTGCAATCGTCGTCGTCTTGCCAGAGCCGTTGACGCCCAAAATCAAGAAGACCGTCGGCTGGCCGTCGGTTCGCAGATTCAGAGCGCCCTCGGCAGGGCGCAAGCGCTCTTTGAGAATCTCTTTTAAAAGCTCCGTGACCTGCGAAGAATCCTGGACGCCGCGCGCGGCCGCACGGGCTTTCAGAGTTTGCACGATCTCCGTCGTTGCGTCTACGCCGACGTCGGCCGTGATGAGAACCTCTTCGAGCTCCGCAAGCAACGCCTCATCAAGGCGTCGTCCCGGCTGCAGGACTTGTGCTAGCTGCCCAACGAGCTGTTCTTTTGTCTTCTTCAGCCCATCCTTCAGACGCTGCAACCAACTCATATCACATTCTCTCCGGTGCTTTCAGGCCCAGCAGCGCGAACGCGCGCTCGAGCACGATCTGGGTGCCGCGACAGAGTGCCAGGCGTGCGTGCATAAGTTCTGGATGTGCTTCATCGAGCACGCGATGCCTCTCGTAGAAGTCATGGAAGAGCCCGGCCAGCTCGCGCACATAGACGGCTAAGAAGTGCGGAGCTAGATGTTCTGTGGCATCGCGCACGACTTGAGGGAATTCATCGAGCTTCTTGATCAAGCTCAGCTCCTCCGGTGCGCGCAGAGGCTCGAGCGCGTGAGCCTTCAGCGACACCTGCGGCGCCCTCTCCCAGATGCTCTTGATCCGCGTATACGCGTACATCACGTAGTAGACAGGGTTCTCGTGAGATTGGCTCTTCGCCAGATCGAGGTCGAAGTTGACATGGGAGTCGGCGCTGCGCATCAGTAGAAAATATCTCACTACGTTGACCGCGAAGTCTTCGCGCATCTGTGAGCTGTCCAGAGCCGGATCGAGCTCCACCGTGCTTTTGATCTCGTCGACGAGCTCGTCTATGGTGACGAAGGTAGCCATGCGCTTGGACATCTTGACAGGGCGTCCTCCCCGCACCAGGTTCACCCACTGATGGATGAGCACGCGAATCTTCTCTGGGGTGCATTCTGTGGGGAGTTTGCCGCCTTCCCACAGCGCCCGCACGGCCGCAAGCACGTCTTGGTATGTATCTTGATGGTCAGCGCCAAAGATATCTATGATGAGATCAAACCCGCGCAAGAGCTTGTTGGCGTGGTAGGCCATGTCAGGAAGACGGTATGTCGGCTCGCCGGTTTGACTGCGTACCAGCACTCTGTCTTGCGGGCGTCCCAGGGCTGTAGCTTTAAACCAGATCGCGCCGTCCTTTTCGTACGCTAAGCCCAGTTCCCGCAGCCATTGGACGAGCATCTCGTTTGTAACGAAGACGAGGTCTGCTCTCGACGGAGCTTGGAGCCAGCTTTCATTGTAGTAGACGTCAAAGACACGCTCTGGGGGGAGTCGGAAAAGCCGTGCGAGCGTACGCTTGATCTCTGTGAAGAGCTCAGCTTCAGCGAATTTCGTGAACTGCTCCCGGGGGCTTTCGGCCCAGGTTGTGCCATACCGCTCCTGGATCTTGCGCGCGATCTCGAGGATATACTCTCCATGATACCCTTCTTCGGGGAATGGCACTGATTGGCCGAGGAGCTCCAAGTAGCGCGCCCGGACGGATTCGCCCAAGAGCTTCATCTGGCGTCCCGCGTCATTGTAATAGTATTCTCTGGTTACCTCGTAGCCTGCGTTCTCGAGAAGCCTGGAGATGACGTCACCGAGCACGGCTTGGCGGCAGTGCCCGATAGTGAGGGGCCCGGTGGGGTTAGCACTGACAAACTCGACTTGGGCCCGCTTGCCCCGTCCAAGCTCGAGTTTCCCATACTGATGCTCTTGCTCCAGAATCTCGCGCAACGCGCGATGGACGATCTCCGGCTTAAGAAAGAAGTTGATGAACCCTCCCACCACCTCCACCTTGGTAAACGGACTTTGGTCGAGATGGGTCACGAGCTCTTCGGCGATCTGGCGCGGGGGCTTGCGAAGCTTTTCGGCGAGCGCAAACGCCACCGTAGTGGAGAGATCGCCAAACTCCGGCTTCTCCGGCACAGAAACGTCTATCTGTTCGGAAAGCCCGTAGCTTTGATGAAGAGCTTGGCGAAGCTTCTCCCGTACCAGTTCGCGAAGCATCACGGACACCTAACGCGTTCTGGGTTATAAGCGTCGATCAATCTCTCTATGAAGCGCACGATCCGGTGCTCGATCTCGGGAGTGATCTCTTCGGCATCGAACAGATCGAGGCGCCCCCATGCTGTTAGCGCGATTCTCCTGGGCAAGGACGGGTAGGGCGCCACGATCACTTTGCAGTATCTTCCAAAGTCTTCGGTGCGCAATCGTCCGATCAGTCTCTTTAAGCCTTCAGCGACTGGGTCGTCGAGCGCGGGGCTCTCCAGGGGACGATATTGCACTAAGACCCCTCCACGCCAGAGCATATGGACCTGGATCTCGTCAGGGATAGGATGATCGTGAATCCCCCACTCTGTTGTCGCGCTGGCCCGCGGCCCTGAGGTCGGCGGCACGGAATTGTACTTAACGGTCTCACCCAGGCGCAATCGATAGTCATAGGGTTGTTGGATGGGTACGGCTCGTCCTGGCTTGGCCCAGTAAGCGTTGTAGAGAGCCCATCCTCCCAGCACAAGCCCCACGCACAGCATCCCCCCGATGAGGCCCCAGCGTCGCACCATCTCACTCAATCGAGGGGAGAGGCGCTTACGGGGAACGGCCATCGGTCGTCTTTTGCTATAGAACACCATAGATTGACAGCCCTTGTCAGGAGATTATATCATAGAGCGAGACGCTACGTCCATTGAGGAGGCTTAGAACGCTTATGGCTGAGTATGCTCAGATTTTACAATTAGCGGAGATGCCGTGGGAGCCGGGGATCTCCCCGACGATCTGGCAGAAGCCTATGTGGACGCGGGCTGACTCCAACTCCCACGCCCAAGTGACCTTGGTGAAGATGGCCCCTGGAGGGACATCGCCTGCCCATCGCCATCCCCATCCCCAGCTCTTTTATGTGATCTCTGGAACGGGGATTGTTCGATTAGACGGGGTCGAGCATCCGCTCAAGCCCGGCTCGGTGGTGCGCGTCCTCAACGGGGAGCTGCACGACTTCGTCAACACCGGAAGCGAAGAGCTCGTCATGATCGAGTTGCAGATCTTTGATATCAAGATCGATCTCAAGAAGATCCTAGAGAAGAAGGGGACGCTATGAACCTGAAGATCTGGGTGTTGGCGACGCGACCGTGGTCATTTACGATGACGGCGATCTCTGTGGGCGTCGGCGGGGCAGTGGCCGCACTCGATGGGCCGTTTGACGCCTGGCTCTTTCTGGTGACCCTGATCGGCGCGATCTGTGTGCATGGCGCGACGAACCTCATCAATGACTATTTTGACTACAAGAGCGGGGTCGATCGTCCAGGAGCCCCAACGACGCTCTACCGCCCTCATCCGTTGGTCCAAGGGATGATCTCTTCTCAGGCGGTGCTTGGGGTCAGCCTCGGGCTCTACGGGATCTCCGGGCTGATAGGGCTGTATCTCGTCTGGCTGAAGGGCCTGGAGCTCTTGGGATTCGTGCTGATAGGGGCATTAGCAAGCTTCTTCTACACCGCTGGGCCGATCAAGTACAAATATATTGCGCTTGGGGAGCTTTCGGTCTTCTTGATGTGGGGACCGCTTATGGTCGGCGGGACGTACTTTGTACAGACGGGCTCGCTCAGCCCCCATGCCGTGCTCATCTCACTGCCCTTTGGGCTCCTGGTAGCCCTTGTCCTGCTCGCCAACAATCTCCGTGATATTGCTTACGATGGCAGCGTTGGGATCAAGACCCTGGGGACGCTGCTGGGCCAGAGACGCACTCTCTCTCTCTATCAAGGGCTGATTATCTTGGCGTATCTTGCTGTTATTGTGCTGATCGCCTTGAAGGTCTTGAGCCCCTGGGGATTGTTGGTCTTCTTTTCTGCTCCTTTCGCGCTGAGGTTGATTCGGGCGCTGCAGCAGCAGATCCCTCACGACGCCGATGCCCGCACTGCCCAGCTCGACACGTTCTTTGGGATCTGGTTGATCGCTGGGCTTGTGCTGCAGAAGATCTTTCCCTTATGACCAGAGAGCTGCACCGCGTCGGGCTCCTTGTGCTGGCAGCGTTCGCCCTGTGGTATTTTGTCTTTCAGACGGGGCTGTGGAACTTCTGGGCACGGCTATCGCTTGCGGCAACGCTCTTGGCCACCAGCGCTCTTATAGTCACACCCGACCGCAAGCAGCTGTTTCAAGCTCGATCGCGGGATGGAGTGCTGGGCATCGTGTCCGCCTTGGCGCTCTATGGGATCTTCTGGGTGGGGCAGCAGCTGGCTCTCGCGATCCTCCCCTTTGCGTCAGAGCAGATTGGCAAGGTCTATGCAAACAGAACGCAGCTCGATCCCTTGTGGATTGGGCTCTTGCTGTTCTTTCTTGTGGGGCCCAGCGAGGAGATCTTCTGGCGCGGGTTTGTGCAGCGCCGGCTTAGCGAGCCCCTCGGCTCCCTTGGGGCTCTCTTTACGACGACAGCGATCTATGCGCTCGTGCACATCTGGACGCTCAATCTTATGCTCATCCTCGCAGCGTTTGTCGCAGGGTTTGTATGGGGATGGCTCTATCAGCGCGAACGCAGCTTAATCTCGGTGATGCTCTCGCACGCCCTGTGGGATGTGGTGATCTTTGTCATCTTCCCCCTCGCCGGGAGATGAGGGCATCCATGACATAGCTCATATGTGCAGATGACGCACCTGGTGGTGTCATTGCGACGAGATTGGGTAGAATCTAGTACCAGCTTCATTCAGGAACGGAGGTCCTATGAAGATAGCAGTTCCAAAGGAGACCGCACCGTATGAGCGACGCGTTGCGTTAGTTCCAGAGACCGTCGCTCAATTAGTGAAGTCAGGGCTTGAGGTACAAATCGAGGCCGGCGCTGGTGCCGGGGCTTCTTATCCTGATGCCCAGTACCAAGCCGCCGGCGCCCAGATCATCCCTGACAGAAAGACGCTCTTTGGCACGGCAGATCTCTTAATTAAAGTGCAGAAGCCCTCCCCCGAAGAGATCGAGCTGCTTCGCGAGGGCAGCGTCTTGATCGGGATCTTGCAACCGTTGCTCAACCCTGATCTTGTCCAACAACTGGCTCACAAGAAGATCACGGCATTTGCCATGGACATGATCCCGAGAATTACCCGCGCTCAGCCCATGGACGTGCTCTCGTCGCAGAGCACCGTAGCGGGCTACAAGGCCGTGCTTATGGCCACCCACTATCTGCCCAAGTTCCTCCCGATGCTCTCGACCGCCGCGGGGACGATCACCCCAGCAAAGGTCTTTGTCATTGGGGCTGGGGTGGCTGGGCTCCAAGCGATTGCGACGGCTCGGCGCTTGGGTGCCGTCGTCTCCGCGTTCGACGTCCGCCCCGCAGTCAAGCAAGAAGTTGAGAGCCTTGGGGCGAAGTTCGTCGGCTTGATCATCGAGGAAGCTGCGGATAAATCGGGCTACGCCAAGGAGCTCTCCGAAGAGCACCAGAAGAAGGAGCGCGAGCTCATCGCCCAATATGTGAAAGACGCTGACGTTGTGATCACGACCGCGCTCGTCCCAGGCAAGAGGGCCCCGCTGCTCATCACCAAAGAGATGGTCGCTTCGATGAAGCCTGGCTCAGTGATTATAGATTTAGCCGCCGAACAGGGTGGCAACTGCGAGCTCACCCAAGCAGGCAAAGAGATCACTCTCCACGGTGTGACGATTGTCGGGCCGATCAACCTGCCCAGCTCGATGAGCTATCACGCCAGCCACATGTATTCGCGAAATATCGCGAGCTTTCTCAGTCTCCTCATTACGAAAGAGAAGCAGCTCAATCTCGATTTCACCGACGAGATCATCAAGGGCTGCTGCATCACCCATCAAGGTCAGATCTTGCTACCCAAATAAGGAGGCTCTATGACTGAAGCACTGCTTGCAGCGCTGTACATCTTTGTCGTGGCCATGTTCTTAGGGTTCGCGGTGATCACTAAGGTCCCGCCTCTGCTGCACACGCCGCTGATGTCTGGATCCAATGCGATCTCGGGCATCACGATCATCGGGGCGTTGATCGTCGCGGGGCGGCAAGAGGGCTGGCTCCAGACCGTTCTTGGGCTCATCGCGATCATCTTAGCGATGATCAACGTCGTCGGCGGGTACTTAGTCACTGACAGAATGCTCCAGATGTTCAAGCGAAAGCCGGGTGAGAAGGAATGACTCTGCGAGAAGTGCTCATCGCGTTGGCGTACATGATCGCGTCGGCGTGCTTTGTTCTTGGGCTGATGTGGCTACAGTCGCCCAAGCGCGCCCGCGCGGGAAATCTCTTGTCGTCGTTAGGAATGCTGGTAGCGATCGTCGCAACGCTCTTTGTCTCAGGGATCAAAGACTATACGATAATCATCATCGGATCGTTGATCGGTTCGGCTATAGGCGCGGTGATGGCCTCCACCGTCCCGATGACGGCCATGCCGCAGATGGTCGGGTTGTTTAACGGCTTTGGCGGCGGGGCTTCGGCGCTGGTCGCGGCAGCTGAGTTCTTCAAATACGCGGCCAATCCCAGCGCACTCACTCTCGATGTTTCGATCACGATCATGCTCGCCCTGATCGTCGGGGCTGTAACGTTCTCTGGGAGCATGATCGCCGCGGGCAAGCTCCAAGGGGTTGTCAACGAGCGCCCTATTACCTATCCCTATCAGAACTTCATCAATCTCATCCTCTTCCTGACGATCGTTGCTGCGGCGATCTTCTTGATCGTAAACTTTGGGAATCCCTGGGCCTTTCTCTATCTAACGGTCGCTGCGTTGATCTTCGGGGTGCTCTTTACGATCCCCATCGGTGGGGCGGACATGCCGGTCGTCATCTGTTTCTTGAACGCCTTGTCGGGAGTGGCCGCGGCGATGGCCGGGTTCGTTATTAAGAACAACGCGCTGATTATTGCCGGGTCGTTGGTCGGAGCGTCGGGCGTCATCCTCACTCAGATTATGTGTTGGGCGATGAACCGCCCGATCACCAACGTGCTCTTTGGCGCGTTTGGGGCGGTCGTCACGGCGGGGTCGTCGGCCACCGCAGTGGCCAAGACGGTCCGGCCCATCCAGGCCGACGAAGCCGCGATCTTGCTCGGCTATGCGCAGCTTGTGATCATCGTGCCGGGGTACGGGATGGCCGTCTCGCAAGCCCAGCACGCGGTCAGACAGCTTGCGGACGAGCTCCAGAAGCGCGGGGTGACCGTGAAGTACGCGATCCACCCCGTTGCCGGTCGCATGCCAGGCCACATGAACGTTCTATTGGCTGAAGCCAATGTCCCCTATGATCAGCTCTACGATATGGACCAGATCAACGATGAATTTCAGAACGCTGACGTGGCGCTGATCGTGGGGGCCAACGACGTTGTGAATCCCGCAGCGCGACACGATAAGAGCAGTCCCATCTACGGGATGCCCATCCTCAACGCTGACCATGCCAAGCAGATCATCGTTCTCAAGCGTAGTATGAACCCCGGCTTTGCGGGGATCGAGAACGAGCTCTTCTACAACGAGAAGACCCGAATGCTCTTTGGCGACGCCAAAGAATCGCTCACCAAGCTCATCAATGAACTGAAGAACATCTAGTTGCTCCATTACTGACATAATGCTAGAATGCTGGTCGCGAGGAGGAACAGCATGGACTACCCGTTTTCAGAAGAACACCGAATCTTCCGACGAGCTGTCAGAAGATTCGTCGAAGAGGAGCTCAACCCTCACGTCGACGAGTGGGAAGCCGCGGGCATCTTCCCCAAAGAGCTCTACCGAAGAATGGGCGAGCTGGGTTTTTTGGGGATTCGGTTCGACGAAAAATACGGCGGCGCCGGGGCTGATATCTGGAGCACCGTTGTATTCTGTGAGGAGATGGGGCGCTGTCGCTCCCGCGGGCTGACCATGAGCGTCTTGGTGCACACAGATATGTCCTCGCCCTATCTGCACCAATACGGCTCTGAAGCCCTCAAAGAGAAGTATCTGCCGGCACTCATCCGCGGCGAGAAGATCGCGGCCATCGCCCTTACCGAACCCAGCGGCGGTTCCGATCTCGCCGCCATGCAGACGACCGCGAAGAAGAGAGGCTCTCAGTATATCTTAAACGGGAGCAAGACGTTCATCACCAACGCGATAAATGCCGACGTCTTCATCGTCGCGTGCAAGACCAATCCCAGTGCGGGCCATCGTGGGATCTCGCTCTTCTTAGTCGAGCGTGGCACCCCAGGCTTCGAGATCGAGAAGTTGCCTAAAAAACTGGGGATGCACGCCTCCGACTGGGGCCAACTCTCGTTTGTGAACTGCTCTGTGCCTGCCGATCATCTCATCGGCGAGGAGAATAAGGGCTTCTACTATGCTATGGAGGGGCTGCAGCTGGAGCGCTTCGTTGCCTGTGTGGCCTTCACGGCATCGGCGCAGCAAGCCCTCGAAGACGCGATCAAGTACGCCCAAGATCGCGAGCTCTTCGGCAAGAAGCTTTCAGAGTTCCAGATTACGCGTCATAAGTTGGCCAAGCTGCAGACCAAGCTCGAGGCAGCGCGCCAATTGCTGTACCATGCAGCGCGCTTGATAGAGGCCGGCGAAGACCCAACGATGGTCGTCTCGATGTGTAAGGCGTTCTGCGCCGACGTCGCCTGTGAGGTCGCCGACGAATGCTTACAGATCCATGGCGGCTACGGCTATGTCGAAGAGTATGACATCGCCCGATTCTATAGAGATATCAGACTGTGGAAGATCGGCGCAGGCACCACGGAAGTGATGTACGAGATCATCGCCAAGCGAATGGGAATTTGAGCTTACGGATCCATCCGCAGCGCGGCGACGATCTCCCCAGAGAACGTCCATGCCGTCTGGCTGAGCACCGCAAGCGTCATATTGCGGACATAGACAGAGCCTTCAAGCTTGGGATCGCTCGAGTCGTGCTGCTTATCGAACTTCAGCTCGGCTGTCAGCTGCGCTCCGTGCTGCACTAGCCCCGTAATTCTGTCTTTCTCGTACGTCGCGGTGATCGAGATCGGCGCGGTGATATCGCCGACCGTGTTGATGGCCTGGGCTACGGTCCTTACGAACATATGCCCATGAGCGGCGCTCTGCATGGGATTGAGCATCAGGTGCTGCACAGCGTGGCCGAAGCTGCCCAGGTCATATCGGCCCTCAACCATCACACGGCCACTCACGAACGCGAGAGCCGCGGCTTCAATGAGCACAGGAGCGGGGACAAGACCCCCAAAGACGAGCCGTCCGGCAGCTCGCCCTAGATCGTAGCCCATCTCTGCGAGCTTGCCCAGATCCCCAGCAAGATACGCCGAGCCCGCATACTTATAGATTATTGCCCCGCCAGAGCTATACCCCGGCGCGATCTCGATTCTATACGCGACGGCATAGGGCAGATCGCCCAGGAAGACCATCTGTGAGAGGGTGAGCGTCCGGCCCTCCAATGCCGCGCTCCCCAGCCCAAGAGCCACCATTCCAAGAACAAACAGAAGAGCTATCTTCCCTAGACGCGCCATAGGATCCTCCTTCGGCTGCAATCGTTTTGCGACAGAGTATTCTAACAAACCCCGGCTAACCAGAACAGTAATGGGCGTTACATTCGGCGCTAAAACCTCCACGTCGCCACGAGGGTGAAGCTCCAGCCGGCAAGACGACGGGATTTGGGTTTCGCACCCCAACTATAGGCCATCGTCGCGACGAGGGCTGGCACCAGCGGGGCTTTTAGGAGAAATATCTGTCGGCTGGCAGCAACCCACGCTTGAGTCGCCACAAACGCTGCCCAGATATTCCCCTCGACCCGCTGCATGATACCCATCAGCGCCACCCCAGCAAGAGCTCCCAGCCCCCGACCCATATTCATCGTCTGAACCCCTGGGGAATTAAGCTTAATAATAGATAATGGGTCACCCTGTAAGATCACTAAGAGCGGGTCACAACTGCGCTCTACGCGCAGACATGCCGTGTGCACCGTGCCCAGCCCGATGGCACCTCCGATCACCGCGCCAATCTCTGCCCCCACGAAGCCTTCGGTCCAGAACCCTGCGGCGATAGGCTGAGCCAGCGCGCTGCTCCCCACAGCCACAACGAGCGTCAGGCTCATCCATAGATAGCGCACGATCTCCTCCTTTGCGTTTTCTGTCGTTGGCAGTCTACCCTGTTTGGCCCGCTTGGTCAGTAATGCTCACTACACTAGCTCTTGCACGAGGCGCCCCTCATATCGTAAGCTGACAGCAGGAGAGCTTGACAGCAAGGAGGCCCGTCGTATGCAAATATTCTACAAGAAGAAGGAAGATCTGTACAAAGAGCTCCACCAGGAACGCGAGCGCATTCTCAAGATGGGTGACCCTGCGGTCCTGGAGAAGCGCAAGAAGTCGGGACAGCTCAATGCCCGCGAGCGGTTGGAGTATCTCTTTGACAACGGCGAGTACACCGAGATCGGGATGCACATCAAGCATAGAACCGTGCACTTTGGCATGGACAAGGCCCAGATCCCTGCCGAGGGGGTCATCACCGCCTTTGGGCGGGTGAACGGCCGTCTGGTGGTGGCTTTCTCTGAAGATTACTCAGCGATGGCCGGGACGTTTGGGGAGTATCACGGCTTCAAGGAGACCTATGCGATTCAGTTTGCCATGGATAAGGGCCTGCCCGTCATCGGGATGAACGACTCGGCCGGAGCCCGGCTCCAAGAGGGCATAGATACTTTAGAGGCTTATGGTAAGCTCTTTAGAGTCCAGACGCTCGCCTCGGGCGTCATCCCCCAGATCGCGCTCTTGCTGGGCCCGTGTCTTGGGGGCCAGGCCTATCACCCGGTTATGCAAGACTTTCTCATCCAGACCCGCGATACGGGCTTTTTGGGGATCGCCGGGCCGGCCTTCGTCAAGACCCAGATCGGCGAAGAAATAACTCTTGAAGAGCTGTGCGGCTGGAAGGCTCATGCCATCAAGTCTGGCCAGACCCACATCGTCGCCGCCGATGACCGGGATGCTATCGACAAGGCCAAAGAGCTGCTCTCGTTCTTGCCGTCGAATAATCGAGAGCGTCCCCCACGCATCCAGACCCACGATCCCCTCGATCGCTCCATCCCCGAGCTCGACGAGATCGTCCCCGATGAGCCGTTCAAGCCCTTCGATATGAAGAGGGTCATCAGGGCTGTCGTGGACGACGGGTACTTCTTCGAGATAATGGAGCACCATGCCAAGAACGTGATCACGGGGTTTGCGCGCTTTGGCGGGCGCCCGGTGGGGATCTGGGCCAATCAGCCCTTATGGGCCGCTGGGGCTATTGATATCGACGCTGCGGACAAGGGGGCGCGCTTCATCAGATTCTGCGATCTCTTTAATATCCCAATTGTGACGTTTGTCGATTGTGGGGGCTATATGATCGGCTCCCAACAAGAGTGGGCGGGGATTCTGCGTCATGGTGCGAAGTTGCTCTTTGCCTGGGCTAACGCTACCGTGCCCCTCATCTCGATTATCGTCCGGAAGTCGTACGCCGGGGCCCACTACGGAATGCTAGATAAATCTATAGGGGCGGACTTCGTCTTTGCGTGGCCTACAGCTCGGATTACTATCGTCGGCGCGGAGACCGCCGCGAGCGTCATCTTCGCCCGCGAGATCAGGGAATCTCAAAACCCCGAAGAGACCCGAGCCAAGAGAATCCAAGAGTTCGGGGAGCTCTACGAGAACCCCTATCGCGCGGCCGAGCGCGGCTGCGTCGACGATATCATCATGCCCCACCAGACAAGAAAATATATCAATCGGGCGTTAGATCTCTTGGAGAACAAGTTTGTCCCCCCAGGCACGTGCCCCTGGAAGATCTGGAAGAAGTATGATAATATTAATCTCTGACTATGGCTCACGAGATCGTCGAAGCCCCCTTAGCGGGGAAGATCCTTCAGATTCACGTGAGGGTTGGAGATAGAGTCGCCGAGGGCGATACCCTCTGCACCCTAGAAGCATTGAAGATGGAGAACGCGATCGTCGCGCCGATCTCTGGCACTGTGAAGGAGATTCGCATCTCCCCAGGCCAAGCGATCAAGGCCGGCGAGCCGATGATCGTCATCGAGAGTTAACGGGGGACGAGCGTGAGGATCGCGCCTCCGGCCACAACCGAAGCGATCTGCCCGGCCGTATTGGCCCCCGCCGCATGCATGAGCAGGTGATTGTGAGGGTTGGCTTCTAGGCCCATCTTCTGGACCACCCGGGCCGCCATAGGGAAGGCCGAGATCCCCGCCGCCCCAATCAGCGGGTTGATCTTCCCCTTGGAGAGCAGATAGAGAAGCTTGCCGAAGAGCACCCCCGCGGCCGTGTCCAGCGCAAATGCAATAACCCCCATGACGAAGATCACGATCGTCTCTACTTTCAAGAAGCTCTCGGCTTCCATCATCCCCCCTACCGTCAGCCCCAACAGCAGCGTGACGATATTGGCCAGCTCGTTCTGCGCCGCCGCGGAGAGCCGCTCCACCACCCCGCTCTCCCGCAGCAGATTCCCAAACATCAGACACCCAATCAACGGCGTGGCCTTGGGCACCAGCAGCCCCACTACCACGATCGTCACCACCGGGAAGAGAATCTTCGCCCGCCGCGAGACCTCCCTCCCCTTGGGCGACATCTTGAGACTTCGTTCCCGCTCAGTCGTGAGAAGCCTCATAATCGGCGGCTGGATGATGGGCACCAGCGCCATATACGAATACGCCGCGACGACGATCGCCGGGGCGTATTTGGAGCCCAGCACCGTCGAGACGTAGATCGAAGTCGGCCCGTCCGCCGACCCGATCACCCCGATGCTCGCCGCGTCTTGTAAGCTGAAGTCCAACAGACGCCCCCCCCCATCCCCTAAGCAATACGCAATCAGGAACGTCCCGAAGATGCCAAACTGCGCCGCCGCCCCCAAGAAGATCGTATACGGCCTCTCAAGGAACGGGCCAAAATCGATCATCGCCCCGATCCCGATGAAGATCAAGAGCGGGAAGAGCTCGGTGTAAATCCCCACTCTCTTTAAGAACTCCAAGAGCCCCCCCTCCTCGGCCATCCCACTCAACGGGATATTCGCTAAGATCACCCCCACACCGATGGGGATCAAGAGCACCGGCTCGACCTTCTTTGCTATCCCTACATAGAGGAGCAGCCCGCCGATGGCGAGCATCGTGGCGATCTGCCAGTTCACATGCAGAAACCCGAAAAACTCACTCATCGAGTCCATCGCTCTACCACGATCATGGCCCCCAGCAAGAGGCCCAACACCGCAAAGACCATCCCCATCCCCATCACGACGATCCACAGAGCCGTTATCATAGCGCTCACTTGAACGCTGAAATCCCTGTGATCTCTTGACCCAGGATGAGCGTCTGGATGTGATGGGTCCCTTCGAGCGTGTAGACGCTCTCCAGATTGAGCATATGGCGGATCGTGTGATAATCGAGGGTGATGCCGTTGGCGCCCAGCAGCTCGCGGGCCATCCGCGCGACCTGCAGGGCCATAGCGACATTATTGCGCTTGGCCAGCGAGATCTGAGCCGGCTTGACCCTCCCCGCCTCCCGCAGCTGCCCCAACCGCAGACAGAGCAATTGCGCCTTCGTGATCTCCGTGAGCATATCGGCGAGCTTCTCCTGGACTAATTGGAACGACGCGACGGGTTTATCAAACTGCACGCGCTGCTTGGTGTACTCCACAACCTCTTCGTAGCAGGCCATCGCTGCCCCAACGGCGCCCCAGGCGATCGCGTAGCGCCCTTGATTGATGCACATTAAGGGGGCTTTCAGCCCTTCAGCCCCCGGCAGCATATTCTCCTGGGGAATGCGACAGTTATGGAGGTAGAGCTCGCCCGTGTCCGAGGCCCGCGCCGACATCTTATGCTCGATCTTGACGGCCGAAAATCCAGGGGTGCCCTTCTCGACGAGAAACCCTCGGATTACGCCGTCAAGCTTGGCCCAGACTATGGCGAGATCGGCGATGGTGGCGTTGGTGATCCAGGCCTTCGTGCCATTGAGGACGAACGAGTCCCCGTCGCGCTCGGCCCGAGTCTTCAGGGCGCTGGGGTCGCTGCCGTGTTCGGGCTCGGTCAAGCCGAAGCAGCCCACCGCCTCGCCGCGGATGAGCTTGGGGAGCCAGTAGTCTTTTTGTTCTTTACTTCCAAACGTCGCGATGGGATAGATCACGAGCCCGTTCTGGACGGAGCAGAAGCTGCGGATCGCGGTATCGCCGCGTTCGAGCTCCTGCATGGCGAGCCCGTAGGAGATCGAGTCGATCCCGGCACCGCCGTACTCTGTGAGGGTTGCTCCCAGCAATCCCAGCTTGGCGATCTTAGGGATGAGTTCTGTGGGGAAGCATCCCGCCTCAAATGCGTCGGTGATGATGGGCAGGACGTCCTCGTCCACGAAGTGTCGGACCGTGGTGCGGATGAGCCTCTGCTCTTCGGTGAGGAGCTCTTCGAGATAGTAGAAGTCTACGCTCATAGGGTACTCCTTTCTATCTCTATCGGACGATGAGGGTACTGACCATGGTCTTCTGCTCGCAGGCGCCTCGGATGGGATCGCGGCAGAAGAGCGGGTCATAGAGCAAGAATTCTCCTTGGGGTAGCGCGAGCAAGAACGTCCGGATTTGGCCTGGGGGTATGGTCTCCAGCTGGCGGAGCACAGTGCGGTTTCTGTCGATGATGGCGAGGGCGTGGGGCTTTGTGCCCATATTGAAGACGATCAAGCGAGCCGGACCGGCTCTCAGTTCGATGGGGTTTGGGGAGATCTTCCATTCGGCGAGGGTGATGCGGACCTGCTGGTCGACGGGGGCTTGGTTACTGACGACCAAGAGGGTACCGAGCACCACGACCGCCGCCACCACCAGCATCCACACATACTGCATACACTAGGATACCTCACCAAAGCCCACCCTGTCAAACGGGAATCACACATGGAGGGCACGGAGTGAGCTTTGCGTGCCCTCCATGCATGATGCTCTTAGAGGGGATTGATCTGGCCGCGGATCTCGCCTGGGGGATTGGCTGCGGTGTGGATATTCACGTACAGTCCACCGGCAAGCAGGGTCGGGACGAGCGGGGCAGGAACGGTCCAGGTGCCCGTCAGCACGCCGCTGATGCCCGCAGGACACGCTCCAAGCAGCGCCGGGGCTGGGGCTCCGCAGATCGTCTGGACGACCGGCCCAGCCACCCCCGGAGCCCCATTATGGAAATGGATAGCCGTGGCTCCCCCGCTCAGCCCACGGTACGCAATTGTAAAGCTGAGGGTGTTCGTCGCCGGATCGAAGAAGAAGACCCCAGCACCGATGACCCGAGTATTCACGGTAGGAGCTGGGACCTCCTGGGTGGTAGTCATTGTGGCCGTGAACACCACACTATCGGCGCTCGCCGCGGGCCGCGGGGGCGGCGGCTGCGACGGCGGATCCGGTGGGCCATACTGCCCTAGCACGTACACCGCAGCTATCACGGCGAACAGCCCTATGCCGGCTATGCTGAGTGTTCTCCTCCGCATGGGGATTCACCTCCTTTCTCTTGATTATTCTTTGACGACGAGCTTGCTCACGATGTTGTGCCCGTGAGGCCGATGGCTAATGAAGAACGTCCCTGCTCTGTCAGGGGTGAACTCGACCGTCGTCAGCTTGCCCGGCTCCACAGGGAAGGGCTTCACCCCAAAGACCGGGTTCTTGCCGTCCTCATCAGAGCTGATGGCGACCGAGGGATGGACGCCATCCAACGCCGTGTGGAAGAGCCGTACTTTGATGCCCTTGGTCACCGTGGTCACTTCGGGGAAGATCTTGCTCTGAGAGAGACTGTGAATGAGCGCAAATTCTTGGACACTCTCTTGCTGCTCGACGATGACCAGCCCGGTCATAGCCGGGTGGATCGAGCAGCGATAAGGGAACTGCCCTGGCGTCTTGAACGTGAACTCAAACGAGCTTCCTGGGTCGAGCGTGCCGGAGTCGAAGACTCGGGGATTGCTCGTGCTGGTGACGGTGTGGGGAAGACTCCCGTTGTTCGTCCAGCGCACCGTCGTGCCCACTGGCACGGTGACTGTCTTTGGGCTGAACGCATTGTCCACGATGCTCACGACGACTACTCCGCCCTGGCCCAGCAGAGCGATGCTATGGCCCACCCCCACTGCCACCGCGAAGATCAATGCTGCTACTAACCCGAGCCTCGCAAACGTGCTCATGATCTGTGCCTCCTTTAGTGAGAGATTCCGACGAACCTGCTCACCTCCTAGCGTCGTTTGCGCAAATATTCTTGAATAGCGCGTGCCCCGCCGATGGAGAGGGGATCATCGGCGCAGCCGAGCGCCGCTTTCAAAAAGCCCAGCCCCAACTGTACTTGCGCGCGGATCTGCGCGATGTTCTGGCTCGAACGCCCGCTCACGATTCTTTCATCAGCAGCACTGAGAAAGACTACCACGTGATTGCCGGCAGCCTCGAGATCGCTGGCAAACTCGGACTGTCTGATGCGCTCGACGAGCTCTTTCGCTTGCAAGATAGCTCCTGGACTTGACGTCTGCGCCCCGTACTGGGGATCATAGCGAGGAGACGACGGCCCTTCTAAAATATTGATGGCGCTCTGGGCGTGCCAGTGGGCGTCCCGCACCGTCAAGGCGAAGAACGCAAACGACGCATGTTGCAAAGCCAACTGCGTCAACTCCACCGTCCGATCGGCTAAGGCGAGCAACTCCCTCACCCTCGAAGGTTGCGAGTACCCTCCGAAGCTACCAAGCAATAAGCCAGAGAGAAGAGTCAAGATGGCTACAACTTTGAAGACCTTCATGCGAGCCTTCACCTGGCGGTGAGTATAAGGGCGTCCCCCTCTCCCAAGGAATAGAAAGAGGGAGCCGGCGCGGTGCTCCCAGAGTGCTCGGCAGATGCTGTGCAGGTCAAAGACTCGATTAAGAGGCTCTTAGCGCTCCGGGGGCACGAACTTATAGCCAAACCCCCGCACCGTGACGATGAGGGTTGGATTTCGGGGATCGCGCTCAAGCTTCTGACGCAAGAGATAGACGTACTTCTTGACGTCCTCGGAAGGGACAAACCGCTCCGTGCCCCAGGCGCGCTCGATGATCTCTTGCGCGGAGAAGACGCGTCCTGGCTCGGAAACCAAGAGCGTTAGAAGAGCATACTCGCGCGGAGTCAGCGGGAGCGCCACGCCGTTGAGCCGGACTTCTTTCGCTCGATTGTCGATAACGAGTTGCCCAAAAGAGAGTGTCGAGTTCGCGGATTCACGAGTTTGTGAGTTCGTATCCGCATGCTGAACCCCCGAGCCTCGAACCCTTGGGGCCCATCGCGGCCATGTCAGATACGCCAAGAACCCCACCATGAGCGCAACGCCCACTGCCCACAGCAGCGCTCCCTGATAGATCCTACGGGTTGCTTCTTTGAGCAGGGTTAACGAGACCCCAAGCCGCACGTAGCTGGTGACCGGCTCGCTCGTCTGCCCCACGTTGAGAGCGCGCCAGATGTCGAGATACTCGAGCCCGTTCTCCAGCCGCTTGCGCTCGAGCTTGCGCGCTGGGGCTCCCTCTGCTGGCAGCGTCAACACGCCTCCAGCATCTCCCATATGCTGGTGCTGGGCTACCAGCTCCCCGTTGATGACGATCTGCGCGTAGATCACAGGATCCATGACGACGAACTCTTTGACCATCGTGGTGAGTGCGGCCCGCAGCTTGGCAGGATCGGAGAGGAGGCGCCGCTGCAGCCCCACTTGGTCGGCCAAGTTCTTGGCCATCCATTCGCTGCTGCGCATGAATTCGCGCTCGCGCTCCTGCGAGGAGCGCGCCCCGACCCAGAGGGTCGTAGGGAGACTGACCGCCAGCGCCGCCAGCGCTATCAATGCCGTGAAGGTCCGCCGCGTCATAGTCTAGCAATCCTAGCATAGCTCGTGCTATAATACAAAGAACCGGAGGGATGGCCGAGCGGCCGAAGGCGACGGTCTTGAAAACCGTAGCGCGATGAGCGCCGGGGGTTCGAATCCCTCTCCCTCCGCACGCTGCGCCAGACTTCGTCTGGACTATTCACCGTGCCGGCGGCACGTCGAACAGTCCAGGCGAAGGGCGTGGGGCCAACGCCTCTGCGCCTGTGCTATAAGCTCCGGACGCACCACCACTAGGGCTACACGATACTGCCCCGAATCTATCGCCCCAAACGCTGCCGTCCACCCCCGTCCCTCAAGCCACTCCAGTGGCCCCAGCTCGTCTACAACGAGCAAGTCTGTCGGAACAGCACGAGCAAAGATGCCGTTGCCCCACTCCAGCGTCTCCCCGATGAATTCCCACGGCTCTCGAGCGCTCTTGCGCTGTGCCAGCAGCCGCTCCTCCCCCACCCCAAGATCCCGAGCGTAGAGCGCCAGCTTCTCCCCGTTGTGCCAGGCTCCGCGCGTGAGAATCCCCGTCACACGCCACCCGCACGCACGAGCACGCACAACACAGCGCTGACAGAACTTCGTCTTGCCTGAGTTTCTCGGCCCAGTGATCAAGGAGATCGTGCCCATGACTGCTCATCGCGTCCGAATAAACGCGTGTCCATCGACAGAGAGCACTTCAACGGGGATCTCATAAACGCGCGAGAGGTTCTCTGCGGTCAGCAGGGTTGCTGTCGGCCCGGCCCAACACCCACTCCCCCGACGCAACAGCACAGTATAGTCAGCCACAGCGAGCGCGAGATTTGGATCATGGGTCGTGAAGAGCACCGACAGTCCTGCAGCTGCTAACTGCCGTATCACCGTGACGACGTAGGCTTGGTTGCGCAAATCCAGATGGGCCGTGGGCTCATCTAACAGAAGAATCTTCGGCTGCTGGGCGAGCGCCCGCGCGATGATCACTAACTGGCGCTCCCCACCGCTCAGAGACAAAACAGCGCGATCTTGCAAGTCAAGAATCCCTAAAGACTCTAAGACCTCTGAGACGATCTGGAGATCTCGAGAGCCAGGAAGCTCCCAGGGATGGAGATAAGGGGCTCGCCCTAACAGCACATACTCTTTCACCGACAGATCAAATGTGATATTTTCATTCTGCGGCACCAAGCCGATCAGTTGGCTGAGCTCGCGTCGCGAATACTCTGTCTGTGACCGCCCGGCGATCCAGACTGTGCCGGACTGAGGACGTAAAACCCCTAGAATAATCCGCAAGAGCGTCGTCTTCCCCACGCCGTTGGGGCCCAACAGCGCTGTCACTCCTGCAGGGATCTCCACGGTGATCCCGTCAAGCACAGCCTTTCTATCATAGCTAAAAGAGACGTCATAGAGCGCGATCATAGCTTGCGCATCATCACCAGAGCAAAGCCCATGGCACCAAAGAATGACGTCAAGATCCCTAAGGGGATCTCCCCAGCAAGCAGCGTCCGAGCTAGAGTATCGCACCCAACGGCGAAGAGTGCCCCAAGCAAGAGTGAGGCAGGCAGAGCCCTGTGGGCTTCCGCGCCCACGAGGCGTCGCGCCATATGCGGGGTGATCAGCCCGATCCACCCTACCAGCCCTGCCGCCGAGATCACCGCGGCTACGGCAGCCACAGCAGCAGCTAATATAAGAACGCGTTCGCGCGCCGGTGAAGCCCCAAGCGAAAACGCTGTCTCGTCCTCTAAAGAAAGAATATTCAGGCGCCAGCGCATCAGAAAGCACAAAGTTATCCCCGGAATCACAAACGGTAGCACATAGAGTAAGTCTTCCCAAGTAATTCCCCACAGTCCCCCCAGCAGCCAGAACGTGATCTCCGGCAGCTGTCTCAACGGATCGGCCAAGTATTTGAGCAATCCCACGCCCGCAGCAAAAAGCGCCGAGATCGCTAAGCCCGCTAAGAGCAACCGTAAGTGCCACTCCCCATAGCGCAGCGAGCGCGCTAGCAGAAACGAACAGATTAACCCGAGCATGGCGCAGGCCGTCGCCGTCACCTCGATGACGATAGGAAAGCTCGACAGAAATATAATGCTGAACGCAGCCCCAAAAGCCGCCCCCTGGGAGATCCCCAAAAACCCTGGTTCAACCAGAGGGTTACGAAAGATCATCTGCAGGACGAGCCCCGCCCCGGCAAGCGCCATCCCCAGAGCTGCTCCCATCAAGACCCGCGGCAGCCGCAACTCAAAGAGCACGTGACGCGCCAGCTCGTCTTCATATAGCAGCGTCGGGGAGAGCCAGTATGGCCGGGGATACCGCCCGATGAAGAGCGCCAGCGCTATGCCCAACAGCACAGCTATCCCCAACAAGACCCAGAAGCGCCAGCGCTGTGCCGGTGCCATTATGGGAAATCCCCCTTGATCACGGGAAGGATCTTCGTCTGGATTGTCTCAGCATTCAAGCCGTAGAGCCCAAAGAACGCACGGAGCTCGCTCAGCATATCTATATCTGTGAAGAGCTTGGGGTGGATCTTCGTAGCCAACCAGGTCAGCCCTACGATCCAGCGGGGATCAGGCTGGTCCCAACTGTAGAAATCCCTGGGGAACCCATAGATCTGATGGCTCTTGACGGCCTTGAGCGAGGCCCACTCCTGACGGAGCCTCGCTGCGACGGCTCGTGAGTCGCCGCTGTAGTCAATGATAAAGAGAATATCTGGGTTCCATGCGGCGATCTGCTCGAAGTTGACCGGGGTCCAGCCGCCGGGCTGCGCCGTGCCCGTCCAGACGGGATTTCCACCGGCGCGCTCGACCATCTGCGTCTGCAGCCAACCGACCGGGGCTACTTCAAACGCCACCGTTCCCCCACGAATACTGTAATGGAGCACAAGCACTCGTGGTCTGTCACGGATCTCTCTTGTGCGCGCTGCGAGGCGTCCCAGGCGCTCTGTATAGAACGCGTGCAGCTCTTCGGCTCGCTTAGGATTCCCAAAGACCTGCCCCAGGATGCGCAGGTCGTTGAGATAGCGCTCTATCGTTTCGAGCTCGACGTAGACGACGGGAATCCCGAGACGTTCGACGGAGGGGCCGAGTTTGGCGGCCTCGACGGCTCGAAGAATGACTGCGTCGGGCTTGGTCGCGGCGATCTGCTCTGGGCCGACTTGAGCCTCAAGAAGGGTCTTGGTCTGGCGGAAGGTCGGATCGATGAGAGCCAGCCATTCTAAGCTCAACTGCGCCGCCCCACTCACAGCTGCGATCTTCTGGCGGGCTTCCGTGGGGAAGAGATACGCCGCGTCGATGAGCATGAATGAGCCCTTGCCGGCCAGGGTGATGCGCCCTGGGGGCTGCGCAAAGCGCACGACGCGCCCGAGGGCATCGACGACTTCGCTCCCTGGCTGCTGGGAGGCACCACCGACGAAGACGGCCAAGATGACGAGCAAACCGATGAGGACGCGGGGAACTGACGGCAGGCTCATAAGCTTCTCCCTCCCACAAGTAGCTTGGAGAGCTCGGCCTTAGTGTACAATCTTGGGTGAGCGAGGTCAAGGTTTGCTCGGGCCGGCGTCTTGTGCTATGATAGAGTGCTTTGAGCCTGGAGGGGTACTCAAGCGGTCGAAGAGGACGGATTGCTAATCCGTTGTAGGGGCTCAAACCTCTACCGTGGGTTCGAATCCCACCCCCTCCGCCAGCTATGAGCAGCGCATATCGAGTCCAATCGCGCTGAGTTTCGACTTGCAAGCTCACCTGACAAGCAATACAATCTCTTTGCTGGGATTAAGACTAGCAAGGTAAATCCCACGTGCGCCCGTAGCTCAGTGGAAAGAGCGTCGGCCTCCGGAGCCGAAGGTCGCTGGTTCAAATCCAGCCGGGCGTACCAGGCTTCGCCTGGACCGTTCATCGTGCCGCTTGTGGCGGCAGGGTGAATAGTCCAGACAAAGTCTGGAGGGATGACCGAATTGGCTAAGGAGCCGGTCTCGAAAACCGGTACGGCCCACAAGGCCCTGGGGGTTCGAGTCCCCCTCCCTCCGCCACCACGGCTGCATTAGCTAAGAGATTGTGCCACCCTGCTGCGATACGCCAGCCAAAGCATCTGCGCCAACCCTCCAAGAGTGAACGCGATCTGGGCGACATACAAGCCCGTGATCTGCCCCCAGAGCACCCCTGCGCTCAAGATCGCGCTGCTGACTGCTAAAGAGAGCGCCATCGCTTCAGTGACCCCGCGCGTCCGGCGAGAGTAGACTAAAGATCCCTGATAGAAACTCTGCCAGACGCTGAACGCCGGCAAGAGCAGGGCATACCACAAGCTGGATTGTGCGAGATCGGCTAACGCCGGGGACAAACCCGACAGCCCTCTAAACCAAAGCCCTGCCAGTGGCGTCGCAGCCACAAGCAAGAGAATTGCCGACAGAGAAAGCGAGAGGATCTTCGCGAAGCGTCGCAGGCTCTCTTCGGCCCTCAGCTCGCCTAAGAGCGCCACGACGACTTCGTTATAGGCGATCCCAGTGCTGCGCAACAGAAAGAGCAGCCCCGACACCACTGGCCAGACTGCTAGAGACTCCAACGCTCCCGGCATCCGGCTGATCGCGGCGCTCCCGATGGGCTGCACTACCAAAGTCAAGAGGGACGTCAGCGCCAACGGAACGTAGAAGCGCAAGAACGCGCGCAGCGTGAGCGGGTCTCCATCGGGCACGATCTGGCGCAGTCTCTGTAAGCACGGACGCACGCGCAGCCCAACAAAGAACGCTTCGCTCATCACGCCCATAGCAACAGCGCTCGCTGCGACAACGATCCCTGGCATCTTCAAGAGATATCCAAGACCGAGCACCGCGAGATTGGCACTGAGCCGCACGACCGTGCCTAAGCCAACAGTCTCAGAGTGCCCAAAGCGAATCAAGACCCCCTGATTGAACCGCCGATAGGCGATGGACCACGTCCAGGGGGTCATGAGCATTAAGCCCCAGCGAGCTGGCTCAATAATCTGACTTGGAGCCCCGATGAGATTCACGACGACAAAATAATATAGGGGCGTGAAAGCGATCACGACGTGCAGCGCAGTTAAGAACGCCCCAGCCTGCATCATGAAGCGTCGCACTTTGAGATACGAATCCCAGTCTCTACTGAGGGCTGTCGAGGCTGCCAAGAGCATAATAATGGGCGACTCGATGATCATCGAGAGCGCGAAGACGATACCGTAAGCTGCGAGATTGATCTGCGGTTCTGGAAGCCGTGCGACGACAGCGCTCACCGCGGGAAGCTCTAGTCCCATGAGCATCCAACTGGCGGCCAAGGGCCACCAGGCACGCACGATCCGCGCCAGACTCAGCGAGACTTGCCCAGAAGCTCGGGCTTCTAAGACCTCGGTCTTGGGCATAGTTTTTATAATAGCACATAGAAGGGAGATAGCTCCACAAAGAAAAGCATCACTGTGAGTTGCACACTGGGCTGCTATGCTCTAGAATTGACCAGCTAGGCTTCGCTTGGACTGTACACCTTTGCCAGACGAAGTCTGGCGAGCCCACGCGCCGCGTGCGCCCGTAGCTCAGGGGATAGAGCGCTGGCCTGCGGAGCCAGAGGTCGGAGGTTCAAGTCCTCCCGGGCGTACCAACACTCTCATGAACTTCCATATTCGTGAATTTACCCCTGATGATTACGACGCCCTCGCCCAGATCGACAACGCAATCTACCCTGACTATCGCTACCACGCCGACGAGATCCGCTACGATGACGAGCACTTTGATAAAACGAGATTTATCTTCAAGCGCTACGTCGCTGAAATAAGTGACCGCGTCGTGGGTCACGCCGAATACAATCATATGCCCGGCATGTTCCATCCTCAGAAGTTCTGGGTCTACGTCGGCGTCCATCCTGAATTTCAAAGACAGGGCATTGGGCGGGCACTCTATGAACAGATCGAGAGTGATCTGCGAGCGCTCAACGCCGTGCGCGTCTTCACCAGCGCCCGCGAGGATTATTCGCGCAGTCTTCAGTTTCTCTATAAGAATGGCTTTGCTGAGACGAGACGCTCCTGGGAGTCACGCCTAGCCGTGCAAACATTCAACTTTGCCAAATTCGCGCACTATTTAGAAAAGTTCTCAGCTCATGGCTTGACGATCTCTACGCTCGCGGAGGAGCGCCAGCGCGACCCTGCTTGTCTCAAGAAGCTCTATGAACTCTACGTGCTCGTTATGGAAGACGTGCCCCATCCCGATCAGTACACGCCTGTAGATTTCGAGCACTTCTTGCGATATAGCATCGAGCACCCCGACGCGATCGCTGAGGGGTACTTCATCGCCAAGGACGGCGAAAAATATATAGGGCTGAGCAACCTCCGGCGCAGTCAGGGTGAGCCGAAAGATTTATACCAAGGGTTGACGGGCGTGCGCCGCGAGTACCGTAACAAAGGCGTCGCGATGGCGCTCAAGCTCAAGACGATCGAGTACGCCCGATCACATGGCTATGAAGTCATCAAGACATGGAACGACAGTACGAATGTAGGAATGCTAGCGATCAATGAGAAGCTGGGTTTTGTGCGTCAGCCCGCGTGGATCACGTTCGTGAAGGAGTTCGCATGAAGACGCTGCCGGTCCTGGAGCTTGAGGGCACCCCCTACGAACAAGGACTCACTCACGGCCAGCTCGCACGTGAGCTGATCGCCAAGAATTTGGAGATCTATTTCTATCGCTTCGAGCGCGAGACAGGACTTCCCAAATCTGAAGTCTTGCGTCGTTCAGGGTTGTATCTGGATGTGATTGAGAAGCTTGCGCCCCGCTATGCTGAGGCGATGCGGGGCGTCGCCGAAGGCTCTGGGAGAGAGCTGCTAGAGATCGCGGCGCTCAACGCGCGCTACGAATTAATCTATAGTGAAGAGACGCGTAAAGTGCTCAATGCTGACCTAACCCCCTGGTCTCCTTCCCTGAAGAAGGGGGGAGGCTCCCCTCCTCCTTTAGGGGAGGGGCTGGGGGAGAGGTCCCACGGCTGCACCAGCTTCACTGTCTTGCCCACTAAGACTGCCAACGGACACTTGCTCTTAGCCGAAAACTGGGACTGGATCCCTGAAGTGCAAGGCCTCGTCTTAAAAATTCGTGAGCCAGGGATACCCGAGATTCTCTGTTTTACCGAAGCAGGGATTGTCGGGGGCAAGATCGGCTTAAACTCGTCAGGCTTGGGGCTGGCGATCAACGGGCTGAACTCGGAGCACGACAATTGGGCACGGCTCTCCAAGCCCTTCCATGTGCGCTGCTGGGAGGTCTTGCGCTGCCCTGATTTTGAGCAAGCCGTGCGTGTCGTCACCGAGGGCGAGCGCAGCGTCTCTGCGAATTTTCTCATCGCCCAAGCGCCCGATAGAGCGATTGACTTAGAGACCGCTCCAACGGGCGTTAGCAGCATCTTTCCCCAAGACGGCTGGCTCACGCACACAAATCACTTTCTTAATCTGAACGCTGTAGGACTGACGCGCCAGATTCACACTTCTAAGCGCCCCAGCACCGAACAGCGCTTAGCACGTGTTCAGCAGCTCTTGCGCTCAAGCTCTCAGATCTCTCTTGAGCGAGCTATAGAAATCTTACGCGATCACGACGATTTCCCCTACTCGCTCTGTCGCCATCCCGACGAAAACTTTCCCCCAGAAGAGCGCTACGCCACTGTTGTGTCGGTCGTGATGGACCTCCATGAAAAGACGCTTCTCATCGCCAGCGGGCCGCCGTGCCAGCATGAGTACAGCATGCTGAAGCTCTAAGAGCTGAGCCCACTCAGCAGCGCATGAATATTTCTGCCCAAATCTTCGACCCAATAGCCGCCCTCGAGCACGACAAACGTCGGCAGCCCCAGCTTCTTCAAACGCTGCCCAATGCGAAAATACCCCTCCGTCGTCAATCCTAGCGACGCTAACGGATCTTTATAGTATGTGTCGAACCCTGCTGAGATCGCTACGTGCTCGATCCCGTTCAGATCTATCGACGTGAGAGCTTCGTCGAGCGTCTGCAGATAGACCTTGTCCCCACAATTGAAGGGCAGCGGATAGTTATAACAGTTCTGCTCTGGGCGCAGCCCTGTCCCTGGATAGTTGGGAAAACTGTGCAACGAAATATATATGACTTGGGGATCGCCGAGGAAGATCGCTTGGGTGCCGTCGCCGTGATGGCCGTCAATATCAACAATCAGCGTCTTTTTGCCCGACGCTCTGACGGCAATCGCGATATTATTCAGATAACAAAAGCCGGCGACGCGCTCGCGCGCCGCGTGATGCCCCGGCGGGCGCATCAGCGAAAAGCCGTTCAGCCTCATCGCCTGGATCGCCGCACCCGCCGAGAGCTGCGCGTACTCAAAGATATTAGGATATCTGGGAGAGTCGGGATCATAGAAGTGCAGTTTCTTGAGGTTCTCAATATGCCTAGGCGAGTGAACGCGAAGCAAATCTTCTTCTGAAGCAGGCTCAGCCAAGACGAACTCATAGCCCAACGTGGGATCACTCAAGAACGCATAGGCGTGGACAAGGCGCTCCGGGCCTTCAGGATGCCCCGGAGTCCCATATTCCAAACACTTGGGATGCCAGATGATCTTCATCATCCGACATTATACCCGTTCTGGCTTCACGTGTGCACTTCGGAAGTACAATAGGGGCAGCGCGTCGCCCGGATCGAGATCACCGAGAAGCAGTAGGGGCACTCTTTTGTTGTCGGTGCTGCAGGCGCTGGCTCAGGCTGTCGTCTTAGGCGATTGACCTGCCGAATCACTAAAAAGACCGCAAACGCGACGATCACGAAGTCGAGCACGGTATTGAGGAAGACCCCATAGTTGATTGTCGGAGCTCCGGCCGCCTTGGCCTCAGCCAAGGACGCATAAGGCACCCCAGAGAGATTGATGAACAAGTTGGAGAAGTCAACTCTCCCCAAGAGCAACCCGATGGGCGGCATGAGAATATCGGTGACAAGCGAGCTGACGATCTTGCCGAAGGCCGCACCGATGATGATCCCGATAGCCATGTCTAGCACGTTGCCGCGCATCGCAAACTCTTTGAACTCCTTGAGCATAGCGCCCTCCTCTCAATTTAAGATGACGTGAGTGTAGAGAAATTCTCAAAGAGCTGTCAAATAGTGACTCGATTGACAGAGCCCAGAGCTTGAGATAAACTTTTTACAGAAGATCTGGAGAGGTGTCCGAGCGGACTAAGGGGCGTGCCTGGAGAGCACGTGCCGGCGTAAGTCGGCCGTGGGTTCAAATCCCACCCTCTCCGCCAGACTTCGTCTGGACTGTGCACCGTGCCGCCTGCGGCGGCACGATGAACGGTCCAGGCGAAGCCTGGGCTGGGGTCGGCTCGCTGCGGAGCGGCGGCGCAGGCCGTCGAACCCCGCCAGGCCCGGAAGGGAGCAACGGTAAGATGTCCCCTGCGGGCGCCGTTTCTGGAGCGGGCCGGCCTGAGCTAATCAGACCTAACCCCCACCCCTTCCCTCAAGGGAAGGGGCTCAGGGAGAGGTCACAAGAAGGAGGAATCATGCCATCTATCAGTTGGCGAGCGAAAACCGTTCAGGCTTCGCCTATCCGGAAGCTCAAGCCCTTAGCCGATCAAGCCAAACGCGCCGGAAAGAGAGTCTATCACTTAAATATCGGGCAGCCAGATATTCCCACGCCTAAAGAGTATTTTGACGGTATTCGTCAAGCTGCCCAAGGCGTCTTGGCTTATAGCCCCTCCCAGGGATTAGACGAAGCCCTCGACGCGCTGGTAGAGTACTATCGGACGTTCGATATCGCGCTCACTCGCGATGAGATGATCATCACGACCGGCGGCAGCGAGGCGATCACGTTCGCGCTTCTCGCTGTCACTGATGTCGGCGATCAGATCATAGTCCCTGAGCCTTACTATACGAACTATAACTCGTATGCCCAGATCACAGGGATTCAGATCGTGCCCATTGAGACAAGAGCCGAGGACGGTTTCCGGCTGCCAGATAGAACGTCTATCGAAGCGAAGATCACCCCGAAGACCAAGGCGATACTCTTCTGCAATCCGGGCAACCCCACCGGGGTCGTCTATACCAAAGCCGAGCTCGAAATGCTCGCGGAGATCGCGCGTAAGTACAATCTCTATATCATTGCTGATGAAGTCTATCGCGAGTTCACCTATGATGGCGCTCAGGCGATCAGCGTCTTGCAGCTGTCGGGGATAGAAGATCGCGCGATCTTGGTCGACAGTATCTCGAAGCGTTTTTCGGCGTGCGGGGCGCGCATCGGCGTGATCGCGAGCAAGAATCTTTCAGTCATGGAGTCGGCGCTGAAGTTTGCGCAGGCGCGGCTGTCGCCGCCCACGCTCGAACAATATGGGCTGATCCATCTCTTGAAGTCTTCGCAGTATCAGAAGTTCATCAGTGAGATGATCGCCGAGTTCAAGCAGCGCAGAGACTTGGTTTACGCTGAGTTGCTCCAGATGCCCGGCGTGATCTGTGCTAAGCCTCAAGGGGCGTTCTACGTCACAGCGAAGCTGCCCGTTGAAGATGCGGAGCACTTTGCGCGCTGGCTGCTCACGGACTTTTCGCTGGACAACGAGACGGTGATGCTCGCCCCGGCCGCCGAGTTCTACGCGACTCCGGGCAAGGGCCGCGACGAAGTGCGCATCGCGTATGTGCTGAACACGGATGCGCTCAAGAGAGCAATGCGCATCTTGCGCGAGGGGCTTCTCAGCTACACACAGACTCGGTGATCATCGGTTTTGTATTTGCCAGAGCGCTAGGCCATCGCTGCCACCGGAGGCTAGATACTTGCCGTCTGGAGAGGCAGCTAAGGTTTTGATCCGACTATCGATCGAGCCTCCGTGTCCTTGGAGAATGCCAACCCATTGGTCATTCTCAACGTCCCATAACTTGATCACTTCACCCTCAGCAATAGCAACAATCTTGCTGCTAGGGACGAAAGCTAGTGCTTGAATATCACTCCAATACTCCGACTGAGTTACATAGCTGCGTACCTCCTGGCCATTTGAAACCCGCCACACCGTAATACTGTCACCGTCAGGAGAGGCAGCGACAAGCTGGCCATCGGTTGAAAAGGCCACAGCACAACTGCCCAAGCAATAACTAGCCTGGAGAAGCGTGCGCACTTCCTTGCCGTCGCGAGCACTGTAGAGCTTCACACCCGTGCCGTTGACCGCGAGCAACTGGCCATCGGGCGAGAAGGCGATTCCTCCTACTCTCCAGCTTCTTGCGGAAAAGAACTGGCTGCCATCTGAGACATTCCATGCTATAATTTGATGCTCACATGCAGCAGCAAGAAGCGCCCCATCAGGCGAGAAAGCTACTAAATAACCCGTGAAGCTTGTCACACGACACGAATGAGAACGCACACGCTTTCCGTCGGCTATGCGCCAGAGCGTAACGGCTTGAGGCTCGACTACTGCGAGAAGCTGACCGTCAGGAGAGAAGGCCAAGGCATGTCCCCGTGTAGGTAATATCCCCTCAAGACGCCCCTTGGGCATCCGCCACAGCTTCACGCCCTCTTCAGAATTATCTGAAAACGAAGAAGCAAGCAAGGACCCATCTGCGGAGAACGCAAGCGCTTCTACCCCTTCCCCCACTGTCCACAAAGGATGAATCCCTCCAAGGTTCAGCTTCAAAGATCTATCAGAGAGCTGCCAGAGCTTAAGCGTAGTCCCTCCTGAAAGCAAATATTTCCCATCAGGCGAGAAAGCCAGAGGCCAGCCGGCTTGCCAGTCGAGCCGTCCGAGAAACCGTCCCTCAGGGCTCCAAAGCTTGATAGTCTCCCCAGAGCTTGAAGCGAGCATATCACCGCTCGGCGAGAAGAGCACGACAGGGGTCAATTTTGCTTTGCGATGTGCAGAGATAGTCCGTACAAGACTCCCTTCAGGCAAACGCCACAGCTTGATCACGCCTTCTGGGGTTGCAGACGCAAGCAGCGATCCTCTTAGTGAGAGATTCACAGGACCAAAAGTTTTTTGCTCTTTAATCGCAAAAAGCTCCGTTCCGTCCCTCGCTCGCCAGACCCTAATAGTTCCATCCCTGAAGTCGCTGGAGGCGATCAGCTGCCCATCGTCAGAGAATGCCACGGAAGAAGAAAATAAAGTGGGCTGCCCTCCTGCAGGGATAGTGCTTACGTGGTCGGTTTCGAGCTCCCATATTTTAACGGTGGTTTCACATCCAGCGGCCAGCAAGCGCCCATCGGGCGAGAACACAGCTTGCTCACCCCATGGATGGTATATTTTGCAAGGAAATCTCTTTACGATCTCGGTCTTCCCGTCGGCAATGCTCCATAGCTGAATCTCCTCATCATCTCTAGAAGCCAAAAACCGCCCATCGGGCGAAAAAGCGACCCATTCGATTCGACTCTTACGTGCTGCCATCATGCGCACCAAGCTGCCGTCTTGTGCGCGCAAGATCCCGATCATCCCAAAGCCCATAGGCACAGCGATGAACTGCCCATCAGGAGAGAACGCCGCACTCTGCGTCCACAGCCGAGGCTTGATCCACACCACGCCCCGTAACCAGTCTTCGTTCGTTTCTAATCGAACAGTTACGGGCTGATCAAACAGATACGTGATCGGCTTAGTCTGTCGGGGCTTTTCGATCCACGCCCGTACTTGGAAGACCATGAAGATCGCGAAAATGATCCCTACAAAGACGAGGCCCCAGGGCCATCGCTTACGTTGTTGCTTGAGCTCCATATTCATCCCCTCTTAGCACAAAGTATAATGGGTTTGGTAAGGAATTCAAAATAAAGAAGACTATGTCCAAACGACGTCTGGATCTTTTGCTCGTAGATCGTGGGCTCTTTAGCTCCCGCGCTCAAGCCCAGCGGGCTATCTCTGCTGGCTTAGTGCTTGTCAACGGACAAATCATAGACAAGCCTGGCGCTCAAGTCTCTGTTGATTCGCAGATCGAAGTCAAAGAGACTCCCCGCTACGTCAGCCAAGGTGGGTTAAAATTAGAGAAAGCGCTTCGCGCATTTCAGATAGACGTCACGAACAAAGTCTGCCTAGACGTTGGCGCTTCGACCGGGGGATTCACAGATTGTCTGCTCCAGCACGGAGCAAAAAAAGTCTACGCTGTTGACGTGGGCAAAGGGCAGCTCGATTGGAAGCTGCGCACCGACTCAAGAGTCGTTGTCTTAGAAGAGATTAACGCCCGGTATTTGCAGCCCCAACAGATCGGCGAACTCGTTGACATCGCAACAGTAGATGTCTCGTTCATCTCGCTCAAGCTGATCTTGCCCCCGCTCACCCAGATCGTCAAGCCCCAGGGCGATCTGATCTCTCTCGTAAAACCCCAATTTGAAGCGGGTCGAGAGCACGTTCGGCGCGGCGTTGTCAGAGATCCATCCGTGCATCAACGCGTCTTGGAAGACCTGGTGCGCTTCGCAGAAGAAACGCTGAAGCTCTCAGTCGTGAACGCGACGCACTCACCCATCAGGGGACCAGCAGGGAATATCGAGTTCTTTCTACACATTCGCAATGAATCGTCTCACGGTGTGCCCCTCGACTGGGCGCGACTGGTCGAGCACGCTCATAAAGAATTATAATAGCTCTATGGCTCAGCTCGTCCTCGACATCGAGACCGTGGGGTTGCCCATCGAATCTTTCGATGAAGCCCAGAGAGAATATCTCTTGAAATGGGCTGAGCGCGAAGAGACCCCAGAACGCCAAGAGCGCAAACGCGAAGACCTCATCGCCCAGCTCAATCTCTATCCGTTCACGGCCCAGGTCGTCGCCATCGGGATGCTCAACGTCCAAAGCCAAAGGGGCCGCGTCTACTACCAAGCACCAACGAAGGAGTCCTGGCGCTCTGAAGATACTCTCATCGAGTTCGAGTCAGGCAGCGAAAGAGAGATTCTGACGAGATTCTGGGAAGACGTGCGCCTTTACAGACAGATCATCACGTTCAACGGCCGGGGCTTCGATTGCCCATTTTTACTGCTGCGCTCGGCGATTCTGGGTATCAAACCATCGCGAGACTTGATGCCCTCGCGCTTCGATGCCAAGCATATAGATCTGCTAGAAGAATTGACGTTCCACGGCGCGATCCGACGATTCAATCTTGATTTTTATTGTAAAGCGTTCGGCATCACAAGCCCCAAGGGGCGTCTCTCCGGCCCGCAGATTAACAAACTCTTTGCCGAGGGCAAGTATCGCGAGATCGCTCAATATTGTTTTGACGACGTGCGCGCCACGGCTGAGCTCTATCGACGCTGGCGCGAGCTTCTAAGCTTTGAAGACAAAGCACACTCATAGAATGCTGATCGTTGGTATAGCCGGTGGCATTGCTGTAGGGAAGAGCCTTGTCGCTCAAGAAGCCGCAAAGCTTCCTGGGGTCGCCGTCGTTGACGCTGACAAGGTCGCTTGGGAGACATATAGAAAAAACACTGAGACCTACCAGAAGCTTGTGGCGCACTTTGGGGAAAAGATTCTCTCCGAAGACGGCGAGATTGATCGAAAGAAACTCGGCGCGCTCGTCTTCTCTGATCCAGAAGCGCGAGAGTTTGTGAACGCTACCATACACCCGGCTGTTCAAATAGCGCTAGAGAAGATCGCTCAGTCGCATCGGGCTCAAGGCACCAAGCTCTTGGTCATCGAAGCAGCGCTTATGCTTGAATCGCCCTATGTCCGGCGCGATTTTTTTGATTATGTTATTTTAGTGACTGCCCCACGCCACACCCAGATTCAGAGACTCATCGAGCGCAGCGGGCTTGACCCCGAGGAGGCGCGCCGTCGCGTCGAAGCCCAGACTCCCTCAGAATTACTTCTCCCTCAGGCTGACTTCGTCCTGGACACCTCAGGCACGGTCGAAGAGACGCGCGAGCGCGCGCGAACGCTCTTTCACAAGCTGCTGGCCCACGCTGGGTGATCCTCGTTACATGCCCGTGTCCCTAAAAAAAGTTTTGGGTTCACGCGCCTGAAGCAGACACGGCTCCTCCCCTGGGGCTTGAGGGACTTTTATACTTGGAGCCGATCTTCTAAACATTGGCGGAAACCTCCGATCAGCAGCCCCCTGGCTCACGCACGGCCGGGGGGTCGCTCTTTTTGTGTCCACTCTCTTATAAGGTTGAGGGCTTGTGTCCCCAAGAAGAGTATCGGACTTCGTCACGAAAGAGGGCCTTTCTCATTGGAATCTCGCTTTGCTTCGCATAAGATGAGCACACCATGAAGAAGATCAAGCGGGCACAGCGCGGGAGTGCCCTCACGCTCATCGTCGTGATGACTGTGCTTATGGGATGGTCCGTCTCCCAGCCCATACCCCAGCAACCCTCGGCCTTGCCGCCTCAGAGCGCTCCGGCGGGACTCGCCGAGCCCATGCAATCCCAACAGACTCTGGAAGATGGCTCGGACTTCATCGACCCGCTGCGCTTCCCCCCTCGCTCCCCGGTCCGACGACTCGTTCACGGTCCCCAGCCAGCAGCTCCTAGCTCGAAGACCCAGGAAGAGCCGGCTGTCATCGTTGGGCGCGCCATCCGCCTCGACCCCTTAGGTCCTCTCCACATACCACCCGCGGGACGGATCGAGTTTCTCATCACCCTCACAAACCTCGAGAGGCGTGACTGGCAAGTCATCGGGGAACTGTATATCTCCAAAGGTGATGGCCGCACCGAAAGGCTCTTTGGGCCACGAGCGATCCGTATGGGCCCGGCCCAGAGGCTCCGCTTGCCCGTGGGCTTTGCCGCAAATCCCGCGCGCTTTCCCCCAGGACCTACTCAACTCATCGCTGTCTTAAAAGATCGCGCCGGCCAGGTCATCGACCGGGCTGTCCTCACGATCACTATCGAGCCCAAGCATTAGCTCTTCGGGGTAGATCTCTCTAGCTCCGGGTCGGCTTGAGAGACCAATCCCCATGCCGCGGCCTGCCTCGACCACGGACGCGCACGAAGGCCCTCCGAGGGGTTACAGGTCGTTGATAGGCCGCACAGGGGAGAGGCCTCCATCTCATAGTGCAGGACGTGCTTGAGCGCTCGCTCTAAGCGCCCCTTGAACTCCGGCGTCACTGGCCCATAGTGCTTTTCGATCTCCTCGAGGGTTGCTTCCGTCAAACGCCGCAAAAAAAGCTCGATCCCTACCCCTTCACGCAGCCGAAATCCTGCCATCGGCGCCTCCTTTCTTGCGTCATTATATCCCATTCGGCTTATGCCCTCCATGGGAATTTGACGAACAGCAGTTTTTCGTATGCTGCAAATCATTGAGTCACTCGCCCGAGCAGCGCTAGGATGGGACCGGACAGGAGCTGATCCTCATGATCGAAGTGCGGTTTCACGGACGGGGTGGGCAAGGAGCTGTCGTCGCCTCGGAGATCCTCGCAGCGGCCCTCTTCAAGGAGGGCAAGTTCGTCCAAGCCTTCCCGGCCTTCGGGGTGGAGCGCCGCGGCGCCCCTGTCATGGCCTTCTTACGCTTCGATGACACCCCCATCCGGCGACGATGCCAGATCTATGAGCCCGACCACGTCGTCGTCCTCGATCCAACGCTCCTATTAGCCGTCGACGTCACGGCGGGGCTCAAGCCCCACGGCACTATCTTGATCAATAGCGACTCCCCCCCAGAACGCTTCACGAATCTCCGCAAGTTCTTGGTCGCGACCGTGCCTGCTGGGGAGATCGCCGTCGCCCATAATTTGGGCACGCGGACGAACCCTATCGTCAACACCGCGATCTTGGGAGCGTTTGCGCGCCTGACGGGCTTTGTCCGCCTGGAGACGCTCCTGGACGCTATTGCCGAGAAGATCCCGGACCGTCAGCGTGAGCGCAATCAGGCTGCCGCCCGCGCCGCTTATGAGGCCGTCAAGATCGCCGCGACTCGCGAAAGGAGCATCGCATGAAGAAGCCCATCGTCTTCACCAGCGAACGCGAGATGCCCCCCATGGCCGTCTCACTTGCCGATATGGGACACAACCGTACAGGAGGGTGGCGGTACCTCCGCCCAATCTATCTGGAAAAGATCGCGCCGTGCAAGAACGCCTGCCCCGTGGGCAACGATATCCCAAGAATTCTCTCGCTCGTCTCCGAAGGACGCTACGAAGACGCCTGGCGGCTCTTCCGCGAGACGTCTCCCTTGCCAGGGGTCTGCGGCAGGGTCTGCTATCATCCGTGCGAGAGCTTTTGTAACCGAAAGAACTTCGATGAAGCGCTCTCGATCGCTGCGATAGAGCGCTTCGTCGCTGATGCGTGTTTCGAGCTCGAAGACAAAATCCCAGAGCGTCCGAAACGATCTGAAAAGATCGCTGTGGTCGGCTCTGGCCCAGCAGGGCTAGCGTGCGCGTACTTCCTGGCCAAAGACGGCTACGCCGTCACCGTCTTTGAAGCGGCAAGCCAGCCCGGTGGGATGCTCCGCTTGGGGATTCCGTCGTATCGTCTCCCACGAGACGTCTTAGACCGCGAGATCGAGCTGATCGCTCACTGGGGGGTCGAGTTCCGCACGAACACCACGATCGGGCACGATCTCTCGATCGAGAGGCTCTGGGAGCAGCATGACGCTGTCTTCATCGCGACAGGGGCGCATCGCGGCCGTGCGCTCAACATCCCAGGGGAAGAATTTGCTCTCCAAGGGCTCGAATTCCTCAAGGCTGTCAACGCTGGTCAGGCTGTCTCCGTCGGCACGCGCGTGCTCATCATCGGCGGGGGCAACACAGCCATGGACTGCGCTCGTACTGCCTTGAGACTTGGGGCTCAGCCCCTCGTCGTCTATCGGCGCATGCGCGAGGAGATGCCCGCGATCGCTGAAGAGGTCGAAGAAGCCGAGCATGAGGGAGTACAGTTTGAGTTCCTAGCCGCCCCAGTCGCGATTCGCAGGCTCAATGGGAAGCTCGAGGTGGAGTGTATTCGGATGAGGCTTGGGGAGCCCGACGCCAGCGGGCGCCGTCGCCCCATTCCCATCCCTGGCTCGGAGTTTGTCCTGCGCGCTGATAGTGTCCTCAAGGCCGTAGGCGAAGAGCCCGATCTGTCGTTCTTGTCGGAGCACCTGGAGACGAGCGAGGGCATCGTGATTGAGCGCGCTCACGGGGTACTGGAGCGCGCTGGGATCTTCATCGGCGGCGACGCCCAGACCGGCCCAAGCACTGTTGCCCAAGCGATACGCTCCGGCAAGGAAGCTGCGCAAGCCATCAAGAGCTTCTTGCGCGGCGAGCGCCCGCCCAAGCCCCACAAGCTCGAAGAGGCGCTGCGCATCAACTTCCATTACTTCACCCATGCGCCGCGGGTCTCCACGCCTCAGCTCCCCATCTCAGAGAGAATTACAAACTTCGTCGAGACCAAGCGCGCGATCTCTGGGGCGCAAGCGCGCGCCGAAGCAAGCCGTTGTTTCTCGTGCGGGGTCTGCAACAATTGCGATAACTGCTGGGTCTTCTGCCCCGATGCGGCCATCACTCATACGAACGGTACCTATCGGATCGATTATGACTTCTGCAAGGGCTGCGGGGTCTGCGCTGAAGAATGCCCCCGCAACGTGATCTCGCTCGTCGAGGAGGAGCTATGACGCCCATACTGACCGGAACCAAGAAGGTCGTCACCGGCAATCACGCCGTCTCCTATGGCGTGATGCTCGCCCGGGCTCAGGTGATCTCGGCTTATCCCATCACGCCGCAGACCCAAGTCGTCGAGCTCTTGAGCGAGTTCTGCGCCAACGGAACGCTGCGCGCCAAGTTTATCAAGGTCGAGTCTGAGCACTCAGCGATGGCTGCCCTCATCGGCGCGGCCAGCGCAGGAGCGCGAACATTCACAGCAACGAGTGCCCATGGCTTAGCTCTTATGCATGAGATGCTCCACTGGGCCGCCGGCGCAAGACTTCCTATCGTCATGGCCAACATCAATCGAGCCATGGGCCCGCCTTGGTCCGTCTGGACCGATCAGAACGATAGCTTATCTCAGCGCGACGTCGGCTGGATGCAAGTCTACTGCGAGAGCAACCAAGAGGTTCTCGATACGGTCATTCAAGCCTATAAAGTCGCGGAAAAGGTCTTCATGCCCGCGATGCTGGTGCTGGACGCGTTCGTCCTCTCGCACACAGCCGAGCCCGTCGAGATCCCCGATCAGGCTCTCGTCGATCAATATCTGCCGCCGTATCAGCCCATCTATAAATTAGACGTGAACGACCCGCACTCGTTTGGGGCGCTCGCTCCTCCTGATGTCTACATGGAGTTACGCTACAAGATGCATCGGGCAATGGAAGACGCCCTAGCAGAGTGGGCCCGCGCCGACGAAGAGTACCATGAGCTCTTTGGGCGACGCTACGGATTGATCGAGCCCTATCGGACCGACGACGCTGACTTGATCTTAGTGACGTCGGGGACGGTCACGAGCACGGCCCGCGAGGTGATCGACGAGCTTCGTGCTGAAGGGCGCCGTGTAGGTTTGCTCAAGATCCGGGTCTTCCGGCCCTTCCCGGCCCAGTTCGTGCGTGAGGCGGTAGCCAACGCCCGGAAAGTCGCGGTCATAGACAGAAATATCAGCTTTGGCATGGGCGGAATCTTCGCACAAGAGATCAAAGCGGCACTCTATAACGCCTGTGATCGGCCGCCGATCTTCGGGTTTGTTGCGGGCTTAGGCGGGCGCGACATCACCCCGCACGTCATCACTGAGATCATCGAGTACGCAGAGAGCCACGACGACCCCGAGGATCTCATCTGGGTGGGGGTGAAACGATGAGGAACTTCACGCTGCCGGAGCGCGAGCTCATGGGCTCTGGGCATTTGGGGTGTCAAGGCTGCGGCGGCGCCCTGGCGATGCGCTACGTCCTGAAAGCCTTGGGAGAGAAGACGATCGTCGTCATTCCTGCGTGCTGTTGGACGATCATTGCTGGGCCGTTCCCTTATTCGTCGCTCAAAGTGCCGGTGCTGCACACGGCGTTTGAGACGGCAGCCGTAGCGGCTTCTGGAGTACGCGCTGCTTTAGATATCCAGGGGGATACCGAGACGACGGTGATCGCCTGGGCCGGCGACGGCGGCACCTTCGATATCGGGCTGCAGTCGCTCTCTGGAGCCGCTGAGCGCAATGAGAATATTATCTATATCTGCTACGACAACGAAGCATATATGAACACGGGTATCCAGCGCAGCGGCGCCACGCCTCTCTTAGCCTGGACGACGACTACCCCTGAAAAGACCCCCAAGAGTGAGCCTAAGAAGGATATCATGGGGATCATGGTCGCCCATCGCATCCCCTATGCAGCCACGGCGACGATCGCCTATCCCGATGACTTCATCCGGAAAGTCCAGAAGGCCAAGAGCATCTACGGGACGAAGTTCTTACACGTGCTGGCGCCCTGCCCGCCAGGCTGGCGAGCTCCTTCCGAATGGGCGATCAAGCTCTCGCGCCTGGCTGTGCAGGCCAGAGTCTTCCCACTCTACGAAGTCGAAGACGGAGAGCGCTATACCCTGAACGCCCCTCAGGCCGATGAACCGGCCCTGCCCGTCAGCGAATATCTCAAGCTCCAAGGGCGGTTCAGCCACCTGACAGAAAAAGATATTCAGACGATTCAAGGGATCATAGATAAGCGCTGGCAGAAATTACTGAAATTAGTTCAGTCATGACTCAGCAGAGCCGCGTGATCTTGTTGTCGGGCAACGAGGCGATTGCCCGTGGGGCGTGGGAAGCGGGCGTGCGTGTTGGCTGCGGCTATCCTGGCACTCCCAGTACCGAGATCCTAGAAGCCCTCGCCCAGTATCCCGAAGTCGATTGTGAATGGTCTACCAACGAAAAAGTCGCCTTGGAGGTCGCGGTTGGCGCGGCGTTGGCAGGAGGCAGAGCCATCGCCACGATGAAACACGTCGGTCTCAACGTCGCAGCTGATCCGTTCTTCTCCGTGGCGTACATGGGGGTTAACGCTGGGCTGGTCGTCGTCTCCGCTGATGATCCCGGGATGCACTCGTCCCAGAATGAACAAGATAATCGACTCTTGGCTCGAGCTGCTCGTGTCCCGCTTTTAGAGCCGTCGACGACGCAAGAGTGCAAAGATTTTACGATCGCGGCGTTTGAGATCTCTGAACGCTACGATACGCCTGTCTTGGTACGAACGACGACGCGTATCTCCCACGGCAAGGGCCTGGTGACCCTGGGCGAGCGCTGCGAGATCCCGCGAAGGCCCTATCGGAAGAACGTTCAGAAGAACGTGGTGCTCCCCGCCCACGGGCGCCTCCGACACATCATCATAGAGACCCAGCGCATCCCCGCGCTCGAAAAAGAAGCGGAGCGCTGGGCTCAGATCTTTGAGGGCTCCGACGACTTAGCGATTATCGCCTCTGGGGCGGCGTTTCTCTACGCTCGCGAGGCCTTTCCCACTGCGACTATTTTGAAGCTGGGCATGACCCATCCCTTGCCCAGAGAACTCATCAAAAGATTCTGCGCGGGCAAGAAGCGCATCGTCGTCCTTGAGGAGCTTGAGCCCTATCTGACTGAGCAAGTGCGCGCGTTAGGGATTACGGTCGAAGAGATCTCCCTCCCGCGTTTTGGCGAACTCTCGGTTGGGTTAGTGCGGCAGGCGGTGGAACCTGTCCCTGACGGAGCTCCCCCTCCCTCCGTCGACCTCCCGCCCCTGCCGCCACGCCCACCGATCTTGTGCGCCGGCTGCATGCATCGTGGGGTTTTCTACGTGCTCAAGCAGCTCGACGCGATTGTCTCCGGAGATATCGGCTGCTACACCCTTGGCGCGCTTGCGCCCCTCGATGCCATGGACACCTGCATGAACATGGGAGCGTCGCTCTCGATGGCCCATGGTATGGCCAAAATCTTCTCCGAAGAGGAGAAGAAGAGACTCGTTGCAGTCATCGGGGATTCGACGTTCTATCACTCTGGCGTTCCAGCCCTTATAGATATTCTCTACAATGGCGGCCAGATCGTCACGATCATCCTAGACAATCACACGACGGCCATGACCGGCCATCAGGAGCACCCCGGCACCGGCCGCACGATCAAAGGCCGACCCGCCCCGGTTATCGACCTGGAATCGCTTGCGCGAGGCTTAGGCATCAAACACGTGCATCGCCTTGACCCCTATGATCTCTTGACGGCCTGGCGCACGATTGACGCAGCGCTCCATCGCCCGGATCCGTCAGTCATCATCGCCGATGCCTCCTGCGTGCTCAAGGAGAAACGACGCTTCGGCGAGATCGTCTCGGTCGATCATAAGAAGTGTACCGAGTGCTTTGCGTGCACGGAGCTCGGCTGCCCCGCTATAGAGATCCAAGACGGACACATCGAAATTAATAAATTGCTCTGCATTGCGTGCACCCACTGCCAACAGGTCTGCGCCGACTGCAACGCGGGGATCGATATCCCCCAAGTGCTCGAGCTCGTCCATCAGAAGCGCTATGCGGAGGCTTTTAGGGTCTTAATGCGGGCTAATCCCTTCCCGGCGGTTGCAGGGCGAGTCTGCCCGCATCCCTGCGATCATGAGGTCAACGCCTTGGGGTGGCCCCAAGAGAAGCTCTACGCCCAGCGCTACCCCGACTTAGTGAGAGAGTTTGCCGCGCCGGGATACCCAGCGAAGCTCTCCGTGCGCGACGTCGAGAGATTTTTGGGTGATTATGGGATCGAACACTTCTCTGGAGCGGAGTTTGCCCCCACCGAAGAACGTCCAGAGAAGATCGCGATCATCGGAGCTGGACCGGCAGGGTTGTCTGCTGCGTTCTATCTGCGCAGACGAGGCTTCCGCGTGACAGTCTTGGAAGCACTTGAAAAGCCCGGCGGCATGATGCGTTACGGCATCCCTGCCTTCCGCCTCAACAAAGAGATCCTAGATCGCGAGATCGATAGACTCTCTATGATGGGCGTCGAGATCCGCTGTAACGTCACGGTCGGGCGCGATGTGAGCTTTGCCGAGCTCCAGAACGAATACGATGCAGTCGTCATCGCCGTAGGAGACTCGGCTCCTCAAGAACTCGAGCTGGAAGGCACCAGCGAGGTACGAGAGGGGCTGCTCTATGGAGTTGAGTTTCTGAGGCGCATCAACCGTGGGCAGAGAGTTCAAGTTGGACGCCGCGTTGCGGTCATCGGCGGGGGCAACACCGCGATTGACTGCGCGCGCTCGGCCAAGCGCCTGGGAGCCGAAGTTACAGTGTACTATCGCCGTACCGCTCAGGAGATGCCCGCAATCCGTGACGAGATCGACGAAGCTATCCTTGAGGGGATAACCTTCGAGTTTCAGACGAACCCCATCAAAGTGCTCGCCCAAGGTGGGCGCGTCTGCGGCCTAGAACTGATCCGCATGCAGCCGGGGCCATTAGAGAAAGACGGACGTCGTCGTCCGGTGCCCATCCCCGAGAGCGAATTTTGCGTCGCGGTCGACACGGTGATCTTAGCCATCGGGGAGCGTGCTGATCTAGGGTTTCTCAAAGAGACCAATATACAGTTCGCCGAGAAGGTCCAAACGACTTTTATGGGGGTCGCTTCGCAGCCGGGGGTCTTTGCATGTGGGGATGTGGCGTTTGGCTACGGCACGGTGACCCAGAGCATTGCCACGGGGCGACGCGTCGCCAGCGCCGTCGCCGCCTATCTCAAGCGCAAGAGCTCTAAGCGATGAACACCCATGAGATCACCAACATCGTTGTCGTAGGGGTAGGCGGCCAGGGATCGGTGCTCGCCGGCCAGATCATCGCACGCGCTGCGATGCTTGCCGGGTTGTCAGTCGCGACCTCCGAAGTCCACGGTATGGCTCAGCGCGGCGGTTCCGTCTTCTCCACGGTGCGCTACGGAAAAGCTGTGCTCTCCCCAGCTGTCTCCGAAGGGACTGCCGACGTCTTACTCGCGTTTGAGAAGCTCGAAGCCCTGCGCTATTTGAACTATCTCACAACGAACGGCTTAGCCCTCGTGAACGATCAGCGCATCGTGCCCAGCATCGAATCGCTCAAGCTTGCTCCCTACCCCGACGATAGAACTCTCGAGGAGACGCTGCGTCGCCGCACACGGTCTGCCTTCCTGGTGCCCGCCTTGAAGATCGCACAGCAGATAGGCACTCCCGCGCTGACCAACACCGTTATGCTCGGCGCACTCTCCCTCTTCCTTGACCTTCCCCAGGACGCATGGCACTCTGCCGTCACCGAGCTCGTCCCGCCCAAGACCGTTGAGCTCAATCTCCTGGCATTCGACGAGGGGCTCCAATGGGCCAAGCATCATGCCCACATCGTCACCTAGTTGGACGCCGGCTCTCCAATCTGCTAAGATAAAAAACGTTGTGTGAAAGGAGGTTTCTATCATGCCGTTCTCGTTACCGCAGTTGCCGTATCCCTACGATGCTTTAGAGCCCCACATTGACGCGCTGACCATGTATATTCATCACACTAAGCATCACGCTGGCTATGTGAATAATCTCAATAAAGCATTGGAATCCGCGCCGGAGTTGGCCAATAAGAGCTTAGAAGAGCTTCTGGCCAACAATTGTGCTATTGTTCCGGAGAAGATCCGAACAGCCGTGCGCAATCACGGCGGCGGTCATGTTAATCACTCGTTCTTCTGGGAGATCATGGGGCCCAAAGCCGGGGGTCAACCCATAGGCAAGATCGCTGAAGCCATCAATCAAACGTTCGGCAGCTTCGAGAAGTTCAAGGAGCTCTTCACCCAGGCAGCTCTCGATCGCTTCGGTTCTGGCTGGGCCTGGCTCGTCCTCACCCCCGAAAGAAGGCTCGAAGTCTACTCTACCCCCAACCAAGACAGCCCCCTGATGGAGGGCAAGATCCCAATCCTAGGGATCGACGTCTGGGAGCATGCGTACTATCTGAGATATCAGAATCGCCGCGCCGACTACGTCCAAGCGTGGTGGAATGTCGTGAACTGGGCCGCGGTGGAAAAGCGCTTCACTTCCATTTGATGGTGCAGCCGACGGGCTGGGTATCTTTGAGATCAGGCTCGCGACCTATCAGCACCGCCTCGAGAGCATCCTTGAGATAGCGCTTGGTCACCTTTGCGGGATCTTCAGCGTTGTCGTCAATCGCTCCGTGGTAGCGCAGCCTCATCGAGCCATCGAACAAGAAGACTTCGGGCGTGCGCTGGGCCCCGTACGCTTTGGCGATCTGCTGGGTCTCGTCATACAGATACGGGAAGGGATAGCCCTTCTCCTTGGCGCGCTTGACCATGTTCTCAAAGCTATCTTCTGGGTATTTAACAGGATCGTTGGAGTTGATGACGAGGAACTGCACTCCCCTGGGCTCGTACTCCTTGGCGAGCGCGATCATGCGCTCTTCGTAGGCTTTGACGTAGGGGCAATGGTTGCAGCTAAAGATCACTGCGACGGCTTTTTTGTTCTTGTAGTCGGAGAGCTTGTAGAGCTTGCCGTCCACACCTTTGAGCTGAAACTCCGGGGCTTGGTCGCCGTACTTGAGCATGAGAGATCACCTCGGTTGGGCAATTATATCAGTTAGTTTACTCGCAGTGAAAGTCTTCGGCAAATCGTGCTGGACGAGCCGGGTGCCCACGCTGTACAATACTGATGCCATGCTCAAGCCCATAATTACTATAGAATACTGCCACGAGTGTATGTACTTGAAGCCGGCCCTTGAGGCTGCCCAGAAGATTTTAGAAAGCTACGCTGACAGAGTCGAGGCCATAACCCTCAAGCCCGGACACGACGGGGTCTTCCGCGTCACTTCTAACGATATTCTTATTATTCAGATGGGTGACGAGGGCTTGCCCAACGCCGAAACAGTCGCACAGGCTGTACGAGGGTTCTTGGAAGGAGAGCAATCTCAATGAAGATCAGACGCGGCTTATTTCTCGGACGTTTCCAGCCCTATCACAATGGCCACCACGCCGTCATCAAACAGATCTGTGAGAGCCGCGAGATCGATGAATTAATTATCGCTATCGGCTCAGCTCAAGAGAGCCACACCCTCAAAGACCCCTTCACCGCCGGCGAACGCATCATGATGATCACCAAGGCCCTTGAAGACTTGAAGCCGCCAATTATAACGTACGTCTTGCCCATCGAAGATATCGAGCGCAACTCTCTGTATGTCGCTCATATTCGCAGCTTGACACCGCCGTTCGAGATCGTCTACTCCAACAATCCCTTGGTGCAGCAGCTCTTTGCCGAGCGCGGCATCACCGTGCGCTCATTGCCTTATGTCGAGCGCGCCCACTGGGATGGCACGAAGATCCGAGAGCTTATGCTCCATGGTGACGCGTGGAGATCCCATGTGCCACCGGTCGTCGCCCAAGTTATTGAAGAGATCAAGGGAGTAGAACGCCTCCGTCACATCTACAAGTCGGATAAGCACCCTTAAGAAGCTATGGCGCTCAATATTCCCGTTCGAGAGAATAAGAAGCTCGAGGCCGTTGTCGCGCGTATCAACGAAAATGTCACTTTAAACACCTATTGGTACTGCTCGAACGTCAACGCTATCGACAGATTAGGGATCAACGATCACGGCCCCGTGCATATCAGAATTGTCGCGAATCTTGCACTCAAGATCCTGCGCATGCTCATCGAGGCAGGCGTGCAGCCCAGCGTCGAAAAAGACCATAAGCTCACCAAAGACGACGCCGAAGTCATAGTAGTTCTCGCGGCGTGCCTGCACGACATCGGACACATTGTCCATCGTATGAATCACGAGCCGTTCTCCGTCGCACTCGCTGCGGATCTGTTGCCTGAACTTCTCAAAGATATCTATCCGGAGCGCGAGCGCGCAATCATCACTGCAGAAGTCCTGCACGCGGTCTACGCCCATGAGACCGAGATCGAGCCATTGACGGTCGAAGCCGGCGTATTAAAGATCGCCGATGCTCTCGATATGGAAGAGGGGCGGGCGCGCATCCCATTTCAAGCAGGGTCCATGACCATTCATGCCGTCTCAGCATTAGCTATAGAAGACGTACAATTGCGCAAGGGCGAGAAGCGCCCCATCTGTATCGCTATAAAGATGTCCAACTCCGCGGGGATCTTTCAGATAGACAATCTTCTCAAAGAGAAGCTCAAGCACTCTGGGCTTGCGGAGTACTTTGAGATTCGCGCGGAGATCGCCGGGGAAGAGAAGAAGCTCATCGAGCGCTATGAGCTGTAGAATCCGTTAGTGCGGCTTTGGCATACACAAGCCAAATCGCTATAATACCCCTGTGGTGAGAGAGTTTTTCATCGGGCTTGTGAGCAGTCTTGCCCTCACAGCGCTTAGTCAATACATAGCTCCACGACTCGGTTTGCTCGATCTCCCCAATGACGCGCACAAGCATCATGGGCGCACGGTCGCGATCGGCGGCTGGGCCCTCGCTTTTGCTGCGCTTCCAATCCTCGCTCTTGCGAACCTAGCAGAGCTCTGGAAGCTCGCCCTGGGGAGCCTCGTCGCGTTCTTGACAGGATTACTCGATGATCGCTTCGGACTCAGTCCGAAAGCGAAGCTCCTCGGGCAGCTTCTGGGCGCGCTTGTCGCTGTGCTCGTTGCGGGATGGACCATTCAGTCCGTGAATCTTTTTGGAATCGAGCTGGCTTTGGGCTGGATGACGATCCCCTTCACGCTCTTTTGGGTCGTTGGGGCGATCAACGCCTTCAATCTTATAGACGGTCTCGACGGCTTAGCGGCGGGGAGCGCGGCTATTATCCTCGGTGCGACAGCTCTTACTGCCTCTCAATCGGGCAACAGTATAGTCTTTGCGCTCTCGATGGGCTTCGTTGGGATCTTGCTAGGCTTTTTGCTCTTCAACTGGGCACCAGCAAAAGTCTTTCTTGGTGATAGTGGGACACACTTGGTGGGCTACTGGCTTGCTGTGCTTTGCATTCAAGCGACGCAGTCGACTCTCAGCACGAGGCTCAGCGATGTGCCGATTCTCGTCCCGATCTTGCTGTTAGGCATGCCCATTGGCGACACGGCGTGGGCGATCCTGCGCCGCCTCAGACAGAAAAAATCGATCTTCCAAGCTGATCGCGGGCACCTGCATCACAGAGTCTTAGCTCTAGGGCTGAGTGAGCGCGTGACGGTTATGCTCTTCTATGGAATCGTGGCAGTGCTATGCGCTGTAGCTATTGCGATCTTTAACTTTTAAAATCCCGCCTGCACACGCCCAGCCTCACCACCGACCTCTGCCAAGAGCTACGGGCTAGCTCCATTGCGCCAATGCTCCAAGCTCGCCCTGGGTGCATGGAGGCTTCCTTTACTAACGCAAGCAGTGTAGCCCTCAAGGGAAGCCCTTGACAAAATGTGTCCCAAGGCTCTAGCATAGCTGTCAGCTTTATGAAAACCCTGACAGTCTTCGGAACACGCCCAGAAGCGATTAAGCTCGCCCCAGTGCTGAAGGAGCTTCAAAAATTTTCCGAGATTCAATCTCGCGTTTGCGTGACCGCGCAACACCGCGAGATGCTCGACCAAGTTTTAAAACTCTTTGAGATCACTCCAGACTATGACTTGGATCTCATGCGCCCCAATCAGAGTCTCTATCAGCTGACAGCCGAGGCGCTCGTCGCGTTAGAGTCTGTCATTCAGAGGGAAAAGCCTGATCTAGTCATCACTCAGGGAGATACCACGACGGCGTTCGTCGCGAGCCTTGCGGCGTTCTACGCTCAAATTAAGATCGCGCGCGTGGAAGCTGGGCTGCGCACATGCGACAAATACAGCCCCTTCCCCGAAGAGGTCAACCGCGTGCTCGCCGATCGGCTCGCTGACTTCCACTTTGCCCCTACCGAGCGCGCTCGACAGAACCTCTTGCGCGAAGGGATCTCTGCTGAAACGATCTTCGTCACCGGAAACACTGGCATTGACGCGCTCCAGCAGATGTGGGCGCGCGTCAAAGATCGCGATCTCCGCGAGCACTTTGCTCTGCCCAAAGAGATCTTTGCGCAGATCGAGCACGGCGACGCAAAGCTCTTACTCATAACGGGCCATCGGCGCGAGAGCTTCGGCCCAGAGTTCGAGAGCATCTGTCTTGGATTGAAAAAGATCGCCCAAAGCTATCCAAACGTCGTCTTGGTCTATCCCGTGCACTTGAACCCCAACGTGCGTGCCCCTGTGCGTAAGATTCTTTCTCAAGTAGATCGCGTCTTTCTGATAGAGCCGTTAGACTACGAAAGATTCGTCTGGCTTATGGGCCGGGCGTTCTTGATTCTGACGGACTCTGGGGGCATCCAAGAAGAGGCTCCAGCGCTGGGCAAGCCCGTCTTGGTCATGCGCAAGGTCACCGAGCGTCCCGAAGCTCTTGAAGCGGGCACGGCCAGGCTCGTGGGTACCGAGACTGAGAATATCTTCCGCGAAGCTGCGCGGCTCCTGGAAGATCGCGACGCCTATGAGCAGATGGCGCGTGCGGTCAATCCCTTCGGCGACGGCCACGCCGCCGAGCGCATCGTGCAGACCTTGCGCCAGCATTTTTTGACGAACTGAGCTCATATATGATATCGTTACACCCAAGGAGATGATAAGAGGATGGCCACAGAACGACGCTGGCTCTTCATCATAACTGTATTAGCTGCTCTGATTCTTTCAGCGATCCTCGCACTCCGCCAGCCCTTAGAATTTGAGGCGAGCGCCCTGGTACGGGTCAAGGTTCCCCCGTTACCTAAGGAGTCCTCTGTGCACTTTGGATGGGACAAGAGCGTGTGGTACAGCCCCGACCTCGCCATAGAGGTGGCCAAGAGAACCAAGATCTCTGAAGAGACAAGGGAGACTTGGCCTGTGGTCTCATGGCTGTCCGAGGGCTTACGGGTCGAGGAGACCGACGGCTTGGTCATGCTGAAGCTACGCGGTGGATTCCCTCAACACGTAGTGCGCGATACGCTAGCCGTGTATATTGAAGAAGCCGCAGAGAAGCTCACCAGGGATTTGCGCTCGACCTTGGAGAGCGAGAGCGCTCGGCTGAATGCTCTGCACCAAGCGCTGGAGGAGCATCGCCAGCGGGTTGTCCAAACCCTCATGACCCGCGTGGAGGCGCGCACAGCTCTGCTCCACTCTCAAAAAGAGAGCCTCGAACAAGCCCTACAAGAGCTGCTTAAGGCCCGCACAGCACAGATGCGCGTGGGGGAACCAGGGGCCACGCTGGAGAGTTGGTACTATCGTAATTATGTAGAATCCCTGCTGCGACGCCTGGAGGAGATCGAGCGCGAACTCGATCGACTGACTACTATGGGTATTGCCGCTATGGAGAGGGAGTATCAGCGCGTTCTAGATCTTGAAGAGCGCCTGGAGGCGCTGGCGCAAGCTCAAGTGGAAGTGCAGCAGATCCTCAAGGGGTGGGAACCGTTGGAGGTTGTCACCCCAGCGCGACTTCCTCAAGGCCCGATAGGACCTAATCGCCTTCAGATTATTTTATGGGGGACAGGCATCGGCGTGATCATTGGGGTGCTGATGGCGTTCTTTTTCCCTAGGCGGCGTGAGCCGAGTAAGACGTGAAGAGCCAACCCCCTTGCTCCCTTTCAAGGGAGGGGAAGAGGTCCATCAGGATAGCTGAGAAATCGTAGTTGCGCCGGGGTCTTAATCAGCTCGTAGATGGGCTGGCCGTGGCGCAGCCCAAGTTCCGGGTATTCTCGTGCCGAAACGACGCGCAATGGGGGTAACGCACCGTAGCGCGAATTGGCAATGAGCTGCCCATCGCGTAGCTCGAAGTATGCGCCGCCGCCTTTCTGCTCAAAGGGCTCGTAGAAGCTCTGGACTTTCGTCGAGATCCAGTTGGCCATCTTTAAAATCTTTTCTGTGGGGTTGATCGTGATGTGTCCGTAATTGGGGGGCACGAGCACGATCTCTCCTTCGTGGGCGATGACGAGCACAACGTCACTGACGGTATCTCCAGATTGCTTCTGCAAGAGTACATGGGCTTCGCCCTCGAGAACTTGATAGAGTTCGGGGTAGCGCAGCCCCGGCTGGTACTCGGAGTGATAGTGGCCCTTCGTCTTGTTGTGCTCGCGCCCCAAGCACACGGGCAGAAGCACAGTAATGTCATAGCGCACTTGGAGCTTCTGGGCGATCTCGCGATCTTCGGGGAGCACGCAGTCTCGGTACATCAAATACAGAGCTTGATCTAAGTCTGCAGTGCGCAGCCAGCTTCTATCAAAGACAACCGACTGCATCTCGCGCAGCGTGCGGACTTGGGGATGAACCTCGCGATCTTCGCACCGTATCACATTCATAGTAAGAGCAACGATAGCACTTAGGCGATGATGGTGCAAGCATCTAAGAGATTCTAGGCCCGCAGGGCCGTCAGGGCCTGCAGGGCCTCTTTAGTAATCTGCATCGCTTGTTCGAGGCGCTCGGGGTGCGACTCGTCCAGTGCATCAATGAGTTGCTCTAAGAGCATTTTAATCGGCGTTACCCGGAAGAGCTGCGCCCGATAGACAAACGCGCTAATCCGCTGGCGGCGCAATAAGAGATTGAGCGCATCGGTCAATTGGATCTCGTTGTTCTTATCAGGAGTAGTCGCTTGGAGGGCCTCAAAGACCTGGGGGGTCAGCACATAACGACCGACGATAGTCAGCCCACTGCGTCGTCCTCTCGTCGGCTTCTCTTGCAGCCCTTGGACGAGATAGACGTTCTCAGCCAAGGGATCGCCCAAGTGAGCAACCCCGTAATTTTTAAGATCTGCAGCCCCTTCGACCTCCGTCACCGCCAACATGCTGCATCGATATCGCTCATAAAGAGTGAGCATCTGGCGCAAGCACTCGCGGCCTTCCCCGAGCAAGATATCATCGGGCAGGATGACCGCGAAGGGCTCGTCTCCCACAACCCCGTGGGTCGTCAAGATAGCATGGCCGAGCCCCAATTGGGGCTCCTGCACGACGGTGCGCACTTTCAGCCCGCGCGGAAGCTTCAAGAGGGGAACGGATTTGCCAGGCGCAAGCACCAAGACGACTTCAGTTAAGCCTGCCAGGGCCGTCTCTTCCAGAGCAGGACGGAGCATCTTGCCTAACTGCTCGGGGGAGAGCAGACGCGGCTGCCAGCCCGCGATGGGGATGACGACGCGGCGTACGCGCTTGCGGCGTAGCTCGCGCCACCGCCCGATCATCCGCGAGAACTCCTCAAGCAACTCGTCGCGTTCCGGCTGGGGCAGCTCCGCAAGTTGCTCGCTCAGATCGCTCAGGCACGGCGTCAGCTCTCCCAGGGAATGATACCCAGCTGCTCGAAGCAATCCTCTCTTCTCTGAGTCTGTCAAGTCGAGGGCCTGCATCAGGCGCGTGAGCATGGGTAAAGAGGGTCGGCGCTGCCCCTGCTCAATATACGTCACGAAGCTGGCTGAGATCCCAGCGCGCTGCGCCAGCTGCGCCTTCGTAAGGTTCAGCCGCTTGCGATACCCTTGCAACAAGAGGGCCAGCCTTTCTAAATCGTAGGCAGCCATGGGCTCTCCACCTCGTCACTCAGTTTAGCTCGCAGATATTCACTTTGTCAAGAACAGGAGAGGAAAGCCTCGGTGATCGAGCTTCTACGGCCTGGGTCCCCCGCAAATATTCGCGATAGCAAGAGCCCTTCCAGATGCTTGATTTTCACTTTGTGAATATTTTATACTATAAGCACTTCACAAAGTGACGAAGGGAAGGAGGCAGCTTGTGAAGACCATCGCCTGGTTGGATGAGGTAGGGCGAGCTGATGTCAGCTTGGTTGGGGGAAAGGGAGCATCCCTAGGGGAGATGCGCAAGGTCCTCAAAGGGATCCCCGTGCCTGATGGCTTCGTCGTCACCGCTGAAGCGTTCCGCGCGTTTTTGGAGCGCGCTGGGCTGGATACTCGCATCCAGACCCTCATGGCCCAGCTCGATACGCAGAACGTCCAGATGCTCGCTGAATATGGGCAGAGAATCAGAAATCTTATTATCAACACCCCATTGCCCTCTGATCTTGAGGGCGAGATCCGGCGCGCGTATCGCGAGCTTACCAAGAAGACCGGCAGCACGGACGTCGCTGTGCGCTCCTCGGCGACGATAGAAGACTCCGAAGAGCACTCGTTCGCCGGCCAGCACGATACGTTCCTCAATGTCACAACCGAAGAGATGCTGTTAGATCGCGTGCGCCGCTGCTTTGCTAGCCTCTTTACGGATCGCGCTATTTCGTATCGTCGTGACCGCGGCTTCACCAACGGCGACGTCAATATCGCCGTGGTGGTGCAACAGATGGTGCGCTCGGACTTGGCTGCTTCTGGGGTGCTCTTCACGATTGACCCCGAATCCGGCGCGGAGAATGTCGTCTATGTCACGTCTTCTTACGGCTTTGGCGAGCTTGTGGTGCAGGGTCGAGTCAACCCTGATCAGTTCTACGTCTTCAAGCCGGGACTGAAAAAGGGCTATCAAGCTATCATAGAGAAACGTCTGGGCAGCAAGCAGAAGAAACTCGTCTGCGCCAACGGCGCCCTGCGCGAAGAGCGCGTCAGCCCAGAAGAACAGCAGCGTTTCTCCATCAGCGATGATGAGGTTCTACAGTTAGCTCGGTGGGCTCTTCAGATCGAAGCGCACTATGGGCGTCCCATGGACATCGAGTGGGCCAAAGATGGGATCAGCCATAGGCTGTTCATCGTGCAAGCTCGCCCGGAGACCGTCCATGGGGTCCAGAGCGCAAGCACTCTAGAAAATTATGTGCTCGAAGAATCCGGAAAGCTTCTGGTGCGCGGCGAACCCGTGGGCAGCAAGATCGGCCAAGGCCCTGCCCATGTCATCCGTGACGTCTCAGAGATTGGGCGCTTCCGCCCCGGCGAAGTCCTAGTGACGGAGATGACCGACCCCGACTGGGAACCCATCATGAAGATCGCGTCGGCGATTGTGACCGAGCGCGGGGGGAGGACGTGCCATGCCGCGATCATCTCCCGCGAATTGGGGATTCCCTGTGTCATCGGGGCTGAGGGGGCTATGCAGAAGATCCAAACCGGTCAAGAGATTACCGTAGACTGCTCCCAGGGCGAAGGGCGGGTCTTCGCCGGACGATTGAAGTTCCGAGTTGATCGGGTTGACGTAGCGCAGCTCCCCAGAACGCGCACCAAGATCATGATGAACGTGGGCATCCCGGAGACAGCTTTTGCTCAAGCTCGTATCCCCAACGACGGCGTAGGGTTAGCGCGCGAAGAGTTTATCATCAGCTCGCACATCGGGATTCATCCCAAAGCCCTGATCGAATATGAGCAGCTCAAGGCTCGCGCGGCCCACGACCCACAGATCGCCCAGATCGTGCAACAGATAGACGAGCGCACCCTGGGCTACTCCGACAAAGCCCAGTTCTTTGTAGACAAGCTTGCATCGGGGGTCGCCAAGATTGCCGCGGCCTTCTGGCCCAACGACGTGATCGTGAGACTCTCTGATTTTAAGAGCAATGAGTACGCTAGCTTAATTGGTGGTGTGCTCTACGAGCCGACGGAATCGAACCCGATGATCGGCTGGCGCGGCGCGTCGCGCTACTATGATCCCAAGTACAAAGACGCGTTCGGGCTCGAATGCCAAGCTATCAAGAAAGCCCGCGACGAGATGGGCTTGACAAATATTAAAGTGATGATTCCGTTCTGTCGCACTCCAGAAGAAGGGAAGAGAGTAATCGAGACGATGGCGGAGTTTGGGCTACGCCAGGGAGAAAATAACTTGGAAGTCTACGTGATGTGCGAGATTCCCAGTAACGTGATCTTAGCTGAAGAATTTGCCGAGATCTTCGACGGCTTTTCGATTGGGAGCAACGATCTAACTCAGTTAACTCTCGGGTTGGATCGCGACTCAGAATTAGTTGCGCACATCTACGATGAGCGCAACGCAGCCGTGAAGCGTCTCGTCAAGCATGTCATTGCCGTAGCGCATCGGAAGGGGCGCAAGATCGGGATCTGCGGACAAGCGCCGTCAGATTTCCCGGAGTTCGCGGAATTCTTAGTAGAATGTGGGATTGACAGCATCTCGCTCAATCCCGATACGGTGATCAAGACACGGCTCTTAGTCGCGGAGAAAGAGAAGGAGCTGGCGCGGGAGAAGCTCAGTCTAACGGCCTAGATTCACGGAAGCTTTTCAACAACGTGAAGCTTCCATCTTACTCCCCTTTCAGGACACTGGAGGCTCACGCGCACCTTCACAGAGGCGTTAGGTTCCAACAAGAGAGGAAGATCTGGCTGGGTGCGCTCCACCGTGCAGCCTGTAGCTACAAGAGCTCCGGTCCATATCGGAGCTGCTACGGTATTAGTCATAGTAGCTTCGATAACCATCTGCTCCTGAGTAGCAGTGCCACCTGAAGGGATAATAGTGATTATCGGCTTCATCGGGGGTAAGGAAGCACATGGCCTCAATGCGATACGGTGTCTTCTTTCTATGCGAGCTCCTTCTGTATCTTGAGCTAATGCATAGATGACTAAGGACTCGCCCTCGTATGAATCAACAAGCAAAGTATAGCTATTTTGCTCCGGCCAGGGGAAAGGCCCGAAGGCTTGTGTTCGCCCATCTAGGGTTTCATAAGAGATCCAAACCGTGAGCGGGGGCGTTCCCCCATAGGCACGCCAGGTTATCGCTAACTCATAAGAGCTGTTGAGATTGAGATCACAGAGTTGCCTAGCTATAGAGGCGTTTGTGATCTCAAGCCCCAGCTCTAGCGTTCCAGGCCTCAAGCACCCAGAGAGCAAGAACAGTATGCTACTGAAACTTAGCACTCCTAGTGCTCTAAAAACTTGCATACCCTGCCCCACGTGCTTACTTAAATACTGAGGGTTGCTCGAATTCTATGATAACTGCCTCTCGTGGGATGCTTAATCTCTCCAGAATGGTCTCTACTGCTTCTATCACTTGTCGTTTTCTCTTAGCCTGCAAGCCAATATCAATGTCAATCGCGATTCGATTTCTCCTTTCGTCAAGGTCGGTCCTTATTACGCCTGGAATAGCTGGGATCTGGTCCCTCACGCACTCATACCAGGTCTTGAGCTGCATGTAGCTGTACTGCCCTTGCAGCACTCGGATCTCCTCAGGATATGTGTGGAACTCTAACCAGCGTGGTCCAAATATCTCTCTGATTGCCTGCTTCACTGCCTCCTCTTGAGCAAGATCCGTCAAATAGACGTAAAGAATATTATTATCGAAGAACATCCCCCCATAGGCTGGGACGCGCTGGGCTAGTCTCAGATCCATCAGGCGTGGGTCATTAGGATCTTCTGAGATCTCTTCGCAAGTCGTCCCAGGCGGTGGCAGGGGCACTGGGTCTGGGTTTTGCAAGAGATCACACCCGCTGAGCACCAACATCGTGAGAGACCCAAATACCATGAACCTCTTGAACATTGTTTGACCTCCCTTCCTATGACGATTCCATTACACACCCTAGCACGTGAATGGGGAAGGGCAGTTCTGTAGGGTTCCCAGCTCATCAACTCTTTGCACGAATCCCATATTGCTGAAGATGTAATACTGGGTTCCTGCCGGGTCTCCTCCCCAGAGGATGCCATAGAGTATGACGTCATTGGGAGCTGGAGAATTGATGATCCTAAAGACCGGTGCACCGCTGTCCCCTCCAAGAGCACCAACGTTCACGCGGGCCCTTAAGGCATAGGCGGTCCAGGAAGGGTGCGTTTTACCTCCAGGACGCGGACATTGCCCAAGTGCCAGCGTTGATCCCGCACCACGGCATACGGTTCATCGTCGATATAGACGACAGTAGGGTGATGTAAGCCATCAGCGTATGAGTTCTTTACAGCTCCTCTGCTCGCTCGAACTGTCTGACCCGGAGAACGCCGGGATCATTCGCCCGAGCGAGCCTACCATCGACGGCAATTTCAGTTGCTCGATGCCCCCCACGGCGTCGATAGCCTCCTCGAAGCGAGCGAGTCACTCTTAAGGCAAGTTGGCAAGGGTCTCACTTTATACGTGAGCGAGATTAATTCCTCATTACCACCAAGGGTGTAGCTGGCATCGTAGCTTCGTACGAGGAACTTCTTGACAGCATCAGTGCCATCGTTACGAGTGCTTGTAGCGCGAAGGACCGGAGTAATTGTTCCGCTAGGACCGTTTACGTAAAACAAAGCCACTCTGGCTAAGATTGCTGGAAAGACCGCTGTAATAACCCTGACTGTTGTCGTGATTCCACGCCCCCCAGGCTGCGGCCACCCAGTCCGCGTAGCAACTGTAGCCCCAAGAAACTTTTCTATATTGTACGGCACAGCCGTATCTGCAGAGTAGATGTACGTTGCACGCTGCCTAGTACAGGAGCAGTGCGGAGAATGCCATCCAGCACGCTCACCGGTGCGCTCGCTTCGGTGGGAGTCGGTCGCCGGGAACTTCATCCACGGAGGTGCAGCAAAAGCCGAAAGTCGTCTACACCCTCTCGGAGAAACAATACCGCATGGTCCACTCCTCAGCACCATTGACAATACCCAGCAGATATGGTATAGTAAAAGCATGAATGCCGAAACCATGAATACCACACCCATAAGAAAACGAAGATTCAAACCCAAACCCTGTGCCATCTGCACCAAAGAGTTCACCCCCACCTGCCCACGACAAAAATATTGCTCCATCACCTGCTACTACGAAGCCTACAAAATCTCCCTAAGACGATACGCCCAAAAAAAATACCAAGAATGGAAAAACTCCGGCATAGAAGCCATAAAATCCCGCTCCTACTGCTCCCGCATCATCTCCCTCATAACTCAATCCTCACCACCCACAAAAAACACCCATTGCCTCTACTGCGGCTCTAAACTCTATCGCCTAGGATTGCTCTGCGCCAAATGCCGTAAATCCTTCGGCCGTATACACCGTACATATACCAAAGAAAAAAATTGCACCCATTGCGGTACCCCATTCACCCCTAAACGCATCACCCAAAAGTTCTGCTCCCCACAATGCGCCTATACTCATAAAAAAATATCCTCAATGAACCCTAAACAAATAGACCCCCAACAACTCCCCCAACCTACACCCGAAACCTAAAGGCGTTCCTCAATTACGAAGTCAGTGGCCTTCCCGATGACCAGAACTTTCAGCGTCGGTATGAACGAGCGTGGGCTGCGGCCGGAAGACTTGGCCTCGTACGGCAAGCTCTCACTGCCTACGGTGCACAAGGTTCTCCATGGCTACATCAATCCTTGTGCTGTTCGCTTCAAGACACGCTGGGCCTTCCTCAACCTGCTGGATATCGACTTGTATCAGTACGATATACCACCGGTTGAAGATGGAACGAAAACACGGAAGAGGAACCAAGCCTGGAAGGAGATTCTGCTCACTCTGCTTGCCGCGCAGAAGCCACTTACCTACAAGGACATCCAGCAAGCAACAGGCTACTCGTCCACTCCGGAATACCAAATGTCCAATAAGATCCTCTCTCAGGGGAGGATCTATCCGCCTCCGGCTATAATGCGAAGCACTCTCAGCAGTTCTTCTTGCTCGCCGCGGCTTTCGCCCAAGCAGTTCTCCAGAGACAAAAGCATCAACATTTTCGTAGCCTCGTCGCTTGTCTTCTTCCAACTGATGTATACGCTGCTCCATCTCTGCGGATGGCGTCTGCAGCGTAATGACGAGGTTTGGGGTCGAAGAAAAAGTGGAAACTGTTTCCAATGCTGCGGTGGAGACAGCCTCCTTCTTTTCCTCCTCGGCACACTCTAATAATTTTCCTGCCCGATGCCCTCCCAACCATGTTAACAATTTTTCCCCCTCATGCACATTTTCAACTTCACTTATGATTCGGTAGAGATCTCTTCCGTTCCAATCGATTGAAACTAAGCGCGCTATGTACCCACGGTTGAGCGTGACAGAAGGGCCTGATGGATGAGGGCTCCGCACGAAGGCGCTGTCGCTATAGCGGCATCGATAACCAGAAGGGCAATTCCCTCCTGTGAAGAACGGTGGGTCCGCAATCTCAAGGCCGACTCTATTGCTCATGTCCCATGGATTTATAGGCCTTATTGGTTGATGATACTCTGTATTGTCGACGACACCTTGGGTATGTGTGCAGTGCGAGTTGGTCACAAAGCCCTCGACGCCCTGTCTGACAGCGACGAACCCTAAGGTGCAATTTGCACCAGGCCAACCAAACTGTATCTGCAGTCCTCCCACCAGAGAGAGAAAACATCGTGATATAGTTTTCAATAAATCGTGCTATGGGGGCCGAAGCGCAGCTCGCGCAAAGACTTGATGCGACGCGTGCGGCCTTGCTCATGCTCTTGCCGGCCCTGGGCAACGATCTGCTGCACCTGGAGACTCCTCTAGCTCGCGCAGGCGCTCCTGCAAAGCCATAAAGCCCTCAAATTCTATCAGAACAGCTATAGGCCGCGACCGCTCTGTGATCACCATGGCTCACCGCATTCTTTTATCTCTTCGAGCACCTGAAGAATATTCTCTGGCAGCTTTGTGCTCGTAATCTTTTTAGGCATCAGTCTCCTCCACAAGCAGCTTAGCAGTTGCGCCTAGGATTGTCAATCGCTCAGCTTAATAACTAGCCGCTTAGGCTTCGTCTTCAGCTCTTCTGCGCCGCCTCCATAGACCTTCTCCAATAGATTACCATGAAAGATCCCGTGCACCCAGTAGGTGCCCGGCGTCACAAGATCACCCTCGACAGGGCCGTGGCGCTCATCCCCCTGAAGCTCTCTTTGATCCCACTCCGCCATAAAACTTAGCTCTTCTCCTGGAGCTACCGACTTCGCAAGGAGAATATCCAAAATACCCGTAGCCCAACGCCAAACTTCTGTGCCGTCGGACCTTGTGATGATGAAGTTATACGCAGGGTGGGCATGGCCTAAAACGATAAGCCGAGCACTGATATTTTTGATCTTCAGGGTCAAGGGCACGGTCTCGCCGGCGCTCACTTCCGAGGGCATCTCCAGCCACAGCAGAAGCCCTTGGGGATTGCTGTTCGTCACACATCCCACCAGGCCTGTGAGCGCTACGAAGCCGACGAGCAAGCCAGCTAGGAAGAATCTTAGCCGCTTCATCACTTCCTCACCTCTGGACGCAGCTTAGCAACTAGGTTGAGCGTTGTCAATGAAAAGCTATTTGTTCCGAAGCGCTTTATGATGGCCGTTGCTACTTCCCCCACAAGCTCACGTCGCCTTTGGCGAAGCGCTCTGCTTCGTCTAAGACCTCGCGCACCTTGTTGAGCGAGTCCAGCTCACAATAGAGTCTCAGCAATGGCTCTGTCCCGCTGGCGCGCAATAGCAACCATCCATGAGGGAAGCGCAGCTTCACCCCGTCGAGCATCTCTGTTTTTATGACTTCTAAGCCCGCGATCTGCTTCGGTGGCCGACGCTTCACCCGCTCGACAATCTCCAGGCGATTCTCTAAGTGCAAGTCGCGCCGGTCATACCAGTGCGGCCCAACTTCAGCCAAGAGATCGTTCACGATCTCGCTCACGGGCTTGTTCGCTTGCGCCGCGATCTCGCACAGCAACAGAGAATTCAAAACCCCATCTCGTTCAGGAATGTGATGCTTGATCGCAATGCCCCCAGATTCTTCGCCCCCGATCAGAACGTCCTCACGCACCATTTTTTCACAGATATACTTAAACCCTACGGGGACTTCGTCAAGCTCTAAGTTGTTCTTGACCGCGAGCGTGTCGATCATATCCGAGAGCGCAAAAGACTTGACGACCTTCCCCCGCCAGCCCTTCTTTAGCAAATGCTTCAAAATCAACGCGAAGCAGCGATGGGAATCTATGATGTTGCCTAGCTCGTCCATCGCGGCGACTCGGTCGCCGTCGCCGTCGGTGACAACGCCGATCAAGCGCTTAGCGCTCTTCGATCTCTTGAGTCTCTCGCTGGCGATCACGGCACGCAGCGGACCCAAATTCTTCGCGATGGGCTCAGGGTTCTTTCCCCCAAAGCGCGGGTTGTCCCCATGACGCACCGTGAGGAATTCTACACCTAACTCTTTGAGGATCTCAGCAATGTAGCCCCGCGCCGCCCCGTACATCGCGTCAATCACGACGCAGAGATCGCTCTGACGCAATAGATCAGCGTCAATCAGTTGACGAATGCGCATGAGATATGGGCTCTTGAAGTCTACAAAATTCAGAGCATTCAGCGGGGTCTTTGGCGTCGGCGCTTCTGCAGGAATAAGAGACTCAATGAGCTGGGTGACACTAGGTGGCGCAGAGCTCGCGTATTCAACTTTAATCTTAATGCCGTTGTATTCTGGAGGGTTGTGGCTGGCCGTCACCATTACACCTAATGCTGCTTGATGATGATGAACAGCGTAGGAGAGCGCTGGGGTGGGCACGGGTTCGTGTGCAATCCAAACGGGGATTTCAAAGTCCTGCAAGACGCGGCCGAGGTGGATTGCGAACTCTTCGGACAGAAAGCGTGTATCGTACCCAATGACGACGCCACGCTCTGGGGGACGATAGGCGACGCCCCATTTTTTGTAGACTTCTAACGCGCGGCGCTGTGGGCTCTTTAAATATTCAGCAATCGCAGCGGCGACACGCCCCACACTGTCAAACGTGAAATCCCGGGCGATCACCCCGCGCCAGCCGTCCGTGCCAAAGCGAATCGCGCTCATGAGAGAGGGCCCGTCTGTTCGGATTTCTTCTGCTGAGCCAAGATCTGTCCATTAGGCCCGATGACGCGCTCCACATGCGGCGGCAGCTTGATCTCCATCGTCTCGAAGGCCTCGATGATGAGATCGCGCGGCAGCCCTAGCTCCATCCACAGCGCTTCTAGCGTCACCACGCCGTTGACTACGGGAACCTCAGCGAGCGTCTTCTCAATCGCCCGCGCGTACCGCTGCATCGCATCGGGTATATAGGGCCCATCGGGCTGTGTGAGAACCTCTTCCATCAGTATCTCCACTCCACCGTATATGTCACTCTCGACATACCGCGCGCTTTCACGAGAACTCTAAAGAGCACCGTGCTCGCATCGAGTTTCTCATAATTAGGCTCTGCCGAGATGATCCTCCATATCCCCTGAAGACGCTCTTTCACTTCGATTATGACGTCAGTCTCTTTCTGGTTGTGCAGAGTGATCTCATAGCTATCGCGATAGAGTTCGCGGCCGAGCTCATCGCGCCCCACGAGCTGGCGATCTTTGAGCACCCGCTCGGCCTTCAGATCGAAAGCCCTTCCAGGTGTCAGCGCGATCCTCTCACCCACGGGCGCGTGCCCGAGCAAGTCCTCGCCGAGGAACCGTAGCCCATCGGCCGTCTCTTTATAAAGGCGCACAGCGCCGGCGGGCAATGCCACGCCCAACCCATGAGCCTTCTCGTTTGCGAAGCGAATTTCGACGTGCGGCGTCGGATAGATGGCCGTGTCATAGACGTAGTGCTTCGAGACTGTGACAGCATTAGCATGTAGAAATGTAAGCTGCAGAGCCTGTTTGTCCTTTAGGGTTGTGCGTTGGGGGAGCCGATACTCGTAATACTCGAAGAGGGGCTGTGGTTCCATATCCTTCCCCCGTTCTGCTAGGGGCACGGCTTGGGGAGCTAAACTAGGAGTTACAGCCGGTGTCACGCGGCGCAGCTCCCCAGCGACGAGCGTCAGCTGAGCATTTGCGTAGTCGCGTCCGCTCGTGTTGTGCACCGTGACCCAGCTAGTGAGCCTCATCTGAGTTTCAGCGTCGTTGAGGATTGCTGTGTACGAAGCCGACCAGCTCAGTCCCGCGGTGAGATAGCTGAGGCGTCCTGAGACTTCGCCGGAGATATCACTTTGGATGCGCCATCGGAGTGCTGGGGTCTTCCGGTATTCCGAGAGCTGATCTAAAGAGATGTCGGTCAAATCCTTGATGATGTGAATCCGCCCTGTTACTTCTTGAAGCACTATGCTGTCCTCGACGCTCAGTAGGGTGCCACGATACGTTTTCGGCACCAAGCCGCGAGCGACGGTCACTTCGATTTGCTGACCGACAGAATTTTGTAAGAGCTGCCAACCGGTCAACTCCTGGGCTGGCAGGAACTCTTGCTCGATGATCTGGATCTCCCCGATGGGACGGAAGAGCACGGAGTCAGGCAGAACGCTCTTGGGCAGGTTTTCAACCACGTATTCGTTCCCCCCTGGGGAGACCCTGAGCGTGCGTAGTTCCTCAACAAGCGCTAAGTCGCTATAGATCGTGAGATTCGGCCCCAAGGGTTGCTGGTGCGCCCCCTCGACGCTTGCAGCAAGCAGGACGACCAGTACAACGGCAAATCGTTTCATGGTCTTCCTCCTTTTGGTTTATTAAGTTTAGCTGAAGATTCAAGGGCTTGCCAAACCGGGGGGCTTGACAGGTGAGCAAGAGAACGATAGAATAGTTTGCTACTGGCGGCGTAGCCAAGTGGTAAGGCGAGGGTCTGCAAAACCCTTATGCACCGGTTCGATTCCGGTCGCCGCCTCACCGGGTGGTTAGCTCAGCGGAAGAGCGTCTGCTTGACGTGCAGAAGGCCGGAGGTTCAAATCCTCCACCACCCACCAGGAACAGTCTTCAGTTCAATTTGCATTTCGACAAGGTGAGGCTCCCCTAAAGCGGTGTCTACCGTGACAAATGAGATCCTCTCCATGCGCGGGTCGTTCCAGCTATCGCTGAGCCTTTGCTTCACTGCTTGATAGACCTCATAACATCCATCAGAATACCCTCGCTGGGCTAAGGGCACATCGCGCCGTGACTCTAAACGCACCTTGACGACCTCCTCGGGACACGTTACGTAGACAATCAATGGGGAAGCCCTTTCGCTCAGCTCCGCAAAGAATCTCTGGCGCACTTCACGGCGCAAGAACGTCCCGTCTAAGACGACAGAACGATGCTTGCCCAACGCACGGCGCGCACGAGCGATCATGTACTCATAAACTCGACGATAATACTCGTCGTCATACGAACGCTGAGCGCCAAAGAGCCGATACCCCACTCTATCGGTGCTCAGATAACGTGCCCGCAGCTCTCGTGCAATCTGTCGTGCAATCGTGGTCTTGCCCACGCCCACCAGCCCGCAGACCATCACCAGCCACGGCTCAGGCAGCTCTTTTAAAACCTCGCGCCAGCAAATCACGGCAGAGAGTAAAGCATCAGACCCACGTCGCTGTCAAGTTGAGGGGCGTCTGCACATTTCTTCTCAAATGGTGCCGAAGATACGCTCGATCGCTTGACGGCGAAAGTCAAAGATATACTCAAGCCGTCGTCGCACCCACAGCTCATGGACCACTCCCCCTATGATCCCCAACGGCAGCGCATACGTGACGTAATCTTCGATGCACGTCCCCTCCCTTGTGGGCTCAAAGCGATGCTCATGATACCAAAACTGATAGGGGCCGAAGCGTTGCTCATCGATGAAGCGGCGCTTGGGCTCGACGTGGACGATCTCCGTCAGCCACGAAACGACAATCCCAGGCACAATTTGAATTCGATATTCGATGAGCTGCCCAGGGTACATTGGCTCGTCTGCTCCCGACAGTATAGTGAAGTCCATCTCGGGCGGAGTTAGCTCGTTGAGGTTTCGCGGCGTGGCGAAGAACTCCCAGACTCTCTCGATATCAGCGGGCACGATTTGAGTACGCAACAGTCTATAGATTCGAGGCATAATTAGGGAACTGATGGCGATGAGGTCCTGCCCCAGCGGATGGCAAACGCTAGGGCTGCTCCAGCTCCGTCAAGACGCACTGCAGGGTTTTCTGCACGCAGCGTTCGGCGCAAGGGTTCCAGGGCCTGCCCATCGCCTACGCGCGCGAGGGCAGTAAGCGCTGCCAGACGAGTGCGCGGATCGCTGTCGGCGACAAAGAGGGCAAACACCTTGGTATCATCAGGGGTAGCCCATAGAGAGAGTCCTTCAAGAGCTACTCGACGCACCAAGGCGTTCTCGTCTGAGAGATTCTTTAAGAGCAGCTCGCGCGCCTCAGCTTTATAGACACTCGCATAGGCTGCGATCCCGAGCGCGCGCACAAACGGGCTGTGATCACGCAGAAGCACGTCAAACAGCTCCGGGGCCCTGCGCCCTACTATACTGAACGTCTGGACGAGTTCACCCTCAGCAAAGATGAACAACAAAGGGAGCACGTCTCGCAGCGCTGCAACCATGGCTTGAGCAACTTGGAGGGCAAGCTGCCCTTGGCCGAGTTCCGCAAGGGCCTTTAGGGTCTCTAAAGCAAGCCCCCCACACGAAATCGGATCACACTCTTGGAGATACTTGCTCTCAAGAAAAGTAAGCACAGCATGCGTTGCTGCTGTTCCCTTGATCTGGCGCAGCGCCCGTAGAGCGGCCTGACGCACCGCAGGCACAGGGTCACTCAGCAACGCTTGAGCCAGCGCCGATACTGCTTGAATACCCAACGGCGCAAGCGCCGCGGCGGCAGCGATGCGCGCCTGCGGTGAGCGCCCTGTACGCACCAAATTGCTCAAGGGCTCGAGCGCCACAGGATCACCTAGCAGTCCCAAGGCCCCAGCTGCGCCGACCTGGATCGCCTCGGAATCTACAGCGAGCGCCGCGATCAGCTCCGGCACGGCGTTGCGCACGCCCAGCACCCCTAGCGCAAAAGCCGCTGCGCCGCGCACGAACGGGTCTTCATCGGTATCAGCAAGCGTCACCCGAAGACGATCTACAGCGCCGAGTGAGCCAAGCTGCGCCAATGCTTTCAGCATCGCGGCGCGTTCGACGACGTTCCAGCTCTCGCGATCTGGGAACGCACGCAACAAGGCGACTTCCACCGAGTGCCAGATCGCCCCCGGCAGACGCCCCGCTGACTCCTGCAGCGAGAGCGCTGCCGCTGCTAGTGTCTCGCGCTGGCTCAGCAGAGCGAGAATGACGTCAGACTCTTGAGCCGAGAGCGCCGCATCCCAGCGAACACTCGCGATCTCATCGGAGAGCGCAGCGCGACGCAAGGCTCTCTGAGCTTCTTGCGAGCGAAAGTGCCCCAGCCCAACCGCAGCCGCCCGGCGCACAAACGGTGCCTCGTCAGCAAGCAGACGCTCTATAAGCAAAGGGACGACAGAGTCGTCGCCGTTGCGAACCAAGCTGTTCACGGCGCTGAGGCGCTCCGCGGCGCTCCCGTCCGTCAGTATTCTGGAGAAGACTGCAAGCGCCTCGCGCTTCAGTGCCGTCAACTCGCTTGACGGTGGAGTCTCTTGCCCTAGGGCCGTCAAGCTCAGCAGGAGCGTTCCGGTCAAGAGAGCCCACCGCACGCGCACCATCGCTTACCTCCCTAGCTTATTCGGATCGAAAAGATCGTTGGGAAGATCTTTCGCCTCGATCTTTGTGATCGTCAGTAAAGTCTTATTTGCCTTGATGAGCTGGTTCTCGATGAGTTGCTTCTTGACGTACTCATCCCTCTCTAGGGCCGCGTACTCTTGGTATGTGACGTCGTTGAGAGGGTCGCCGCTGAGCGCGAAGAGCCGCGCCTTCACTGGGCGCAGGGTAGCCTTCTCGGCTGTCACAACAGCCCTCTGGAACGCGACGCTCTTGTCGGTCGCTTCGAGTTCGACTTCCCAGCCGGGCTTGTTGCCCGACAGCGTCACGTCCTTGCGCGCTTTGATCTTGTAATCACCTTTAAACTGGATGCCCACGGTCTCGGCGACGCTGGAGTCGCCGAAGACTTGCTGGCGACCACTCACTTTCAAGGGGGTCGCTAGCCCCGGCTGCCAGAAGAACGTCCCCTCCGGCGTGCTGAGATAGACTTGGCCCCTCAGCTCCTCGGGCGCTAAGAACTCAATCCGTGCGTAGCGCTTCCCGTTGATCTCTTTGAAGTAGAGCTGCACGATCGCTTGCTTGGTGCCATCGGGTCTGTCGGCGACAATTTCTACCGTTATCGTAAAGGACGTGGCTTCGATGAAGCGGGCTTTGTCGAACGCTTCCAAGAGCTGATCGTCGGTAGGCGCAGGCTGCGCCACCAGAGCGATCCCCATCATCGCGGTCGCAAGGACGGCCAATAGAACGTACTGCGTCAGCCTCTTCATAGATGCTCCTTTCTTGGGTTTCTTAGACATAGCTTAACGCTTCGACGATATTGATGCGCGCGGTCTTCCACCCCGGATAGAGCGTGCCCAAGAGCGTCGAGATAAGCGCCGTCAAGAACGGCACAATGCCCGTAGAGAGATCGACGGCCAGGCGCACCGGCACGGGATCGATCGCCCCCGGTGGCAACCACCGAATCTCCACAGCGTTGATCCAAGAGCTCAAGAGCACCCCTATAAGCACTCCGAGCACACCCCCTATACCCCCCAAGATCACCCCTTCAGTTACGAAGAGCCGAAAGACCTGAGATCTGGTAGTCCCAATGGCCCTAACTGTGCCGACCTCGCGCGTGCGCTCTAAAAACGACATGGTCAAGACTTCCAAGACGCTGAAGAAGACGAGCACAAAGACCCCCACGGTAGTGAACGCGGCGAAGACGCTCCAGAATGCCCGGATCGAGTCATAGAACGCCGTAAGCTTCTGCCATGGACGCGCGTCAAGTGGGATTCCCATGGCCGACAGCTTGGCCTTCAGCTCCTGAGCGAACGCCTCAGCTTGATCTAAATCCTCTAGTTGCACGATGACTCGTTCGACTCCCTGCGTGCGCAGGAGCTGCTGAGCAAATTCGAGGTTGACGATGCCGAGCTGACCCTCGAGCGCGATATTGTTGTAGCGTATCGTACCAGCGATAGTTGCGCTTGCGGCGTTGAACGCTCCCGTCACCGTGCCGGTAGCAACGTTGATGATCTCACCAGGGCGGACGTTGAGCGTCTCAGCGAGTCGACGTCCGAGGAGAATCTGAGGCGTGCCCTTCCCAGAGAGGGGACGCCCTTCGACGACGACTTGGCTATAGTCCTCGATGGGATTGCCAGGAATGAGCCCGCGCCCGACCACCAGAGTGCTCCCCTTCTCGTTGCCAATCAGCCCAGCAAACCCCAAGGTCCACGTGTAGCCTGCCACTCTGGGATCATCCTTCAGCAACGCCACGACCTGCTCAAGCGTCGAAGGTGAGATAAGATACTCATAGCGCTCGGCCTTGTTGTCAAACAGTCTGGCATCGGCGATTTGGACCGCGCCGATCTCGCGAGTGAGATTGCGCTTGATCGACGCAAAATTGTACGTGATAAACCCGATAACGAAATACAAGATAGCTACGCCAAGAGCCGTTACCCCTAGGCTAAACGCTGTGCGGCGCTTGTTGCGTAGGACGTTTCTTAACGCGATTCTGAAAAACATACGACCCTCCTTCAGATATCACCGTGACGCGAGGGCTTCTACGACATTAAGCCGCGCCGAGTGTGCCGCGGGGTAGAGCGCTGAGAAGAGCGTCGCCAAGAGACTCACCATGAACGGCGCGACAGCGTTGCCCAGCTCGAGGCGCAATCGCACGGGGACTGGTTCAATCGCTCCCGGAGGCGTCCAGCCGATCCCCAGCGCGTTAAACCCTTGGCCAATCACCCAGCCCCCAACAACCCCTAGCAGCCCTCCCAAGACCCCTAAAAAGACGCTCTCCATCAAAAACATCAAGAACACTTGATAACGCTTCGTCCCGATCGCTCGGATCGTACCGACCTCGCGCGTGCGCTCCAGAAACGAGAGCGTCAGCACTTGTAACACGATAAAGAAGACGAGCACCGAGACGGCAATCGTCAAGAACCCAAAGAGAATATCGAAAAAACTCCTGATCTGGCGGTAGAACTCCGCGAGCTGGACCCACGTACGTACCTCAAACTCCAAGCCAGCTTGGGCGAGCTTGCTCTGTACTAGCTGAGCGACTCGGTCAGTCTGGTCAATGCTCGCGAGCTTAACGATGATCTTGGCAACGCCCGAGGTATCGAGGAGAATCTGCCCATAGGTGAGGGGCATGAAGATGAGCTGGCCTTCGATCGCAGCGTTATTGAGGGTATAGATTCCCGTGACTTGCAGCGGCCCGACGTTATACGCACCATCGACGGTCGTCGTCGTCAAATTGAAGAAATCCCCGGGCTTGAGTTGCAGCTCTTCCGCGAGCGAGCGCCCAATTAAGGCTTTCGCGCGGTCGTCGGGATTGAGTCCAGATCCTTCGACAACGAGATCGTTGTAGTCCAGGGCTTGATTTTGCGGCTCTAGAGCCGTGGCGCGCACGACCTTCGTCTTGCGCTCGGTAATCGCCAGCCCTGACAGATTGAGTTGCGCAGTGTACGCCGTGACTTCGGGAATCTCTCTGAGAACCTCTACGATGCGCCCTACGTCTTCGGGAGAGATAAGATACTGAAAATTCTCAGTCTTCTCCGCCCACAGCAGCGGGGACGCTATCTGAAGGTTGCCAAACTGTCGGACTGTCCCCTGACGGATGGTGAGCATGCTCTCGTCGACGTAGCCGCGCACGGCGTAGATCATCGCCGTGCCCAGGGCGATGATCGCCAAGCTAAGCAAAGTGCGGCGACGATTGCGCGAGAGATTTCTTAAGGGAATAAGCAGCTTAAGCTCCATTAGTACGTCCTCCGTCAAAGAGCTGCCCATCGCGAATCTTCACGGTCCGTTGGGCATACTGAGTGACGACCGGATCGTGCGTGACGACGAGGAACGCGACGTGGTGCTCCTCGTTGAGCCGTCTCATGATGGCCATCACCTGCTTGCCCGTCTCCGAGTCTAAGTTTGCCGTGGGTTCGTCGGCGAGCACCAACTTGGGGTTGGTAACAAGTGCCCGAGCGATAGCGACCCGCTGACGCTGGCCCCCTGAGAGCTCATCGGGTCGACGATTTGCCAAGTCTTTGAGGCCGACTTCCTCAAGCAGGGCCATAGTGCGCCGATGGCGCTCCTTCCGGCCTACCCCTAAGAGAATGAGCGGGTACTCGACGTTCTCGTAAGCCGACAAGACCGGGATGAGATTGAACGTCTGAAATACCAAGCCAATCTTGTGCTTCCGCAGCTCAGCGAGCTGGCCTTCAGAGAGCCGGCTCGTCGGTTGTCCGTCGATATAGACTTCTCCAGACGTGGGCTTGTCGATGCACGCGATTAGGTTTAAGAACGTAGTCTTGCCTGATCCCGATGGACCGTTAATGACCACGAACTCGCCCGCATCGAGCGCGAAGTTGACCCCGCGCAGCGCGGGAACCTCTTCCTTGCCGACGCGATAGACCTTCGTGAGATTTTCCGTTCGCAAGATCATTGTGAGCTCCTTCGACCTTCTTCAAGTTCAGCGATCAGCTCGTGACACCACTGTTGAGTGGCCCTGAGATTCTTGATGCCCAGGTGCACCGTTGCAAGGAGAAACGGCTCGTGTTCGTGCAGCCTTTGTTCACGGCAGCGTTTAGGCAGATATTCTTCGATCTGATAGTAGACGGCCAAGCGCTCCTCAAGAGCGACGGCGAAGCGCCGCAGATGTTCGAGCACAGTCTCTTTAGGGATAAGTGCCCCGAAGAAGATCTTGAGCAGAAATGGGTTGCGTACTGTAGGCAGCTCGACGGTGGGTTCGCTGAGCCAGCGAATCAGCTCCGCACGCCCCTGCTCCGTAAGCGAGTAGATGTGCTTTGGGGGCTTGGTCTCCTGGTGCTCGATGCGCATTGTAACTAATCCCTCTTCTTTGAGGCTCTCTAGGGTGCGATAGATCTGGCTGAGATCAGCGCTCCAGAAGTGCTGCACCGAGTTCTCGAACGCGTGCTTCAGTTCGTAGCCCGTCGCCGGGCCGAAGCTTAAAAACCCTAGCAACGCGTGCTTCAATGACACTATGATCACCCATATATGTGATTTTGCATATATTGGCGCTAGCATACTACGACGAGGAGAACTTGTCAAGTCTCTTGATCTGATGGGGAAGATCTCTATTGCCTAGGTGAAGATCTCTTCTGGGCGGACGCAGAAGCCCTCGAGGAGCCTCGAGCAGGCTCGCTCTCCCGAGAGTGTCAAGGGCTCGTAGACCTGCCCGCGCAGGGTATAGACTTCGATGGAGCGTTTCTCCGGGTCGACAAGCCAATACTCTCTGACGCCGGCCTTGGCGTACTCAAAGAACTTTTCGCCGCGGTCGGTCTCGCGTGTCGCGGGAGAGAGAACTTCGACGATGAGATCGGGCACCCCACACGCTTGCTCGCCGATGCGATCAGCGTGCTCTTTAGTAATAAAGAAGATATCGGGCTCGCGGATCTTGCCGGGCCACAGACGCACCGGCAAGGGCGCTATGTGCACTTCCCCTAAATCCCGTTCACGTACGAATGCGCGCAGTCGTAAGTAGAGTTCTTCGACAGCAACTTGATGGCTTCGTGTTGGATGCGGTGGCAGAATTAGTCTCCCCTCCGAAAGCTCCATGTAGCGATTCGTATCGGGAAGGGCAAAATAGTCACGCTCTGTCCACTGGCCCTGAGGCGGGAAGAGCTCAGCTATCACCGCGGCGTGCTCGCGAGGCTTTCTCTTAGCAGTCATGGCGATTCTATCTTACGAGATAGAACGCCATCGCGCCAAGCCCGCAGAGCGCCTCCAGCCCTAGTAATATCAAGACCAACGTACGCTCAGACACGCCCCCTGTCAGCTGGAGCACGAGCTGAGCCAACCCGACCGGGCCGTGCGCTGGACAATAGAGCTTGCCGTCGCGATACTCCCCCCACCAGCCGGCACTGGGAAACCCCTTCCGTGCTTTGAGCAGAAAATCGAGTCCGTGGGGGAGGATCACCATCACTCCGGCCCATTCGAAGTTCCCAATAATAACAGCCGTCGCGATCACTGCGCCGATGGTGAGCGTCCCCACGTCGCCGATGAAGACCTTCGCCGGGTACCAATTGAAGTAGAGCGTAGCAAGAAGTGCCCCGAGCGCCGCCAGCAGGAGCACTAACGAGGTTCCTTCTCCTAGACGAGCTGCAATGACAGCGAGCGCGCCGACAGCGACTGTCCCCAGACCCACCTCAAGGCCGTTGAACCCCGCCAGCATGTTGAACGCGTTCGCCGCGCCGGTCACACCTAGGGGGACGAGCACCAAGGGATAGAGCACCCCAAAATGCACCGGCCCAATGAAGGGTATGATCATGGTCTGCTGACCAACTTCGATCACAATCAAGGGAACGGCCGCCAACGCCGGGATGATCGCTTTCCAGCCCTGGTGAACCCCTATCAGATCGTCAATCAGTCCGATGAGCGCGATGATCAAAACGGTCGCCAAGACGGCCAGGAGCTCTACGGTGTTCAGGGCGACGAGCGCTTCTGTTCCAAAGAACGTGCGCAACGCGATGATCGTTAAAATCCCCGCGCCAAAGCCCCCTATCAGTCCCAACCCGCCCATCTCAGCGACAGAAGGCTGGCCCGGTTTGTTCATATCTCTGCCGACAATACCTGCCCGTGCCAAGCGCGGGATGAGCAAGCGCAGCAGCACAAACGTGCCAATGCCAGACACCAGCAGCGCGACCAACGGGAGAGTCATATGATGATTTCACTTCGGTTCAGCTTGGGATAGAAGATCTTGACAGAACTTGCTCCCAGCTTTTGAAAGATGGCCCTGACAGCTTTCTCCGCGGCTTGCTGCGCGGAAAAACACGCCCACTCATAGAAACCGTGCTCTAGATCGTGCTGAGCATGTTCGAGGTCGCCTTGGGCTTGATCCATCCAATCGCGGCTGCGCTCCATGCTTTATTGTAAGAACTCGCCTGACTCTGATCAAGAGCTCCATTGCACACCTTCAAAAATTTGACTATCTTGAACTCGATGAAGAGAGTACTTCAGATAGTCACGCTCTCCGAGTGGGGCGGCGCGCAGCATATTGTCTATTTACTAGCGAAATATCTGCGCTCTGACTATGAGATCACCGTTGCTTGTGCTCCTGGAGGGCCGTTAGGAGGTCGGTTGCGCGCCGAGGGCATTCGCGTTCTCGAGATTCCCGAGCTCTGTCGCAACCCTCATCCGATCAGAGATCCTCGCGCTTTGTGGAAGCTCTATCACCTGATGAAGCGCGAGCGCTTCGAGATCGTGCACACGCACAGCACCAAGGCAGGGCTGTTGGGGCGCCTGGCAGCGGCGTGGGCGCAAGTACCCATAATTCTGTTTACAGCACACGGCTGGGCCTTCTCCGAAGGACGCCTTGGGCCGTGGCGCTGGCTCTTAGCCCAGGTCGAACGACTCCCAGCACGATTCTCGACGAAGATCATCTGCGTATCGGAGTACGATCGTCAGTTGGCGTTACGCTTCAGAGTGGCTCCGAAAGAGAAGCTCGTGGTCATCCACAACGGTGTTGAGCCAGAGCCGTTTTGCCTTACAACAGATAAGAGAGAGCTGCGCCTGCGGCTTGGGATGAGCGATGCCGCCGGAGTCGTGACGATGGTAGGGCGTTTCGCGCCGCCTAAGGATTTCGAGACACTCATCGCGGCGTGGGAGGGATTACGAGCCCCAAGCTGGCAGCTCTGGCTTGTCGGAGAGGGTCCGCGGCGCTCGCGCTTAGAAGAGCTCGTGCGCGCCAAGGGTCTCTGCCAACACATTCGGTTCTTAAGGGAACGCCACGATGTGCCGGCAATCTTAAAGGCTTCGGATATCTTTGTGCTCTCGTCGCGGTGGGAGGGACTGCCCCTTACTGTGATCGAAGCGATGTTTGCGGGACTCCCTGTGATCGCGACGCGGGTTGGCGGAGTGCCTGAGCTCGTTGAAGAGGGTATCACTGGGCTGCTGGTGCCCGCCAGGGATACTCGTGCTCTGGGCAACGCTTTGGAACAGCTTATCAACTCAGCGGAGCTGCGACAGCGTATGGGAGAGCTTGGGCGTCAGCGCGCGCTCCGGCAGTTCACGGTTGATCGCATGATTCGCCACATGCAGGCCTTGTACCGCGAGGTTGAGTCCCATCTAAGCTTTGAGTAGAATCGTCTTTGTATGAGTACTATAGAGACGCAGCCTTCTCTCTTTCAGTACCGAGAGCTTCTAAAAAACCTGGTGATCAAAGATCTCAAGGTGAAGTACCGCAACTCGTTCTTAGGGTTCTTGTGGTCTTTGCTCAACCCCTTGATGATGATTATCGTCTACTCGGTGGTGCTCCGGTATATCTTACGGGTGCAGATTGAGAATTTCCCGCTCTTTCTGATCATAGGGATCTTGCCGTGGAACCTCTTCAGCGGGACGGCGATAGCCGCGACAGAGGCCATCACCGGCAATGCCAATCTCATCAAAAAGATCGCGTTCCCCCGTGAGGTCCTCCCCTTAGCCACCGTGCTCTTTCACGTGGCGCAATTTCTCTTGGCGCTGCTCGTCTTCTTTCCTGCGCTCGCCTTTCTTGGGGCACCGTGGACCCCAGCTATTGCTCTCTATCCCCTCGTCTTGCTCTTACAGGTGGTCTTCACAGGAGGTGTAGCGCTCTTCCTTTCTGCTATTGCTGTTGCTTACCGAGATATCAAGTATCTCACCGAGATCGCGTTGATGATCCTCTTCTGGATGACCCCAGTCGTCTATCATTTTTCAATGGTGCCGGAGCGGGTGCGCTGGCTCTTCGAGCTCAACCCCATGACCGCGTATATTACAGCGTATCACGACATGCTCTACTGGGGTCGTTGGCCTGACGCCCAAATGGTATTATTGGGAAGCTTGTGGGCGGTGCTCGCGCTGGGGGTGGGCAGCTGGGTTTTTCGGCGGCGACAACGGCTCTTCACGGAGGATCTCTAATGCTCCCCGCTATTGAAGTGCGTCACGTCTGGAAGCAGTTTCTCATCCGACATAACCGCGCTGATTCCCTCAAAGAGAGATTCATTGGGCTCTTCAACCAACGCTATCGGGAGCGCTGCGAACCCTTCTGGGCGCTACGGGATATCAGCTTCACGGTCGAGCACGGCGAGGCCCTCGGGCTGATCGGCCCCAACGGCTCAGGCAAGAGCACGTTACTGAGACTTATTGCGCGCACGCTCTATCCCACCAAGGGCGAGATCATTGTACGAGGGCGCGTCGCCCCCATGATCGAACTGGGTGTGGGGTTCCATCACGAGCTGACCGGACAAGAGAATATCTATCTTAATGCGTCGCTCTATGGCCTAACGCGCCGCGAGATCGACAGAGTCTACCATGATATTGTAGAGTTCTCTGAGCTTGGTGAGTTCATTGATGTACCCGTGAAGAACTATTCGACGGGGATGTATGCGCGGCTTGGGTTTTCTATCGCCGTGCATTTGGATCCGGATATCTTGCTCGTTGACGAAGTGCTTGCGGTAGGGGACGAGCGGTTCCAAAACAAATGCCTAGAGAAGATGCTAGAGCTTCGCAAGCAAGGTAAGACCATAGTATTTATCTCCCACATCGCCGAGATTGTGCAGAGGCTTTGTGACCGAGCTTGTCTCTTGATGCAAGGCAGAATGGTCGAGCTGGGTGAGGTCTCGAAGATCATCGAGCTCTATAGATCAGCAGCGGCACCAAGAGTCCTGACGCCCTAGGACCGGAAGAAGATCTTCAAGAGGGATCTTGGCTCTGGTCTAACAGCTCGCTATAATCTGACAAGATTCTAGGAGGCTGGAATGCGCATTACGGTACTTGGCACGGGATATGTTGGCCTGGTCGTCGCTGCTTGCTTAGCCGATAGTGGTAACGACGTCATTGGCGTCGATAACGATATCGATAAGGTCGCGCAATTACAGAGCGGGCATTCTCCCATCTACGAACCGGGGCTAGAGGAATTGTTGGAGCGCAACATCCGTGAGGGGCGACTGCGTTTTACAACAGACCTCTCAGAAGCGGTTCGCCGCTCTGAGATCATCTTTATTGCAGTAGGAACGCCCTCTAATCCCGACGGCAGTGTCGACCTCAGCCAGGTCTTTGCTGTAGCTGAGGGGATCGCACACGCTATGAACGGCCCCAAGATCATCGTAATTAAAAGCACGGTGCCCGTTGGAACGGCGGAGCAAGTCCAGCAGATCATCGCCCGCTCTACGCCATATCAGTTCGACATCGTGTCCAACCCTGAATTCCTCAAAGAAGGGGCAGCCCTCAACGATTTTCTCAAGCCAGATCGGATCATCATCGGCACCAGCAGCTCCAAGGCCGCTGAAGTGATGAAGGAGCTCTATGCGCCTTTTGTGCGCACAGAAAAGCCTATTATCTTGATGGACAACCGCAGCGCAGAGATGACCAAGTATGCCTCGAACTTAATGCTGGCCACTAAGATCTCCGTGATGAACGAGCTAGCGAACCTGTGCGAGCGAGTGGGAGCAGATATCGAGCAAGTGCGCAAAGGGGTAGGTGCCGACAGCCGCATCGGGTATGCTTTTATCTTCCCAGGCGTAGGATATGGAGGCTCGTGTTTTCCCAAGGATATCAAGGCCCTTATCCACCTCGGACGTCAGCTCGAATGCCCCCTCCACATTGCCGAAGCGGTCGAGGCCGTCAATCACGAGCAACGCCTCCGCTTCCTTGAAAAGATCTACAAACATTTCCGAAGAGATCTCCACGGACGCCGCATAACCGTGTGGGGCTTAGCGTTCAAGCCCGGTACCGACGATATGCGAGAAGCCCCCTCAATCACTATTATTCAGCATCTCTTGAGCCAAGGAGCAACGATCACCGCTCATGATCCCAAGGCTAATGGGACCGCTCGTGCTATTTTCGGCGATCAGATCTCGTACGCCGAAGACTTATACGCCAGCCTGCAAGGAGCTGAAGCCCTTGTCCTAATCACTGAATGGAATGAGTTTCGAAACCCAGATTTCGAGCGCATGAAGCAGGTGATGCACTCCCCAGTTATCTTCGATGGGCGTAACATCTATAACCCGGTAAAGCTGCGCCAGCTCGGTTTTACCTACTACGGAGTTGGTCGCCCATGAGCCCCAAAAGAGCTTTGATCACAGGAGGAGCTGGCTTTATCGGCGCGCACCTTTGTGCACGCCTACTCCAAGAGCACTATGAAGTCTGGTGCGTAGATAATCTCCTCACAGGACGCTTAGAGAACATCACCCCTCTCCTCAGTAACCCGCGATTTCACTGGATCCAACATGACGTGATAGAGCCCCTGCTACTGCCGGCTCCTCTAGACTACGTGCTGCATTTTGCGAGCCCTGCAAGCCCAGTCGACTATTTGAAATACCCTATCGAGACCCTCCGTGTTGGCGCACTGGGGACATATAATATGCTCGAGTTAGCTAGGCAGAAAGCTGCGGTCTTTATGCTGGCTTCTACATCTGAAGTCTATGGCGACCCAGAAGTGAATCCGCAACCAGAGAGCTATTGGGGGCATGTCAATCCCATCGGGCCACGCAGTTGCTACGACGAAGCCAAACGCTATGCTGAAGCCCTAACAATGGCCTATCACCGGCGTTATAAACTTCATGTGAAGATTGCGCGTATCTTCAACACCTATGGGCCGCTCATGCGCCCCGATGACGGGCGCGTTGTCTCGAACTTCTGTTGGCAAGCTCTACGCAACGAGCCGTTAACGATCTATGGCGATGGCTCTCAGACCCGGAGCTTCTGTTACATAGATGACTTGATCGAGGGCTTGTATAGGCTGTTATTGTCCGATGAGACTGGCCCGATCAACTTGGGCAATCCTGAAGAGGTCACCATCTCGACCCTAGCGCAAGAGATTATCAAGCTAGCCGACAGCCGAAGCTCTGTCGTCTTCAAGCCGCTCCCTCCGGATGACCCTAAAGTACGCCGTCCTGATATTAGACGAGCCAAGGAACGCCTGGGATGGGAGCCGAAGATCCCGCGCCAGGAAGGGTTACGGCGCACGCTAGAGTATTTTCGTTCGCTGCTTGGGAAAGCATGATGGCCAACAAGCATCTACTCTTGATGATCTTGCTGGACGCGTTCCGTCCGGACTATCTTCCTCGTACCCGGTGGTTAGCCCACTGGGCGCATAAATGCCTTCGTGGTTCTCTACGTGAACCCTTTGGCTTCTCGCCTCGAGCTTCCTACTTTGGAGGCTTGAAACCCTCCGAAGCCAAGTTCACCCATCTATTTTGCTATGATCCTGCTGACTCACCCTTTGGCATAGCTCGAGGGTTAAGCTGGATAGAAGAGAAAGCTCCTACGCTTGCTTCTCCAGCCCGAGCCTGGCTGACCCACGTGGGACGCGAACGAGTCCCGCCCTTTGCAGCAGCTTACCTCTCGACGTTTGAGATCCCCCTACGATTTCTGCCGTTTTTCTCCCTTACGGAGAAATACGCCCCCTGGGATCCTAAGGTGGGATATAACTCCCTGTTCCTACAACTCACCGCTCATGGCTTGTCTTGGATTGAGTGTTCCTGGCCCTTGAGCACCCAGCTGCCTCGCAGCGATGATGCGGCTATTGTAGACTATGTGATTCGGCAATTGCGTCCTGAACATCGACTGGCTTACGTGCATCTACAGCAGCTCGATGCGTTAGGTCATGTCCACGGGCCAGGTTCCCTTGAAGTACAGCGTGGTCTTGAAGAGATTGACCGTCTTGTGCGTCGATTGGTAGAGCACTGTCAGCGGCTCTTCGATGCCGTGGACGTGCTGATCTGGGGAGATCATGGCATGGTGACTGTGGTACATACCATAGATCTCTGGGGCATTCTGGAGAAATCAGGATTGCGGTTCGGCCATGATTTCGTCTATTTTTTGGATTCGACGATGGCACGCTTTTGGTTCCACACGAATGCAGCACGCAAGAAGGTGATAGAACTTCTAACGCCTCTTCGTGAGGGAGTCATATTGCAGCAAGAGCACTGGGAGAAGTTTCATATTGCCGGGTGTGACTGGCGGAATGGGGAACTGATCTTCCTTTTACATCCAGGCATCGTGATTGCTCCGAATTTCTTCCAGCGCGCCGATCAGACGGTGCGGGGCATGCATGGGTACGACCCCAATTGTCCAGATAACTTGGGGATATTTCTCCTCTATTCCGATACCGTCCACCCTGGCGAGATCCCTCCTCTCGACGCGTGGCAGATCTACTTCACAGCTCTCGAACTTCTACAGCTTCCAGGGCCTCGCGCCCTATCCGCTTTACACATGCAGCGATTACCCAAGCGAGGCCGTTATACCCAAGCTCACCTGCCCCACGCCGACGCGGTCATTCAGCAACATCTAGACTTCATCGCTGCAGAGATCAAAAGCGTTTGGCCGGAGATGAGAGCACTTCTCTTAGTGGGCGGATTCGGGCGTGGCGAGGGCGGGGTCTATCAAGATGAAACCGGACAAATCCGTCCCGTCAATGATTTCGATCTCATCGCGTTAGGGGAGCAAATTCCTCAGCATGACTTTAAGGCCCTCGGACAAGAGTTAGCCAAGCAAATTGGTATAGACTATGTAGATATCTTGGCCTTCAAAGCCTATCAGCCACCCCAGGCCTCTCCCTCTTTGCTTGACTTCGATGTTGTCTATGGTAGCCAGCTGCTCGAGGGATCCCCCGAGATGCTTACTCGATTGCCCAAGTATGCTCCGGTGCAAATCCCCCTATCAGAAGGGGTCAAGTTACTCTTCAATCGAGTAGCGGGTTTAATGATTGGCCTAAAGAATTTCAGCAAACATCGGAAACCCGATGAAACCCAAAGAAAATTCCTCAGCAATCAAATTATCAAAGCGCTCATTGCTATTGGTGATTGGTATCTTCTCAAGTGGGGGGATTACAACACGCTGTACGCTATACGTCGTGAACGCTTTGCTCTTCTAGCCGCTGCCTCGGGTGTGCCCTCCGCTTTGATTGAACGCGTGCGACAAGCCTATTTATGGAAGATCGCCCCTGAGTATGATCAAATTACTCTTGAAGACTGGCTTTTCCCCACGAAAACGTGGTTGTTAGAAACCCTGGTTCACGCTATAGGAACACTGACCCATTCACGTCCATCGGATCTGCTAGACGCTCTGACTATCTACCATGACGCTCGAAGATCTAAAGAAGACAATTGGGAGTGCTTGCAGCGGTGTTCGGACAGGCAGTGGGCGCTTCCTCAAGAAGTCTTCTCTGCAGGCACGATAGGCATCCGGCCCACGATTTATGGCGCGCTGGCTCTTCTGCTGGCAGCTCTCAAGCCAGATACGGTGGACAGCTTCTATGTCCACGAGAGCAAGCGTTGGCTATCGAGGCTTGTTCTGTTGCCCTCATGGGAGTATGATTTTGAAGGCTGGGAGGTGTGCCGAGAAAAGGCTGTCGGTTTATGGGAAGAGCTCTGCCATTAGTGAGTATCATCATCCCTTGCTTTGAGCAAGCTCGTTTTGTGGCTCAAGCTGTAGAAAGCGCTCTGCACCAAGACTATGAGCCTCTGGAAGTTATAGTGGTAGATGACGGTTCGACCGACAATCCGCTCAGAGAGCTTCGCCCTTATCTCTCTCATCCGGCTCTGAAGTACATCCGACAAGAGAACCGTGGGCTGCCCCAGGCACGCAACCGCGGTATCCAAGAGTCCAAGGGAGAGTTTCTCAAATTTCTCGATGCCGACGATTGGCTCGATCGCTCAGCTATACGGAAGCAAGCACGGGTGCTTTTAGAAGAATCAGGCTTTGGATTTGTCTATTGCGATTTTATGGTGGTGAACGAAGAAGGGATTCCTGTAGGAAGCGGGGGAGTCGGCCAGGCGCGCCAGCTCTTGAGCGGCGATATATTTGCTTCGTTATTAGCTGGTGGGTATTTCACGCCGCACACGGTGCTTATCCGACGCAGCGTACTGGAAGACGTAGGCTATTTTGACGAGTCTTTAGGAGGACATGCCGATTATGAGCTGTGGCTTCGCGTCACCGGCGCGGGGTATCGCGCCTATTACATCGATGAGTCTCTAGTATACTATAGACTCCACTCCAGCAATATGAGCCGAGATTGGCTACACATGCAAGAAACACGACTATCAGCCCTGAAGAAGATAGTAGCCATGTTTCCGGAACGCACTGCTGAATCCCTTCATTACCTCATTCAGATGAACGAGGACATGCGCCGTGCCAATTACTGGGCTGCAGATAGACTGCAAGAGCTCCAGGCTCACATTACCAGACTGGAGCAAGCTCACAAACACCTAGAAGACCAGAGAAGCTATTGGCAGGCTGAAGCAGAACGAAGAGAGGCAGCTCTGCACGAGCTCCAACGCTGGGTCTCCCAACTGATTACCTCCCAACAAGAGAGCCACTCATGGCGAAAAAGATTCTACAGGATGCTTCAAAAAACGGCTAATCCCATCTATCAGTGGGGGAAACAACACGGAGCAGGCTGGATACTTATTCCGCTAAACAACCTTATCAAGAAAGCCTTGAGAATAGAATAAGGAGCGGCGATATGAACATCTGGTTTCTAGGAACAGAATACCCTCCTTTCCCTGGAGGAGTGAGTACCTATCTAGGCAACATAAGTCGCCTACTCGCACAAGCAGGACACAAAGTCACCGTGTTGGTCTACGACCGTCATAGACAGGGCGAGGAATATACCCCTGAGGGTGTACGAGTTATTCGGTTTCGAGATCGAATCTCAGAACTGTCGGCTCCCTCACCTACAGGCGGAAAAGCAGACGATCATCCAGCCTTTCCCTTCAACGTTATGTCGTGGGGGCCAGCTCTCAGCTATCAATTCGCTGAAGAACTCCTTCGCAGACTCTCGGAAGAACCAGAGTTACCAGACATCATAGAATGCCAGGATTTTTTGGGCATTGCTTATTTTATCTTGCAGAGACGCCTGACGCGAGACAGACTAGCCGCCAGGCTACCAATCTTGATACACCTACATAGCCCAATGTTTGAAGTCTATCGCATCAACCAATTTCCCCGCTATAAGCTACCTCTCTACTGGATTGGGGAGATGGAGAAGTTTTGCATTCTCGCGGCAGATGGTTTGCTCTCGCCCTCCCGCTATTTGAAGGACTGCGTATGCTCAACACTCCAGCGATCACTCCCTATTGAAGTGATCCCCTATCCGTACAGATTTGAAGATTTTGAAGAGGTGCTCGCTGCTTCTCCTCAGCCTCAGCCAGGGGATATCGTGTACGGGGGACGCCTAGAAATTCGCAAAGGGGTACTCCCTCTGGTCCAAGCGTGCGCACGGCTTTGGGATGAGGGCCTCGATTTTCGCTTGACCTTGATCGGAGGTGATACAGAATTCTACCCTCAAGGGGTCACCGTTAGATCGTATTTGCTCAACAAGTATCGACGATTCGTTCAGTCAGGCCATCTAGCTATCACGAAAGAGCCTCTACCCCAAAAAGAACTCTACAAACGCTATGCCAGAGCCTGGGCCGTAGTGGTCCCCTCAATATGGGAGAACTTCCCAAATGTCTGCATAGAAGCTATGGCGCTAGGCAAGGTAGTAATCGCTTCTACGGCAGGGGGGCAAGCAGAGATGATAGAAGCCGATGGACGCTATGGGCTGCTCTTCGATTGGGCTATACCGGGAGATTGGGAGCGAGCTCTCACAAGAGTACTGGCTATGTCTGTTGAGGAAAACCAGCAAATGGGGCTTCGAGCAGCTCAGCGTATTCGCGAACTAACAGACCCTCGCAAAGTGATCCCGCAGCGGCTTGCCCATTATCAACAAGTCATTGAACAATATAGGGCCAGCATGCCTTGCAAGGTCTTTCCCACTATCTCTCTGAAGAAGAAGACGTCCCCACCTCCAGGAAAGCCCTCTAAAGACGAATACGTGCCCGATTTGCTATCCGTAGTGATCCCCTTCTATAACCTAGGTCCCTATCTCCAGGAGGCTCTTGACAGTGTCCTTGGCTCCACTTATCACCCGCTAGAGGCCATCATAGTCAATGACGCAAGCGACGATCCTCTTAGTATTAAAGTGCTGCGACGCATTGAACATTATGCTGATCCTCGGGTGCGTGTTATCCATCATCGGCATAACCAGGGGCTAGCCACGGCACGAAACACCGGCACGCTGGCAGCACGCGGAGAGTTCCTCGCCTTTCTTGATGCTGATGATGCGGTGGAGCCCGAGTTCTTTGCTCGAGCTATAGAGATCTTGAAATCATACGAGAATGTGGACTTCGTATACAGCTGGTTAAGAGAGTTTGGCGATGCTCAGGGAGCGTGGATCACATGGAATACCGAGTTTCCCTATCTGCTTGGCCATAACATATGTTCCATCACAGGGGTGGTCGTCAAGCGTTCCAGCTGGCTAGCGTATGGCTGGCATAGCCCAGAGATGGAGTATGCGCTAGAGGATTACGAAGGTTGGATTCGCATGGTAGCAGCGGGTTGTGTAGGGGTGAGTATTCCTCAATTCTTGGTGCGTTACCGCGTACGTCCAGGATCTATGCTCCGACGCATGAATGCCAACCAAGCCCTCTATTTATATGATCTCATCTCTCATCGTCACCCCCATATCTATCAAGAGCACGGGGTGGAGCTATTTAACCTTCAAAACGCTAATGGGCCAGCGTACCTGTGGCCTCATCCAGGGGCAAATGTGCCGTGGCCTCAACTAGTGGATACCCCCGTGAGCACCATGAGCGACTTTGCTCCATCGGCTATAGTAGCAGAGATAACGGCGATAGCAACTCAGTTGAACAAGCGTTTAAACGACATCCCAGGAAGGCGTGGCGTTGTAGCGCGCAAGATAGCCAAATTCGGCTACCGGGCCGTCAGAAGGATAGCCAAGCTTATACTCCGGGAGGCACAATGAACCTTGAAATTATTCATACAGCTCCGGCGATGCTAGCAACTTCAGAAAGGTTACTACTCTATGCCTTGATCTATGGCCTTCGACCTCAGCGCTGTCTAGAGATTGGAACAGCACGAGGAGGGTCGGCTCTGATCATATGCGCGGCTCTTGATCAGCTTGGCTCAGGCCATCTGGTGATCGTCGATCCTTCCCCTCAGATCGCTCCCGAGGATTGGGCGCGCATGGCCCATAGAGCCATACTCATAGCACAGCCATCGCCTGAGGCCTTGCTACAGGCCTTCAATCTCACTAAATCCCCTTTCGATTTCGTATTCATTGACGGCAATCATGGCTTTGAATATGTCCTCAAAGATATAGAAGGGGTGCTTCCGTTCTTGCAAGAAGGGGGCTATATCTTATTGCATGATGCACACTATTTCGAAGTAGCAGAGGCCATTGAGGTGGCTCTCCAGCGTCATCCTGAGCTAATAGACTGTGGCATGATAGCAAGGGAGGCCAACGTTACGGAAAATTTTTACAAGGGGCAGCGTGTCGTCTGGGCTGGATTTCGCCTGTTACGCTTCTGTCCCAAGCCTGCAAAGAGGTTGAGGGAGAGCTTGCGCGCCCGGTTGGCACAGTGGTTCCCGTGTGGAGAAAAGAGACGCTGATCGTATAGACTCATATCGGTGCAAGCTCTCGAAGAGACCAATGACTGCGCCACGCAACTCCTCAAGGGTGTTGTTCTTCATCCCCACCTTGGAAGCTGGGGGTGCAGAGCGCGCTTGTTTGAATTACCTGAATCACCTGGATTCGTTAGAAAAATTTTTGCTCTTGCAATCTCGTCGAGGACCTCTATTGCATCAGGTAGGACCGGCTATCCCTGTACTTGAAGTTGAGCGAGAAGAATGGGACCCAGCGCTGTCAGGATTGAAGCGCTCCTTCGCTGCATCTGTGCTACGAGTAGTGAGAAACGCATACAAAGTGGCGGAGTCAGCCCGTCGAAACCGGTGTTCTATTGTTGCGAGTTTCATCACGGCAGCCAATGTTATAGCGATTCTGTCTAAGGTCTTTCACCCGCGATTGAGGGTGGTCATCAACGTGCATGATATAACCAGCAAGATTTTAGAGCATACTGCCCTCACGCGCTCCAGACGCCTCTTGCTGAGATGGCTTATCCGGCTTTTGTATCCTAGGGCTGATGTCATTGTCGCTGTCGCCCACGGCATCAAACGCGATCTTATAGAGAGCTTCGGCATCCCTGCGCACAAGATTGTTATGATCTACAACCCTATAGATGAGCGCAGCCTACACGCGCGTGCCCAAGAGCCCGTCGATCATGCCTGGTTTGGAAGTCGAGAGCATTTCCTCATCGTTGCTGTAGGCCGTCTGGTTAAGCTCAAGGGATTCGATCTCTTGATTCAAGCTGTCGCTCAACTCTCCCTCCCAACGAAGCTTGTGATCATCGGTGAAGGCGAGGAGCGCTCTTCGCTAGAACGCTTGATTACAGCATTAGGCTTAGCTGAACGGGTCGCGCTCCTGGGCTTTCAAGAGAACCCATGGAAGTACATGGCTCGAGCTGATCTCTTTGTGCTCTCATCGCTGACGGAAGGGATGCCTAACGTGATCGGAGAAGCGATGGCACTGGGACTTCCCATCGTTGCAACCGATTGCTCACCTGGGGTGCGCGAGTACTTAGACGATGGGCGAGCTGGTTTGATTGTGTCTCCAGGTGATCCAAAGGCTCTAGCTTGGGGGATAGAGCGACTGCTCTCAGATGAACTGCTACGCACAGAGTTGGCTCGAAGGGGCCGCGAGCGCATAGCGCAGTTTGACTTATCCACGGCAATAGAGGCTTATGAGAAGCTGCTGCAGAGCTTATTATAGTTGTCGTCATAGCTTTGAGCTCTAGACAAAAATGGGGTACGTAATGTAAAATACAGCCACAACTTACAAAAGAAGGAGGCACAGCATCATGATGATGCAGCGGCAGGTTTCCCGAAGTCTTCTGATCGGGTTAGCCTTTGTCTTGGCGCTGGGTTTTGGAGCCTTAGCCCAGCCGGTCTCTCTCACCGTGACCCCTTATAGCGACGCGGTGCGCTTCTCCGCCCAAGGCTCAGTCAAGGAGCTGCACGTCGAGATTCTTGCGCTCTCCGGGCAGGAGGTTTTTGATTCGGGCCCGGTCTTGAGCAACGCCCTGGATTGGAAGCTGTTGAACAACCAGGGCCAACCGGTAGCCAACGGGGTCTATCTTTACATCGTCACCGTTAAAGACCCCTCCGGCACCGTCACCAAGAGACTGGGGAAGCTTGCCGTACTGCGCGGCAAAGGGGTAGCTGCTCCGCCGCTGAGCGGGATCACAGTAGGACAGCTCGTCAGGGAACGGTTAGCTCCTCTCGCTTATAATGCCACAGATTGGTTTATCAGCGGGCAGTTGGGCGTGGGCACCGATACCCCAACGAACAAGATTCAGGTGATAGATACCGCTACTCCAGCAGCCTTCACCCGCATAGCCGCAGGGGATGGTCTGAACCGTAATGCTTTTCTTCTAGAGCGTGACAACGCGCCCACACCGACAGCTAATGATGCTGTAGCTTTTACCTTCCGGCTGAAGCGAGGGGATGGAACGTATATCAACGTAGCAGGAGCTAGAGGGGTGCTGGAGAGTCCTAGTGGAGGCGGGGCTGGGGCGTTTGCATTCTCTACTAAGGGAATAGGAGACACCTTCGAAGTAGAACGGATGCGATTAACGAGCACCGGCAATCTTGGTGTTGGCACCCAGAGCCCTTCAGCTCTGGTGCACATCAACAACACCGCGAACCAACCGGGCCTGCGCATTGATAGCTCGAGTGGCCAGAATGCTCTAGAGATCTACAACACTCAGGGCGGGACGAATCTCATCTTCCGCGTCGAGCGCACCACAGGCAATGTCTACGCCGACGGGAACTTCCAAGGCGGCGGTGCCGACGTCGCGGAACGCATCGACGTCAGCGAAGCTGTCGAACCTGGGGATGTCGTCGAGATCGACCCAGAGAATCCGGGCAAGTTCCGCAAGGCCCGCGAAGCGATCAGCACGCGCGTCGCTGGAGTCATCTCCACGGCTCCGGGCGTGATCTTGGGCAACGCCGACGCTCTGGGCACGGACACTCGCCCGATCTTGGCGCTCGCTGGCCGCGTCCCCGTGAAAGCGACGGCCAAGTTTGGTGCGATCCGAGTCGGCGATCTCCTCGTCAGCTCGCCCATTCCAGGCTACGCTATGAAGTGCCCTGAAGCATCCAAGTGTATTGGGGCAGTGATCGGCAAGGCGCTTGAACCCTTGAGCGAGGGTACTGGCCTGATCGAGATCCAGGTCGTCCTGCGCTAACACGAGAATCCTCACGCCCTCAGTTGAGGTGAGAGGATTCCCTAAAAAAAGAGGAGGTCACTATGCGCCTTGCCAAAAGGATCTTCATAGGGCTGCTCTTGCTCTCCGTGGCTCTGGGAGGGTGGGCCGTCCAGGGGCAGAAAGAGCCTCTCCTCTATGAGTACGTCAAAGACGAGTTGCTCGTGCGCTTTAAGCAAGAGACTCCCAGGACAGTGATCAATCAGATCCATGCTGCGATTGGGGCACATGTGTTACAAGAGTTTCAGATCGTGCCCAACCTCCAGCGCGTGAAGCTACCTATAAGCGTCTCCGAGGCTATCGCGCTCTACAAAGCCAATCCCAACGTGCTCTACGCTGAGCCCAACTATATTCACAAAAAGGCCCAGCAGGTACAGCTGACACCTAATGACTCAATGTTCAATCAGCTGTGGGGGCTCCACAACACCGGGCAGACCGGCGGCACCCCCGATGCTGACATTGACGCCGTTGAAGCGTGGGATATCACGACGGGCAGCTCCAGCGTCGTCGTCTTCGTCATCGACACCGGGGTGGACTACAACCATCCCGACTTGGTGGCCAACACCTGGACTAACCCCGGCGAGATCCCTGGCAATAATGTCGACGATGACAACAACGGCTACGTTGACGACGTCTATGGCATCGATACGTACTATAACGACACTAATCCCTTCGACGGCGACGGCCACGGCACCCACGTCCACGGGACGATCGGGGCCGTGGGCAATAACAACGTTGGCGTCGTGGGCGTCAACTGGAACGTGAAGGTCGGACACTGCAAGTTCTTGAGCGATTTAGGCTCCGGGACGACCGCCGGGGCGATCGCGTGCTTGCAGTACATTCTCAACTTGAAGCAGCGCACCAATCATCCCGTTCCGGTCATTGCCACCAATAACTCCTGGGGCGGCGGCGGCTTCTCCCAAGCGCTCTATGACGCGATCAAATCGCACATGAACGCGGGGATTCTCTTCATCGCCGCGGCGGGCAACTCCAACCTCAACAACGACACGGCGCTCTTCCTGCCCGCGAGCTACTTCCTGCCCAATATGATCGCGGTCGCCGCCACGACCCACACCGACGCGCGGGCCAGCTTCTCCAACTACGGGCGCTACACCGTGCACGTCGGCGCTCCGGGGGCGAGCATCCTCAGCACGACGCCCAACAATACCTACAGCACCTACAGCGGGACCTCGATGGCCACCCCGCACGTGACCGGCTTAGCAGCGCTGATCAAAGCCCAGTTCCCAGCGTTCAATTGGTATCAGATTCGCAATCGCATCTTGGCGACGGGCGACGTGACGTCGGGGATGCAGAACGTCACGATCAGCGACCGACGCATCAACGCGTATAACGCGCTTACGTGCAATAACGTGCCGTTCTTTGGGGTCTGGCGCCCGATGGGCACAGCGAGTTGGCCCATGCTCATCGCCGTCTATTGGGTCAACTGCGAGAACCCTGCCGGCCCGATCAGCGTGACCATCAACCCCGGTGGGACGGTGCTCAATCTCTTGGACGACGGCAATGAAGCCGTATCAGGAGACCTCTACGCGGGGGATGGCATCTATTCGGCGATCTGGACGGGGCCGTCCAACATCTGCGTTGTGGGGACGTTCACGCTCAACTTCTCCAACGGCCAGACCCGCACCGTCCAAGTCGGCGGCGCC
>JANXCC010000029.1 GCA_025060395.1 Candidatus Bipolaricaulota bacterium | reverse complement strand
CCAACGTGGGTATTAAAGCACGGCACTTCGCCTCTCCTGAGCAGACGGCCTCAGACCTGGCCGTCGCAGCGGCTGAACGCGCTCTAGCCAAAGCGCGCGTCCGGCCCGAAGAGTTAGATCTCGTGATCGTCGCTACGGACACTCCCGACTATCTCTCCCCAGCGACGGCCAGCGTCGTCCAGCACAAACTAGGAGCGGTCAACGCCGGGGTCTTCGACGTGAACAACGCGTGTGCTGCGCTCGTCACCGGGCTGCTCCTCGGGAGCCAGTACCGCCTGACCGAGGCTCACGACCACACCTACGCGATGAGCAAGTTTATCAATTGGGCCGATTACAAGACCGCGACGGTCTTCGCCGATGGCGCCGGGGCGATGGTGCTGCAACGATCCGATACGCCGGGGTTTCTCAGCTCGCGCATGAAGGCCGACGGGCGCTATCACGACTATATGGGCATTTATGTGGGCGGGTCGTACAAGCCCCCGACTCCTGAACGCCTAGAGCGCGGGGAACACTATCTGGTGATCGCCAAGCGCTTCCCTCCCGATCTGAACGCGACCGAGTGGCCCAAGCTCGTGCGCCACGTGATCGCTGACGCCGGCTACCGCGTCTCCGATATAGATCGCATCTACTTCACTCAGATCAATATCAATACTATTAAAGACGTGATGAAGACGTTGGAGCTGCCGTTGGAGAAGACGCATTGGATCATGGACAAGTGGGGGTATACGGGGTCGGCGTGCGTAGCGATGGCGCTGGACGATCATATCGAGCAATGTCAAGGCCCCAAGCCGGGAGATCTAGTAGTCTTCTGCGCGTCGGGCGGGGGCTATGCGATGGCCTGCGCGGCGTTTATCTGGTGAGAAGGCGCGACGGAATAAAACGATGCTAGAGCAGTATATCGTTCTGGGCTTGGCGCAGGGGAGCCTCTACGCGCTCATGGCGCTGGGGATGGTCTTGATCTTCAAGACCACCGACGTTGTCAATTTCGGCCAAGCCGACATGACGATGTTCAGTGCCTATGTGGGGTTTACGCTGATGGTGGGGTTGGGGCTGTCGTTCTGGGCGGCGCTGCCGTTGGTGATCCTCTTTGGGTTTGTGATGGGGGTCGCCGTGGAGCGCTTGGCGCTGCGCCCCGCGAAAGAAGCCCCACTGGTTAGTCTGTTGATAGTGACGTTGGGCGTCGCGCTGATGCTTAACGCGACGGCGGCTTGGATCTGGGGATATGAGCCGAAATCGCTGCCCTACGCCGTGAGCGGGCCGCCGCTCGTCTGGGGGAATATCGTTCTCACCCAGCACGATCTGGTGATCTTTCTCACGACGTTGGCTCTGAGTTTAGGATTTTTCGCGCTGCTCAAATACACCAAGCTGG
>JANXCC010000028.1 GCA_025060395.1 Candidatus Bipolaricaulota bacterium | reverse complement strand
GGCCAAAGACCAACCCGTCGCCGCCGTTCATGCGGAACTCGTTGTTCAGAATCCGGATCGTATCAATGGCCGTCAGGACGTTGTAGGTGAAGACGACGCCCTCCTCCCCGTTGTTGAGGAAGCGGTTGTTCTGGATCGTGATGTTCTCCGACGCCCCCTGCGCCCCAATCGGCGTAATCACAAAGGTCTGAACACCAGCTTGTTCAGGAATGAGGTCGGTTGTAGATAACGGCACATTACAAGGTGTCTCCGTAGCAGCAGTGGTCCGATCATCGGTGACGCAGAGGCCGATGCCGTTGTTAAGATTCCGGTTTGTAACGGTTATACCCTGATCGGGCGCCGGGCCACCGAAGGTGACGCCGCGCACGACGATGCTTATCAGCGCACCATTGTAGGCCCCCTGGATAATCGTCGCCGTAGCGCCGTTCATCGAGCGCACGATCAGGTTCTCCACGCTTACAACCAAGGGTATACCGTTGATGTTGTAGATGCCGTCGAAGATAACACACGTATCGCCGGGTCCGGCCGTCCGCCCCACGTCGGGGCTGGTGCTAACTCCCGGGATGGGGTTGCCCGAGACGCAGGCGCGCAAGCTGGCCGTGTCCGTCACCTTGATCTCCGCGCCCAGCGCCGTCACTCCGCTTACGAACACAAACGCAAGAAGCGCAATGATAACCGTCCGCATGTTCGGAGCCTTGCTCAACTTCAATTCGTACCTCCTTCTCTCTCTGTTGTCGTTCATCGGTTCCGTTTGAATGTATAACTGCTTCAACATGGTGCTCTACCCCTTTACTCGCCCGTGCCGCCAAAGCTGAACGAGGCGGAGAGCACAATCGTGTCACCGGCGCCTTCGCCTTTGATCAAGCTGTTCTGCAGCCACGCGAAATCGACGCCCAGGCTGCCCAGCGTCAGGCCGGCACCGACCGTGATCGCAAACTGCTCGCTGCCCGCCGGACGCATCGCCCCGGCGCGCACCGCCAACGGCCCAATCCCCACAAACTCCAGCCCCGCGCGCAGCGCCGTCTCGCCACCGGCGTAGAGATCGGCACCCACGGCTAGAGTGAAGTCCTCACCGAGCTTGAAGCTCAGGCCCACCCGGAACATCTGGTCTACGACGTCTACTGCTCCGGTGGACCAGTTCTTCTTCGTTCCACCGAGATCGTAGGCCGCCGCACCGAGCGTCAGGCCGGGGACTAGCCCGTCAATCAAGAGACCAGCGTCGAATCCCAGACCCGTCGCCGTCTCGTCTAGGAGACTGTGGCTATAGTACTTGCCCGCTGCGCCTACGGCGATGTTCATCCCGTCCAAGGGGAGCGGGAAGGCTCCGCAGAACGAGCCGAGCAGCTCGTTGGAGCTGCCCATCGTGCCATCGGCCAACGGGATGTCCGTGATCGAGACCAACGAGACGCTCAA
>JANXCC010000027.1:1143-1422 GCA_025060395.1 Candidatus Bipolaricaulota bacterium | reverse complement strand
GCGACAACGCCACCGGCATCGAGGTGCGCAAGAACCGCGAGAACGCGATCAACAACAACAACATCGCCCGCAACGAGAGCTACGGCATCAACGCCAACGCGCTCGCGCCCGGCGAAGTGATCGACGCGACGAACAACTGGTGGGGCGAGCCGAGCGGCCCGAAGCACGCTACCAATCCGGGCGGCATCGGCGACCGGGTGACCGACAAGGTCAACTTCAAGCCCTTCTCCGACAAGCCCGAGGTCGTGACCAAGTCCGACTTCGTCGTCGAGTCCCTGA
>JANXCC010000027.1:0-1133 GCA_025060395.1 Candidatus Bipolaricaulota bacterium | reverse complement strand
TCATCCGCAACAACGGCAACGAAGAGGGCATCCAGGACGTCAAGTTCGTCATCCGCGATGGCCTGGGCAACGTCGTGGACAGCCGCGACCTGCAGATCACGGTCAACCCGCAGGGCCGCCGCGAAGCGTCGTTCAGCTTCCTCTTCCAGACCCCTGGGGAGTACACCGTGACCGTCTCGGCCGACGGCTCCAGCAAGAGCGTCGTCATCAAAGTTGCCGGCGAGGCCGCGTGCTTGCCCTTCGCCCTCGATGTCAACAAGAACAAGCTCCTCGATGACCCGGAGGTCATCACGGCGATTGATCTGTGGGTGCGCAACGGGGACGTCCCCGGCTGCAGCCCCGCCCAGAAGATTGATGATGCCAAGATCATCCGGCTCATTGATCTGTGGGTGAAGCAGGCGCAGCTCACGGTCCCCTTGAGTGGCAACACGATGAAGGCGCAGAGCGCGGGCGTGGCGAGCTCCTTCGCCACGCTCGCCGCGAGCGTCCGCCAAGTCCGCCCCGGGGAGACGTTCACCGTGACGGTCTCGCTCGACGCCAAGGACGGGATCAACGGGCTGCTGCTCAGTCAGGCGCTGCCCGCCGGCTGGACGGTCAAGCCTATCGAGACGCAAGGCGCGTATTATAAAGCGAGCGAGGCCAAGTGGCTCTGGCTCACCGCCAAGGGCACGGTCTCTCTGAGCTATGAGGTGACTGTGCCGGCGAACGCCCAGCCCGGCGTCTATCAGATCGCCGGACGGGCCAAGGCCGCGGTGCCCAGCATCGAGACCGAGCTGGCCCCGATGACCGTCGAGGTGCTCGGGGCGCCCGTGGCGTTGGCGGTCAAGAGCGTGGCGCTCAGCCAGCGGCCGGTGCGCACCGGCGGCGCGTACTTCGTCGTCGAGGGCGTCGGGATTGCCCAGACGACGGTGCGCGTCTTCTCCCTGACGGGCAAGCTCGTCTATAACGCTACTGTTCAGGGCAACGTCGTGCCCTTCACGGCGGCGTCGGAGCTGGCCAACGGCGTCTATCTCTATGTCGTCACCGTTCAGGGCGCCGACGGCCAGACGGTGACGAGCAAGATCGAGAAGCTCGTGGTGTTACGGTAAAGCGGAGCTCCTGGAGGGGCGGGGTCACCCCGCCCCTCGGGGGGC
>JANXCC010000026.1 GCA_025060395.1 Candidatus Bipolaricaulota bacterium | reverse complement strand
TGCCCGTGACCTGGATGTCGCTGCCGCGAGCGATGACCGTGATGTCCAAGCCCGTGCCGTTGCCCGTCAAGGTGTTGTTGGCCACCGTGCCCTTGATCAGGTCGCGACCGGCCATGAACGCGATGCCCTCTTTAACGTTGTTGTTGGCCTTGTTCCCTTGCACCGTGAGGTTCTGGCCGATCTGGCGGCCCACAGCGCCCAGGCGGATGCCGCCGTAGTTGCCGCTGGCCTCGGAGTTGCTCACGGTGATGTTGGACATGTCTTCGTTGGCGTTGACCTGGACACCGTCGCCGATGGTGTCGCGATTGCGGTCGTTGTTGTTGAAGCCGCCGTTCTCGATCGTGACGTTGCTGACGTTGCGATTGCCCGTCACCTGAACGCCGTGATCGTTGTTGTTGTTGGCCTTCACGTTCTTCACGTTGACCGTGCGGATGGTCTCCGCGGCCATCATCAAGCCGGAGCCGCGCCCGACCGCCGCGCGATCGCCGTTGAAGTCGAAGGTCGAATCGCTCACCTTGATCGTGTCAATGTCGCCCATCGTCACGGCCGTCTCTTCGGGCTTGTCGCCCGCGGTGCCGTCGGACTCGATGCGGAAGCCGAAGCCACCGTTCTGGCTCGCCGTGACGTTGGTCGCGGTGATGAAGTCGATATCGCCGTTATCGGTGAGCAAGGCGATGCCGTCGCCGTTGTCCAGCGAATCGAAGCCTTCGGCGGCTTCGTTGCGCGGATCGCCCTGGTTCTCGCTGGCCTGGACGTTCGTCAGGGTGATCTCGCGGAGGTCGCCGCTGCGGATCGCCTCTTCGTCGGTATCGGTGACGAAGCGGATGCCACCGAGATAGTTTCTCAGCGCGGTCTCGTTGGTCAAGCTGACGCGGCTGATCTCGGCGCGCTCGACCCGTAAGTGCAGGCCGAAGCCCAGACCCGATTCGGGGTTGACGTCGCCGTTCTCGCGATAGTCGTTGCCGGAGAACGTGATGTCCTCGATGCGCCAGCCGTTGGTCGCCGCATCTTCGGTGATCGTCTCATCGTGATAGACCCCGAAGCCGTCGCCAAACGGCGCCCCGATGTCCTCCTGGAGGTCGCCCGTGCCGTTGTTGTGGAACTTGTTGTTCTGGACGGTCGAGCGGCTGAAGTCCCCGGCGTTGGCGATGCAGACGCCGTTGTTGAAGTTCAACCGGAAGTCGTTGCCGGAGAGGGTGAAGTCCTCCAAGCGCCCACTGTTCTCGATGGCGACGCCGTTGCCGTCCTTGCAGCGGTTCTCGACATCGCTGGTGCGCTCGCCGTTGAAGCCGCGGTTGGAGTTGATCACGTTCCCCAGGATGGTCAGGCCGCGGACTTCCGTGACGAGAGCGGTGATGAGGATGCCGTTGCCCTCCTCACCGTCCACCAGTCCCGACTCGGGGCCGTTGTGAGTGATGCCCTCTTCGGGAGTGACACCCTTGTTGTTGCTGATGATGACGTTCTCGCC
>JANXCC010000025.1:1252-1540 GCA_025060395.1 Candidatus Bipolaricaulota bacterium | reverse complement strand
ACTGCTCACCCGGCGTGCGGGAGTACCTGGACGATGGGCGAGCGGGCGTGCTTGTGCCTCCGGGCGATCCGAGGGCGCTAGCGGGGGGAGTCGAGCGCTTGCTCTCAGACGAACTCTTGCGCAGAGAGCTGGCTCGAAGGGGCCGCGAGCGCATCGCCCAGTTTGATTTATCTGCTGCAGCTGGAGCTTACGAAAAGCTATTGGAGAGACTATGAGCTAGGGACACTTGCGCAAGAGGCGCGAGCCGGAGCAAGGTCACCGACGAGAGGACTAGACAACGGGGGGGGC
>JANXCC010000025.1:0-1242 GCA_025060395.1 Candidatus Bipolaricaulota bacterium | reverse complement strand
CAAATACCTACCGTCAGAGAAGGAGGAGCATCATGACGATGCGTCGGAGTCTGCTTGTTGGGTTGGCAGTTGTGATCGTGTTGGGACTAGGGGCTTGGGCCCAGTCTGTTTCTTTGAACGTGACGGCCTACAGCGACGCGGTGCGCTTCTCCGCTCAGGGGTCCGTCAAGGAGTTGCGGGTTGAGATTCTGTCGCTCTCTGGGCAGAAGGTCTTCGATTCCGGCCCCGTGCTGAGCAACGCTCTGGATTGGAAGCTGCTGAACACCCAAGGACAGCTTGTGGCCAACGGGGTCTATCTCTACACCGTGACGGTGAAGGATTCTTTTGGGAACGTGACGAAGAGGCTGGGCAAGCTTGCGGTGCTTAGGGGGAAGGGAATCGCGGCTCCTCCTTTGAGCGGCATCACCGTAGGAGAGCTGGCCACAGGGAAGGAGCGTCTGGCTCCTATGGCTTATGACGCTACAAATTGGTTTATCAGTGGGCAGTTGGGCGTGGGCACCGATACCCCAACCTACAAGGCCGAAGTACAAGATGATACGGACAATGTCCTGAACCAGACGGTGCTGCGGATCTCACGGCAAGCGGGGACGACTAACTTGAACACCTTCTTGCAGGTGGAGAACTACACGAACAACGCGGCAGCGGGGTCGCACCTGCGGCTGGCGTTTGCGCGGGGGACGCGGGGAAGTCCCTCCCCGGTAGCTAATGGGGATCGGTTGGGGTCGTTGATCTACTCGGGGTGGGATGGCTCAACATTCCAGAACCCGGCGGCAGTCTTTGGGAAGGTTGCTGGGAGCGTGAGTGCGGGGAATGTGCCAGCGAAGCTGACGTTTGAGACCGGGGGATGTTTCAGTGGGTGTGCGAATCCGCGGGCGGAGCGGATGGTGGTCATGCCCGATGGCAACGTAGGCGTCGGGACTTCTACGCCTTCAGCCCTTCTGCACGTCAATAACGCCGCCAACCAGCCGGGAGTGCGCATTGACAGCTCCTCCGGCACCAATGCGCTGGAGATCTACAACACCCAGGGCGGGACGAATCTCATCTTCCGCGTGGAGCGCACCACCGGCAACGTCTACGCCGATGGGAACTTTCAGGGCGGTGGCGCCGACGTCGCCGAGCGCATTGACGCTTCGGAAGCATTAGAACCCGGCGATGTCGTCGAGATTGACCCAGAAAATCCGGGCAAGTTCCGCAAGGCCCGCGAAGCCGTGAGCACCCGCGTCGCGGGGGTCATCTCTACAG
>JANXCC010000024.1:1212-1559 GCA_025060395.1 Candidatus Bipolaricaulota bacterium | reverse complement strand
TTGGGCTATGTCAACGTCTACGGCATGGACGGCGGCATCAAAGCATGGATCGACGCGGGCTATCCCATCGAGAAGGAGTAATCCCAAGGTGCTGGACAGAGGCCCCGCGCCTCTGTCCAGCAGCTAAAAAGACACTGAGGGGGTGAATGCACGATGAAGAAGATGCTCTCGATCGCGCTCGCTCTGCTCTTGCTGGTGGCTGTCACGACGATCGTGGGCGGCCTCAAGTTCGACAGCTCCGACGCGGCGCTGGCCCAGTTCCATCACTGGGTTCCCGCGATGAAGAGCCTCGCCCAAGGAGATCCGGCCAAGACCTTCCCCACGAGCCTCCACGCCACCCGCGAGGG
>JANXCC010000024.1:785-1202 GCA_025060395.1 Candidatus Bipolaricaulota bacterium | reverse complement strand
CGTGGTATCGCAAAGAGAACGGCGGATTCGAAGTGATCACGGGAATCCCCATCGAGAAGGTCGGCTGCTTGAGCTGCCATCCCGGCACCTACGCCGATGGCTCCAAGGTCGATCCGGCCACGTATAAACCTGATTGCAAAGACTGCCACGCCAAGCTCGAGGGTGGCCGGCCCACCGAGAAGGTCAAGCAAGAGACGTGCCTGAAGTGCCACCGACGACAAGGGTTTGAGATCGCTAACTACCCCGACGTCCACCGCGCCAAGGGCATGGACTGCATGGCCTGCCACACCAGCGCCGACGTCCACGGTGACGGCACCCCTTATAAGTCCTGGCTCGAACCCGGCGCGGTCAAGGCCGCCTGCGAGGATTGCCACAAGCAGGTCTCCCCGAACGTCTCCCACGCGGTGCACAACAAGA
>JANXCC010000024.1:448-775 GCA_025060395.1 Candidatus Bipolaricaulota bacterium | reverse complement strand
TCAAGCGCAACTATGGGGTGATGCGCGACTTCTCCCTGCTGCTCAAGCGCAAGGGCGAGGGCGATAAAGTCTACTCCGCCACTCTCATGACCCTCACGTATCAGGGCAAGTCGTTTGTGGCGCTGGCGCCCTATCGCGCCCACACCGTCACCAAGCAGGGGAAGGCCTGCATGGAGTGCCATCGCAGCCCGGCCATCCAAGAGTACGATAGAACCGGCAAGATCACGATCTCCAAGTGGGATGGCTCTAAGCTCGTCTTCACCAAGGGCGTCATCCCCGTGCCGCCCGATTGGCAGAAGGCGTTCCAATTGGACTTTGTCAACTACA
>JANXCC010000024.1:0-438 GCA_025060395.1 Candidatus Bipolaricaulota bacterium | reverse complement strand
GTACGGCGCAGACCTGATGCAGATGCTCTACGCCGAACCGCTCACCCGAGAGCAGATCGAGAAGCTGAGAAGATAGTCAAGCGCTAGAGACGGTTTGGTACAGACCCGGAGAGGCCCTCTCCGGGTCTGTGGCTTTTCTATGACTGCCCAAGCGCAACTTTTTTTGTGCACCCGTTCACAGACGGAAGCCCTCGATCCTAGATAGACTGTGAGGGCCCAGATTCACAAAAGAGAAGGAGGAGGATAGCTCGTATGATGTCTCGACGATCCCGATGGATCATGCTAGGGCTTATGGGCGCAGCGTTGCTGGGATCGCTGATGCTCTCTCAGGGGTCGCTGCCCGGTGCTCACGCCCAACCCGTAGACGAAACGCTCTGTTTCGCGTGCCATAGAGAGATCCGCGAGATGAAGGTCGGCACCAAGCACGAGGGCGTCAAC
>JANXCC010000023.1 GCA_025060395.1 Candidatus Bipolaricaulota bacterium | reverse complement strand
TGGACACAGGGCCCACGGGCTTGCGCTTCCAGACAATCTCAAAGAGCAACTGCCACGCCGGATCATCCCGTACAATAGGGATATAGACTAGTGTGCCATCGGGCAAGCTACCAAAGGCCGCTTCATCAAAGTTAAGCTTGTCAATGGCCGCAGCTGTCAGCTGCGCGAGACGATTCGATACGTGTTGGAGGATCTGGCCACGCACAGGCCCTGGACCAGCTTGTTGGCTGACCACCTGCACTCCGGATGTCGCCCACAACAGCAAGGCCGACATCAGCATTGCTCCGCCGATCTTGGCTGCTTGGCTGAGTCTGTAGAGTCTGTTGAACATCTGCATCTCCTCCCTTTGTGTGAGATTTGAGCTAGAATTTGGGTTTTTTTGCTTTTATGTTTGCTTAGGTCATGGCTCTCACCTCCGTGGGCTGAGTCTTGGGCGGGGTGCGGGGCTCCCATCGCGGGCCATCCCCGGTACACGGCACCCCGCCCAATTCCAGTTGACTGGGGAGAAACCCTCTGCTATGCTGAAGGGCCATGACGCGCAAGCTTCGCATTTATCTTGATACCTCCGTCTTCAGCGCCTTCTATGACGAGCGCAACCCAGAGCGCCAAAGCCTCACCCAACAGTTCTGGAATAGTTTGAACCAGTACGAGGTGCTCTGCTCCCAACTTGTGCTCGACGAACTCGGACGCGTTGGCGACCCCATACGGCGTGAGCGGTTGATACGCTTAGCTCAAGGGTGTCAAGTACTCACTGTAGGGGAAGCAGAGCAGGAACTGGCACGAGCATATGTAGCTGCGGGAGTCGTGCCAGCGCGCTACATTGCCGACGCTCTCCATATAGCCGTTGCTGTGCTTGGCGGGGCGAATATTCTGGTGAGCTGGAATTTCCAGCACCTGGTGCGGCGCAGCACGCGGCTGCTGGTGAATTATATCAACGCTCAACGGGGATTGCCGTCTCTAGAGATCTTAGCGCCGCCGGAGGTGGGATGATGTTCGATTTGGAGGGATTGAAGAGATCCAGTGGGCTGAGTGCGGAGCAGCTGGAGGTTCTGGAGGCTCAGGTGCGTGCGGAGCTTGGTAGAGACGAGCTGATGGTGGAGCTGCATCTGCTGCGGGTGCTAGAAGCAGTGCGCCGAGGTGGATCACCGTGAGCGAGGCATTGGGTGTGGAGGCTAAGGCATCTTAAGGCGCCCCCGCCGCCCGCTCCAGGGTCTGCAGCACCTTGTGCCCGAAGCCCATCAAGACCTCAAAATAGCAACAAAGTTCTGAAGTGTATGAACAACTATAGGCACTGTCAAATTGTATCCTCTCCATATGTATAGCAAAGCATAAATGACCCCACTACCGGTCAAATTCAATAATCCCAAGGGTGACAGCCCAAGATGAAGATGCGCAAGAGCAAATATGAGAGATGAGATCAAGGCTACAAGATCCCATCTCTGGAACTGACTAAGCAAGAATGAAATAACTAAGCCACGGTAGAATACTTCTTCTTCAAAGGCACATGGGAGTGCTTGGCCAGCAGCATCCAAGACCCGCGAGGGGTCAACGCTAATTGACATTAGTACTCGCCCTTGCACTGCGAACACCAATAGCCGTACTGCTTCAAAGGCAAGAAAGAGACTGACCCCAATAGTCGTCTCTTTAGGAAAATCCTT
>JANXCC010000022.1 GCA_025060395.1 Candidatus Bipolaricaulota bacterium | reverse complement strand
TCCTCGTGGATAGGATCGTACACGACGCCTACCACGGGTTGGCGCTCCCGATAGAGCGCAATCGAGACGCTGAAGAATGGGAACCCGTGCGCGAAGTTGGTCGTGCCGTCTATGGGGTCGATGATCCATTCGTAGAGAGAATCTTGATGCGGAGCGACAGAGGCTTCTTCGGTTAAGATAGAGTGTTCGGGGCACTCTTTTTGAATGATTTCGACGATGATCTCTTCGGCGCGGCGGTCGAACTCGGTGACCAGATCGCGGAAGCCGCTCTTCAGCTCAAACCGATGGTTGCTTCCGAAGTGTTGGCGCAGGAGCGCGCCCGCGGCGCGGGCCGCGGCGATGGCGAGAGTTCTGAAAGACGTGCTCATAGAGAGAGCTAGTATATCGCAATCCGAGAGAGAATGCACGTCCTATGGGAGATTGACGCGGCTTTGTGGCGTTGCTATAATCCCAAGGGCACTGGAGGGATGACCGAACTGGCTAAGGAGCCGGTCTCGAAAACCGGTACGGCCCAAAAGGCCCTGGGGGTTCGAGTCCCCCTCCCTCCGCCACCTCTATTCTTTTACGACGACGTTGACCAACCGCCCCGGAACGACGATCACCTTGAGCACTTGCTTGCCGTCCAAGCGCGACTGAATCTGCGCCAGCGCGCGTCTCTCTAACTCGGCGCGATCTTCGCTGATCTCCGCAGGGACGGTGAACCGATCCCGTACTTTTCCGTTGATCTGAATGACGATCTCGCGCTCGCCGCCCACCAGCGCGCGGGGGTCGTACTCCGGCCAGCGCTGCTCCAGCACGGCATCGTCATGCCCCAAGCGCCTCCACAGCTCTTCACAGATGAACGGCGTAAACGGCGACAAGATCAAGACCAAGTCTTCCAGAGCACGCTTCACTAGCGCTTTATTGATTTTCTTAGGGTTCTCGTTCACATAGTCGGTCAGCACGTTGGTCAGCTCCATGATCGCCGAGACAGCTGTATTAAAGTGAAATTGCTCGATGTCTTCGGTGACAGACTTGATCGTCTGATGGAGCTTTTGCCAGATTTTGCGCTCGCGCTCGGTGAACTGCGCGGGGTCAAGCGCGCCGGCGTCGGTGAGCTTGCGCGCTTGCGAGAGCACGAGATTCCAGACGCGATTTAGGAAGCGAAAGCTCCCGCGCACGCCCTCGTCGCTCCAGTCGATATCGCGCTCTGGCGGCCCCAGGAAGAGCGTGTCGAGCCGGGCGGGGGCCGCCCCGGCTTGCGCGCGGACGGCGTCTGGGGAGATCGTGTTGCGCTGGGACTTGGACATCTTGCGCAGCTCGACGTGCAGCGCGCGCCCGCAATGGGGACACTTCGTGCCTTCACGCACTTCGCTGGGATGAATCCAATTGTGCTCCGAGCACCGATACGCCAGGTGCTCGATCATCCCTTGGGTGAAGAGCCGCGCGAACGGCTCGTCGAGCTTGAGCATCCCCATATCGCGCAACGCTTTCGTGACAAAGCGCGAGTAGAGCAGGTGCTTGGTCGCGTGCTCGATGCCCCCAACGTATTGATCGACCGGCATCCACGCGTTGGCGGCTTGGGGATCGAACGGCCGCTGATCGTCGTGCGGCGAGATAAATCTTAAGTAATACCAACTGGAGTCTACGAACGTGTCCATCGTATCGGTGTCGCGCCTGGCCGGGCCGTGGCACGTTGGGCAGGTGGTCTGATAGAACTCCGGGATCTCGGCGAGGCC
>JANXCC010000021.1:1230-1889 GCA_025060395.1 Candidatus Bipolaricaulota bacterium | reverse complement strand
GCTCTCGGCGGTCTTCACCGGCAGCCGCTGCCAGATCTCTTCGGTGATGAACGGAATAAACGGATGCAAGAGCTTCAAAATATCGCCCAGAATCTCGTGCAGCAGCCGTTGCGCGGTCGCTTTGCTCTGGAGATCAGCTCCGTAGAGCCGCGGCTTGACCATCTCCAAGTACCAGTCGCAAAAGTCGTGCCAGACGAACTCGTACAGCCCCTTGGCCGCGCGATTAAACTCGTAACTCTCCAGCGCCTCGCGCGTCTCGATGATCGCTCTATTCAAGCGCGCGAGAATCCAGCGATCTTCCAGAGTCGGCTCTCTGCTCTGGGGAGCAGAGAAGTCCAGAGAGGGGTCAAAATTCGTCAGCACCAGGCGCGCCGCGTTCCACAGCTTGTTGAGAAACTTCTTGTAGCCCTCGATGTCGCGCTCGCCCACGCGCATCTCCTTGCCCTGCGCGCAGAGGGCCGCAAGCGTCAGGCGAAACGCGTCCATTCCGTAGCGATCTTTGATCTCCATCGGGTCAATCACGTTCCCCTTGGATTTGCTCATCTTCTGCCCGCGCTCGTCTTTGATAATCGGGTGAAAGAAGACCTTCTCAAAGGGGATATCGTTCATAAAGTGCAACCCCATGAAGATCATCCGCGCGACCCAGAAGAAGATGATAT
>JANXCC010000021.1:0-1220 GCA_025060395.1 Candidatus Bipolaricaulota bacterium | reverse complement strand
TGTCGGGCCAGCCCATCACCGAGAAGGGCCAGAGCGCCGAGCTGAACCACGTGTCAAGAACGTCTTCATCTTGATGGATCTTGGGAGAGGCGCAATGGGCGCAGACGGTGGGCGTCTCCCGTGAAACCGTGATCTTCTGGCACTCTTGACAGTGCCACGCGGGGATGCGATGGCCCCACCAGAGCTGGCGCGAGATGGGCCAATCGCGAATGTTGTACATCCAATCGAAATAGACCTTCTTCCAGCGATCTGGGATGAACTGAATCTTCCCTTCTTCGACGACGCGAATGGCCGGCTCAGCCAGCTCCTTCATGCGCACGAACCATTGCGTGGAGATCAACGGCTCGATGATCGTGTGGCAGCGCTGGCAGTGCCCCAGCGCGTATATATGCTTCTCTGTGCGCTCCAGCAGCCCTTGTTGCTGCAAGTCTTCGATGACCCTTTGACGTGCGGCGAAGCGCTCCAAGCCCTGATACGGTCCGGCGTGTTCGTTGGTGGTCGCGTCGGGCTTGAAGATACCGATGATGGGCAGATGGTGGCGGCGCGCGATCTCAAAATCCGTCGGATCGTGGCCGGGAGTGACTTTGACGGCACCGGTGCCGAATTCTTGATCTACAGCTTCGTCAGAAATAATCGGGATCTTGCGATGGAGCAGGGGCAAGATCGCCGTCTGTCCGATCAGTCTTTGGTAGCGCTTGTCTTGCGGGTGCACGGCGACGGCCGTATCGCCGAGCATCGTTTCCGGGCGCGTGGTCGCTACCGTGATCCACCCATCTCCTTGAGCCAGAGGATAGCGAATATAATAGAGCTGGCTCTCCGTCTCTTCGCGTTCTACCTCCAGGTCCGAGAGCACGGTCTGGCAGCGCGGGCACCAGTGGACCAGACGATCCCCCCGATAGATCAGGCCCTCTTCGTACAACCTTACGAAGACTTCGCGCACGGCCCGCGAGCGGATCTCGTCCATCGTAAAGCTTTCGCGCCGCCAGTCGCACGACGCACCCAACGCGCGCAATTGCTCTTTGATGCGAGAGCCGTAGCGCTCTTTCCACGCCCACGCGAGCTTGAGAAAAGTCTCACGCCCCAGCTCATGACGGGTGATCGGGCGCTTGTCGGCGGGTACGGGGTAGCCGATCTGGGTCAATAGATCATCAAGTTCGCGCTTGGCCAGCCCGCGCTCGATCAGCACGTGCACGGCGATGCTGGCATGATCGGTGCCGGGG
>JANXCC010000020.1 GCA_025060395.1 Candidatus Bipolaricaulota bacterium | reverse complement strand
AGGGGCAGTCGGTAAGCGGCTAGGCTTCTCTTATAGTTGAAAATCCTCGCCCAGATAGAACCGTCGCGCCAACGGGTGCGCCGCGATCTCTTCAGGAGTCCCCGATAAGAGAATCTTCCCTTCGTTGAGCAGATACGCATAGTCCGTGACTTTGAGCGTCTCGCGCACGTTGTGATCGGTGATGATGACGCCGATGCCGTCGGCGGCGAGCTGGCGCACGATCTGCTGGATGTCGGCGACGGAGAGCGGGTCGATGCCGGAGAAGGGTTCGTCCAGCAAGAGAAATTTGGGATCGGTGGCCAGGGCGCGCGCGATCTCGACGCGACGGCGCTCCCCCGCCGAGAGCGTATCGGCGCGTTGATCAGCCAGATGCGCGATCCCTAGCTTTTCTAACAGCCTTAGCGCCTGCGCCTGACGCCATGCACGCTCTCTCTCGCGGCGCTCCAAGACGGTCAGCACGTTCTCCAACGCGCTGAGCTTGCGGAAGACCGAAGGCTCTTGCGGAAGATAGTGAATCCCCAAGCGCGCCCGCCGATAGAAGGGCCATTGCCCAATCGCCAGCCCATCCAAGAAGATCTCTCCCGACTCATGGGCGATCAGCCCCACGATCAGATAGAACGTCGTGGTCTTGCCCGCGCCGTTGGGCCCCAGCAGCCCCGTCACCCGGCCGCTGGGAATCTGCAACGAGACGCCGTTGACGATCAGACGACGCCCGTAGCGCTTGACCAGCTTTTCTGTCTGTAAGATCATCGCGGCTCTTTGAATCGCAAGCGAGCGTGATGCTTGATCGTCGCTCGCCCCGTCTCGGTGGAGTACTCAAAGCCTCGCCCGAGCAGCTCGAAGTCCGCGCCGACCACCCGAATAGCCGCATCGGTGTAGAGAAGCTTCTTCTCGTCATCCCAGTAGAGATCCTCGGTCGTGAACGAGAACTCCTCTCCCGTGGCGTCTATGGGCCCCTTGAGGCGGATATTCCCCGTGCGGTGCTCCAAACGCACTTGCGAGGCCTTGATCGTTAAACGCTTGGTGGTCCCTTCTTCGAAGAAGACGAGAGTCACGTCGGTCGCGAGGCTCTCGGCGTCGAACGTCGCGATCTGACGCGCTTCTAGCTCCCAGAGCTTATGTCCCTTGGGGTCGTGCTTGACGAGGCGCGCCCCCGCGACGGTGAGGGCCGGGGCAGGCGTGGGGTCCTCTGGCACCAGAAGAGGCGTGCCGGAGCGCAGCCCGTAGAGCACTAGCACGAGGACGCCGATGAAGAGCGCGCCGAAGACGATCTTGCGAGACATGCCTCGACAAACCCCAAAAAGAGCGGACGCGGCTGCGTCGGGCGCGACTTGAACTCCGGGTGAAACTGCGATGCCATAAAATACGGATGATCGGGAAGCTCCAAGATCTCCATGCGCCGGCCGTCGGGGGATTTCCCGCTGAATCTTAAGCCCGCGGCCTCTAGCTGCCCGATGTATCTGGGATTGACTTCGTAGCGATGGCGGTGGCGCTCGGAGATCTCTGATGCCTTGTAGAGTTTGAGCGCGCGCGTGCCCCGCTCGATCACCACGGGATAGGCTCCTAGGCGCATCGTGGCGCCCTTCTCCGAAACGGTCTGCTGCTCCGGCATCAGGTCAATGACGGGATGAGGCGTGGGGCCAAACTCGGTGCTGTTCGCTTCTTTCAGGCCCAAGACGTGGCGCGCGAACTCGACGACCGCCAACTGAAAGCCATAACAGATCCCCAAGAACGGGATCCCACGAGTACGCGCGTAATGAATGGCTCGGATCTTGCCCTCGGCCCCGCGATGGCCAAACCCCACAGGAACCAAGATGCCGTCGGCGCTCTCTAGCGCCTCCTCGGAGCACCGATCGGCTTCGATCCAGAGGATCTCAACCCCTGTGCTCAGCGCGGCGCCCGCGTGGGTCAGCGCCTCGATGTAGCTCACGTAGCTGTCGCGCAAGTCCGTGTACTTGCCCACCAAAGCTACGCGAATCTTGAACTTGGGATGCAGCCCGTCCTCGGTGAATCGGCGCCACTCGTGCAGTTCGCGCTTTTGAGACACTAGCGAGAGCCGCTTTAGTAGCAGATCCGTCAGTCCCTGCTCCTCAAACTCCAACGGGACCAGATAGATCGAAGGGAGATGCGGCGCGCTGATGACCGCCTCGACGGGCACATCGCAGAAGAGCGCGATCTTCTTTCGGATGGATTCTTTCAGGGGGTGATCGCTGCGCCCGATGATGACATCAGGCTGAATCCCAATCGCGCGCAACTCCTTGACGGAGTGCTGGGTGGGCTTGGTCTTCTGCTCGCCCACCGACGAGACCGTAGGAACCAACGTTGTGTGGACGAAGACGCAGTGGGTGTCGCCCAGCTCTTGATGCATCTGACGGATCGCTTCCAAGAAGGGCATGGATTCGATATCCCCGACCGTGCCGCCGACTTCGACCAGCACCACGTCGGCGCGGGTGCGCTCGGCCACCCGACGAACGCACGACTTGATCTCGTCCGTGATATGGGGGATGACCTGCACCGTCGCGCCCAGATAATCGCCCCGACGCTCTTTGTCTATCACTGACTTGTAAATCCGTCCTGTGGTGATGTTGGAGAGGCGCGTGCAGTCCACATCCAAAAAGCGTTCATAGTGCCCCAAGTCCAA
>JANXCC010000001.1:275-370519 GCA_025060395.1 Candidatus Bipolaricaulota bacterium | reverse complement strand
TAGCGCAGAGCGTGGGAGCGACGACCCTAGACAAGGGCTTGCTCTACCTTGCTGTAGGAGAGAGCTCAGGCTTGACAGTGAAGCCTACGGTGTATCGTATAGAGTTAGGTGTATCAGGTAAAGAGAGCTATCGAATGCAAGGAGCACCACGGGAGATCTGTGTTGCAAGCAAGGACGATATTAAGGCTCTAGGTTTCCCGGAAGGGGCAATTGTGAACGTGGTCGGGTCTATGAGGTAAGCGCGGAAGACAAGCTTGAGCTGCAGGTGGTGCGCCCGCCTAAAGACCCATGTGTGCTGGGGCTTGGGGCGCTGGCCTGTTTGGATTGGCCTTGCTTTGCCGAGAAAGTAGAGAATCCTTACTCTGCTTTATATAAGGATCTACTTGCAAATCTTAAGAATTCACCCGAATACCACGAGATGCAGGGCCAGCTGCTAAGTGATGCTCCTGAAGAGGTGCGGCACATCCAAGCAGCAGAAGGCTTGGGGTTTGCTGCAATTACCTTTACACTTAAGAAGGATATAAAGACCTCTAGTCAAGATTACTTTGCTATCTATCCATCGGTGGTATATTATGTAGATATTGCCACTAAGCAGATTATAGAAATCGTGCTTGGGCAGATAAATGAGGAGAACTTAGAGGAGGTGCAGCTTGTCTTCTTTAAGCACCCTGAAAACAACAAAATAATAAAGCTTGATAAAAGTGTAACCGAGCAGCTTAGAGCGGCCAAGCAAAAGGCAACTGGGCAAATAATGCAGCTAGCTGGTGGGGGAAAAGTGATATGCTGGTTAGTGCGTAGAGAAGGAAGAGTAAACCGGGTTTGTAAAAATATATGTATGGCAGCATGCATCTCAGGGTGTGCCTATGCACGACCGTGGCTAAGGGGACCTTGTGCTGTAGGTTGCAATGAATTTTGCGATTGGGCGTGTCTTGAAGGTACTATCGGTGTCGAATGTACCTTTTGGGACGCGCAATTCACACCTATGGCTAGAGAGGGAGGATCTACAAGACCATGAGTCAAACCTCGGAAAGACCACTTGCTGAGGAGGGCTTAACAGCTCTCCTCTTGGTCGTTTTGGTAGGAGCTGTCTTACTCTTCCCAATTCCGTTGGTTATCTACCTGGCATATCTCATGTTATTTGTTGAGGTGGCCACGAAAGCTCATCGTTGGCTGCAAAAGCGCCTTCGGGTACGGGAGCGGCTGATAGTATGTGGGGGTCTCAGCGTGGGATTGGTAGGATGGTTGATATTCTTTGAACCATATCCAGAAGAACTCTTAACTAAGCTCTATCCAGATGCCTTTAGGTACTGGACTATTATAATGGCTCTTATGTCACTTTTACGGCTCTTTTTCGAGGGTTTAAGGGATCTCTGGAGAATGCGACAACAGTCTATAGATTAGCGGTAAGAAGCCATGAGCTCGCTCAGGCTTTTAGTACTAGTGATAGGAGGAGTGCTCGCTGCGCTCTTCTTTTTTCTCTTGCTGAAAGAGCGCCATCCCCTCTCCCAGGGTCGATTCGCCATCAACCCAGAGGTCTTCTTCGTCTGGGATGATTCAAAGAAGCTCTATAAGATTGAGCCTAACGGCCTAGAGACTTTATATCAAGGCCCCTTCACCGTCTACTTCCCTTCCCCTTATCAGCCCCAAGCTGAGGAAGTCGCGCACGCTCTTGCCCAAATCTTGCAGGTCGCCCAACGGCGGCTCAGCCTCGACTTGGGGGCTTTTAGCGTTGTTCTCGTGCTGCTTCGAGAAGATATGGGCGGCGTCTTCATCGAGAGCTGGCCTACTAAGCCCGTGCCTCAATTCTTAGTGAGCTCAATGAAATGGACAAAGCTATCTGAAGCCCCGCGTCCTACTCGGCTCATGGTTTATGCGGTATTCCCCCATGAAGCAGCCCATCTTGTGCTCATGTGGGAAGGGCATTGGCTCGAGGAGGGTATCGCTGAATATATCGGCTTTATCGTCGTACAAGAGCTAGCTCCTGATCTGTGCCAAACCTATCGTGAAGGCCGGCAAAAAGATGTTCGTGAGATCTTACCCCGGGGCACTTATGACCTCACGCGGGAGCCGCTGCAAGAATTTGTCGTTCACGAGGGGATCCGGCTTAAGACCACTTCTCCTGAGGAGGGTGCAGGGTATGGGGTCTCCCTGGCATTTTGGCTCCAGATCGCTCGCGAGCATGGAGAAACGATCATTCGCCAGTTCGTAGAACAAGCAAAAAGCTTGTCACAGCCCACTGAACGCGAGTTAGCTCGCATCCTTAGTAATCTGACCGGTGAGGATATATGGGGCAAGCTGCAAAGAATGAATCTACAGGAGGTGCTCCAGATACTGGAGCAAGCGCCGTGTGAGTCTAGCTCGCTTACTGCACCTTGATAGATGATTTCAGCTCCAGAGCTGGCTGAGCACCTTCTTCTGTTGCTGGGGTCGCCCGACCAGAGATCGTAAACGTTCCAGTGGCTGAACCAACTTTGATCTCGTAGCGAAACTCTAGTTTCTGATTTGCACTCATCCCCAGCTGCGCTGCGCGCAAGTTCCCAGATACAAGCTGCACCCCTTCTGGAAGCGTCTCACTCACGACGAGTGCGCGGAGAGCCGTCTTCGCCGTCACGACAACAGTGATCGTGAACGTCTGATTAGGGCTGAGCGTATCGGGCACAGTGCGCGTGTAGATGATTAGATCGTTCTCGATCTTGTCAGTGCGTCCTGACGGTGGGGGCGGTGTCGACGGTTCGAGCACGAGAATCGTCCCGTTAGTAGAACTCTTTGCGCCCTTGTCGTCGGTGACTGTCAGCGTCACGACAAACGATCCCGCTCTCGTATACTCGTGCTCAGTGATCATCCCGGTGCCCCGGGCGCCGTCGCCAAAATCCCAGACATAACTGACAATTTGGCCATCGGGGTCTGTCGAGTTCTCAGCGCTGAAGCGCACGGTTAGTGGAGCTTCGCCGACCGTCGGGGTGAACTCCATCGAGGCGATGGGAGGCTTGTTCTTGGGAGGCGTTGCCTCGCGCGTACATGACACAAAACCGATGGCCAAACTTAGCGCTGCTACAAACGCTACTAGTCTCCTGGGTGTCATCGCAGATATTATTGTAGCGAATGTGCGCCCACAATGCCAAATTTTAGCGTGAGTCTCTCTGTGGAGGCCCTAGCTCCCCTATGATCATCGCGAGCACGACGAGCGCCCCACCAAGCCATCCCTGAAGGCTAAGCACCTCGCCCAACAAAAAGTACGCGAAGATAGCAGCAAAGACGGGCTCGAGCGCGAAGATCAACGCAGCAGCATACGCGGGCACGACGCGCTGCGCCAATGCTTGTAACCATAAGACGAGCGCTGTCGCAAAGATCGCAAGATAGAGCAGCGCAACAATCGCCGAAGCACTCAGATTCTTAAGCACGTGTAGCTCAGGTACTGCCCAGCCCCAACTAAGCACAGCGACGACAACAATCTGGAGCGACGCGAGTACGAGGGGCCGATGGTGCACCGCGATCTCGCCAAGATAGACAATATACAGAGCATACGCGAGCGCTGTCCCCAAGACCCAGAAATCTCCTACGACGAGCCCTTCATTGGGATTAAGTGTCATCAGCCCCAGCCCAAAGAGAGCCAAGATGGCGGCGAACCATGCTCGTAAGGGGACTCGCTGGCGCAGCCAAATCGCCCCAACAATTGGGGTCAAGATCACGCTCAACCCCGTGATGAACGCGGCTTTTGAGGCTGTCGTCGTCAGCATCCCTATACTTTGGGTAGCGTAGCCAGCAAAGCTGAGCAGCCCCAAGATCAGCCCTGGCAGGAGCGTCTTGCGCTCTGGTTTCACCCAGAGCAACGCTAACGCCGCGAAGCTGAAGCGTATTGCTAACAGTACAGGCACCGGCACAGTCTGGATGGTCTCTTTGATAATAGCGAAGGTGCTACCCCAGATCAGCGTCACAAAGACCAGAAGCAGCACCCCGACAACTGGGGAGGGCGTCATCGCATCACATCAAGTGCTTCTTGAAAAAGTTCACGATCTCGGTGTAGCATTTGACTTTGTTCTCGTACTTGAGGACATCGTGGCCCTCGTTTTCAAAGACTATATACTCTATCTGTTTGCCCTGGGCGCGTAACTCGTTGACCAAATCTGTCGATTCGGCCTCGCGCACGCGCGGGTCGTTCCGCCCCTGGATCACCAGGAGCGGGCACGCAAGCCGATGGAGATACGTCTTGGGCGAGCGCTCGACGAAAAATTCTCGATCCTTCTCGGGGTGCCCCACAGCGAGATAGAAGTACGTCTTCCACGTCTCAGGAATGCGCTCGATGAACGTGAAGAGATTGTACGGGCCGAACATGTCGCAGGCGGCTTTCCACAGCTCCGGGTGGCGTCCTACAAGCATCAATGTCATATAGCCACCGTAGGAGCGGCCCATCACGCCGACGCGGCTCATATCGAGTCGCTTGTCTTTCTTCAAAAATTCAAAGGCTGCGACATGATCGAGTCTATCCTTGCCACCCCAGTCGCGGTCGACCTGCTTCATATATTTGAGGCCGTAGCCCGAGCTGCCGCGTACGTTAGGCACAAACACAGCGAAGCCGTTGAGCGTAAAGTACTGAATGAGCGGCATGGAGAACCACGCGAAGTTGGGGCGCTCTTGACTCTGTGGCCCGCCATGCACATAGAAGATCACAGGGTACGGAGCAGCATAGCCGAGCTTCTTAGAGGGCAGATAGAGCCGTGCTGAAATTCTCAGCCCATCGTGACTGATATACGAAGCGTCTTCGCCGGCGGAGAGCAATTCTTTGGGGATTCCCAAGATGCGCTCGTTCGTCTGGGGCTTGACGCTCTTGCCCTCCAGAAGATAGAGCTGCGTCGGCGAGTTTGCCGTCGAGAACGACGCGATGTAGCGATGGCGCTTCTTATCGTAATATAGCGATTGCACGACGCCGTCCTTCAGCGTCCCCTTCCCGATGATATTCTTGGTGATCTTGAAGACGAGCTTCTTCTCGTCAAAGACTCCCTCGTAGACCCATGAGCAGCCGTCAATGTTATAACTCAAAAGATAGCGATTCCCTTCGAGATGCTCAAGATATTCTAATTCGCCTATGCCCTTGTGCATAATGCCCTTGATCGTGACGGGCTGGACGTCCTCGGGCTTATTCAGTTTCAAATAGCCCAGCCCATAGGTGTCCTCGAAGAGCGAGGTGACGAAGAGCAAGCCCTTGTCTCTAGGAGTGAAGTGGCACGAGCTAATAGAATTTAACGGGACTTCCTCGCCCTCTTCGCGGGCCTCGATGGGCTTGCCGTAGAGCAGAGTGCGCTCTTTATCGCCGCGTTCACGAATGTAGACGACATGATCTCCGGCAGTGTAGCCATCAATGAGAATAAACTTTGTGTGCTCCCTGTTGACCCCGGCGACCCAGTTGCCGTAGAGACTTGTTCCCAAATCTTCGAGCTTGCGTTTTTGCAGATCGACTCGATATGTCTGATGGACCGGACTGGTGCGCGGGTCGACTTGGAAGAACGCGATGTTTTTCTCATGGTCGCAGTGATGGGCGTGGACTTGCTGGCCCTTAAACTGATCGCCGAAGACGGGCTCAGGGATGCCGCCGTCTAGGGGGATGAAGCACGGCTGATAATTCTCGTCGCCATCGCGATCAATCATCACCAATATTTTCTTAAGTTTGGGGAAGACGTAGAACGGCACGCCGCCCATGAGCGTGGGATTCTGCAGTGCGATATCTGGAGGCAAGAGAGGTTCTGGGACGCTCCCACCTTTATTCATCGCGTAAAGACTGAGTCGTCCCGAAAGATCGCTAATGAAGTAGACGCGATCCCCGACGATCTGCGGGCTCATAAAAAGCCGCGCTGAAAGCAATGACTCGATGCGAAATGAGTTAGACATGTACTTTCCCCCTTTGTTCGCTCCAGAATATATACCACGTATTATCTTATGAGAAGCTTCCTTATATCTCAAGTAATAAGGGGCAAGGGAGACCCTTGCCCCGCAAGCTTTTGCGCAAATTAATCCTTCGCTTCGTCGATAGCGGTGCGCATCTGCTGAATAGTACGCTCCATGCGGTCGAGAAGGTCTTCGATAGTATCACGGTCCATCTCATCCCAAGCGGTCTCCAAGTCGTTGCGTTGCTCTACAAGATCATCGAGTAAAGGGTTGAGCTTATCGATGAGATCCTTCTTCGAAACGTAAGCCATAGGCGGATCACCTCTGGATTACGAGTCTTAGAAGAGCGTTGTTATTATCTCTCGCAGAACGAGAAGATGCAAGTTAGCCGCCAGCAAAGCGCGTAAAGATCGTCTCGACGTGCTTTAGGTGATATTGGTAATCGAACAGCTCATCGAGCTCTTTAGGGCTGAGTAATTTTTGAATCTCAGGATGTGCCGAGACGAGCGATTTGAAGTCTCTTTGTTCAGCCAGAGCTTGCACAGCGAGTGCGCCGATCAGCTCATGCGCCCGCGCCCGTGCCATGCCTTTGTCTATGAGCTTCAAGAGCAAAGCTTGAGAGAAGACTGTCCCGCGACTGAGCTCGAGATTTTCTCTCATGCGCTCGGCGTTGACGATGAGCTGCTCGATCACGCCCCTCATTCGAACGAGCATATAGTGTAGAGCCAGAAAGCTATCCGGGTAGATGATGCGCTCGACCGACGAGCGCGTTAAGTCTTGCTCATGCCAGATTGTTTGGTTCTCTAAAGCTGCTAAGGCGTTCATGCGCACGATCCGTGCCAGCCCTGTGAGCGTCTCGCATGTGCTTGGATTTTGTTTATGGGGCATCGACGAAGAGCCGTGCGGGCGCCCTTCACGGACTTCAGCGATCTCAGTGCGATGGAGATTGCGAATCTCCGTCGCGATTTTTTCTATTGTGCCGGCGCAGATTGCTAGTGTCGTTAAGACCTGGGCGTGCAGATCACGCTGCACGATCTGATTCGAGATCGGAGCTGGAGTCAAGCCGAGCTTGGCGCAGACGCGCCGCTCGACTTCTGGATCTACATGTGCATAAGTGCCTACAGAACCCGAAATTTTTCCTATTGAGATGAGCCGTTGCGCATCTTTGAGGCGTTGGATATTGCGCCCCATCTCGTCGTACCAAATTAATAACTTCAGCCCAAACGTAATTGGCTCGGCGTGCATCCCGTGGGTGCGCCCGACCATCAGAGTCTTTTTGTGCTCGAGCGCACGGCGCTTGAGGACCTCCGCAAGCTGAGTCGCGTCGTCAATGAGAATTTGAAGAGCCTCTTTGAACGCTAGCCCAAGGGCCGTGTCTTCGATGTCATACGACGTCAGGCCACGGTGAATGTAGCGCCCTTCAGGGCCGATGCTCTCTTCCAGAGAGCGCACAAACGCTAAGAGATCGTGCCCGATCTGAGACTCGATCTCTTTCGCTCGCGCGATGTTGAGTCTGACCTTCTCTGTGATTGCCTGGGCGGCTTCTTTGGGAATATGGCCCAGTTCAGCTTGGGCTTCGACGACAGCAAGCTCGACCTGAAGCCAACGGTGATATTTGGCCTCTTCGGTCCAGAGCTCCTTCATCGGCGAGAGCGAGTATCGCTCGATCATATTAAGCCCATCTCTTTGCCGACTTTCTTAAACGCATTGAGCGCGAAGTCTAAATCTTCTTTGGTATGCATTGCCGTCACGATGGTGCGCACGCGGGCCTTGTCGCGTGCGACCATGGGGAAGACGATCTCTTGGGCGAAAACCCCCTCTTCAAAGAGTCGCTTCGCAAGCTGTCTAGCATTATGGCTGCTACCGACAATCACCGGCGTGATGGGGGTCTCGCTCGCCCCAGTGTTGAAGCCGAGTCTGTTCAGCTCGCTCTTGAAGTATCGCGCGTTCTCCCAAAGCTTCTGTACTAACTGTTCGCCTTCGGGGCTCTCTAGGATCTCTATAGCAGCAATCGCCGCGGCGACGACTGCTGGAGGATGCGCCGTTGAAAGCAGCCATGGGCGAGCCTTTTGAATTAAGAACTCTATAAGCTTCTTCGAGCCGGCAATGTAGCCGCCCATGACCCCTAAGGCTTTGCTGAGCGTGCCCATCTGAATATCGACTCTGCCGTGCAACCCGAAGTGATCAACGGAACCGCGCCCAGCTCTGCCAAGTACCCCCGACGCGTGCGCGTCATCCACCATAAAAATCAAGTCAAATTCTTCAGCGATGTCAGCCAACTCTCTCAATGGGGCGATGTCGCCGTCCATGCTAAAGACCGCATCGGTGACTAGGAGCGCTCGGCGATACTTTTGACGGGTCTCTTTGCAGAGCTGTCTCAGCGCGTCTACGTCGCGATGAGGCCACTTGATGATCTCGGCCTTACTCAAGCGACATCCGTCGATGATCGAGCCGTGATTGAGTTCTTCTGAATAGATGACATCGCCGGGGCCGACCAGTGCTTGAATCGTCCCCAGGTTGGCGGCGAACCCGCTTTGAAAGACCAGAGTCGCTTCGACGCCCTTAAAGCGTGCGAGCTTCTCTTCTAATTCTCTGTGTAGAGTCATGGTGCCAGCGATGGGCCGGACAGCACCTGCCCCAGCGCCGAACTGATCTATCGCTCTTTTGGCAGCCTCGCGCATCTTCGGGTGATTCGTTAATCCCAGATAGTTATTTGAAGAGAGATTGACGACTTCTTTGCCGTCGAAGACGGCGCGAGCGCGCTGTTCGCTCTGCAGTGTGCGTGGTCTCCAGACGAAGCCCTGCTCTTCCAAGCTTTTCAGTTCTTGGTCTAGAAATCCCAGACGGTTCGTCTTGATTGGAGTTGCCATAATCTCCTCCCTTGCTCTATACTATGCACACGAGCATTTTATAACACTGGGAGTGAAGCGTCAAAAGTATAAAAGGAAGAGAGCCGTATGCGTCTGGTGAAGCTTCTTGGGCTGGGTGCAGTCTTCATTGCGCTCGCGGTGGTGCTATCGAAGATAGGATCAGTCGGGTTGGCGCAGGCGGACTGCACAGCGACGGTGAAGCCAGGGGAGTCTATTCAGAAAGCGATTGACGCAGCTCCAGAGGGCGCGATCATCTGTCTGACAGCGGGAGCATGGGAAGAGAATATTATTATTAGGAAGAGCCTTACCCTGCGTGGCGCTGGTCAAGAGTACACCAGTATCAAGAGCAAACCGTTTCCGATCATACAGCTCACTCAGCCTCCAGTCATACTCATACAGAGTAGTGTGGAGAAATCAGTGCTTATTGAAGGATTGAACATTTCTGGGGCTCGGCTCGATGCTGGTGTGCGAGTACAGGGCAAAGCGAAAGCCACGTTTTCGCATGTTCGTATTTTTGACAACGGCTTCGGGGATCTTGTGGCAGAAGGTTCATCACAAATAACTGTTGCCAATGCGTATCTGTCGCGCCTCTCTCTTCGTGATTCAAGTCGTGCTGATATTTCAAAAGTCGAGGTCTATCAGGGATCTGTGAATGTGCAAGATTCCGCGTCGCTTGTCTTCAAAAACTCACGAGTCGTCGGGAGCGTTCAAGCTTCGGACTCAGCTCAGGCCAGCATCACTGGTTCCACTATATATGGTGGGATTAGCGTAACAGATTTTGCTTCTGTTCGCATTATCAGCTCGTTAGTCTCTCGAGGTGGAATATGGGGAGTGTATGTTGCGGATATGGCTGACTTGGATATTCGAGACAGTCGTATAGTCGGTCACGCTGGATGCGGGATTTGGGTGTTATCGCATGTTGCTCGCGTCTCCGGAACTCCTAATGAAATGAGAGATAACGGGGCTGACTTGTGCGGTTATGCTCCTGTAGCGATCCGAAAGCCCTTGGTACCAGAGACCCAGAAGCTCCAGCTCTCCGTCCCGGATGATTATAAGACAATTCAAGAAGCGGTTGACGCTCTTGCTCCTGGAGGCACAGTCCACTGTCGCGCCAGGAAGCTATCACGGAGGAGTGACTATTTGGAAGCCGCTCACGCTGCAGGGGTCAGGAGTTGAGAAGACTGAGATTACCTCTCCCCGCGCGTCGCATTGGTTGCTGGTATCAATTCCGGCAGAGGTCAAGGGGGTCGAGCTTGCCAAGCTTAGTGTCACGCGAAGTTGGGGCTTTGCTGTGTGGGTGTTCGGACAGTCGGTTATTCTACGCCAAGTTCGCATATCCGATAACGAACGCGCCCTCTATGTGGGGGGCATGGCACAGGCTCAATTGATCAACTCTCAAATTCAGAGTAATAAGGTTCACGGTGCTATGCTTAGTGACTCAGCTCGTCTAGAGATCTTAGAGTCTCGCATCTTCGGTAACGGGGGTTTCGGTATCTATGCCTTAGATTCAGCACAAGTCAGCATTATTAGCACCTCTGTTACCAACAATATGGAAGGCATCAGGATGCGGGACATAGCGACAGTAAAGATTCACAGCTCAAAGATTTCCTCTCAATTCAATGAGGGTCTTATCGTTGAAGACTTAGCTGAGTTACATGTCATAGACTCTGTTATTGCTGATAATAATGGTGATGGTCTTATCTTAGGAGACTCAGCTACAGCGTGGATTCACAGAACTCGCGTTGTGAACAATGGAGCTTGGAAATTGTGTCAAGAGATTAATTACGTGTGCTCAGGCATAACGGTGAAGTCAAGAGCTCAGTTGACTGTAGCTGACTCTGTCATTCAAGAGAACATGGACTGGGGGCTAGCAGCTTGGCTCAAAAAGTGTGGCTATAGCGAAGATGCCTTCACCGGCACGGTAACCGTTGACGAGAAGACTGTGATCGAGAGAAACAACGCATCAAGCAATCAGAAAGGCATGGGCAATCCGGGCAATCATCCTTGGAACCGCCCTGATGTGCCCGACGGGCAAGTCTGCTTGCCATGAAAGGAGAACGTTATGCCCAAGCGCGTCATCAAGACCGAGAAAGCTCCAGCAGCCATCGGGCCGTACTCGCAAGCTATTGTTGCTAACGGCTTCGTCTTCGTCTCTGGCCAAATCCCCCTTGACCCTAAGACTGGACAGATCGTCTCAGGAGATATCCAAGCCCAAGCTCGCCAGTGCTTAGAAAACTTAAAAGCGATCCTAGAAGCCTCCGGCAGCTCGATGGAAAAGCTCGTCAAGGTGACCGTCTTTGCCAAAGATTTACAGAATTTTCAGGCGATTAACCAAGTCTATTCTGAGTATTTCAAAGAGAACCCTCCAGCTCGATCGTTTGTCGAAGTCTCTCGCTTGCCGAGAGACGCCACGATCGAGATAGAGGGGATCGCGCTGCTGGACTAAAAGACCCCAAACGCCTTCAGCGCCGCGAGCGCACCGATAGCGATACCCAACGCGCCGATCATCAAGTTTGTCTGGAGTTGATTCTCAGCAGCAGCCAAGCGCTTCTTCAGAGTTGCCGACTCTTCCTGGATCTTCTGCAATTGAGCAGATTGCTCTTCGAACCGTGCCTGCAAGGCAGCGATGCCCTCTTCGGTCTTGAGAACTTTGCTAGTCAAACCCGAGACGACGTTGCCCAAACCCTTCACTTGTTCACGGAGCTCCGCAATTCGCGCCATCAACTCGTCAGCTTTCTGAGGGTCAACGGGCAACTTGATCTGCTTTTCCAGCGCGCTCACGCGCTCCTGCAACGCCATGATTTGCTCAGAAAGATTGAGCACCTGACGGACACGATCCTCCATGCCCTTGAGGCGAATGTTCAGTTGGTCAATCATGCCCTCGCTCTGGAAGATTCGCGATGAGAGCAGATCGAACTTCTCTTTCGTTCCTTGAGCTAAGCCCGCAATGCTCGTCTCCAGATTGGCGATCTTAGGCTGGATCTCTCCTGAGAGCTTTTTCTCTAAGCCTTGAAGCTCGCGGAGCATGCTCTCGGCTTGCTTGAGTTCAAACGAGATCTCCTTGACGATCTCTGCTAGTCCTCCGGCTTGCTGCACCTGGAACGAGAGATCCTTGAGCATCTGCTCGAGGCGCTTGAAACCTTGCTCGAGCTTGAAGACTTTCTCGGCTAGCTCGTCTTTGTCAGACTGTGCCCACACGGGCAGGGCTAACGCGACCATCACGACCAGCAGCACGATACCAAGACGCTTCATCGTCGGGTCGTCCTCCTTCATCAATAATACTTGTGTGCACTAGTCTAATAGTAGTCCCAATCACGCCCAAGGAGCAGTGTCAACGGGAGTATGGACGTTGAGCACCGACCGAGGGGGCAACTTGCGCATGCCTCCCCTCCCTCTGGTATAATACGGCGCCAGAGGGGGTAGCCATGACCAGGGTGAGGCAGAAGAGAGATTTATCCGATCTCATCGAGGATTTTATCAATTCCCTCGACGTCAATCCCTCCTCTATACGCACCTACCGCGAGGGGTTGAAAAATTTCCTCAATTGGCGCAACGGCAGACCGCCTGATGCCCTTGTCACCCAGACCGAGATCAAGCTCTATAAGGAATGGTTACGCCAGAATCGCGCGGCTAACACCGTTGCTACGTATCTGGTCGCGCTGCGGCGATTCTTTCACTATTGTGTTGCGGAGGGGCTCTATCCTGAAAATCCTGTGGAGAACGTAAAGGGTGTCCGACGTCCGCGAGGGCATCTGCGTCAGGACATCTCCCGTGAGGGCTTGCGCGCGCTCTTTAACTCTGTCGATCGCTCAACCCTGATGGGCAAGCGCGATTTTGCCATCATGAACTTAATGGCCCGCAACGGCTTAAGAGTGATTGAGATCGTGCGTGCTAACGTCGGAGATATTGAGCATCGTCGCGGGCGCCAGATTCTGAGAATCTGGGGGAAGGGGCGCGACGAGCGCGATGAATTTGTCGTTCTCGCTGAGCCAACGGTGCAAGCCCTTGAGGAGTGGCTGGCAGCCCGTGGCCCAGCTCAGCCCTCGGATCCGTTATTTATCGGGGTGCGGGCGCGCAACAAGGGTGGGCGCCTCACCACCAGACAAGTCAACCGTATTATCAATAGATATCTGATAAAAGCCGGGTTGAAGACAGAGAAGATCTCGCCCCATAGCTTACGGCACAGCTTCGTGACGTTAGCCATCCAGAGCGGTGCTTCTATTATTGAGGCGCAGATCGCTGCGCGTCATAAATCTATCGAGACGACGCGCGTCTACTTCCACGAACACGACAGGCTCGAATCACCCACAGAAGATAAAATTCAAATCTAGCGTCGCAGGATGAAGTTCAAGAACGCCGTGCTGAGCTGATAAGGGTTGATGGGGCGCCCCTGACGTTGCCAATACTCTAGAGTATGGACGAGCGCACCAAAGAGCGCAACGGCGATCAACTCCGAGGGCGCGGGATGGGTGATGAGCTTAGCTGCCTGAGCGAGCGCGAGGGCTCGCTGGAACAATCGGAGCACCCGATCTCGCAATTGATACCCGGTTTCTGCTGTCAAGCCTGAGCCAGGCTGTCCCGCCAATAGCAAGGCACGGAGCCGTTCGGGTCGGTTTATTGCCCACTGGATCAGCCCTTCTATAACAGCGCGTAGTTCTTCAAGAGGATCTGCGCTGGCCCCAGAGGAGGAGGGGGCTAGTCTCTCCAACTCTGCTTCCAGCGCTTGCTGAAGGAGTCGGCGTTTGCTTCCAAAGTGATAGTAGATGGTCCCTTTGGCAACCTGAGCCTGGCGTGCGATCTCCTCTACCGAGGCTCGCTGGCCACGCTCCGCAAAGAGCGTAAGAGCTGCCTTAAGCAGGCGCTCCCTGGCTGAAGTCCTTCTCTTTCTGCTCACATCTTATATATTACTCTCGAGCCAGGGCGCCCCACAACCCGTCCGCCGCCGCGATCGCTCCGAAGATCACACTGTTCCAAAGCACTTTGGGATCATGAGCGAAGCCTAAAATCCATGGGGAGAAGAAGAGCCATACTCCCGCTACAACGTTCGCCCAGAAAGCCCACTTCTGTTTACCAAAGTACGCCCATAGCGCCAGGGCTACCACTATGACCCCGACAATAATTGAGTTCCATAACGCCGCCGTTTCAAACCGCAACAATCCACCAGAGATGACAAGCCACGCGCCGACGACAACGTTCACCCATACAGGCCATGCTTGTCTCTCTATCGCTGCCATACGAAGAAGCACCTCACTTTTTATACTGACTAGTCAGTACAATTATATCACAAGAGCGTTCCTTGTCAAGTCTGTTAAGTTTTCTTAACAGACATTATAGTCCTAGTAGACCTGGACTCTAAAACGCTTGTTCTTTGAGCCGAGGGCCTAGTAGGGCGAGGGGGGAAAGATAGGTTCTTTATGTGCTGAGCCAAAAGAAGTCGTTTTATTGGGTTTTTGTCGAAAAATCTCTTCTAGTAACGAAAATCGTCTTTAGGCTGTGATCGGCACTACGCTCCTAGTTCACCCTTGCTGGGAATAGATGTCTATACGTCGTGTAATAGGTGTCACTGTCTTAGCTAGGTCTGGGGCGTACAATCAAACCAACGCTAAAGGGGGGATAGACACATGCGGAATCGCACGTGGTTCGGCAGGATTGTGACATTCCTGCTCGTAGCGATGCTCTTGGCCGTGGGGGCGACCGGATCAGCCCAAGACGACAAGAGCGTCAAGGATAAGGTGGCCCAGCTCGAGAAGCAGCTCAAAGAGCTGGAAGCCGTGGTCAAGTCGCTCTCCATCGAGCTGCAAAAGCTCACCCAAGCCGGCACCGGCGAGATCGAAAACATCCGGCCGCGTCTCTTTGCTGTAGAGCAGCTGGCTAAGGACCTCTCGTTCGATCTCAAGAAGCTGAGTGGGCGTATCAGCACCGTGGAAGGAATGGTGGAGAAGCTAGCAGAGCTGCCCCAACAAGTAGCTGATCTTAGGTACAGCGTTGGGGAGATCGCCAGCCGCACGAAGGCCAACGAGTTGGCTATTAGCCAGCTGCGCGATCAGCTGGAGAAGCTTGCAGGCATGCAGGCGCTCGTGATCAACTTACAAGGGACAGTGGGGGCGCTGAGTAACCGTGTCGAGACCATAGAGAAAGGGTTAGCAGCTCTAACCGATCAGGTGGGAAAGCTCCAGGCGCTCGTCCCCTTGGTCAATGGGCTGCAGGACACAACGGCGAACTTAAGCGTGCGGGTTGGCCGCATCGAAGAGACGCTCGTAAAGCATAGCCAGCAGTTAGAGCAGTTGTCGAGCGTTCCTGGCGTGGTGGTGACGATTCAAAGCTCGGTAGGTGAGCTAGCCAGTCGCATTAGCAGCTTGGAAGGGAACTTCGCGCGCTTACAGGACATCGTGACCAGGCTCCAGGAGATGGTGAGCAAGCTCTCGGGGCGGCTCGATGCTGCGGAAGCGCGGGATGAAGAGACCGCTAAGAAACTCGGTCAGCTCACAGACGGGTTCAGCAAGATCCTGATCGATATCGAGTCGTTGAAGCTCAAGATCAACGAGCTACAAGACCGTATCGCGCGGCTTGGGGCTCTGCAGCCGTCTCCTCCAGTCGAGATCCCAGATGTGAAGGCGCTAGTGCAGCAAGCGGTAGCGGAGAAGACGAAGGAGCTGCAGGCGCAGGTGGCGCAGGCCAAGAAGGAGGCTCAAGAGGCCAAGGCTGCGGTTGAGGGCGCAAACAGCTTAGCGCTCATCGCCCTGGTCGCGGGCCTAGCGGGCGTTTTGATCGGGTTCTTGTTCTAAGACTGTCGCTGGGATCACCCCTTTGGCGGCAAGCGAGAGCCTGAAGCTCTCGGGGGATCTTAGCAAGGCCGGGGTCGAGCGGGGGCGCCCTCTAGCTCCCCTCGACTCTTTTTTAGCAACTCCGTCACGTTTTTTCAGCATCTGGACCCTGTCTGGAGTGCCGAAGCCCTTTTGCGTTATAATCTCCCCTGTGCGCATAAACCCGGAACGCCTTGCCGAGCTGCTCTTAGGGTTTGTCATCTTCATATGGGGGGCCAATTTCATCGTGATGAAGGCTGTCTTCCGCGAGTTCCCTCCTCTAGCGTTTAACGCGGTGCGCATGACCTTGGCGGCCCTGGTCCTCGGAGCGATCTGGCTAGCTCGCGAGAGGTCGAAAAAGATGCCTATGCGCGATTGGCTACAATTTGGGGGCGTGGGGTTGCTAGGGAACACACTCTATCAGATTCTCTTTGCTATCGGCTTAGACCTGACGACGTCAGCTATCTCGTCGCTGCTGATCGGGACGATCCCTATCTGGGCAGCTCTCTTAGCTATGGTCCTCGGCTGGGAGAAGATCTCCCAAAAGGCTTGGTTAGGGATCTTTATCGCTTTTACGGGTGTAATATTAGTCACACTAGGCAGCCCCTCAGTCCAGGGGAACCCGCTAGCTAAGGACCCCCTCATGGGCAACTTACTTACTTTGGGCGCAGCGATCTGCTGGGCGGGATATACCGTGCTCTCCAAGAGATTATTAGAACGATACTCAGCATTGCGTGTCTCTGCTGTGGGGCTGCTAGTGGGGGTCCCGGGGTTGTGGCCTTTTGCCATGCCTTATCTGATCTCATTAGACTGGCGCGCTCTCCCGCTCTCTGTATTTGTGAGTCTCCTCTACACGAGCTGTCTCTCTATAGCTGTAGCGTATCTGATTTGGTCGTACAGCGTGCAACAGCTTGGGGCGGCGCGCACCGCAGTGTTTAACAATATCGTCCCTGTGATCACGTTTATCTTGGCGTTTCTTGTGCTCGGTGAGCCGATCACAGGGCTCCAACTGTTGGGTGGGGCAGTGGTTCTGGCAGGTGTATGGCAGACGATTAGAGAAAAAGGGGCCAACGCTCGCTAGAAGCGCTGGCCCCTTGGCTCTAGCTTACGGATACATCCCGCGCGCTCGCGCTGCTTCCGCAACCCGCGACACAGCCGTCATGAATGCCGCGGTACGCATATCGACCTTGTGCTTGAGATGCATGTCGAGGACGCGCTTGAACGCCTCGGTCATAAATATCTTGAGCCGTTCATCGACGCGCTCGGCATCCCAGAAGTAGCGATAGCGGTCTTGCACCCACTCAAAGTAGCTGACCGTCACACCGCCAGCATTAGCCAAGATGTCAGGGATGACGAAGATGTTGCGCTCGTGCAAAATCGCATCAGCTTCTTTGGTCGTGGGGCCGTTGGCCAACTCGCAGATCACCTTGGCCTTAACCTTCGGCGCGTTGCGCTCATGGAGCTGATCCTCTAGGGCCGACGGCGCTAAGATGTCGCACTGGAGTTCTAGGAGCTCTTCATTGGTGATCTTGTCTGCGCCCTTGAAGCCCACGACTGTGCCCGTTTCTTTCTTGAACGCAAGCACGGCCTTGTAGTCTAAACCCTTGCTGTTGTAGATGCCGCCCTTAGAGTCACTGATCGCGATGATCTTCGCGCCGGCTTCTTGAACAAACTGGGCGTAGTACGAACCGGCGTTGCCGAAGCCTTGGATAGCGACTGTGGCGCCCTCGAGCTTCATGTTCAAGTGCTTGAGTGCTTCAAGGGTGCAGAAGAAGCCCCCACGGGCCGTAGCGGTCTCACGCCCTAGAGAGCCTCCTAGTAAGATGGGCTTGCCTGTCACTAACCCCGGCATGAACTCCCCGTTATGGTGCATGCTGATCGTGTCGACGATCCAGGCCATCTCGCGAGAGCTCGTGTAGACATCAGGCGCAGGAATATCGACATCGGGGCCGATGATCGGCGCTATCTCCGCGGCATAACGCCGTGTGAGCCGCTCTAGCTCTCCGACAGACATCTCCTTGGGGTTGCAGCGTACCCCACCCTTGGCGCCGCTGAAGGGCAGCCCTGCCACCGCGCACTTCCAGTTCATGAGGACGGCAAGAGCCTCGACCTCATCGAGGGTCGTATCTGGATGATAGCGAATCCCACCCTTACCCGGCCCAAGCACCGGGTGACACTGTACGCGGTAGCCCTCGAAGTTCATGACCTTGCCGTTGTCCATGCGCACTGGGAAGTTGACGATGAGTCGACGCTTGGGATACCGCAAGAGCTCTATCAAGCTGTCCTCCAGCTTGAGCTTCTTGGCGGCCTCGTCGAAGAAGTACCGCGCGGTCTCGAGCATCTTGAGCTCGCCTTTGCGTTTGGCCTCTGTAGTTGCTGCCATAGATCAGACCTCCTTTGTCTGGCTAATGATAGTGTTCTGGGCTAATTGACGACCAACTTCTAAAGCACGCAGGTTCTGCTCCCGGTACTTGGCAGGCGTGCGCTGCGCTACCGCCCTCTTCAAATTCTCCCACGATACTATGCCCGTAAGGGCATTGAGAGCTCCTAGGGCGACAATATTGGTGACCAGCTTGGTACCCACTTGCTCCATAGCGGCACGTTGCAACGGCAGACTCCACAGATTATCACGCTCAGAGGACTGTAGGTGCACCTGAGTAGAGTCTACCAGGACGATGGCGTGCTTGTCCACCCAGGGAAAGTACTTATCAAAAGCCTCTTGCGAAAGGCATAGCAAGATATCAGGTCGAGTGACTTGGGGATAGGCGATCTTCTCTGTGGAGATAATGACTTCGGCCTTGCTGGCGCCCAGGCGCGCTTCGGGGCCGTAGCTCTGCGCGACTGCGACGTTCTTGCCGTCTCGCATCGCTGCTTCAGCTAAGATAACCCCTGCAAGAACAAGTCCCTGCCCCCCTGCCCCGCTAAGCTGCACTTGCCTGAGTCCCATCTGGCTTCACCTGTTGGGCTTGGAGCTGTGCTATCAGGCCATAGTAGCTCTCCACAAACTCTGGGCGCTCTTGGCGATGCAATTCCCCAATCACTATTTTACCATAACGCTCCTCTTCAGTCAGCTGCTCCCATTCTTCGATAGGAACTGTATTCTCCTTCAGTTTGTGGAGCATCTCGTAGGGATCGCGCATCTCGTTTAAGCGCCCATAGTATGTGGGACAGTGTGTGAGGACTTCGATCACAGCAAAGCCTTTGTGGAGGATCCCGCGCTTGATGAAGCGCACCATATCGCGGAAATCGAAGCTAGTCGTGCGAGCGACATAAGTCGCCCCGGCAGCAATAGCTAAACGAGCGATATCGAAAGGAGGCTCGAGGTTGCCATAGGGGCTAGTCATGCTCTTCTTATGGAGGGGGGTCGTCGGCGCGACTTGGCCGCCTGTCTGCCCATAGATCGAGTTATTATAGATGATCGCCGTGAGATCTAAGTTGCGGCGGCACGCGTGGATAAAGTGATTTCCTCCGATCCCGACGGCGTCGCCGTCGCCCAGTGTAAGCACGATAGTGAGATTGGGGCGCGCGAGCTTTAGCCCCGTGGCAAAGACGAGGGCGCGCCCGTGGGTCGTGTGCATCGAATCCATATTGAATAAGAACGCGGCGCGTCCGGAACAGCCAATCCCCCCCAGCACAGCCGTTTGATTGGGATCGAGGTTCAGCTCGGCCATCGCACACGCCAAGGCATGGGTGATCATGCCATGCCCGCAGCCCGGACACCACACATGGGGGAGCCTCTCGACGCGCAAGTACTCCTCAAGCCGATCGTACGCCATGGCTCACTCCTAATCGCTCATACACGCGCTGACAGATCTCCTGAGGGGTGATGAGATAGCCATCGACTCGGCCTAGGTGCTCCACCAGGGCACGCCCTCGAACTACGCGCTCGACTTCACGCACTAATTGTCCTAAGTTGAGCTCCGGCACGAGCACGTACTGCGCGTGCTCGGTGCAGGAGCGAACGAGCTTATCTGGGAAAGGCCATAGGGTCTTGAGGTCGAGAAACCCCACGGCTATCCCTTGAGCGCGCATGAGTTCGACCGCGGCTTCGACGGCTCGACTTGTAATCCCGTAGCTGATTATGACGGCCTCGGCATCGTCCAGAAGGTGCGCGCGATAGCGCGCCAGCTCTTCGGCCCGGCTCTCGATCTTGGAAACGATACGTTTGAGCTGTTCTGCAGCTTTCTGGCCCTGGGTGGGGAAGCCCCACTCATCGTGGGCCATCCCCGTGACCATGAGATGACCCCCCTCTCCAAAATTCAGCATCATCTCCGTAGCAAAGGGCTTGAAGCCATCTACTCGTTCTGGACGCTGCCGCGAGACGACTTCGAGCTCCCCAGGTTCAGGCAAGATCACGTTCTCCCGCAAGTGCGCTAACACCTCGTCTAAGAGCAAGATGACTGGCACACGATATCTCTCCGAGAGATTGAACGCGTGCACGGTCATCTCGAAGACCTCGCGCACCCACGAAGCCGTCAAGACGATCACGGGATGATCGCCATGGGTTCCCCAGCGCGCTTGCATCACATCGCCTTGGGCAGCCTTCGTGGGTTGGCCGGTGCTTGGGCTCCAGCGCTGAGCATCGACGATGACGCATGGCGTCTCGGTGATCGCGGCGTATCCGATGGATTCCTGCATAAGCGAGAACCCCGGCCCGCTGGTAGCAGTCATCGCCTTGACGCCACCCCATGAAGCTCCGATCACCGCGGAGATCGACGCGATCTCGTCTTCCATCTGAAGGCAGATGCCGCCCACCCTCGGCATCTCCCGCGCAAGATATTCCATGATCTCGCTGCTGGGCGTGATAGGATACCCCGCAAAGAACCGACACCCCGCGTAGATCGCCCCGCGGGCACAGGCTTCATTCCCTTGGACAAGCTCTGGCTCTCTCATACCACCATCGATGAGCGCAAGACCAAGTTCTTGTGCACAGAGATCGCGAAGTCAGGACACCGCTGCTCGCAGAGGCCACAGAAGACACACCGTGCGATCTCCTTGACTTCGACCTTGCCGTAGTCGTTCAAGATTAAGACTTTCATGGGGCAGCTCTGTACGCAGATCCCACACCCTTTGCAGCGTCGCGGCTCGATCGCTAAGAAGAAGCCGTTCTGCTCATAGCGTTTCATGGCGTTCGCACCTGCGAAGCAATCTCTCCCAATCTTCATCGACTTGGCGTTGGATCTCGCTTAAGAGCTCTTGGTTGGCTGGCTCAAACAGATGCGCGAAGCGCTTCTGTGGGCGCAGCCATTCGATGACGGGGAGTTTCTCTTCCGGGACATAGTTGAGATACCATCGCCCTTCGATGATCTCAAAGAGCGGCCAATAGCACGTCTCGACGGCAAGTCGAGCGATCTTGACGCTCTGATCTGAAGGATGTCCCCATCCCCGTGGGCACGATGAGAGCACGTTGAGGAAGGCCGGACCATCAACCGAGGCGGCTTTACGCGCCTTGGCCGCGAGATCGTACCAATCGCTGATGGACGCCTGAGCAACATAGGGAATATGGTGTGCGGCAACGATCTCGGTGAGATCCTTACGGCGTTGCGCCTTACCGAAGCTTCGCGTGCCGGTGGGGGCCGTCGTCGTCTGCGCCGCAAATGGCGTCGCTCCGGAGCGCTGATTCCCCGTGTTCATATAAGCTTCGTTGTCGTAGCAGACGTAGATGAAACGATGCCCGCGCTCCAGAGCTCCAGAGAGCGCTTGCAGCCCGATATCGTAGGTGCCGCCGTCGCCGGCAAACGCAACAAATCGAATTTCTTTTGAGATCTTGCCCCGGCGTCGCAGGACTCTATAAGCCGTCTCTACGCCACTGGCGACCGCCGCAGCGTTCTCGAACGCTACGTGAATCCACGGGACGTTCCACGCCGTCGTGGGATAGCGCGTCGTCGCGACTTCGAGGCATCCTGTGGCATTGATGACGACGACAGGCTCTTTGATAGCGTTGAGGATCGTGCGCACGCAGATAGGGGTACCACAGCCGGCGCAGAGCGCATGGGCTCCGGTGAAGCGCTTATGGGCCTCTTCGACGCGAGCCAGCTCTTTGGTGTTGGGCATGGCCGATCACTCCCGTAGACCCAGGTACCGTAGCACCGTTGGGTCGGCTTCGTTACACATATCTGTGACGACGGAGGCTAACAGCTCGGGAGGGGTATCGCGTCCCCCTAGCCCATAGATATAGTTATACAGCACGGGTCTCTTCTGGAGATACCGCCCCACGGCAGCGGAGATCTCCAAGTAGAGCGGTCCCCAGCTGCCTAAGGAGATGGCGCGGTCCAAGATGGCCACGGCACGCCTGTCCGCGAGCGCCCGCGCGAGCTCGCGCGCGGGGAAGGGCCGGAAGACCCAAGGCTTGATCAACCCTACCTTGATCCCCCGGCGCCGCAATCGATCTATGACGACTTTGGCTGTCCCTGCCGTCGAACTTAACAGCACCAGCACATACTCGGCGTCGCTCAGTTTATACTCTTCGAAGAACCCTTCATAACGACGTCCTGAGATCTCTGCAAATCTTCTCTGGATCTCAAGCCAGACGGTCCGCGCTGCCTCCAGAGCGTCGACTTGTTGGCGCTTCAGCTCAAAGTAATAATCGGGGAGGGCAAACGGCCCTTGAGTCGTGGGATGATCCGTATCAAGGAGCGAGTAGAGCGGCTCATACTCGCCCACGAATTCCTTGACGATGGCATCGGGGAGGAGCGCGACGGGCTCCGCAGAATGCGTGATCGTGAACCCATCTTGCATCACCATGACGGGCACCAAGACCCTTCTATCTTCAGCGAGGCGCTGCGCCATGATCATAAGATCGTAGGCTTCCTGAGCGTTTTCCGCAAAGAGCTGGACGCAGCCGGTGTCGCGCGCCATCATACTATCCGAGTGATCGCAGTGAATATTGATGGGCCCAGAGAGTGCCCGACTGCCCACAGCGATTACAATAGGGCAGCGCATTGACGCAGCGATGTAGACGATCTCCAACATTAACGCTAAGCCCTGTGCGCTGGTTGCGGTTATGACGCGAGCCCCCGCACACGAAGCTCCAACCGCAGCGCTGAGAGCGCTATGCTCGCTCTCTACGTTAACAATCTCTGCGTCGCATAAGCCATCAGCGACGAACTGGGCAAACGTCTCAATGATGGGGGTCTGAGGCGTGATGGGGTAGACGGGTACCACGTCGGGATTGAGCTGGCGCATCGCGTGCGCTGCTGCTTCGGCTCCTGTCAGCAAGAGCAGTTCTGCCGGCGCCGTCGCTACACGCATACTTCCTCACCCGCTTTCGCGTGGGATGGGACGGGCTCGTCTTTGGTCTCCTCGACCATCACAATTGCCCCTGTGGGACACGATTGCGAGCAGATCCCGCACCCCTTGCAATGATCGTAGCTGATCCCGCGCATCTGGGCGCCTTCCACCATGATCGTTGCTTCGGGACAGTGGACCCAGCAAAGCAGACAATTGATGCAGAGCTTCTCGTTGAAGTCTGGTCTCTTGCCGGAGCGCCATCCCCCAGTCTGGACGAGATGGGGCGTGGCTCCTCCAGGGATGACCCCGCCAATAGGCAATTCTTGATAGCGCTTCATGATATCGCCTCCAAGGGCTTTTGACCCAACCTCTCCGTCATCGCAGAGAAGCCAGCGCGCAGCGCCGCGACATTGATCGCCAGCGCCTTCTCGCCAAAGAGCTTCGCAAATTCTGACTCCAAGTCTTCTAAAGCTATATCCCCGAGCAATCGCGCCAGAGCCCCTAGCATCACGACATTGGAGAAGCGAGTGCCTACGGAGCGCGCCAGGGCCTCGGCATCTAGGGTGATGATCCTTCCCGAAAATCCCGTCAATGCTCGGATCTCTTCAGGCGTTTGCCCAGTGTTCACTAGGAGAATTCCGTGGCGCTTGAGCCCCTCCGTCACCCGAGCCTCCTTGGCATGCAAGAGCGTTGGGTCGAGCACCACGACAATATCGGGTTCGTAGATGCTGCAGTGCAATCGAATCTCTTTAGTGTCGAGGCGGTTGAACGCTTTCACGGGGGCTCCGCTGCGCTCCGGGCCGTATTCGGGGAAGGCCTGGGCATAGCGTCCGCTACGAAGCGCTGCCCCGGCTAAGAGCTGTGAGACCGTCTTGGCGCCTTGACCGCCGCGCCCGTGCCAGCGGATCTCGATCATCGGTCCTTCACCCCTGCGTTGCGAGAAACTTGGCGATCCCCTGAGCGGCAAGCTTGCCGTGTCGCACCGCTTCGACGACCGTTCCCCCGCCGTTGACGCAGTCGCCACCGGCGAAGAACTTCTCTCGGCTGGTCTGGAAGAACTCGTTTACCTTTACTAAGCCGCCCTCGGTCTCTATCCCCAACGCTTGGAAGAGCTCGAGGCGCCTCTCCTGTCCGATTGCTTTGATGACGGTATCGACGTCGAGAGTGAATTCCGTTCCGGGGACGGGCTCAGGAGCAGGGCGGCCCGATCTGTCGGGAGCCCCAAGCCTCATATGGATGCATTCAATCTGGCGGACTTTCCCGTCGCCTAGGAAGCGCACAGGGGCCGTCAAGAAATAGAAGTGCACCCCTTCCTTGCGGGCAGCTTTCACCTCGTGCTTGAATGCCGGCATCTGATTCTCGGTGCGCCGGTAGAGGACCATCACGTTGGTCGCGCCCAGGCGCACGGCTTCGCGAGCTACGTCGATAGCCGTGTTACCACCCCCGATGATTGCCACCGTTGGGCCGATCTTAGGGAGGCGTCCATTCTTGAGCTCCTCGATGAACTTGAGCGACTCCCACACCCCAGGAAGATCCTCCCCAGGGATGCGTGCCTTGATATCGGCTCCCAGGCCCACCCCAAGGAAGATCGCATGATGGCGTTGCTCTAGCTCCTCAAGAGAGATATCCTTGCCCACGGTGACGCCGTAGTGGAGCTTGACACCCAAGCGCTCGATCATGGCGACTTCGGCAGGCAAGGGGTCCCTCAGCTGTTTGTAGGGAGCAATTGCAGAGGTGATCAAGCCTCCAGGCTCTTTGCGGCTCTCGTAGATCACCACATCGTAGCCCATCTTAGCGAGCTCGGCGGCACAGGCGAGCCCCGCTGGCCCAGCTCCGATCACCCCGATGCTCTTGGGCTTCCACACCGGACGAGCGAAGAAGTTCAATCGACGAGAGAGTGCCACGTCGGTCGCGTAACGCTGGAGGCGCCCGATGGAGACGGCTCGTCGTCCCTCCTTCGTGAGCACGCACGCGCCCTCGCAGAGCTCCTCAACGGGGCAGACGCGAGCGCAGCTGCCTCCTAAGATATTTGCTTCGAAGATAAGCCGAGCCGCTTCCTCTGGGCGTCCCTCGCGGATCGCCTTAATAAACTGGGGCACGGGAACTCGAGCCGGGCATGCGTTCATGCAGGGGGCGGGTGCATAAGGCCCGCCGCATTCCAGGCATCGGTCGGCTTCAAGGCTCGCTGTGCCTTGATCGAGTGGGGGATGAATCTCTCGATAGACTGCGGGTAGTGTCTCTATCTGTGGGCCAAGTGCGATGCTCATAGAGCCCCCTTTCGTTCGCCTTCGGCTTCTATCATACGGGGTTTGTATCGCTGAAGCCATGATAATCATCATGGCTGTTATTGATCATTATCAAAAAAGCGAGGGGGATGTACGAGAAACGGGACGGCCTGGGGGGGACCGTCCCGCGGGAAAGGGGGTTCCGACCTGACACCCTGTCAGGTCGCTTCCAGGGATGAGGTGGGGATGATGACGCCCTCAACAGCTCCCTGGAATATTAATCACTCTAGTCAGCTTTCCTCCTCCGGATCCACTCGTAGCCGACCCAGCCACCGACGACAACCCCAACAAGCATCAAGATGAAGACCATCTCTTGACCACTCATGTCAAGCTCAGCCTTAGCAATGGGCCTACCATTATAGTGAGAGGGGGGGGCAAAGTCAAGTCTCTAATAACTCTGATCTCTTGAGGGAGATTCTATCGCCAGAGGTTTTGCTCGTCGCTGGGACCGACAGAGACCATCGAGATAGGGATCCCAAGTTCGTCCTCGATCACGCGAACGTATTGCTGGGCGGCCTTGGGGAGCTCAGAGAAGTCCCGGCAGTCCGAGAGCGGCTCCTGCCAACCTGGCAGTCTTTCATAGACAGGCTCACACTCTTGCAGGATCTCGCACACCGTAGGAAAATCATAGAGCACACGCCCATGATAGCGATAGCTCGTCGCTATAGGGATCTCCTTGAAGCCCGTCAGCACATCGAGCTTCGTGAGCATGAGCTCGGTGAAGCCATTGATCATAGCGGTGTAGCGCAGGGCAACTAAATCGAGCCAGCCGCACCGGCGCGGTCGTCCTGTAGTCGTGCCGAACTCCTGGCCTTGGGCGCGCAGGCGTTCTCCGTTGCTATCTATAGCTTCGGTGGGAAAGGGACCATGACCCACGCGCGTGGTGTACGCTTTAGCTACGCCAATGACCCGACTGATGCGCTGCGGTGGCACCCCGGCTCCCGAGCCAATCCCGCCGATCGTCGCAGTCGACGACGTCACGTACGGATACGTGCCCAGATCGAGATCGAGCAAGGCTCCTTGAGCCCCCTCAAAGACCACGTACTTGTCTTGATCGAGAGCGTCGTTGAGCAGCCGTACGGTGTCGACAATCCGATCCCGGAAGCTCTCGGAGAGCCTAAGCACCTCCTGAGCGAGCTCTGAGGCTTGCAGGCGCTGCAGCTCTGGGTGATCGGGCCAGATCTTGTGATAGCGTTCCAAGATCGCTGAGAGTTTCTCGAAGAATCTCTGAGGGAAGAGCAAATCGGACATTCTCAGCCCGATGCGCGCCGCCTTGTCGCGATAAGCCGGTCCGATGCCCTTGGCCGTCGTATCGAGAGCCGACTGCGAGCCCTCAAGCCTCTCGATGATGGGGTGATAGGGCAAGAGCATATGAGCGTTAGCGCTGATAGAGATCTGAGGATCGCTACCGCGCAGCTCGCGCAGGGCGTTGAGCTCTTGCACCAAGGCGTAGGGATCGATGACCATACCATGGGCTAAGACCCCTGTGCAGTTCTCGTGCAGCGCTCCTGCGGGGATCAGATGAAACTTAAACTCTTGGGGTTTGCCCGGTATCTCGTTGCGATCGGCACCGACAAGGACAGGCACGCGACTTGTGACGACGCGATGGCCTGCGTTGGTACCCCCGTTGAAACGCACGCAGTAATCCGCATCTCGCGAGAGCAAGTGCACAATCTTGCCCTTGCCCTCGTCGCCCCATTGAGCTCCTAAGACGGCTGTCGCTGGCATAGGGTCACTTCCTCACTGGCGAGTTCGCGCACAGTCTCTCCTATACGCACGATAAGTTTACCTAACGGGGAGAGCCCAAGCACGTCAGCAGAGAATCTCTCTGCACTTGACTCTACGATAATATGCGCGGGGAGCACAGAAAGCCTTGACCATTCTTCGCGGGCAAACTCAAATCCCTCAGTGAGAAATCTCTCGTAATCGCGGGCGAGAGCGTGGAGAGCAACATCGAAAAATTCTTCAAGATCGATAACTCTGCCTAGCTCGCAAGAGAGCGACGTCGCCGGAACGCTTGTCTCTTGTGGCAGTATGTTGTTGACGTTGATCCCGATGCCTGCGATGAGCCATTCGATCTTGCGCGGAGAGCTACTCAGCTCGATCAAGATCCCCCCAAGCTTTCTCTCTCTAACGTAAAGATCGTTAGGCCATTTGACACCTACAGGGACGCTCCAGCGTTCTCGAAGGGCGCGTGCCAGCGAGACGGCCATCACAATCGCAATACAGCCCGCTTGCTCGACAGGGATCGGGGGCCTCAGCAAGACAGAAAACCATGCACCACCCTTGGGCGATGCCCACCTCCGTCCAAAACGTCCTTTCCCCGCTGTCTGCTCCCGAGCGATGATGACCGTGCCCTCGGGGGCACCAGACTCGGCAAGATGCCTCAGATACTCATTGGTTGAGCTCAGATGCTCGAAGACCGATAGCTTCCATAAGCGCCGTGCTCGCATCTCACCCACCGTGCGCAAGCCAACTCTCCCTTTCTAGGTCCTCCAGCGTGTTAGGCCTACTCGGGCCCTGTGCCCATTGACATCCAGCTCCTTGCTGAACTCGACCCTCTCAAACGAACTGTTGCATTGCAGCCTGACAGCGAGCGTCTCTTCCTGGACGTGCTGAGCAAATTTCTCAAGGGCGGCCTGCACCTCTGGATCGGCTTCATAAGAGAGCTCGATGCGATCTGAGACCTCAAAGCCCGCTTCTTTGCGACACTCTTGCACTAGCCGGATGAACTCGCGCACTAGACCCTCTTGGCGCAACTCATTGTCGATATGCGTGTCTATGAGCACTCTGAAGTCGGCTTCGCTTCCCTCGACGTATCCTTCTCGAGGTTGCAGGACTACTCGGACGTGGGTGCCCTCGGGAAGCTCGATCTCTTGCCCTTCTATGCTCAAGCGCAGCTTTTTCTGCGCCGCGAGTTCTTGAGCTACCTGGACACGCCTCTCGTGATGAGCACGATTGAGTTCTTCCAGGATCTGCATAGCCTTGGGGGCTAGACCGCGCAAATCCCTACCAAGAGCAGCTTTTTCGTACTCGAACTTGGGCGTGTAAAGCGCAAAGGGTTGATCTTGGCTGAGCCATTCAAGCTTCTTCACGTTCAACTCTTGGCAGATGAGCTGTCGGTACTCGAAATCCAATGGAGCATTGTGGGTCAACACGGCAGCCAGCGCCAACGGCTGGCGCACTTTGATCTGGGCCTTGTTGCGAGCTTGCAGTCCTGCACTGACGATTTGTCGCGTCTGTTGCATCTGGGCCTCCAGCCGAAGATCGCGGAGCTGCTCCTCTGCCGATGGCCAATCACAGAGGTGGACGCTCTCTGGCATCTGCTCTGTCTTCAGATTCTGATAGATTGCTTCAGCTAAGAATGGCACAAACGGCGCGAGCAACTTCGCAAGGGCGAGCAAGACCTCATAGAGCGTCATGAACGCGGCCTTCTTATCAGTCGTCCAGGCGTTGCCCCAAAAGCGTGGGCGCGAGTTGCGTACGTACCAATTGCTCACCTCGTCGACAAACGTAGCGATCGCTTGCGTTGCCGCGACGGGGTCGTACTCATCTAGGGCCTGGGTCGTCTTGGTGATCGCGTGTTGGAGCCGGGAGAGAATCCAGCGATCAAGCATGGCACGCTCCTGGGGAGGGACGTCCTGGTGCGAGGGATCGAACTGATCGATGCCCGCGTACAGCGCGAAGAAATTGTAGAGATTGCGTACTGTCTCAAGAGGGCCGCGCGCTTCGGCCACGTCCTTAGGGTCAAGCCGGCGGTCGCGCCAGGGGGCACTCCCTGCGTAGAAGAACCAGCGCACTGCGTCCGCACCGTAGACGTTCACGACATCCCACGGGTCCAGCACGTTGCCTAGGCTCTTGGACATCTTCTTGCCGGCTTGGTCCAAGCCCATCCCCGTAACGACCACATGTTTATACGGATGTGGATAAGGCTTCTCTTCATACAGCAGGGTGCTTGTCACCAGAAGTGAGTAGAACCAGCCACGGGTTTGGTCGACCCCTTCGGCAATGAAGTCCGCAGGGAACTGCTCTTCAAAAAGCTCATGGTTCTCGAAGGGATAATGCCATTGAGCGGTATGCATCATCCCGGAATCGAACCAACAGTCGATCACCTGGGGGACGCGGCGCATCGTGCCTCCACAGGAGCACTTTAACAAGATTTCGTCGATCCAGGGGCGGTGGAACTCAACGGTCTTGGCCTTCGCGGGATCAAGGGCCAGCTCCATGAGCTCTTGGCGACTGCCCACGCAGTGCTCTCGGCGACATCGCTGACATATCCAGATGGGCAACGGGGTGCCCCAGTACCGATCCCGCGAGAGCGCCCAGTCCTTCATGGTCTCTAAGAAGTTGCCGAAGCGCCCATCCCGGAGATGCTCCGGATGCCAATGGATGTGCTTGTTGTTCTCGATGATCTCTCTCTGTTTGGCTGTTGTCCTGATGAAGTATGAGTCTATAGCATAGTAGAGTAGCGGGGTCTTGCAGCGCCAGCAGAACGGATACTCGTGTTCATACTTGCCGGACTTATAGAGCAAGCCGCGCATCTTCAGGTCTTGGATGATGACAGTGTCAGCGTCTTTGACGAACTGTCCCGCAGCTAATGGGAATTCTTGAGTGAATTTGCCTTCGAGATCGACGGGATTGACAAAGGGCAGCCCTTCCGTCTGTCCGACTTGGTAGTCTTCTTCCCCAAACGCTGGTGCGATGTGCACGATCCCTGTGCCCTCTTCCAACGAGACAAAGTCCGCGGCGACGACTCGATACGCCCTGAGATCGTCGCTGAGCTTATATGCGGGCTCGTAGCGCATCCCGACAAGATCTGCCCCGCGCACCGTGCCAACGATCTCATGGCTCTCTTTGCCCAAGACTTGTGCGACGAGCTCTTGAGCAAGAATGAAGATCTCGTTGCTGACCTTCACTTTCGCATATGTATAACTGGGCCCGACTGCTAAAGCAACGTTGCTGGGGATGGTCCACGGCGTGGTCGTCCACACCAAGAAGTAAGCCTGAGGAGCCGCAGAGTCGCGGACCTTCAATTTAAAGAAGATAGAGGGGTCTTTAGTCGTCTCGTAGCCTTGGGCGACTTCGTGGGAGCTCAAGGGGGTGCCGCAGCGCGGACAGTAGGGCAGCACTTTATGTCCTTTGTAGAGCAAGCCCTTCTCCCAGATCTTCTTCAGCGCCCACCAGACCGATTCGATATATTCGTTCGTGTACGTGATATACGCGTGCTCTTGGTCGTACCAGAAGCCCATTCTGGGGTCGAAGCGTTCCCACTCGCCCTTGAACTTCCAGACGTTCTCCTTGCACTTCTGCACAAATGCTTCGACGCCGAAGGCTTCGATCTCGCGCTTGCTGTTGAGCCCAAGCTCTTTTTCGACCTTGAGCTCGACGGGCAGGCCGTGGGTGTCCCAGCCGCCCTTCTTGATCACATGATAGCCTTGCATCAGTTTATATCTTGGGAAGAGATCTTTGTAAACGCGCGGTATGAGGTGCCCAAAGTGGGGCTTATCGTTGGCCGTAGGTGGGCCCTCGTAGAAGACAAAGCGCTTGTGGGATCTGTTCTGTTCGTTGCGGTTCAAGCTCTTGTGCGGAATGATGGCCTGCTCCCAGAATCTTAGGACTTCAGCTTCGAGGGTTAACGGGTCTGGCAGCTTCCCATACCTTGGCATAAGCAGGCCACCTCCATAAATAAGATAGATCTGCACCGGGGGAATGATACTGCACCTTGCGCAGGACGTCAAGCACACCTCTCCTTGGTTTTCTTTTAAACTGCGCGAGCTTTTCCTCGCAAGAGATGCGGTGTTTTCGTGGGTCTTGTGGGCGCTCGTGCTGCTCTTAATAGATATGGGATTGGGCACGGCTGGGCGATCTTGATCGCTGCAGGGATTCTCTCTACCTGGGATCTCTTACGAATTGCAAGACAAGGCAGTGCCATGGGCATGGGGGCTAGGGGTGTTTGGGCTCTTTATGCTTGTATTAGCTGGAAGCAGCCGGGCGTTCCAGGGCAACCGTCAGCTAGAGGGGGCTAAATACCCTGTGCTGTTCTTGCAAGTAGGGGTCATTCCTAACGCTTGGGAGTATATGATCACCTGGGGGGCTCATTCTGCTCCTCTGCTCGGCCCGGTAGAGATAGCTGTCTCAGAGAGAGACCGTGCCCGAGCGGAGGAGATCGTAAAAGCTATCGGCCCTGAAGTCGCTCTGCGCGTTCCACCTTAAGATGGGGTATTCTGGGCAGTGCTTGTGGGTGTAGCTCTCGTTGCCTTCTTACTTGGGATCTGCTATATCAAGGCGCTCACCCTGGTGTTGGTAGGCTTAGGGCTCTTGGGCTAGCTGTGTCAAAGCCATCGCGAGTATGCGTATGGTATATGCGATTACTCAGGTGTGGGGAGCGTAGGAGAGCTGGCCTGAACTTGCCTTATCCTCTCCCTTGCGTGTACCCATATTTTAGTGATATGCTTGAGACGCTATGGACTTGCTGAACTCACTGAGGCAGGAGATCGTTGGCTTGAACTTCCCGCAGACATTGCAAAGAGTCGTCTCGTTCTTGCGTAAAAACTTCGCTCACTATAACTGGGTTGGCATCTATATGCTTGAGGGCGACGAATTAGTCTTAAAAGCATGGGATGGTCCCGAGGCGACCCAACACGTCAGAATTCCCATCGGCAAGGGCATTTGCGGGCTGGCCGCACGAGAAAAGAGAACTGTCATCGTCGGTGATGTCACCGCTGAACCACGATACTTGGCGTGCTTCCCGTATACAAAATCGGAGATCGTCGTGCCCATCTTTAAAGATTCAAAAGTCATTGGGGAGATCGACATCGATAGCAACACGCTCCACGCATTCACAGAACAAGATCGAGAGCTCTTAGAACAAGTAGCAGATCTGCTAGGGGAGAGATATGGCTGAAGCTAATAGAGTCCAGCGCTACGTGCTCGACACGAGCGTCATCGTCGACGGGCGCATTACTGAGGGGATTCGCCAAGGGCGATTTCCCAACGCTGTGTTTATTGTGCCTAATGCGGTCTTAGCTCTGCTAGAAGCACAAGCGGTGCGCGGCCAGGAGACGGGTTACGCTGGGCTCAACGAGCTCAAGCAATTGCAGCAGTTAGCATGGGAAGGGGAGATCGAGCTGGTCTTCAAGGGGGAACGTCCGCGGCTCGACCCATTACGGCTCGCTGAGACCGGTGAGATCCACGCGATGGTCCGCGCCGTCGCGGAAGAAGAGAACGCGATCTTGCTGACGAGCAGCCGCAGTCAAGCGATCGTAAGCGAGGCCCAAGGACTGCCCATGCAATTTTTAGGAACTATAGGAGAGGGCCGCGGCTTGGAACAGCTCTCTATTATGCGATTCTTCGACGAGCAGACGATGTCGGTGCACCTGCGCGCTAAGGCGCGTCCCAAGGCCAAACGCGGTGCTCCAGGGCGGATGCAGATTGTCCCGTTGCGCGAGGAGCCCATGACCGAAAAAGAACTCGAGCGCATGGCCCGCGAGATCGTCGAGGTGGCCAAGGGCCATCCCGAAGGGTTCATCGAGATGGACGCTGCGGGCAGCACCGTCGTCCAGCTCAAGAATCTCAGAATAGCTATTGCGCGTCCGCCCTTCAGCGACGCGCTGGAGATCACGGTTGTACGCCCAGTCGTGCGCAAGAAGCTCGACGAGTATCGCTACGCTAGCTTACTGAAAGAGCGTCTGAAAGAGCGTTCACGAGGGGTGCTGGTCTCCGGGGCGCCCGGGGCGGGCAAGTCAACGTTCGTCCAAGGGATCGCCGAGTACTTACAAGAAGCCGGATGGATCCTGAAGACGATGGAGAAGCCACGGGACTTGGAGCTCTCCGATGAGATCACCCAATACACGGCCCTCGGTGGCGAGATGAAGCGCACGGCTGATGTGCTGTTGTTAGTCCGCCCCGACTATACAATCTTCGACGAGATGCGCGTCGACGAAGACTTTAAGGTCTTCGCGGATATGCGCTTAGCTGGCGTAGGGATGATCGGCGTGGTGCATGCCACGCGGGGCATCGACGCAATCCAGCGGTTGATTGGACGCGTCGACTTAGGGATGATCCCCCAAGTCGTGGACACGGTCGTCTTCATCGAAGCCGGGGACGTCAAAGAGATTTATGAAGTCGAGTCCACGGTCAAAGTCCCAAGTGGAATGGGCGATACAGATCTCGCTCGCCCGGTAATCGAGGTTCGCGAGTTTGAAAGTAAAGCGCTCGTCTATGAGATCTACAGTTTCGGCGAGCAAGTCGTCGTCATGCCGATCAGGGAGGTCATTACGGAGAAACCTATTTGGCGGCTGGCAGCCCAAGCGTTGGAGTACGAGTTGCGCCGAGTGATCCGCGGACCGTTTACTGTCGAAGTGTGCTCCGATACTCAAGCCCGGGTCTATGTTGATGACGATCAGATCCCCGTCATTGTGGGGCGTGGCGGGAGTCGCATCCGCGAACTCGAGGCTAATCTCGGGATCAAGCTCGATGTGCGCTCGTACGATGAGATGGAGACGACGCTCCGTTACGAAGTCGACATCGAGGTAAGCGATCGGCATGTGATTTTAGATCTGGATCCGTCTCTGCGGGGGCGCAATATCGAGATCTTGGTCGATGGAGAGCCGGTCTTCATCGGATCGGTCTCGCGCACGGGGAGCATCAAGTTAGTGCGCGGGAGCGAACCGGCAGAGCGAATCTATGAAGCCCACAGATCGGGCAGGACAATCCGCGTGCGCCGGGTGGGTTAAAAGCGCCACAATAACCCAGAGCGATAGCTCCAAATCCACGGCAGATTCTGCTGGCTGAAGTCGAGCAGCACCAAGGGCACAACATCAAAGAACACAGATGCTTTGGGAAGGAGCGACAATCTCCCGCCAGCCCCGATCCAAGCCGTCAGCCGCCATGCCTCCTCTGCATTCTGCTTAAGATGGAGAATACCCGAGCCGAGCTCAAAAGAAGTGCTTAACTGACCCAAGGGCAAATTTAGCGCTAGCGCCGTCTCATAATGAGCGATCCCTACAGGAGCGCCCTCAAACGCGAAGCCCCACCCTGCAGCCACGCGCAAGGCTATAACTGTCTCGAACTGAGTCTCCCCGCGCACGGAAAAGAGCACCACTTTCTGAGAGAGCACAAGCGTCGGCAAGGCTGCTTGAAAGTTCTCAAGCTCCATCCAGCTTGCTCCAAGGCCCACATAGGGCGCCCGCTCTTGCGCCGCCGCCCCAACACCTAGCATGAGTATCCCAAGAACACAAATCGCTCGATTTGTCATCTTCATGCCCTTTTGCTATTGTGACAGAGACCACTCATGAAAGTCAAGGTCTTAGATGCACACCTGGTCACCAAGATCGCTGCTGGGGAGGTGATCGAGCGCCCAGCGTCGGTCGCGAAAGAATTAATAGAAAACTCGCTTGATGCCGGGGCCACGAAGATTGAGCTCTTTGTCGAAGGCGGGGGCGAGCGCCGGCTCTGCGTCGCCGACGACGGCGAGGGCATGACTCAAGAGGACTTGCTCTTAGCTATTCAGCGTCACACAACAAGCAAAATCTCTTCCGAGGACGATCTCTCTAATATTCGCACGCTCGGCTTCCGCGGCGAAGCGCTAGCCAGCATCGTTGAGGTCTCTAAGACTGTTATCACAAGCAAGAGTGATGAATCTCCTGAGGGCGTTCGGGTCGAAATCGAGGGCGGACGCGTGCTCTCAGTCAAAGCTGCCGGGCGTGCACGAGGCACAACCGTAGACGTCCGCGAACTCTTCTTTAATGTCCCCGCGCGCAGAAAATTCTTAAAATCTGAGAAGACCGAGTTCTTTCATATTGTGCGCGTGGTGAAACGCTTCGCGCTCGCTTATCCCAGCGTGCACTTTCGCCTGGAACACGACAGAAAAAACGTGCTCGATCTGCCCCCAAGGCATGATCTGCGCCAGACTATCGCTCAGCTCTATACCCCAGAGCTTGCTTGCGCTCTACTCGACGTGCACACAGCGATCCCAGGGATTACCGTGCGCGGCCTGGTCAGCCCTTCACAGATAGTGCGCTCCGACCGTACTGAACAATTTATCTTTGTCAATGGGCGCTTTGTCAAAGATTCTCAAATTAATTATGCGATCTCGCAAGCCTACGAGAGCGCCCTCACGGGTGATCAGCACCCGTATGTCTTTCTGTTTATAGAGATCGACCCACGGGCTGTTGACGTGAACGTGCATCCCCAGAAAGCTGAAGTGCGCTTCGCCGAGCCGATCAAAGTGCAAGCCGTTGTCAAGCAAGCGATCACAAAAGCGCTGACATCGGCCCATGCCGTGCCACGATTGGAAAAGTCCCTCACCCTGCCTAGCGGGCAACCCTCTCCCCTAGGTCACTACGAGAGAGGAGCTGGGGGTGAGGGTCCTGTGCACTCGCGCACTCGTGAACCCATGCCCTCTCCCATAGCTAAACAGCTTGATCTGCACAGTGAGATCGAAGCGCTTCGTCAGGCGGCTACTGCTCCTGAGCCTGAGCCCAGTTTTCATGTTTTGGGCCAGCTCCACGGGACGTATATCTTGGTTCAAACTGAGTCCGGGCTAGAGATCATTGATCAGCACATCGCTCACGAACGGATTCTTTACGAAAGATTTCTCGCCCAGCTCAGAGAGCAAAAAGTCATTCGACAGAGACTCTTGATTCCCATGACGATTGAGATGCCTCCAGATAAAGCCGAGCTGCTCGCGGCGCATCTCAAAGATTTAGATGAGCGTTTGGGGATTGGGATCGAGCACTTTGGCGGCGGGACGTTCATTCTGAGAGATTGGCCCCAAGTGCTGGCCAGCGAATGGAGCAAGAGAGAATTTATAGAGACGATTGAACGCGTGCTCGCGGTGCTAGAGCACGAAGCCGAGCCAAGTCTTGAAGAATTAGCGAAGACCCTAGCAGCACGGGTTGCTTGCGAAGCCGCCGTGGTGAAGAACAAGCCGTTACGCCCTGAAGAGATGAGAGAACTCGTCAAGCAGCTCAAGCAGATGCAGAATCCCTATCACTGTCCGCACGGGCGGCCGATAGTCTTGGCGTACTCGCTCGAAGAGCTTGAGAAAAGATTTGGGCGGCGGTGAGACGAGCCAGAATAAACCCAGACGCTGATCTGTACGCGATTTTCGTCCCGCTCTCTTGGCTTTTTTCCCCGTTTGTGGTATATAGAGGGTGATACACCATAAAGCCGCTCACTCCCGCCCAGAATCTTGAGGGAGCAGGGGAAGGAGCGCAGAGGGGAGAGATTATGTACACTGCTCGCCTGGTCAACTCCACCAAGAAGGGGAGGAGGATGTAGCTCTTGCCCGATATTCACTCCTGGGTAAGATTGCTCGCTCTTATTAAGCATTTAAAGGAATATGGAAGAATTCTTGAGACAGGCAAGAGAATTCGAACAGTCAGTCTGGGGAGGGCTCTTCTACTTCCTCGGCGGAGCGCTTTTCGCAACATCACCCTTCTGATCGTCTATTCAAGGCCTAGGACTCAATCTTTTGGGATTGGTTGCGGCAGTATGTTGAAATGCTGCCCTTTTTCTTGATGGTCACTGGATCTTTGGGGGGTTGTTAGTTCCCATTGTGTTGGCGGGCAGTGCCCGCACAATCGCTATTGAGGTACAGAGGAGAAGGCAAAAGCATGGGCGTTAAGAAGGAGTATCCTTATGGAGGAATTCTTGCGATCACCTAGTGGCACGTTCTTCTTGTTTATCGTGAGCGTCGGGCCGTTCTTGCTCAGCGGTCTAGGTAGCTTGCACTGGAGGCTTAGGTGGATCGTCTTAGGTGAATTGCTGCTGTCCTTAATAGTCGGTATAGCTTGGGTAGTAGGCAATCTCTTGGCAGCATGGATATTGGGAATTGTCTTCCTAAACTCTCTAGTGATGGTGCTGTAGGATGGTGGAGGCACAAGCGCGAGCTGCCCAAGAAGATTTAACCTCCCTGTCCGTCTGGGTGACTGCTACCAGCGTGGCGCACAAGATCAGTTTCAGCCCAGCACAAGTGGACTTTGGCAGCGGGCTGCTGGTGCTGCGGGAGCAGTGCAACAGCATGGGGATGTTTGGGCTGGGGACAGATAAGGTGGGATTACCCATAGAGAACAGCAGCGGTGACTATGGTTGGTATTATACTTCGGCAGGTTTCCCGCAGCCTAGCCCAGAACTGAGGCAGAAGTGTGAAGGTGGTTAAAAACTTACCTGGCCGCCAGGGTTCAGGAAGTGAGCAATCAGTTAGTTAAGAGAACTTTTCTATCACGATTCTCACGACGATGAGCAGCCAACCCAGCCCTACAATCCAATACATAGCTTTTCTCAAAGCTTCAAAGACCCCTATGAGCACGATTACAATTGTGAGCAGCGCGAGATACCCAATCGGGTCAACGAGATCTTGCGAGATGAGCGCAGGCACAACTGAATTCACAGCTCCGACGATTAGCTGGCCGAGCCAGTGCGCAGCTGTGTAGATGAACGTCAGAGCTTGGTCGAGCGGGCTCTTCTCTTGTATGAGAGCGAGGTATTTCATAGCAGCAAGATTGTAGCGATGCTTATGTAGGAGAGTCAAGGTGGAAGCGTTTGCCTTCCTTCATGGCTCTGCGCTAAAGTATTGAAGGGTGATCGCTATGGAGCTCAAGACCGTCACCATCGACAAGCCTGCAGACGTCAATTTTATCCTGGGGCAATCGCATTTTATCAAGACCGTTGAGGATATCCACGAAGCGTTGGTGACAGCGGTACCGAAGATCAAGTTTGGGCTGGCGTTCTGCGAGTCTTCCGGGCCGGCGCTGGTGCGCTGGAGCGGCACCGATCCGGAAATGATCGAGCTCGCTAAAAAGAACGCGCTCGCGCTCTCCGCAGGGCATAGCTTCATTATATTCTTGAGGGACTGCTACCCTATCAACGTTCTGAACGTTGTCAAAAACGTTCCCGAAGTCTGCACTATCTACTGCGCCACGGCCAACCACGTCGAAGTCATTATCGCTGAGACTGCCCAAGGACGGGGGATTCTGGGCGTGATCGATGGCATCAAGACCAAGGGCATCGAGGGCGAGAAAGAGATTCAAGAGCGCAAGGAGTTCTTAAGAAAGATCGGGTATAAGCTGTAAGGCTCTTCCCCCGGCCCTCTCCCGTGCTGACGCACAGGAGGGGACATGGTCACAACAGGAGAGGGATTGGGGTGAGAGCCCTCAACCTTTGAGCAATTCTCGCGCGATAACAAGCTTCTGGATCTCGCTGGTGCCCTCGTAGATGCGCGTGATGCGCGCATCGCGATAGAGCCGCTCGACCTTGTAGTCGCGAATATAGCCGTAACCACCGTGGATCTGTAGCGCGACGTCGGCAACTTCACTAGCAATTTCTGCGGCGTAGAGCTTAGCGATCGACGAGTCCATGATGTAGTCGAGCTTGTGGTCCTTCTTCCACGCGGCTTTGTAGGTGAGTAAGCGCGCGGCTTCGACCTTGGCTTTCATCTCGGCAAGCTTAAACTGTATATCTTGGAACTCGCAGAGGAACTTGCCGAAGGCCTTGCGCTCTTTAGAATATTTGATCGCTTCGTCGAGGGCCGCTTGGGCGATCCCCACGGCTTGTGCAGCGATGGCGATTCTCCCGGCATCGAGTGTGATCATGGCGACTTTGAAGCCGCGATTGAGCTCTCCAAGAAGATTCTCCTTGGGGACGCGACAGTCTTCAAAGAAGAGCTCGCACGTACTCGTCCCGCGGATACCGAGCTTGTCTTCTTCTTTACCCACGGTGAATCCCGGCGTGCCGCGCTCGACGATGAAGCAGCTGACGCCTCTGTTGCCCGCAGCGGGATCGGTGAGCGCAAAGACTAAGAAGATATCAGCGAAGCCGGCGCTGGTGATGAAGCGCTTGGAGCCGTTCAAAACAAAGTAATCCCCCTGAGCCACAGCCGTGGTCTTCATGCCGGCGGCGTCGGAGCCCGATTCGGGTTCAGTGAGCGCGAACGCACCAAAGCGCTTGCCCGCAGCCAAATCCGGCAGATAGGTGCGCTTCTGCGCCTCGGTGCCAAATTCGACCAAGGGCGTGTTGCAGAGCGAATTCTGCACGCTGAACGCCGTCGAGGTCGAGGCGCACGAGCGCGAGAGTTCCTCCATCACTACGATATAGCTAAGCATATCGGCGCCGATGCCACCGTACTCTTCCGGGACGGTCATGCCCAGATACCCAAGCTCGGCAAGCTTCTTCAAAGTTTCAAATGGGACGCGATGCTCGCGGTCTATCTCGGCTGCGATGGGCTCGAGTTCTTTGAGGGCGAACTCGCGAGCTGACTTGCGGAAGAGCTCTTGTTCTGGGGTCAGGGCGAAATCCATAGGCACCTCGCTTTTGATTACTGCTGCATAGTAATCGATTTCAAAATTACAGGGACGACAGGGCGGTCATTGGGGCCGACTTCGACTTGGCCAATGGCCATGAGGACTTCCATCCCTTCGATTACTCTACCGAAAATTGCGTATTTGCCGTCCAAGTGGGGTGCAGGAGCTAGGGTGATGTAAAACTGACTAGTGGCGCTATCGGGATCGGTGGTGCGAGCCATCCCCACGATTCCAGCGCTGTCGTGCTTCAGATCGGGGTGGATCTCTAATTTGATGGTCCGCTCTGAGCCCCCGCGACCCGTCCCCGTGGGATCGCCGGTCTGGATGACAAACCCTGCGATGACTCGGTGAAAGATCATATCTTTATAGAAGCCACGTTTCACTAAGTCTATAAAGTTCTGCACGGTGTGGGGGGCTTTGTCCGCAAAGAGCTCGATCTTGAACGTACCCATGCTCGTCTCGACGATAGCGAGAGGGTTCTTGCTCACGGATGGAGGGCTTGGGGGCGTGCTCGGCTGCGGGGAGGATAGCGTTGTCTGTGGGGGCGTTGGGGCTTGTGTTCCCGATGGCTGTTCTGTCTTTTGACCTCCGCATCCCATGAGGGTGAGAACGCTCACAAGCATAACAATCAAAACTCCGCCGCGCCTCACGGCCGTACCTCCTTGAAAGAATCTCTTGCTCAGTATCTTATGATAATAGAAGCGCTCTCGTCAAACAAATTATTTGACGCGACAGCCGTTGGGCATAGGGCGCTGTACCGTCACGAGCGCCAACTGAGCATAATCGTCGGTGCTAGCAGCCAGGAGCATCCCCTTCGATTCAACCCCACGAATAACAGCGGGTTGCAAGTTCGTCACAACGACGATCTGCTGGCCCACTAATTCTTCGGGAGCATAGTGCTTAGCGATGCCAGCGACCAGCTGTCGCTGTTCGCCTCCCAGGTCGACTTGAAGCTTGAGGAGTTTGTCCGTGCCGGGGACGCGCTCCGCGCTCACAATAGTGGCGACGCGCAGCTCGATCTTCTGAAACTCTTCGAGAGTGATCACAGTAGGCCTCCTCTGTGCTGGGTTTCTCGAACCTCTTCGAGCATCTCCACAGCTCGGCGCAGATGGGGTATGACAATCGAGCCTCCTACGACGAGCGCTATAGTAAACGTCTCAAAGAACTCTTCGTCGGTGACGCCGAGCTTGGCGCACTGAATCAAATGATACGAGATGCAGTCGTCGCAGCGCAAGACCATCGACGCAACCAATCCTAAGAGTTCTTTGGTCTTAGCGGGGAGCGCACCGTCGGTGTAGGCTTGGGAGTCGAGCGCGAAGAATCGCTTGATCTGAAGGTTCTCACGGGCGAGGATCTTCTCGTTCATCTTCTGGCGGAACTCTTGAAAAGACTGGAGACGACCGGACATAGGACCTCCTAGCTCTAGCTCTTGTGATCTGCTGGCTATTGTAGCGCATTGACTCTCGGAGAGCTATATCGTAAGCTTTGAATGTGAAGGGAGGCGTAATGAGCTGGGAAGAATTTCGTTCGCCCGTCTCGTTCTTAAAGCAGAAGCTGGGCGCCGTCGCGTGCGAGCAGACCCTAAGAGCGTATGAATCGTATTGGGAGCGCGAGGGCAAGGCAATCTCTGAAATAGTCGATCGTGCGGGCACGCCGTGGCTGAGAATGTTCGATCGTTTCGGCAGACGCATCGACGAGATCCTCTTTCCCCCAGAGTATTGGACGCTGCTCAAGCACGGCTATCAGACGGGGATTATCTGGCGCGCCTTTGAAGAGCAATCTTTAATCTCGTCGTATCTTTTAGGGTATGTGACGTCGTTTTACGATCCAGGGCTCTATTGTCCGTATACTGTGTCGCTCTCGACGGCGGTGCCGTTAGAGAAATATGGGACTGAGAGCGTGAGGGCGCGCTTTCTGCCGATGCTGCTCAAGCGAGACGACTCTGTTTGGCAAGGTGCAACATGGATGACCGAAGTGAAGGGCGGCTCGGACTTAGGAGTGGCCGTTGAGACTATTGCTAAGCCTTCGGGAGACCATTGGCTGCTTACCGGCGAAAAATACTTTGCGAGCAATGCCGGAGCGGAGCTAGCCGTCGTCGCGGCGCGCCCCGAAGGAGCGCCGAAGACCGTGCGCGGGCTGGCGCTCTTTCTGCTTCCCAAGTATCGCCAAGATGGGAGCTTGAATTACACCATCAGACGCCTGAAAGACAAGATCGCGACGCGCTCTGTGCCAACCGGCGAAGTCGAACTGACCAATAGCGAAGCGTATCTGTTGGGCAAGCTCGAGTGGGGTATCTATCTCATCTTAGAAGTGCTAAATCTCTCACGAGTGGCGAACAGCATCGGCAGCGTCGCGCTGACCCAGCGCGTGCTCTCTGATGCGCTCAGCTTCGCTCAGGAGCGCACGGCGTTCGGCAAGCCCATTCTTGAGCATCCGCTCCTGCGCCGGCAGTTTGAAGATCGTATTGCTCAGGTAGAGATGGCGTTTGCGCTCGCGTGGGAGGCCGTCACGCTCTTAGATCGCGTCTGGCGTCAGACGCCGCCGTATTCAGAGCAGTATCATCTCTTTCGGTTAGTGGCGCACCTAGCGAAATATTGGACAGCAGAGCTTGCGGCGCAGACAGCCAAGTGGGGCATGGAGGTTTACGGTGGCGTTGGGACGTTAGCTGAGTTCGGCATGGATCGTTGGCTACGCGAGTCTATGATCTTAGCGATCTGGGAGGGGACGCCGCATCGCCAAATGTTAGACGGTCTTGAGGTGATGGAGCGCAAGGGCGCGCATAGACTGCTCTTACAGTATTTGGAGCCGTGGGCTGAACCCAAAGCCCTGCGCGAGATGCAAGCGCGCATTGAAGCGCACTTGAAGCTCGCTCCCGCAGAGAAAGAAGCTCAAATCGAAGGGCTCTTTCGTGATCTAGCAAACTTCACTGCGGCGGTGTTGCGAAGCAAGCTTACATGACGCATGAAGATCGGCTCGCTCTGGCTCGCGAGCTCGCGCAGCGCATTCTGCAAAAATACGGCGACACCGTGCTGGGCATTGCGCTTTACGGCTCAGTCGCTCGCGAAGCTGATACTTCTTACAGCGATATCGAGCTGCGAGTCGTCACCGATGCTTCTGTGGCTGAACATGACGTTGAGTACGTGCACCGATCGGGTGCCAAGATCGAGATCAACTACGAGCAAGCCGAGAATTATCTGCGCCGTGCCGCGAGCGTAGATATAGACTGGCCCATCTGGGCGGCGATCTATCGTCAACAAATGGTGCTCTTTGAGCGAGAAGATTTCTTTGCTCGCGCACGTAAAGTGGCCGAAAGCGTGCGAGACGAATACTTTCGCACGGCGCAAGCGCAGCTCATTGCCGAAGATCTCTATGAGTTGGTGCAGAAGATTCGCGGCGCGTGGGAGCAGAAAAGCGAAGAGAATCTGCGTTGGTGGGCCGGGCGCTTGCTCTGGTTCTCGGTGCTCTGGCTTGGGCTCGCGAATCGAAAATACTTCACGACCGGCGGCACAGTGTGGGACGAAGTGCGACGTTTTTCGATTCTGCCCAAGAACTTCGAGCACCAACTTGCTGTGCTAGCTAGCTTTAGGCCCAGCAGCGTGAACGAAGTCTACCATGCTGTCGAAGAATTATGGGCGGAGATTCAAAAGCTCGCTGAAGCACAAGGGATTGTCTGGCAATCGGACGAATGGCTGGTCTAGCGATGAAGAAACTCTTTCCGCGCGAGCTACGCAAGAGAACCCCAACGCCGGAAGAAGTCGCGGCTATTCCGCGCCAGCCCATCGTCTTCGTGCTCGACGACGTGCAAGATACATTTAACGTTGGGGCGCTCTTTCGCGTCGCCGACGCTGTCGCAGCCGAGAGAGTCTATCTTTGCGGGCAAACGCCCACGCCACCCAACCCAAGAATTCACAAAGCTGCTGTAGGCACAGAGCAATGGGTGCCGTGGGAGTATCGTGATAATATTCTTGAATTGATCGGGGAACTCAAAACTCAAAGGAGGACGGTTATCGCTGTTGAGCAGCACCCTCGGAGCATCTCCTACGCAGAGCTGAGGGTAGAGCTTCCGGCAGCCCTGATCGTAGGGCATGAGACGCTTGGCATCTCTCAAAAAGTCTTGGAGCGTGCCGACGTGATCGTTGAGCTTCCGATGCTGGGGGTGACGCGCTCCTTGACAGTAGCCGCGGCGGCGGCTGTTGTTGCGTATAAACTGCTGGAGAGTTATCAGCGTTGAGGTGCCTCTGACGCGAGGCGTTCGAGTGAGCCCAGATAGTGTCCATGGCCGAGCCATTGGCCACCGTCTATCACTAAGGTCGCGCCGGTAATGAAGCTCGCATAGTCCGAAACGAGATACGCGGCGGCGTGCGCGATCTCAATGGGCTCGCCAAATCGCCCTAGGGGCACAGTCTGCTCCACAAGCTTTTTGGCTTCAGGGGAGGGCCAGAGGGCCTTGGCTGCGCCTTCGGTGTCTACAGGGCCAGGAGCAATCGCGTTCACGCGAATTTTGTACTTTGCCCACTCGACAGCGAGCGTCTTGGTCATTGCTAGGACGCCAGCTTTGGCGCACGCACTGTGAATAGTGCCTGGGCCGCCGGTCCAGGCATATGTCGCGATGATATTTAAAATATTTCCCCCGGTCCCTTGGGCGATCATCTCTTTGCCCACGGCGCGAGAGCAGTAGAACGTCCCGTCTAAGACAATCCCGACGACGGCGCGCCAGCCGTTGACCGATAAATTTTCAGCGGGACAGATGAAGTTCCCCGCAGCGTTATTGATTAAAATATCGATCTTCCCGAAGCGCTCTTTCGTGACGGCGACCAAGTTGTCGACTTGGGCGGGATCGCGCACATCGGTGGGGACGGCGAGGGCACGTCCGCCGAGCTGCTCGATCTCGCGCACAGTCTGTTGAAGATTCTCTAATTTTCGGCTTGTGACGACGATCTTGGCGCCCAGGCGCGCAAACTCCAGCGCCATCGCTCTGCCAAGCCCTGTGCCTCCACCGGTGATGATCGCAACTCGATCTTTGAGAGTATCTTTGGGTAGCATGGGGCCTCCCTTGACTTTTCGTTCAAACTTGCATCATAATAACGAGCCAAGCTGAGTGAATCAAAAGCGAACTTCTTTGAAGGAGGCGAGGGCAATGCGCTGGCGAGTGTGGTTTGGCGTGGGGTTGATGATATGCGCGCTAGGCTCAGTTGACTCTAGCGCGCGAGAGAGCGTCCAAGGGGGAGTATGGCTTGAGCACGCCGTCTGGGTGAAGACGTACCTGAACGGGCGGAGTCTAGCGTATGCACCAGGCAGCAAGCTGATAGCGACCCCGGGGGGATTTGGGCAGATCTTTCTCTACAATGCTCTAGACGGCACGCTGGTGCGGGTCTTGCGTGGCCATGAGGGTAAGGTCACAGCTGTGGCGTTCTCTCCCGATGGCACAAAGCTTGCTTCCGGAGACGAATTCGGGATGATCCGAATTTGGAACGTCGCTGACGGTACAGTTAGTCACGAACGGGGTGCGCATGAAGCGAAAGTCACGGGCTTACTCTTCTCTCCTGATGGCAGTTTGCTCGTTTCCGCGGGAGATGAGTACAAAGTGAAGGTTTGGGGCACTGAAGGTTGGTGCTTAGTGCGTCAGTTCGAGCGATACGCCACGACTGCTTCTATGGCCTTCTCCGCTGACGGAAAACTTCTTGCTCTTGGCGATACCATTGTTCAAGTCTTTGATTGGAGAGCAGTACGCAAATTGGAATACGTCAGCTCTCTGGCGTTCTCTCCCGATGGACAGTTTCTTGCTCTTACTAGCTATTATGAAAATATTGTGATTGTGCGCGTGTCTGATTGGCAGACGGTGCGGATCTTGCAAGGCCATGCGGATGATATCAATTATTTGTCATTCTCGCACGATGGCAAGCTCTTAGCTTCTGCTTCTCGAGACAAGACGATTGCCTTGTGGGACCCGGTTACGGGAAGGGTGCTGCGCACCATGACACGCCACAATGCACCTGTGAACGTCGTGCTCTTCTCCGACGATGACCGTCAACTCATCTCTATCGGTGATGATCGCGCGGTGCGATTCTGGCGCACTGCTGACGGCATTCAGATGAGAGAGATCAGGGGAGACTGGCCGGGCCCAACGTATAAGATCGCTGTATCACCTTGGGGATCGCTGGTGGCGGCAGCCAAAGATACTGAGATCCACATCTTGAATCTTGCTGATGGTCAGCTAGTGCGCACATTGACAGGGCACCGAGCGAGTGTCATTGATCTCGAGTTCTCTCCGGATAGGAAGATCTTGGCTTCAAGCTCTTGTGCTGTAGAGCTTCTACCAGATCAGAGTTGTCCGGAGGGCGAGATTCGCTTGTGGGATATCTCTCGTGGGCAGCCCATCGCTGTCTGGGACAAGGGACATGGAGAGCTTGTTATGGATATTGCGTTCTCGCCTGATGGGCAGTTCCTCGCTGCTGTTGATACTGATGGGAATGCTGTGCTGTGGAAGGTTGCTGATGGAACGGAAACGTGGAGGCTCTCGGATTCTGGGATGCCAGTGGCCTTCTCCCCTGATGGGCAGCTTCTCGCTCTGGGGAGCGAAGACGGCATTGCTGTACGACGGGTCACTGACGGCGAAGCAATAATCACTCTCAGAGACTACGGGGTTAGCGCCGTCTTCTCCTCAGACGGACGGATGTTAATTACAGGTGGAGGATATGACAATCGCATCAGGTTCTGGGATATTACGACAGGTGAGCTGCTCCGCACGCTGACGTGGCATACTGATTCAGTGTTTGAGTTGGGGATCTCCCCGGACGGCAAGCGCCTTGTTTCAGGGAGTGCTGACCGCACCATCAAGCTGTGGCGCATTGAAGATGGCAGCTTGATTGGCTCGCTTCTGGGATATACGGGATGGGTGACATCTATCGCTTTCTCGCCCGATGACAAGTTTGTAATCTCCGCTGGGGAGGACGGTGTAGCCCTCTGGAACGTTGACGCTCTCAGATAAGATTCTCTACGAAGACGACGAGCTCTTGATTCTTGATAAGCCTGCCGGCGTATTGATGCACGCTGATCGTCGGCACATGGGCGAGCCGACGCTGCTGGTGCAAGCTCTGGAGTATCTACACTCTTCGGGCTTCGTCTCCGACTTCCAGCCCGCGTTCGTGCATAGACTCGACAAAGAGACGTCTGGCGTGGCCGTGCTCGCCAAGACCAAGAACGCCCTTCGCTCGCTCAATCGCCAGCTCAAGCTCAAGAAGATCGAGAAAAAATACGTAGCACTCGTAATCGGAGAGGTGCATCCGCACGGCTCGATTCGCTTGCACTTACAAAAGCAGATGGACAGAAAGCGTTGGCTGGCCCTGATGATGCCCGTCAGGCGCGGGGGCATCTTCGCGCAGACGGACTATAAGCGTCTGGAGCTCTTTGAATCTCTTGGCGAAAAGCTCTCGTATGTTGAAGCTTACCCACGCACGGGGCGGACGCATCAAGTGCGCGCGCACTTTGCAGGGATCGGCTGCCCCATCGTCGGGGACGATCTCTACGGAAATCCTGCACTGAACGAAAAGCTGCGTCGCGAGCTTGGGATCGAGCGAATGCTCTTGCACGCTGCTGCTATCGAATTTACTCATCCGGCGACGGGGCAACGGGTGCGAGTTGAAGCGCCGCTGCCAGAGGATTTTCAGGAAGTGCTCCGTCGGCTACGCTTCGGATAAGGACACAAATCCGCGATAACGCACTGCTCGCACAAGGGTTTTCGCGCCTTGCACGTCTGCCGCCCGTGCCAGATCAAGTGCAGGTGCAATTGATATTTCAGTCTGTCGGGGACAAGCTCGTTCATTACGTCGTGCGGGTCTTGGCTTTGCTTGACCAGCCCAAGTCGTTGGGTGATTCTGTGAATATGGGTGTCTACAGGGAAGTACGGCTTGTTAAGACTGAAGGTGAGCACGACGCCAGCGGTCTTCTTCCCTACCCCTTCAAATTTTAAGAGTTCTTCCACGGCTGCGTCGGTGCTGAGATCTTTGAGATAGCTGAGATCGTAATCACCGCGCTCACGCTTGATGCGCTTCAAAATCTCTTGGATGCGCTTGGCTTTCTGTCGGTGAAGCCCGCCAACTTTGATCGCTTCAGCGACTCTTGCCGTGGGCGCGCGCACGATGCTCTCGTATGTCGGGAATTTTTTCTTTAAAGACTCATACGCGCGGTCGCGATTCTGGTCGTTGGTGTTCTGTGAGAGAATCGTTAAGATTAAGACGTCCAGTGGGTCGCCGTGGCTGCGCCACCTCAGTTTCCCAAAGCGCTTCTCTAAACGCTGAGCGATCTGAAGGATCTTCTCTCGCATGGTCATAGCTCTCAGCATACTCAAGCGCACAAGCGTCCTGCAACTTGACGCCCTTTTGTGAGTGTCAGTATCATCGTTAGTGCCAGTAGCTCTGGGCTAATAAAAGCTATGATCGAAGTGAAAGATCTGCGTAAGTCTTTTGGCAAATTTGTCGCTGTAGATGGCCTTTCATTTAGCGTCAAGCCCGGCGAGATCTTCGGGCTGCTCGGCCCCAACGGTGCAGGCAAGACGACGACGCTCAGAATGATCTCAACTATTCTGAAGCCCGATGCTGGCTCGATCACCGTCAATGGCTACGATGCGCTCCGTGAACCAGAGCGCGTGCGTGCCCAACTGGGCGTCGTCGCCGAATCGAATGGGCTGTACGATCGACTCACGGCTTTGGAGAACATTCGTTTCTTCGCTCGATTGTATGGTCTCTCAGAAGAGAAGATCAGCGAGCGCGTGCGGGAGCTGGCCCCGCGATTGGGGCTAGACGCGTTTATGCATAAGCGCGCGGGGCAGTTCTCGCGCGGCATGAAACAGAAGGTCTCGATCGCTATCGCGCTCATTCACGATCCACCGGTCTTGATCTTCGACGAGCCAACAGTTGGGCTCGATGTGATGACCGCGCGACAAGTGCGCCAGTTCATCAAAGAGTGTCGTCGTCCTGACAAGTGCGTGATCTTCTCCACGCATATTATGAGCGAGGTCGAGCGGCTCTGTGATCGCATCGCCATCATTCACAAAGGGAGACTGGCAGCCGTGGGGACGCTGAGCGAGCTGCGCCAGCGCAGCGGCCAAGAAGACCTAGAAGAGATCTTCGTCGAACTTGTGGAAGGAGAGGACCGTGCGCTCTAGAGAGATCTTAACGGTATGGCAGCGGGAGATTTTGGATACGTTACGAGATCGGCGCTCGTTGGTCTTGATGATTGTGGTGCCCCTAGTAGTCATGCCCATCTTCGTCTTGCTACCCAGCTTGCTCGTGCAGCAGGAGCGCGCGGAGATGGGAAAAGTAGCTCAGCCCATCGTGGTGCACAACGGTGCTGAAGCGCCAGGCTTGGTGGCTGCGATTCAGGCCAGTGGAGTCCTCAAGATCGTGGAGCACCCTGACCCTGAGAGAGCTTTGCAGGAGGGGCAGATCGCCCTCTGGGTGATGATTCCGTCGGGATTGGAGGAGAAACTCGCCCAAGGAGAGCCCGTTGAGGTGCGGGCCAAGTTCAACCCCGGTCGAAGCCCCTCGCGGTCGGCGCGGGAGAAATTCGACGCCCTGTGGGAGGGCTATCATCGCCAATTCGTTGCCCAAAAGCTGGCCGAGCAGGGCTGTCCTCCGGAGTTGGTTCGTCCTGCGCCCGTGAACTACGAAGCGTCTCAAGAGCAAGTGGGGATGGCCTTTCTCAGTCTGCTCTTGCCGCTCTTTTTGGTGATGTGGGCGGCGATGGGCGGATATTATACGGCGCTCGAAGCGGCCGTGGGCGAGAAAGAGCGCAAGACGCTGGAGACGCTCTTAGTCGCTCCGGTCTCGCGTTCCAGCATAGTGATCGGCAAGGTCTTGGCGATCCTAGTCGTGACGATCTTTGCGGAGGTCATCAGCATAGCGGGCTTGCTAGCAGCCCTCTTTGCAGTCCCAAGACTGCTCCAGGTGGAGACGTTAGCAGGACTGAAGTTCGCGCTCACCCCAGAGATCGTGCTGCTGATTGTAGCTCTCATGGCGGCGTTAGCCGCGATGATGAGCGCGGTGATCTTCGCGCTCTTCTTCTATACACGCAGTATCCGCGAGGCGCAGAGCCACGCCAACTGGGTGACCTTCGGCGTGATGATCCCGGCGCTGATCGCGCAGTTCCGCGAGATCGAGCCGTCGCTGACGATGCTCTTGGTGCCGGTCTTCAACGTCGTGCTCGTCTTCAAAGAGCTGCTCTTGGGGCAGATCAACGTGATGCACCTTGGTGTGGTCTTAAGCAGCTCGCTCGTATACGCGATCGTCGCGATCTGGATTGCGGTGCGCATCTTTCAAGACGAGCGTGTGCTCTTCCGGCAGTGAATTCCTTGCAGCTCGCGTACGTTTGCGGCATAATCTTCTCCGGTGATCGTGTGAGTCAAGCAAGGGCGGGACGCCTATGAGGGCTCGTCTCGCTAATTTTCTCGCAACAACAGCCGCGACGATTGCTGGGACGTTTATCCCCCTCTATGCGCATCAGCTTGGCGCCGATGACGTCGGTGTTGGGCTGCTAGCCGCAATCGCGTCGCTGGCCATCGTCGTGACGAATCTGATCTGTGGTCATGCTGCCGATCGCTATGGGACGCGCGCCTTTATTGTCTTCGGGCTGCTCGCTTCGGCGATCTCGACTCTTTTACAAGTCTTTGCATTCAATTTCAGCTCACTTGTGCTCTTCCGGGTGCTCAACGGCTTGGCTTTGGGAGTCTATCCCGCGGCGCTCATCTCGCATGTGCAAGCGTCGAAAGAGCGTCTGGGGCGTTTTTCGGCGTTTGGGTCGCTGGGGTGGACCGTCGGATCGCTTCTTTCCGGAACGATCGCGACGTATTTTACGATCCGCGGCACATTTGTCGCAGCGTCTCTCTTGTTTTTTATCGCGTATTGGTTGGCGCTGCGCTTTGGCGTGCGCCCGCCTGATCCCAATAATAACGAGAAGCCTGCCTCACTGTGGGAGGTCTTCGTGCGCCATCGCTCGACGTTTATCTCGGTGCTGATAAGACACATTGGGGCGCACATGGTCTGGGCCTTCTGGCCGCTCTTCTTGCAGAAGCTCGGCGCGGATTACTTTTGGATCGGGGTCACGTCGGCGATCAATAGCGGGACGCAGTTTCTCGTAATGTATTTCTTGACAGATCGGGCCTGGAGCACGGGGCTGCTGCGCTTGGGGTTGCTTCTGTCAAGTGTAACGTTCATTACATTCGCGCTGGCTCCGAATTTCTGGTGGATTCTGCCCACGCAAATATTATTAGGCATCTCGTGGGCGACGCTCTACGTTGGGGGTCTTCGGGCCGCGACGGAAGGGAATCCAAATCCTGGGGCGGCTTCAGCCATCTTCACCTCGGTGCTCAACATCTCGATGGTCGTCGGGCCGGCACTAGGAGCTGCGATCGTCCCTATCGGTGGCTATTATGCGCTGATTTGGATGGGCGCGGCCATGTCGTTCATAGCATTTCTTTATCGCCATATCAGCCTGGTGCGCGCCCGCGCTTGCAGGGCGCGTTCGAGCTTGCTATTCTAAAGCTATGCTCGATCCCAAAGAAAACCCCAACGTGACGCATACGGAGATGACTTCAGAAGAGAGACCCCATAAACCCTGGCTTTCGCGATTGCTCAATAGTGTGGGCGTACCCACGACGCCGGGAGTCGACTGGGTGCTCGAATGGGTCGGGAATATTGGCATTGCTGTGCTCATTACGCTCGTCACAGTGAACTACGCTGTCGCGAGGGTCTACGTGCCCACGGGCTCGATGGAGCCCACGATCATGCCCGGGGATAGCTTTTTTGTTGACATGCTGACGTATCACTTTCGCAAGCCCAAGCCCGGCGATGTCATCGTCTTCTGGCGATGTGACCTGGGCAAGTGTGATCGTCTCGTGAAGAGGCTGGTTGCTATTGGGCCGGCGACGGTGCAGATCCAAGACTGTCTTGCGTATGTGAATGGTCAGCCCTTGACTACAGACGAATTCAACCATCCGGGCCATCCCGACCCTCGACGGAGGTGTTACTCTTCTGCAGGGCAAGTGAGCTGGGAGGTGCCCGAGGGGTTCTATTTCGTGCTGGGGGACAACACGCATAACAGCTATGATAGTCGCTACTGGGGGCCGTTCCCAGAGAAAGACTTTATCGGGGAGCCGTTTCTGAGGGTCTGGCCCCTCACGCGCATTGGGTTTATGAACGGATATTTCTGGAGCTCTAGGTAAGTATGTTCGTCGTGGAGTCTGGGCAAGATATTATCGTGCGCTTGCAGCCAGGGGAGGACTTTTTTGAGTCTTTGGGCTCGCTCAATCTGACGGCCGGAGCTATCGTCTGTGGGATCGGGATGCTGCGCGACGTGACGCTCGCGTATTGGACGGGGAGAGAGTACAAAGAGCACAGAGTCTCCGGGCCAGCAGAGCTTCTCTCGCTTCAAGGGAATTTTTCGCGGCGCGAGGGCAAGTCGCACATTCACTGTCACGCTATCTTGGGCCTCGAAGACGGCTCGACGGTGGGCGGGCATCTCTCCAAAGCAACAGTGCACGAGACGAACGAGATTTACATCAGAAAACTCACTGGGATCGTCATGGAGCGCCGGCAAGAGCCCAGTGGGCTATGGGGGCTGTATCCCCGCTCATCCTAAAGCGCCCTTTCTCTTCTCTTGTAGCAAACATCTCTCTGATTTTGATACTCCATCACAGTCCGAAAGCATCGCTCATCAGCACCGATATACTCCGGCGGGATGATCCCCTTCTGCGTAAAGATTCCCTCAAGCACAAGCGTCGCTACGGCCGTGCATGTGTAGCCCGTCGTGCGCGCCATCGAAGATATCTTTGTCTTGGGATCGAAGCGATCTAAAAGCTCATAGATATACTCTTTGCGATGACCGTTCTCGATGCCCTGAATAGTGACTCGCATGATCGTGAACTCCGGCTCGTCGGGCTCAAGCCGCCACTTGGGGAAGAGCAGCTTCGCTGTCAGATCGAGCGGGCGAATCTGCATGCCGTTGATCTCGATAGGCTCTTTGCTGAAAAATCCTGTCTCCCGCAGCACTTTGATATACTCGATGTGCCCTGGGTAGCGCAAAGTCTTCTCGCGCATGTTGGGGATTTTCATTGTTTTTAAGAGCGTTCTCAGCCCGTCAGTATTGAACGCTTCGAGCGTGCCAACCTCGTTGAACTCAACATACTCTGGGTCGGAGAGCGCCTCACGTACGACGAGCTTCCCGTCTACAACAAGGCGTGCTGGGCGCGTGTACTCTTCGATGACGTCTATAGGCGAGAAGGGCGCTTTGTACTGATAGGGCCAGCTTCTCTTCATCGGCAGCCCGCCGACTAAGCACTCGTAGCTCTCGACGGTCATTCTGGCGTTGTGATAGCCCAGCAAAATATTGCACATACCAGGCGCGACGCCGCAGTCGATGACGGCCGTGATGTTCTTTTGTTTAGCCAACGCATCAAGTTGAAAGGGGTCTTCAGCGAAGAACGAGATATCTACAATATCTTTTCCGCTCTCGATGACGGCTTTCAACGTCTGAAAGCCCAAGAAGCCGGGGACAGCGCCGATCACAAGATCGTGCTCTTTCACAAGCTTTTTGACTGTCTCCGCGTGGGAGAGATCAGCCGCGACGGTGCGTATGGGGGCCTCGTCGCGCAGGCGCGCGAGCTTCTGTTCATCCACGTCGGCCGCTGTCACGTCGTATCGCTGGGCTAAATCGAGCACGATGGCTCGACCGACCACGCCTGCTCCGAGAATGATAACTCTCTTACTCATCCAAATTTCGCTCCAAGCCGAATCTTATACCCGTTGACGAAATCGCGCCCGCTCATGCGGCGCTTGCCTGCTGGCTGCACTTCTGTCAGCTCCAGGGCATCTTCCCCACAACGCACAAGAAGACGCTCTGGGTTTATCACCCGCCCCGGCTCAAAGATCGAGTCGCTGGGCACTATGCGGCTAGCATAAATCTTCAAGCGTTGTCCCTCCCAGAACGTATACGCTCCTGGGGACGGATTGAGCCCACGAATGAGATTAAAGATCTTTCGTGCTGGCTGGTTCCAATCTATCTGGCCCATGGTGCTCTCGATCTTGGGAGCGAAGGTCGCTTGGGAGTGATCTTGCGGGCGTGGGATGAGCGTGCCCTTCTCCAGTCCCTCGAGAGTGCGGAGCACCAGATCTGGCCCTAGCTCTGCTAATTTGTCGTGCAGTGTCCCCGCGGTGTCATCATCGCTAATGGGGACTTTCTCTTGGAGCAAGATATCTCCGGCGTCCATCTCTTCGTTCAAGATGAAAGTCGTCAAGCCCGTCTCGCGCTCGCCGTTGATGATCGCCCACTGAATCGGCGCAGCGCCGCGATACTTAGGCAGAAGCGAGGCGTGGAGGTTGATGCATCCGTGCCTTGGGATCGCTAGAAGCCTTTTGGAGAGAAACTGTCCAAATGCCACAACGACGATCACGTCGGGGTTCAAAGCTCGGATGAGCTCGACTTCACGATTGACCTTTTCAGGCTGGTAGATAAGTATCCCTAGCTCCTGGGCGACCCTTTTGATAGGGGGAGGGGTCAGGATCAAGCCACGGCCGGCGGGACGATCTGGTTGAGTGAAGACTGCTAGCACGTTGTGCGCGCGCGCCAGTGCGCGCAGCGTGGGAATCCCCAGCGGCGCTGTGCCCATAAAGATAACATTCATAGGTTCCGGTGATTGAGATCACCGGCTGGAACAGAAAGTTCGACAAGGCCTTGATCTATTAGTTCCTATCCTGGGATCTTCCCCAACAGTGCTCGCGCGATGATGAGCTTCTGGATCTCGCTCGTCCCTTCGTACAATTCTATGATCTTGGCATCGCGATAGAAGCGTTCGACATGGTACTCCTTGATATAGCCGTAGCCGCCATGGATCTGCAGGGCTTCGTTGGTGACTTCGCGCGCCACTTTGCCAGCGTAGAGCTTGGCCATCGAGGCGATTTTGGCTGGGTTGCCACCTTTGCTGATCTCCCAGGCGGCTTGATACGTCAAGAGCCGAGCGGCCTCGATCTCTGTGGCCATCTCGGCAAGCTTGAACTGGATCGCTTGGAATTCACAGATGGGTTTGCCAAACTGCACCCGCTCTTGGGCGTACTTGAGGGCTTCGTCAAAGGCCCCTTGGGCGATCCCTACGCCCTGGGCAGCGACCGCCGTGCGCCCACGCGAGAAGAACGTCATCAAGTGATAGAACGCCATGTCGACTTGGCCGACGATATTCTCTTCAGGGACTTCGACGTTCTCGAGAGTTATCTCTGCAAGATCCGAGGCGCGGATGCCCATCTTATTATGGATGGGCGTCGCTTTGAAGCCAGGCCGGTCTCGTTCTACTATGAACGCCGTGATCCCGCCATGGCGCTCGGGGGGATTGAGGTTCGTGCGAGCAAATACGATCAAGAAATTGGCAATCGAGCCGTTGGTGATGAACATCTTCGTCCCATTGAGAACGTACTTGTTGCCCTTCTTTTCTGCACGCGTCTTCATCGAGGCGACGTCGCTACCGGCTTCAGGCTCAGTGATCGCTGCGCCGCAGACCCAATCGCCCTTGGCTACCGGCACGAGGTACTTCTGCTTCTGCTCCTCTGTGCCGAACTCCAAGATCATATCGCTGCCGAAGATGCGCGCCGTAATGGCAAGGGCGATGCCGGGATCACCCCGGAAGAGCTCTTCTATGATGATGGCCGCGGCAAGGAAGTCCAACCCCGCCCCTCCGTACTTCTCGGGGATCGCTGGGGCGATGAGATCTAATTTCTTGGCTTCCTCCACGATCTCATAAGGGTACTCGCACGTTTCGTCGTAGTGTTTAGCTGCCGGGCGAATCACTTCTTCCGCGAACTTACGGGCCGTCTTGCGGATGAGCTTGTGCTCTTCGCTCAGTTCGAAGTCCATAGTCAACCTCCCTCTGAGAAATCTTAAGAGAAAAGGCCTCCCGCGCGCAAGTCGCGGGAGGCCTCCTGCCGGCCTATCCCTATCTCATATGTGGTGGTAGCTGATAGAGGCTGAGTGGATCGTCAGGCTTGTCCGAGAACTCCCCTGGATAGAGCAATTGACGATCAAACGAGCCATCGGCGGCCAGGGGACCGATCTGCGTCCAGACCGCGCGCAGCCCATCAAAGATCGTAGGCTTGTCCTTCAGCCTGGCAAACCCCCAGCCCACGTCGTGCGGGTTCTTGAAGCAGAGCTCAGCAATCCCCGCCGATAGACAATTCCTAAACTCCAGCGTTCCGGCTTGCGTGCTGATTTTGATTACCTCATCACGCTTGAAGCCTGCCACTGGGTAGAACCAATAGGGCCCACCCGCGCCGATGTACGCGTTTTCGTACTTATCAAACGATTCTAACGCTTGGACGAGCGAGTCAGCATCCGTCTTGCCCCCGGTCTTCTTGATTGCCTCGGCTAAGATATAGATCGCGTCATAGGTGATGCCCGCGGTGTAGATGGGGCGCACGCCGTACTTCTTTTGGAACGCCTCGAAGTACGCCTTGGTCTTGGGAGTGACAGGCACATCGGCCGAGAAATCGGCGATGACGTAGCCCGTGCCTGCGCCCTTGAGCTCGCGGACGCTCACGTCATCTTGGAGCAAGACGTTGATCCCAAAGACCGCGACCTTGGTCTTGGTCTCGGCCCACGTTCTCGTGAAGACAGCGGCGATGCCCGGATCGGAGAAGAAGGTAAAGACGATAGAAGCACCGGAGCCCCTCAGCTCAGTCATCAAGGGCGTGAGATCTTTGGTGCCTATGGCCAATCTCTTGGCATTGACGACGTCAAACCCCAAGTCACCCAGGCGCGGCCCTAGCAGCGCCATGTACAAATTAGCCGAGCTGAGGTCTTCGCCTACTAAGAAGACCTTGCGATTGGGCAAGATACCCCGCTCGACCAAGCCATACAGATAGTCCCCAGCAAAGCGCAAGGTGTCGCCCACCAGTGAGAACGTATTGATCATGGGGCGGAAGGCGTACTTATAGTTAGCGTAGTCTAAGGGGACTCGGTCAGTGGCCAGCGACGTTGCGCCGGTGATAAGGAGGGGTTTCTTCATGCGCGGGATGTCTGGGAGGATGCCGAGCACAGCCTCAGAACGGAAGAACCCTACCACCGCGTCGACCTTGGCAGCAACATCTTGGTAGACCCTACGCGCCAGTTCCCCATCGGCTTCGGTCTTGATGTCGCCGACGACCAGCTCGATCTTACGGCCTAATACTCCGCCAGCAGCATTGATCTCCTCGACAGCGAGCTGTGCCCCGCGCAGCGTATCGCGCCCGTTGGCGATCTCCAAGCCCGTTACAACTCCAATCTTGATAGGTGTCTGCGTCTGGGCGGTGAGCGGCCCTAGCAACACCAGCGCTGCAATGACAACCCCAAGGAGACGAATGTGATATCTCATAGCTTACAACCTCCCCTGCGCGAGTGATGTAGGATGAGAGATCTTGAGCATTGAAGGGCCCTCCTGGATATCCTACCCCCGTACCAACCTCCTTTCTGCCTAACCCTCCATGCTAAATATTATAGCATGAAGAACCCCAGTCCTGACAAGGGTGGCCTCCTTGACATTCAATCTCTCACTCGAGTACAATATTTTAATTAAGGATAGAGATCCAGGATGCGCGGCGGAGTGAAGGTGTTACTAGGGATATGGGTTGTTGCCTTGTGGACGGGAGGGGTCTTCGCCCAATTTGGCCAGGGCCCAGATTTGATCGTCGAAAAGATTGTGGTCTCTCCTGAAGCTCCTAAACCCGGCGATATGGTGACCATCAGTGTGACGGTCGCTAATGTAGGCAATGAAGATATCATGATGAGCTTTTTCGTCTGCCTGAGCGTCAACCTCATGCCCGATGCCGTTGCCACAGAGCTGGGCTTGCCGTTGAACGAGCTCTTGCTCGGTCGTGAACAGATTCGCCGGCTGGAACGGAATGGTCGGGCAACCCTTGCCCTGCGTTGGCAAGTTGCTGAGTTGCCCCTCGTCCGATTCCGCGCCTCGGCAGATTGCTTGTTCAATCAAATCCGCGAGCAAAACGAAGAGAACAATCGCTTAGAGCAAGCCCTGCGCATCGACGAAAAATATCTCAATCAGTGGTGGCTTGATCAGATCCAAGCTCGCCAAGCGCACGAGATCACACTGGGCTCGCCAGAGATCGTTGTGGCCGTGCTCGACTCCGGAATCGATCGGCAACACCCAGAGCTCATCGCCAACATATGGAGCAACCTCAAGGAGATCCCAGATAACAATAAAGACGATGACCGCAATGGCTTTATCGACGATGTCCACGGCTGGGACTTCGTAGACGGCGATAATGACTCCCTTGAAGGGACAACGATCAATTTTCACGGGACGGCAGTGGCGGGGATCATCACCAATGCTGCTGACAATATCGGGCTGACCGGGGTAGCTCCCAAAGTGAAGATCATGGACGTGCGAGTCTTCGATGCTCGGGGACGGGCGACTACAGATGCAATTGTGAAAGGGCTTGAGTACGCGGTGAGCAACGGAGCTCGGATCGTCAATATGAGCTTTGGCGCCTTGGGGTGCTTTGAGCCTCCAGGAGAACTTCGCCAGGCTGTGGAGCGCGCTCTTGAGAGAGGCGCGATCTTGGTCGCTTCAGCGGGCAACTTTGGTGAGTCTTTCCCCAACTGCGTCTCCTATCCTGCGGCCTATCCCGGCGTGATCGCCGTCGGTGCTACGGGAACGGATGGCAACGCCACAAGCTACAGCCAAGGGGGAACTAAGCTCGAGGTCGTTGCCCCCGGTGGCGATATCAGCTACGAAAAATTCCTGGAGCTTGCAGCCAAGCTCGAGAACTTCGAGCAGTTCCTCCCCTTGTTGAAGACCGCGATCTTAGCGCCCTACCCCTTTGAGGGATATGGGCCGTTCTTTGGCACCTCGGCGGCTGCGCCGCATGTGAGTGGCGTCATCGCGTTGATACTCTCCGTCAACCCCAAGCTCTCCGCCAACGACGCGATCTTCATTCTGCGCACCACGGCGACTTCGCGCAGCCCTCGCAGTCGTTACGGCTACGGCGTCGTCAACGCCCTGCGCGCTGTCCAGAAGGCCAAGGGCGGCTTCTAAAGCTAAATAAAGAGCGTCAACCGCAAAAGAGGGCCGAGCTTGAGAAGCTCGGCCTTCTCTGCTATAGTTTTATATCTATGAGCGTGAAGCGTTTCTATATTTACACCTGGGGCTGCCAGATGAACGAGCACAAGTCTGAGGGCATGGCTGGGGTGCTCGTCCGCGCGGGCTACCTCCCTGCAGAAGACCCAGCTCAGGCTGACGTCGTGCTTTTTAACACCTGCATGGTGCGTGAAAAACCTGTCCATAAGATCATCTCTGAAGCGGGCGTTATCGCCCAGCTCAAAGAGAAAAACCCTAATCTGTTGTTGGGCGTAGGTGGCTGCGCCGCCCAAGCCCTGAAGGAGAAGCTCTTTCGCCAAAGCCCTGCGATTGACTTTGTCTTTGGCAGCTCCAATATCTCCCAAATCCCGGAATTGATCGAGCAAGCCCGCGCGCGACGTGCGCTGGGCAAGCCTGCTTGGGTGATGGCCGTCGACAAGATCCCCGATAAGATCGAAGATCTCCCGTTCTTGCGCGCAAGCCGCTTCCACGCCAAGGTGACGATCACCGAAGGCTGCTCGAACTTCTGCACGTTCTGTATCGTGCCGTACACGACGGGACCGCTCCGCAGCCGCCTTCCCGGCGATATTATCGCTGAAGTGAGTGAGCTCGCTGCCCAGGGCTACAAAGAAGTCCAGCTTCTGGGCCAGAACGTCGACTCCTATGGCAAGGACCTCAAAGACCCAACGATTAATTTTGCGAATCTCTTGCGCGCGCTCACCGAGATCCCTATCCCTCGAGTTCGCTTCACGAGCTCGCATCCCCAAGATATCACCGACGACGTGATCGACGTCTTAGGCGAAGAGAACAACATCTGCGAGCACGTGCACATGGCGGTGCAGTCGGGGAGCAATAAAGTTTTAGAAGATATGCGCCGCGGCTACACCAAGGAGTACTTCTTAGAACTCGTGCGCAAGCTGCGTGAGCGCGGGGTCAACGTTACCACCGATATTATTGTCGGCTTCCCCACCGAAACCGAAGAAGACTTCCAAGAGACGGTCGATTTAGTGAAGCAGGCACGCTTTGGCGGCGCGTTCATCTTCAAGTACTCCCCGCGCCCCAAGACCGTCGCCTTCTATAAATATCAAGATACTATCCCGGAAGCCGAGAAGCAGCGTCGTCTTGAGATTCTCTTGGCGTTACAAAAGCAAATTACAGACGAAGAAAACAGAAAGCGCGTTGGACAGACTCTCGAAGTCCTGGTCGAAGGCCCAGCGCGCGCTCCGGGATTTGTCATGGGCAAGACGCGCGATAATAGAACGGTTGTCTTCCCGGGGTCTTCGGAGCTGATCGGTGAGCTTGTCAACGTGAAGATCACTCAGGGGTCGGTGGCAGGGCTTGCGGGTGAGCTGGTGCGCCCCACCATTCTCGTATGATTATCACCGTCACGCCCAACCCAGCTATAGATAAGATCTATTGGGTCGAACGGCTCTGCCTTGACGACGGGGAGCTGCCGGTCATGCGTGCAACGCGGTCGTATCTGACTGCAGGGGGCAAGGGGATCAACGTCTCGATCTTCCTGGCACGCATGGGGATCGAGAATATTGCGATGGGGTTTATCGCCGGCGAGACAGGGCGTGCCGTGGAGCGCCGCGTGCGCGATGAAGGGATCACCACAAATTTCATCTGGGTTGAGGGCGAGACCCGCACCAACGTGACTATTCTAGAGCGCGGGCATGAGCAGCGACCCATTCAAATCACGGAGCAAGGGCCCACCGTCTCTCCTGAAGCCTTGAAGCGCTTTATCGTTCAATACAAGCGTGCGCTCAGTCGAGCGCGCTATGTCTTCTTAGGGGGGAGCCTCCCCCCAGGCGTGCCCGTCCAGTTCTATCAAGAGTTGACACATCTGGCTCATCAGCATCGTGTGCCGGTGATCGTCAACGCGGCGGGGGAAGCCCTAGCTCATGCACTCACGGAAAGGCCTTGGCTGATCAAGCCCGACACGCGTCAGCACAGGAATGTGAGTGGGGTTTCACTCCGAACCCCTCAAGAGATCGTGAGCGCAGGAAAGGCATGGATTGCCGATGGGATAGGAGCTGTTCTAGTCTCCCATCATATCACGCACGATCTGCTGATCACTCGTGAAGGAGTGTGGGACCTCGAGGCCTGTGATGTACGGTTTAAGAATCTCTTGGGCGCTGAAGACGCACTTATAGCGGGGACACTGAGCGCTATAGTGCAGGGCGCGTCGCTTCTAGAAGCGACGCGCTTTGGTATGGCTGCAGCGACCGCCAGCGCTGAAAGCGAGGAGCTCGTGGTGACCGACCGCACAGCTATCGAGCGCGTCCTCCCTCGAATTCAGATAGAACAGCTATGAAGGTCAAAGAGATCATGACGAAGGACTTGACGGCTGCCGAGCCGACCATGACCGTGCGCGAGCTGATCGAGCTTTTCTATCGGAGCGGGCTCAGTAGCGTCCCCGTAGTCAATGAAGAGGGCCGCATTGTGGGGATCATCTCCGAGCGCGATATCATCGAAGGGGCGCTCCCAGGATATTTTGAGGTGCTCTACGGCATTACCGATATGAATCACTTATCTCAGAAGCTGCGCGAGATCGAAAACGACCGCATCGAGTTCTACATGACCCCTGAAGTTATTACTATCGAAGAAGACGAAGACGACCTCACAGCAGCAGACTTGATGATTCGCAAGAACGTCAAGTCACTGCCGGTCGTCAACAAAGACGGTATTCTAGTGGGGATGCTACGGCGCATCGATCTGCTCAAAGATCTGCTATGATCCCTCCCATTCAGCGTAGAGTTGCGAAAGAAGTTCGGGTCGGCTCTCTCATCTTGGGGGGAAATCACCCTATCCGAGTGCAGTCGATGACCACCACCGACACGCGGGACGTCGAGGCGACCGTGAGACAGATCAAAAGACTAGAGCAAGCCGGCTGCGAGATCGTGCGCGTCGCGGTCTTGAACATGGACGCCGCGAATCAGCTCGCTGAGATCAAGAAGCGCATTACTATCCCCTTAGTCGCTGACATTCACTTCGATCATCGCTTGGCGCTCAAGGCCATCGAGCAGGGCGTAGACAAGCTGCGGCTCAATCCAGGCAATATCACGGATCGCTCGAAGATCGAACAAGTCGTCAAAGCCGCCAAAGACCGGGGAATCCCCATCAGAATCGGGGTCAATTCTGGGTCGCTGCCCAAAGATCTCTTAGTGAAATACGAGGGCGCAACCCCGGAAGCGATGGTCGAGGCTGCCCTGCGCGAGATCGAGATCTTAGAAGACAATAATTTTTCGGACATAGTCGTCTCGCTCAAGTCTACGGACGTGCGCGTGACGATTGAGGCGTACAGACTCATAGCGAAGCAGATCAAGTATCCATTGCATCTGGGCGTGACGGAGGCTGGGGCAGGGGATACAGGGGTCGTGCGCTCGGCGATAGGGATCGGGACGCTCTTACTAGAAGGGATCGGCGACACGCTGCGCGTATCGCTCACCGGCGATCCGGTGCGCGAGGTCAAAGTCGCGTATGATATCTTAGCGGCTCTGCATATTCGCTGGCGCGGGATTCAGTATACGTCGTGTCCGACGTGTGGGCGAATCGGCATAGACCTAGAGAAGATCGTCGCGGAAGTGCAGAAGCGCCTCGAGGGCGTAGACAAGCCCATCAAGATCTCGCTGATCGGGTGTGTCGTCAACGGTCCTGGGGAAGCGTTGCACTCCAATATTGGGCTCGTAGGGCACGAGAAGTCCGGGACGATCTACATTGACGGCAAGCCCTACAAGCGTGTACCGGAAGATCAGATCGTAGACGAGATCGTCAAGGTCGTGATGGAATACACACCCTCATCCCCAGACCCTCTCCCCTCAGGGGGAGAGGAGAAGAAGAAAGGGTGAGAGGGTATGATGCAATTTCTCTGGACGCTTTTTAACGCGCTGATCGGGACGCTCTCGTTCCTCGCGTCGGTACTGATGCTCAAGCGCCTGTGGGGACTGGTGCCTCTCTCGGCGCGGGGCGTCATACGCAACGGGGTCGCGCTGATCTTGTTCAGCTTGGGCGTGCTTGGCTCGATTCTGCCGGTCATGCCGGGGTTTGTCTTCTTTCTGTTAGCTTTACTCGTGATGGACGTACCCCAAAAGCGCGTCGCGCTGCGACGCTTACAGCATAGTCTGCTCATCCGGAAGCTCTTGCAGAATAAATCGTTTGCGCAGACGTGGCGGAACTTGCGGCGCTTCGCGCGTCATGGTCGAGCCCCTTCTCAGTGAGCGTATGCGCTTCTCACAGATGCTCATCCCGACGCTGCGCGATGCCCCAAAAGACGCAGAGCTGATCAGTCATAAGCTCTTGATTCGCGCTGGGTTTATTCGCCCTGTGGCAGCAGGCCTCTACACACTGCTTCCGTTAGGACAAAAAGTCCGCCTCAAGATCGAAAAGATTATCCGAGAAGAGATGAACGCTATCGGCGGCCAAGAGGTCTCTATGCCCATCAGCTTGGCGACGACATACGAAGAAGCTATTACAGACCTTGTGCGTCGCGAGATCAGATCGTATCGCCAAGTGCCGTTGGTGCTCTATCAAATTCGAACAAAATTTCGTGACGAGCCGCGCCCGCGTGGCGGCCTCATCCGAGTCTGCGAATTCACGATGAAAGATGCCTATAGCTTCCATAGCTCCGAAGAAGACTTGGATGCGTTCTACCCGAAGATCCGCCAAGCATACGAAAAGATCTTTCGGCGGTGCGGGCTTGAGCCTGTCACCGTTCAGGGCGATCCAGGGCTGATCGGCGGCAAAGACTCTTACGAATTTATGCTGCTCAGCGACGCTGGGGAAGACCAAATCGCTCTCTGTGAGAGCTGTCGCTACGCAGCGAACCGAGAGATCGCGCAGCGCTTCAAAGCCCCGGTCAACCCGACGGAGCCGATGCTCCCCCTCGAAGAAGTTGCCACCCCCGAGTGCGAGAGCATCCAAACTCTTACAGAATTTCTGCAGATCACGCCAGCGCGCACAGCCAAAGCTGTCTTCTCCATAGCGAATGAGACAGATTTTATCTTCGCACTCATTCGCGGCGATCTGGAAGTGAGCGAGACGAAGCTCGCTAACGCTGTCGGCGCGCGCACACTGCGCCCAGCTACGGAAGCTGAAATTCGCTCTATTGGTGCCGTGCCGGGGTATGCGTCCCCCGTGAGCTTACAAAAACAGAGCGCCGTCAAAATCGTCGTTGACGACTCTATCGTAAACGAGAGAAATCTTGTCTCCGGTGCCAATAAAGAGGGCTTTCACGTGAAGAACGTCAACTACGGGCGAGATTTTCGCGCAGATATTATTACTGACATCGCGCGTGTGCGCGAAGGCGATCCCTGCCCGAATTGCCAAAGTCCATTGATTCTGAAGAATGCCATCGAGCTGGGGCATATCTTCAAGCTAGGTACGCGCTACAGCGAAGCGATGGGCGCAAAGATCCTCACTCAAGACGTGAGCGAAAGATTTCTCGTTATGGGCTGCTATGGGATCGACATTGGGAGATTGATGGCTGCTGTCGTTGAAGCCCATCACGACGAGCAGGGAATCATCTGGCCAGAAGAACTCGCACCGTTTCACATTGTCTTGCTTGTGCTCAACACGGATCGCGCCGAGCAGATAGAGCTCGCTGAGAAGCTCTACGCGCTCTTGCGCGCTGCGGGCTTTGAAGTACTCTACGACGACCGTTCCGAGAGCGCCGGGGTGAAATTTAACGACGCTGATCTCATGGGGATTCCGTATCGCTTGGTGATCGGCTCGCGCAGCATTACAAACAAAACAATCGAACTGAAACGACGTCGTGACGGTACCAAGCGCGAGCTCTCTTACGCCCAAGGGCTTGACGCTCTGGTGCAGGCTCTGAAAGCAGAGTGTGGACTGCCCCTAGCCACTGATCGCGTTTGAGGCCATCGCTACTTCCTGAACCCCGGCGGCCAGGGGTAGTCGGGAGGACAGAGGGGTTCTATATTGCCATCTTCTGGGTTGTCTTTTCTGGCTGGGATCTCATTCCCCTGCCCTAAAATCGTTACCTTAGCTTGTTCGGGTGCAAAGAGAAAACATGGCTTCACATATAGAAGCACTCCCCATAGATTTCTTAGCAAACGGTTATAATTAAGAATGACTTGGGCTGAATCCGCCGCAACGATCCCAGCACCATTTAATATGAGGTTCGTCTTGTATAGAGAGGCTTTACTCTCATGAACCACACGGACAGCTCCAGAGGCATTTCCGTGGCTATTGAGAGCCAGAAGTGAATAATTCAAAGCAAATTGAGCCCTATCTTGAGCGTAGATCCCCGATCCTGGAGAAGCCATGATAGCACTGTTCAGAATAGTTGCTCTTGCATCATCGTGGAGCCTGATGCCCTCACGATTTCGTTCAATTTGCCCAAACTCTATGGTTGCTTGTGTCTGGCTTTCTAGTTTTATAGCCACTAAGTTATAGTTGCTGGTAATGCTAGTAGCACCCATCCATAAGCGGGCATCTCCCCTCATCAACACCCCATATCTCTCAGGGGTATAGTCCGATCCTGGATTGAGGCTGCTGTTGATCACGCTATCGCCAATAGTAAAATCAGCCGTACCTTCGAGCAGGAGGCCATACCAGCCGGGATTGCGGATCTCCGTATAAGATACTCTTGCCGTGGAGTTACCATGTCCCCAGATCCCTCCTGGGAGATCTTCTAGATGAACCCACCTGAGGGTAAGAGCTGCCTCTCCACCAACTTCAATGCCCACAGGGCACTGTCCATAGTTTTCCGGGCCGGAGCAAAGAGGAGAAGCCATAGAACGAGGAATACCTGCAAACGCCATGCCGTGGATAGAAATTCTCACTTTGTTATCCCCTGGCACATAGAGTATAGGTTTGTCAGAGGTTAGGGCTTTGACGACCGTTTGCTTTGGACCTACTCCTATTAAAGAGAGATCTTTTGTGATTACTAAATTCTCAGTATAAAGCCCTGCTTCAATCTTGATCGTATCTCCAGGGTGGGCTGCTTCAATGGCTTGCTGTATGGTCGCGAAGTCGCAGCCCTGAGCACAAACAGTCCATGTACATCCACCTTGTAACCCAAGAGCTTGAGGGAAGTGGATAAGAACGCTTATCAAGCCTATCACGAGGGCTAATCTTGCTAAACCCCAGTGCTTCATTTCTATATCCTCCTCAATCTTTTACGGCTTCTTCTTCCAAATGATATCAACTTCTATACCATTATCGCAAGTATATGTAATAGGACCCATCGCGGACAAAGGAATTCCAAAGCCACAAGCAGCCTCAGCTGCAGCATCTAGCGTGCCTTTTGGACATCCCCCTGCAGGGCAGATGATAATGACAGTTCTTCTCCCAGTTGCTTTATCTTTATAAGATAGAAACACAGGATAACTAGAGGATAACTTTCTAGCCACGTTGTCAGCTAGAAGGTTCATTACTGCCCCATCTTGCGATTTTGTAAAAATGACACCGATAATGTAGAAACCAGGGCCATATAGTTTATAAGCATCCCCAGACAGGGCGATGTGGTTAGCTATCGCTTGCAATGTCCCTATAAATGCATTAAATATTGGGACGAATTTATCCGGCGTAGGAATCATTTGGATGGTCCATGTTCTGCTATCCACTTTCAGGAAGGCTACAACCCGTATCGTTTGAACAGTTTCACGAACAGTGACATTCCTCCATGCAACTATATCAATAAACTGACCGTTGGGATCAGTGGACGACCCTCGATTCACCATAATATTCATGATAAGCCAGCCGTTCAAAGCTCCTTCGGCTGCTACAACTATCTTATCAAACCAAGCTCTTCTAGTATCGCCCGATGATGATTTAATTTGATCAAGCACAAAGTTAAGCGTGCTAACAAATCCACTATATGACGGCAAAGGCACTCCTAGCTGATTATTAAAGTGAGCATTAACAAATGAAAACAAAACGAGAGCAACCGAATCCATAAGCAAAAACCCATCAGGCCCGCCAATTTTATTGGCAGCTTCTCTCAATTTGTCTTTAAGCTGGTTAACTTCTTCTTGGGTCAGAAGGCCTCTTCTAACAAGTTCAGGAAGTAGGTGGTTTTCAACATAATGCCACCAAAAGCCTCTTTGTTGAGAGGATAACTCTGATGTGACAAACCCCTGCAAGAATGCTCTGATCTGGTTTGTATCTGTCGTCTCGAGAAGTTGTCCCAGTAGATGGTGATATTGAGCAAATTGAGTATCTTGCAAAAGTGCAGAATACTCCTCGTCAAACCGACCTACTGCTAAAGCATCTCGCAGTCGTTGCCACCATGAAGCAACGAGATTCGGATCTAGGTTGTCAAATTCGGCGAATAGCTCCGTGATCTCGATCAATCTCTCGATAACCGCTTCTGGTACATTAACATAATTGGCCGCCATTGCTTCAAAGCTAGTGAGGTCATTAGGCGTGATCTCATTGAAACCAACCAATAGGAACTCGTCTCTATTTGATATAGCAGCATGAAGAACTCCTATACCACAGTCTCCATTGAATGTTGTACTTCTAATATCAGGATAAGCGTAACATTCCTGCCTTCGTTGATTATAAATCTGCGACAGCTGTAGGAGGTATTCTTCCTTGGTCATGGCCTTGCCTACCACAGGGACCTCTATAGAGCTTGCACCAGCATCCAAACGAATGGTACTTGAGAAGACACCTGAACTAACAGGAGCAAATCGAATTTTTATATCTTGGCTCTGACCAGGAGTCAAGGTAAAGGGGCTAGAAGACTCAATCGAGTAAGGCCCGCTTGTGCTCACGGCTAAGGCTACTGTAGTTACACCTTGATTCTTAATTGTAAGCTTTCGTACACGGGAGCTACTAAGGAATACTAGAATAAAATCCAGCTCTACCGGATCGACCTCAATCTTGTGTGCCACACCCACCAGCGGAGGAGAACTCACACTCCCCTGCCCGCCACTAATCCCCACCTGCACATTCCAGTGAAGTTCCCAGACTCATTCGGATCAAATCTCAAAGTCACCTGCCCGCTCTGCCCTGGGGAGAGCGTCGGCAGCGCACTCACAACCCGGTACGGCGCGCTCGTGCTCAGCGTCAGCGTCACAGAGACTGTCCCCTCGTTCTTCACTGTGAGAGTCTTCTCTATAGGCAAGCCCACCTTCTCCGTCCCCAGCCCACACGCGCCCATCTGGTTGCACTGCTCTCGTAGTACCAGCAGCCCGCTGCCAAAGTCCACCTGAGCTGGGCTGAAGCTGATCTTATGCGCGACGCTCGTTGCTGTGATGGTCTGGTTCCCGCCGTTGCTGCTGATGCTTACGCTCCGCGAGAAGCTTCCTGGGTTCGCTGAGCTGAAGCGCACTACTACTTCTTGCGGCTGGCCCGGCAGCAAATTGAAGCTCGCCCCAGAAGCAATGCTGAAGGGCGCAGAGACACTGACCGTCCCCGTCAGCCTCCCGCCCCCAGAGTTCCAGATCACAAACGACCCCTGGCTCTGCTGATTGACGAACGTCTGGGGCACTGTCAAGGTCGGCAAGGGCCCACTCAGGGAGAGGCTGAGCATCGGGAACCTGCTGGTGCAGTGGTAGTCATACCCCCACTGCGAGGTGCAGATCTGCGGGCCGTAATCTCCTCCCTCAGATCCCCCATAGTATCCACCGCCAAAGTCGCCCCCTTCGCCAGGATCGCGGGAGAGGGGCTCCAGCTGCGCTCCCGCAGGAACTGCCTCTCCTGTCGCCTGCCCACAGGCCGTCGCCTGGATCTGCGGCTCGGCATTGCCGTCCGGCTCGTCGTCTTTGTCTGGCTTGAGCTTGATCCGCACCTGATACACGATCTTCGCCTCATCCCCAGCATTAGCTACTCCCAGAATCGCTACGTTGTTGGTCTCATCCAACAAAACCAGGATCTTGCCTATCCGCTTGCCCCGCTGCGCCAGCTTCCGCTCAAACTCCTGGAACTTGCTCCTCTGGCGCAGCCCGCCCAGCAGCCGCTGCACCTTCCCCTCAGGGAGGAATCTGATGATCCGCTCCTGCCCATCACCACTAACGTTGAGCGTCTTGTTCCCTTGACAGATCAAGCCCAGCGCAGCTGTCTGGCCAGTGGTGGTGCGCGTCCACACCAGATGGGCATCCTCGCCAAAGGGGATCAAGAGCTGCTGCCCGCCGGCAAGCTGGACTGCTTGCGCTTCGTCGGTATTCATCCTCAAGCCACGGCGCTCCAGCTGGGACTTGACCGCTTGGAACTTTGCATCGGCGAGGGCTTCTTGGAGCAGCGTAGAGCGATCTGGCTCAAGGATGGGGCTGGAACAGCTAGTAGCTGAGGCGCTTAATGACTGGACGGAAATCGCGCGCAGATCAGCGTTTGGATTTCTGCGCTAGGCTCGCCCTTAGGCGAATCACGAGCACTTTTTCTACTAGATCTCGCCCCAATTCGTCCCAATGTGTGTCTCGACTTTGAGGGGCACGCGAAGCGTGAACACCCCTTCCATCGTCTGCTTGATAATCTGCGCCGCACGTTCAGCGTGCGCGACATCGGCTTCAAAGATCAGCTCGTCGTGGATCTGCAAGAGCATGGCAGCTTTGATCTCGTCTGACTTAATTTTCTCATAAACGCGCAACATGGCGAGCTTCATGATGTCGCTGGCGCTCCCCTGCACCGGAAAGTTAATCGCTTCGCGCTTTGTCTGACTCGACAGCTCGACGAAGTATCGTCGTCTTCCAAGCAGTGTCTCTAAATATCGCTTCTCTTCGGCCTCGCGGACGACACGCTCCATGTACGCCTTCACCCCAGGGTACTTCTCGAAATAATTTTTAATGAATCTATCGGCTTCAGAGCGCGACAGCCCTGTGCGTTGCGCTAGCCCATAGCCTGTCATGCCGTAAGAAAGCCCGAAGTTAATCATCTTCGCGATGCGGCGCTCTCGTGGCCCCACGCTCTCTATCGGGATGTTGAAGATCGTCGCGGCGGTGCGCGCGTGCACGTCCTCGTCACGCTCGAAAGCTTCAATCAACCCCGCATCACCTGACAGATGCGCCAAGACGCGCAGCTCAATCTGCGAATAGTCTGCCCCAATCAGGACTCGGCCCGGCGGCGCGACAAAGGCTTTTCGGATCTGTCCGCCCAGCTCGCTGCGCACCGGGATATTTTGTAAATTCGGCTCCATCGAGGAGAGCCGACCCGTCACGGTGACATGCTGCTGGAACGTCGTGTGCACGCGACCCGTTCGGGGATTGATATATTCCGGGAGTTTCTTCACATAGGTGCTCAAGAGCTTCTCTAGCTCTCGGTATGCTAAAAGCTTTTCTGGGAGCGGGTGGAGCCCAGCAAGCTCTTGAAGCACATACGCATCCGTAGACGGACCGGTCTTGGTCTTGCGCAGCACGGGAAGTTTCAGCTTCTCAAAAAGCACATACGCAACTTGCTTGGGCGAGTTGGGGTTAAAATCTTGCCCAGCCAAGTGAAAGATATCTTGCAAGAGCTGCGTCGCGAGCGTCTCCAGCTCTTTGGCCTGCTCGCGCAAGACTTCTCTATCTAAGAGAATTCCGTTTATCTCCATCTCGATGAGCACGGGGATGAGGGGCAGCTCGATCTCATAGAAAAGTTTTTCTTGATTTCTGGAGCGCAGCTCCGGAAGCATCTTCTCTTTAAGCCTGATCACGGTCTCAGCGTCGGCGACAGAATAGCGGGCTGCTTGCTCGACCGGGACCATGTCCATGCGCTCTGCACCTAATTCTGAGAAATCCATCACGCTATGGCCCAGATAGCGTCGCGCCAGCTCGTTGAGGTCTTTGCGGCCCTCTGGGTCGAGCAAGTACGCCGCGAGCATCGAATCAAAAGCTATATTTTTTATGTTGATCCCAGAGCGTCTCAGGATCTTCGCGTCGTATTTGAGGTTCTGCCCAATGATGGGTTTTGTTTCTAGCAATGCTTTTAGTCTCTTGACGACGAGATCGCGTGGGAGCTGCGGCGGCGCACCAAGATAACTATGGCCTAGTGGTATGTAAAAGCCCGAACCTGGCTCAATTGCGAGGGAGATCCCGATGAGTTCCGCTGTCATCGCATCTTCGCTGGTCGTTTCGGTATCGAGGGAGATCTCAGCAGCGTCCTCAAGCCGCGCCAGCATTGCCTCTAACTGATATTCATCGAGCACGAGCTCGATAGCAAGATCCTGAAGGCGTGCAGCAGCAGGGGGAGCAGCGGGAAGTAGATCGAGCTCCTTCAGCAAACTGCGAAATTCTAGCTCCTCTAACAGCGCGCGCAAGCGCTCTCGATCAGGAAGCTGCGCGCGGCACTCCTCCAAGGAGACCTCCAACGGCGGCGGCCTCAGCTGCACCAGCTCTCGACTAAGCAGTGCTTGGTCTTTGAAATTTTTCAGTCTCTCCCCAAGTTTCTTCGGCTCGATTTTTTCTAGATTCTCTAAAAGCGCGTCGAGCGAGCCGAATTCGCTTAAGAGCTTCTGGGCTGTTTTTTCGCCGATCCCCGGCACCCCTGGCACGTTATCAGAACTGTCCCCGACCAGAGCGAGAAAATCCCGCACTTGGCCTGGGGGCACACCTAAATATTCCCGCACCCCTTCGGCGTCGAGAATCTTCAAGTCCCTGGTGATGTCCCGTCCCGGCTTGAGCACGCGCACGCCGTCGCCAACTAATTGCAAGAGATCTTTGTCGCCGCTGACGATCAAGATTTCTAGTCCCTGAGCTTGAGCCTTCGCCACGAGCGCCGCGATGATGTCGTCGGCCTCGTAGCCAGGTTGCTCGAATCGCTTCAGCCTAAGGGCTTCTGTGAGTTCTTTAATTTTGGGAATCTGTGTGGCGAGGGCCTCGTCCATCGCTGGGCGGTGCGCTTTGTATTCTGAAAATTTCTCGTGCCGATGGGTCGGCCCGCGGCTGTCAAATGCAACGGCAATATACTGTGATGGGTACTCTCTTAAAAGCATCAAAACGGTGCGGGCGTAGCCGTAGATTGCGCCCGTGGGAAGCCCTGCGCTTGTCTTCAGCTCACCCATGACGTGAAACGCCGGGTAGATGAGCGAGCTCGCGTCGATGAGCAAGATGCGCTCGGCCATATTTTAAGCTTACTCCGACTCTAGAGAGCCGTCAAATCCTTCTCGCAGACCCCCATAGTGATATCATGTCTTCATCATGCGCCATCTAGGAGTGAAACCCGACTTTAAGCAGGAAGGGTTTCAACTGTGTTCAGTTCATGTTTGCCGACCGCGGTAGCCGCTGCGGAATCCGCCGGAGCGCGCCCGCCCGCGATTACACGCTTGGCAATAGAGTGGGCGGCTCCCGTCAGGCTGGAACGGCAATTCGGTAATCGCTTTGCTGCACTGGGCGCACTTGAGATTGATGCTGCTGACCTCGTACATCTTGCGCTCGGAGCTCAGGCAGCAAACTTGCTAGAGAAAAGCAAATTTAGCCCTTGAGTGCGCTGCGCGCTTCTAACAGATAACAAAGCGCTACGGCCAAGGCGTCGGCGGCGTCATCAGGCTTAGGGATCTCTTTTAATCGCAAGAGTTGCTTCATCATCTTTTGGATTTGGGGCTTCTTCGCGCGGCCGTAGCCTGTGATGCGCAGTTTAATTTGTAACGGTGTGTAGCTCTTTGTCACAGGAAGCTTGCGCGCAGCCAGCAAGATGACCCCCCGGGCTTGTGCGACGGCCATCGCGGTCGTGCGGTTCTGTGCGAAGAAGAGCTCTTCGATGGCGAGCGCATCGGGTTTATATTCTCTGAGCAAGCGTCGCGTGTCTTCGTAGAGTGTATGCAATCGCTGCGGGAGAGGCGTATCCGCTGGGGTGCGAATGACACCGGCTTCCAACACCCGCGGAAAACGACCGTTGCTTAGTTCGAGCACCGCATAGCCAGTTGTGGCTAGCCCGGGGTCTATCCCCAAGACACGCATAGCGTTACGTCAAGAGCTCCTTTAAGATTTGCAAGCGCGGGTCGCCCTCGCGGCGTCGGTCGCACCCGCACTCACCGTAATTGAGATCTTGACCACAGACGGGACAGAGCCCCTTGCAGTCTGGCTTACACAGGGGTTTGGGATCAAGCACGCTTTCGATGAGCCCAACAAGATACGGCTGCAAGCTCAGTTCCGTCTCTTCTAAGCTATACGTGAATGCCTCGCGCTCTAAGAGATCACCGTCTTCTTCAGGCTGAAACTCCAAATGCTCTTCCCAATCGAGCGGGGAGACGACATCAGCCAAGCATCGGCTGCACTGCTGCACGGCTGTCGCACGAATGCGTACATCGAGAAAGATCGAGCGCTGCCGATGGGTCGCGTAGCCTTGCACCAAGACACTCCCTCGCACGATAAATAACTGCTCTGGTGCCGTCACATGATAGAGCTCGTCGACAACGACGGCTTTACCTTCCATCTCCCGGAGTTTCTTTATGTTGATGGCCATAAGATTTCGCCCCCTTTGGGCTCTCTCACAGCATAGCACACAGCATCAACGATTGTCAATGCTTTCTTCATCGCCGCGACGTCGTGCACCCGCACGATTTGCGCCCCGTTCAGCACAGCGATGACATTGCTCGCGATGGTCCCCTCTAGACGCTCGTGCACTGGCAGAGGGTTCTCTTCCGTTCCCCCAAGCTTCCCAATGAAAGATTTCCTCGAGGTGCCGATCAAGATGGGATAGCCCAGTTCTTTCAGTTCCCCGAGTCTTCGTAAGATCTCGATATTATGCGCGACCGCCTTGCCAAAGCCGATCCCTGGGTCGATGATAATCTTCTCAATGTTATGAGCGCGCGCAAACGCAATGCGCTCCGCTAAAAACTCTTTGATCTCGCGCACGACGTCAACATATGTGGGGTTCTGTTGCATTGTTCTGGGCTCACCCTGCATATGCATCAGCACCACGGGGACACGAGCTTGGGCAACGATCTTGACCATCTGGGGGTCGAAGCGCAGCGCGCTGATATCGTTAATTATATTTGCTCCAGCCTCGAGAGCTGCCTCCGCGACTCTCGCTTTATATGTATCAATCGAGATGGGCACAGCAGACTCTTTTCGGATCGCACAGATAACTGGGATTACCCGACGCAGCTCTTCGGCTTCGGGGACGGGCTCGGCGCCTGGGCGCGTCGACTCTCCCCCAATATCTATAATGTCTGCTCCTTCGCGGATGAGCTGGCGTGCACGCTCTAATGCGCTCTCAAAACTAAAAAACCGCCCCCCATCCGAGAACGAGTCGGGGGTCACGTTCAGAATTCCCATCACCAAGGTACGCCTTCCTAGATCCGACAGGACATCGGTCATTTCGTCTCACCCAAGCTGTACGCTAGCATTATACAGCACCGAAGCTGCGCTTGCTTGCAGACTGTCGATCTGGTCGGTACAATGGGTACAATCCCAACGTACCCACCAGGAGGAATCCCGTATGATCGAGGTCTTGCTCACTGAGAGGGTTGAGAAGTTAGGCGAGCCAGGGGACATTGTGAAGGTTGCGGACGGCTACGCGAGAAACTATCTCTTCCCGCGCAAGCTCGCGGTGCTGCCCACGCCGCACAATATCGCGCAATATAAGAAGATTCGTGAGAAGCGCGAGCTGGAGCTCAAGCGGCGCGAAGAATGGGCGCGCGCCGCCAAGGAGAAGCTCGACGGGTTCGCGCTGACGTTCTTGCGCAAGGCCCACAACGGCAAGCTCTATAGCTCCGTCCGTCGCGAAGAGATCGCTCAGCAGATCTTAGACAAACTCGGCATCGAAATCCCGAAAGATAGAATAGAACTCGATGCACCCATCGAATCTCTAGGTGTTCACGCCGTCAAGATCTCGCTCTACAAAGATATTACAGCAAGCATTCGCGTCCACGTGGAGGAGGAACCATCGGCCGGATAATTCGCTCTTTGATGTGTGTACTGATCGTGCTAGGAGCTGGCGTGCAACTTGCGCCTGCCCAAGCACCTCAGTTCTTTCTCAACACTCAGCCGATCTCACTCAAGAATAGAGCCCTTGTAGAGGGCGATCACGTCTTCGTGCCCTTAGTCGAGTTCGCGCGACTGCTCGGAGCAGAAGCTACCGTCAGCTACGAGAGCGTGACGTTACGCTGGGGGCATAGAGAGTCCGCGACTATCTCAACAGAGCAGCTCGTCGCACGCGGCCCGCTGCTCTATATATCTCTTGCCCAGCTAGCTCAGCTTTTAAGCATAAAAACAGTAAAAGTCGGCCATGCGTATTATCTCGTGAGCACGCCGGCGCGCATGCTCTCTATTACTGTTGCCTCGGGCGGAGTCTTCTTCACGCTCTCGACGCGCGTCCCCTTTGAGCTGCACAAACAAAATAATATAGTCACCGTGCGCTTCTTCCATACGATCAGCGAGCTTGCTCATCCCCCCATCAAACTCACTCAAGAATCACCGATAATTCTCAGGGCTCACCTCCAGATAGACACTTCGCAGACGGTGCGAGCAACGGCTGTCGAGTCTGAAAATTTTATCGTCTGGGTGCGCGCGGCGGTCACCGACCCGGAGCCGCGAGCACTCCTTCGCATAGAGTCCCAGATGAACGTGCAGGAAGATATTCTCTCTATCCAAGCGCGCGCGCTTACTGCTGACGGCCCAGTCAGTATACACTTGCTCAAGATTCAGAATTGGAAAGAAAACTATAGACTAATCGTGACGCTGCCGCGCGACGGCATCGGCGCGCTGGAACCATTGGAAAAGATGGCGGCTCACGCCGTCGCCGCAATCAACGCGAACTTCTTTGATCCTACGACCCAGCTTCCCCTTGGACTGCTCGTCAAGGACGGCGTCGTGCACAGCGCTCCCTACGGGCGGCGTGGTGCGCTTGCCATCTCACTCTTCAACGATCTGTACTTCATAGCACCAACGCTGAAGCTCTCGGCCTTGGTCTTAGGCCAGCCGGTCATGATCGATGGGGTCAACCGCCCCCCCACGGCCCATGGGCTCTTTCTCTATACGGATCGTTACGCCTTGCCCATCCGCAGCGAAGCCCCGATGAAGGCCGTGCGTCTGCGGCATAGCCTCGTCGTCGCGGTGACTGAAAACGGCTTGATCCTTCCCGATGGCGCATCGACGCTCCTTGTCGCCACAGGAGCAGCACGAAGTCGCTTAGGCGGCCTGCGCCCAGGGGAGAGCGTCTATATCTCCTACACCCTCGACCCAGGCGTGCTCTTCCTCCGTGAAGCCATAAGCGCTGGCCCGCTGTTGCTGCAAGAGGGCCGGCTTGTGCTCGATCCAAGAGCCGAGCGGTTCTCGGATGAGTTCGTCAAGGCCAAGGCCGCCCGCAGCGTGATCGCCCTCACAGAATCAGGAGATCTGCTCTTGATTGTCGTCCTCAAAGACATGCGCAGCGTAGGAGTAGATCTACATACCTTGGCGATCTTAGCTCGATCCCTAGGAGCCCATTCGGCATTAGCGCTGGACGGGGGCTCTTCGAGCACACTGCTCTTTCGCCAAGGCGCAACGGTTCATATCATCGGAGGCCGACGGCCCATCGCGGCAGGACTGGCGGTGGTGCCTAAACGATAAGTATGAACCTCGAGCTGAGCGCCCATCCCACACAACGACCCTCGCGCGATCTCTCGCTCCTGAAGAACGTTCTTGTGATCTCCGGCTCAACGGCGCTCAGCAGGATCTTAGGGCTCGTTCGCGATGTCGCCATCGCGCATCTCTTTGGGGCTAGCCGCGCTTATGATGCCTACTTGATCGCCTTCATGATCCCTCATCTGCTCCGTCGGCTTCTTGCTGAAGGCGCGCTCTCCAGCGCATTCATCCCGCTCTTTACGGAGCGCCTCGCTCGCGATGGCCCTCAGGGAGCTACGCGCTTTGCGAACTCGGTCTTCACCGCTGCGTTGCTCTTCTTCCCTGGCTTGGTGCTTATGGGGATCGTCCTGGCCCCCTTCTATGTGCCTTTCTTTGCTGATGGCTTTTCGGCTGACCAATTAGCCTTGACAATTCGACTAACCCAGATCACGTTCCCCTTCATTGCGCTTGTGGGGCTGGCCGCCCTTGTGATGGGCGTGCTCAACAGCTACGAACGATTCTTCGCCCCGGCCTTTGCGCCAGTGCTCTTCAACCTGGGGATGATCGCAACGGCGTTTGCGCTCGCGGGGTTCTTCGCCGAGCCGATCTATGCTCTTGCCGTCGGCGTCCTCGTCGGAGGTCTGGGACAGTTGCTCTTCCAGATCCCCTATCTGAGAGATCGTTGGCGCTATCGCCCCCAGCTCGACCTGCGCGACGAAGGCCTGTATAGACTGCTCAAGCTCATCCTACCCTCGGTCGTAGGGCTAGCGATCTTCCAGATCAATAGCATCGTCGATAACAAATTAGCCTCGCGCTTGGCCGAAGGGAGTATCTCCGCGTTGCAGTATGCTATTCGGCTCTTCCAGTTGCCCTTGGGGCTGTTCGTCGTCTCGGTGGGCAGCGTGCTGCTCCCAAGACTCGCGGCGCACGCCGCCGAAAAAGATACCCTAGCGTTCGTGCGGACGCTGCGCGAGAGCGTCCTGTTCTCGCTCTGTATCCTCTTGCCCGCGACCGCCGGGCTCTTTGCGCTCGCCGGGCCCATCATTCAAGTGCTCTTCGAGCATGGCAACTTCACTAGAGAAGATACTCAGTTGACCGTCTCCGCGCTCCTCAATTATCTGCCAGGGCTGATCGGCTATGGGGGAGCATATCTCTTGACTCGGGCATTCTATGCGCTTCACGATACGCGCACCCCGCTCTTTGTGGGCGGGGCTGCTGTCGCTCTGAACGTCTTGTTGGACTACATCCTGGTCGGGCCGATGGGCGTTGGGGGCTTGGCCCTCGCGACGTCGCTGGCGGGTATTGTGCAGGCGCTGACCTTGCTTATCTGTCTGCAACGGCGGCTTGCACCCCAGCCGCTGCTCCGCGATGCTGAGGGCCGCACCGCTGCCAAGATGCTCGGAGCTGCTCTCGTAATGGGGATAGCGACGTATCTCCTGACCTTGTGGGTCAGCCCCTTAGGGGAGTTTTGTACAGTTGGACTGGGTGTGGCGTTCGGCGTGAGCTTCTATAGCGGGCTAGCCTGGCTGGGAGGCTTCTTCATGCTGCGCTTCAAAGAAAAAGACAGTGGGATCAGAGGGAGCCTCTGATCCCACCTGGAACTTATGGCCAGAACGGATCGTCTTCGCAGTCTACAGTTGGGTCGTCCGAGGGGCATTCTTCTTCGTCTTCATCGCTAGGAGGCGGATCATCCGGCGGAGGCGGTAGCTCCTCTTCAGGGGGTGGAGGAGCTAGAACGATCTCTTCTTCAGGTGCTGGACAGGGCCTTCCTAATGCTAGACAGAGAAAGCTCTGGAACCCAAAGCGATAGACGACCTCGAGGCGATGCGTCAACGGGAGCTCCGTGTGCGTTAAAAGCGTATAGTCGATTTGCAGGCCGCCACGGATTCGCGCTCCAAAGCCAAGGCTCGCCTGCACCACCGCAGGGTTGAGTAAGATCCCGCCGCGTACCGCAAGTTGCTGCACTCCAAAGCGCACGAGTTGAGCGTTTGCGAGCTTATATTCGCCGCCAAGGTGCAGCGTGCCGTTGGCTTCAATATCAGCGGCGATCACAGTTCCCGGGACAGGGCTCAGCGAAGCCCCTAAGCGCACCCCGACGGGGAAGCTCTCGCTATGCCCGCTGCCATAGCTTACTCTCAAGCCCAAGAGATTCTCGATCACAACGCCGATGCGTAAGCCGCCAAGGTTCCCGAGATTGTCCAGCTTATAGAAGAGCGCCGGCTCAAGCGAAAAACCCGCGCCGCTGCCTTCGGGAAGCGTGCTCACGGTCAAAATCTTAGCGCGCAGCCCAAGCGCGAGATTCTGCAAAGCTCCAAAGCCCGCTCCCAAGGGCAGATCAGCCAAAGAGATACCCCCAGCCACCGTCAGCCCGACCTGGGTGAAGGTGAAGCTACCTGTCTGCACAGGCTGATTATTCTCATCGCGCCACGGGATATCCGTGACGCTCACGAAGACCACCCCTACCCCGAGATTGCGCCCACCGGCCACAATCGAGCCATAGACTGCCTTCCCAAAGCGCGATTCGACCAATGCATGGGCGCTCGCGCGCTCGAGGAATGCCAAGCCCGCAGGATTATATACCAACGCATAGGCGTCATCGGCGAGGCCGGTGAATGCCCCACCCAAAGCCGCCGGGCGCGCCCCACGCTCCAACTCGTAGAGCGATAATAGCGTCTGCCCCCCTGCCGCCCCACCACCGATCATCACGAGCCCAAGAGCTAGTATCAACGCTTTCACCCTGACTTCTCTCATGACGGCCTCCTACCGTAGGACGGCCAAGACGCCAAGTGCCGAGCGCACCACGCTGTTGTCTTGCGCCGTCACCGAGAGCAAATAGAAATACGGCCCATTGGGCAAGGGCCGACCGACGGTATCCGTGAGAGGATAGACAAACTCGGTCTTGGTGATGTCTAGGTCCTGGCTGAATACAAGTTCGCCCTTGATGTTGAAGATTCTCAGCGTCGCTTGGCGTGCGGGCACTGGCAGCGTCCAGCCGTAGACGAATCGTGTTCGATCTCTCGCGGGATTTGGGTAGTTCGTGATCGTAACCGTAATTTGCGCTGGAGGCCCAACAGTGATTCTCTTTTCTATGGGTGGGCTCTGCGCGCCCTTGTCGTCGGTCACGATCAGCTTCACTGTGAATGTCCCTGCCGCACGATAGACGTGCGTAGGATTCTGCTGGGTGCTCGTCGTGCCGTCGCCGAAGTCCCACTGCCACGATTTGATTTGGCCGTCGGGATCTTTTGACTTATCGGTGAACTGCACCGTCTGGCCTGCGGCTGGCTGCGCTGGGGAGAACTCGAAGTCTGCCACAGGCGGCTGATTGACCGGCGGCAGCACCTCCTTAATCTCAAAGATCCCATTGATGACCCGATAGGGCACGGAGTTATACTCGACGTCGCTGAGCACCTGGAGGGTGAGCGTCAGATTGCTCTTATCACCGTTCCGGCCTACAGCTTCGACGGAGAACTCCAAGATCGTCCCTTGGGTAATCCCGGTGATGTCTGCACCCGCGAGCGTCGCGGCAAATCGAACCAGCCCGGTCTCCGGCGTATTGTTGAAGACCGTGATGCTAGAGCCCCCGACGATCTGCGGAAACGAGATGTCAGTTACTCTCAGGACCTTTGGATCATATGAGAACTGACCTTGAATGCTGGCGATGCCTGGCGCTGGGACATCTTCCACCGTCACGGAGATAGTCGTCTTTGCCGCCGGAGGGACGGCCTTGCTCTCTACTGTGAGCACAGCGACTGGCCCCTCCTGAGCGAGGGCACTCCAGCTTACAAGCGCGGCGAAGATCGTCCATCGCACGGCAGCCCAGGCTCGATACGCCTGCCACTCTGTGCGCTCCATGAGACCTCCTCAATCAACGGGCGAGCAGCCCAAAGCATATTGTACCCAATCCCCAGAGCTTGAGAAGTGATACAAATCACGCTCACAGCTCTAAAAGCGAAACGCCGCGGCAATCCAGTGCGAACCCTCAAAGTCGGGATGGAAGAGAAACGCATAATCGATATGAAGTGAGCCGAAGATGACCCCCATCCCTACACTCAGCCCTAATCCCGTGCGGGTGAGCATCCCCGCGCGAATGCTTAGGGCATCCAGAGGGCCAAGCTCCGTCAGGGTATATTCGATCCCCAGATGGAACCCGTCGTTGAGCGAGACATCCATGCTGACGGTGACGAGATCGAGGAGACGAGTCGAGATCCCCAGGCGCATCCCCAAGGGGAAACCCTCCCCTTCCGCTGCGCCAAAGGCCAAGCCAAGAAGATTCTCTCCGGCCACCCCCAGACGGACCTTCGTCACCGGCCCAAAGGCCCCCACATCCCACAAGAACGCCGGATCAAGCGCAAGCCCAGTGATATTGAGCGCCTGAAACTGAACGGGATCGAAACTCGTGATCGAGACGAATTTCGCTCTCAACCCCAGCGCTAGCCCTGCCGGGAAGAGATTCCCTACGAAGGGCAGCGTGCGCATCATCACGCCCCAACCGATGGCGAGCGCAAAGCTCGAATACCCAAAAGCTTCAACAGTCTGACCTTGAGCGTCTGTGCACGGCTGATTCTGGGCTGTCAGGCACGGCACTTGCCCAAAATCGAAGAAGATCAGCCCACCTCCGAAATTCCCAAAGCTCCCAAACGCGCTCAGATACGTCGACGCGCCAAAGTGCGACTGATATAAGAGGCTGACCCGCCCGCCGGTGAGCGTCGCCAGTCCTGCGGGGTTATAGAAGAGCGCGTATTCATCATCGGCGAGCCCCGTAAACGCTTCGCCCAAGCCTACCGGGCGCACCCCCGCGCCAATATCAAAGACTGTGCCAAGCGGGCGAGCCTGCCCCGACACAACCAATACGATCAGAGCAAACCCACAGAGCCAGAGCGCGCGACGCATCTTCTCCTCCTAGCGTTGGATGACAAGCTTCTCGATGCGTGAACGGCCGACGACTGTATTGCCCTTGAACGCGACCAAGAGATAATAATAGGGGCCGCTGGGCACGTCAGCCCTTCTGATATCCCAGACCAGCTGGGTTCCCGTCAATCTCTCCTGTCGGAGCACGACCTTCCCCGCGATATTAAAGACAAACAGAGTCCCATCCGTTGCCCCTGGCGGCAGCGAGAAGACGAACGTTACGCTATCGCGAGCTGGATTGGGGAAGACGCTAACAAGGGGCCTGGCGGATGCCTTGACGGTGATCGTCTTCTCGACGGTGTTTTCCGCGCCGTCGTTGTCCCGCACGGTGAGCTTGACCCTGAACGTCCCAGGTTGGGTGTATTTCTTTCGGGGATTTTGCTCAGTACTTGTAGTGCCATCCCCGAAGTCCCAGCGCCAGCTGACGATCTGGCCATCGTCGGTCGATCTATCGGTGAACTGGACCTCCTCGCCGGTCTCGGGGGCGGCGGGAGTGAAGACAAAGTCGGCTTTCGGGGGGGTAATCCCGACAGGGACCCTCTTGGTCACGGAGTGCGAAAGCCCGCCTTTGTCCCTGACCGTGAGCCTGACGTCGTAGATCTTCTTCTGGGCGTATTTCTTCTTGGGGTTCTGCTCCGTGCTCCTGGTGCCGTCGCCAAAGTCCCATTCCCAACTGACGATATCTGTTGCCCCATCGGGATCTGTAGACTCATCTCGGAACGAGATTTCTTCATCTATTTTGGGCTCGGGGGGGGTGAAGCTGAAGTTCGCTGTGGGAGCCCGATTCTCGACAGCTCCCAGGGTAATCAAGCCGTTGATGGTCTTGTTGGGGATATTTCTCTCGGTGGGATCGCGCAGCACTTCGAGGGTTAATCTGAGATCGGACTTATCACCGGATTTGCCGATGGCTTGGAATTCTATCTTTACAATTGGGCCAGCCTTAGCATAGGGAGCGCGCAGCTTGATCGCGAGAAACTTGATCTCCCCTGCGTTATTATCGATCTTGGCAAACGCTTCGTAGTCTTGTTGGCCTTCGACTTTATTCGCTTTTAATACTTTGGGATCGAAGCGCAAGACCCCTTGGATATCGGCGATGCCGGGGTCTGGGGCTTCCCTGATCTCGATACTGACGGAGCTGGTCGAGCCAGGGGCGATGGTCTTGCTCTCAACGCCCACTTCGGTGAGAGCTTGTTGGGCGGTGTTATTCGAAGAGAGCAGGACGATGCCGGCGATTCCGAGAGCTACCGCGACGACACATCGTATTTTTGCGCTCATAGGCTGTCGCGACATTCTAGGGCTTTCTCTAGAGAGGGAACAAGGCCGTCTGTCCTTCTGCGAGGTCACGGCGGTCACCACGACGATGGCCAGAAAAGTCTGCGCCCTTGGGCCTCCCCAAGGGCGAGGTTCCTCCGTGGTTGAGCAGCCCGCTGGCGCGTCGCTCCTGCCTGGCTTGATACGGGCGCTAGCGTCGCGCGATCACTTCACAATCAATCAATAGATATGTCCCGCGTGTCCACGGATCGGTGATCGTCACCGGTTGGTTTTTATCACCTGGCATCTGAATCCCGCGCGGGAAGCCATAGAACAACACCGTGTCATTATCGCCCTCGCCGCAGGTGATGACTTCGGTCTGGAAGCTAGGGACATCCCCTGGGCGAATGATGATCATATCGTTCTCAGGGCTGGCATCCACTTGGTCAAGCCCCTGGCCAGGTTCAATGATGTCCCTGCCACAGCCCCCAGTGATGACATCGTTGCCCTGACCGCCGATCAACGTGTTGCTGCCTCCATTGACACCCTCATCATCGCAGTCAGCCGACTCATCAATGGTGTCATTGCCGGTTCCACCGTCAATGTAATCATTGCCGAACCCTCCGACGAGCGTGTCGTGCCCGGAGCCACCGATGATCCGGTCATGGCCTCCACCGCCGAAGATCATATCATGACCTTTACCGCCGTTGAGCACGTCGTTGCCCAAATCCATCGTCTGCAAATCGCAGCCGAAGCCACCGCCGGTGTCATCCTCACCTCCACAGATGATGTCGTCGCCGTCACCTCCAGCAACCTGATCATTGCCGTCGCCGCCGGCGATCATATCGTCATGCAAGCCGCCGTCAATGAAATCATTTCCTCCCTTCCCACGCAGGACATCATCGCCGGCGAAGCCCTTGATTGTGTCATTCGACTCTGTTCCAGTTATGTCATCGTCGCCGGAGGTGCCGTTGATAACTGCCGCCCAGACGAGAAAACTCGTCGCGCTGACCAAGGCGATCAGGACTATCAGTAAGCCCTTCTTGCTCTTCACGAACTTGGTCATCTTCTGCCTCCTTTAGCTTGCTCTTTAAGTTTCTAGCTTAGCACGATGACGCAAAGGCCGGGGCCTGTTTCGATCTCGAACTGTCCCTTAGGAGTTCCGTCGCTGATGGTTATCTTCTGGCCCTTAGGAAGCGGCCCCTGGCGCAGCCCCTGCACCGACAGATCCTGCCTGGAAAAGCCGAGAAGCCGGATCAAACTACGATCCGACGCATCCGTTGTGCACGTGATCGTCTCTTTCTTGCCTTCAGCGTCTTCACGCCTCAGGATGAACGTATCGTTCCCGCCGCCGCCGGTGAGGGTGTCTTGGCCGCGCCCGCCAACGAGCAGATCATTCCCGTCCCCGCCGTTGATCGTATCGTTGCCACCGTTGCCGTAGAGCCGATCATTCCCGGCATCGCCGTTGAGCGTATCATCCTTATTACCACTGAAAATGTGATCGTTCCCCTCGCCGCCGTTGATCGTGAGCTTCTGGTTATAGCGGTAATCAACGGTGACACGATCATTGCCGGCGTCGCCGTTGATTGTCTCGATCTTTGTCGCTATTGCTACATCCCCGGCGAGCAACGTAATCACATCGCTGCCAGGCGTACCGTTACATATCTTGGCATCTCTAGGAAGCAAATGACAAGGGATATTATCCGCCCACACCAGATAGCCCAGAATCACTAGCATCCCTAGCGCCGGAATTACCAAGAGCTGTTTTTTCATCGTCAGCCTCCTCCTTTAAGGCCTTGGTTTGCTGGCGCGAGCCGAGCTCGAATTTTTAACGATTGAGTATAATACATGACCACTCTGGAGGTTATTATAAGGGAAGTTTGACCGCTCTGTCAGTGACGCGTGTCACGTTCAATAGCATTCTCAACGCATGACGACTATTTTTCGTATCTCCGTCCGAATCGCGTGCCCGTCAAAGCCGCGCACCGTCACGAGAGCAAGATAGACCCCCTTGGCAAGCTCTCTGCCCGTATCTGTCATCAACAGGATTGTCAAAGCGCTGCCCGCGCTTATTCGGTCTATCACGAGCTTGCCACGAAGATCGAAGAGCTGCACTCTGAGCGACTCAATCCCCATGCCCTGGGCTTCTATATGAAGCTGCCCAGCCCGCACTGCCGTGTGCAGCCCTTCGAGACGCAGCGGCACTAATAATCTCGGAGTGCTCGCCGAAGCTACTATCCCGCAGTCGAAGCCGATCTCAAAGTACGGGGCAATCGCTGTAGCTATGCTCAGCCCGGCCGCCCGCTGCGTCACAATAGTGAAAACCAGTGTCCGTCCTGGTCTGATCTCTCTCGGCAGCGATGGCAAAATACGCGTAATTGTGAACGGCTCTCCCGGTAACGGCTTGATGCTCAACACGGTTCGTGTCGAGTTAGTATTATTTTTGATCGTAACCCGGATGGCCTTCTGGGACGGCCTTGTCGCCGTGGGCTTGTACTCTGTTACTTTCGGAGTTGAAGAAGCAACAACGCCAAAGCACGTCAAGCCAGCTACAACTTCCGTTGTGGCTACGTAGCTATTGTTCTCTGGATCAGGGTCTAGTTCGTCGGCTTCTACCGCCACGGTGTTCGTGAGGGTTCCTTCGGTCATCGCCTTCACGGTGATAATAACCGTCGCGTTCGCTCCTTCGTCAAGCGTCCCCAAGGCGCACGTCACCGTACCGTCAGCATACGAGCACATCCCCCTGGGCGTTGCCGAGACGAAGGTCACGTCTTCTGGCAACATATCTGTGACGACGACATTGGTAGCACTATGCGGGCCGTTATTCGTAACCGTGATCGTGTAGATCACATCGCTATTTACGGGAACTGGGTCAAGCTGGGCGCTCTTGACGATAGCCAGATCGGCCATGCGCTCTGTGTCCCATAGAACAGCTAGATTATTGCTGAGAATAGGCCAATTGAAGCCGATCTGGGTCGCGTTGGTCTCGCTTGTTTGGATGCCGATGGTCGCGCTGCCACCGCGATCTTCCGAAACACATTCCCCTCCCAAAGACACGTCTTGATAATTGAAGAGCACTTCGGTGCGCCCCTCGAAGAAGACGACTTGAAACCGCACCGTCCCCGAATCGAGGCAGTTAAAGTGCCACACGTTGCGCCATTCTATCACTAACTCTCGATTGGGCGCTGTGCCTCGCACCGTCCAGAAGACGTTGTGCTTCGATCTTGGAAGGGGATAGAGATCGTCCCAAAAGGGTGCAATCAGTGTCGTGAATGAGCCGTTGGGCAAGCTCCCGTTGGTATGGGGGAAATTGGACTGATGAAAACTGATAGCCCCGTTAGCTCCGACATAGAGACTGCTATAGATCGCTGTACCGAACTTGATGGGGAATGGGGAATTAATCCGAGCAGAGCTGTCGTCGCTGAGATTGAGCATCGTTCCGGTGAACGTCCGCCAGCTCATGGGCGGGGTCGTGCAACGATAGATGCCCACGCTCCCAGCAATCTCCACGGTGAGGGACTCCCCGTTGGAGAACTCCAGCGTGAACGTATCGCCGACGGCGCACGGCTCGATCCACGTCGCAGAATAGATGCCGTCATTGGCTGCAAGATCGGGCGCAACCCCGTTGTCTTCGAGAGTAAGGGTTGTCCCGATGGGATTGATCGTCACGGTTAAGGCCCCAGCGGGGGTAGCGCAGTTAATATTGAGCACAGCGATCGTCATGGCTGCTCCGCCGAGCAGAGTCTGGAGCGGCCTCAGCACAGCAAACAGGGGCGCATCCGTGCACGTCAACGCTTGATAGGCGTTAATTCGGCGCTCGGTGACCGTCTTCCCTTGCAAACTCATCAAAGCATCTCCAGAAGACAAGATGAGATTACGCAAAGCGATCCAATCCCAACTGGGATTGTGCGCCTTGAGCAAGGCTGCGAGACCAGTCACGTGGGACGCGGCCATTGAAGTCCCACTGAAAGTGCTGTACGTGTTATTGCGCGTCGTGCTCAAGATGCTCTTCCCTGGTGCGCCGACATGCACCGTGTGCGCGCCGTAATTCGACCCTCCCGTAGTGAAACTCCCCAAATTATCGTTGTGATCCGTAGCGGCGACCGCGATAACATTCGGCAGATAGTAGCTTGCGGGATAAATGCTACTGATATCGTTGTTATTCCCACTATTGCCCGCCGCGGCGATGAAGAGAATCCCCGCGCTCAGGTGCGCGGCAATCGCGTCATAGAGCGCTTGGGAGTACCCGCCGCCGCCCCAGGAGTTGTTCGTCGCGACGATATTGACCCCGCGATCTTTCATAAGCTTCACATACTCTAAGCATCGGATCGCATCAGCAGTGAAGCCCAAGCCGCTAGCGTTCAAGAACTTGCACGCCATGATCTGTACGTTCCAATTGACCCCGACGACCCCCACGGCGTTATTCCCCTTGGCCCCGATGATGCCCGCGACGTGGGTGCCGTGGCTTTGGTTGTGGTCATCTAGGGGGTCTGAGTCGTTATTGACCATGTCCACGCCGTAGCAGTCGTCTCTGTGGCCGTTGCCGTCGTCGTCTATGTTATTGCTGTTGCAGTCTGGGGTGTTGCGCCACATGTTGGCTGACAGATCAGGGTGGTTATAGTCCACGCCGGTGTCAATGACGGCGACGACGACGGAGCTGCTGCCCGTCGAGAGATCCCATGCTTCGAGGGCGTCAATGTCGGCATCTTCGGTGCCGCCGGTCTGCCCGGTGTTGTGCAACGCCCATAACTCAGCAAAGCGCTCGTCATCGGGCGTGAGAGCAACCTGCTGGGCTAGGTGATAGACGTAATTCGGCTCGGCGTAGAGCACCGTGGGGTCTTTCTCATAAGATGCACGTGCTTCTGCTAAGCTCATGCTGGAAGGAACTCGCACGAGCTGGAGGTTGGGCACGATCTGAAACGTCCGAAGGACGCGCGCTCCTAATGCCGCATGAACCCGATTGATCGCAGCTTTAGGAACGTCGCTCCTGAACCGCACGAGCAGCTCTGCGGGTGCCGCCGCCGGGCCAAGAGGAGGGCCGACAGGCCCCTTTTGCCCTTGCGCTATCGCGGTCGAGATCATGCTCAACGTCAAGATCGCTATCAACACGATGAAGAGCTTCATGCGCATCGTGACTGCGCCTCCCTGGGAAGACACTTCATTCACTATAGCACAACGGCTTACCGAAAGCTACTGGCAGGGGCTGTTCAGGACCTCTCCCCCTCTCCCATTGCGGGGAGGGGTCTTGGAGTTAGGTCCTGCTATCTCAAGATCACAAGTTTCTGCACCTTCGCTCGCATCACATTGCCATTGCGATCTTTGACAGTCAGCGTGTAGAGATAGACGCCGTTGGCCAGCGGCTGCCCAGCATTGCTCAGGCCGTTCCAATGCAAGACGTTGCCGGTGGTGAAGTCGCTTGTATAGACGAGCCGCCCAGTGAGGCTGAAGACCTCGACTTTCACAGCGGCGACGTCCGCACCTTGAGCTACAAAGCGCACAGCTCCAGATTCCTGAGACGAGTACGCGCTCAAGGTGCTCGGCGCAGGACTGCTCAACGTATCCGGCGCGATCAAGCCGCTCTCGTTGCTAAATCTGAAAAAGATCGCTGAGATCCCTTCAAAGTCTTCGAAATCATCGCCGTCAACATCTGGGTCAATATCGTCAGCCCACGCCAAGAAGACCTTGCTTCCGCTGGCCGCGAGCACGGGCTGGCGAGCGTTGGGTCGGGGATCGGAGAGAAGCTGTTCATCGCCGAAATCTTCTCCGCTGTTGGTGCTGCGCACGAACTTGATCTGCCCTTGATTGCCGTCGTAATCCACCCAAGCGAGATAGACCCTGGTGCCGTCTACAGCCAACGCCGGCTTGAGTGAGTCTACGTCGTCGTCAGAGACGTTGATCGGCGCGCTGAACGTCTTGCCGCCGTCATGGCTGGCTGTGAAATAAATATCGAAGTCCCCATCGCTCTTATCGGCCCATGCGACATAGATATTCCTCCCGCTGACGGCGATGACGGGATCTACCGAGTCCCGCTCGCTGTTGGAGAGATTGATCACGGGGCACTCGCCCTGCCTGACTTGCCTGCCAACTCTAATGGTGCACTTGCCGGTGAGCTGACGAAAAGCGATCTCGAAGTTGCCCAGAGAATCTTCCATCCAGACCCCATAGACGATGGTGCCGCTGACCGCGAGCTTGGGGCACAGAGCATCGGCCTCCTTGCCCCCAGAGAGCGTCTTGCTGACGACCTTGCCCCTGGCGAAGCTGTTGCCGCCATTGGTGCTCTGCGCTAACATGATTTGGAATCCGTCCTTGGCCAACTCCGACCAGGCGACAAAAATATTGCTGCCGTTGACGGCAATCGAGGGACAGACAGAGTCAGCCTTTGGTGTGTTGGAGAGATTAAAATTCAAATTAAATACTTTCGTGCCTTCAGTGAGGGGCTTCTTGCATGGTTCAGGAACAGCAGCTTCGTTCTTGAAGCTCTTGCTGCTCTTTCTGAAAGAATTTCCGCCGTTATTGCTGTAGGCGAAGCAGATCTCGGGGTTGCCTTCGTGACCGGGCACATCGTCCTCTGCCCAGACGATATAGACATTCGAGCCGTTGACGGCGATCGCCGGCTCAGTAGCGCTTCCCGTCCCTCCCGATACGTCTATCGGGTCACCCTCGAAGGTGATTCCCCCGTTGAAGCTACGCTTGAGCTGGATCTGACGCCCTTCGTTCAGGCTACTCACATCACCGCTCCAGACGACGTAGACGGTGTTCCCCGCCGCAGCAATCGCGGGATCTCTGGCTTCTATCAGGGTGTCAGCAGAATCCTTGGAGAGCAACTTTCCAGAAGTGTCCTCATCGGACCACTCCGCGGAGACGCTCAAGGTCGGCACCAGCGCGATGATCGCTCCTAGAATCAGCCAACGTATATTTTTCATGGCAACAACCTCCTAGGCAGAGAATAGATGCTTTTGGCCAGCTTCATGATGGGATAATTATAATCGAAGATCGGCTCTTGGAATAGTGATGTGCGTTACTTTCGCGTTTCACTGCTGCATCGTAATAGAGTGCAAGATGACGGAGAAGATGGGCCTTTCGTTGGAGTCAACCTCGACCCGCCCGATGGCTAGCACGACGTCAAGCCCTTCGATCACCTTGCCGAAGATCGTATACTTGCCGTCGAGCTGAGGGACGGTAATAGGCGCGAGGGTAATGTAAAACTGGCTTCTGGCGCTGGTCATGCTCTCGATATCGGAACTGCGAGCCATCCCCACGATGCCTGGGCTATCGTGCTTCAAAGCTGGGTGGATCTCCAAGGGAGGGCCCTGCTCGAGGCCGCCGCGGCCCGTCCCTGTGGGATCGCCGGTCTGGATGACAAACCCAGGGGAAACACGGTGAAAGAGCATGTCTTTATAGAAGCCGCTATTGACCAGCTCTAGAAAGTGCTGCACGGTCTTGGGGGCTTTATCGGCAAAGAGCTCGATCTTGAATCGGCCCATGATCGTCTCGACGATGACGACGGGGTTCTTGCCTTGAGACAGAGACGGCTCTGAAGGGCTTGAGGGTGTAGGCGGGGGCGGAGTCGGTTGGGCAGCCGGTGGCGGCGCGGCCGTCTGGGAGCTGGTTGGGGGTTGCGATCCTTGCTGTTCGGACTTCTGGTCTTTGCATCCCGTAAAGATTATGACGCCTATGAGAAGAGCGATAAAGAGTACGCTGCGTTTCACGGGTATACCTCCTTGACCCAGAGCTTTTGGCTTTATATCTTACGGAGACATGCACAGCTCCGTCAACTTATAGAAAGCACAGCCCCTGCGGGGAGTTCCCACAGGGGCTAGCCAACCTCGACACAGGAAGGGACTAGTGGTTAGGTCTTATCGCTTGATGACGATCTTTCTCACGGCGCTCTTGACGACGGTGCCGTCCCAGCCCCGCACCGTTAGCACCACCAAATAGACGCCATTGGCCAAGCGGTGCTTACCAGTGAGGGGGACGCTCAAGAGATTGCCGTGGGATTCGGCTTTCAAGACCGTGCGTCCGCCGATGTCGTAGAGCTGAACGCTGATGGTCTTGATGCCTTGGCCCAACGCCTCGAAGACGAGCTGGTTCTGAGCGGTATAGCTGCGCAAGTCGTGCAGCTCTAGCCTCTCTGGGGTGGGCTTGCTCAACGCGATATAGGTTCCGCAGTTGAAGGTGTAGTCAAGCCGATCTGCTCCTTCTCCGTCGCCCACGCCACCGGGGAAGCTGGGGGTGAACTCAGTCGTGGGGAAGTTTACTGTGACGGGGAAGGGACCGGTTGCTGGGCCCTTGACCGTGATCGTGAACGTCACGTTGGTCGTGATCGTCCTGGGCAGAGTCGGCGAGACGTTGGTGACATCCGTGATGTCCGGCGATGTGGCCGTCGCGTCTACGAGGTCTAACCGAACGTTGATTCCTGGGAGATTGCGCGTAATGCGCACCCGCAGTGTTCTCAACTGATTTGGCGCGGTGAAGGTCACAGTGGGGGTCAGATACCTGACTCTGATAGCCAGGTTACAGCTGAACGGTACATTCGGATTGGGGTCTTGGGTGTCGTTGAGGCCGTCGTTGTCGTTGTCGGTGTCGTTGCAGTTGGGCCGGCCGTCGCCGTCAACATCGGTCATGCCCTCGATGGCGTGACCGTCAGGACCATCTACGTTGTCAGTGTTGACCACGATCAAGTTGCATTCGTTCGATCCATTCACAGGCCCGTCAAAGACCCCATTGGCGTTGACATCTTCCGCACCATCTAAAACTCCGTCGTTGTCGTTATCAGTGTCTTCGCAGTTTTGGAGGCCATCGCCGTCGGGGTTGGCCGTGTCCTCGGTGCCCACGCCATCGTTGGCGCTGACGCCATCGGTGTTGGCCGCGCTCAGGTTGCAGGCATCGGCTGCCGCCTCAAACGTCCCGTTGCCGTTGACGTCCTCCTGGGTGTCGGTGTACGCATCGTTGTCGTTGTTGGTGTCGTCACAGTTCTCGGAGCCATCGCTGTCGGTGTCGGCCGTGCCTTCGGTGCCCATGCCGTCGTTGGCGCTGACCCCATCCGTGTTGGCCACAACCAGATTGCAGGCGTCATTAGCGGCGTTAAACGTCCCGTTGTTGTCGAGATCCTCAAGATCATCGGTCAGCCCGTCGTTGTCGTTGTTGTTATCAGCGCAGTTGCGGATGCCGTCGCTGTCGGTGTCAGCTAAGCCTTCGTTGCCTGAGTTGTCGTTGGCACTGACCCCATCGGTGTTATTGCTATCAACGTTGCAGACATCTCCGGTATCATACCCATTCCCATCAGGGTCCTCAAGGCTATCTACCAAGCCGTCACCATCGCTATCTGAGTTGTTATCTACACAGTTAGCGGTGCCATCGTTGTCAGAATCATGATACCCGTCGTCGGCCACGCCGTCGCCGTCGTTATCAAACCCATTGCAAGGTAAGCCCAGTTGTAGCTCGGTAACCCCATTGCCGCCATCGGGGATTGGATTAGCTGCGTAGGCGCTATAGCTCCACAGCAGCCCGAAGGCCGCCACCAGCACCGCGAGAAGCAACAACCTTCTTTGTCCGTTACAATTCATCTCCATCGCCTCCTCGGATAAGGTTTTGCTCCTTTAGCGCAAAGTATAGCATTAATATTTGCTTCTGTCAAGCATTATTGCCTGCAGGACCTCTATTCGGCCCAATCAGGGGAGGATCCACCCTGCTTGTGAAAACGAGATCTCTCAAGAGCCGCCGGACTTCTAGCGCCAGAGAACGAGCTTCTGAAGTCTCGTCTGTGTGCCTTGGCTGCTCTCAACCGTCAGCACGTACAGATAGATCCCGTTCGCGAGGGGCTTCCCCGATCGCTGCACGAGGGGGATCGCCAGGACGGGCGCACGGCTTGCTTGGTCTATGAGCACGCGCCCGCTCAGATCGTAAAGCCGCACCCGCAGGGCCGTCACATCCTCCCCCAGGGCCGCAACCCGGAGCTGCTCCCCAGTATGCTCAATTTGTAAGAGCGTCCCGCCGAGCTGTAGGGGCTGGAGCAATCGGGGCTCAGCAGCGCTGGTGAGCGTGCCACAACTTGTCTCGATGGTGAAATACGGTCTGGTCGCGGTCGCTGCGCCCAGGCCCGCCGCCCGCTCGGTCAGCACCGAGAGCTTCAGACTCCGTCCGGCGTTCAACGTGTACGGCAGCGCCGGGCTGGTGCGCACGATCGTGAACGGCTCCCCCGGCTGCGGCGCAATGCTTGTGATCGTTTGCGGGGCACCGGTGGTGTTCCTAAAGGTGACGTAGATGGTCTTGCGTGATGGTCTGGTGGCCGTCGGGGTATAGCGCACCGAAGCCGGCGATGAAGTCGCCGTCAGCCCCGTACAGCTCGTGCCGGTCACCGTTGTGCTCGCTGAAGCGCTGTTATTATCTATCTGGGGATCGAACGCCTCGCTGGTCACGCTAGCAGTATTCGTGAGCGTGCCCGCTGTATGTGCAGTCACGGTGAGCGTCACCGACGCGGTCGCGCCGTTGGGGAGCGTTCCCAGCGCACACGTGACCGTGCCGCCCGCGTGCGTGCAACTCCCTTGGCTTGATGTCGCTGATACGAACGTGACTCCGGAGGGCAAGGGGTCGCTGAGCGTAACTCCCGACGCTGTCTCTGGGCCGTTGTTCGTGACCGTGAGCGTGTACGTCAGCGCGTTCCCGGCAGCTACGGGGTCAGGGGTGTCGCTCTTGGTGAGAACTAGGTCTGCCGTCGCTACAGGCGCGGTGCTCCAGAGGACCGCCAGGCCATCGTTGAGAATAGGCGCATTGAAGCCGACTTGGGTCGCATCGCTGCTCGTCACTTGAACGCCGATGGTCGCACTGCTGCCCCGGTCTTGCCCCGCGCACGAACCGCCGAAGACTGTGTCCAGATAATTAAAGAGCACTTGATTATTGTTTTCAAAGAAGACGACCTGAAAGCGCACGGTCGCTGAGGAGTCACTTCGACAGTTATAATGGCGCACGTCGCGCCACTCGATCACGAGTTCACGAGTGGGAGCTGTGCCCAGCACTCCCCAATAAACGTTATGAGTCCCCGTCGCATAGAGATCATCCCAGAAGGGCGCAACAAGCGTCGTGAACGAGCTAGTGGGCAAGCTCTCATTATTATGCGAGATGGTCGTCTGATGAAAGCTGATCGCGCCGTTGGTGCCAATGCGCAGGCTGTTATAGCTTGCAGTCCCGAATCTCACGGGGAAGGGCGAGGTGATCGTAGCGACGGAGTCATCGCCGAGATTGAGATTCGTGCCCGTGATCGTGCGCCAGCTCAGGGCTGCACTTGAGCAGCTATAAGACCCCGCTGTGCCCCCAAGCTGAACAGTCAGAGAGTGCCCGTTGGAGAAATCGAGCGTGTAGGGGCCGAGGGCGCAGAGGCCGTTCGGCGTCCACGTCCCCGAATAGATGCCGTCGTTGGCGACGAGATCGGGGCTTATGCCGTTATCTTCGAGAAAAATCGTCTGTCCGCCGGGGGTGATCGTGACGCTGAGAGCGCCCGCGGGGCTGGCGCAGTTGATATGGAGCACAGCGATCGTCACTGGTGTGCCACCGCTCACTATGGGGCCGGGCTTGAGCACGGCGAACACGGGCGCGTTCACACAACTCAACGCTTGATAGGCATTGATGCGCCGCCCGGTGATCGTCTTGGCCTGCAGCGACGCTTTCGGGTCTCCAGCGGCGAGAATGAGATTGCGAAGGGCGATCCAATCGAGACTCGGATTGTACGCTTTGAGCAACGCGGCTAACCCGGTCACATGCGGTGCGGCCATCGAAGTCCCGCTGTAGGTGCTGTACGTATTATTTCTCGTAGTGCTGCGGATGCTCTCACCAGGGGCGCCCACGTGCACCGTGCGTCGCCCGAAGTTCGAGAACGACGCTAAGCTATCCGTGTGCGTCGTCGCGGCCACCGAGATAATGTTGGGCAGATAGTAATTGGCGGGATACGATTCAGTAGAGTCGTTGTTGGCGCTCTCGTTGCCCGCGGCAGCGATGAAGAGTATCCCGGCGTTCATGTTCTCAACGATCGCGTCGTAGAGCGCTTGGGAATACCCGCCCCCGCCCCACGAATTGTTCGTCGCGATGATATTCACCCCGCGCTCCTTCATGCGCTTGACGTACTGCAGACACTCAATCGCGTCGGCATCGGTGCCGGAGCCATTCGCGTTGAGAAACTTGCACGCCATGATCTGCACGTTCCAGTTAACACCGACGACGCCGACGGAGTTATTTCCCCGCGCCCCAATCGTCCCAGCGACGTGCGTGCCGTGATTGTTGTCGTCCATCGGATTGGAGTCATTATTGGCTGTATCAATGCCGTAGCAGTCGTCTCTGTAGCCGTTGCCGTCGTCGTCTATGTTGTCGCTGTCGCAATCGTGAGCGTTGCGCCACATGTTCGCCGCTAGATCGGGGTGATTGTAGTCTACTCCCGTGTCAATGACGGCGACAACAACAGAGCTGCTGCCCGTCGAGAGGTCCCACGCTTCGGGGGCGTCAATGTCAGCATCGGGGGTGCCCCCGGTCTGGCCCGTATTGTGCAGCCCCCAGAGCTGCGAGAACTGCGAGTCATTGGGCGTGAGAAGCGCTTGCTGGGTTATACGACGAATATAGTTTGGCTCGGCGTAGAGCACATTCGGGTTTTTCTTATAAAGCTGCACAGCTTCGGGCACGCTAAGGTGGGCGGGGAGCCGCACGTGCTGCAAGTTGGGCACGACATCGAACGCTTTGACGAGATTCGCCCCTAGAGCTGAGTGTACTTGATCGGCGGCGTTCTTCGAGGTATCTGTTTTGAAGCGCACGAGCAGCTCGCCAGGGACGAACAGTCCGACTAGAGAAGACTCTTTCTGCCCTTGCACGGTCAAGAACGGCCATAGGCTCAGAGCGAGAACGATGGCGGAAAGCCTCCAACGCATGGCCAATCCTCCTGAGATTTTCCAAATACTTAGCACGAGTATAGTAGACCCGAGAGCGGAGAACAATAATGCTCGTTACATCTTTGAGCTTCTCTAAACGCGCAGCCCCCGCGGGGTTCTACCCCGCAGGGGCTGGCCTGTTCCGTCCGTTTGTCTTAACTATTCGCTCTTATCTCAATATCGCTAACTTCTGGACTTTAGTCTGGACGATGTCGCCGTAGGTGCCCTTGACGGTCATCACATACAGATAGACACCGTTGGCCAACTGTCGCCCATCGCTGCTCAGCCCGTTCCAGCTCAGGCTGTTGCCCGCCGTCTCGGCGCTGAAGACCAGCTTGCCCGTCAAGTTATAGACCTGCACCTGCACGGATTCGATGTTGTACCCCTGCGCCTCGAAGACGTACTTGCCCGCGCTGGGGCGCACCCCGGCCGATTGCAGCGTCACGAACGGCATCAGCGCGCTCACGTTGAGCTGCCCATTCTCCGGTTGCAACCGCTTGCGCGGATCGCCACCCAGGAAGGGTTCGGTAACCCACCCGGGGAAGAAGCTACAGCCGAGCACGCGTGCCTTCGCCTCGTCCTTCACGCAGTACCACGCCCAACCGTAGAACTCTCGATTATCGTTGTTCTCGATTGGGAAGTCTTCAATGATCTCGGTGTAGAGCTCGATGTCGTAGATGAGAGGCCGCCTCTCGTCCCCGCTCTCAAAGCACCGGAAGACCTCCTTGTTCACCTTCACCGTCTTGGTGATCGCATCGCTGGCGCTGGTCACCATTTCGACGGGGTCTGCGACGTAGATCACGCCGCCGACGTAGGGCTTCTTGCCAAACGCCGCGGTGCACTTCTTCACATCCACCGTCAGGGGAGCCTCGCCCTCATCTATATTGAGAGCGGCCTCGGTGATCACATTGCAGCGATCCACGTACCACTGGGCGAAGGGCGGGGTGCGCGGATCGAGCCTCTTGACGCACCGCGTCGCAAAAAAGTCCCAGCCGATAAAGTCTCCATCAGCTTCCTCAATCAGGACGGTGAAGAGTTCGATCTCGACGATCTCGCGCAGGGCCTTGGGATCATCGACCTTCTTGTCATAACACTCGAAGATCTCCTTCTGCGCCTTGATCGTCTTGAAGATGTCTTGACCATCCGGACCACCGCCGGGGACGAAGACCTGATTGAGGGACAAGGGATGGAGCGGTCCCTTGTAGAGACAGGTCAAGGTTGGCGCGATCTGTGCCTGCGCCGCCAGCGGCAACGCTGCTGCCATCACGAACGCCACAATAAGACCGACTACGAACTTCTTGCTCATCTGGTGTGCCTCCTTTTTTGAGATTTGAGTGTATAGATTGCGCATTGCGACTATACCTCCATAACGAAAATGATAACGTTTCTCTATGGGCTGATCACCCCTCTTCCGTCCGACCAAATAAAACACTAAGTATTCGCTCGACTCTTCGCAAACCGTCACCCCCTTCACCGAACTGATGAGAACATGGCCTAAATATAACGCAAAGCGCCGCGCTTGTCAAGTCGCGCGCGCCACCGCACCCTTCTGAACACGTGTTTCTCTCGTTATAGCGGCTCATTCCACTTAAAAGACCCTTCATTTTTATACTCCCTGTGAGCAGCATTGTACACGACACCCATCCCCCTTGACAGTGATTTACGTCACCTTCGGCCCAGGCTTCACCTAGTCTGTTCGCTTTTGCCAACGTAGCACACATATATCGCTCAACCAAGAAGCCACCTCCCCCCCTGCCCCTCCCCAATGTAGGGATAAGAGCCGGAGGCCCTGCATCTGCAAGGCCCCCGACAATCCTTCTGTTTCTGTGTCCTCCGTGGTGCTTTCCGTGCCTTCCGTGATTCTATCTCACTATCAGCTTTCTCACCTCGCTGCGCCAGACCGTCCCGTCGCGCCCGTGGAGCGTCACTACGTAGAGATAGACGCCGTTGGCCAAGCGCCGGCCCTCCTCGTTCACCAACGGCACCGCCAATGAAGTTTCCCTGTTCTGGTGGTCTAGCACCGTGCGCCCACTCAGGTCGAAGAGCTGCAACCGCACCGACTCGATGCCCACACCGTGAGCGCTGAGCTGCACGTACCCAGAGCGCACTTCGACGTGCACGGGTTCAAGCTGTAATGGCCCAAGCAGCCGCGGCTCGCCCGCCGTCGTCACGACCCCGCAGTCGAGCACCAAGGTGAAGTAGGGGCTGGTGGCCGTCACGGGGAACGGCCCCGTCGCCGGGCCGCGCGTCTGGACAGTCAGAACTTGCGAGCGCCCAGGCCGAATCGTGAGCGGCAACCGTGGGCCGGTGCGCACGACCGTAAAGCGCTCATCTCGTTGAGGAGCGATGCCCTCAAGTCGCACCGGAGCGGTCCCGGTGTTCCGCAGCGTCACCCGAATAACAGCGATCTGATTGGCGCGCGTATATCGGACCGTAGCCGGCGATGCCGTCGCGGTCACGCTAGGGCAGCTAGGACCTAGCCCCGTACTCCACAGGATCGCTGTGTTGTCTGCGAGCACCGGCGCGTTGAACGAGAACTGGGTTGCTACCCCTGGGGCGATCTGCACCCCCACAGTCGCCGAGCCGCCCCTATTGGCGGCCAGACAGCCGGGACCGCTGATGCCGAAATCCGTGTCGGCATATTGGAAGAGAATCTCGCTGCGGCCCTCGAAGAAGACCACTTGAAATCTCACCGTGTCCATCAAGGGGAACGCGCACTCAAAGTGCGCGACATCGCGCCATTCGATGACCAACTCTCGCGTCGGCGGTGTCCCCCTCACCGCGACGAAGACGTTGTGGAAGCTCCCCCGTATGGGGAGGAGATCGTCCCAGAAGGGCGCGACGAGATTGGCCCGTAGCGGCGCAGGCAGAGGGGAATTGAGAAAATCCCCAAAGAAGAAGCGCGGCGGGGCGAAGCTGATGTGCCCGTTGCTCCCCACAAACAGATGATGCGAGCCGCCGAAGTCCCCAAAGAGCACCGGGAACGGCACGGTGATCATGGCGAGGGACTCATCTCCTAAGTTCAGAGAGATTCCGCCCTCGGTGATATCCCGCCACGCAAACGGCATCGGCGAATGACTATAAGCGTTGAGGACCCGGACGGTCACCGTGTCGCCGTCAGGGAAGTTGAGGGTGTAGATGCCCCCTGTTGTTGGGGTCCATTGTCCGGAATAGATCCCGTCCCCGGCGACTTGATCGAACCCGGAGCCGTTGTCTTGCAATGTGACAGTCGTGCCTCCAGGGGTGATCGTCACGGTGACGGCGCCGTTGGGGTTAGCACACTTGATATGGAGCGCCGAGAGAGTGATAGCAATTCCGACGCCGGCGAAGATCTCGTTTTGGGAGGGGCGCAGGCGACTACGAACGACGGAATTGGAGCACGTCAGCGCGCCATGAGCGTTCAGACGCTTCTGGGTGATGGTGTTGCGCAGCGCCGTGAGGGTGTCGCCGCCCGCTAAGATGAGATTCTTGATCGCGCGCCAGTCCCGCGCGGGGTTCTGAGCTTTCAGGAGGGCTGCAACCCCAGCGACATGAGGCGCAGCCATCGAGGTGCCTCTGAAATGCTCGTAGTTATTCCCAGGGACGGTGCTGAGAATCCCCTCGCCTGGGGCACCAAGATGAACCGTCCTTCTGCCGTAATCGGAGAACCACGTGAGGGTGTCATCGCTGGCTGTCGCGGCGACCGCGATGATATTGGGCAGATAGTACCCTGAAGGGAGGAAGAGATCCGGCTCAGGGTCGTGATCTTCCCCCAAATTGCCCGCCGCGGCGATGAACAGGATCCCTCGACTCAGATGGGCCGCAATCGCGTCGAAGAGCGCCTGGGAGAAGCCAAAGCCACCCCAACTGTTGTTCGTCGCAACGATGTTGACCCCGCGATCCCTCATCACTTGCACGTACTCCAAGCACGCCAACGCCCCGGCGAGAGTCCCAAAGCCCCACGCGTCGAGGAACTTACAGGCCATCAAGCGCACTTCCCAATTGACCCCCACAACCCCAATGGCGTTATCCCCAACGGCTCCGATCGTCCCGGCTACGTGTGTCCCGTGGCCGTTGTCGTCCATCGGATCAGAGTCGCCGTTGACGGTGTCAATCCCGTGACAATCGTCTACATAGCCGTTGTCGTCGTCATCGGTGCCGTCGCTATCACAGTCTTCGTTCTGCCAGATGTTCTCGGCCAGATCTTCGTGAGTGTAGTCAATTCCCGTGTCAATGACGGCGACGACGACGTCGCTGCTCCCGGTAGTAATCTCCCACGCTTCTGGGGCGTCAATCGTCTGGAGGCCCCACAGCTCGTCAAACCGAGGGTCATCGGGGTAGGTTGCAGCGACTTTCAAGATCAGATTCGGCTCGGCATAGAGCACGTTCTTATCGCTTCGGTAGCGGGCGATGGCCTCTTTGACGGAGATCCCCGCGGGCAACTGCACCAGGTAGAGATCGCTCACGATCGTGAAAGCGCGCACGGCGCGCGCGCCTATCGCTGTGTGCGTTGCGGCTATCGAATGCCCAGAGGTGCCGGGCTTGAACCGCACCAGGAGCTGGTCCTGCACGTACTCCTGGGGGTCTGAAGCGACGTGCTGCACGATGGGGAGATCGTCAGCGAAGCCCCCGCTGCTCAACAGTACTGCAGCGAGCGCGCTGCCGACGAGAAGTTTGATGGATCTCATCATGATGAATAGATACCTCCTCTGGAAAGCTCTCTCCCTGATTTTAACATAAGACAAGCAAGAGGGCGATGCCATGCGTCGCCCTCTTGCTTTTTTATTCTCGCTAACTGCCGCTCAGGCGCAGTCGACACTGCCCCGGCCCAACGTTAATAAAGATCGTCCCCATCGTCTCTGGGTCTGTGATCGTCGTATCGCCTTGGAGAATCCCCGGCTCCGTCCCAGGGGGCAGATCGCTTCGACGAAAGCCGATCAGCACGATCTGGCTCCGGTCAGAAGCGCTCTGGGTACACTCGACAGACTCGACTTCTTCGTTGGGCACATCGCCTCGGCGAATCCGGAAGATATCGTGGCCTCCGCCGCCGGAGAGGCTATCGGTCCCAAGTCCGCCTTCAAGAATGTCGTTGCCATCTCCGCCGTTCAGGGTATCATCCCCATCGCCGCCGGAGAGCTTATCATTGCCCTCGTCGCCGTTGAGGAGATCGTTGCCGTCGCTGCCGGAGAGCCTGTCGTGGCCAGCGCCGCCGTTCAGCTCGTCGTCACCGTCGCCGCCCTCGAGCACGTCGTTGCCCTCATCGCCGTTGAGGACGTCGTCGTCTTCGTTGCCAGAGAGCTTATCGTTGCCCTCGTCGCCGTTGAGCGTATCAACGCCGGGGCCGCCGGAGAGCTTATCGTGGCCGAGGCCGCCAAAGAGCGTATCATCGCCGTCGCCGCCGCCGAGCGCGTCGTTGCCCTCGTTGCCGAAGAGCGTATCGGAGTCGTCTCCGCCTTCGAGGCGGTCGCTGCCCCACAGGCCAGAGATCGTGTCGTTGCCGCCCAGGCCGCGGATCAGATCGGATGCGCTCGTGCCGGTGAGCGTGTCATCGAATGGGCCGCCGCTGATCGTGGCGGCCCAGACGAGCAACCCGACTGCTCCGAGGCTCACAAGCAGCACCGCGAGCACGGCTCGCAGGCGCTTGCTCAGTCTCATGCCAACCTCCTTCTGCGTTGAACAGGCGTCTGTGACGCGCTAGCGTTAGCGGCGCACTATCCGACAGACGCTCCCATCTCCGTTCCCGTGTCGGATCTCGTAGACGCCGCCGGTCACCGGGTCAATGATATTAAGAAAATCCTGACCGGCAAACTGGGTCGGTGTTCCGGATGGGAAAGCCCCCAAGGAGTTGCGCTTGAGAATAATAGTCGTCTGTGCTCCATTGACGTCATCTACCGTGCAGGTGATCTTTTCGGTCTCGCCGGCAGGGACATCACCGACGCGAATGTTGATGACGTCGCGACTTCCCGTAGCTGTTCCAGCCACGACCACGTCAGCGTCTTCCCCCGGCTCAACAAAGTTGCTCCCAAAGCCGAGGGTGATATTATCCTGTCCAGGGCCACCGTAAATCTTCAAGTTACAGCGCGACGGCCCAGCAGGATCGCCGCAATCAATGGCCTCGATCTCGTCGTCCCCAGCGCCGCCATAGACGACATGGTTCCCATCGGACGCGTTGAGGTCGATCACATCATCGCCATCGCCGCCATCGGTGCGGCTTCCCAGAACACCGGTCCCAACTAAGATATTATCATCGCCGTCGTTGCCGAAGATCCGGTGATTGGTACCAACCGAGGCATCGATGACGTCATTGCCCTCGCCGCCGACGACGTAGACACGCCCAGCGCCAACTCGAATCTCGATTTGATCATCATCATCCCCGGCGTCTACTCGATCGTTGCCGCCGTTAGTAACAACGATATCATCATCGCCTGCATAGCCGCGGATGACGTCGTTCCCCGCCGTGTCGGTGAGGGTATCGTCACCCGGCGTCCCGTTGATGATCGCTGCGAAGACCAAAAAACTGATGACCGCTCCGACTGCCCCTGCCAAGACCAACCCGATGACCGCTACGTGCTTGAGATTCATGGCTTCCTCCTTTTTCTATGTTCTATGAACTTTTGGTTTGTGTGACTCCTGCTTGCTTAATGAATACTACCTTTCTTTTTGTCCGTGCGCTAACACCTCCTTCGGACTGTCCTTTGGGTCTATGATACCCTGCCGGAGGGTCACGTGTCAGTAATCTATATTACGATTCTGAATCACGGCAAGCGCAGAAAAAACACGGAAGGCACGGAGAATTCGAGTCTCCCGTGCCCCCGCGTGAGCTATCCCGTGCTTTTCCGCGATTCTATCGCATCACGACGAGCTTGCGCACCTCGCTCGCGATGATCGTGCCGTCCCAGCCCCGCACCGTCACGACATATAAGTAGACGCCCTTGGCCAAGGCTCTGCCTTGATCGTTCACTAAGCGCAATGTCACGTGCGTCCCCGGCGCGGTCGCGGTGAGCAAGCGCGTCCCCATCAGCGTGAAGAGTTCGACAGTCGTCTCGGCGATGCCCGCCCCCTGCACAGCGAACTCGACGTTTGCACCGCGCATCCGGCTGCTCACACCACTCAGCGCGAACGGTTGGCTCGGTCTCGAGAGCGCCGTTGCCTGCCAGGCTGTGTTGTCGCAGGCGCTCCCCGGCAGCGTCCGGAGCTTGAAGATGGCTTCTTTGATCCAGCGCACGTCCGTGGCTGTGACCTCGCCAAACGGCGGGGCGACATCGGCCGCCATCAACTGCAGCCGACGCATCTCCCGCTCATCGGCTGTGAAGTCGGCGAGCGTCTTGCCCACCAAGCGTGTTGCAGCCCGCATATCCCGACGATTGAGCACGCCGTCGAGGTTCACGTCGCCGGGCTTCAGCTCCAGGCGCACAAGTCCCATCTCCACATTGGGATCAATGGGATCACCGTGTGCGTTAGCCATCACCACGGAGTCCGCCGCGATCTCGACATCAGTAGCCATACAGAGCCGGACATCGTTGCCTGGGATGATCTCGATCTCCAAGATATCCCCGTCGGTGATCGCCTTGCGCCCTGGCTTGAGCGAGACTACAAAGCTCAGCTCGCCAAGCTCGTTATCTACTTCGAGTTCATCCAGCATATACGACCCCAGGGCGCGCACCTTGTAGCGCCGCTGCTCATCCGAAGACGTCGGGTCTTCGCGGACTTGGATGACCCGGGAATCGAATGTCAAGCGCGCTTCTACATCTCCTAAGCCGGGCCAGGGCACGCCCGCGACCCGGAGCACGAGCTTCCCCTGACGCACCATGCTCACGTCTCCCACGATGAGCCGGGCACTGCCCGCGCCGCCGCCAGGGTTAACCGTCTCGATCTTGATAGCATTGTGGGCGATCACGGGCATAGAGGTCTCGATCCCTGACGATTCCTCGCCGTCTTCGCTCCCGTCGTCGCGCGCCACGACCGTGATCTGCGTGCGCAGCAGATTCTCTGCCGGCGCGTGCGCGAAGCCGCTGGGAGCTAGATCAACGACTATATAAAATCGCTCGACTCCGCCCGTTCCAAAGATATTGTTGCGACCGACGCGCACTAATCTCCGCCCGCCGCTACCGAAGGTCACCCCGGCTCTCAAGTCAGGTCGGAGCACCTCGCCCAAGAGCTCATCGCGCTCTTGCCAGCCTGGCCCGGTGCGCCCGTTCTCGCGGAAGAGCCTAATTCTTTGAATCAGCCCGACGCTCGGCGAGAGATCAATCGTCGTCGCGCTGGGCACAGCCTGCACGGTGATGCTCCGCACGAGCGTTGCTAACTCGTCGTCTTCAGTGTCGCCGTCAGAACCCGGATCGGCAATGACAAACTGCTGGACGACGACGCTCGTGCCGGGGCGCGCTGTAAGCGCTGGGGTCTCGTCGACGATATCAGTTTCAGCGTCGCCGCTGGTCGCGCGGACGGTGATCGTATCGGTGAGCACGGGCGGGCCTTGGTCAACGCTGAACCCGGAGCTGATCGCCGGGCCGCCGCGCAGTCCATCAGATGCTGTCATATCGACTAAGAACCCGAGAGTCGCACCATCGGGCGCCTCGGACGCCAAGTCGATCACGACGAAGAAGAGCCTGGCTCCCCCATTAGGCACAAGCGCAAACAAGCTACCTGGCTGGCCAAACACGAGAGGATTCTCGCAATCATCGAGCTGAGGACGCACAACCGAGCCCACCAGAGAGCTCTCACGCCGATCGAAGGCCCCGCTTAAGCTATTATCCAGATAGAGTCGCAGCCCCGCGATATATCGGCTGGTTAGTGTGCTAGTGGGCGCCAAGCAGAGCGAGATCGTCTCGATCGCGGTGGGCGCGTTGTCGCCTCCGGGATCGTAGACCCTGAGAGCCCCTGCAACGACGAATGTCTGTCCTGGTGCAGCAAACGGCTCTGTCGAACCAGAGAAGTCTCGGATGACCATCGTTTCAGGATTTCCTGATGTCAAGGCCATCCCTGTTATGCTTACAGCAACCCCTAACGCTAGACCAGCGACAACCCCCTTTACATCAATTTTCACGGCACACCTCCTGATAGGACAAAGGCTATTCTAGTACCCATTCTGCCAACCTTCCTATGGGGCTATGATACCTTGATTACGGTCAGGCGTCAGCAATCTACACTACAGTAGGGCGCTGGGTTTCACACCAGAAGAAACAAGAATGCTATGGCTCGAAGTTAAGCTGCACGAGCTGCTTGTTCTCTTCGTCGGTAGCCCACAAGAACTGCCCGTCCCAGGTCAGATCGGCAAGCTGCGGCCGCGGCGCCTCGTATTCAGCTACGACAGTGCCATCCCTGGGATCGAGCTTGTAAATGCTCATCGTGTCCAGATGCCACAGGAACTGCCCATCCCACGCTAGCCCTGTCGGGAAATCCCCAGGAGTATCAAAAGACTCGATAACCCTCGCCGTGATAGGGTTGAGCTTGTAAATCTTCAAGGTGTCAGCATCGGAGACCCACAGCGCACTGCCGTCCCAGGCAATTCCCGTGGGAAAGGTCCCCGGCGCTACTAACGCCTTGAGGACCTTACCGTTTGTCGGATCGATCTGAAGCAGCCGGCCTTCAGCCCCGTCCACAAGCCAGAGTCGGTCGCCATCCCACGTCAACCCGTCGGGAATAATCGTCGTGATTTCAAGCGAGCTCAAGACGCTCCCGCTCTGCGGGTCTACTCTATAGAGCTTATAAGTCTCGAAATCGCTCGTATCTACGACCCACAGCGCACTGCCGTCCCAGGCGATCCCCAGAGGGCTCTGCCCCGGCGAGGCGAGGACCCTCCTTATGGCACTGGCAACGCTCTCCACAACTGTCAGCGTCTTCTCTAGACTGCTCGAGAGCCCCTGATCGTCGGTGACCGTGAGCTTCACGGTATAGGCGCGGGCCTCTTTGTAGACGTGAATGACGACCGGGCCGGTCTCGGTGGGCGAGCCGTCGCCGAAGTCCCACAGATATTCTGTGATCTTTCCATCAGGGTCCTTGGACTCTGAAGCGTCGAAGACGACTTCTTCCCCGACCTTGGGCGTAAGCGGCGTGAAGGAAAAGAGAGCCTGAGGCGCTTGCGCGCTGGGCTTCTGCCCCGGCAGGCAGCCCCCAACAAGAACCCCTAGGCCAACGAGTACCAAGACGACATAGAGGCGCTGAACCTGGATCACGTCGGATCACCTCATCGCATAATACAAAAAAGAGAGCGATCCCGCACGAGCGCACGCGATTGTCGTGAGGGATCGCCGCGTGGGTATTAGCGCACGAGCACGAACTTCTGGATGTCGCTCTGCCAGACCCCATTAGGGCCGAGGGCCGTCACAGTATAGAGATAGATGCCGTTAGGCAGTCCTGCAAGCTCGCTCTCGCTCAACCGCACGATCGGTCCGGGAACCTGGACCACTGCTACGGCCTTCCCGGTGAGCGTGAAGACTCGTACGGTCATCTGGGTGACCTCCGGCCCTAAGAGGCGCACCTCAAGCGCCTTAGCGCGGAGCTTCGCCACCACAGTGTGCGCGGGCTTATTCACAGCTAACAGCGTCCGCGTGGCGTTGGATTGTTCGAGCTTGCGCAGGCCTGCAGCCGCTTGCGCGATCCAGCGCACATCGGTCGCATCGATGACGCCGACGGGCGGCGCAACGTCCGCGGCCTCTTCTTGCTCCGGAGTGAGGGTCTCCAGCCCCAAGATGAATCGCGCCGTCAAGCGCGCATCGCTTATCGTGACGACGCCATCACCGTCGACATCGCCCTTGATGAGCTTGATCGTGATCGTGCCTGGCACGATATCGGGCAAGAGATCGCGCCCCGCAGCGTCACGGAAGACGTCGACGACTTCTATGCCCTCAATGTCTTCGATATCTATTGTGATGGACTCGCCGATAGGGGCATCGGGGGCCTTGTCGATTTCGATCTCGGCGATGACGCCCTCGTTGAGCGGGGTGCGCCCGGGCTTGAGCGTCAGCGTGAACTGCGCCCGCCCCTCCACAGAGTCGATATTGACCGAGTCGACGACATAGGGCCCAACGCCCCGGATATTGAGAATCTGTACGACAGTCGGATCGAAGGTGAGCGCGCCATCGGGCCCGATCTGCAGCTCTCCTAGCCCCGGCGCAGGCACAAAGCGAATTATAATGGGAATCTTCGCCTTCCCTACGATCGCGGCTGAGCCAATGATCAACGTTGGCGGAGGCACCTCGACGACTAACTGATTGGAGGCAACGACGGGCATCGGCGTCTCGATCGCGGAAGAGAGCTCCCCGGGATCGGTCTTATCATCGCGGGCTACGAGCTCAACGCTCACTCGCAGCGTGTCCCCATTGACGAAGCCTACCGCGGCTAGATCCGCGACGATGTAGAAACGCTCTTCGGCGTTGTCGTTGACGCGGACTAAGCGTCTGCCGCCGTCGCCGAAGACAACCCCCCGCTCCAGATCGGGAGAGTTGACGACGGCCAACAGTTCGTCTTGCTCATCCCAGCCGGGCGGGGTGCGCGGGCTAGCTCGGAAGAGCCGCAACCTCAAGATCTTATCGCTGGAGATCGTCCCGCCAACTTTTCTCACTGTGACCGAACGGATGAGCGTGCCGTGGCCATCAGGAACGGCATCGCCGGAGACCCCCGGGTCGGAGACCAGGAACTCCTGCAAGACGACAGAGTCACCGGGGTTGGCTGTGCGCGCCGGGGTCTCATCGATGACATCGACTTCGGCATCACCGGTCGCCGCGGTGATGCGAATGAACCCGACGGGCACGGGCAGCCCCGAGTCAAAATTCAGTATGGGCAGCGACGTCGCGCTATCTATTCTCGATGTTGTGGTCGGCCCACCGATTAAGCTATCGCCGACAGTCAAGTCGAAGCTGGTGCGCAGCGTCGCGCCGTCGGGAGCATCGTTGGCGAAGTCTGCCACGACGAAGAACTCTACTGAGCCTCCGTTGGGCACGAGCACCAAGAGCTGTCCTGGCTCTCCAAAGACAACCCCGCATGATGTCCCCGTTGGGGGAGGTGCACAGCGTGGTGGCGTCCCCTCCCAGAAGTCCATGAGCTGTGGCGCAGTCACTGCGCCTAAAAGACGATCCACCGTGGGATCGAATTGTCCATCGCCATCATCGAGATAGAGCCGCAAGGCAAGGATATAATGACTGGGCAAGGTGCCCCCAGCCTTGCGGATCGTCACCGTCTCGATGGCTGTAGGGAAACTATCCGGGGTCGTATCACCGAACGGCCCTGGGTCAGCCACGATCACGTCTTGGATGACGACGAAGTTCTCGCCGGGGTTAGGATTTGGCTCGGTGTTGCCGGCGTTGGCGTTGAAGACGTCGGTCTCGTCATCGGCCCACACTGTAGCTGCCCAGCCCAACACAAGAATTGGCACCAGCACGAACACCCATAACCTGTGCTTCATACCCACGCTGCCAGACCTCCCTTCACCAGTGCGCTGTGCTGCTCGCTGCGACAATCTTCTCAGCATATTCGATGACCTGCCTTCCCAGAGCTTTTCATCATCGCTATTGTAGCCTGCTTTGCACAGTTTGTATGTAACTGCCGTCACGGCACCAAAGTAGCACGCGTCACCGATTCACGACGAGCTTGCGCACCTGGGCCGTGCGCTCCGTCCCATCCCCTAGCTCTATCACGGCGATATAGACGCCAGGGGCAACGGGATGGCCCGCTTGGTCTTCTAAGGCCCAGCGCAGCACGCCGGAAGATGACTTAGCATAATAGATTGAGCGGCCGAGCATGTCGAAGATTCGCACAGAGATCTGTGCGCCCATCGGCGCGGAGAATTCGACAGCCCGGGGCAACGGGCGCACGCGCATGGGGATCAGCTTCGGAACAGCTGCCGCAGGCAAGGGAACTTCATAGCAGAACATCTCGGTGCGCACGCCAAGAGCGAACTCCGCAATCCAGCGCACATCAGTCACGTCGATGTTCTCGGCGCTCCCTGGAGCGGGTTGACATGGGCTGCGCACGTCAGCGGCCCAGCGCGCCAGACCGTCGAGATCTCGCAATCCCACGATGAATTCCGCAGCAAGCTTAGCATCTATGATGTCGACATCGCCGTCGTTATCGACGTCGCCCTTGCGACGGGCTGGAGGTTGCGCCGTCACCGTGACTTGATCAGACCCTTGTGCACCGGCGGGATCCGTGACGACAAGCTCGATAATATACTCTCCTACGACGTCAGGGGTGAACGTTGCCTGGGCTGTATCGGCCCCGGTCAGCTCTGCTGTGCTGCCTTCAGGCCGGGAGAGAAAGCGCCACTGGAATGTCAAGGGGTCGCCATCGGGATCGGACGATTCGCGCCCGTCTAGGGTGATCTGTGTGCCAACCGTCACAGTTCTATCAGGCCCAGCCTTGGCTACCGGCGCCCGATTCTCCACAGCTCTCACTACGACTTGATCGCTGCCGGTCTGCCGCCGGTTGTCGGTGACGACTAACTCGATCACATAGTCGCCGACGACATCAGCGACAAACGTTGGTCTTTCGGTGGTGGCGTCCGTCAGCGCCGCGGTGCTCCCTGCAGGCGCAGAGACGATCCTCCATTGGAAGCGCAGCGGCCCGCCCTCCGGGTCCAACGAGGCCGAGCCATCCAGCGTGACCGTCGAGCCCACTCTGACCGTTTGATCTGGTCCCGCGTCGGCAATCGGTGGTTGGTTGGGTGGCCCAAACCGACTCCCAAAGAATATATACGCTTCGCCCGAGTCGGGCCTTAAGTCCTCGGGGCCGTCGGCGTTGAGCGCGCCGAGGATCACTTCAGCCAAGCCATCCCCATCTAAGTCCCCGGCTATTGCTGCACTCCCCAGACGGTCATCGGCTTGAGCCCCGACGAAGATCGCCGTCACGGGCGCATCCTTCGCGGCCAAATCGATCGTGCGGGGCATAGGGCTTTGCCCTAAGATCAAATAGGCCTCGCCTGCGTTCCGCCGACGGTTTTCTGGACCGTCGGCAGAGTCCGCCCCCACAATCATGTCCCAACAAGGGTCCTCGACCGTTGGCCCGCCGATCATCCCCGAGGCGACAGCGCGCCCTAAGCGATCCCCAGCTTCAGCGCCGTAGACGATCATAGCGTACTGCCCCAGGGCCAAGTCGTAGACGCTCTGCCAGGATGCGCCTCCCACAAGCAGATAGACCGCCCCAGCGCCAGGGCGCTTATTCTGAGGCCCGCTCGCCCCCGGAGCACCTATCAAAAGATCTTTGACACCGTCTCCGTTGAGATCGCCGCTGGCCACGGAGACACCGAGCGTGTCGCCCGCGTTCGCCCCGTAGATCAAGACATTGGGCTGATCTTTCGCCAAGTCGACTCGCGCAGGGAGGGTTGTAGAGCCGAAGAACACGTAGACCTCGCCGGCGTTGTTGCGCCCGTTGCCAGGGCCATCGGCTTGATAGGCTGCAACGATCAAGTCGTCGAAGCCGTCGCCGTTGACCTCGGCGCTGACGAGCTGATTGCCCAATTGATCTGTAGAGTTCTTCCCGAAGATCGTCCAGTCGGCATTCTGACGGGCTAGATCGATCGTCCTAGGGAAGCTAGTGCTCCCAAAGAGGACGTAGACCTGCCCTGCATTGGCGCGCTCTTCGCGCGGGCCGTCGGCGTCGGTTGCGCTGAGGAGCACATCGGCGATGCCATCACCGTTGAGATCCCCCGTCGCCACAGAAGCTCCAAGCCGATCTCCTGGGGTCTCCCCGTAGATTGTGAGATCTTGGTCGCCGTCGAAGATATCTATGAGCTTATTGGGGGCTGGGCGTCCATAGATCACGTAGACTGCGCCGGCATCGCGACGGCGTTCGGGCAGCCCATCGGGGCCGTCGGCGCCCGCCGCACCGATGAGGAGATCGAGCCGTCCATCGCCGTTGACGTCACCGACAGCTACCGACGTGCCCAGCAGATCCCCCGGGCGCGCTCCGGTCACCACAATATCAGCATGGGATTTCCCAAGGTCATAGACACCCTCGAGCTCCGAGAGCCCGAAGATCACGTAGACCTTGCCGGCATCGCTGCGCGCCCCTTCTTCGACATCGGCGGCAGGATCACCCAGGATCAAATCGTTGAAGCCATCGCCGTTGACGTCGCCTACGGCTATCGAATTGAAGTCGGTCAGGAAATCCTTCGCCTGAGCACCAAAGATCGTGACGTCTTGGTTGGCATCAGCGATGTCGAGCACCCCAGCTGCCCCGATTAAGCCACATCCTATCCCCACCAGCACGGCGAGAAAAAAAACCTGTACCGCGCGTCGGATCTCTTCAGGCCTCACGGTAAACCTCCTTCATCCGTCATCTCATTTAAGAGCCGAACAAGCACAGATTCCCCTATACTTTGGACTCCATTATACCGAGCGCGGTACGGCAGTGTATGTGATCTAGATTACTAGTCAATCCCTTGGGCCTTCTGCAAGCGCCCGGAGAAGTCGACGTAGATTGTCTTCCATTCGGTGTACTCATCAATGGCCGTCCAGCCCGATTCGCGTCCGCCGTTGCCCGTGTTCTTGACCCCGCCAAAGGGCAGATGGACTTCGGCCCCAATCGTCCCACTGTTAATATACGTGATCCCCGCTTCGATCTCGTCCATAGCGCGATGGGCCTTGAAGACGTCTCGTGTGTAAATAGACGACGAGAGCCCATACGACGTATTATTGGCCAAGGCGATAGCGTCATCAAAGTCCTTGGCCTTGGTGACGGCAAGCACGGGGCCGAAGATCTCTTCTTGAAAGATACGCATAGTCGGGGTGACGTCGGCGAAGATCGTGGGCTGGAAGAAGAAGCCCTTGGCAAGATCCCCGTCTTTGGCGATCTGGCCGCCGCAGAGGAGCTTAGCGCCCTCTTTGACACCAAGCTCGACGTAGCGCGCGATCTTCTCCAATGACGCGCGATTGACCACCGGACCGACATCGGTCTTGGGATCGAGCCCGTTGCCTAAGCGCAGGTTCTTCGTGCGCTCGACGAGCTTCTCAAGGAGCTTATCATAGACCCCGTCTTCGACGATCAGGCGCGAGCAGGCCGTACAGCGCTGGCCCGTCGTGCCAAAGGCGCTCCAGAGAATCCCCTCTATAGCGAGATCGAGATCGGCGTCTTCGAGGACAATGATGGGGTTCTTCCCGCCCATCTCTAAGTGAACTTTAGCGAGCTTCTCGGCGCCGTACTTGTAGATTTCGCGTCCGGTTTCGGTCGAGCCTGTAAAAGAGATTCGGACGACCTTGGGATGCTTGGCTAGGGGAACGCCGACATCGCTGGCGCCGCCAAAGACGAGATTGACCACTCCCTTGGGCAAGCCGGCCTCTTCGAGAATCTTGACGAATTCATATGCACAACGCGGGGTGTCGGTCGCGGGCTTCCAGACAACAGTGTTCCCGGCAAGAATTGCTGGGAAGATCTTCCACGCCGGAATCGCTACTGGAAAGTTCCAGGGGGTGATAACCCCAACGACCCCCACAGGGCGACGGAAGGTGATACAGTGTTTGAGGGGCAGCTCTGAGGGGGTCGTATAGCCGAAGAGCCGGCGACCCTCGGCCGCGATATAGTACGCCATGTCGATAGCTTCTTGGACGTCGCCGCGGGCTTCTTTAAGAACCTTGCCCATCTCGCGGGTCATGATCTGGGCTAGATCTTCTTTGCGGCGCTTGAAGCGCTCGCCAATCTCAAAGAGCAATTCGCCGCGCTTGGGTGCGGGAACTTTGCTCCATTCGCGAAAGGCGCGCTCTGCGGCTTGGACGGCGCGCTCGACGTCCTGAGCATTCGACGCAGGAAATTCGCCAAGTTCATCGCTAGTATCGGCAGGATTGAGAGACTTAAACGTCTTGCCCGTTGCCGAGTCGATCCATTGGCCGTCAATGTAGTTCTTATAGAGCATAATCGATCCCCCTTATTCTTTGGTGTGACACATTATACCGAACCTAAGTGGTGACAGCTGCCGTCACTTTTCTAAGGGACACAGACCTGTGGAAAACCTGTGGAAAAAGCTGTGGATAACCTGTGGATAACCTGTGGAAAAATGCCTATGACTGACTTTTCCACAGGACTTTTCCACAGGTTTTCCACAAGTTTTCCACAGCCCGACATTTGTATAGTATCGACTCTTTTTGTTTATTTTAAAAAGAAAAATGCTCGACCGACCGGTCGATCGGAAAAGTTTTCCACAGGTTTTAGTCCCTCTACTACTACAGTAATAAATAATAAAACGTAGTAGTAGAGTACTGTCAGCAGCACCAAAAAACAAGCGAGGGCGCGAGGTCACCCTCGCACCCTCGCACCAATCTGCTCTCTTAGGCGTTACCCACCGCGGCAGCGCCCACCCTTGCAGAAGAGCCACAGCTGATTCGCCAACGGAGCACGCGCGTGATTGCGGATCGTGTCCGTGCGGAAGGCTGCCAAGGCGTTGCCCACCGAGATCGAGATGTACATCTGGGCATCAGTGAAGACAATCTGTGCCTCATCCCAGATCTCGCGGAGCTTCGCCTCATCAGTCTCGGCTAGACCGCGCTTGTACAGCTCATCTAGCTTCTTCTCGTCTTCTGTGGCGTTCTCGCAGTTGGCCCCAGCGTTGACGTTCCAGAAGTGGAGGTTGCCACCGCAGGTGTAGACGTTCGCGCCAAACTGCGGAAAGATCCCGCCGGTCAACCCGATCAAGATCGCCTCATAATCACCCACAGTCAGCTGGTCCACCAACGCCGCAAAGTCCTTTGGTACCGCAGTCACCTCAACGCCGATCTTCTTAAGATCAGAGGCGATGAGCTTGATCATCTCCTCGCGCAAGGTGTTGCCGACGTTGGTGTTCAGTTCAAACTTCAGCGGTCCAGCAGGGTTGTTCTGCGGGCCGAAGTCGTTTCTGAAGTTTGCCGGGACATCGCGGATACCATCACCAGTGGTGTCCCTGATCCCAAGGCTGTCCAAGATCTCGGCGGCCTTCTTCAGGTCAAAGCGCGCCTTGACCCTCTCCCACCTATCGAGGACCTCCTTCTTTTGTCCTGGTCGCTCGATGAAGTACGGGCTGGAGGGGTTGAGGTGGCCATAGAGCTCCTGACCCAGACCCAGCCGGATGTTCTTCACGACGCTAGCGCGGTCTGTCGCGTGGGAGAAGGCCTTGCGGACCTGCTTGTTGGCAAAGGCTGCACGCAGCGTGGGGTTCTTGGCTGTCCAGCTGACAACCCAGAACTCCGTGCCACCCGCCGACTGCCCAGAGTCGATGTCGTCATTGATGGGCAGCCGTCCCGCAGCCTTGTCCGACTGCAAGATGGCGATATCCGCTGGGCGCGGGCTGAGGAAGTCCGTCTGGCCGTTGCGGAACTGCTGCAACGCCAGCTCTAGCCCCTGCGTGGGAGCGATCAAGATACGGATCCCACCGATATAGGGCATCTGGTTCCCCTTCTCGTCCACACGGAACGTATAGGGGTTACGCACGAACTCTGCGACCGTGTTCGGGTCGATCTTGGAGAGCTTGAACGGCCCCGCGCCCACGATGTCCTCGGGCTTGGTGGCAACCCCGTAGACGTTGTTGAAGTCCTTGGGGCTCCTCTCGACATTGGGGGCAAGCTTCAAGATATTCTTCTTAGAGAGGATCTCTACAAACCCAGTATTGGGGAACGGCACGTTGCTAGCCGGGTTATCGCAAGTAAAGCTGATCTTGCGCTCATCGATTACTCGTATCTTGGGGAGATCCTTGCCCCCTGCGCAGTAGAGGATATCGCGGACGCTCGTGGCAATATCAGTGGGGTAGATCAGGTTCTCAAACGTGAAGCGCACATCTTCAGATGTGATTGGCGTGCCGTCAGAGAACTTGACACCCTTGCGCAAGGTGTAGGTGACGGTCTTGCGATCTGGGGTCACCTCAAATGCTTCCGCGATGGCGCCCGTCTCCGCGCCCACCGGCCCATCCAGCAATGTGTCATGGAGCCTATCGGTGATCGCTGTACTAGCAGTATCGGTTGCAGTGATAGGGTTGAGGGTGCGCGGTCGGGCGATCATTGTGGTGGCATAGATGCCCTTATAGAGCTCAGCAGCTTGTGGGATCTGCTCGAAGAAGATCTTGACGTCGACCTTGGCATCGCCCTTGGTGCTGATCTGCAAGATACGATTAGGCCCAAGGCTCTCTTCGATTCCCACAACGGCCTTCTCGCCGGCCTTGACGGTGCCCTTCACATCCCTGCCCGCGTTCTTGACTGTTCTATTCAGTGCGTCTTTCACTTCATAGTTGACATCGGCAGGGCCTTGGTTAGCAATCTCCAGCTCGACAGCTACCCGGGGGAGCACTGTCTCGTCGGCAGGAGCACCGACGAAGGCCAAGGTCACGGATGTCTTCTTCGTCCCAGCGGTGATCGTAATTTCGATAGACTCTTGCTTGGCGCGGTCGAAGGCAGGAACATCCACAGTAACGGTCTGCTTGGCCGCCACAGTACCGGAGGTGATCTCCGTGCGGGTAGCGCGAGCGCCTATACCGACGACCTTCGTCAGTCTATAACTGAGATCGCCCTCACCAGCGGTGATGGAGACCTGCTTGGTCCCTTGAGGCAAGCCAAAGGTCACTTCTTGGTTGGGTTCAAGCTCGATAGGCTTGAGGCCTCCAGCTTGAACTTGACCCCCCTTGAACTCTGCCGAGGCTTCAAGAGGCTCGCGGTCCATCACCTTGGGATTCTCCGAACATTGAGGGATACACTTGGGCTGAGCCCATCCCGTGAACGCTACCGCGGGAATAAACACAGCAACGACAAGCAGTAACACTAGCGCTTTCTTCATGGCTCTCTTATGGTACCTCCTTGCGTAAGAGAATTATTCCGACTGGTTCGCGCGAGACCAGTCAAGATGTAAGTATAACGGCACTCGATTCTCTGGCCTTCCCCCGGCGGATCCCTCCTTTCTTAGATATAATTATACACGGCCCTAGCAGTAGAATGACATCTTAAGCTGATCTTTCTTTGGATTTGCGCTCCATATGGGCTTTTTCTGATCTTGCTCTACATTTTATCATGGATAGCAACACCTATCAAGTGAAGGTGCACCTAGACGGATTGACGATAGCCACACTAACTGCAGAGCTGGGCAGGCTTGTAGGCAGCCGTGTCCAGAGAATCTATCATCCTCAGCCCAGCGTGATCACTCTGGAACTCTGGGCTGGGCAAGAGCAGATAGTGTTGATCGAGACCGAGGAGAACCCTCGCATCCAAGTGACGCGAGCTCGCCTGGCCAACCCACCCCAGCCCTCAGCGTTCTGTATGCTGCTGCGCAAATATCTGCGCAACGGGATTATCGTCGAAGTGAGCCAACCCGATCTCGAGCGTATTCTCGACCTGCGCATCCGACACGGCGAGGACTATACACTGAGAACCGAGCTTTTAGGCAAGCAAGCGAACGTCATTCTCCTGCATAAAGAGAGAATCCTCGGGGCACTCAAGCTCGAAGTAGGGCAGCGCTCCTTTCGTCCTGGCGAGATCTATCAAGGTCCACCAAGCCAAGCCAAACTCGATCCCCGCACGATGACCCAAGAAGAGTTCTTGGAGCACTTAGAAGGCAGTGAAGCAGTAGCCCACGCGCTCTTGCAAGTCGTGGGTGGGATCGGCCCGCGCTTAGCCAAAGAGATCGCCTTGCGCGCTGGGCTCGATCCGGCCCACCCCGTCTCAATGCTAACAACCGAACAGCGCCTGGCGCTCTGGGACGCGACGCGCCAACTTTGGGCCAACGTGCTCCACCACCCCTCCCCATGCGTGTATTTTGACGGCGACAAGCCCGTCGATGTCGCCCCGCTGCCATTGAAGCTCTATGAGCACTTGCGCTGTAAGAGCTACCCTACGCTCTCCCAGGCGCTCGATGAGTTCTGCTCCCCTCAAGAGCGCAGCGTCGCTCACAAGAAACGCGAGCTCCAGGAGCTCGTAAGCCAACAGATTACGAAGAAGCGCATAGCCCTCGAGCGCGTCACCCAGGACCTCACAAAAGCCAAAGACTATGAGCGTTTCAAGCGGGAAGGCGAGCTGCTGTTCGCTCATTTGGCAGAGCTGCAGAAGGGCTTAAATGAAATCGAGCTTGAGGACTTTGACGGGACGCGCAAGACTATCAAACTCGACCCAGCTCTCACCCCCGTGGAGAACGCGCAGCAGAAGTTCGAGCGCTATAAGAAGCTCAAGCGTGCTCAAGAGAAATTGGCAAAGCGCCTAGAAGAGCTCCGGCAAGAGCTTGAGTATCTAGAGAGCGTCGAGATCTCTCTAGAGCATGCCACAAGTGACGCCGAGCTCGTCGAGATTCAAGAGGACCTGAGGGCTGAGGGGTATCTGCCTCGAGAGCGCTCGCGTCCTGAGTCTTCACAGGCACTGGGCCCGCGAGAGTTTCTCATCCGTGGCTATCGGGTCTTGGTAGGACGGTCGAGCAGGCAGAACGACGAGCTAGTGCGCCAAGCCTCTCGGGAGGACTACTGGCTCCATGCGCGGGAGCGCCCTGGGGCGCACGTTATTGTGAAAAATCCCACCCAGCGCGAGATCCCCCGCGAGGTCCTCGAGCAAGCTGCCCAGCTCGCGGCGTACTATTCCAAGGGTCGAGATGCAAAGAAGGTCCCGGTCAGTTATACTCGAGTGAAGTATTTGCGCAAGGGTGGACGTCCTGGACTCGTGTTTGTAACACAAGAAGAAGGGACGTTGCTGGTGACCCCCAAAGGAGAGGTGTGATGCCGTTAGAAATGATCCTAGAGTTTGCGATGGCGTTAGGGGCGTTCTTGATAGCCGTCGTCTTTCACGAGTATGCGCATGGGCGAGTCGCTTATGCCTTAGGCGATCCCACCGCGCGTGATGCCGGACGCTTGACGCTCAACCCCTTAGCTCATATAGATCCCATAGGTACAGTGATCTTGCCGTTGCTGTTGGCTGTCTTACGCCTTCCGATCTTTGGCTATGCTAAGCCTGTCCCCATCAATCCCATTTACTTTCGGCATCCCTATCAGGGGATGATGCTTGTGGCTCTTGCCGGGCCAGCGATCAATTTGCTCTGGGCTGGGGTCGGAGCAGGGCTCTGGCATCTGATGGATCTCCCTGTGGTGCTGTCGGCCTTCGTTAGATATTTCGTAGTGATTAATATTCTCTTAGCTGTCTTCAATCTGATCCCGGTGCCGCCGCTGGACGGCTCGCGTGTCTTATTGTATCTCCTGCCGGAGAGGGGCAAGCGCGTTCTCTTGCTCTTGGAACCCTTTGGGTTTGTCATCATCTTTCTTTTGCTGTATGCTGGTGTGTTCGAGCATCTGCTGCTGCCCATCGTCTCTTGGATGCAAGACCTGCTCTTGGGAGGACGGTTCAGTTGAAGAATTTCCCCAATTTTGTATACTGTAGGGAGCGAGGTCGATCGCAGAGATTATGGACATACTCAGGGCCTTAGACATCCCCCTTAAAGTGCTCTTTGTCTTGGTTAGCATAGCGTTGATCGGGATCATTCTGTTGCAGATGAGCAGGCATGCGGGGCTAGGCGGGGCCTTTGGCGCTGGATCGACATATACGGTCTTCGGCCGCGAAGAGGAGGCCGATCCCAAACGCACCGCTACCACATGGCTGGCCTTCGCCTTCATGGTGCTGGCGTTCTTGCTCTCGTATTTTGCCTCGCGCTAGGGAGCTCCTATGGCCAATAATAAGCTTATAGAGCTGCGGGATCTCAAGACATACTTCTACACCGAAGACGGGGTGGTCAAGGCTGTCGATGGCGTCAGCTTCTCTATCGAGAAGCAGAAGACGCTCGGAGTTGTAGGCGAATCTGGCTGTGGCAAATCTGTCACCGCCCTCTCGATCATGGGCTTAGTGCCGATGCCTCCGGGCAAGATCGTCGGGGGTTCAATCATCTATCATCGCAACGGCCAGGAGATCGATTTGACCAAGCTCGATCCCAAGGGCAAACAATACCGCGAGATCCGGGGCAACGAGATCGCCATGATCTTCCAAGAGCCCATGACCTCGCTCAATCCCGTCTACACGATTGGGAATCAGATCATGGAGGCGATCATCCTCCATCAGAAAGTAAGCAAGCGCGAGGCCCGCGCGCGCGCTATCGAGATGCTTAAAGCCGTGGGCATCCCCCTGCCGGAACAACGTATTGATGAATATCCTCATCAGCTCTCAGGGGGAATGCGCCAGAGGGCTATGATCGCCATGGCCCTCAGTTGCAATCCCCACCTCTTGATCGCCGACGAGCCCACGACAGCCCTCGACGTCACCATCCAAGCGCAGATCTTGGATCTCATAAGAAAGCTACAGAGCGAGTTCCATATGGCGTTGATGATGATCACCCATAACTTAGGGGTGATCGCGGAGATGGCTGATGACGTCGTAATTATGTACATGGGCAAGGTGGTCGAGGAGGCGCCGGTCCGAGAGATCTACCACCAGCCGACTCATCCCTATACGATCGGGCTAATGGAGTCGATTCCGGCATTGACGCGCAAGAAAGAGCGCTTAAAGCCAATCAAGGGCATGGTGCCTGATCCGTACAATCTGCCCAAGGGGTGTCCCTTTGAGCCGCGCTGCCCTGAGGCGATGGCGATCTGTCGCGAGCAGATGCCCGAGCTCAAGGAGGTACGCCCTCGGCATAGGGTCGCATGCTGGGCTCGCTTCTGAGGTGAACTATGGCCACATCACAAGCTGGAAAGCTTTTGCTCGAGGTCAAGGATCTCAAGAAATACTTTCCCGTACGGCGCGGGGTCTTTCGCAGAGTCGTCGCGCACGTGAAGGCTGTCGACGGGGTGAGCTTCTTCATCCGTGAAGGGGAGACGCTCGGCTTGGTCGGAGAATCTGGATGCGGTAAGACGACCGTCGGTCGGACGATCCTTCGCTTGATCGACCCCACCGCCGGCAGCATTCTCTTCTATAACGACGGTAAGCCTATAGACATCGCCAAGCTCTCCCAAAGGGCCATGAAGCCCTTGCGTCGGCAGATGCAGATCATCTTTCAAGACCCCTATAGCTCGCTCAATCCAAGAATGACCATCGGGGATATTATCGGGGAACCGTTGGTCGTCCATCGGATTGGGACGCCGGCGGAGCGCGAGGCCCGCGTCCGAGAGCTCCTTGAAGCCGTTGGGCTCAATCCCCAGTATATGAAGCGCTATCCTCATGAGTTCTCGGGCGGCCAGCGTCAACGCATCGGGATCGCTCGAGCGTTAGCCCTTGGGCCTAAGCTCATCATCTGCGATGAGCCCGTCTCGGCCCTGGATGTCTCCATTCAAGCCCAGGTGCTCAATCTCTTGGAAGATCTACAGAAAGAGTTCGGATTAACGTATCTGTTCATCGCGCACGATCTCTCCGTAGTGCGCCACATCAGCGACCGCGTTGCCGTGATGTATCTGGGCAAGATCGTGGAGATGGCCGAAACTGAAGAGCTCTTCCAGAACCCTAAGCACCCTTACACCGAAGCGCTGCTCTCAGCCGTGCCGGTGCCCGATCCCGATTATCAGCGAGAGCGGATTATCTTGAAGGGCGACGTGCCCAGCCCAATCAATCCGCCGTCGGGGTGCTATTTCCATCCCCGATGTCCCTACGCCCAGCCCATTTGTAAGGAGCAAGAGCCCGCGTTTGTAGACATCGGGGGAGAGCACTTCGTAAGCTGTCACTTCTCCAAGACGTTGCAGCTGCGGGGTGTTGTCGAGATCGCCGAACGACGATGAATGCGTCTGCTGCTTGGCACAAAGAACCCCCATAAGATCCGCGAGATCCGAGAAATCTGCTCGGAGTTGTGTGGAGGGGCCCTAGAGCTCCTGACATTCTGGGAATATCCCTTCTCTGAGGTGCTTGAAGACGGCCGAACTTTTGAGGAGAACGCGCGCAAAAAAGCCCATCAGATCTGTGCGCAGACGGGTCTCGCCGTGCTCGCTGAAGACTCGGGGCTGGAGGTCTTGGCCTTGGGGGGAGCGCCGGGGGTGCGCTCGGCACGCTTTGCGGGGGAGCACAAAGACGATCACGCGAATATAGAGAAACTCTTAAGTATGCTGGGGAGCAATGCTGATCGACGAGCGCGCTTTCGCTGCGTCGCCGTGCTCGTCTGGCCTACGGGGGACGAGCTGCTCAGCGAGGGGGTTTTATGGGGCCAAATCGCACACGCGCCGCGGGGCACGGCGGGCTTCGGGTACGATCCCATCTTCATCCCCGACGGCTATACACAGACGCTCGCCGAGCTTGGCCCCCAGATCAAGAACAGAATGAGTCATCGACGTCGCGCTCTCGAGGGGCTTATGCGCCAACTGCAGCAGCGGCTTTCTGCTGGGCAGCACCCCCATCAGGGGCAGGAGCTGAGCGCTTAAAGCCTGTTCCCGCAGGAATGCGCTTGCTCACGATCACCGCAGGCTTGAGGCTCTCAATTCTATCTACAGCTCCTTTGAGCGCCGCTTCGGCTAGCACCGTCGTGGTGCGCATGAACGACGCCGCTGAGAGCCAGGACTTCGTCTCAAGCGCTGCCTTGGAGATGCGTAGCAAGACACGCTCGCCGCTGGGCAAGCGCTTCTCAGCGATGCGCTGGATGACTTTCTCCTTACCGCGCTCTAAGACAAGCTCAGTCACACCGGCGCTCAGGGCCGTATCAAGCAGCTCACGCGTCACGGTGCTGCCCTTCTCAGCAATGATCGCTCCGGTCTTGTCCGTCACCGGGGCAGCGAGCGTTACCCCGATGAGCTCTTCGCGCTGCTGCCGAATCTGACGGTTCTCCTCAACTAGACGCTTGGTCTCCGCCTGGAACTCTTCTAGTAAGATGAGCTCATTGGGTAAGAACTGCGAGTCTCCAGGATCGACGATCCGCACGTTGTTGAGCATCTGGCGGATGACGAGCTCGATGTGCTTGTCGTTAATGTCGACCCCTTGGCTCTTGTAGACTTTATGGATCTCTTCCAAGAGATAGATTCTTGTCTTATCCGGGCCGGCAATGCTGAGGAGTCTGTGGGGTGAAATCACGCCCTTAGACAGAAGGTCGCCCTTCTGGACCTTGTCACCGGGTCTAACGACGGGCGGATTAGTCAGTTCCACAGTAGCTTCTTGATGGTAGGTGATCTCGACCAATTCGGAATCAAGGGACGTGACGGCGTCGATCTTGACGAGCTCGTCGCTAAGAGCCAGGTTACACAGCGGCTCCCCGGCCTCGATCCGATCGCCGTCGCTCTTGAGCACAGCGATATCTTCGGTGAGCGTGAAGGCCTTGCCCTCCTGAGGTTGATAGACTACGATCCGGTTCTTGGTGACGAGGGTGATACCGTCGCAAGGAGCGCGGAGCTCGATGGGCTTGGAGGCCGTGGAGAGCTGTTCTCCCTTGACCACCTTATCGCCGATGTTGACGGAGCGCCGCGCGCCGTAGGGGAGCTTATAGCGTACGCGGTTTCCCGTCTCTCGCTCTTTGATGATCAAGGCGCGCTCATCGTTCTCGATGATCTCCTCAACTATGCCGTCGACCGTTGAGATGACCGGGGGCTCATGGAAGGGTTCGGCGAGGAGCTCGCCTTTAGTCACTTTCTGACCGTCGCGCACGAGCGGCTTGACCCCTTCCGGGAGGGTATAGACCGCATCGTCTTCATCGAGGATATAGAGCTTGCGGAACTTTTCAGTCTCGATGATGTGCACAAAGCCGCGGCGTGGGCTGCGGCCGTTAAGCAGGGCGCTGAGTGGAACCGCATCGCTCTGTCCTGGTGGGACAAAGAGAGCCTTGGGCACGCGGAGATGTCTCTCATCGCCGTGGAGGATGGCTTGTAAGCGTCCAGTCTCGGGCGACTCCTTCAGCTCTCTTACAACGCCGCTGATGGGAGCGATCTCGCCTTGGGAGCTGCGCACCGCCTTGCGTGCCTCAAAGAGCTCTTCGGCGCGGGGGAGACCCTGAGTGATATCTATCCCGGCCACACCGCCCGTGTGGAACGTCTTCATGGTTAATTGAGTGCCCGGCTCGCCAATCGACTGGGCAGCGATGATTCCTACAGCCGTGCCGAGCTTGACTAATTGATGGGTGCTCAAGTCGTAGCCGTAACAGAGCTGGCAAACACCCCGGCGCACGGTGCAGCGCATAGGAGATCGAATCACGATTCTCGGGCGAACTCGCACGGTTGCAATCCCGAGAGCCCGCAGCTTCTCCGCCAGCGCCCGGGTAATGAGCTCATCTTGGGCGACAATCACGCGATTCGTCTTGGGATCGCGAATATCTTCAACAGCCTTGGTGCCTACAACCTTGTCCAAGAAGGCAGGATCGCTAGGGGAGAGCTCAACGGTGAGATTGCCGAAGCGTTGAGTCTTCTCGCGGTCGAAGATCTCGCCGCGCTTCATCAGCGTCTCTCCTAGGAAGACGAGATCTTGAGCGAGCACGCGCCCGTAGATGCGCTCTGGGATCGTCTCCATGACCTCATCGGGCTTGGTGAAGTAGAGGGGATCGATCTCGATGCCCTCGGTGGTACCGCAGTCCTCTTCTTTGACGATGAGCTCTTCGGTGGCATCGACCAGGCGCCGGGTGAGATACCCAGAGTCTGCGGTCTTGAGGGCGGTATCGGCCGTACCTTTGCGCCCACCGTGGGTGCTGATGAAGTACTCAATAACGTTGAGCCCATCTCTAAAGTTGGAGATGACGGGCATCTCGATAATTCTGCCGGAGGGATCGCTCATGGGGCCGCGCATTCCGGAGAGCTGTTTGACTTGGGTAGCACTGCCGCGTGCCCCAGAGTTGACGATCATGTAGAGGGGGTTGAAGGGATGTTGAGCGAGGTTATTCATGGTCGCCTCGGCGACCTTGTCGACGGTCTCCATCCAGATCTCGATGACCTTGCTCCGGCGTTCTTCATCGGTGAGCAAGCCGCGCTCGTAGCGCTCGTTGATCCTGGCGACGCGCTCGCGGGCCGCGTTGATGATCGCGTCCTTCTCGTTGGGAATGAGGCAATCCCTCACAGAGATCGTCAGACCCGACCTTGTAGCCCATGAGAACCCGATCTCTTTCAGGTCGTCCAAGAGTTGGACAGTGCGCTCCAGGCCGTGTCGGAAGTAGCACTCCATGATGAGGTCGTTGATCGCGTCAGAGTCGAAGACTTTATTATAGTCCCGGAGATCTGGAGGGAAGATATTATTGAGCAAAGCGCGTCCTAGGGTGGTATCTATGAGCTTCCCGTCGATGCGGATCTTAATAGGTGTATGCAGCGAGATGATCTTCTCCTCGTAGGCGCGCTCCGCCTCGGTGAGGCTGGCAAAGGCCTTGCCCTTGCCGGGGCCGTTCTCATCAACAATAGTCAGATAATAATAGGCGAAGATCGCGTCCTGGGTGGGAACGCTCAGAGGGCGCCCGTTGGCGGGGGAGAGGATATTTTTCGTGGAGAGCATGATCTCGCGGGTCTCTTGGATGGCTTCTTTGCTGAGGGGCAAGTGCACGGCCATCATGTCGCCGTCGAAGTCGGCGTTATACGGCCGGCAGACAAACGGATGGATTTGAATAGCTTCGCCATCGACGAGGACGGGCTCGAACCCCTGGATCCCCAATCTGTGTAACGTTGGGGCGCGGTTGAGCAAGACCGGATGCTCTTTGACTAACTGTTCTAAGATATCCCAGACCTCGGGCATCTCGCCAGAGAGGGCCTTGTTCTTGACGTCGTCGTAATTGGAGATGGCGCTGACGCCCAGCCGCGCAAGCACAAACGGCTTGAAGATCTCGAGCGCGATCTTCTTGGGCAAGCCGCATTGGTGGAGCTTGAGCGTTGGGTTGACGACGATGACCGCGCGCCCGGAGTAATCGACGCGCTTACCCAAGAGATTTCTGCGCAAGCGCCCGTGCTTGCCGGCGATGCGCTCGCTCAGCGATTTTAACGGACGGTTATCGCGTCCCAGGATGGGGTTATCTTTCTTCTCGTTGTGGATGAGGGCGTCGACGGCTTCTTGGAGCATTCTGCGCTCGTTGCGCAAGATAATCTCTGGCGCGCCCATCTCCATGAGCTTTTTGAGTCTATTATTTCTGTTGATGATACGCCGGTAGAGATCATTCAGATCAGTTGTAGCGAACTTGCCGCCCTCTAATTGCACGATGGGGCGCAGATCTGGGGGCAAGATGGGGATAACGTCTAAGACCATATTTTGGGGCTGATTGCCGCTGCGCCGCACTTGCTGGACGATCTCTAAGCGCTTTAAGAGCCGCTTGCGACGGCCTTCGGTGGGCTCTTGGGCGATCTGCTGATACAGTTCAGCTTCGAGGGCAGCTAAGTCTAAGTTCGCTAAGACGCCTTTGATCCCCGCGGCCCCCGTCTCAGCCTCAAACTGTCCTGGGTAGAGTTTCTCGTAGGCTTTCTTTTCGAGCTCCCACAGGCGATCCCCAACTTTTAAGGGGACGTTGGGGTTCTTCACGCTCGTGACCAGGTAGATTAAGCTGTCGACGACTTCAGTGACTTTCCTCCCCTTCAGATCTGGGTAGACGCTCTTGAGGAAATTAAACATGGTCTCGGTGAGGTACTCTTCTTTGGGGAGGCGGGCTAGAGCCTGGCCGACTTCGACCTTAGTGCCCGATTGAACGAGCATCTCCGCGCTGAGGGGCACTGGGAATGCCTTGGTTGCGTTGGAGAGCTTGATAAGCTTGATCTCCTCACCGTTATCGAGCTTGAGCTTCTCAAACGAGACTTTCCCATCGCCCTCGGCGCTGATCTCAAAATCGGTCTCCAGGGCGTAGAGGCGTTCAGCAGTGAACTTCTTCTTCTCCCCTAAGATCCGAAGTTGTGTCCCATAGAGGATATCACCTCGAGAGAAATCTGAAGACTCAGACTGGGTGACCAGGTACATCTCTTCTTCGAGGGGAGTAGTCTCATAGTAGGCGATCTTTTTCAGGGTAGCGCGCTTGATCCCCAACAGCGTGCTCAAGGGGGAGGCGATGCCCTTCAGATACCAGAAGTGGACGACGGGGCTGGCCAGTTCCACATGGGCCATGTTAGAACGGCGCACCTCAGAGCTCGTGACGAGCACCCCGCATTTTTCGCAGGTGATCCCCTCGTACTTGCGCCCACGATATTTCTGACAAGCGCACTCGTAGTCGTTTTCCGGCCCGAAGATCTCCTCGGCGAAGAGGCCGCCACGTTCGGGCTTGTGTGTTCTATAGTTGATCGTCTCGGATTCAGTGACCTCGCCGCGGGACCAGCTTTTGATCTCCTCAGGCGAAGCTAACCCAATACGTATCTTCGCAATATCATCGCCGCTATACACAGTGACCCCCCTTATTATGCGCTCAAGAATGCCGCTGTGCCGTGATATTCACGAATCGTTTGAGTCGGGAGATTTCTGCTGCGCTGCACCGTTTGTTGACGGGGACTGAGAGCGTTTCCGTCCGTAGTTGGTGGTGTAGAAGCCAGAGCCTTTGTATTGGATGCCGACGCGCGAGGGGAGGCGGCGTGCCTGAGGGGCTCCGCACTCCGCACACTCGCGCTGGTCCGGGCTATTGAATGAATCCAGCACGCTGAAGCTATGACCACATGATTCACAGAGATAGCGATACAACGGCATAGGAATCCTCCATGAGAACAAACACACAGCACCTTGGGAAAGAAAGAGTTCTCACTGGGTCAAACCCATGGACCGCCATCGGTTTGACAAGTATAGCAAAAAGTTCCCCAGCGTGCAAATGGCCAGGCTTCATCTGGGCAAGCTTCGCTTGACCTTCATCTTCGCCGGCTGACAGCCGGCGAACCAGACTTCGTCTGGACTATCCATCGTGCGTGCCGCCTACGGCGGCACGGCGAACGGTGCAGGCGAAGCCTGCTCTTCAGGGAAGAAGAGGGCCAGCTCGCGCTGAGCTGACTGGGGGGAGTCAGACCCGTGGATCAAGTTCTGGGTGAGATCAAGCCCAAAGTCTCCTCGGATCGTCCCCGGCGCGGCGTTAAAGGGGTTAGTTGCACCCATCATCGTACGTATAACGCTGATCGCGTTGGGACCTTCGACGATCATAGCAACAGCAGGGCCGCTCGTGATGAAGTCTACTAGCTCTTTAAAGAACGGCTTCTCGCGGTGTTCACCGTAGTGGGTCTCGGCGAGTTTCCTGTCGATGCGAATCATCTTCATGGCGACGATATTTAGATTCTTCGCCTCGATTCTCTTGATAATTTCGCCGATGAGCCGTCTTTTCACAGCATCGGGCTTGAGCATGACAAACGTGCGTTCCATCGGGTGCTCCTTTCAGGGGAATTTCTAGAGTTAGGCTTGATTGTACAGCAACGAGTGCGGCGAATCAACGCTTAGGGCAGCTTCACATAGTGCTTGCCCTCAAGTTCTTGCACAAGGCCCTGGAGTGACAGCGTCAGCAAGCCCTTGGAGACTTCGCCGACAGACAGCCCTGTCTTGCTCACGATCTCGTCGAAGTGCATTGGCTCAAACTCTAGCACGGAAAAGATCTTCTCTTCAAGCGGGGGGAGCTTTGGCTTCTGCACTGGGGCAGGGCGTTCGCGGCGCACGGTGAAGAGCGCTCTCAGATCTTTGAATTCTTCTAAGATATCCGTGACGCTCTCGACGAGCTTTGCGCCATTTTTGATGAGCTTGTGGCTCCCTCGGTGCCGCCAGGCGGATTCGGGGCTAATCGGCCCAGGCACGACAAAGACCTCTCGCCCTTGCTCAAGCGCCCAGCGTGCTGTGATGAGTGCACCGCTGTCTTCTGGTGCTTCGACGACGAGTACACCCCGGCTCAACCCGCTAATGATTCTGTTTCTCTGGGGGAAGGTCCACTGAGCTGGATTGACTCCTGGGGCAAACTCCGTCATGGCGCAGCCGGATGCGATGATCTGTTCGAGCAACTCAAGATTATCTTGTGGGTAGATGTTGGTGAAGCTGCTACCCAAGATAGCGATGGTGCGGGCATTGGCCTTGAGCGCGCTTGTGTGAGCAGCTGTGTCTATGCCCAAGGCCATCCCGCTGACGATAGTGAACCCCAGTCGTCCCTGTTCCTCTGCAAAGGAAGCGGCGAGGCTCCGGCCGTATTTGTCAGCCCGTCGCGTGCCCACAATCGCAATAGCTAGTTTGTCTTTCTCGAGATACTTCCCGCGGAGATAGAGCACCGGCGGGGGATCAGGGATTGTTCGCAAGGGCTCAGGGTACTGCGCGTCCTCGAGCGTTACGACGGTTAAGCCAAGCCGTACGATCTGTTCTAGGGCTTTATCTACGTTGACTTTCTCGCGGTAGGCGCAGAACGTCTGAGCAGATTCAGCGAAGCCAGGGATCTCTTTAAGTTTTGCCAGAGGCGCTTCCCAGATCTCTTGGGTGCTCGAAAAGTTCTCAAGCAGAATGTGGAATTTTCTTGGGCTTAAGCTGGGGATGAGCGTGAGCGCTATCCAATAGCGTTTGGCTTCAAGAGCGTCCATAGCGTTAAGGGGCCCAGGCTCTCACCTTGAGCTGATAGAGCCTCTTCGTCTCATGGTCAGCTACGAGGAGACGTCCATGGCCGTGATCCCACGCTAACGCTATCGGATACTGCCCTTCCCTAGGGGCAGCCATCGTGCCCAAAACACGCCCGTCCTCTGGGTGGATACGTCGGATACCAGAATGCATATCCGCCACCCATAGGGCGATGCCGTCCCAGGCGAGCCCAACGGGCCGAGGGAAGATCTCAGGATCGAGCTTGATCTCTTTGACGATACGTCCATCGCTTGGATCGAGCGCGTACAGGGTCGAATCTATTCCGTCTATAATCCAGAGGAGGCTCCCATCCCAAGCCAAGTCGGCGGGAATGGTTCCAGGATACGCCCATCGCCCAAGGATCTTAAACTCTTCCGGGGAGAGCCGATAGAGAGCCATCGTTGTGCTGTCGGCCACCCAGAAGCTCTCCCCGTCCCACTCAAGCCCTCCAGGCCATTCGATCTCTTCAGGAAAGGCATGATACTTCCAGGTCGACCCTAGAGAAGAGTAGAGCCCTTTCCCATGAACAACCCATAGCTGAGAGCCATCCCAGGCCATCCCTGAGATCTCGTGAGGAAACGTCGTCATGGTCTCAAAGCCCGATTCGCCCTGCACTGTGATGAAGAGCCTGTACGCTGGGCTCACTTCCCCGCGCTCGTCGGTGACTCTTAGCGTCACTTCGTACTGACCGGGCTCGACATAGACATGGGTGACGTGGGTGCCGTCGCGGGCGGCGTACCAAGTCCCATCGCCAAAGTCCCACTCATAGCTGACGACTTTACCCTGACGAGCCCGCGAAGCGCTTGCGTCGAAATCGATAGGTTCGCCGACCTGTATCGTTTGTGACAGGACGACAAACTCAGCGATTGGAGGATTTATGCTGATGGGACGTTGGGCCCATCCTGAAGAGACGAGCCAGGCTCCAGCTAGCAGCGTCAGTACCCCCGCGCTCACAGCGCTATAGCGAAGAGACCTTCCAGTAAGGAGGGCTCGGATCTGTGGGCTTTGAGGCCAGAAGAAGAGCGAGCCCCCAGCCAATCCCGCTGCCCCGATCAAATAGATGGTCGCGACGGGATTGATGGGCACAATAAAAAAATACCCGAAGATAAAGCTGAGTACTCCAGAAGCACTATAGAAAAGCGGGATGAGCGCTTCCCCCAGAGTCACCGGACGCTCCCGCACCGCGCGGAGGAGAAAGTATCCCGACAGCTCCAGGACAAGCAAAGCCAACACAAAGAATACACCCGTCAGTATTCTATATTTAAAGACGAGCTGTACAAAGTTAATCCAGGGTAAGAGCAACCCGCCTAGCAAGACTAGGCTAGCAAGGACGGCCACGCCATGCAAGCGCAGCCGACCCAGATCGAGCATGTGCCAAGAGCTTGCCATCGGTTTAAAAGTGTTTAGATGTAGTCTGGTGCGCCCGGTGCGATTTGAACGCACGACCTGCGGTTTAGGAAACCGCTGCTCTGTCCAACTGAGCTACGGGCGCGAGCTCTGTTCGACGATCTGGGCGTAGAGGCGGCGGGCCGCATCTTGTTCAGCGGCCTTCTTGCTGCGCCCCCTCCCCAACGCCCATAGGCCGTTCACCTCGACTCGGACAGTAAATTCTTTACAGTGATCCTCACCCTCACTACTCATTAGGGTGTAGACGGGCTTCTGCTGCTGCTCTTGCGCCCATTCTTGCAGGAGCGTCTTGTAGTCCTGGCGATGGCGTCCCTCGGCGACACGAAGGATCTCCGGCAGCAGAAGCTGCTGCACTAGGGCGGACGCACGCTCATAGCCGAAGTGGGCAAAGATCAACCCCATGAGAGCTTCGAAGGCGTTGCCCAGCAGTTTCGAGTTGGAGCGTCCGCCGGATTCTTCTTCGCCGCGCCCTAAGAGCAAGCACTGATCGAGGTGTAGCTCTCGGGCTTTTTCCGCGAGGACCGAGCCACTCACGACCACGGATTTGATCTTCGTCAGCTCACCCTCACTGCGCTTGGGATAGTTCTTCACGAGATACTCTGCGACAGCGAGCTCAATGACGGCATCCCCAAGAAATTCGAGCCGCTCATTGGACTCGAGCCCGGGACGCTGTTCATTTACGTACGAGCTATGCCGGAAGGGACGCTCTAGCTCCTCCAAGGGGAGCTCAGCCAGCCCTAGGCGCTCTCGCAAGCGTTCAAGCTCTGTCATGGCTGGGGCGGGAGGATTCGAACCTCCATTTACGGCTCCAAAGGCCGGCGTGCTACCGTTGCACCACACCCCAAGAGAGCGTTATAATCATACCGTTCGAGGCAAGTTCGTGCAAGCTCCCTTGCACCGGCCTCCTAGGTTGCTATAATCACCCTACAGAGGTGATCAGATGTTCGACATATACTTTTTGGTTCTAATTGTACCGGCCCTTGCGTTCTCGCTGTATGCGCAGTATCGCGTTTGGTCCACATATAATCAATATGCACAGGAGCGGTCGGCGTCGGGGCTAACGGCAGCTCAGGCGGCACGACGGCTCCTGGATCGCGCAGGGTTGTATGACGTCCAGATCGAAGCCGTCCCTGGCCAGCTGACGGATCACTATGATCCGCGTACGAAGACGCTGCGGCTTTCAGCGCCGGAGAGCCGTTCGGTAGCAGCTCTTGGCGTAGCGGCTCACGAAGCCGGCCACGCGCTCCAAGACGCCCACGGCTATGCCCCGCTGGTGCTGCGCAATGCCGCAGTCCCGGTGGCCAGCTTCGGCAGCTGGCTGGCCATCCCGCTCTTCTTCCTAGGGCTGATAGCGTCAATCGAGCCCTTAATGTTTGCAGGGATCTTGTTCTTCACCGGTGTGGTCTTCTTCACGCTGATCACGCTGCCGGTGGAGTTTGACGCGAGCCGGCGAGCGGTGCAGATCTTGCGCGAGAGCGGGATAATCGTGGCCCAGTCGGAGCTGGAGGCCGTTCAGAAAGTCCTGAACGCGGCAGCCCTCACCTATGTCGCGGCAGCAGCAATGGCCATCTTACAGCTCATCCGACTGGTGCTGATCGCGCGCAGCTCCCAGAGATGAAGTTTGCCCCTTCGCTGTTGGCTGCGGATTTTGGGAGACTGCTTGAGGAGGCTCAAGCAGTCTCCCCTTTTGCAGACTATTTACACTGGGACGTGATGGACGGGCACTTCGTGCCCAACTTAACGTTTGGGCCTGTGGTCGTCAACGCGCTGCGCGACAGAGTTTCTGTCCCCTTCGATATTCACTTGATGATCACTGACCCGCAGCAGTACGCGCCGCAGTTCAAAGTCCGTCCTGGCGATCTCATCTCGTTTCACGTAGAAGCCGTATCCGATCCCATCCGCGTGATCGAGACGGTTCGCTCAACGGGCGCGCGGGCGGGGATTGCACTGCGCCCCAAGACGCCCTTAAGCGCCATCGAGAGGCTCTTAGATCAGATAGATTTTTTGCTCATAATGAGTGTGGAGCCGGGGTTTGCCGGCCAGAGTTTTCTCGTCGAGACCCTGGACAAGATTCGCCACGCTAAGGAGCTCATTCACAAGAAGGGGCTGAGTGTCGAGGTTGAGGTCGACGGGGGCGTGAACGCCCACAATATCAAAGAGATCGCGCGGGCCGGAGCAGATATTATAGTAACCGCCAGCGCGATCTTCGGAGACAAAGACCCCAGAACAGCGCTTGCTCAACTGCGCGCTCTTGTTATCTCTTAAAACCTGCCGGACAGAGATCCCCATCTTTATAATAGACGGCGATGCTGCCATCGGGTTGCAGGCGTAGCGCAAGATCTGAACTGACGAAGGGGCGCACCAGGCCGATCTGCAGCCCGCTGTAGAAGGGCAAGATCACCGGAGCGATCAGAGCGAAGATCAGCACGAGCGCCAAGACTTTTGCTATCAAGAAGAAGAGCCAGAGGCGTGTCATGATAGAACCTCCTGGAGTCTGATCATGAGCTGGCCGCGCAGGACCAAGCTTATGCAAACTATGGTAGGCACGAGCATATCAGCGAGGGCGCCAAGCAAGAAGAGCCGCTCAGCAAGAAGCTTTCCCAGCCCATAAGGAGCGAGCAGCATCCCCGCTTGGCCGAGCAGGTTCAGCCAGTGCAAGAGGGCTATGCCAATCAGCCCAAGCGTGCTCAGCCGCCAGCGCTTGGCGCGCGACAGCCCCGGCGCGGCCCATACGAGCGCGAGCACGAGTGGACCCCATAGAGGGAAGAGATCCCCGTTGATACCTGCACTTTTTGAGCAAAGATGGTCAGTATGATCTCGCGGTTTTTCAGCTGGAGCATCGGGGGATACCCCAGAGCGTTCAGGGTGCCGTTGCCGATGCTGACCAGGAGACCAGCATAGAAGAGCGCGAGCCAGTACCAGATCAGGGAGAAGATCACAAGCAATGTGAAGAACCTTCCAAGGAACGCTAGGAGTGCGCGTGGAGAAAATCTCATGGGCGGGCCTCCTTGGGTTTTTGGTGGGGCTGTGGGGCAAGCTTGGGGAGCCAGAAGCGCCAACTGAGTAGAGCCCAGAGTAGGATTGGGAAGATGAGATTCCCAGCCATAAGAAGGTTAAGAAGCCAATAAGCAAAGCTTTGTTTGTTAATTCCGAAGTAAAACTCATAGGCGATCCAGATCAAAAGGCTCAGTTCCACAATATGCAAAGCAATTTGGATGCCTAAAGCCAATAGCAGACGTTGCATACGTTGAGAAAACGGCATGAGGGGAACGGCGAGGAATAGAGCAAGGAGTAAGCCGAACTCGTTCATGCTATCGAGGCTTTTTTGTACTATTGGTGTGCCCTTGTGATCATAAACGATAACCTCGTGTGTTGTGACCTGAAGTTGTGTCTCATCGCTAACTAGGGGCTGAAGAATAGATACGAGAAGCTGGGCATAGCTATTCACTACGTAAGGCCATACTGCCACGTTCCACCCTATTAAGATGAGAACCCCTATTATTAGCAGCAAGATGCGGCTAGCAGTCATGGTATTCCTCTCTTGAGGGCCTTCATGGGAAGCCACACGCGCCACGTCAGCACGGCCCATAAGGCCACAGCGAAGAGCTGGCCCCCTGTACCGAATATGCCTTCTACTACGTTACACCCCATGTTGCCTGGATCATAATGAACACAAATCTCAGCGCGAGTGAGCGCGATGGCGGAGAGCGCATGTACCCCTAGCAGTGCAGCCATTCCCCAGCCTAGTAGTTTCAAGCGTTGCTGAGATGGTAGGGGAGTAGCCAGTATCAATGCCGGCAGCAGGGCAAGGTTGAGATAGATCAAGCTGAGATAACTCCCCTCCAAGGTGAATAGTGGGCGTTTCTCGGGCAAACGATAGATCATCCAGCTATGATCAGCAGTAGTTTGGACATACAGTGGCGGCGAATAGTGAGCGAGGACTACGTTGGCCAAGCTGAGCGCCAGGCCATTATATATAGGCAATAATACAGGGTAGAAAAGCAGAAAAGCCACGAAGAAGATGAGGAACTGTGCACCGAATACTACGAGCCTCCGCGCGCTCAGTCTCATGAAGGAGTACCTCACTTTGCTTGCTTGGTAACTATAAAACCCACTAGCAGCCGCGGCATCAGATAATAGACGGCAACGGTTAATGGCCGCAGCCCAGAGTAGAGATACACCCCAGCTCACGCATGACGTACCTGCCCACGATGCACAACCAGCTCCACCGAAGAAGATAATAAGCGACTGCCACACTAACAAGTGCGCCGTCTCGAAGACGCTGGGGAACCAATAGCCAATATAAAACAGCGTCACCAGCCGAATGATATTGACGAAGGAGAATCGCCGGCGCGCCCAGCACAATCCCCCAGAGCTTCTTGCGCCAGCCCGATGGATACGCAATGACAGCCGCCAAGAAGATCATCAAGGGGAAGATCGCGGTGCACTCGGTGATGATCTCGGCCGAGAAGATCTTCGACGTGACGACGGTGCCCACGGCTTGGCCATTAGCGCCCAAAAGCCAGAGTGCCCCAGCGAGCATGAGAGCCGTGATGCAATTGAGCCAGGCTTCAAAGCCCGTGTAGAGATTTAAGAAGAACAAGAGCGTCGTGAAAGCTCCAATCACAAGAGCGAAGACCGTCCACGCGCGGATGATGAGCTTATTGCGCTGCCAGAAATCTTGCACGCGCGTCACGGCAGACGTCACGAGTGCATCGAGCTTCTTCTCTAAAGCTGGATGCTCTTTGTGCGCGTGCTTGTGCTTTTTGCGCGCCATGAGACCTCCTTTATGTGGACGTTTGAGTCACGGAAGGCGCAGAGAAGCACAGAAAACACTCAATGAAAGCTATCTTCCATGTCCTCTGTTCCCTTCCGTGCGTTCCGTGATTCGATGGAGAAGCCCCCGCCTGCCGCGAGCGGGGGCTTGTCTGTGCAAGGGTCTGTAAGCCGATCCGTCCTAGGGCGCGGCGGGGCACAGGGCCGGGCGGCGGCGGTAGAGCATATAGCCCATGCCCCCGGCCAGCAGCACCGCCAGCGCAATCAAGCTCCACTCAGTGAGAGTGGGGACGACCGTAATCGTAACTTGTACCTTTGCCTCCTTAGTCACTCCAGCATGGATGGACTTAAATCTTTGGCCGGTAAGGCCTTCTATCTGCTTGTCGCAAAGCTTTTGGCCGTTTTGAGTCCACCATGCTTCTTTTATGACCCACTCTGCTCTAGCAACTATTAAGATATCGTTAGCACCAGCAGGAGGGGTCAGTTTAAGCTCTTTATCATCGAGCTTTACCGTTCCGAATCGATCCCCAAACCCGAGAATCTCTAAGCATGTGTGCTCCGGCCCAGATCCCCACTCACAGACCAGCCCCCCACGGCAGATCGCAAAGAGCCCGTTCTTGGGATTCAGGAACTCTTCAGGGTCATCATAGAGTTCAGATGGCGGGAGCTTGTCGGATGCTAGCCCCTCCAGCAAGCAGTCCTTGCCACACCCCGGAGCGCGGGTCATGCCCATCCCTTCCCGCTTTGGCGTGAACATAATACTCGTGATGACTCATAGCCTGACAGTCTGCCCGTCAAACGCACGTAAAGGTGCACATCTTGGGCAAAGTGGGGGCTTGACACCCTTGCCCACCAAGACAAAAAGCCATACAATAGCTGCGATGAGCCAGCTCTTCAGTGGATCAACAAAGAAGCAGCGTGCCCCTCTCGCCGAACGGATGCGCCCGCAGAGCTTAGACGAATTTGTGGGCCAAGAAGAGCTTGTCGGCCCCGAGAAACCCTTACGCAAGATGATCGAGGGGAACGAGATTCGCTCTCTCGTGCTGTGGGGCCCGCCGGGGACGGGAAAGACTACGTTAGGCTGGATCATCGCTCGATCTTGTGGCGCAGAGTTTTTGGCGTTCAGCGCGGCGCGCTCGTCTATCAAAGAGATCCAAAGCGCCATGGAGCGCTCCAGAAGAAAATTTCAGAGCTACGGCTCACGCGATTTAATCTTCGTTGATGAGCTCCATCGCTTCAACAAAGCGCAACAGGCCGCGTTTCTCCCCTACGTCGAAGAAGGCTCGATTATTTTAGTTGGTGCGACGACAGAGAATCCGTCGTTTGAGATCATCGCGCCGTTGCTATCGCGTTCGCAAGTCTTTGTGCTCAAGCCCCTCAGCTCAGAGCATATTAAGACTATTCTCAGACGCGCTCTGACAGATCGCGAGCGTGGCCTGGGCGCACGAAATTTAAAGCTCTCTCCCGATGCTGAAGAGTTTATCGCCCAATACTGTGACGGCGACGCTCGACGGGCGCTCAATCTCTTGGAGCTTGCCGCTGAGACGACAAAAGAGTCTATCGATCTCAAAACTGTTCAAGACGTAGCTCAGCGCAAGCTCCCCATTTACGATAAGTCCGGCGAAGAGCACTATAACTTAATTAGTGCGCTGCACAAGAGCGTGAGAAATTCTGATCCCGATGCGGCACTCTATTGGCTTGCTCGGATGCTCGCCGGCGGCGAAGACCCGCTCTACATCGCGCGGAGGCTCATTCGCATGGCCGTCGAAGATATTGGGTTAGCCGACCCCCAAGCCCTAGCGGTCGCTGTCGCGGCCAAGGATGCCTATGATTTCTTGGGCTCTCCTGAAGGGGAGGTGGCTCTGGCAGAGACGGTTATCTATCTCGCAACGGCACCAAAGAGCAACTCTGTCTACGAAGCCTTTGGTAAGGCCCAGCACGATGTGGAGACGACGCGCAACGAGCCGGTCCCGTTGCATCTGAGAAACCCAGTCACGCAGCTTATGAGGGAGATCGGCTATGGGAAGGACTATCAGTATGCGCATAGCCTCCCTGAAGGCGTCGCGCCGATGGAGTGTCTCCCTGAAAGCTTGCGGGGGCGGACGTACTATCATCCACGAGATGCGGGCTACGAGCGCGAGATCAAGCAGCGCTTGGAGCGCTGGAAGGCACTGCGGGCACAAGCGCTAGAATCACGGAAGGCGCGGAGGGGCATAGAAAGCACAGAATAAAGGGGTGAAGCAATGCTCTCGACGTTTTCGATAGTCGCGTGCGATCTCAAAGCGCAAGAGTGGGGCGTAGCAGTCCAGTCGAAGTTCTTAGCTGTGGGGCCAATAGTCCCTTGGGCAGAGGCGAACGTCGGCGCGATCGCGACGCAAGCATACGCGAACACGAGCTACGGCCCACGGGGATTGCAAATGCTCAAGCTTGGCTTTTCTGCGGAAGAGACGCTGAAAAAGCTCTTAGAGACCGATGAGGGGCGCGAGCATCGCCAGGTGGGGATCGTCGACGCTCAGGGGCGTGCCGCAGCGTTCACGGGCAAAGAGTGCTATCCCTGGGCAGGGCATATTGTGGGCAAAAATTTTGCCGTGCAAGGCAATATCTTAGTCAGCCAAGAGACAGTTGCAGCAATGGCGGAGGCGTTTGAAAAGACACGCGGCCCGTTGTGGAAGAGACTTTTAGAATCATTGCGCGCAGGGCAGCGTGCCGGGGGCGATCGGCGCGGCCAGCAGTCGGCAGCCATTCTCGTTGTCAAAGAGAAGGGCGGCTACGGAGAGTTCACCGATAGAATGATCGACCTGAGAGTCGACGATCACCCGCAGCCCATAGAAGAATTAGCACGGCTCTTGGAGCTGCACGAGTTATACTTCGGTGCCACGAAGAGAAGGGTCAAGCTTGATGTGCCCACGACAAAGCGCGTCCAGACGATGCTCAAAGCCTTGGGATACTATACGGGCGCAATACACGGCAAGCTCGACACAGCCACGCGCCAGGCGCTCATAGATTTCCACAACACCGAGAACTTAGAGATGCGCTTACAGAAAAACCCTCAATTTTTAGATGCCAAGGTCTTAGAGTTTTTGGAGGGGAAGTTTCAAAGTTAGCAGAGTTGCTCTCTGCACGCCCTTCGGTTATAATACATCCCGACTCAGACGCGAGGGATCCGTGTGCGCCTGTGGGTCGGGCTGAAGATCGCAGTGTTCGCGGCTCTAGCAATTTTACTGGGCTTAGGGGTCTTCACCTTCATCTATGCGCGTGGAAGCTCGTACTTCTCCGACGATCCAAAGGCGTGCGTCAACTGTCATATCATGAACGACGTCTATAACTCGTGGTCGCGCTCCAGCCATCAAGCTGTGGCAACCTGCAACGCCTGTCACGTCCCACACGATTTTTTCAGCAAATGGCTCTCCAAGGCGCGCAACGGCTTCCATCACGCCGTCGCGTTCACGCTGCAAAATTTTCCGGAGCCGATTCGTATCAGCGAGGTCAATCATAAGATTCTGCAAGCAAACTGCATAGAGTGCCATAGCCTGATCGTGAGCGAGATCGTCCACGATGCGAACTCTGATCGGGCGTGCTTTGCGTGCCATCGCGGGGTGGGACATGGGCCATGAGATAGTAAAAGCTCAGTGAGGAGGGAGCAATGAGACGTACCATACTGTGGGCGGTGCTCTTCGTGGTGATCGTCGGCGTCACAGCCGGGGTGACGGCTCTGTTGGTGAATATCATGGAGCGCAAGCGTGAAGCCGAAGAAGCCACCCGTCGCTTGATCGAGATCGCCAAGACCGAACCCGACCCGGCGGTGTGGGGCCAGAATTGGCCCAGACAATACGCAGGGTATCTGCGCACTCGTGAATCCACCGAGCGCACCAAGTACGGTGGCTCAGTGCCCTATCAAAAAACAGACGAGAACCCAAGACTCAGGCGACTCTTTGCGGGAAATCCCTTCTCCATAGACTATAAAGAAGAGCGTGGCCACTGGTGGTCTTTGGTTGATGTCAAGGAGACCAAGCGCGAACCCAAAGCCGGCACGTGCATGACGTGTAAGAGCGGCAACGTCTCGCAGTTCTTAGAAGAAGCCGGCAGCCCCGCACAGTTCTACGCGACGCCCTTTGCCGAATGGGCCGCGAAAGCCCAGCACGGCGTCTCGTGTGTAGACTGTCACGATTCGAAAACAATGAATCTGAGAATTTCGCGCCCAGCGTTCTTAGAAGCGATGCAACGCCGGGGCATAGATATCTCCCAGGCGACCCGACAGGAGATGCGCACGTTCGTCTGCGCCCAGTGCCACGTCGAGTATTACTTCCGCGGCGAGGGGAAATATCTCGTCTTCCCGTGGGACAAGGGCTTTACTGTAGATGACATCGAGAAGTTCTACGACGAATACGGCTTCAGAGATTTTGTGCACGCCGAGACGGGCGCGCCGATACTCAAGATGCAACATCCGGAATTTGAGCTGTTCACCACAGGGATTCACTACCAAGCGGGGGTCTCATGCGCCGACTGTCACATGCCCTACAAGCGCGAGGGGGCTATTAAGATCAGCGATCACTGGGTGCGCAGCCCCTTGCTGAATATCGCTGGCTCGTGCATGACGTGTCATCGGGCTTCGGAGCAAGAGCTGCGCGCGCGCATCGAGAGAATTCAAGACCGAACGTATGCTCTGATGGTGCGCGCCGAAGAGGCGCTCATCGCAGCGATTGATGCGATCAAAGCGGCAAAAGAAGCCGGGGCCAGTGACGAAGCCCTCCAAGAAGCGCGAATGCTGCAGAGAAGGGCGCAGATGCGCTGGGACTTCATCGCTGCTGAGAACAGCATGGGGTTTCACAGCCCCCAAGAAGCCGCACGGATATTGGCTGAAGCAATAGATTACGCGCGCCAGGCGGAGCTGGCGGCGCTGCGGGCCCAACCTCAGCCTGCCAAGTAATATTTTTTCGCTTCCAGTCTGAAAACTTGACAAACTCGCCCCTGGCTGCTATAATCCAGTTAGCAGACTAAAGTCGAGTCTGCTAATTTCGAGAAATGACTGAACAGAAGAGCAAAGGAGGTGGGTCACATGGCCAGACTGCCGGAACTCTGGAGGGAACCCTTCGCGCTCTCGACGCGGCTGAGCCGCTTGATGGATGAGCTCTTCGCTGACTTCGAGCAGGGCCTGTTCCTCGACTGGACACCCTTCGAGACCTTCGGGCGGACCGATATCTATGAGAAGGACGGAAAACTCGTCTACGAGACGGAGCTGCCTGGGGTCAAGAAGGAGGACATCGAGATCAAGGTCGAGGACGGCCGGCTCATCATCTGCGGCGAGGTCAAGCGCGATGAACGCATCGAGCGCGAGAACTACTTCCGCATCGGCCGCCGTTACGGAAAGTTCCAGCGGGTCTTCCCGCTGCCCGAACAGATCGAGGATCCCAAGAAGATCAAGGCGACCTTTGAGGACGGGATCCTCCGCGTGACGGTGCCGCTGCGGGAGTCGCTCAAGAAGAAGGAGAAGACCATCGAGATTAAGGTTGAGTAAGCCGCTTCAAGGCCCTCACCCTGACCCCTCTCCCGTCTTCACGGACGGGAGAGGGGGACCGCCAGGCCGAGGTGAGGGCTTTAAAATCTCTCCCAGGGGATCGGCTCAGTAAAATCAGGCAAGCCCTCTGGCTTCAAGAGCACTCCCGCCCGCTCGATAGGGATGACCGGATACCCAAATCCAAATCTATAGATATATGTGTACGGCTTCCCATCCCTGTAGTGTAAGAAGACCTGGGCCATCAGCTTGGCTTTCTCTAGAAGAATTGGCTTGCCAACGTTGTCACGCCGCGCGATCCCCAGCTCAAAGAGCTCTTTTGTGTTGAGAATATACGCTGAGAACGTCACGGCGAAGTCTTCGTATTCGTTGGTCATGGCATAAGTGGGCGGGCCGCCAAACGGCTCACGCACGTAATTGACCATATCAGCCCCAGATTGTCTGTGCAGCGAGGCCCACTCGCGCTTGAGGGAAGCGCCGAGTTTAATAATGTGAATGAAGTGCGCTAGCTCGTGATAGAAGATCCCCGTGAAGCGCCGCCCCGGCGTCATGCGGTACATCTCAATGATGCGTCCCGCGGAGAGGAAGCGCCCCTCGAACTTGTCTGATGGGGGCAAGAATTTAATCTGATGCAGCCCTTCTGTCAGATTGACCCCCAAGGAGCGCAGCGCCCGCCACATCTGATCGCAGTGATAGTCTTCGAGCTCCCCGGCTTCTTCTTCGTAAGAGATGCGAATGCTCAGCTCGGAAGCGATCTCGACGCAGAACGCCTTGGGGAAGGTAATATCAAGCTCGACGGTGAGCGCGACGCTATTGGTGTGGAAGAGCACGACGCGCCAGGGCTGATTGCGACTTTCCGGATCGACTTCGGCGAGCAGATCGAACGAGCTATGGCCTATGGTGAACGCGACGGGTTGATCCCGATTGGGCTTGTAGAGCTGTGCTGAAGCCCATAATTCTAAGGGTCTGACCTCAAAGTGCACGCGGATTGGGCCAGGTGCTGTGGGAGTGAACGAGACTTCATAGAGCTCCCCTGGGGCGACCGTGGCTTTATAGGCGCCTGTCACGGTTGCGTGCGTCGTGACTACAAGCGCTATGAGCGCAAGAGCAACTAGGGCCAAGATCTTTGTGCGCATCGCGAACACCGTCCTTCTAAGAATATTTCAAGGCGATATTGTATCACGGAAGACGCGGAGGCTGACAGTCTCTTGACTCGTCCTTCTATGAAGGATTTGACTTGCCGGACTCTTTCGCCTATGATACGTCTCCGAAGGCTACAACGTTGGGAAAGGGGGAAACGGGAACGTATGCGACGGATCGCGATCACCAACCAGAAGGGCGGCTCCGGCAAGACCACGACGGTGGTCAATTTAGCCGCAACGCTGGGCGAGAGGCAGCGTCGTGTCCTGGTCATCGATCTTGATCCGCAGTGTTCGGCTACCTCCTGGTTCGGCATCAAAAATCCTGACAAGGGCATCTTTCGCGCCTTTGTCGAAAACGGGAACGTTTTAGAGATTATCAGCCAAACAAACGTTCCCAACGTCGAGGTGGTCCCAGCCAGCCCGTGGCTGGTGGGGGCCGACAAGGCCCTTGCCGGGGAAGTGGGCGCAGAGACGATCTTGCGCCGTCAGCTCCAAAGCCTCCCGCATGGGCGTTGGGACTACCTTATGATAGACTGCCCACCAGCGCTAGGGATCTTAACTATTAATGCGCTTGTCGCTGTCACCGAAGTGCTCGTGCCCGTCGAAGCGCACGTATTGGCGCTGGAGGGTCTCGCTCAGCTCTTGCAGACCATCGAGGTCGTCAAAGAACGGCTCAACCCAGAGCTGAAGATCTGCGGGATCTTGGCGTGCCGGGTAGATGGGCGGACGCGCCATGCCCAGGAAGTCGTAGAACACTTGCGCAGTCGTTTCGGCAATCTTGTCTATAAAACGGTCATTCGCGAGAACGTCCGTCTGGCAGAGTGTCCGTCGTTTGGGAAGCCCATCACTCAATACGATCTCCGCAGCTATGGCGCGCAGGACTATCGCGCCTTGGCGGCTGAAGTCATTCGTCAAGAACGAGGGAGGTAGGTGTTAATGGCTAAGAGACGCACAATCGGGACAAACCCGCTTGACGCCGTCATCCCACCTCAGCCGCTTACCGGAGCGCCGCAGAAGAAAAAGATCATCAAAGAACGGTTGACGGTCCATCTGCCTGTTGAGCTGATCGAGCGTGTCAAGAATGCTGTCTACTGGACGCCGGGGCTGACACTTGCTGGGCTTGCCGAAGAGGCGTTCACGGCAGTCGTCGAGAGACTCGAGCGCGAGCGCGGCGCACCCTTCCCACCGCGCCGAGCTGAGCTGAAGGGAGGGCGGCCTCTGAAGTGAAGTAAAGAGATGGCCCTCACTCCCAACTCAGCTGAGGGAGTGAGGGCCTTAATCTATTTCCGTTTTCCGTTATGCCTTCTTGACGGAGAGCTTGCCCCCGGCCTCAACGACCTTAAGGCGCTTGCGCACCATCTCCTTGAGCTCGCGGCCGGCGCGGAAGGCCGGAACGACCTTGCTGGGGACCATCAAGCGCTGGCCGGTCTGCGGGTTAATGCGGCTACTGCTGCGGCGTGCTCGCGGCAGGAAGCTGCCAAACCCGGTGATGCGCACGGTCTGGCCCTCAGCCACTGACTTGGAGATCGCGTTGAAGATCGTGTTGACGGCCTCACGCGCGGTCCGCTTGGGCATACCCGTCTTCTGAGCCACGGTCTCGATGAGCTCTGCTTTGTTCATAGTGAACCCCCCTTGGTGGTTGCTAGGATGGCTGTATTGTAGATCAGAAGCCACCCAAAAGTCAAGTCGGAAGCCTTCTCCATCGATGTCCAGGGAGAGGTGGTTGCGGATTATCTCGATGCTCTCGAGAAAAAATGCGATTTGCTCGCTGTGACGTCTCTATCTATACTGATGAGGCTGAGGTGAGCCAGATGGCCTTGTTGCCGAGCCCTGGAACAGCGATTGGTTTTTATCTTCTTCTGTGGCTTGTCATTCTGATAGTGCCATTCTTCATGACACTGCTCCGGAGCATTATCGCGGATATGCAGGTCTTCATTGGAGTTGCCGGGCTTTTGCAGGCAGCGCTGATGATCTTTGTCTTAGTGGTCTTTGCCCAGCACCAGGGGCTCGATCTAGGGGCAACGCTGGGCTTACGGCGCGTGCGCTTCGGCGTGTGCGTGTGGGCCAGTGTGGGCGTTATTTCGGTGGGGATGGTCGGTGGAGTGCTCCTCTGGCCTGTGATCGAAGCGATGCCTTGGCTTATCTCGAAGGAGTTAGAGTTTCTGGTGCAGCTATCGCGCTTTAGCGCGCCAGTAGTCTATCTCTTCTATGCGCTCTCGCTGAGTGTGGGGCCAGCGCTCAGCGAAGAGCTTGCGTTTCGCGGACTGATCTTGCAGGGGCTACGCAGCGGTCTAGGAGCCGTATCTGCCGTTGTGCTCTCGGCGCTCTTCTTTGGGGTGATTCATCTCGATCCCCTACAGGGACTGGGAGCTTTCATCACTGGGCTCTATCTGGGGTATCTGACGGTGCGCTCTGGGAGCATCTATCCAGCGATCGCTGCTCACGGGGTCAATAACCTTTGGGCCACTCTTGAGGCGAGCATGAGGCAAGCGTTCAATCCCCAGCTGAGTCCCAAGGAGATTCTCTTGAGCGCGGGCTATCCGTGGTGGGCTTATGGGGTAGCTGGGATTATGCTCCTCGTTGCGCTGTATAAGCTTCATCGAGCCGGGGGAGAAGCTGAGCGCTAAGCATATCTCTGCTCTGTCCAGAGGGCCTTGAAACGTCGAACAGCCTCTTCGGGATCAGGGGCTTGGAAGACCGCTGAGATCACGGCAATGCCATCGGCCCCTGCCTCGATCACTTTGTGGGCATTCTCTAGAGTGATTCCTCCCGAGGCGAAGATGGGGATGCTTACCAAGCGTCTGGCTTGCCGTATCGTCTCTAGCGGCACGAGATCACACGCTTGGACCGATGGGGAAGGGAAGACCGCGCAGAACGAGACGTAGTCGGCCCCCACTCGTTCGGCCCACAGGACTTTTTCGAGGTTGGTTCCACAGGTGTAGCCTACGATCGCCTGAGAGCCTAAAGTCTGGCGTACCTTGGAGGGCGTCGGGGCATTGCCGTCGAGGTGGAGGCCGTCGGCGGCCAGCTCTGCTGCTAGGATGATGTCGTTGTTGACGAGCAAGGGCACGTTATACGTGCGAGCGATCTTACGGATCTGAGCGGCCCAGTCGCGCGCGGCCTGAGCGGGGCTCCAGATCTGGAGGAGATCAGCCCCGCCCCGCAATGCGGCCTCAACTCTCTCTATGGCAACATCCGGAGAGACCACAAGATAGAGTCCTCCCAGCTTGCGCGTCAAAGTTCATGCCTCCTTTCAGATCTATCTCCAGCCCTGGTCCACCGCGCGCCAGAAGGCCTTCCAGTAGGGGTCTTCTCGCGGCGGCTCCAGCTCGCGAATCCCATCGTCACTGATCAGTTTGCATCCCTCCTCAGGCGGGGTTATCTCCCCGATAATGCTAGCGGCTATGCCCTTGGCCTGGAGGGTCGCTACAACGGCGTGCGCCTTTGCAGGGCGCGCGCTAATGAGCAAGGTCCCCTCGCTGAGGCTACTATAGGGGTCTATCTCGAAGAGCTCGCAGATCTGGCGCGTCTCTTCGGCTATGGGGATCTTAGCAAGATCGACGCGCAGCCCGCAGCGGGCTGCCGAAGAGAACTCGTAGAGCGCGCCCAAGACGCCCCCTTCGGTCGCATCATGCATGGCCGTCACTCCGGCTTCGCGCACCCCGACCGAGACGGCCGTAAGCGCGTCTTCTACTACAGAGAACCGAGAGAAAAACGCCTGGGCTCGTGCTAGGAACGCCTCGCCAAAACGGCTTCTGATCGTCTCGGGGAAGACACGACTGAGAAGCCCGGTGGTAGCGATCGCGGCGCCTTTGGTGAGAATAAGCGAGTCTCCTGGTTGGGCCATCTGCCCCGATACGTAGTGATCCTCTGGGCCCACCGCGATTAATGTGCCGGCGCCTATGATAGTGTAATCGCAGCCCATATATCGGCCCGTGTGTCCGCCGATGACGGCGATGCCCAGCTTAGCGAACTCCCGGTGCATGGCGTGCCAGTAGATCTCGAAGTCTCTGGCGGGCATATGGGGTGGGAGGTTGAACGTGAGGATAGCATAGGCCGGCGGCAGCCCCGAGGTCACCAGATCCGAAGCCAAGAGATGGACCGAAAGCCAAGCAGAGTCTTCCAGCCCCAAGGCCGGAATGACAGAGACGGGATCGGTAGTAGCTACTAGCACTTGGCCTTGATCTAGCCTCACAATCGCGGTATCCGCGCCATGGCGGGGGCCGACGAGCACCTCCGGACGCGCGGCCCCCAAGCGCGGGTAGATCACTTCATCAAAGAATTTCTTATCGATCTTGCCCAGGGTCGGGAACTCTGCCATGATCTCCTCCCTTCAGGTGCACCGCCAGTCCTAGGAATGCCCCCCCAACGGAGATTGTCGCCTCTTCGAGGGGGAGGAACCTAGGGAAGAGCGTCGCGCGCCATTCGATTCTCATCAGCCTATCCCCCAAGGCGTCGTGCAAGAGCCGTCGGATCTCCCCTAGCGAGTAGAAGTGGGCATTCTTATAGAAGGGGTTCTTGCCAAAAAGCTCCTGGAGGCGCCGGCGCAGGGTCGGCAGACTCCAGCGATTCATCAACCCCAAGATGAGCCCCTGACGGGCTACACGAGCGGCCTCTCGCAGCGCTCGGCGGGGATCAGGTATATACTCAAACGACGCGATGAACGCCACAAGATCGAAGCTCTTGTCTGTAAAGGGCAAGTCCATAGCGTCGCCGAGCACCAAGGGGCCTTGCCAGTACTTGCGCGCCTCGCGGATCATCAGCGGCGACAGATCTAGACCAGTGGCGCTCAAGCCCAGCTCGGTGGCAAACCAACGCGTAAAGTGAGCCGTCCCGCATCCCACCTCTAGCAAGCTGTGGGCCGTGGGAAATCCAGCGAGCAGCCTTCGGAGGAGGGTCTTCTCTAGCCGGTCCATGCGCTCGCCCTCCGGCCCTTGATACCAGCTCTCGTAGCGGGTGACGATCTCCTCCTGCATGTACCAGGGGACGAACGGCTCCGACTGGCCTCGCTTCATCATTAGAAGCATCCCTCCGGGAGGAAGCTCGCTGTGTAGAGCTCTGAAAGCGGCAGAGTCCTAGGGATAATCTTCTGCTCAAACAGAAAGTTCTGGCCGATCTCCCATCGTTTGGGGTCATTATGGCAAGGGGCTCCGGCAAAGATGGGCACAGTGCGATCATAGGCCCTGAGGTTCAGCTCGTCTTTGAGCTGGGGCAGCGTCTGGAAGAAGAGCTCTTTAGACTGTTGGGGGAAGGCCAGCACGAAGAGCACTCCTTGAGTGAAGGCCTTCAGGAAGCGCTGGAGCGCTTCGGGCCTGCGGGTGAGGAGCTCGCGGCGTACGATGAAGATAAGCTGATAGGCCTCGGGAGCGCCATAGTCTTCCTGATTGAACACGACGGGGGTGAGGCCGGCCAGCTCAACCCGCACGGGCTCGAAGTTGCGGAAAGCTCCAATGGCGTCCACAGTGCCGGCCAGCAAGGCGGGCAATAGGCTCAAGAAGTCCAGCTTCACGAAGGTTACGTCTCTTTGGGGATCGAGCCCTGCCGCGCGCAGCATCGTGCTGTAGACAGCGGGTTCAACGGGTTCGACCGAATAGCCGATCTTCTTCCCCTTGAGATCCGTGATCTTCTCAATGCCGCGCTCCTTGATGGCGACGAGAGCTCCCAGCGGCTTCATCAACAACGCCCCGATAGCGATCGCGTTGATGTTCTGAGTGGCCTTCAAGATGACGTGGTTGAACATCGACGTGAGCCCGATGTCTACAGCTCCGGCCGCGACCAAGAAGGGGACCTGGCTAGGATCGGCCGGTTCGCGAATCTCGACCCTAAGCCGTTCGCGGGAGAAGTACCCCTTAGCTTGAGCGATATAGAGAGGGGCGTGATCGGGGTTGGCAAACCATTCCAACAGCACGCTCAAACTCTCGGGAGGTTGAGCCCCACTCTTGCCGTCCATAAGCCATAGAAGAGCTACTAGAACCAACCCAACGGTGCTCCAGCGCACCAGGGTGCGAGTCGTCATTCGCGATCACCCTCCTTTTTAGATTCGCTCCACGCGTTGCCAGCGCAGGAGATGACGCTCTATCCAGACGATGCATCCGAAGAGCACCAAGCTGAGTCCCGAGAGCCACAAAATGAGGGCGAACGCCAGATCGAGGTGCCCAAAGTTCGTCGCGTGGCGGATCCAGTAGCCCAAGCCCCCGGCCACAACCCCTGAAGCTCTCCAGACCTGGCCGCCGACCACCATCTCGGCAAAGACAGCCCCGATGATGGAGTAGACCAAGCTGAGCTTGGCTCCAGAGAAGATAAAGGGCAGAGCCGCAGGAAGGCGGAGCTTGCGCAGGATCTGCCAGCGCGTGGCTCCCAAAGCCCGGAAGAGATTGACAAGATCGGCATCGAGCGCTCGCAGCCCATCATACGTGCTCACGACCAAGGGAAAGAAAGCGATGATCACAGCTACAACTACCTTAGGAGGCAAGCCAAATCCCATCCATACTATTAGCAGCGGAGCAATCGTAAAGAGCGGGACGTTCCGCGAGGCTATCAAGATCGGGTAGAGCGCTCGCTCCAGCATAGGCGAGTAGAAGATCGCAATTCCCAAGGCCAAACCCCCTAGCAGCGAGATCCCAAAGCCTAAGCCTACCGCAGCGAGAGTGACGCCGCTGTTGAGCCAGAGTATCTCAAGATGAGCCGGAATAGCTTGGAAGATCTGTGTCGGAGCAGGAAGCAGATAGGTCGGGATCTCCCAGAGGCGCACGAGCGTCTCCCAGCCAGCAAAGAAAGCAAGTATCAGTCCTAGCGGTGGCCCAAGCTGCCTAAGAACTCTCATAGACCCTCTCCTCCAAGCTCTCTGCGTGCAGGAGCTCTAAAAGCTCTGCTTTGAGGGCCACAAACTGGGGATCGGTAACGTGGCGCGGCCGGGGCAGCGCCACGTCGAGAATCGCCTTGATACGACCCGGCCGAGCCGTCATCACTACGACTCTATCTGCGAGCACCAAGGCTTCCTCAACGTCATGGGTCACAAAGAGCACGGTGGCCTTCTGGTCATGCCACGCCTGCAGGAGATAGTGATGAAGCTGGGAGCGAGTCATTGCGTCAAGGGCTCCAAAGGGTTCGTCGAGGAGCCAGATTGGCTTCTGCAGTAACAGCGTGCGCACTAGGGCCACGCGCTGGCGCATCCCACCGGAGAGTTGATGGGGATAGGCTCGTTCGAATCCCCCTAAGCCGAAGCGCTCTAGCAGCGCTTGGGCTTGGGCGTGTGCTTGTTGGCGGGGAAGTCCTTGGAGTTCCAAGCCCAATATTGCGTTGTCGAGCACGGTGCGCCAGGGCAGGAGCAGATCCTTCTGCTGCATGTAAGCAATGTGGCTGCGATAGTCGGGCACCTGATGTCCGTCAAGCAGAAGCCTACCGCTATCTGGCTCGATTAGCCCAGCAAGGATGTTCAAGAGCGTGGTCTTACCGCAGCCTGAAGGACCAAGAATAGCCACGAACTCTCCGCAGGTCGCTTCTAAGCAGACTCCATTTAAGACTCTGAGGGAGCTTGCTCCGTGGGGGAAGCTCTTATGCAGGTCTTCGATCCGAAGTTCCATAATCCCTCCGCCGGCATTACCCGGATCAGGTTCCAAGGGTCGACCCCGGATTGAGGGATCCTCTCAGCCCGGTTCCCCGAGCTCCCCTTATGGACCTTAGGCATTTTACTTGCCCTCATCTCTCTTGTCAAGGCCAAGGAGTGCCTGAGCTCTTGCGAGCTTAGGGAGGAGTAATTCTTCCGAGGGTTCGCAGAGCGTCACATGCCCGAGCTTGCGTCCTGGCCGCGGGCTCTTCCCATACAGATGCACGCGGGCTCCAGGGATCTGCAAGAGCGCCTCAATCGCCGGGATCTCTCCAATGATGTTGAACATCGCGCACTGGCCCCGTGCCTCTGTGGGACCGAGGGGCCAGCCCAGGATCGCTCGCAAATGATTCTCAAACTGACTGGTGACGGCCCCTTCTATCGTCCAGTGACCTGAATTGTGCACCCGGGGAGCCATCTCGTTGGCCAAGAGTTCTCCCTGATGCTCAAAGAGCTCAAGGGCGAGCACGCCCACGTATTGAAGAGCTTCTAAGATGGCGCGGGCATAGCGCTCAGCGCGCTCTTGAAGCATTGATGAAAGATGAGGCGCTGGCGCCAGCGAGCGCCGCAGAATCCCCTCACGGTGAGAGTTCTCTACTAACGGATAGCATCGGATCTCGCCGGTGCGTGCGCGCACGGATAGTATCGAGAGCTCGCGCTCGAACCGAATATATTCCTCTACGATGAGCGGGACGCCTCCCAAGGTGTTCCAGGCGCGTTCTATATCATCTAAACTGCGAATGAGATACTGTCCTTTGCCGTCGTAGCCGCCGCGTCGCGTCTTGAGCAGGGCGGGTAACCCAAGCTGTTCCACAGCGTTGCCTAAGTCTTCGAAGGTATCCACGCGCACAAAGCGCGGCGTAGGAATCCCTAGGCTCTGAAAGAACGTCTTCTCGCTGAGACGATCTTGAGCGATCTCTAAGGCGCGTGGGGGAGGGTAGACCAGCACGCGCTGGGCGAGCGCTTGGGCGCTCTCAACGGGGACGTTCTCAAACTCATATGTGATGACGTCAACGGCTTGGGCAAGCTGCTCGAGAGCGCTTCGATCGTGATAGTCAGCGCAGATATGGGTAGCGACTGCGCGGGCTGGAGCCTCTGGGGAGGGATCCAGCACCCAGCAGCGTACGCCCAAGGGCACTCCCGCCAGCGCGAGCATTCGGCCCAGTTGACCGCCACCAAGAATACCCACTCTCATAGCTGTCGCGGATCGGGATGCTCGAGCACGTCTTTCGTCTGCGCCTCGCGATATCTTCTCAAAGCTTCGCGAAACTCCGGGTATTTATTGGCTATGATCGCCGTTGCTAAGAGCGCTGCGTTGATCGCCCCAGCCTTCCCAATAGCGAGCGTACCGACGGGAACGCCCGCGGGCATCTGCACGATAGACAAGAGCGAATCTAAGCCCTGTAGTTGTGAGGGCACGGGCACGCCCAAGACAGGCACAAGGGTCTTGGACGCCGTCATCCCTGGCAGGTGCGCAGCTCCTCCCGCCCCGGCGATGATCACTTCGAGCCCGCGTTCCTCGGCGGTCGAGGCGTACTCGAAGAGCAGATCCGGGGTACGATGGGCCGAGACGACGCGGACTTCATACGGGACGCCCAGTCTCTCCAGGGTCTCAGCAGCATGTTGGAGGGTCTCCCAGTCGGATCGCGAGCCCATGATCACACCAACTAACGGCTGCATCGTCGGCCTCCGTGCGCTATAATCTTGAGCATGAAGATTCTAGGGATATCAGGAAGCTTGCGCAAGGGCTCGTACAACACTGCGGCGCTGCGAGCAGCTCAAGAGCTGCTCCCTCAGGGTGTGATGCTGGAGATCTTCGATCTCGCTCCCATTCCCTTGTACAACGAAGACATCCGCCCTATTCCCGAGACGGTGCAGGTGCTAGGAGAGCGCATTGCTGCGAGCGATGCGCTGCTGATCGCAACCCCAGAGTACAACTACTCGATCCCCGGCGTACTCAAGAACGCTCTCGACTGGATCTCGCAGCTCTCCAACGAGCCATGTGCCGGTAAGCCTGCAGGGGTCTTCGGAGTGAGCGTGGGGCGCTTCGGCACTGTGCGAGCCCAGCTCCATCTGCGCGAGGTCTGCGCTGCCTTAGGGATGATAGTGCTGCCGCGGCCCGAGCTCTACATCGCTCAAGCAGAGCAGAAGTTCGACTCTCACGCCAGACTCACAGACGAAGAGACGCGCGAACGTCTCCGCAAATTCTTGATCGCTTTAGTCGAATGGACCCGGCAGGTCTCCGGTGCAGGAGGGCGACGCTGATGGAAGCCTATAAACCCGGCCTGGAGGACGTGATCGCGGCAGAGACGCAGATCTCCTATCTGGACGTCGAGCACGAAGAGATCATTGTACGGGGGTACAGCTTATTAGAGCTGATTCGCTCTGCTTGCTACGCTGATGTTGTAGGGCTGCTAATCGACGAGCGTTTGCCCGACGCCCAGCGCCGCCATGAGCTCGAGCAGGAGATGATTCGAGCTTCCGTGCCAGAGCCGGTCTATAAGATCTTGGCGATGTTGTCGCCGGCGATGCACGCTATGGATCGGCTGCGCACAGCGCTCTCTGCGCTAGCGGGTTTCGACCCCGAGGCCAGCACGGCCGACCCCGAGCGCGAGCAGGCCAAGGCACCGCGCCTGATCGGGCAGATCGCTCAGATCGTGGCCAATCTCGCCCACGTCGCTGCAGGCAGAGCGCCCGTGACGTTTCGTTCGGATTGGTCCTTTGCCGAGAACTTCTTGCGCGCGATCGTAACGCGTGCTGTGACCCCTCAGGAGGTGCGGGCGTTCGAGCAGGCGCTCATCGCGTACAGCGAGCACGAGTTGCCCAACTCGACGTTTGCGGCGCGGGTGGTGGCCTCGACGCTCTCCGATCTCTATGGGTCTTTGACAGCTGCTGTAGCTTCGCTCAAGGGGCCGCTCCACGGCGGGGCCAACGAGGCTGTCATCGCGATGTTGCTCGAAGCTAAGACGCCCGATGGCTTAGAACGCCTCATTCGAGAGCGGCTGGCGCGCAAAGAGCGTATTATGGGCTTTGGACATCGCGTCTACATGCGGCGCATGGACCCTCGAGCGCAACTGCTCAAAGAAGTCCTGGCAGATCTCGTGAAGGCCAAGGGCACTGGAGAACTCGATCTAGTGGCCTTGTGCGAGCGCGGCGAACAGCTCATGCGCACCGAAAAGAACCTCTATCCCAACTTAGACTATTACGCCGCCCCCGTCTACTATGCCCTTGGCATCCCCACGGAGCTCTATACGCCGCTCTTCTTTGCGGCACGCTCGGCAGGGCTTCTCGCTCATATTATAGAGCAACATCGGGAGAACCGACTCTACCGACCCCGAGCTCGATACCTCGGACCTCGAGGGCTCCACTATGAGATACGATCCCATACTTGAAGAGATCGCCGACTATGTCGTTGAGGGCAAGATCGAGAGCGAGCTGGCTTACGAGACAGCTCGTCTGGCCCTAATGGACGCCCTTGCCTGCGCATTCTTGGCGCTAGGATATCCGGAGTGCACCAAGCTTATCGGCCCGGTCGTCCCAGAAACGTATATGTCAGTAGGAGCGCGCGTACCGGGGACGAGCTTCGTCGTCGATCCCATCCAGGGAGCCTTCGCGACGACGGCCTTAATTCGCTGGCTCGACTACAACGACACGTGGCTAGGGCGGGAGTGGGGGCATCCGTCGGACAACTTTGGGGCGATCTTAGCCGTAGCCGACTATCATAGTCAGTTGCGGCGCCGCTGGGGAGAGCCTCCCTATCGCGTTCAGGACGTGCTCACCGCAGCGATCCAAGCCTACGAGATCCAAGGAGTGCTTGCGTTGGAGAACAGCCTGAATCGTCGAGGCTTTGACCATGTGCACTTTGTGAAGATCGCTTCGGCAGCGGTCGCCGCGCGGCTCCTGGGAGGGGGAAGAGCCGAAGTGCTCAGTGCTCTCTCAAACGCTGTAATCGACGGCGCAGCTCTGCGCGTCTATCGCCATGCACCTAATACCGGGCCGCGCAAGTCATGGGCCGCCGCCGATGCGACAAGCCGAGCCGTGCGCCTGGCTCTCCTGGCAGTACAGGGCGAGCCGGGATACCCTACAGCCCTCAGTGCCCCAACGTGGGGCTTTGAAACTGTTATTCTTGGCGGGGAGCCGCTGCGCCTTGGACGCCCCTTGGGAAGCTACGTCATGGAGAACGTGCTCTTCAAGGTCTCGTATCCTGCGGAGTTTCACGGCCAGACCGCGGTCGAAGCGGCGATCGCGCTCCATCCAGTAGTGAGAGATCGTCTCGATCAGATCGAGCGCATCGTCATTGAGACTCAAGAGTCGGCCATGCGCATCATCAACAAGCCTGGACCGTTCCGCAATCCCGCCGATCGTGATCATTCGTTGCAGTACATGACGGCCGTAGCGTTGCTCTACGGCACGCTGACCTATGAGCACTATCTTGAACCCATAGCGAACGATCACCGGATCGCTCGCTTAATCGCCACCATGGAGGTGCGCGAGAACCCTCAGTTCAGTCGAGAGTATCTTGATCCAGACAAGCGTTCTATAGCGAATAGCGTACAAGTCTTCTTCCGCGACGGCAGTGCAAGCGAGCGTGTCACGATCGAGTATCCGATAGGGCATCGGCGGCGACGTGCCGAGGCCGTGCCGTTGCTGAAGGAGAAGTTTCGCGCTGCGTTAGGGCACGTCTATCCCGAGCCGCGGGTCGAGCGCTTGTACAAGCTCATCGCAGAAGATCCCAAACTCACGGAGATGGCTGTCGATCGCTTCTTGGCAGAGCTTGCCTTCCCCCCCTAGGAGGGACGCTCATGGCATGGATGCTAGAGCCAATGCCATCACAACCAGAGCTTTCGGAACGCTTTCGGCAGCTGGTCGCTCGGGGGCATCTGATTATCCCAGGGGCGCATGATCCCTTGGCAGGGCTCTTGGCCCGGCGCGCTGGGTTCGCCGCGCTGTATCTTTCTGGGGCAGCGCTCTCGGCCAGCTCTGGGCTTCCCGATCTGGGAGTATTAACTCTTGAAGAAGTAGCTCGGCGCGCAGAGCTGCTAGTGCACGCGACGAAGTTGCCCGTGCTTGTGGATATCGACACGGGGTTTGGCGAGGTCCTCAACGTAGTCCGGGCAGCACGTGAGCTCACCAAGGCCGGCGTGGCCGCCGTGCAGATAGAAGACCAAGAGATGCCTAAGCGCTGTGGGCATCTATCCGGCAAGCGACTCATTCCCCCGAAAGCGATGGCTGAGAAGATCCGCGCGATCAAGCGCGTCTTCCCCAAGCTCTTTGTCTTAGCACGCACCGACGCGCGGGCGCTCGAAGGACTCGAGGGAGTGCTCGCTCGTGCCACACTCTATCTTGAGGCAGGAGCCGACGCGATCTTTCCGGAGGCCCTCGAGAGCCTTGAAGAGTTTCGCCGTGTGCGGCAGGCGCTCACGGCTCCACTACTGGCGAACCTCACGGAGTTTGGGAAGACACCCCTTCTGAAGGCCTCTGAACTCTTTGAGCTTGGCTACGAGATGGTGCTCTTCCCCGTGTCGGCGTTGCGCGTGGCAGCACGGGCGATGGAACGCTTCTACGAGCATTTGGCGCAACACGGCTCCAGCCAGGAATTTCTCGATCAGATGCAGACGCGAGCCGAGCTCTACCAGCTCATTCACTACGACGCCTACGAGGCCTTCGATCGCACGGTCTCAGCCGGATGAGCGCAGCATATGTTCCGGCATCTGCACCGCAACGACTTCCCCGCGGGCGCAGACCTCGCCGTTGGCGATCAGTCGCGATTCAACAATCACTTTGCGTCCGCTGATCTCTTTCACTCGTGCGCGCACTTCTAGCGGTACGCCCAAGGGGGTGGGACGCAGATAGTCGACTTTCAGAGATGCCGTGACGAAGCGTAACGGGGGCTCGGTGCCCATCTCGCGCCCTTGCGCTCTGTACGCGGCAGCGGAGGCTGTCCCCGTGCTGTGACAATCAATCAAAGACGCGATCAACCCCCCGTAGACATAGCCAGGGATTGCCATGTGATAGGGCTTGGGCGTGAACGTACAGACCGTCTCGTCGCCGTCCCAGTAGCTCTTAATGTGTAAGCCATGCTCGTTGAGCCGGCCACAGCCGTAACAATAGCTGAGATTGTCGGGATAGTAGTCTTGAAACGCCTTAGTGTGCATAGCCTAAACACCCCTAGGACTTACTGAGGACCGTGAACTCGGTCACTGTGTACTCAACCTCGTCATCTACGGCATCCTTGAGATGGTCAATCCTGATGCGGGTCGGAATTCCCCACGTCGGATCATAGCTGACCTCTACACGAGCAGCTTTGCCGACAATAGCTGCCTCGATGAGATCGAACAGCTTTTCTATGGTATCTAAACTCTTGAAATGTTCCAAGTCTACAGTGGCTCCGCTCTCCACAGCTGTTATAGAGACCGTTACGTTGTTACGCACCTCGATGACCACGGGTTGTCGTATCTCTGGCGGACAGAAGCAGAGTATCTGCAATCTATAGCGATAATCTGTGATGTGGTGGGAGTGCCATCGCTGCCGGTGCTCAGCGAGTCTAGCCATGTCATCGCGCTGGTCCAAGAGGGTGCACGAAGCAAGAATTACCAGAAGCCAAAGCAGAGAGAGCATCTTTCTCATAGGCACCTCTAATTTGTGCTGAGCGTCCCGACGATCGTGGGGACGCTGTTGATAAGTTTCGGAGTTGCTGCAAGGCACGCGGCTTTCTGCCCCGCGGTGACAAAGAGCGCGAACGGAAGATCTAGGGTCACGGGAATCTGCTGGCTTCCTGGCCCAATGATGATCCCGATTCGGCGATAGAGAGCCGTCGTATATGAGAACTGTAGCGCTTGGGTGAACGACTGCACAGTCAAGAGCGCTGGGGGCGCCACGCCGATCTCGAAGAGTTTTGCGGTGTCAGAGATCGTCGCGATGACGGCGACCGCGTTCATTGGTGCGTTGATCTCGCTCTTGTTAGGCAGATCTTGCGGGCAAGTCGGCGCGGGCCCTTGCGGGACTTGTGGAGCCGGTGGCGCTGGAGGCGCCGGCGTCGGAATAGTAATCAGCGAAAAGAGAATCTGGAAGATCCCCACAGGCCCTAAAAACGGCATAACGGGGAAGATCGGGAAGAGCGGGGTCGTGCCGCTCACCGGAAGTATCACGAACACCCCAATAGTGCCCGTTGCGATGTCCAAGAGCGCAGCTACAAACGGATTGGCTATGACGACGATCCCGTACTTGCCGGAAAACTCTCGTCCTGCGAGTTTTGCCCCTTGGGGGATGTCAATCGTCCCATAGACGATATACGGGACTTGGCCAGCGACGAGAGCCACGAGCGCAAAGGCTTCGGTAAACAGAATCCCCGTAACACCAGTGCTGCTGCGGACTTGCCCGAAGGGCTGGCGCTTTTGGAATTCGTCAGCCCACGCAGAGCCCGTGATCTTCGTCTTCTCTTGGAAGGCGCTTTGGAGCTCGGAGAATTTCGCGTCGTCGGGGAAGACGACTTGGGCGTGTTGCTGGGCGAGGAGCGTCAGCGGGCCAAAAAGAATACCTATCAAGAGACTGAGCATCGCGATGCGGGCGCGCATGGGAGTCATCTCCTTTCGTTCGCTATTGTACTTGAGAGAGACGAAGAAGACCAAACGACTAATGGTCAATCTGCAGCATCAAGTATGGCTAGGCTCACGGGATGAATCTGAAAGGGCTTTCTATCATGGAGCCGATAGGTCGAGACCCCACGACGGTCAAGGGTGAAGACCCAGTCGGTGCCCAGCTCTTCCCCCAAGGCTACAAGAAGGCCATGATATCTCCCCAGATCGGCGGGTCCCCGCCGACGGTCCCTTGTACCGGCACGATTGTCAGATCATCCTCGGGGATAGTATCGGGATCATCCGTCACTTCATTGGGGAAGTTAGTACCTCTCACCACGCCTTGGTTTATGACTTGGGTGAAGTTGCCCCTCCTAATCTCGACCTTGTAGGTGATAGTGGCGGAGCCGCCCGGAGCGATCTCACCGAGATTGACCTGGAGGCTTCCTCCGGCGCCCGCGGTGCAATTCAGAATACTCCCCTGCGAGGTAGTCGGCGCATCGGGTCCACTGCAAATTAGGTTGGTATTCGCGTCTACCGTGTCGCTATAGGTGACGCCTGTAGCAGTTGCGTTCCCTTCGTTTGTGATCGTCACGGTGTAGAGCAAGATATCTCCGGGGTTGGCTTCCCCATTGCTATTGATGTCTCTGAACAAGCTGTCTCGCTTGTACGCTTCAATCAAGGGGTTTTGCTTGGTATTGGTATAAGTACACGTAACGGTCTCGCCTGGGTCAAGGTCAACAGTAGCAGTGCGTGTGTCTAAGTCGACGCTGCTGCCGTTATCTGGGTCTTCGCAGACGAGGCTTGTTAGGGCGAAGCTTAGATCACGATGGTGCCTTGTTCTTCACCGAGCTTCGTAACCGAATACATCAGCGCTTCCATTAGGAGTTGGCTTCTGGCTCTTAGCATTCTGGGCGTGAGAAGTCGCTTGCTCGGTAGAGCCAGCGTCCTGAGAGGGAAGGTGTATCGTGGCGCTTGGGGATCTTGTGCGGATATCTCTGGCAGCACCCACTAGTGTTGACGGCTCCGCCTTGCTGCAGGAGGGATTGCTCGGAACGACTGACAACCCTCGCATAGCCGCGTGCAATTCTCCTTCCTTTGATCTATAATGCAAATTATGAGAGAGAAGATCGAGAGCTGGCTCGTTGAGGAAGGGCAGTTCAATCGCTACGTCGAGCACCCCAACGCCAATTGGGTCCTGTTAGCCAATCATCCGAAAAACCAACCCACAACCGTCAGTATTATTAATCCCAAGATCAGCCCAGACCGAATCTTGGTCGAAGTGAGTGTCAACATAGCCGACGACGTGCAGCAGCTCTTTCAAAGGCTCACTCAGCCACAGCGCGAGAGAATTCTACGCGAGCTGAGCATGGAGCTCAATCGCTTCCCCATCAGCTTTGGAATGATCCATCCCCAAGGGATTCTTAGACAGTTGGTACTTCAGCAAGAGATCTTCTCTGATGGGCTCACGAAGCATGCGCTTTTCACAGCCATTCAGAATGTCTACAAAGCGTTCTTGCAGTCTCAATGGCTCTTGCAGAGGGAGCTGGGAGGGCAGCACAAGTCGGGGAACGATTTTGGGATTGGCTTTCGCCCAGCGGCGAGCTAAAGGAGGAAATCTTATGAAGACTGCACGTGAAGCGCTTGCAAAAACACTCAAAAAGAACAAGGTCGCGCTGGTGACTGGAGTCTACGGCGATCCCTGCACAGCGCTCTTAGATGAGTGCGCTAAGCAAGGACTAAACGTCGAGATCAGCACCGAAGAGAAAGTCGCGTTTGCCCAAGCGTTGGGCGCTTCGGTTGCGGGCTTGCCCAGCGTGGTCATCGTCAAGCAAGTCGGGGTTAACGTCTTGGCTGATCCCTTGGTCACTGCTGTGACGCATGGCATCGGCGCGGGGCTCTTACTGATCGCTGGAGACGACCCCGGCGCAGCCAAGTCCCAGAACGAGCAAGATTCACGCTGGTATGCCAAGCTTGCTAATATACCCGTCTTGACGCCACCGGGCCCGCAGTACGTCAGCGATGCCGCTATCGAGGGATTGCAGCTGTCAGGGACGCTCGGCATCCCCGTAATGTTGCAGGTGACCGGGCGTCTCCTGGAGGGCGAAGGGCGCCTTAGTGAGATTCCTCTCACTGTTGAAGCGCGCTTTGATAGAGATCGTGCCTGGAAGAATCTCATCTTGGATCGCTATAAATATTACTATCAGACGATCTACCCTCAACTGTGCGAGCTGGTTGAAGATTCGCCGCTGCATCGGGTACCGGAGGACCTCACCTCAGCTGGGGCACTGGGGGAGGGGATAGGGGTGATGGCCTGCGGGGTCATCTCCTGCGGCTTCGTCTCAACGCTAGTTACAGAAAAGAATCACTTTGCGTTGGGGTATGCGCATCCCTTGCCGGAGCGGGCGCTCGTGAATTTTTTGAAGAATTTAGAAAGAGTGTTAGTGATCGAGGAGATCGCGCCTATCGTCGAAGAGTCCGTGAACGCCTTGGTGGCGCGGCATGGATTAAAGACGAAGGTCTTTGGGCGGCTGACAGGGCACTTGCCCAGAATCGGGAAGCTCGAAGCTCAACACATAGCTGAGGCATGGGGGCGCGCCGGCGGTGAGCTCTATCTCGACATTCCCACCCAAGTAAGCGGTGGCATCCTGGACTTGCCCTGCGGGGGATTCGAGCTGCTCTATGAAGTCTTAGACGAGATCTTACCTGAAGGGTATCTAGTTGCGGGCGATGTAGGCTGCTCGATCTTGCACGGGTATTTCCCCCCACAAGTGATTGACACGGCGTATGCGTTAGGAACGTCGATTTCGACAGCCGTGGGCATGAGTCTTGTTGGGCGCAAGGGCGTGGCGATCATCGGAGACACGGGATTTATTCATTCAGGGATCACGGGGCTCTTGGATGCTGTCGAACACAAGCACAATCTGCTCGTCATTATTCTGTACAATAGGGCTTCGGCGATGACTCCTGGAGCGCAGCCGGTGCCAGGGCTGGGGCGAGTGCGGGCGTTGGTCGAAGCGTGCGGGGTCGACGCGATAGACGAAGTGCAGATGGAGCACGTCTCTCGTGATGAGCTGAAGGCGCTGGTGGAGCGGCGCCTTGGGGAGCGCGGGGTGCATGTGGTGCTTGCTTGCGCTCGGCCAAAGAAACTCTACGAATGACAGAGGAACACTCTCACGCTATAATGGGCTTGTGCGCACCGCTGTTCTCCCCGCTGATGAGGCTGCTATCGAGCGCGCTGCTCGGATTATTCGCGCTGGGGGATTAGTCGCCTTTCCCACGGAGACTGTCTATGGCTTAGGAGCCGATGCTCTCAACGAGAGTGCTGTTCGAAAGATTTTCATCGCCAAAGAGCGCCCTTTCGATGATCCGTTGATCGTTCACATCGCCCATATTCAACAGCTCGCGCTCTTAGCTCGGCATATCTCTCAAAGAGTTTGGGATTTGACAGAGAGATTCTGGCCCGGCCCGCTCACGCTCGTTTTGCCTAAAACCGACAGAGTCCCTAGCACTACCACCGGCGGGCTGGATACAGTCGCCGTACGCATGCCCAGTCACCTCCTTGCGAGAAAGCTCATCGAACGAAGCGGCTGTCCTATCGCCGCGCCCTCAGCGAACAGATTTGGCCGCCCCAGCCCAACCACGGCACAGCACGTCTTGGAGGATCTAGACGGACGAATCGATCTCGTCTTGGATGGTGGCCCCACTCCCATCGGCGTCGAGTCGACGGTTTTAGACTTAACCCAAGACCCTCCGATGATCTTGCGCCCTGGGGGAGTCACCCTCGAAGCACTTCAGGAGATCTTGGGGGAGGTGCGCTTGTTGAGCTCTTCAGCATCAGAAGCCGCGAAACGCTCCCCTGGGACGCGCTGGCGGCATTACGCTCCGCAGGCGCAGCTTCTGCTCGTTGAGTCAGCGAAGCTAGAGCAAATTGTGCGCGAATTGCTCGAGGATGGGAAACGGGTTGGAGTGATGGTCAGACAGAGCCATCTCCCGTGTTCTCCGCCCTCTTCCGTGCTTTCCGTGATTCACATGCCCCTCGATCTATCAGAATACGCACGACGGCTCTTTGCTGCGCTGCGCGAGCTCGATGCCCACAGGGTCGACGTGATCGTCGTCGAGACAGTCGAAGAGCGTGGGCTAGGGCGGGCGATCATGGACAGGCTCCGCAAAGCCGCGCAGGATGAAAAATCCCATCAATGAGAGAGTAGTGACACTATGAGAGAAATAACCCCTACAATTACAGCTATGAGCCCTCCCACAAGAGCGGCCCATCCCGCAGCATTCAAAATAGAGGCTATCGTGGGTAGAGCATGGTATTTAGGCTCCTTATCAGACCCTTCTTTGCGGGTGTTGAGAGCGATCTCCCGAATGCAGAGCAATAACTCGCCAAATGCGACGACAGCCACTCCGATGATAAAAGCACCTATCCCCCAGATAATGGGAACCAGCCAGCTCCATGCTGGGTCTATCATGGCGTTCATTATCATTGTGGTATATCAAGGATTGTCAATTGAGTTGAACAGCTCACAGTTTGACAATATAATAACTCTCCTCAACTGAAAAACTGTCAACTCAGAACTGACCAACTCTCTTGCGGAGGTGATCAGTGATGAGCAAACCGACACATCCCAAAGTGATCGCGCGGCGACGCCATCGCCGGGAGAAGCTGTGGAAACTCCGGCTCAAGTATGCACGAGCGACCTCTGAGGCTGAACGCCGGCGGATCCTCGAGAAGGCGTTCAAGGTCGCTCCCACGATCACCGAAGAACAATTCCTGGAGCCGCTGCGCGTCCGTGGGATGCTCTAGGAGGTCTCTGGTGGACCCGAGGGGACTTGAACCCCTGACCTCTTGAATGCCATTCAAGCGCTCTCCCAACTGAGCTACGGGCCCAGGGATTTTAATCATAGCAGAGTCGGCGGGAGCTGTCAAGCATGGTACGGCGCCCATGAAATCTGGTATCATAAATCTTATGACCCAAGAGTTGGAGGCGCTTCTTGAGCTAGACCGCCACGACAAGGCGATCCGCGAGCAAGCCCGCAAGATCGAAGGGCTGAAGCGGCGTCGTCAGGCGCTCCTCGACGCGATCGCCCGAGAACAGAGTGAATTTCTCGCCAAAAAGCGAGCGTTTGAAGAGCTCCAGCGCCATAGCCGCGAAAAATCCCGTGAAGTCGATGACCTCGATGCTCAGATCCGCGCTGATACTGAGAAGCTCCGCACGGGCTTGCTCAGCTATAAAGAGATGGAGGCGTTACGAATCCGCGTAGAGCACGCTCGTGCTCGTATTGATCAGTTAGAGGACGAGGCCCTCGCGCTCATCACTCAAGTCGAAGAGCAAGCCCCCCTAATCCGTAAGGCCGAGCAAGACTTTCTCGCTTGGAAAGCCAAGATCGAGCACGATATCGCCCAGATCGACGCAGAAATCACGGGGCACATCGCGGAGCTAGAACGGCTCCAGGGGGAGCGCCCGCTGCGCACCGCCGTCGTCGAGCCTAAACTGCTGCACCGGTATGAAGAACTCCGAGCGCGCTACGAAGATCCCGTCGTGCCCATCACTCATGGGATCTGCTCCGGGTGCAACCTGCGCGTCAGCGAGATCACTACAGAGCGCGTCCGAGCGGAGATCGTCACGTGCGAGAACTGCTCAAGGCTATTATACGTGAAGTGAGTTATGCACGCGCTGGTGTTGGCGCTAGTATGGCTTTGGGCTATCTCCGGTCAGGACGAAGAAGTTGTCCTGCCACGGCCGATGGGGGCAATTAACGATTATGCGGCGGTCCTGGGGGGAGCCCGGGCTGAGCTCGAAGCCCAGATAGAGACCATTAGAGAACAGTTCAATGTTCGGCTCGTGATCTTGGCCTCGATCTATGATCCGTTCGATAACGCCGCGCTCTATACGCAAAAGATCTGGGAATCCTGGAAGCTCGGGGATGACACGGTGCTCTTAGTCTTCGTCAAGGAGCAGACGAAGGGGGTGTGGGCGTTTGAGCTGCGCCTAGGCGAGAATCTTCGAGAGCGCTTGCTGCCAGAGCATCTGGAGCGCATGCGTGCGGGGCTTGCCTATCACTTAGAGCGGAAGCGCATCAAGACAGCTATAGAAGAGTCGGTGAGGGCTCTCCAAGCCATGCTCGAAGGCAACTATGGACAGCCACCCCCTCAGGTCTCTCGAGGGCAGCCTCTCTGGCTCTGGGTTATGGCAGGGGTGCTTGGGCTGGGAGGGATAGTGTTGGGGGTGCGAGCTGTGATGAGAAGCTATTGCCCGCGCTGTGGCGCTCGCATGCGCTCCTACTATACATATAGTCGGCAAGGCCTGCGCGTGGCCTATCGGAGCTGCCCACGCTGTGGCTACTCCCGCCTGCGTTAGAAATCCCTTAGTTTAAGCTTGCCTTGATAGGGCGTTTCCGTTCGTCGTCGTCGGTGTCGAGCCGAATCACTAACGAGAGACTTAATCTGTTGCCCGCGGCTTGCAGTTTATTCCGCAGCTCTTTGTTATGAGCTAAGAGCTGAACGAGATCGTTGGCGAGGAGCTCGGCTGCAGCGTGGATATACGAGAGCTCCGTGCCATTTCCTAAATCTTGCCATTCTTCGATGGTACCAACCAAGCGAGCTTCTGCTTCTGCCATGAGATGCCAGCCTCCTTGTGTTACTCAGACGTATCTTACGTGTAGGAGGGACAGAAGACTATGATGGGCATTACATTCATGGTATAATAATTGGGCGAAGAGGAGCAGAGGGCCGCCCCAGGCTTCGCCTGGACCATTCGCCTTCGCCGGCTGACGGCCGGCGAAGATGTATAGTCCAGACGAGGCCTGGGGAGGAAAGTCCGGACTCCGCAGGGCAGGCCGCTCGCCGCAAGGCGAGAAGGAGCGATCCTTGGAAAGTGCCACAGAGAAGAGACCGCCAGCGGCCCAAGCTCCGCTTGGGTGCGGGCAAGGGTGAAACGGTGGGGTAAGAGCTCACCGCCCCGCTCGTGAGAGTCGGGGGCACGGCAAACCCCGGCCGGAGCAAGACCAAGTAGGAGCGCGTTGGGGCCCCAAAAGATCTTCGGGATTTTTTGGGTGCTCCGGCAGGGTGGCCCGCCCGAATCGCGCTCGGGTAGGTCGCCAAGAGAGATGGCCCTCGCCGACTCGTTGAGTCGGAACAGAATCCGGCTTATGCTCCTCTTCGTCGTCTTTTTTCAGCAGATTCTTGGCAGCTGCTCCCCGCTGAGCATGTCTAAGATCCGCTGAGCACCGATGCGGCTTTTCAGGGTGACTCTCGCTGGGGGGGCCTTGAGAACGCTGCCGATGAGCGCGGCATCAGGTGAAAAATCTCTCAGAATCTTTAGGGCGCGCTCGGTATCGTGTGGGGCTACAAACGCTACGAAGCGCCCTTCGTTGGCCACGTAGAGGGGATCGAGCCCCAAGATCTCACACGCCCCTTGCACGTCTTCTCGGACCGGGACGGCGCTCTCGTCTATCGCGATACTGACCTGAGCAGTCTTGGCGATCTCGTTGAGCGCGCTGGCCAAGCCACCGCGGGTCAAGTCGCGCAAGCAATGCAACTCGATCTGCTCTTCGATGAGCTTCAGCACCACAGGGGCGAGCGATGCGCAGTCGCTCTCGATCTCGCTTTCAAATGACAGTCCTTCGCGCACGGCCATAATGGCGATGCCGTGCCGGCCCACGTCCCCATTAAGCAAAATAGCATCTCCCGGTCGGACGCTCTTGGGGGAGATTAGTAAATTATGCTCGATGATCCCGATCCCCGCCGTGTTTATAAAAACCCCATCGCCCTTGCCTTTGTCTACGACTTTTGTGTCCCCGGTGACGATCTGCACGTGAGCCGCTTGGGCGGCTTCTCTCATCGACTGCACGATGCGCCAGAGGGTCTCCATGGGCAGCCCTTCTTCTAGGATAAATCCAGCACTGAGGAAGAGCGGGCGCGCGCCGCACATTGCCAAGTCATTGACTGTCCCGTAGATCGCGAGTTTCCCGATGTCGCCGCCGGGGAAGAAGAGCGGGCGCACGACATAAGAATCTGTCGTGAACGCGAGCTTTGCCCCGTTCAGGGTGAACTGCGCCCCATCATGGCGCTCGTCCAGATATTGATTAGCGAACGCTGGGCCAAAGAGCTTCTCGATGAGATGGTGCATGAGTTTGCCGCCCCCACCATGAGCGAGCAGAATCTGGGGATACTCGGAGATGGGGATAGGGCAACTGAGCGTGAAGTTGTCATTCATCTTTGCGCTCCCTCCGATACCGATAGTACGCAGCACACGCGCCTTCCGAGGAGACCATCGGTGCTCCCAAAGGATGCTCCGGCGTGCAGCGGATCCCAAAGGCTGGACACTCGTGGGGCTTCTTCACGCCCTGCAACACTAGACCTGCTATACACTCTGACGCTTCTTCCACGGAGCGATCCGCCAATGCGAACTTCCTCTCGGCGTCGAACTCTTGGTATTTCTCCATGAGGCCCAGCCCGCTTTGAGGGATCTCCCCGATGCCACGCCACTTTCTTGGCACAATGCGAAAGACTTCGCGAATTAGCTCTTGGGCTTTTCTATTGCCCTCGCGGCGCACCGAGCGCGTATATTGATTTTCGACGTCGTAGCGCCCTTCTTCAAGCTGCTTGACGCACATATAGATACCTTGCAAGATATCTAACGGCTCAAAGCCTGTCACTACGATGGGCACCCTGTACTTTTTCGCGATGGGCTCGTACTCGGTGTAGCCCATCACGGTGCAAACGTGCCCGGCAGCTAAGAACCCCTGCACGCGATTGTTGGGCGAAGAGAGGATTGCTTCCATCGCCGGGGGCACCAAGACGTGGGCGACCAAGAGTGAGAAATTCTTTACATTCTGCAGATACGCTTGATGAACAGCCATCGCGTTTGCTGGTGCGGTCGTCTCAAACCCTACGGCGAAGAAGACGACTTCTCTGTCGGGGTTCTCTTTGGCGATCTTAAGCGCATCTAACGGCGAATAGACGATGCGCACGTCGCCCCCTTGAGCCTTGACCGAGAGCAAATCTGTGGTGCTGCCGGGGACGCGCAGCATATCTCCAAACGAGCAGAAGATCACATTGGGGCGCGCAGCGATCTCGATCGCCTTATCTATGATCTCGATGGGGGTGACGCAGACGGGGCAGCCGGGGCCGTGTACTAACGTGATCTGTTTGGGCAGCAGCTCGTCTATCCCAAACTTAATAATAGCGTGCGTTTGACCGCCGCAGACCTCCATAATCGTCCACGGCTTGGTGGTGATCTGGGCGATCCTGCGCGCGTACTGGTGAGCGAGCGCGGCGTCGCGATACTCGTCGATGAAGCGCATCACCAAGAGCTTATCACAAACGCCGCGCCTTGTCGAGTCTCAATAGAGCGTATATGTGAATCCCGCGCTCAGCCCCCAACTTGGTTCTTCAAAGCCACTGCCCCAGCTGGTCTCAACGCGCATCAACAAGCTCAACGCAGTGGAAACAAGGAAGTTCAGATTAATCGTGATCGTATGGAGCTGTGTCATCCTGCCAGGGCTTTGTCGTCCAGAGAAGCCATAGAGAGCCGTGAGGGTCGCCGTAGGAGAGAGCAGCCGAGTATAGCTGGCCGAAGCCGTGAGACGGGCGTAGCCGGTGAAGGGGAGATCGGCCTGCCAGAGGGCATTTGCCAACAAACCGCTGTCGGCATCCAGGGCGCGCGCCAGGTTCGCCGCGACTTGGACAACAGCACTGTTAGTGCCTGTCGGATCGAGGACTTCGTAACCCACAGAAGCCGTAAGATCAAAGCCGCAGAACCGACGACTCTCGTCGATGAGCACGCTCTGCAGCGCGAGCACGCCGCGCACCCCAAGAGTCGTGCCGAGGGCCTTCTCGATCTCTTCGAGAACGCCAGATAAGCCGAGCTCGGCGCGCCGCCCGATGATCTGGGCGATCTGTTGGAGTTGATCGCTGGAGAGCGGTTGAGGTATGATCTTCTCTTGCTGGAGGGCTTCGGAGACTTTGATGGCTTTGGCCAAGGGAGTGACATCGCGGAAGCGGCCCCAACCAGCACCGCCTAGGAGAGTGACGGCGAGATCGGGCTGCCCTGGTACTCCTGTCGAAGCGAGTCCTCCAAAGAGAAAGAGATTCTCATCCAAGTAGCGGCGTACGTCAGCAGAGCTGGCGACTGCTATATCGAATCGTAGAGCTTGACCAAGCTCCAGCCGCGCTATCCCCTCGATCCGGTAGCCCCACTCCGGCTCGGCCAGCCATGACACCCCTTGCATCGCCAGATGCCCCACGCTCACGTTGCTGCGATTATCGAGATATCTATCGTTAAAGTAGCGGTAATCGCCGCTCAGACCTATAGCAAACAGCTCGTTGCGCGGGGGCGTGTAGTCGCAAATGTTCACGCCTTGTGCTAAAGCCATTCCACCGAATACGGTCACCATCAAGAATATATTGAGTAATGCTCGCATGTTCGCCTCCTTTTAGTTTAATCTTACTTAAACAGTTTGGGGGAGTCAACTTATTGATCTCTAGAGACGAGCGGTTTTGGGGTCAAGTGCTGGAATGCGCTGGCTTTGGCGGGCTGGCTTTGTTAAAATATATACTGTGCATAGAGTAACGATGCGTCTGCTCAGCAATTTTGTCTTGGGGATTTTCGATATTCTGTTCATCGAAGTGCCCCTGCCGCCCCCCAACGAGGGGTTCTCCCGCGGCTTTGAGTTGGCTATCGCCGTCTTGGTTGGGATGATTCTTGCTGTCATTTATGTTGTCGTGCAGATAGTCCGTGTCATACAAGGAGCTCCGGTGAGTTCGTCCTCACGATGGCGCGCGAGAGCATTCATAGCGTTGACCGTGCTAGGCATGGCCATAGCGGGGTATCTGACGTACGTCGAGACCCAAGCAGGAGCAGCATTCTGTGGTCCTATAGGGGACTGCAATATCGTGCAGAGCAGCCCGTACGCCAAACTCTTCGGCGTGCTCCCTGTGGGTCTGCTTGGGCTCATCGGGTATATAGCAATTCTTGGTGTATGGCTGTGGGGGCGGCGGGGCTGGGGGAGGTTCTCGGTGTATGCGCCGCTTCTCGTCTTAGGGATGACGCTCTTTGGCGTGCTCTTTTCGATCTATCTCACGTATTTAGAGCCGTTCGTGATTGGGGCGGTCTGTATCTGGTGTGTGAGCTCAGCAGTGATTATGACTCTGCTGATGTTGCTGAGCCTGCGCCCGGCTCTCCAAGTCGTGCGAGAGTATAGCGATGCTCCTCAAAGAATTTCTCACGATTGAGGCACTCTTCCCCTCAGCTTATTGATCCTTGCGCCACAGGGTCTCAAGAGGCTTCACACGGCATCCGGCGTGGTGATCGCGGCGGTGTTGCCCCTCAGCTACAGCGGGCTCAAGCGCATAAGAGACGGGGTTGACTTCGATGAGCCCAGCATGCATCAGGTAAAAAATGGTACTAGTAGAGGACACGTAGGGGTTAAGCGTCCTCGGGTTTCATCTGCCAAGCTCAGCATGCCTCCAGACCTGCCCGGCTCTACGATCACGGGATTTCCCACCACCCTGGGATTAGGTGGAACTGAGCCATGTCCGATCGACATGCCGGCCGCCAGCACCGATAAACCAACAATCCGTCCGTGAGATCTAACAGATCTTTGAGCGTGTTGAAATCCGCCTCCTTCAGCGAAAGCAGTGCACTCATTAGAGCCGTCCTAACCCTGGAATGCAGGACATTATCGAGCTGGCGGTAATCAAAATCCAGTTGACCCAGTCAGGCGGCACCAAGGCCAACACTAAGGCGGTATATCAGCATCCAATGCCTGTGAGAGAGAGCCCGTGCACTCGGTAGATGAAGCTCGTAGGCATGAGCGCTATCCCACACAGCACAGCTATAGGCGCCCACTTCAAGAACTCATCCCAGCCGATCAGGTCCCACTGCGCGGACAGCAGCCCCCTAAGCCTCCCGCACCGCCACCACCACATACGGAAGCACAGAAAGAAAGATCTATAGCAGCTTCTCTCCCTAGAGGCGGGCCAGCGCCACCTCTGAAACCAACGCTCATAAGCGATAAAGAGCAACACGGGACCAAGCCAGTAACCCAGCCAGACCAGTAGAACTTCGAAGTTCCCGATTTTGAATCGGTCAAACGGGAGGCTCAAGTTCCTGAAGCTCGCCCAGCTCACGTAGATACTCAAATACTTTCTGGGCTTCGGCTTCGTTGAGCTTGCTGATGGCAAAGCCCACGTGCACGATTACGTAATCCCCGACTTGGGCCTCGGGGACATAGGCGAGGTTGACTTCCTTGACAATGCCGCCGAAGCTGACCTTCCCAGTACGCAGGAGAGGGTCGTCGTTTTCAATAATACTGAGAATCTTTCCTGGAACCGCAAGGCACATGGCTCTTGCTTTCTATAATATCAAGTCCCAAAGAGCAAGTGCCAGGGACGCAGCACCCGAAGTCGGAGCGTACCAGCTAGTGGGGCCAGCTTCGTCAGACTCACTCGGGTTCCGCCGACTTGTAGTTGAGCCTCTGGGGAGACTCGCACCACGAGTTCCGGTATCGGGGTCTTGTTATGTTCTAGCACAAACTGCCCCGCTGTGAGTTTGCCTTCGGCAGGCAGCCCGGCTCCATACGAGCTATAGATTGTTCTCATCAGAACCAACTCGCCCTTCCAGCTCACTCTGAAGCAATCTTGCACCGGGGTGCGCTCCACCGAGTGCAGGAACTCTAAACAGAACGAGCTACCAGGCAGCATCGGCCGCACCCACCGTTGGCTTTCGCCTTCTACCACGAGCACGGGAACGGCTAAAAAACCCGCCGCCACCGCTCCTAAGAGAGCTACTCCAAACAGTCTCATGACGCGACCGCTCATACGCTACGAGTCGCTCTTCTCACCTTCCAAAGCTGCCAGAGATACACCAGGGCCATAAGGCCCAAGCCGGCTAGGTCAGCGATCAGACCCGGATCGATCAAGGCGATAGCAGCCGCCGCCATAAGGAGCCTCTCGAGGGGGTTCGCGTAGGTGCGCCACCAGCCCTCTTTAGTCACGGAGAGGGCGTAGACCCCTACAAGCCCAGACAGAGTAACCCAAATCAACTCCAACGGTTGCACATGGCCATAGAGCAGCAAGATGGGGTTGAAGACGAACAAGTATGGGATTAGAAATGCGCTCAGATCGAACTTGAAGCCTTGAATGCCTGTCTTGATGGGATCGGCGCGCGCGATGCCTGCTGCGGCATAGGCTCCGACCCCAACGGGAGGCGTGTCATCGGCCAGAATCCCAAAATAGAAGACGAACATGTGCGCGGCGATCACCGGCACTCCAAGGGTTATAAGCGTAGGGGCCATCAGCGTCGAGGTGATGATGTAGTTGGCCGTGGTGGGCATCCCCAGCCCGAGGATGATACACCCTACCATGGTCAAGAGCAACGCAATCCATAACTGTCCCCCTGAGAGATCAATCAAGATCCCGGTCAAGCGCAACCCTAAGCCTGTTAAAGTAATCACCCCGATGATAATCCCGGCACAAGCGCAGGCCGCTGAGACGCCCACAGCGTAGCGCGCCCCATCCTGCAGCGCCCCCAACAGGTCTTTGACGAAATCACCCCACGTGCGAGCGAAGGGCGTAATTACTTTACTGTTAGGAACCGTTTGAAGTCCAGCCGGATTGTCATCCCCCCTCAGCTGCATCTTGATCAGCCGCCAGACGACCTGAGTATTCCGGGCTATCAACGCGATGATGAGGGCCAAGGGAATCGACCAGAAGGCGGACTTCATGGGGCTGAATTGGGCCACCGTCAACATGATCACGAGCCCCACAATCGGGATGAGAAGGTAGATCTGGCTGAAGAGAGTCGGGAGCAGAGGCGGCAGCTGCTCGCGCGGCAGCCCTCGGAGCCCGTGCTTGACGGCATACATGTGGACGCTGAACAGCAGGCCAAACATGTCGAGAATGGCTGGTATGAGCGCGGCCTTAATGATTTCAATATACGGGATGCCCGTCATCTCTACCATGACGAAGGCCGCAGCCCCCATGACAGGGGGAATGAGCTGCCCCACCGCCGAAGCCGCCGTCTCGACCCCTCCGGCCACCTCTGGGGCAAAGCCCACCCGCTTCATCAGGGGTATGGTCATGAGACCCGTGGTAACCACATTGGCGGTGGAGCTGCCCGAAAAGGTTCCCATCGTGTAGCTGGCTAAGACCGCGGCCTTGGCTGGCCCACCGCTGAGGTGCCCTAAACCCGCAAAAGCGAGCTTGATGAGGTAGTCGCTGATCCCCGTCCGCTGCATCACCGCTCCAAAGAGAATAAACAAGAAGACGAAAGTCGCCGCTGCCCCTAGGGGAATGCCAAAGATCCCTTCAGTCGTGGGATAGAGGTGTTTAATGATTCGCTCCAGCGAATAACCGCGGTGGGCAATTATCTCAGGTAGATACGCGCCGAAATGGGCGTAGAGCAAAAAGACGATAGCCACAATAGGCAGGGCAAGCCCCACTGCCCGGCGCGCGGCCTCCAAGACAAGCACAAGTGTCAGAGCCCCCATGATGATATCGAGGGTGGTCTCAGCCCCTGCACGGAGCACCATGGCCTCGAAGTTGAAGAAGAAGTAGAGGGGACCAACAATGGCCAAGAGCGCCAGAACTATATCATAGAGAGGGACTTTGTCCCTAGCCGAGCGCTTGCGGAGGGGATAGAGTAAAAAGATCAAGGCGAGCACGAAGGCCAGATGTACCGCGCGTAACTTTTGGGCTGGAAGCAGCCCAAAGCCGGCATTGTACATCTGAAAAAGGGAAAAAGAGATCGCCAATGCAGCTACGATGAAGCCCCATAAGCCCCGTAGCTGCCGCTCCCGCCCCGGCTCTTCTTCTCTTTTTACCTCCGGCGGTGGTGCCATCGAGATTCAAAAGAGAGGCAGGGAGGGTGAAGCCCTTCCCATCCCTGCCTTTATGCTAGATATCGCTATCGCTTACTGTAGTAACGTGCTGCACCAGGATGCAAAGGGATGGGCATCCCGATGAGGGCCCTTTCCCTTTTGATATCGCAGCCACGCACATGAGTCTTGCACAGCGTATCGAGGCTTTTAGTCAAGAAGAGCACGTCGAGCATTTGCTCGACCAGATCCGAATCCAGCTCAGCATGGGCAACGAGCATGGCCAATACGGCCACCGTCTCTACCGGTGCTGTCTGTCCCCTATACGTATTAGCGGGGATTGTGAAGGCATCATAGAAGGTCCAGCGCTTTTCGAGCTCTGAGGCCTTCGCTCGAGTAATAGGCACCAGCGCGATATCGTGGGTGGCGGCTATATCGATCACGGCGGCAGTTGGGATACCTGCTGTCAAAAACGCCGCATCGATACGCCCGTCCTTGAGTGCTGTGGCCGCCTCGGCAAAAGGTAGGAATTGCTCATCAATATCGGCGTAGGTGAGGCCATGGACCTCTAAGATCTGGCGGGCGTTGGCCTCTGTGCCGCTGCCGGGAGCCCCGACGGCTACCCTCTTGCCCTTCAGATCCTCGACCTTTGCGATCCCCTTCCCTTTGAGGGTGACGATCTGGATCACTTCAGGATAAAGCATGGCCATGCCCAGCACCTTTCTCAAGGCCCCTTCCGCTTTGAACATCTCCTCCCCATGATAGGCGTAGCTGGCGATGTCGTTTTGAATGAAGGCAAGCTGCACATCTCCTTTTTGAATTAGCCGCGCGTTAGCCACTGAAGCCCCGCTCGTCTCGGCCGTGACTATAATGCCGGGAATGTTATCGGTCCAGAGCTTAGCCATTGCCCCCCCTAAGGGGTAGTAGACTCCACCTACCCCACCGGTGGCCAGAGAGATCCTCCTTTGTGCTAAGATCTCGTCACCTACTCCCAGCATAAGTAGCCCTACTATCAACAATCCCGCTGCGACTAACATCCATCTCTTCATGGTCTTCTTCCCTCCTTATTTTTTTAAAATTTTGGGCTTTAAAATTAGGCTTTGTCTGCCCACTGAACGCCTCTTTGAGCTTCCCACCTCCCTCTCTTTCATTGCCACTTTAAGTCAAGCAATCATAGCGTAATTTAAGGGGAATTGTCAAGGGTTAGAGGTGAGGGCCTTGACGATCTGCCCCAGCGCGATCCCCCCATCGTTGGGCGGGACTCTCTGGTGCCAGTAGACGCGAAAGCCTTCTTCGCGCAAGCGCGCGATCGCTCGCTCGGTCAGATATTTGTTCTGAAAGCAGCCACCTGTAAGCACGACTCGCTCTTCTCCCACCCGCTGAGCTACAGCGACGATCATCTCCACCAAAGTATTGTGAAACTTCGCTGATATCTTATCAACTGAGACGCCAGCCCGCACGTCATCGAGAATCGCGCGGATCATAGGCTCCCAGTCGAGTATGGCCCTCACCCCTGGCCCCTCTTCCATCGGAACGGGAGGGGGATAGACGTAGTGCTCATTCGTCTCGACGCCGTGCAGAGCGAATTCGAGTTCCATCGCGGCTTGTCCTTCAAAGCGACTCATCTGTCTCAGCCCAACTATCGCAGCAACAGCGTCGAAGAGCCGCCCCGCACTCGACGTCACGGGACTGTTGAGATTCTTCTGCAACATTGTAAGCAAGAGCTTCAGCTCGTGCCGAGAGAAGCTCTCCATCAGGGCAAGATCCGCGCACTCGCGTGTGAGCCCATCACCGAAAAGTTCGTAGAGCACGCCGAGCGCCGAGCGCCGTGGCTCCCTGATCGCTTGTTCGCTGCCGGGAAGACGAAATGTTCGGAAGTGAGCGACTCGTGTGAACGACTCTCGCGTGGCGAGCAGAAACTCCCCACCCCAGATCGTGCCGTCGAGCCCATAGCCCGTGCCGTCCCATGACACCCCCAACACCGAGCCGTCGAGCTCGTTCTCAGTCATGCATGCCAGCACATGAGCGTAGTGATGTTGCACCCCGACTTGTGGAAGATCACACTGCTGGGCGTATTTTGTCGAAAGATAATCTGGGTGGAGATCGTGAGCGATCAGAGATGGTCGAGCGTCATAGAGCTGCTCGAAGTCTCGAATGACTCTCTGGAACGCTTCGAACGCTTCAGCAGTCTCTAAATCCCCAATATGTTGGCTGATAAAAACGTTTGAGCCGACAGAGAGCGCGATAGTGTTCTTCAGATGGGCACCGACGGCTAACCTAACCCCCGGCCCTAATAAAGAGGAAGTGCTAGGGGAGATTCGAATTGGCAGCGGCGCGAACCCGCGAGCACGGCGCAGCACCAGCTCCCGACCCCCAACGATGCGCACAATCGAGTCGTCGACGTGCCGCGCGATCGGGCGATTATGGACAAGAAAGAGATCGGCGATCTCTTTCAGTCGTGTCAAGGCGTCGCGCTCGTTAGTGCAGATGGGCTCGTCGGAGAGATTCCCGCTAGTAGCGACGACGGGAAAACCTAGCTCGGCCATCAATAAGTGATGGAGTGGGGTATAGGGCAGCATTATTCCTAGATAGGGGTTACGCGGGGCCACTGAGGGAGCTAGGGGAGCGCTCTCGCGTCGGCGCAGGAGCACAATCGGCGCTTCCGGCGACGTTAAGACTCGCTCTTCTAGCTCGGAGACTTCGCAATGGGCTTTGACAAACTCGAGTGATGGGTACATGAGCGCGAATGGCTTCTCTTCGCGGTGCTTGCGTCGTCGAAGTTCTCGTACGGATGCTTCGTTGTGGGCGTCGCAGATGAGATGAAATCCCCCAAGCCCCTTGACGGCGACAATCTGCCCCTTGCGAATTGCTTCAGCAGCTTTACGAAGAGCATCGTCGTGCTGGGCAAGCACGGTGCCCTGGCGGTCCCATAGTTCTATGTGCGGCCCGCACTTTGGACATGCATTGGGTTGGGCGTGAAAGCGTCTATTGGTAGGATCTTCGTACTCCGCTTGGCACTCAGGGCACATGGGAAAGATCTTCATAGTCGTGTTGGGGCGGTCGTAGGGCAAGGCTTCAATAATAGAGAATCGCGGGCCGCAGTTGGTGCAGTTGGTGAATGGGTAGCGATAGCGCCGGTCGTTGGGGTCGAAGATCTCGCGCAGACACTCGGGACACGTTGCAATATCGGGGAGGATGAACGCTGTCTTCTGGCCAGATTCGTCGCTGTGACGGATCTCAAATTGTGCATAGCCGACGGGGTCGAGCCACGAAGCTTCTAAGCTTTGGATAAAGGCGCGCGGGGGCTTGTCGCGCTCGAGTCTACGCAAGAACTCTTCGAGCTGCTCTTTGGCCCCTTCGACTTCGATGAAGACCCCTTGGGTAGAATTGAGTACCCAGCCTGTCAGATTGAGCTCAGTGGCCAAACGATAGACGAACGGGCGGAAGCCTACACCCTGCACCGCGCCGTGGATGATGATCTTGAGGCGCGTCGGCTGCCCTTTCATATCTCTAAGTATATGCATCGCGCAAGCATGACAGCAACTCACTTATGAGCTCCATAGCTCTTTATAGATTCAACATCTTGCGGGAAGATTTTTGATTTTTGCTAGCTCTTGAGCTGATCTTCATCATAGTCGGATCCGAGGAGATCCGCCTAAAATGCAGCAGCTATGAAGATCGCGATCTCCGGCAAAGGCGGAGTGGGAAAGACAACGCTCTGTGCCTTGCTCGCCCGAGAAGCCGCCTCGCAAGGAAAGCGCGTCTTCGCTGTGGACGCCGATCCAAATCCCACGTTAGCCCTCATGCTCGGCTTTCCTGAAGGTATCATACCCCTTGTAGAGCTGCAAGAGTTGATAGAAGAGCGCCTGGGATCGCCAGAAGGATTTCTCAAGCTTAACCCCAAAGTCGACGATATCCCGGAGCGCTTCGCAGTCGAGCGAGACGGGATTAAGCTGCTCGTGATGGGACCGATTCGTCAGGGCGGAGGCGGCTGTGCCTGCCCGCAAAATACCTTCCTCAAGAGTCTCTTGCAGCATCTTGTGCTCGAGCGCGATGAACTGATTCTCTTAGACTTTGAAGCGGGGCTAGAACCCCTCGGACGCGCGACAGCTCAGGGAGTCGATGCGTTACTGATCGTCGTCGAGCCTGACAGGGCAAGCGTCGTCACGGCACGGCGTATCTCTACGCTGGCGCAACAGATCGGGGTCAAAAGGATCTATGCCGTAGCGAATAAGATTCGTGAGCCTGGGGAGCTGCACGCTATCCAAGAGAATGTAGAAGAGATAGAAGTGATCGGGGCGCTGCCCTATAGCGAGCGGCTGCGCGTCGCTGGTCCCACTGCTGATCCAGGGATCCGTCACCACGTTCAGGCGATCTTGGAGAGCATCATGCGTCCTCAGCCTCTCTCCCCCTAGCGCAGGGTAGGGGACAAGGCGAGGGACAAAGAAGGAGGCATCATGGAGCGGCTCTTCTGCGACCCGCGCCGCTGTGTCGGCTGCCGGGCATGTGAGATCGCGTGCGCGGTCGAGCACACGCCCAGCAAAGATCTGTTCGCTTCGGTGTTGAACGGGGAACTCGGGCCCCCGCGCCGGCGTGTCCAAACCGTCGGCGCGAAGCCCTATCGTGTAGCGATTGGCGGCGTCGTGCTTTCATTGGGATGCCATCACTGCGATCCGGCCCCCTGTGTCGATGCGTGCATCACTGGGGCGATGCACAAAGAAGATGGTCAGACCGTCTGCGATCTCGAAAAGTGCGTCGGCTGCTGGATGTGCGTGATGAGCTGTCCCTATGGGGCAATCACGCCCAAAGTCAAAGCCCTCAAGTGCGATCTCTGTCCGGATCGGCAAGAGAAGACAGGGCGCTCACGCTATGCGTGCATTGAGGCGTGCCCCACCGAGGCGCTCTTTGCCGGGACGTTTGAAGAATTTCAGAAAGTTTTAGCTGAGCCGGTCACGGCCGTATGGGAGGGAACACGATGAAGCCCAGATATCTCATCATTGGGGCGTCAGCGGCGGGCACGAGCGCCGCGGAGACTCTGCGCCGCTATGCCCCAGATGCTCAGGTCACCGTCGTCTCCGACGAGAAGATCACGTATTCTAAACCATTGCTCTCGTATTATCTTGCGGGCAAGCTTGGAGAAGAGCAGCTCTTCTTCCGATCCCCTGACTTTTACGAGCGCCATGGGATCGAGAGAATTCACGCGCGGGCAGTAGGACTGCTCCCGGAGAAGAACACCGTCGAGCTTTCAGACGGTCAGAAGCTAAAATACGATAAGCTTTTATTGGCGACCGGGGCTGCACCGCGCTTCCCCCACATCGAAGGGATTCGCAAGGATGGGGTCTTTGGGCTGCGCAAGCTCGAGGACGCTCATGGGATCTTAGCGCGCCTGCCCAAGACTAAAAGCGCCGTAGTGCTGGGCGGGGGCTTGGTTGGCCTGAAAGCCGCGGCAGCGCTCAAAGAGCATGGTGTCGCTGTTACAGTATTAATAGACTCGCCCCATGCGCTCTCGCAAATGCTCGATGAAAGCTCAGCACGAATTTTCGAACGCATCTTTGAGCAGAATGGGGTCGCGATTCGCACCAGAGCGAAGCCCGTCGCCGTGCTGGGGGATCAACAGATAGAGGGCGTTCAGATCGCTTTGGGCGAGGTCTTTCCCTGTGAGCTCGTCGTCGTGGGCAAGGGCGTCGATCCCAGTCTAGAGCTGCTCGAGGGCACGCAAATCCGCAAAGAATATGGGGTTCTGGTAGACGACTATCTGCGCACGAGCGTCGAAAACATTTACGCGGCGGGGGACGTCGCGCAAGCGCGCGATGTCGTGCGCGGCGAACCATGGATTAACGCGCTCTGGCCCTGCGCCGTTGAGCAAGGGCGCGTCGCAGCTTTGAATATGCTTGGCATAGCGACGCGCTATCGTGGCTCGATGCGCATGAATTCCGTGCAGTTCTTTGGTGTCCCTGTGATCTCAGCTGGGCTTGCTGTGCTCACGCCAGGGCCGTTAGGCGGTCGTCCTGGCGAGCATGACGAGACGTTGGAGTCCCAGCCCGCTCCAGGAATTTATAGAAAGATCTTTCTCAAAGACGAGACGATCGTCGGCTTTGTGCTCGTTGGAGATGTGCCCATTGAAGCCGCAGGGGTGTTGCGCATCTTGATGGAGCGGCGCGTCAACGTCGCTTCTATAAAAGAAGAGCTCTTAGAGCTGGGGCCGGAATTGGGGCGCTTGCTGCCCTTAATCGCTGAGAACAGAGAGCGCTTTGTCGAGCGCGAATTCCAAGAATTGGTGCAGACCGTGGGGGTGTAAGCTATGTCGAAGATCATTGCGACGGCAGCGATTCGCGGTGCGCACAAGTATGTCGCCGAGGCGGAGCAGAAGCTCACGGAAGCCATAGAAGCTTATAGGCCCGAAAAGAAAGTGGGCTTTCCTAACACGGCGTATCACTTGCCGTTGATCTTAGCTTTGCTGGGTTTGAAAGTCGAGACGCTCAAGGACTGTCAAGAAGCGCTGCAGCACGCCAAGGAGCTTCTGCCTCCAATCCCGCAAGATCAGCTCTGGCTCCCGTACCTGGGGGATGCGCTTGATGCTGGGATCGCCACGCTGATCGCTCAAGAGATCATCGAAGCGTTGAAGTACTTAGATCCTAGCTATAAGCCGGAGCCACCCTGGCTCGGCTTCACTGACGATGCGATCTTACGAACTCAAGGGATCAAGCTTGTAGACGGACGGATGCCGGGGTTTGCGGCGTGCGTCGGGGCGTTGCCGACGAACAAGGAGGCTGTGGAACTCGCCCGTGCCTTGCAAGAGAGAAATATCTTGATCTTTATAGCCGGGGAGTCCCAGGAGCGTTCCATGGCCGAGCAGCTCCACGAAGAAGGTGTCGAGATGGGCTGGGATACGTATATTGTCCCCTACGGCAAGCACGTGGGTGCGGCCGTCTATGCACTCAATTTTGCGGCTCGTGCCGCGATGACGTTTGGTGGGATCAAGCCAGGGAGCCTCGACACAGCTCGCAAGATCCTGCTCTATAACAAAGAGCGCGTCTTTGCGTTTGTCTTGGCTTTGGGAGCTGATCCCGGCGTCGACGGCACAGGGCAGCTTCTCTCAGACGAGAAATATGCGACGGCCGCAGGCGCCATTAATTTTGGCTTCCCCGTCATCGCCGACGTACCCATTCCCCAAATTCTGCCCAGGGGCATTTGCACGTATGAGCACGTCGTCTCCGGGGTCCCGCTCGATAAGATCGTCCACAAAGCGATTGAAGTCCGTGGGCTCAAGATCAAGGTCTCCAAGATTCCCATCCCTGTACCTTATGGGGCGAGCTTCGAGGGCGAGCGCGTGCGTAAAGAGAATCTCTATGTCGAATTCGGTGGGAAATATAGTACAGCGTTTGAGCTACTGCGCGCCCGTCCCATGGATGAAGTCGAAGACGGCAAGATCGAGCTGATCGGTCCTGACATAGATCAGGCCCAAGAGGGCGGCGCGATGCCCCTGGGGGTGATCGTCGACGTCGCTGGGCGCAACTTAAAGACGGACTTCGAGCCCGTCTTAGAGCGCAGAATCCATCACTTCATCAGTTGCATCAACGGGGTGATGCACATCGGGCAGCGCGACATCCCCTGGGTGCGCATCTCCAAAGAAGCGTATCAGAAGGGCTTTCGCCTGAAGCACTACGGTGAGGTCTTGGTCGCAAAGTTCAAAGAAGACTTCGGCGCGCTCGTCGACAAAGTCCAGGTGAAGATCGTCACTGATCAAGCGCAAGTCGACGCATTGATCAAGGAGGCTAGGGAGATCTATCGCGCTCGCGATGAGCGCGTCATGGGCATGAAAGACGAAGACGTGGACACGTTCTATAGCTGTGTTCTCTGTCAAAGCTATGCGCCGAATCACGTGTGCATTGTGACGCCGCAGCGCTTAGGTCTCTGCGGCGCGTACACGTGGCTCGACTGCGGCGCGTCGTACGAGATGGACCCGCATGGTCCCAACAAGCCCGTGCCCAAGGGCGTCTGCCTCGACCCCGTTCTCGGTGAATGGCAAGGGGTCAACGAGTACGTGCGCGTCGCGTCCAACGGAAACTTAGAAAGAGTCTCGATGTATTCGATCATGCAGAACCCGCAGACGTCGTGTGGGTGCTTTGAGTGTCTGGTTGCGGTGCTGCCGGAGTGCAATGGGGTCATGGTCGTCAACCGCGAGTTCAACGGGATGACCCCCATCGGCATGACATTCTCGACGATGGCCGGTGAAGTCGGCGGCGGCGTGCAGACGCCGGGGTTCTTGGGCGTGGGCAAGCTCTATCTCACGAGCGAGAAATTTATTAGCGCTGAGGGCGGCATCAAGCGATTAGTGTGGATGCCCAGCGAGCTCAAGGAAGAGATCAAAGAGAGATTGCAGAAACGCTTAGAGGAGATCGGGATGCCGGAGCTCTTCGACAAGATCGCCACCGAGCAAGACGCGACGACCAGCGAAGAGCTGTTGGAGTTCTTACAGCGCGTGGGGCATCCGGCACTCGAGATGGAACCCCTCGTTCAATAGGGAGTTGATGGTCATGGCCAAGCTGACGGGGATCGAGATCTATAAGCATCTACCCAAGACCAACTGCGGGGACTGCAACTTTCCGACGTGCATGGCCTTTGCGATGCAGGTCGCGGCCAAGAAAGTTGGGCTGGAGCAGTGCCCGCACGTCTCGGCGGAAGCCAAAGCAGCGCTCTCCGAAGCCCAAGCCCCGCCGATGCGCACTGTGACGCTTGGGACCGGCGATCGCGCCCTCAAGCTTGGGGGTGAGACCGTACTCTTCCGTCATGAAGAGAAGTTCCACCACCCCACGGTGATCGCTATTTGCGTGCAGGACGATCTCTCAGAAGATAAGCTAGCTCAGCGCATCGAGAAGATCAATCAATTACAGTTTGTGCGCGTGGGGCAGCTCATCGGGGTCAACGCCATCGCTGTCGAACACACTGCCGGGGAGACAAGCAGATTCGCGCAGACGGTCAAGCTTGTAGCCGAGAGATCGCCGTTGGCGCTTGTGCTCTCCAGTACAGATTCCCAAGCGCTGAAGGCGGCTCTTGAGATCTGTGCAGAGCGCCGCCCGCTGCTCTGTGCGGCGACTAAAGAGAATTTCAAAGAGTTCGCCGCGCTGGCGAAAGAAGCTCAATGTCCGCTTGCAGTGCGCGCCGCGACGCTCGAAGAGCTGGCTGAGCTGACGCAACAGGTCAAAGCTCTTGGCGTCGAAGATCTTGTGCTTCAGCCGGAGATCTCTGGTTTGGCTGATGGCTTAGCCAAGCTGACGCAGTTGCGTCGGCTCGCTCTTGAAAAGAATTTCCGGGCTGTGGGCTACCCCGTCATGGTCTCCGTGACGAGCAGCGATCCGTTCTTGGAGACAGCATATGCAGCGATGTTCGTATGCAAGTACGCGAGTCTCATCGTGCTGAATGGTGCGGAGCGCTGGCAAGTGTTGCCCATCTTGACCGTGCGCCAGAATATCTTCACCGATCCGCAGGTGCCCAACGCCGTCGAAGCTAAGCTCTACAAAGTCGGTGAACCAGGGCCGCACTCGCCCGTCTTAGTGACGACAAACTTTGCGCTCACGTACTTCACCGTCGAGAGCGAGGTCGAGAACAGCCGTGTCCCATCGTATATTGCCGTAGTCGACACGGGGGGGCTTGGGGTGCTGAACGCGTATGCCGATGACAAGCTGACCGCAGAAGCGATCGTCAAAGCTGTAAAGACTTATGGCGTTATGGAGCAAGTCGCCCATAAGAAGCTGATCATCCCAGGCTTAGTAGCGGTGCTCAAGGGTGAGATCGAAGAGCTTGGAGGCTGGGAGGTCTTGGTCGGCCCGGAGGAGGCCGCGGGGATCCCAGCGTACTTAAGGAACGAATGGAAGGGTTAAACGATGCCCAAAGTGACGTTTCACCCAGACGAAGTGAGCGTCGAGGTTGAGCGCGGTGTGACGCTGCAAGCCGCTGCTAAGGCTGCCGGCGTCGAATTAGCAAGCATCTGCGGTGGCGACGGTATCTGCGGCCGCTGCCGCGTCATCGTCAAAAACGGCCATATCGAAGCGGCGCCGACAACGCTCTTAAATCGCGAGGAGATCCAAAGGGGCTACGTGCTAGCGTGTCAAACGAAAGTCCTGGGCAACGTCGAGGTCGAAGTTCCCCCAGAGACCCGCGCTGAAGAGGGGCAGATCTTAATTGACATAGATGCCCAACGCTTTCGTGCTCTCTACCAAGAAGAGAGGGTCTCATTCAGGCACGAACCCCTGGTGCAGAAGCTCTATTTAGAACTGCCACCGCCCTCACTGCACGATAACTTGGCCGATCAACAACGACTCTATCGGGAGATTCGCCGCCATAGAGATTACCCGATCATGCAAATGGGCTTGAAGATCTTGCGGGCACAACCGAAGCTCCTGCGCCAGCACGATTGGAAGGTGACGGCAACGCTGGGCTTGCGCGGCGGTACCGTCGAAATCTTGCAGCTTGAAGGCGGCGATACGTCTTCTCGCAATTACGGGATCGCCGTAGACGTCGGGACGTCTACGGTTGTGGCTCATCTTGTGGACTTGAACTCCGGGCGCACGATAGACGCTGAAGCGATGTATAACTCTCAGCGAGCTTATGGCGAAGAAGTCACCCGAAGGATTATCTACGCTGAGCGTGGTGGATTGGAACAGCTTCAGAAGACTGTTGTCAACGATATCAATAACTTGATCACGGCTCTGGTCTCGCGCAATAACATCGCGCTACACGACTGCTCAGCGGTCGTCTGCGCAGGCAATACGACAATGATGCACTTATTGTTAGGGCTTGACCCCAGCTCGATCCGGCGCGATCCGTATGTGTCGTGTTCGACGGCGCCCCCGCCGGTGCGCGCTGCCGAAGTCGGGATTCACATCAACCCTCGGGGCTTGCTCTACTGTGTCCCGGCGATTGGCGGCTGGGTCGGCGGCGACGTCACCGCTGGGATCTTAGCCACCGGGCTCTATGAGTCCGACAAGACTGTGATGCTCATAGACGTGGGCACTAACGGGGAGATCGTCATCGGGCGTCGTGAGGACGGCTTCAGTTGGATGGTGACGTGCTCAGCGTCGGCTGGGCCAGCGTTTGAAGGCTCCGGCGTCAAGTGTGGCATGAAAGCGAGCCGCGGCGCTATCGAGAGGGTCCAGATCTCCCACGACGGGAACGTGCTCTATAAGACCGTGGGCAATGTCAAGCCCAAGGGGATCTGTGGGTCTGGGCTGATAGACCTGGTCGCCGGGCTCTTAGAAGCCGGGTTTATAGATCGTTCTGGAAGGCTCATCCCCGAGGCGAGCTCGCGCATCCGCGAGCGCGATGGACTCTTAGAGTTCGTTGTCGTTCCAGCGCAACGCTCTGCTACAGAAAAAGATATCGTGATCACCCAAGCTGATATCGAGAATCTCTTACGAGCCAAGGCAGCGATCTACGCCGGAACGGTCATATTGATGAAATCGCTCAATCTTGATGTCACCGATATAGACAGGGTCTTTCTCGCCGGGGGCTTTGGGAACTATCTCGACCGAGAGAAAGCGATTATGATCGGGCTTATTCCCGATTTGCCGTTAGAGAAGATTCGCTTTGTGGGGAACACGTCTATTATTGGGGCGAAGATGGCGCTGCTGTCACGGGAGGCCTGGGAGAAATGCGAAGAGATTGCTCAGAGCGCGACGTATTATGATTTGATTAGCTTTCCGCACTACTACGAAGAATTTCTCGCGGCGAAGTTCTTGCCCCATACAGAGCTGGAGCGATTTCCGTCGGTGCAGAAGCGATTAACCGAGAAGGGAGTTAAGGCCCTCCCCCCTGGCCCCTCTCCCCTAGTGACTTACGGGAGAGAGGTGCCGAAGGTAGGGTGAGGGCCAGAGCCATGGCGTTCACAATAGCTGTTGCTGGCAAGGGCGGCGTCGGCAAGACGACCGTAGCGGGCTTGATCGTGCGCCTGCTCCTGGAGCGCCACGGCGGCCCGGTGCTGGCCATTGACGCCGACCCCAATACGAACTTTCATCAGGTCTTGGGGCTGAAGGTCGAGCGGACCATCGGCGAGTTGCGCGAAGAGACGTTAAAGAGAATTAAAGACTTGCCTCCAGGGGTCACCAAAGATCAATACTTAGAGTATGGGCTGCAGCAGTGCTTAGTTGAGAGCAACGGGATCGATCTGTTGGCGATGGGGCGGGGCGAGGGCCCGTTTTGCTATTGCGCTGTCAATCACGTCTTGAGGCGCTATATGGATTTGCTCAGCAAGAACTACAAATACGTCGTCTTGGACAACGAAGCGGGGTTGGAGCACCTATCGCGGCGCACGACCCAAGACGTCGACGTTCTTCTAGTCGTTAGCGATATGAATCCTGTGGCGCTGCAAGCTGCAGCGCGCATCAACAGACTAGCTGATGAACTGCAGCTACGCGTTCGTAAGAGATTTTTAATCTTGAACAACATGAGCGACAATATGCGAACTCGGTTGGGGATGGAAGCCTTCAGAGAAAGACTCGCGCAGACAGGGCTTGATCTCATCGGGGAGATCCCAATAGATGAGATGGTGTGGAGCTTGAGCTTAGCAGGCAAGCCGCTCAGTGAGCTGCCCCCAACCTCCCCAGCTAAGCTCGCTGTGAAAGAAATATTAGAGAAGATCTTACGGAATGGAGGAGGATCGTAAGATGCCCGTCGCTATTCCCGACGTCAAAAAATCTTGGGCCAACGCGATCAATACGGTGACGCTCGGCGCAACGAAAGACGAAGGCGGCACCCGGACGAAAAAAGTCACCGTCGGCGGAGCGACGTCGTTGCCCTTCCATCACTTCGAGGGCGCGATGCCCTATCCCCCAGCAATCGCCATGGAAGTTTGGGACGTGGCTCCCCAAGATTGGCCCGAGGTGCTCGCGGAACATTTTAAGGACGTCTGGCACGATCCAGGGCTGTGGGCCAAAAAGTGCGTTGAGCAGTACGGCGCCGATCTCATCTGCTTGCGCTTAGCCGGCTGCGATCCCGTCCGACAGAACCGCGGCCCACAGGAAGCTGCCCAAGCCGTCAAGCGCGTCTTGGAGTCCGTGGGCGTGCCGTTGATCGTCTGGGGCACAGGCAACAACGACAAAGACAACGAGATCTTCCCCGCTGTCGCGGAAGCCGCCTCAGGTGAAAACTGTCTGCTCGGTACGATCACAGAAGATAACTATAAGACGCTCATTGCGCTCTGCACAGCGTACAAGCACAAAGTGATTGCCGAATCGCCCTGCGACGTCAACATTGCCAAGCAAGTCAACATTTTAGCTACGGATATGGGCTTCAAGCCCGAAGATATTGTGATGTACCCCACAAGTGCCGCACTTGGCTACGGGTTGGAGTACGTCTACTCGGTGATGGAGCGTGCCCGGTTAGCCGCGTTGCGTGGGGACAAGATGCTCTCGCAGCCTATGATCTGCGATATTGGCATCGAAGTTTGGGGCGTGAAAGAGGCCAAAGCGAGCGAGCAGGAGCTTCCTGAGTGGGGACCTCAGCGAGAGCGCGGGCCGCTGTGGGAGGCGACAACAGCATATGTCTATCTCTTGACGGGGGCAGATATCTTAGTCCTGCGCCATCCCCGGGCTGTCGCGAGCGTCCGAGAAGCGATCAAACAATTGATGGGAGATGGTCTGAAATGATCTTGATCGGAGAGCGCATTAACGGGTCTTTTAAAGACATCGGCGCGGCGATCAAGGAGCGGAATAAAGCTCCAATCCAAGAGTGGGCGCGCAGGCAGACTGAAGCGGGTGCGGACTACCTGGACGTCAACTTGGGCGCGGTCTCCAAGAGCGCGGACGACTTCCGCTGGCTCATCCAAACTGTCTGCGAGGCCGTCCCGACGCCAATCGCCGTTGACTACAACAAGCTCGATTTGATAAAAGCGGGCTTGGAAGCGTACAGGGAGTTTGGTGGCGGGCGGCCTGTGATTATTAATAGCACGACGGCCGAAGACAGTAAGCTCATTCCTCTCGTTGAGCTAGCGATGCAGTACAACGCTGGGCTGATCGGGGTTGTGATGGACGAGCGCGGTAGCCCGCAAGATATAGACAGAAGAGTCGAGCTTGGCGCGAAGATTTTTGCAGTTGCAAGTGAAGCTGGCCTGACTCCCGACAGAATCTATCTCGATCCCATCGTGATGCCGCTAAAATTCATGCAAGAGCAGGCGAAGAACGTCCTAGAAGCGATCAGACAGTTTGCGATGATCTCCGACCCACCGCCGCATATCTCGATTGGACTAAGCAATATCTGCTCCAAAGCTAAAGAGCGCTCGCTCATCAACAGGACGTTTTTGGTGATGGCAATGGTGATGGGCTGCGACACGGCGATCTGCAACGTCTGCGACCCAGAGTTGATGAACGCCATCGCAACAGCTGAGCTGATTCTGAATAAAGAGATCTACAGTGACGACTATCTCAAGGCATATCGCAAGGGGCGTGAAGGAGCAAAGGAGGCACTATGAAAGAGAAGAGCGTAGACAAAGCGACCGTCAAGATGCTCCAAGTCGCCAAGCAAGAGCGACTGGAGACGATCTGGGATCGCTGGGAGGCCCAACAGCCCCAGTGTGGCTTCGGGCAGTTGGGCTTGTGTTGCAGGATTTGCAACATGGGCCCATGTCGTATTGATCCGTTTGGCAAGGGGCCACAGCGCGGCGTCTGCGGCGCCGATGCCGATACGTTCACGGCTCGGCACCTTGCGCGCATGGTCGCTGCGGGGACAGCTGCCCACTCCGATCACGGGCGTGACGTCGCCCATACGCTGCTGTTGGCGGCCGAAGGCAAGGGCGGCTATCGCATTAAAGACCCGGTGAAGCTTCGCAAAGTCGCGGCAGAATTCGGCATTGGGACGGATTCGAAGAGTGATGCCGAGATCGCCAAAGCGTTGGCTCACAAAGTCCTTGCCGAGTTCGGCCAACAAGAGGGCGAGCTGACGTTCGCTCATCGCGCGCCCAAGGCCCGCCAGGAGCTATGGCGCAGGCTGGGGATCATGCCGCGCGGGATAGATCGCGAGGTCGTCGAGACAATGCACCGCACGACGATGGGCGTGGACACAGATTACTATAATATTATCTTGCAGGCGATGCGCACGGCCTTGGCTGACGGCTGGGGCGGCTCGATGATCTCCACAGAATTACAAGATATTCTCTTCGGCACTCCCACGCCCATCCGATCACGAGTCAACTTGGGGGTCTTGAAGAGAGACGAAGTCAATGTCGTCGTTCACGGCCACGAGCCGTTGCTCTCGGAGATGCTCGTCGCAGCCAGCCGCGACCCTGAACTACAACAGCTCGCGCGACAGAAGGGCGCCAAGGGGATCACCATCGCCGGCATCTGCTGCACAGCGAACGAAATTCTGATGCGCCACGGCATCCCCATCGCAGGGAACTTCTTGCAGCAGGAGCTTGCGCTTGCGACAGGAGCCGTCGACGCGATGATCGTCGACGTGCAGTGCATCATGCCCGCGTTGGTCAGCCTCTCTCAATGCTTCCATACTAAGCTCATCGCCACGTCGCCCAAGGCGAAGTTCCCCAACGTCGAGTTCGTCGAGTTCAAAGAAGAGCACGCGATCGACTCGGCCAAGGAGATCCTCCGCATAGCAATCGAGAACTTCCCTAAGCGCGAACCAAGGCGCACCCAGATCCCTGACGAGTCTATGGACTTGATCGCGGGCTTCACGACCGAGTCGGTGTTTAGATTTTTGGGCGGGCGCTATCGCGCCACGTTTAGACCCTTAAACGACGCGATCATCGACGGACGATTGCGTGGCGCCGTTGGTGTCGTGGGCTGTAACAACCCCAACACCCCGCACGACTGGGGCCATCTCACGCTCACCCAAGAGCTGCTGAAGAACGACGTGCTAGTCGTCACATCAGGATGCTCCGCCATTGCTGACGCCAAGTGTGGATTACTCCGACCTGAAGCGGCGTATAAGTATGCCGGGCCGGGGCTGAGAGAGATCTGCGAGGCCGTAGGCATCCCACCGGTGCTACACGTCGGCGCGTGCGTGGACAACTCTCGAATCCTCACGACGCTCGCTGAGATCGTGAGTGAGGGCGGCTTAGGAGAAGATTTTGCGAAGTTGCCCGTCGCGGGATCTGCCCCTGAATGGATGAGCGAAAAAGCTGTCGCTATCGGGTTCTATTTCGTGGCGTCAGGGGCGTTAGTACACTTCAACACGCCCTTCCCCGTCCTGGGCAGCCCCAAGATGTACAAGCTCTTGACAGAAGACCTAGAGAAGATTGTGGGCGGGAAGTTCTTGTTCGAGCCTGACCCAATCAAAGCCGCGCGGGCGATCTTGGCGCACTTGGACCGAAAGCGCGCGGAGCTGAAGCTCAGAGAGCCTATGTACACGCCGGTCTATGCGTGAGTGTGAGGCCCTCACCCCCAACCCCCCCAGGCCGGGGTGTGAGGGCCTTGCAAGGGGTTCAGTATGAGGCCTAACCCAACATGGGAGAAGAGCCTAGAGCCCCAGATCGCGCAGGCGCGGGAGGAATTGCGCCGGCGCGATCCGCGCATCATCGCGAACAACTCCGGAGCTGTCTATGAAGAGCTCGAAGAGGGCCAAGGACGGTTTCAAGTGCGCTTCTTCCGACGACCCTATACGATCACCTGGCCGGAGCTCAGGGTTCTCAATCCTGAGGGGCAGGGGTGCTCCAATCCCGTGCAAGCGGCGCTCTTGCAATATTTAGTGCTCGCCGACGGCACGCCGTTAGCCCAGCAGTGGGTCTCGCTCAGAGAGCTGCCCAACGGGGCTTTTTACGAGCGCGCGTTTCAGAGCTATTCGGGGAATCTCTTGGTGCGCCATTTCAAGGGCGATATCGAGCGTTTCCGGCAAGCGGCCCAAAGACTCGGTGGTGAACCCCTCGATCTTGGAGACGCAGCGTTTCGTTTTTGGGCACTGCCTAAAATCCCGTTGGCCGTCGTCTATTGGTCTGGAGGTGACGAGTTCCCTGCGAGCGCCCAAGTCTTGTTTGACGCTTCTGCAGGGCATTATCATCATTTGGAGATGCTGGCGCATCTTGGGGCAATAATCTGTGATCGATTGATTCAGAGCACGGAACTGTAGTAAGATAAGGGCACCAAAACGCATGGGAGGTATTCTATGAACATACGGCTAGCGAGTGGGAAAGAGATTCCCATCGAGATGCACAAGGTGCGCATCGTTCAGAAGATCCATTTGCGCTCAGTAGATGATCGGCTGCGCGCTCTTGAAGAAGCTGGGTACAACACATTTCTCCTACGCACGCGCGATATCTTTCTCGATATGCTCACCGACAGCGGCGTCAACGCCATGAGCGACAATCAATTAGCGGGGATGATGGTCGCCGATGACGCCTACGCTGGCGGGGAGAGCTACTATCGCTTGGTCGAAGCCGTCCAAGAGATCTTAGGCTATAAATACGTGCTGCCGACGCACCAAGGGCGTGCGGCTGAGCATTTAATAGATAAAGTCTTTCTCAAGCCTGGCCAAGTCGTCCCCACGAACTATCACTTCACGACGACGCGCGCACACATTGAGCTCCTAGGCGGCACGATGCTGGAGATCTACGCCGATGAAGCTCTCAACACTCAGAGTACTCATCCCTTCAAGGGCAATATAGATATTCAGAAGCTCCACGATGTCATCAAGAAATACGGGTCGGAAAAGATCGCCTACGTGCGTATGGAGGCCACGACGAATCTCTTAGGCGGGCAGCCGTTCTCTTTGGAGAACATGCGCCAAGTCCGACAGATCTGCGACAAGCACGGCTTGCTCTTGGTGCTCGATGGGAGTCTTATCAGCGAGAACGCCTATCTCATTCGACAGCGCGAGCCAGGCTATGCCCAAAAGAGCGTAGCCCAAATTATTAAAGAGATGTGCGCGCTCGCAGATATCTATTACATGAGCGCGCGCAAGAACACCTGCGTGCGCGGCGGCATGATCGCCACTAACAATGAGAGATACTATCTGCAACTGCGAGACTGGCTCCCCGTCTATGAAGGCTTCTTAACGTATGGAGGTATGTCGGTGAAGGAAGTCGAGGCGATGGCCATCGGGCTGCGGGAGATGGTCGCTCCTGAGGTCGCCGGCTGCGCCGTCGAGCAAGTCAAATACTTTGCAAATAGACTGCTAGAGCACGGCGTCCCCGTGGTCACGCCGCCGGGGGGTCTGGCCTGTCATCTAGACGCGCGGCGCTTCTTGCCCCATATCCCCCAGAATCAGTATCCCGCTGGGGCGCTGTCGGCTGCTGTCTATCTGGCTTCGGGGATCCGAACGATGGAGCGCGGCACGATCTCCACAGATCGCGATCCTAAGACAGGCAAGGAGATCTTAGCAGACTTAGAGCTGACGCGCATCGCTGTTCCAAGACGGGTCTACACGATCTCGCACATCGAGTACGCTGTTGATCGCATCAGTTGGCTCTACAAGCACCGTGATCTTGTGAAGGGCTTGAAGTTTGTGGAGGAGCCGCCGGTGTTGCGCTTCTTCTTTGGCAAGCTTGCGGCTCTCGATAATTGGAGCAAGACGCTGTGCGAGATGTTCAAGAAAGAGCTAGGAGACTACTAGAGGTGAGATCATGGTAGCGGCGCGCGAGCGTGCCTGGGGGAAGTTGATCCCACTCTTGCAGAGAGCACAAGCTGAGCGAGGCTATCTGTCACGAGAAGCTCTACGGGAGATCGCGCGCGAGCTGCGCATCCCAGAGAGCACAGTCTACGGCGTCGCAACGTTCTACGCGCAGTTTCGACTGACGCCCTCTGGACGCCAACGCGTTCTGGTCTGTCGTGGGACGGCTTGCCACGTGCGCGGGGGAGCACGCGTGCTCGCTACGGTCAAGAAGAAGCTGGGCTTAGAAGAGGGGCAAACCTCAGCCGATCTCTCGTACACGCTGGAGACCGTCGCGTGCATTGGGGCTTGCGCTCTGGCTCCTTGTTTAATCCTCAACGGTCGGGTGTACGGACGATTAACGCCACAGAAAGCTGCCGAACTCTTTGACACAAGGAGGCCCTCATGAAGGCCGAACACCGCGTGCATGTCTGTCAAGGGACGGGCTGTCTTTCTGCGGGATCGGATCGGCTCTACGCAGCAATCGCTCACGAGATCAATCGTCAAGGCCTTGGGGTGCAGCTGAAGCGCACGGGTTGTCACGGCTTCTGTCAACGCGGCCCAATCGTGATCTGTGAGCCGGAGGGCCTCTTCTACTCCGGCGTGCAGCCTGAGGACGCCCCGGAGATCGCTACGGCCTTGCGAGAAGGCCGCGTTGTAGAACGGCTCTTCTATCGCGACCCTCAGACAGGCCAGCCAATACCCTACTATCGCGAGATCCCCTTCTACAAAAAGCAGACGCGGATAATCTTGCGCAACTGCGGGCATATAGACCCCGAAGCGATCGAAGACTATCTCGCTCGCGGAGGCTATCAAGCAGCACGTCGAGCGCTCTTAGAGATGACGCCGGAGCAGATCTGCGCTGAAGTGAAGCGCTCTGGCTTGCGCGGGCGCGGCGGCGCAGGCTTTCCCACGGGGGTCAAGTGGGAACTCTGTCGCACAGCGCCCGGCAGTGAGAAATATCTCATCTGCAATGCCGACGAAGGTGATCCTGGGGCGTTCATGGATCGCTCGATCTTAGAAGCCGACCCGCACGCCGTGCTCGAGGGGATGGTGATCGCTGCGTATGCCGTGGGCGCCCAGAGAGGGTTTATCTATGTGCGCGCCGAGTACCCCTTGGCAGTGAAACGTCTCCGTGTGGCCATTGCTCAGGCTCGTGAGCGTGGCTTGCTCGGCAAGAATATTTTGGGCAGCGGCTTCGATTTTGATATAGAAATCTTTGAAGGGGCCGGGGCTTTTGTCTGCGGGGAGGAGACGGCGTTGATCGCGTCCATTGAGGGCCGACGCGGGATGCCCAGGCCCAGGCCGCCCTATCCTGTAGAGTCTGGTTTGTGGGGTAAGCCCACGGTTATTAACAACGTCAAGACCTACGCCAGCGTCCCACATATTATCAAAAACGGTGCCGAGTGGTACGCTCAGATCGGCACGGAGAAGAGCAAAGGCACAGCGATCTTCTCCCTCACGGGGAAGGTCAACAACTGCGGGCTTGTCGAAGTCCCCATGGGCATGACGCTCGCCCAGATTATCTATGAGATCGGCGGAGGTGTCCCCGGAGGGAAGCGCTTGAAAGCGGTACAGACGGGCGGGCCTTCCGGAGGCTGCATCCCCGTTCATCTCATGAACACCCCTGTAGATTTCGATTCGCTCACGGCGCTCGGCTCGATGATGGGCTCTGGGGGCATGGTCGTCATGGACGAAGACACGTGTATTGTAGACATCGCTCGCTACTTTTTGGACTTCACTCAGAAGGAGTCGTGTGGCAAGTGCGCACCCTGTAGACTGGGCACCAAGCAGATGCTCGATATTTTAGAAAAAATCACGCAAGGGCAGGGGCAGATGGAGGACTTGGCTCGCTTGGAGCGCCTTGCGCAATCTGTGAAAGCCGGCTCGCTTTGTGGGTTAGGTCAAACAGCTCCCAATCCCGTCTTGACCACGTTGCGTTACTTTCGTGAGGAGTACGAAGAGCACATCAAGCGCAAGCATTGCCGTGCAGCTGTCTGCAAGGGCTTAGTGAAAGCCCCGTGCAGTCATACGTGTCCCGCGGAGATTGACGTGCCGCGCTATATCAGGCTGATCGCGGCGGGACGCTTCGCTGAGGCTAATGCGGTCATCCGCGAGAAGATCCCCTTCCCCTGGGTCTGTGGGTTAGTTTGTTTCCATCCATGCGAAGCGAAGTGTCGCCGTGCCCTCGTGGACGAAGCGATTGCTATAAGAGCGCTCAAGCGCGCGGCGGCCGAGCGCGACGACGGCCGCTGGAAGCTGAACGTGAAGCGCTGTCCCCCGACAGGCAAGCGCGTCGCGATTGTGGGCAGCGGCCCAGCGGGCTTGACCGCGGCGTACTATCTTGCGCGCAAGGGCCATGCTGTTACCGTCTTTGAGGCGTTTGAAAAGCCCGGGGGCATGATGCGCTACGGCATCCCTGAATATCGTCTGCCCCATGATATTTTGGACGCTGAGATCGCCGAGATCGAAGCGTTGGGGGTCGAGATCATCCCAGGGACAAAGATCGAGTCGTTAGAGCAGTTAACGGGCTTTGACGCGGTCTTTCTCGCGTTAGGAGCTCATCGCGGAATGAAGCTGGGCATCCCTGGGGAAGATGAAGTCGGCGTGCTCGATTGTATTGATTTTCTGAGAAGAGTGAAGCTGGGCTATCGTGTGGAGCTGGGCGAGCGCGTCGCTGTTATTGGTGGCGGCAATGCCGCGATAGACGCAGCGCGCACGGCATTGCGCTTGGGAGCCAAGACGACAGTGCCGGCATCCGACGCCGACCAAGAGGTCTTAGACGCTTCGCGGATAGCGCGACGATTAGGCGCCAAAGAGGTGCGCATTATTTACAGAAGAAGCTCTGCAGAGATGCCCGCCAGCCCCGAAGAAGTGCGCGAGGCGCTCGCCGAGGGCGTCCAGATCGAGTTTCTCACAGCTCCCGTCAGGATGACCAAAGAGAACGGCTCTATTCGATTGGATTGCGTGCGCATGAGGCTCGGCCCCGTAGACTCCAGTGGGCGGCGCCAACCCGAATCCATCCCTGGCAGCGAGTTCAGTATTTATGTAGACCGGGTCATCTCAGCGATTGGCGAAGTCCCAGAGATCCCTGAGGGTTTTGGGCTAAGACAGACAAAATGGAACACGCTGATCGTCGATCCCGATACGCTGATGACGGAGCGTCCTGGGGTCTTCGCTGGGGGTGACGTCGTGACCGGGCCGGCGTCGGTGATCGAAGCGATTGCCGCTGGGCGGCGAGCTGCTAGCTCTATAGACAAATATCTCGGCGGTGATGGAGATATCTCCGAGACGCTCCTCGATCCTAAAGAAGACGTGCCCTTTGAGCTCGAAGAGGGCGAGCGCCCTCGCGTGCCCATTCGGACCCTTAAAGTACAAGAGCGCTTAGGGGGCTTTCGTGAAGTCGAGCTTGGCTACACTGCCGAAGAAGCGATTTCTGAAGCGCGACGCTGCTTGATGTGTGATTTGGAGGAGCGATGAATATGAACTCCGTAGCAACGCTTGAACGGGTCGAGACGATCACCCTGACGATTGACGGAGTCACGGTCAAGACCAGAGCCGGGCGGACGGTGCTCGAAGCGTGTCGCGAAGCGGGGATCTATCTGCCCACGCTCTGTTATGATCCCGACTTGGAGCCGTATGGGGGCTGTCGGCTTTGTATTGTCGAGGTCGAGGGGATGCGTGGGTTGCCCACAGCGTGCACACTACCTGCCCAGGATGGTATGATCGTGCGCACAGAGTCGCCGCAGCTGCACGCCGTCCGACGCGATACTCTCGAATTAATCTTGGCCGATCACGCGGGCGACTGTCTGTCGTGTCGCAAGAACGGTCATTGTCGGTTGCAAGAAGTCTCAAGCTATTTGGGGATAGACTGTCGTCCTGGGCTCCTGCGCGAGCCGAAAAGACCTGTAGACAGAAGCAATCCGTTCTTCGACTTCGACCCCAATAAATGCATTCTCTGCGGCATTTGTGTTCGGGCATGTGCTGAGCTTCAGGGCGCGCACGCGATTGATTTTGCTTGGCGCGGGATCGAGACGCGCGTCGTCCCATCAGGCGGTGGTCTCTGGATAGACTCAAACTGTGAATATTGCGGTGAATGCGTCAGCCGGTGTCCTACGGGAGCACTTGTGCCCAAGAACTCTCAAAAAGCTTCTCGGTACGTGAAGTCCGTCTGTCCCTACTGTGGCGTCGGCTGCACGATCTATCTAGGCGTTCGCGGTGATCGCATCGTTAGCGTCGAGGGCGACCGAGAAAGTCCCGTCAACAACGGGCGGCTCTGCGTCAAGGGGCGCTTTGGCATCCCCGAAGCCGTGCACTCCCCCAACAGACTTAAGAAGCCGTTACTAAAGAAAGATGGGAGATTCGTCGAGGTAAGTTGGGACGAGGCATTAGATCTTATCGCTCAGAAATTCAAGGAGATCAAGCAGCGCTACGGGGGCGAAGCGTTGGGCGTCATTGCCTCGGCGCGCATCACCAACGAGGCGAACTATCTCGCACAAAAACTAGCGCGCGCCGTCTTGGGTACCAACAAAGTAGACTGCTGCGCTCGCATCTGCCATGCGCCCAGCGTCCACGGGCTGATGCGCTCCTTCGGCAGCGGCGCGATGACCAATTCCATCTCCGAGATCGAAGACGCTCACACAATTCTCTTGATCGGCTCCAACACTACTGAAGCGCATCCGACGATTGGCAGCCGTATCCGAAGAGCGGTGCGCCGTGGCGCTAAACTCATTGTCGCCGATCCGCGCGAGATCGAGCTCGCCAAGATCGCCCATATTCACCTGCCCCTGCGCCCTGGCACAGATATTGCTCTAGCGAACGCGATGGCGCATCACATCGTTGTGTCAGGCCTGCACAATGAAAAATTCATCAAAGAGCGCACCGAGGGCTTTGATGAGTTCTGGGCCGTCGTGCAAAAATACACGCCCGAATACGCTGAGAAGATCACGGGCGTGCCGGCGGAGAAGATCAAAGCTGCTGCTGAACTTTACGCGCGCGGCCAGCCGGGGATGATCGTCTACTGTCTGGGTGTGACGGAGCATCGCACGGGGGTCGTCTCGGTGCAGAGCATTGCCAATCTCGCGTTGATCACGGGCTTTGTGGGGCAGCCCAGCTCAGGCGTCAACCCCTTGCGCGGGCAGAACAACGTCCAGGGCGCGTGCGATATGGGCGCGTTGCCTGAATTTCTGCCGGGCTATCAGCGCTGGGACAACCCCGAGCACGTCAAGAAATTTGAAGACGCCTGGGGCGTGCCGCTTCCCAAGACCCCCGGACATTATCCGTTGATCTTCTGCTCGCGCATGTGGGACGATATTCTGAAGGGGAATCTGCGCGGGCTCTATATCATCGGCGAGGACGTGGCGCTCACTGAAGCCAATATCGGCAAAGTGCGCAAAGCGTTACAGAGCCTAGAGTTTCTCGTCGTTCAAGAACTCTTTATGACGCCGACAGCGGAGCTGGCGCACGTCGTGCTGCCGGCAGCGGGCTTCGCCGAGATAGACGGAACGTTTACGGACACAGAGCGTCGTGTCCAACGGGTTCGCAAGGCCGTGCCCCCTCCGGGGGAGTGCAAGCCCGACTGGCAAATCGTCTGCGAGATCTCAAACAGAATGGGCTACCCCATGAACTATCGCTCTGCTGAAGAAGTCTTTGAAGAGCTGCGCAGGCTCATCCCCATCTACGGCGGGATCACGTATAAACGAATCGACGAACATAACGGCTTGCAATGGCCCTGCCCGACAGAAGACCATCCGGGCACGAGATTCTTGCACAAGGACAAGTTCACGCGCGGCTTGGGCAAATTAGTGGGAATCGAGCAAGAACCCCCTGAAGAAGTCCCCGACCAAGAGTATCCGTTCTTGCTAACGACAGGCCGTGTCTTGCAGCACTACAACTGCGCGAGCATGACAGGCCAGGTATCTGGGCTGGTGCAGTTGGTGCCGGAGAATTTTGTCGAGATCTCTCAAAAAGACGCGGAAAGGCTCGGCATTGCTGAAGGTGAACTGGTGCGCGTCGTCAGTCGTCGCGGTGCAGTCAGGGCGCGTGTGAAGATCCGCGAGATCGCGGAAGGCGTCGTCTTTATGCCGTTTCATCACAAAGACGAGCCGACGAATCTCATCACCAACGATGCGCTCGATCCCATCTGCGGGACAGCCGAAGTGAAAGCGTGTGCGGTGCGCATCGAGCGCGTCTAAGGAGCTGCTCTGTATCTTTCAGCAATCTCGCGCAGTTGGGCGAGTTTAGCATAGGCGTCGGCTTCCGTGAAGAGCTTGGTGCCCAAGCCGCAAGGTGGTGTGATCAAATCGCCTGGCTGAAAATCTTTAATATCTTCGGCTCTCTGAATCCCCCACGCAATGCGCTTGTCCTTGCGGTCTTTATAGTATTTGGTGATGTCGTACTTGGAAGCGTCAAAGCTAATAATCTCAATATCGGCGTCGAAAAGTCTATCCCATTGCATGTTGCCGCAGACGTGCACGCCCCTGATTACTGAAAAACTCTCAAAGATCGGAGCCCACAAGCGCTCATACTCAAAACCCACATAGCCCAATGACGGCTCGTCTAGGAATAGAATGATCTCATGCGCGCGTAGGTCTTTTATGATGCTCTCGATGTGAGTATAGATTCTGAGCAGCGCGTCACCCTCTTTGTACCCTGCAGCGATGAGCGTGGCTGGACCGATGCATTGGATCTTCACGGTCTCGAACTTGTACTTCTTGAACTTTTCTAAGCAGCTTAGATGACCTGGATTTTTGATGTAGTTCAACATAGCGTCGCCGAGGGCCGTCAACTCTGGGAGAAACGGGATATCGTGCTGGAGGCTGTACGCGACAGCTCGATCTATATTACGAAACGGCAACGAGCCGATCTGCGTAATGTGCAGTATCGGCGAGCGGCATAGAGCGGGCTATGTCGGCTATCATATTCGCAGCTGCTGTGTATCATGGTTTTTGGTGACAAACTCCCTTATGATTATAAAAAGAGATTAGAGCACTGGCGAGGTGGGCTATGGCCGTAATTATCGATGGCAAGCAAGTCGCGCAGCAGATCCGGGACGAGCTGAAGAAGGAGGTCGTCCAGCTCCAGCAACAATACGGTATCACACCGGGCTTGGCCGCTGTCTTAGTCGGGGAGAATCCTGCTTCCAAAGTCTACGTCAATATGAAGGCGAAAGCCTGCGAAGAGACGGGAATCTATTCGCAGAAGATCCATCTACCCACAGATACCCCACAAGAACAGCTGATCGAGCTCATTCGCAGCCTGAACGCAGATAAACGCATCCATGGGATCTTGGTGCAGTTGCCCTTGCCTGAGCATCTCGATCAGCACGCTGTGCTTCAGGAAGTGAGCCCCGACAAGGACGTTGACGGCTTTCATCCCATAAATTTGGGAAAGCTTCTGTCGGCCAAGTTCTGGAAAGAGCTGCCCACGTTTGTGCCGTGCACGCCTGCGGGGTGTATTAAGCTTATTGAATCAACAGGGACGCAAATAGAGGGCAAGAACGCTGTTGTCGTCGGGCGCAGCGTCATCGTCGGAAAGCCCGTAGCGATGCTCTTACTCGCCAAGCAAGCAACAGTGACAATAGCGCACTCGCGCACGAAGAATCTCAAAGAGATCTGTCGCCAAGCAGATATCTTGGTTGTCGCCGCGGGTCGACCTAAGCTTATCACAGCAGATATGATAAAACCCGGCGCGGTCGTCATCGACGTTGGAGTCAACCGCGTGGGCGAGAAACAGTTAGTGGGTGACGTGGACTTTGAAGCTGCTAAAGAAGTCGCAGGGTTTATTACCCCAGTGCCTGGCGGCGTCGGCCCCATGACGATCGCCATGCTCTTGAAAAACACGGTCGAGTCCGCCAAGCGCACGGTGAGAGCTTGACCCTCTCACGCCTCGCATGATAGACTGCTCTTCTATGAGCCTGCGAGCTAAAGAATGCATCTTTGTCTTGATGCTCGTGATCTTCGTCGTGCTCCATCTCGATTTATGGGGCTGGGGGCGGATCGAGCCGATGCTCTTTGGCTGGATCCCTTATCATATCTGGTATCATGGACTGCTCACGCTTTTAGTAGCTTTCTGTATGATCTGGCTTGTCGTCTGGGTCTGGCCAAGGGGAGAGGGCTGGGGATGAGGGTGAGAGTGAGAGAGCAGCGCAGGGCCAGCCGGACTGCACCGTCACAGTCCAGCAAAAAGCAGTTGATGCAGTCCTAGAAGGCACAGTCATTTGTCTAGCGGCAGGGACGTGGAGCGAGAATATTAGGATCACAAGAGCTTGACCTTGCAGGGCACAGGCAGGAAGCACGAAGATGTGCAGATCCAAGGCATGAGGAGAGACAACCCCGCGGTGAAGATTGAGAGCGCGAGAGATTATCGTGACCCTCGAGAAGCTGACCTTGGCCAAGGCCCTGGAAGCAGGGGGTGGCCTCGACGTGCGGGGCTCTGCCAAAGTGAGCCTAGCCAGCTCTACCGTCTCTGGCAATAGATATGGCCTTGTGGCTAGCGAATCCTCAAGCGTGAATCTAAGCAACTCGACTGTCTCCGACAATAGACTTAATGGGCTCAAGGTGCTGGGCTTCGCTGCAGGGGAGGTGCGCCCCAGCGTCATTGCAGGCAACGGCATTAACGAAAAGTGCCTAGAGAAAGACTATCTCTGTACTGGCATCACCGTTGAGGAGAAATCCCAGGTGATGGTCACCGAGTCTCGAATTATAAGCAACGCCGACTGGGGCATGACAGCTGCCCTGGAGAAGTGTGGGTTTGATACGGTGATTGAACAGAACAACACGACGGTCAACCAGAACGGTATGGGCAATCCGGGGAATCACCCGTGGCCTGATGTGCCCAATGGATAGGTCTGCTTACCATAGGGACACGGTATGACTGAGATCACGACAGATGTTCTCGCCGTTGCTGGGATATATCTTTTCGTTCTCCTAATTATCGGTTGGTGGAGTTATAAGAAGACACTTCCTACGCCGGAAGATTTTTTCATGGCTGGGCGGGCCTTCGGCCCTATCGTGCTCATTCTCACCGTCTACGCGACCAATATGACAGCGTTCTATATGTTGGGCACGCCGGGGAACGCCTATCGCCAAGGGATCGGCACCTACGGGTACATCGCGTTTGCGTCGGCTTTAGTCATCCCAGCGATGTTCTATCTGATAGGGTATCGTGCCTGGCTCGTCGGCAAAAGATACGGCTATATGACGCCACCGGAGCTTCTGGGAGCGCGCTATGAGAGCTCCGCTGTAGCCCTCGTGCTCTTCGTGCTCTTAGTATTTTATACTGTCCCGTATATTGTCACTTCGGTCATTGGGGCGGGGCTTGCCCTCGAGTCGCTCGCCAAGATTCCCTATCTGTGGGGAGCAGCAGGTGTCTTGCTCATCACGATGCTCTATACGGTCTTCGGAGGGATGCGCGGCACGGCTTGGACGAGCGTCTTTCAGGGATTGATGTTTATGATCGTTGGGGTAGTTGCGTTCGTGCTGATCGCCAACGCTTTAGGGGGCTTTGCCACGATTACACAGAGAGTCTACGCTGAGCGTCCAGAACTGCTCCAGAGAACGGGAAACTTCGATCCCAAGGATTGGTTCAGCTTTCTCTTCATTGCGCCACTGGCTGTCATCGCTTTTCCCCATGTCTTTATGCGGTTGCTGACGGGCAAGAGCGAGCGCACTCTCAAAGCTCTGGCGGTTGTCTATCCCTTGCTCTTTCTGCTGACTTGGCCCCCGGTCATCTACATTGGGCTGTGGGGAAGCGTCGTCATTCCGGGGCTGGATGCGCGAAGCGCCGATGCTATATTACCCATGATGATCGCGCGGTTTCTCCCGCCGGTGATGCTGGGGCTGGGACTAGCTGCGATCTGGGCGGCGATTATGTCGACTCTTGACGCAATGATGCTGACTTTGAGCACGATGCTCACCCGCGATCTCTTGGGACGGCTACTCCCCCACTATGTTCAAGAGAAAAGGCGTGAGGTCGTGCTTGGGCGGCTCTTTATCGTAGTGATCGCGTTCTTAGCGTTGCTTGGGGCGCTCTTCCGCCCTGGAACAATCTATGATATCGCGAAGTTCGCTTTCACAGGGTACTCTTTGACAGTTCCAGCGATGCTCGCGGCGTTCTATTGGAAGCGCAGCACGGCTTGGGGGGTATTAGCGTCTTTGGTCATACCCAATCTGCTCCTACCTCTCTATTACTTTACTCCGTATCTGTCGTGGAGCACGTTTGGATTTCTTCCGGTCGTGCCGTTGATGGTGCTTGCGGTTGCGCTCTTAGTGGTTGTCTCGCTCCTGACGCGCCCTCCTTCGGAGCAGACAGTCCGGCGCTTCTCCGATTTTTGATTGAGATCAAATTTCTCTATGATCCCTCTCATAGCCTACACTGAGCTACAAATCTACAATCATCTATATAGATATGGAAGCTCCCTTAGCGCGGTCTCTAGAGTTTTTGAAGCAGGTTGAAGCGCATAGCAGCGAGCCCGTGCGACGCTGCTACCAATGCGATCGGTGCGCCACCGGTTGCCCTATGGTCCCGTATATGCAGCACGCGCCCAATGAGCTCTTTCGACTCATTCAGCTTGGGGCGAAAGAGACCGTTCTCTCCAGCAATGCGTTCTGGTTCTGTGTCTCGTGCTATACGTGCTCGGTGCGCTGCCCGAATGATATTGATATCACGCATGTGATGGACACGCTGCGTGAGCTCTCGCTGCGCGAGGGCTTCCCGCCAGCGCTTCCCCAAGCCCGGGACTTCCACGAGCTCTTTTTGGACTGTGTGCGGCGAAGCGGACGGGTGAGCGAGCTGGAGCTGATGGCCCGATATAATCTGAAGCGGAGAAAGCCATTCTCAAGATTGGCGCTGGGCTGGGAGCTTTTACGCAAGGGGCGTTTGGAGCTCTGGCCGAGACGAGTTATAAGCCTCCATGAAATCTTTGCCCCTTTCGTCTCCTCTCCCTCCGAGGGGAGAAAGGTTGAGGGTAGGAAAGGGGGGAGGAGTCAGTAATGCGCTTTTATCCCGGCTGCACGTTGAGCTCCTCCGCGAAGCCTTACAAGCGCTCCATAGATTGGGTTTGGAAGCGCTTAGGGATCGAGATGGAAGAGCTTCCTGGCTGGACGTGTTGCGGCGCCACCTCCGCGCATGCTCTGAGCAGAGACTTAGCTTATGCGCTTCCAGCGCGAAACTTAGCCCTCGCTCAGGAGCTCGGGGACGAGCTCATCGTGGCGTGCTCGGCGTGCTATAGCCGCCTGAAGATCGCTCAGAAAGCTCTAGAGAACCTGCAGATCCGCGGGCGCGTCACAAGGGTGCTTGGACAATCTCTTGAGGGACATGTGCAGATTAAAAATATTCTCGAAGTGCTCAGTGGGCACGTGCCGCGCATCCAAAAAGAGAAGACTAGAGCTTTAGAGGGCTTAAAGATTGCGTGCTACTACGGGTGCCTAGCCACACGCATTCCAAGAGTGAAGGGCTTCGACGACCGCGAGCACCCGACAATGATGGAGCGGCTTGTCTCGGCCACCGGAGCGACAGCGCTCGATTGGCCGGCCAAGACATCGTGTTGCGGGGCAAGCTTTTCAGTGATTCATGAAGAGCTTGCTCTGAAGATGTGCTCACAAATTTTAGAGATGGCGCGGCGCTGCGGCGCCGATGTGATTGTCACGTCGTGTCCGTTCTGTCAATACAATCTCGATTGGGCCCAGTGGACACTCTCTCGCCAAGACGGTCAAAAGCCGAAGATTCCAGTGCTCTTCATCACACAGCTAGTGGGTTTAGCCTTGGGGGGGAGTGAGAAGGACCTGATGCTGAATTCGCACCTGATTAGCACGGAGAAGATCACATGTCGAGCACAGACGGCTGAGGGAGCACTATGAGCGAGCTCAAGCATGGCGCCGTTGCCGTTGTTGGGGGCGGGATCGGAGGCATCCAAGCGACCCTCGACCTGGCTGACTCCGGGTTTTATGTCTATCTGATCGAAGAGGGGCCGGCCATCGGCGGGCGCATGGCCCAATTAGACAAGACTTTTCCAACGAACGACTGCGCCATGTGTATGCTCTCGCCCAAGCTCGTCGAGGTCGGGCGCCACCCTAACGTCCAGATTATCACGCTCGCTTCCGTCGAAGCGCTCGAGGGGCAGCCGGGGAATTTTCGGATAACTCTTCGGCAACGCCCACGCTACGTAGATATCACGCGATGCATCGCGTGCGGGCGGTGCATCGCCTCGTGCGTCTACCAGGACGCGAAGTTTCCCAGCGAGTTCGATGTGGGGCTGGGGAAGCGCAAGCCCATCTATATTCCGTTTCCCCAAGCTGTGCCCCTGGCAGCCGTCGTGGATCCGCAGACGTGTATTTTCTTTAAATCCGGGCGTTGTCCGCAGAACTGTCTGCAGGCATGTGAGCGCGGGGCGCTCGACTTCACCCAGACTGAAAGACTCTTTTCGCTCGATGTCGGCGCGGTGATCTTGGCGCCGGGGTTTGAGCCGTATGATGCCCGCCTGGTCGGAGAGTATGGCTTTGGGCGCTACGCCAATGTGCTGACGGCGCCGCAGTTTGAACGCTTGCTTAGTGCTTCAGGCCCGACGATGGGAAAGGTTCTGCGGCCCTCTGACGGCAAAGCCCCGAAGAAAGTCGCGTTCATCCATTGTGTCGGCTCGCGCGACCTGCGCCATCAGAGTTACTGTTCAGCTGTGTGCTGTATGTACGCGACCAAAGAAGCCATTGTCGCTAAAGAGCATGATCACGCTATCGAGCCGACGATCTTCTATATTGATTTGAGGGCGTATGGCAAGGGCTTTGAGAGCTTAGTCAAGCGCGCTCGCGAAGAGCATGGCGTGCGCTACGTCCGTTCGATGATCTCGCAGATTATAGAGATCCCGGAGACGAAGAATCTGCTCATTCGTTATCGGGACGATTCGGGTTCTGTGCGCGAAGAAGAGTTTGATCTCGTCGTGCTTGCCGTGGGGATGCGTCCGAGCACCAAGGGCCAAGAGCTCGCGCGGAAGCTCAGCATAGAACTCAATCAGCACAGCTTCGCTCAGACGAGCGTGTTCAGCCCCGTCATGAGCACGCGGGAAGGGGTCTTTGTCACGGGGGCATTTACTGGTCCGAAAGATATCCCCGAAACTGTGATTCAAGCGAGCGCGGCCGCCGCTGCTGTTGCAGCACTCTTAGCGCCAGCTCGGGGCACACGCACCCAAGCCAAGCAGTATCCCGAAGAGCTTGTGCCTGACGGCTCGCCCAGAATTGGCGTCTTCGTCTGCCATTGCGGGAGCAACATCGCCGGGGTCGTGGACGTCAAAGCTGTAGCCGAGTATGCCAAGACGCTTCCCGGCGTCGTCCACGCTGAGAACGTGCTCTACACATGCAGCCAGGACAACCTCAAGCACATGAAGGACGTTATTCGTGAGAAGAAGCTCAATCGGGTCGTCGTTGCTTCGTGCACTCCGCGAAACTTAGCAGCGCTCTTTCAAGATACGATTCGTGAAGCTGGGCTGAATAAGTTTCTCTTTGAGATGGTCAACATTCGGGAGCAATGTTCGTGGGTCCATTCGGATCAGCCGGAGCGAGCAACAGAGAAAGCCAAGAGTTTAGTCCGCATGGGCGTTGCGAAAGCGCGCGAGCTGAAGCCGCTCTCCGTGCAGTCGGTGAGAGTAGCTCCAGCGGCGCTGGTGCTTGGGGGCGGGCTGTCGGGAATGGTTGCAGCACTGACGCTGGCCGACAGCGGCTTCGAGACGCATCTCGTTGAAAAATCATCAGAGCTTTGGCGTGATCTGCAGGAGCTCGTTTGCATCCCAGAGGGCGAAGACGTCCAGGGTCTTCGAGCGAAGTTACTCAGGACCGTGCGCACGCACCCGCAGATCCGCGTGCACACGAATACGACGGTGAAAGAGATTTCTGGATTTGTTGGGAATTTCTCGTCAGTACTGCGCGGTCCTCAGGGGGAGGAGCGCATCCAGCACGGCGTCGTGATAGTGGCGACAGAAGCGTATGAACATAAGCCGAACGAATATCTCTATGGCGCAGACGCGCGCGTGCTGACGCAGCGCGAGCTAGGGAGGGCCCTCACAGAGGGGCCAAGGGTGAGGGCCAAAACCATCGTAATGATTCAATGTGTGGAGCGCAACGAGAAGCGTCCGTATTGCTCACGTATCTGCTGCGCTGAAGCCATAAAGAATGCACTCGCGCTTCTTCAGCAAGACCCAAACCGTCAAATCTATGTGCTCTATCGCGAGATGATCTCGTACAGCTTCTTAGAAGATCTCTATCGTCGGGCGCGCGATAGCGGCGTCATCTTCATTCACCATGACGAGCAGTCACTGCCCGTCGTCCGGAAAGAGAACGAGCAGATTGTAGTCACAGTGCGGGACACGCGCCTGCGCCAAGAAGTCTTGATCAAGCCCGATCTTGTGGTGCTGAGCACCGGCGTCGTGCCCGACCCGTACAACGAAGAGCTGAGTCGTCTTTTGAAAGTCCCCCTTGATGCGCAGGGCTTCTTCGTCGAAGCGCATATCAAGCTACGTCCTGTAGATTGCACATCGCATGGGATCTTTCTCTGCGGCGGCTCGCACGCGCCAGGAACGATCCCTGAGCTGATCGCCAAGGCCCAGGCAGCCGCGGGGCGGGCAGCGATCATTCTCTCCAAGGGGCAGCTTGAGGCCGGCGGTATCGTCGCGTCAGTAGACCAAGAGAAGTGCACAGCGTGTCTGACGTGCTTGCGAGAATGCCCGTTTGGCGCAGTCTTCATTAACGAGCAAGGGCTGGCAGAGATCGAAGCTGTCAAGTGCCAAGGGTGTGGGATCTGCGCCGCAGACTGCCCAGCAAAAGCTATTCAGCTGGGACAGTTTGAAGATATCCAAGAGCTCAGAATGCTTGAAGAGCTGTTTCACCCTGAGAGGATGAGCGCTGTATGACTAATAGTGAGCCGAAGATCGTGGCGTTCTGCTGTCACTATTGTGCATTTGCGGCCGCAGATTTAGCTGGGGTCTTACGATTAAAGTATCCCCCCAATGTGCATATTATTCGTCTGCCTTGTACGGGAAAGCTCGATACGCTCTATATACTGAAAGCGTTTGAAGCTGGGGCCGATGGCGTCATAGTCGCAGGGTGTCTTGAGGGGGGCTGTCATTTCATCTCTGGGAATTTGCGAGCTAAGAAGCGCGTGCTCGCCGTGAAGGGCTTGCTTGCCAGAATCGGCATTGCCCCGGAGCGCTTGGAGTTTTTCAATCTCAGTTCAGCTCAAGGGGACAGATTTGCTCAGATCGCGCGCGAGATGACGGAGCGCATCAAGAGTCTCTCTTCGTCTGTCCTCACTCCTCTCCCTGAGGGAAAGGGGTGAGGGGAATCAGGAGGTCAGATATGATCGTCGCTGACCAAAAGCCGATAGAAGAGATCCTACAGATGCTAGAGCCCTATCGTAAAGTGCTCTTTTTGGGGTGTCAGACGTGCGTAGCGGTCTGCATGGCCGGGGGCGAAAAAGAAGTCGGGCTCTTAGCAGCAGCGGTGCGGCTGGCGCGCAAGCACCAAGGCCGCCCTATCGAGATCGTCGAGGGCGCAGTGAAACGCCAGTGCGATGACGAATTTAACGAACCCTGGGCAAAGACGATCGAGCAGCAAGAAGCGGTGCTCTCGCTCGCTTGCGGGGTCGGGGTCAATAAGCTCTCGGAGCGCTTTGATGTCCCGATCTTGCCCGCGCTGAATACAAAATTCTTCGGCGAGGTCGAGCGGCAGGGGGTCTGGGCCGAAGTCTGTGCTGGCTGCGGGAACTGTATTCTGCACCTGACCGGGGGGATTTGCCCCATCGCTCGGTGTGCCAAGAATTTACTAAATGGCCCCTGCGGGGGCGTGCGTGCCGATGGCACCTGCGAAGTCGCGCAGAACGGCTCGCGCCCCTGCGCCTGGGTGATGATCTACGAGCGCTTGGGCAAGCTCAATCAGCGCCAGAACTTAGAGAATATCTTTGGAGCAAAAGATTGGTCTTCGGATCGTCATGGAGGACCGCGAAAGCGCATCCGAGAAGATATGCTGCTGGAGGGATGAGCGATGGAGAGCAATCTCCAGCGCGCTCTAGCATCGAAGAAGTTTGTCGTGACCGCCGAGTGCGGCCCGCCCAAGAGCGCCGACAGAAGGATCATCGAAGAGAAAGCAAAGCTCCTAAAAGACTGGGTCGACGCTGCGAACGTCACGGACAATCAAACGGCTGTGACACGCATGAGCAGTTTAGCAGCGTGCGCGATTTTGAAATCGTTGGGTCTGGAGCCAGTCTTCCAGATTACTTGTCGTGACCGAAATAGAATTGCGCTGCAGAGCGATATTCTCGGCGCTTATGCTCTAGGGATTCGCAACGTGCTCTGTCTAACGGGAGACCATCAGTCGTTTGGCAATCATCCCCAAGCAAAAGGCGTCTTCGATCTCGATTCGGTACACTTAATAGAGACGGTGAGGAAGATGCGCGATGAAGGACGCTTCTTGTCCGGTGATGAGTTGACCGGTGAGCGCCCCGCAATGTTTATTGGGGCTGTGGAGAACCCGTTTGCGCCGCCCTACGAGTTTCGCGCATTGCGTTTAAAGAAGAAGATCGAAGCCGGGGCGCAGTTCATCCAGACCCAGATCGTTTATAATATCCCCAGATTTCGGGAGTTTATCGCCCGTGTAGGCGATTTGGGACTGCTGGACAAAGTGTATATCATAGCAGGAGTCAGCCCGATCAAGACGCCTGGAGCTGCTAAGTATATGCGCGACAACGTCTCTGGCTTAGATGTTCCCAATGAGATCGTGGCGCGCATGGAGGCCGCAGGCAAGGGGATCGAAGACAAGAAAGCCCGAGCCGAAGCGTGGCGCAAGGAAGGGATCACGATCTGCGTCGAGATAATCCAGCAACTCAAAGAGATCCCCGGGATCTCCGGCGTGCACATCATGGCGATTGAATGGGAGGAAGCCGTTCCAGAGATCGTGCAGAAGGCGGGATTGAAAACCTAACAAGGAGGCGATGCTTATGGCGTACGATCCCACAAAGCTTAAGGACTGGCAGATTGCAGAGCTGGCTGAAGAGAAGATGCCCACTCCCGATGAGTGGCGTGATCGCTTAGGACTCAAGAAGGACGAAGTTATCCCCTACGGGCGAGTCTGCAAGCTCGACTTCGCTAAGATCATCCAAAGACTGAAAGACAAGCCCAACGGCAAATATATCGAAGTCACGGCGATCACCCCGACCCCCTTAGGGGAGGGCAAGACGACAACGACGTTGGGAATTATTGAAGGGCTAGGCAAGCGCGGCGCCAACGTGGGCGGCTGTATTCGCCAGCCTTCCGGTGGGCCGTCTATGAATATTAAGGGCACAGCTGCTGGTGGTGGCAACGCCTTGCTCATTCCTATGACTGAATTCTCCTTGGGGCTCACCGGCGACATCGACGCGATTGTCAATGCCCATAACTTGGCAATGGTTGCCCTCACCGCGCGCTTGCAGCATGAGCGCAACTATGACGACGAGCAGCTCAAGAAGATCGGGCTGAGACGATTAGATATCGACCCGACCAACGTCCAGATGGGCTGGGTCATAGACTTCTGTGCCCAAGCGTTAAGACATATTGTGATTGGGCTGGGCGGGCGCATGGACGGCTACCTGATGGAATCGCGCTTCGACATCGCCGTCAGTTCTGAGCTCATGGCTATTCTCTCTATCGCTACAGACTTGGCCGATCTGCGTCAGCGCATCGGGCAAATAACAGTAGCATTCGACAAGAAGGGCAACCCTGTCACGACCAAAGACCTAGAAGTCGATGGGGCGATGGCCGCCTGGATGCGCAATACTATTAACCCAACGCTCTGCTGCACGATTGAGTATCAGCCCGTCTTGGTGCACGCCGGGCCGTTTGCGAATATCGCCGTGGGGCAGTCATCTATTATTGGGGATCGGCTTGGGCTGAAGCTCTTTGACTATCACGTGACGGAGTCGGGCTTTGGAGCCGATATTGGCTTTGAAAAATTCTGGAACGTGAAGTGTCGGCTGAGTGGGTTAAAGCCCCACGTCTCGGTCTTAGTCGCGACAATCAGAGCGTTAAAGATGCACGGGGGCGGCCCGAAGGTCGTCCCTGGGCGGCCCATTCCCGAAGAGTATAACAAAGAGAACGTCAAGCTCGTTGAGCAAGGCCTGCCTAACTTGCTCCATCATCTCAAGATCATTAAGACTTCTGGGATCGTGCCGGTCGTCTGCATCAACGTCTTCCCTACGGATACGAAAGACGAGATTCGCGCTGTCAAGAAAGCTGTCGAAGCTGCTGGAGCGCGTTGCGCCGTCTCGGAGCACTGGCTCAAGGGCGGTGAGGGAGCGTTAGAATTAGTGGACGCGATCATGGATGCGGCGCAAGAGCCGTCGCAGTTTGAGTTCCTCTACCCCTTGGAGATGCCGTTACGGCAGCGCGTCGAGAGGATTGCAAAGGTCGTCTACGGGGCCGACGGCGTCAGCTGGACCCCCGAGGCCGAAGCCAAAGCCAAGAAGATCGAAGCCGATCCTAAGTACCGTGACTACCAGACGATGATGGTCAAGACGCATCTGTCGCTCAGTCACGATCCCGAACTCAAGGGGGTACCGAAGGACTGGATCTTGCCGGTACGGGACATTCTGATCTATTCTGGGGCGAAGTTCTTGTGTCCGATGACCGGGACGATCTCTCTTATGCCAGGGACATCATCCGATCCGGCGTTCCGCCGAATTGACATCGACGTCACAACCGGCAAGGTCAAGGGCCTGTTCTAGAAGTTCTCAGAAGAGCGTTAGGGGGTAGGGACAAATTGCTGGATGACGTCTCTACCCCTGAGCGAGATCATGCCTATCCCTGCGCCGTATCATGGCGTTCCCCCTTGTGTTTTTTTATAATGGCGCAAACTCAGAAATGGGGTGATCGGCTGCTATGGAGAAGACGGCCCAGACCATTGCTGCGTTGTTAGAAGAGGAGCGGACATTTCCACCGCCAGAGGAGTTTAAGAAGAAGGCCAACATCAATGACCCAAAGATCTATGAGCGAGCTGCGAAGGACCCTGAGGCCTTCTGGGCCCAAGCCGCTGAAGAGATTGACTGGTTCAAGAAATGGGAGAAGGTCTTAGAATGGGACCCGCCCTGGGCGAAATGGTTCATTGGCGGCAAGCTGAACGCTTCGTATAACTGTATCGATCGCCATCTGAAGACGTGGCGTCGCAATAAAGCCGCGATCATCTGGGAGGGCGAGCCCGGTGATGAGCGCGTCTTGACCTATCAAGACCTCCATCGCGAAGTTTGTAAGTTTGCGAATGTCTTGAAGAAACTCGGGATCAAGAAGGGGGATCGCGTTGCCATCTATCTGCCCATGATCCCGGAGCTGCCCATCGCCATGCTCGCTTGTGCCCGCATCGGCGCAGTCCACAGCGTCGTCTTTGGAGGATTTTCTGCGGAGGCCCTGCGAGACCGAATCAACGACGCCCAGGCGAAATTGCTCATCACGGCTGATGGTGGCTGGCGCCGCGGCCATATCGTCCCCTTGAAACAAAACGCTGACGAAGCTCTTAAGAACGCCCCGTCTGTCGAGCATGTGATCGTCGTGCGCCGGATCTTGGGGAGCGATGTGCTCAAGACACCCTTGACCGGCGGCTACTATCGTCGTGAGTTCTGGTGGCACGAGCTGATGCGCGATGCTCCCATAGACTGTCCGCCTGAGCCGATGGATTCCGAAGATATGCTCTTCATTCTCTACACCTCAGGGACGACTGGCAAGCCTAAGGGCGTCGTGCACACCACAGGCGGGTATATGGTCGGCGTTGCCCTCACCCACAAATGGATCTTCGACATCAAAGATGAAGACGTCTATTGGTGCACTGCCGATATCGGCTGGGTCACAGGACACAGCTATATCGTCTACGGCCCACTGGCCAATGGCGCAACGACCGTGATGTTTGAAGGTGTGCCTGATTATCCCGATCGAGATCGCTTCTGGGCGATTGTCGAAAAGTATAAAGTAAATATCTTCTACACAGCGCCCACGGCAATCCGGACGTTTATGCGTTGGGGCGAAGAGTACCCCAACAAGCATGATCTGTCGTCGTTGAGATTGCTTGGCTCTGTGGGTGAGCCGATCAACCCTGAGGCGTGGATATGGTATTATAAAGTCATAGGCAAGGAGCGCTGCCCGATTGTCGATACGTGGTGGCAGACTGAGACTGGGCATATTCTGATCACACCCTTGCCGGGGATTTCTACCCTCAAGCCTGGTAGCGCTAACAGACCCTTCCCAGGGATCGAAGCGCAAGTGCTCGATGAAGCGGGCAATCCTATCCCCCCAGGGAAGGGCGCGGGATACTTGGTAATTACCAAGCCCTGGCCAGGGATGCTCCGCACGCTCTACGGCGACCCCGAACGCTACAAGCAAGCCTACTGGAACAGGTTCCCCGGCGTCTATCTGACCGGCGATGGCTGCAAGATCGACAAGGACGGAGACTTCTGGTTGCTCGGGCGCATCGACGACGTGCTCAACGTCTCTGGGCACAGAATCAGCACCATGGAGGTCGAGAGCGCCTTAGTCGATCACCCCGCGGTCGCCGAGGCGGCAGTTATTGGCAAGAGCCACGAGATCAAAGGTCAGGCAGTCTCGGCGTTCGTGACGCTGCGCGCAGGATATAAGCCCTCATCGAGCTTAGCTGATGAATTGAAGCAGCACGTTGCCAAGAAGATCGGTCCGATTGCGCGTCCTGACGACATCTTCTTTACGGCGGAGCTCCCTAAGACGCGTTCAGGCAAGATCATGCGCCGGCTCCTGCGTGACATTGCCGAAGGGCGTGCGCTCGGCGACACGACAACGCTCGCTGATCCCTCGGTGATCGCGCAGTTGAAGAGCCAGTACGAATCAAGCGAAGGCTAACTGACACCTCCTCCTGTCCCATCCCTCCCCCGTCGCCTAGGGGGGCGGGGGAGGGATGGGTCTATACCTAGAAAGAGAGTCCTATTATGAAGAACACGACTATAGCCGTAGAAGAGCACCTGCCCAATCGATGGATCTTCGTGATAGCAGCGGTCTTAATGCAGTTAGGGCTCGGCAACGTCTACTCTTGGAGCATCTTCCGCAACCCGTTGATGGATCTGCACCGTTGGACAATCCAAGAGGCGACGCTACCGTTTACGCTCTGTGTCGTCTTCTTTGCGGTAGGGATGATCGTCGCCGGCCGATGGCAGGATCGCGTCGGGCCGAGGAGTGTTGCTATGACCGGTGGAGCGCTCCTTGGCGCGGGGTTCTTGCTCGCCAGCCAGCTCGGTCAGACGTTGCTAGGGCTCTATCTCACCTACGGGGTGCTTGTCGGGTTAGGCGTGGGCTTTGCGTACGTCACGCCGATTGCGACGTGCGTCAAATGGTTCCCCGACATGCGAGGGTTTATCACGGGCCTGGCCGTATTGGGATTTGGAGCGGGCTCGCTTATCGTGGCCCCCGTAGGCACTTGGCTCATCGATCGGATCGGCGTCTACGGGACATTTGCGGTCTTTGGGGTAGCCTTTGGGTTGTTGGTTGTGCTGACAGGGGCGATCTTGCGCAACCCCCCTGTGGGGTGGAAGCCTGCAGGCTGGACGCCCCCGGAGAACGGTCCAGGGTCTCACAATCAGAAAGACTATCCCCCATCGCAGATGGCCAAGACGTTTCAGTTCTATTTGCTCTGGGTTGTCTTTCTCTTCTGGGCGGGGGTCGGGCTGATGGTGATCTCCCAGGCGGTCCCGATGGGCCAGGAACTTGCAGGACTGGACAAGGCTGTTGCTGCTGGGGCCTTGGGGGTTATGTCGATTCTCAACGGGCTAGGGAGGCCGGCGTTCGGGTTTATCTCGGATAAGCTAGGGCGCAAGGGCGCGACGATCGTCGCCCAGGCTGTCTTCATCGTAACGCTGCTCTTCATTCTTCCCAACGCCCGCGATTTCGCTCTCTACACCCTAGGGATCAGTCTGATTGGCTTTGCCTACGGGGGGAGTCTCTCGGTCATGCCAGCGTTTACGGCGGACTATTACGGGACGAAGCACTTGGGGGTTAATTACGGGTGGGTCTTCTCGGCGTGGGGCGCGGCCGGGGTGCTTGGGCCGATCATTGGGGCGCAGGTGCGAGCGGCGACGGGAGCCTGGGGTGGAGCGTTTCTAGTGCTTGCGGCCTTGAGCGCTGCTGCCGCAGTTCTGATCTTGATCGCCAGGCCACCCAAGGAGTAACTTCAATTTGCATAAAGACCTCTCATCGAGCAAAATATAACGGAGACCTCTGATCTGGGGTCGGGGGGAGGTCGGACCATGCACCGGCGGGGAGTGCTAAGCTGTGTGCTGGTCCTCGTTTTTCTTGGAGGAGGGTGTCAGCCTTCAGAGGGCCCCATCGTCGGACAGTCGCATCAGAGCTCATGTAAAGCCCTTAGCGAGTCAGCTCTTGGTGCCAGGGCTGCCATTGAGCTCCAGGTCGTTGGGCACACGCTCACGATACTCCATCGCGACGCATTGAAGAACTGTTGTCTTATGACAGCGATGGAGGTCACTCTCAAGGACAAGGAGATCCCTGTCTTTGAGCGTGAACAACCAGGGGAAGCGTGTCGGTGTGTGTGCCTGCGCGATCTCTCTGTGACGATTTATCATCTTAAGCCGGGGGTGTATACAGTACGGCTCTATCATGATGACGAGCCAGAGCCGTTCTGGGAAGGGAGGGCGCAGATCAAATGAAGAAAGAGTGGGCGGGTTTAGCCGGCCTAGGAGTGCTTGTCTTAGCTCTTGTGATTTGGGGGATTTTTCAGTTTTCATCGGGTGCGGTCTTCCGCCAGATTAGCGCCACAGAAGCCCACACGTTAATCCGCACGCACAAGAACGATCCAGACTTCATCGTCCTAGATGTGCGTACTCCAGAGGAGTTTGCTCAGGGGCATCTACCAGGGAAGACCCCGATGAATCTCGATTTCTATGCCCCAGATTTCCGTGAGCAGTTGACGCGGCTTGACCGGAAAAAGACCTACTTAGTCTATTGCCTAACGGGCAGCCGTTCGGAAGAGACGGTGCAGATCATGAAGGAACTCGGTTTCCATAGGATCTATGACTTAAAGGGGGGGATCGTCGCTTGGCGAAGCGCCGGTCTACCCCTGAAGCATTGATAGGAGGCAAGCATGGCTGCGAAAAAGAGTCCTATTGTCTGGGTTGTGATTCTCGCTATTGTTGGGGCCGGAGTGCTGATAGCTATCAGTTGGCTCTCATCGCGTCCGGCCAAGCCCCCGGCTCAAGAGACCACGACCACTCCAGCTCCGCCACCAGCGCAACGAGAACAGCCTCAGCAGCCCGCCACGGCCGTCGAGAAGATCCCAGGACAGCCAACCAAAGGTGTAGCCAACGCCCCCGTTACGATCGAAGAGTTTGCCGAGTTTTATTGCCCCTACTGTGCTCGGCACTTATGGCAGACGTTCCCCAAGATCGACGAGGAGTACATCCGTCCTGGGCTGGTCAACTATGTCTTCTATAATTTAATTGTGCACGGCGAGGTCGCACAGCTTGCCGCCCAAGCAGGCGAGTGCGCTCATGCCCAGGGGCACTTCTGGGAGTACCACGACCGGCTCTTCCACGAGATCTTTGGAGAGGGCCCGGCCCGTCGAATGGAAGCGGGGGACCTCATAGCGCTGGCCAAGGATTTAGGGTTGGACGCCGAGGCGTTTGCCCAGTGCCTGGAGTCGGACTGGGCCAAAGCCCAGATCGAGAAGGATCGTCAAGCCCTACAAGAGCTCTTAGCCCAAGTTCCCCAGGCCGAAAGGCCGGATCGCATCGGAACACCGCTTTTCTTCATCAACGGGCGTCCGTTAGTGGGAGCATATCCCTACGAAAGATTCAAGGCCATGATCGACGCGGAATTGGCAAAACAAGGGGAATAAGGAGGTTTTCTATGCGCGAAGTCGTAATCGTGGGAGCCGTGCGGTGTGCCGTCGGGCGAGCCCTCCGAGGCGCCTTGCGCGAGACGCGCCCTGATGACCTAGCTGCCATGGTCCTGAGAGCCCTCATCGAGCGCACCGGTATTGACCCCAAAGAGCTCGACGATATCCGCCTGGGCTGTGCCATGCCCGAGGCCGAACAGGGCATGAACGTCGCCCGCATTGCCCAGTTCCTAGCCAAGATCCCTGAGACCGTCCCCGCATGCACCGTCAATCGCTTCTGCGCCTCAGGCTTGGAGTCAGTCGTCAACGGGTGTTACCAGATTGCTTATGGAGATGCTGATCTGATTATCGCCGGTGGGGTCGAATCGATGACAATGGTCCCTATGGGAGGTTATACCCCACGGCCCAATCCGACCTTGGCCCACGAGTTCCCCGAAGTCTATACACCAATGGGGATCACTGCAGAGAACCTTGCCGAAAAATATAAGATCTCGCGGGAAGCTCAGGACAAATTCGCCTATGAGTCCCACATGAAGGCCGTGCGGGCCACTGACGAGGGGCGCTTTAAGGACGAGATTGTCCCCTTAACCATCCAAGTAGAGGGCAAGACGATTACTCACACTGTGGACGAGACGATCCGGCGCGACACGACCCTCGAAGCCCTGGCGCAACTCAAACCCGTCTTCCGTGAGGGCGGCACGGTGACCGCGGGGAATTCGTCGCCCTTGACGGATGGGGCTTCGGCAGTGCTGATAGCATCGAAGCAGAAGGCGCGCTCGTTAGGATTGAAGCCGCTGGCGCGGTTCGTCTCTGCTGCGGCCGCGGGCGTCCGCCCAGAGATCATGGGCATCGGCCCGGTCTATGCTATTCCTAAAGCTCTCAAGAAAGCTAAACTCTCGCTCAGCGATATAGATCTCTTTGAATTCAATGAAGCGTTTGCCGTGCAAGCGCTCGCAGTTATTCAAGAGCTCGATCTCCCCATGGAAAAAGTGAATGTGAACGGGGGCGCGATTGCGCTGGGGCACGCACTGGGGTCGTCAGGGTGTCGCTTGTTGGTGACGCTGGTGCACGAGATGCCCAGACGTGATGCGCAATTTGGCGTGGTGACGATGTGCGTTGGTGGCGGCCAGGGGATGGCCGCAGTCTTCGAGAGACTCTGAAGGGGGGAAGCGATGATGCGCGAGATCAAGACGGCAGCGGTCTTAGGGGCGGGCACGATGGGGAGCGGGATCGCCGCGCTCTTGGCGGGCGTGGGCATCAAGGTCTATCTCTTGGATATCGTTCCCAAAGAGCTCACTCCAGAAGAGAAGTCCAAAGGGCTAACCCTGCAAGACCCGGCCGTGAGGAATCGCATTGTGAACGCAGGGCTGCAGAGGGCTTTGAAGGCTAGTCCAGCACTCTTTTTCGATCCCAATGACGCTCAGCTCATCACCGTCGGCAACGTTGAAGACAATTTAGATCGCCTAGCAGAAGCCGACTGGATCGTCGAGGCCGTCTTTGAGCGCCTTGACGTCAAACAAGAGACGTTCGCCAAGATCGAGAAGTTCCGTAAGAAAGATTCTATTGTCAGCTCGAATACCTCTGGGATCGCCCTGAAGTCCATCCTAGCCAAGTCTTCCCCGGAGCTGAAGAAGCATACGCTGATCACGCACTTCTTCAACCCCGTCCGATATATGAAACTCTTGGAGATCATCCCCGGCGAGGAGACCGATCCAGAGATCTTACAGTTTATGATGGACTTCGCTGAGCGGCGCCTGGGCAAAGGAGTTGTCTTGGCCAAAGACACGCCAAACTTTATTGCCAATAGAATCGGGATCTTCGGGATCTCGTACTTATTGAAAGCGATGCTCGAAGAAGAGTACAAGATCGAGGAGATCGACGCGATCTTCGGGCCGGCGCTCGGACGCCCCAAGAGCGCTGTCTTTAGAACAGTCGATCTAGTCGGCCTCGATGTTATGGCCGATGTGATGAAGAATATCTATGAGAATCTGCCCCATGATCCGATGCGCGAGGTCTATCGTCTGCCCAGCTTCGCGCAGAAGATGCTGGAGCGTGGGTTGCTCGGCCGCAAGACCGGTAAGGGCTTCTACCAAGAGAAGACGGTCGACGGCAAGAGGGAGTTCTGGGTCTTCGACTATAAGACTTTAGACTATCGCCCTCAGGAGAAGTTCGACTATCCGTCGCTGTCGAAGGCAAGTCAGCAGTCGACCGTAGGAGACAAGATCAAAGCCGTTGTCTACTCCGACGACCGCGCCGGGCGCATCGCGTGGAAAGTGCTCTCGGAGACGTTGCTATATGCCGCGCGGCTCATCCCCGAGATCTCCGATAATATCTATTCTATCGACAATGCGATGAAGTGGGGGTTCAACTGGGAGTTAGGGCCCTTTGAGACTTGGGATGCCATCGGCGTCAGGGAATCTGTTGAGCGCATGAAGCGCGAAGGCAAGCAGATTCCAAAGATCGTTGAAGATCTCCTCGCGCATGGGGAGAGCTTCTATCAGCGTAGAGACGGCCAGAAGCTCTACTTTGACATCCAGACGAAGAGCTATCGCGAGCTACCTCGGCCCGCTGGCGTGCTCATCCTCTCTGAACTGAAAGAAGACAAGAAGAGAATTATCAAAGCGACGCCCGGGGCGTCGTTGATAGACCTGGGCGATGGCGTGGCGTGTCTTGAGTTTCATACGTATATGAACGCCATCGACGCCGATATCATCGAGATGCTCAGCGCCTCGCTCGAAGAGGTCCGGAAGCGCGATTTTGTCGGTCTAGTGATTGGGAACGAGGGCCAGAACTTCTCGGTGGGAGCCAATATTGGGCTGGTGCTTGGGGCGATTCAGAGCGGGGCATGGAGCGAGCTTGAGCGCATGGTCAAGGCCTTCCAGGACGCGAACATGGCGATCAAGTACTTTGAGAAGCCTGTTGTGGCCGCGCCGTTTAATATGACGCTAGGCGGTGGCTCAGAGATCGTCTTACACTGCGCGCGGGTGCGAGCGCATTGCGAGCTCTATATGGGCCAAGTCGAGTTCGGCGTCGGGGTCATCCCGGCGGCTGGGGGTTGCAAGGAGCTGTGGGCGCGGCAACTAGAGAATCTCCCCGAAGACGCGGCAAATATCGATCTCTTCCCGTTCCTGCAGCGGGTTTTTGAGCTGATCGGCTTGGCGAAGGTCTCGACGAGCGCCAAAGAAGCGAAGAAGCTTGGGTTCTTGCGCCGCGATGATAAAATCACAATGAATCGAGATCGCCTCATCGCTGATGCGAAGAACGACGTCTTGGCGTTAGCGATGATGGGCTATGAGCCACCAAGGCCGAGAAAGCTCAAGGTGACGGGGCGCAGCGGCTATGCAGCGCTACAGATCGCTATCAAGAACTTCCAGTGGGCCAAGCGCATCACGGATCACGAGGCTTTGATGGCGCAGAAGCTCGCGCGCGTACTCACCGGCGGCGACGTCCCGCCGGGGACAGAGCTGACCGAGCAGCAGATGCTCGATCTCGAGCGCGAAGAGTTTCTGTCGCTCTGTGGGACGCAGAAGACTCAAGAGCGCATCCAGCACATGCTCGCGACGGGGAGGCCGCTGCGGAACTGAGCGGGCTTGACATCTCAAGAGAACAGCTATAGAATTAGCCACAGATGATAGCTATGGCTAAGGCTGTTTCTATAGCTGAGGCGAAGAATAAGCTCACCCAGCTTGTACGTGAGGTAGAGGCTGGGGAACAGGTCATCATTACGAGGGACCGACACCCTGTAGCACGACTGATTGCAGAGGCCGAGTACGAGCAGATCGAGCGTCGTCTAGCGGTGGCCCGGCTGCGCGAGTTGCGCGGACGCTGGAAGGCCGCTGGGATCAAGGCGCAGGAGCTTGCCGCAGAGGCTCGCAAGCTCCTGGAGGAGCGCCCGTGAAGACGTTCGTGATCGATGCAAGTGCTTTGTTAGCGGCATGGCTCCCCGAGGAGCCCTATCAAGACCAAGCCGACGCTCTTCTCGATCGCTATCAGGAAGGGCAACTGCGGCTCTATGCGCCTGTGCTGCTTGTCGATGAGATTCTTAACGGGCTATACATCGCTGTGCGCGGCAAAGGGGGAGCACACCTAGGCTCACTCAGCAAGAGGCTCTCGAGGTGTGGAAGCTCTTTCAGAGCCTGCGCATCTCTTTAGAAGAGACAAGCCACCTTGCATCCCGCATCCTCGAGCTGGCGTTTGCATATCGTCGCCCCAGCACCTATGATACGACGTACATAGCATTAGCAGAGCATCTGAAGACGAAGCTTATCACGGCTGATGAACGGTTAATGAAAAGCGTGCCAGAGAAGTGGATTCTCCTTTTATGGGAGTTTCAGATGGGCTGAAGGTTTTAGTATTAGGAAGAGGGAAACACAATGACTCTCATAGCACAGCGTCTCACGTCTCATATCGGTGGTAGCTCTCTCTATCGTGCTTGGGCTGCCGAGTCTTTTGGGCGGATCGGAGCCGTTTGCGTAGGGCCAGCTGGGCTGTTACAGTCACTGCTGCGGATCTCGCTGTTACCGAAGCTGATTCGCACTGCCAAGAGCTGCGAAAAGAGTGACTGGTTTTGTAATGGCATCCCCGTATCAGGTTAGTCTCGAACAACGGTCAGGTAATCGAAGATCATAAATAACGCTGACTGGGGCCTGGCCGCTGTGCTGAACCAATTGGATATGGCAGAGATAACTTCGTTGGCACAGGTGACCATTGACGATCCGAGGTGCCCGACGGGCAAGTCTGTTGCCATGAAAGCTGGTCGCTTAAAAGGAGGCTAATCATGAGGCGCTTCGTCTTTGTCGTGGCTATCTGTACTGTTCTTGGCGTTCTCGTCATGTCGTCGGCTCCGGTGCTCACCCAGCCGACAGGACAAGTCATCGTGAAGGTCACGCTCGACGGCCAGCCCGCCGATGCGTTGATCTTCGCTATAGATCGCTTCGGCAAGACTTTTATCACTTATACTGATCTCAAAGAGATCGGTCTAGCCCGGTTGACGCTGCCCCAAGAACGCTATACTCTGATCGTCGATCACGGTGCGGGCTTCACAACAAAGCCCTTCGCGCAAGAGATCACTGTGCAAGTAGGCAAGTCTCTCGAAGTGAGAGTCGCTTTGCAACGCGCGTTCTCGCCTGCGAAATCATGGGGGTATTACTCAGCGGACTTACACGCTCATAGCAGCGCGAGTCTCGATGCCCGTACGCCCATAGATCAACTCGTGCTCGTGCAGCTTGCCGCTGACTTAGACTTGGTCTTTATTAGTGATCACGAGACGATTGCTGGTCACGAACTGTTTGCGAAGACCGCGCAAGCCCGCGGCGTCCCCGCGATCCTGAGTGAAGAGATCACCACTCCCATAGGGCACTGGAACGCTTATCCCCTCACGTGCGCTGTCACGTATGCTCCAGGCAAGACCCCTAAAGACTATTTCGCCCAAGCGCGCGCTTGTGGCGCTCAGATCATTCAAGCGAATCATCCTGGATCAGCTGGGGATGGCTACTTCGCGCTCCTGGGCACCGAAGCTTTCGATTACGATTTTGATGCCGTTGAGATCTTCAACGGCGAATTCGACAGGGGCGACGCCAGTGCCATCGAGCAGCTCTTCAAATTCTGGAACGAAGGGCGACGCTATATCGCCGTCGGCGCCAGCGACGATCACGACTGGATGGATTTTCGCCCCGGTCAAGAGCGCTATGGTCGCCCGCGCACTTATGTGCGTGTCGAGGGCGAGCTGACGACCGAAAAATGGCTCGCTGCCCTGAAAGCCGGACGAGCATTTGCGACCTACGGCCCATTAGTACATTTCACGGCCCAGGATGGCAAAGCTCTTCCCGGCGATACAGTCACTCTCGCTCGTGGTCAAGAGATCTCGCTGAAGGCTGAACTGCTCGTGCTGCCGCGCGATCCCGCCCAGGAAGAGCCGCGCATATTACAAACTGCTGAGATCATCCGGAACGGCAAAGTGCTCAGGAGATTCGCTCTCTCTGAAGATCGCGCGGTGATCACACTAACAGACAGGCCCACGGAGAAGGGCTGGTACATCGTGCGTGTCGTCGCCGATGACGGCGATCAAGCGTATACGAACCCCATCTGGGTAGAGGTGCGCTAGACTGCCCAGGATCAAATCAGTTCATGAGCGCGATCATAGTCTCTACAACGGCGTAAGGGTATGCTGAGGCGACGGGGGTGAATACGATGGCTGCCCCGAAGAAAGAGATAGGTGGGTGCGAGTACCGCGGCCCGTGGGCTATCAGCCGAGATATTCGGATTGGGCAGACGTGTTGGCATCCGGAGAATCTCAAGGAGGGTCGGACGCATCTCTTCAGCAAGTCGTGCGAAGAGTGGGGCGATGACTGCCCGCGCCAGCGCGCCCGCATGAAAGATCGCTGAGGGCACTTAGAAGCTGCTACGCGACTACGATGCGCGCGTCTACCACGCGCGCGCCATGCCCTTTCTTGAGGACTACTAAGGGGTTGATGTCCAGCTCGACAATCTCTTCTATTTGAGTAGCTAACTGTGACAGCCGCGCCAGGCACTCCGCAATCGTGTCTATGTCTGAAGGCGGCTCGCCGCGAAAGCCCTCTAGGATCTTAAAGCCGCGAATCTGCCGAATCATCCGTTGGATGCCGAGCTCGCGCACCGGCGCGAGGCGAAACGTTACATCGCGTAGTGCTTCGACGTAAATACCCCCAAGTCCGAACATCAGCAGCGGCCCAAAGAGCGGGTCGCGTTTGAGCCCTAAAATAGTCTCTTTGCCATCCTTGATAAATTCTTGCACAAAGACCCCGACGATCCGAGCAGTGGGCTTTGCTTGCGTGACGTCAGCGAGCACCTGGCGATAGCTCGCGCGTAGCTCTGAATCACTTTGAATATTGAGCTTGACACCGCCGACGTCGACTTTGTGGGCGATATCAGGAGAGACGATCTTGAGCACTACGGGATAGCCGATCTCGTGAGCTGCTGCGAGCGCTTCGTCTTCGGTCTGAGCTAGACGATATTTGAGCACAGGGAAGCCAAAAGCTTTCAATAAGTCGTGGGCTTCGGGCTCGAGCAAGAGTCTCCGTCCATCGCGCTTGGCATGAGCGATGATCTCACGGGCTCGTTCGATCTGAATATCTCTAAAAATTCTGTACTCGGTGCGCGGGCGGTGCACCCACTCTTGGTAGCGGGCCATAGCAGCAAGGGCACGCGCCGCGCGCTCCGGAAAGCTGTAATTGGGGATATTGATCGTCTCTAAGATCTCGACAGCGGGCCGGGCATCGGTGACCGCCATCAAGCACGTAAGCACCGGCTTATCGCTCTGAGTCTCTTGCACGGCGCGTACGATGTTTCGCGCGATGTTCTCCAAGCTCATCAAGATATGAGGCGCCGCGATGACGATCACTCCCTGAACGTTTGGGTCAGCTAAAACCGTGCGCACTATAGTATCGTAGCGCTGCTCATTAGGCTCACCGGTCATGTCCACGGGGTTAGCAACGTTAATCGTTGGGGGCAACAGCTCCCGGAGCCTCTGCGTCGTTTCGTGGGTGAACGAAGCAAGGCGAAGCCCATATCTAACGGCAGCGTCGGTTGCTAAGATCCCTGCGCCGCCGGCATTGGTGACAATAGCGATCTCGTTGCCCTTGGGCAACGGCTGCTGCGCGAACGCGACAGCGTAGTCGAAGAGCTCTTCGATAGTCTCGACTCTTAGAACGCCCGATTGCATGAAGACCGAATCGTAGACTTCATCGGAGCCGGCGAGTGCCCCCGTGTGAGAGGTCGCGGCTTTGGCACCCTCGAGAGTACGCCCGGATTTAATCGCTAGGATCGGGATCTTCTTAGGGCGCTCGCTCGTGATCTCGGTGGCTAATTTGTGAAATCCTCGAGGGTCTTCGAGATCTTCGACGTAGAGCAAGATGACGTCGGTGAGCGGGTCGTCTTTTAAGTACTCCAGGAGATGATTTTCGTGGAGATCGGCTTTGTTCCCGATCGAGATAAACTTTGAGAGTCCGATCTTCTGGCGCTGAGCATATTCGAGGGCGGCGACGCCGAGTGCGCCGCTTTGAGAGATGAAGGCGATATTCCCTTGGCGGGGCATTCCATGCGCGAAGGTCGCGTTGAGTGAGACCTTTGGATCGGTGTTGATAATCCCCAGACAATTGGGGCCTAGCAGAGCGATGCCGTAGCGTCGCGCGATCTGCTGCAATTCGGCTTCGCGCTTAGCGCCCTCTTCGCCAATCTCTTTGAACCCCGCGCTGATGACGATACTGGCGCGCACGCCCTTGCGCCCACATTCGTCCAAGACCTCTGCAACAGCAGCTGCGGGCACGATGATCACAGCTAGGTCTATCTCATCAGGGATATCGAGCACAGACGGATAGGCCTTAACCCCTAGGATGCTGCGTGCCTTTGGATGCACGGGGTAGACGACGCCGGTGTAGCCAGAGAAGAGCACGTTCTTAAACACGGCTCTCCCTAAACTATCGGGCTTCGTCGACGCACCGATAACCGCAACAGATTGGGGAGCGAAGAGCGCTTCTAAGGTCTCTCGAGTATAGAGAGTCATACTTCTATGGTCTCACAGAGGGACGCGCCGTGCAAGTTGACAGATTCCCTTGGTCAAGATATCTTAAGGGTGGTGACCGATGATGGTGCAGATGCGCTCGCTCTTCGACGAGCCTGCGAAGGCCCCAGCGATCTTGACCTTTGAAGAGGCCCAGCGCCAGGCGCAAACGTGCACGAAGTGCCGGCTCCATCAAAGCCGAACGCACGTCGTCTTTGGGGAAGGCAGCACTCGGTCTCCTGTGATCTTTATTGGTGAAGGCCCAGGGGAAGTCGAAGACGCGACAGGGCGGCCCTTCGTCGGCCCCGCAGGGCAGAAGCTTACCGAGATTTTAGAATCTGTAGGCATCGCACGCGAGAGCGTCTATATCTGTAATATGGTCAAGTGTCGCCCTCCCGGCAATCGCGTCCCGCAAAAAGATGAGATCGAAGCATGTTGGCCTTACCTAGAAGCGCAAATCAAACACATCAAGCCGAAGATCATCGTCGCACTGGGCAACGTCCCCGCACAGTTCTTTCTCAAGACGACTGAGGGGATTACGACGCTTCGCGGGCGGTTCTTCCCCTGGCGCGATGGAATCGAAATTTACTGTATGTTTCACCCCAGTTATCTCTTGCGCAATCCGTCGCGCGAGCCAGGAAGTCCAAAGTATCTCACCTGGCAAGATATTAAAAAGCTGAAGGAGCGCCTCGATGGACTTCTCTAACTTGACTGAGCCTGAACGCCGCGCCCGTGTCGAAGAGGCCCTGCGCTTAGGCGAGGAGCTGCGCAAGGCCAAAGAGTACGACAAGGGGATTGACGTCTTGGTCGAAGCCCTGCAATTTGGGGTCGAGAAGGCAAAAATCTACTTTCGCTTGGGGAATATCTATTTTGACGCGGGCAAGCTCGATCATGCTGAATACGCCTATCGCCGAGCCATTGACATAGACCCAACCCATGTGAACGCCCATCACAATCTGAGCGTTGTATTGCGCAAGCAAGGGAAGATCTCCGAAGCGATTCGCATGAAGCGTCGCGCGGAGCGCCTAGCTCTTGAATATCCCCAGCGGGTTCAACTCACCCCAGAGCAGATCGAATATGCGCGGCGCTTTGCCCGACGGTGGCTGATTGGGGTGGGCATCGTCTTTGGGATAATTATTGTGGTATTGGTCGTGCTCGGTCTGCTCTTCTAGCGCATCGCGAGCCCACCGGTGACGGAGATCGTCTCGCCGGTGATATAGCCGGCCTCATCGGAGCAGAGAAACGCGATCACGGAGGCGATCTCTTCTGGACGGGCGATGCGTTTCAAGGGGATGCTGGCGCGAATCTCATCTCCCTTCTCCGCTAGAGATTTTCTGTTCATTTCAGTGTCGGTGTAGCCAGGGGCGACGGCGTTCACGGTGATATTGTATGGGGCCAGCTCGAGGGCGAGGGATTTTGTCAAGCCGAGTAAACCAGCTTTAGCAGTGGCGTAGTGCGGGCCGTGGGCTGAGCCTGTGAGCGCCCGCAGCGAGCTGACATTGACGATGCGGCCCCAGCCTGCCTGGCGCATATAAGGCACGACTAGTTTTGCGCAGTAGAACGCGCCGTTGAGCGTGACTGCAAGCATCCGCGCCCACTCTTCTGGAGAAAGCTGTTCGATACCCCCGTGCGAAGAATAGCCTGCGTTGTTCACGAGAATATGCAGTCCCCCAAGCTCGCGTACAATCGTCTCGATCATCCGATGGACCCGGGCATACTCAGAGACATCGGCTTGGATGGCGAGGGCTCTGCGCCCGAGCGATTCGATCTGGCGCACGACAGCGTGGGCTGCTTCCGCTCGTCTCAGATAGTTGACGGCGACGTCGCAGCCCTGCTGGGCTAACTTGATCGCTGTGGCCGCGCCGATGCCGCGGCTGGCTCCGGTGACAAGGGCAATTCTTGGATTCATATTACTTATTGTGCCCATCAGTGCTTTGGACTTGCTAAGACTGATCGGGCTTCTATAACCATCTCTCAAGAATATGATTAAAGATCCTTAGCACTACATTTGGCAAGTTCAGAGCTAAGCTAGCGAGAAAGACAAGAAATAGCAAGATGAAAGCCATTCCCCAGGTAATCCGTGGTGAGACGAGGCCTTGGACTGTAGCGGCGGGGAACAACTCTCGACACGCCCATCCCCACACGTATTGCATCAGAAAAGGGCTTACTACGACCGTGTAGATCACAAAGAACAGTATCAACATCAGCATCATAAGAACGTCTGATCTGCTGTATATAGGAACTGGAGTGCTGTGGTAGCAATAGAGAGCAGCCATATCAATAGAGCAGCAAGAGGGATGAGCTGAGCGAGAACCATGACGAACCCTACGGGTTTGATCCAAGAACGCCATGGCAGCGATTTGACGATGAGATTCTGCTGCAGGAGACCAGATAAAAAGTGCCGAGCTATCACCCCCCAGAGGAGGTTTAGGACGAAGGGTAACAGCAGAAGCCCCGTGAGCCATGACACTCCCACCGCAACTATAAGCTGGATAACAAGCTTCTGCTGCAGAAGCTCAAGGGAGGAGTCTGTGAGCGTCTGGCCAAGATTCAAAAGCATATCAAACATTGCTGTTCACCTCCGAAACCGTCATTAATATTATAGGGGGTGAATACACTCCGGCCCGTCATTCCTTGGCGAGTTCACTGCTGCAGAGACGTCAAAAAGCTCTAACTCTTCAGCACGGTACGGGCGCAGGACGCGCTCCAGCTCTGCCCGTGCCCTGGGAGATGGATCGAGCCAAAGCTCTTCATACTCTTTGGGCACGATCACCGGCATTCGGTTGTGAATGGGCTTGAGCAGCTCATTCGGCTCTGTCGTAATAATCGTGCACGTCTTGAGGGTCTGGCCGTCGGGAGAGTTCCAAGACTCCCATAGGCCCGCAAACCCAAACGGCTCTCGCGATTTGAGCCGAACATAGACTGGGGTCTTCTTTCCCTGGGGCGTCTGGCGCCACTCGTAAAAGCCGTCAGCAATGATAAGGCAGCGCCGTCGGCGCACAGCATCGCGAAAGCTTGGCTTCTCCCAGAGCGTCTCTGCGCGAGCGTTAATTAACTTCTGCGCGATCGTGGGGTCTTTGGCCCAGTGGGGGATCAGGCCCCAGCGCAAGTGCTCTAGGCGCCGGCCTTGAGCATCTGAGAGTAGGGCGAGGATCTCTTGCATCGGCGCGATATTGTATCTAGGCTTATACTGCGCAGGCGGGGGCAGGCCAAAGCGCGCTTCAATCTGGTCAGCACTGAGTGTGAGAGCAAATCGCCCGCACATGAGCGTTTTCACTCCTGGCCCTGCTTCTCACCAAAGAGGGGAATAGAAGCGAGCGGGAACGTCCGGCCTTCTAGCTCTTCGATGCGTCGTCGGATCTCGTCGGGGAGGGGGGTCCGGCGCCGCTCGCGATAGTTATACGAGACGATGACGCCGTCGCCTTCGGCCGCGATCTTCTGAAGCTTTTGGCTGAAAATTCGAAACTGCATAGTGAAACGATCAACGCCCATCTCCGAGACCCGTATCCCGACAAGAATTTTATCTGGGTACGTGAGGGGACGCTTGAACTCGCAGCGCGCCGCCGCTAAGATCGGGCCGATCCCCCTGGCAGCCATCATCTCAAGGTGCCCTATTCTCTCAAGATAGGCCACACGCGCGCTCTCAAAGTAGCGAAAATACGAGACGTTGTTGACGTGATTGAACGCATCCATCTCGCCCCACTGGACGGGCAACTCGATGACGACGGGGAAGCCATCCAAACCAGAAATAGTCTCTTTGCCGGCGCTCATGCTCTCATGATAGACAGTGTCATCATCAAATGCAAGGGGGAAGGCACAGAGAACTAGTGGGCGCTAGAGGATTCGAACCTCTGGCCTTCCGCGTGTAAGGCGGACGCTCTCCCACTGAGCTAAGCGCCCGAAGATTGCCCCATTCGAACAGTCATCACAGGGACTTTCGATAATCGAACGACCTCTTCTGTGACACTCCCCAGGAGCACGCGGTCCAACCCTCGGCGTCCATGCGTCCCCATCACGATCAGATCTATCTTGGCTTCGTCTACAAAGTCCAAGATTGCCTTAGCCGGGGTGCCCGCGCGCAATACCGTCTCGACTTCTTCTACTCCCGAATTGCGAATCACTTCCGCAGCCCTCTCGAGCACCCGCTGCCCTTCTTGGTACATCGCTTCAAGAATCGTCTTCTCCGCAATGTTCGCGTATTCGAAGAGCAACGCAGGGGGCTCGACCACGAAGAGCAGATAGATTTTCGCGTCAAACGCCAACGCTATAGTAGTCGCGCAGTTTATCGCCTTCTCGACCCCGCGCGACCCATCCGTAGGCACCAAGATCTTCTTGAACATCGATGCGCCCCTTACAGTAAGTTCTCAATCGTCTCTACAGGGAGCGGAGTAGCGAGCTCTTCTAGGCCCTTAGGGTCGATAATCGCGATCTTGCGTCGCCTCAGCGAGATCAGCCCCTTCTCTTCAAATTCCCCCAAAGTACGGATAGCCGTCTCCGTGGAGATCCCGGCCATTTCAGCGAGATCCATCCGGCTGATCCGCGCTTGAATCTCGCCGTTGACCGTCCCGTACTTCTCTGCCAATGCGAGTAGCAGCCGTGCTAAGCGCGCGCGGCAGCTCTCGTACGCCGTCTCGATGAGCTTTGCTTGGAACCCTTGCAACTCCCGTGCGACCTTCTCGGCGAGCTGCAGCGCCACCATGGGATGGCGCTTGAGAAAATCCAAGAAATCTTCACGCTTGATAAAGCGGGCTCGAGTCGGTTCGATCGTCCGCGCGGAAGCGGTGTGTGTGCCGCCGTCAAAGAGGTTCTCCTCTCCAAGGAGCTCTCCTGGCCCAACGATCTTCAAGATATGGCGCTTCCCTCCAGGGCCATGCTTGATCAACTTGGCCTTGCCACTGCAAATGATGAAGAATCCAAACGCCGGCGTCCCTTCGTGAAAGATCGCTTCGTCTGCCCCGTATTCGACGGAACGCATCATGCGGCAGAGCTCGTGCTGGCTCTTCTCGTCCAGCCCAGAGAAGATCCATGAACACCCTTGGCATCCCGCCACCCCACAGATAGGCGGACTCTTGGGGTGCCCGATCTCTAGACGTTTGGGGGCCATATGCCCCTTATTCTAGTCATTTGCTGGCCGTCATGCAACTTTTTGAGCTAGGTCAATGAGGAGCCAGATCTTGCGCCCCTCGAGAGCGACCCAGCCGCGCCGCTCTAGATCGTGTAGCACCCTGCTGACGGTCTCCGGGGCTATGCCCACCAGAGCGGCCCACTCCTCGCGAGAGAGCTTTAAGTCAATGAGCGTCCCTTGAGACCTCTGCTCCCCGAAGCGCTCGCCCACCGCAGCCAGCCTATGGACGAGACGCGTCGCGCTCTCGACGTAGACCGTCTCGACAAGCGCCATGCGCAATTCCCACAACCGTGCGGAGAGCTGTCGCATCATCCAAAGCGGGACGCTGGGATGCTTCATACAGATCTGCTGGAAGGCCGCTTGCTCAAGATAGACGAGTCGGCTCTGGTGCACCGTGCTGGCGCTGAGGGTTTGGGGTTCTTGACTGAAGATCTCTCCAATCCCCAATAGATCCCCAGGACCGCTGAGCCGAAGATAGCGTAGACACCCTTCTAGGCTTGCGAACTCCTTCACTATGCCTTCAAGAACGATATAGATCCCGCTGACGCGGTCGCCCTGAGCGTAGAGGAGGGTCTCTGCCGGAAAGACCTTCTGATGCGCCTTCCGCAGGATTGCCTTCGATGCCTCGGGATCGAGGCCCCCTAGCCACTGAACCAGCTCAGCCCCTTTCGTCATACACCATAGCTTAGCCCGTTTCCCTTGCGGCTGTTAATGAGTGGGCTCAAGTTGCAAGGTGGGGTAAGTCAAGAGAAAACTTGATATCGGTCACGAGGCCGCCTCAGTAATTCCCATTACATACTTCTTCAAGGGGAGTAATCTATAATCAGTGTGGAGGTTGGCTGTGGGATCAAAAGCGAGGTGACACGTCCATGCGGACTCTTGCTCGTCTTGTGGGTTTTTTGTTCTTAATGGGGATAGCATGGGGGGGAGGGTTTTACGCTACCAGCGCTGGCTCGTCAGTAATATTTGTGGACTGTACCTTGCCGATCGAGACCCCCGGCAATTACAAGACGCTCACCGCGGCGTTGCAGTGGGCTCGGGAGAGCCGTCAGAAGCCGCGCTCGGAGTTTGGCACGATCATCGTAGCCCCCTGCACTTATCGCGAGAGCTTGACCGGCGAGAACGCCATCGATGTCAAAGGACTTCAATGGATCTCTCGTGCCGGGCGCGATAAGACCAAGATCATCGGGGCAGTGGAGATCGCTGCCAAGAATGTGCTCTTTGTAGGCTTTGACGTCGATGCCGATCAGGCGGAGAATGCCTTGATCATCACCGAGGACTTTGCCATCGTCTCCAACAGCAAATTTCACGGCGCTGCCGGGGCAGGGATCTTGGTCATGCGGGGGGCAGAAGGGGTCATCCTCCTCCGCAACGAGATCTTCAATAACGGAGGCGAAGGCGTCAAGATCGACGAAGCGAGCGCGAACTTGCGCCTCGAGGAGAATAAGATCCGTAGCAACGGCAGCATTGGGGTCTACATTGGGGCCAACAGTGATCGCGCCGTCATCAGCCGCAATGAGATTATCTTAAATCGCGGGGAGGGGATCTTCGTCACCGACAACGACGGCGTGGAGATCTCTAACAACGAGCTGTCCCATAACGCCATGGACGGGATCAAATTAGATCGAGCGAACGGCGCTGTGGTCCTGAAAAATAAGATCAGCGCCAGTGGCGTCTACGGCATCACCGTTCAAGCTTCCGATAACAACGAGATTCGGGAGAACGAGCTCTTCAACAACGGTGCCGGAGGCATCGCCCTCAAAGAAGGGGAGCGCTCCGCTAAGCGCAACACCATCCAAGGGAACACTATCTCCAATCACGCGCGCGCCGGCGCCGAAGGGATCTTGCTCTCCGGAGATGTCAGTGGCAACGTCTTTCTGAAGAACTCAGTGCTCCATAACAGCTTTGGAGTGAAGCTCATCGCTCAAGAGTCAGGGCGCGCCCCCAGCAATAATACTTTCCAAGAGAACTCCATTCAGGAGAGCCACGAAGACGGCGTCTCCATCCAGCAGAGCGATGGGCGCAACACGTTCCGATCCAACGAGATCTCCGGCAACAACGGCTCTGGGATCTCCCTGGCCGAAGGGGCTCGTAACGATATGTTTGTCAATAACGTGATTAAAGACAACGGCAAGCACGGCGTGCTTATAGTCCAGGCCTCGCGCCATGCCTTGCGAGAGAATCAAGTACTCTTCAACGGGCAAGCCGGGATCTCTCTCCAAGGCGCGCAACACATCTTAGTCCAGCTCAATGAGATCCGTCAGAACGAGCGCGAGGGGCTCCAGCTCTCCGGCACCGCCCATACGGATCTCGTCGCTAATACTATAGAATCGAACGGGTGGCACGGGCTCTTCGTCCAAGGGGCTAGGGATCTCGATGCCCGCCAGAATACGATCTCTGGGAACTATGGGGTCGGTGTCTTCTTCCTAGAGACGACGGCTGCAAGCTTCGATCACAATAAAGTCCTCCAGAACGCCCAAGGGGGCATAGATCTGGGGGCAGCGACGAGTGGGATCGATATCGAATTCAGCGATATCGTGGGCAATACTCAATTTGGACTGCGCCTTGCGGCGGGGCTTGATGAGACGACGATCCGCGCCGATCGCAACTGGTGGGGAGATCCCAGTGGGCCTTCAGGGGTTTTTGAAGGCCGCGGCAATTCTGTCTTAGGGATTCGGCTGAACCGAGACTGCACTGCTGAGGGAGCGGCACTAGGGCGGAGCCCGTGCCCCATCATCTTGCCGTGGCTTCTAGCCCCAACCGCAGAGCTCGTCGAGAACTCTATCACAGGTTGGATCTTCAGGAAGTTTGGCACTGGTCGCGCTGAATTCGATGCCACAAGCACCGCGGGTGTCTTCTTAAGATTATACAATGTCGACGCGAACTCCGAGAGCGTGGTCATCGTCGCGCGATATCGCAACGGCTTCCCGCAGCAGAGAACGCTCCTGGAGAACCCTGTTAAAGTTGTGAGCGTGCTCGCCAGTGGTATGAGGGCAGGGATCGCCCAGCTCGAAGTCGAATACACCGACGCGGAGATCAAGGGTATAGACGAGAGCAAGCTCTGCTTGCTCTATTTCGATCGTGCGACAGGAGGATGGAAGCGTCTCGACTGTTTCGTCAAGGCCCAGGCGAACATCGTGGCCGCGGAGATCCCTGTTGCCCTACTGAACGCTGCACCACCGATTGCTCTGGCTACGGGAGCTGTCAAGTAACAAAAAAAAAGCGCTATCTTAGAGGAGGAACAAGGCATGAATTCGTGCACGGAGGCGCTGAGCACAGTAGTCCGCACTGAAGCGACGGCCTTAAAATTTCTCGACTTGATGCTTGGGGGGTTTGATTCCGAGGCGATCGAGGTGACCGTGGCCCTTCCTGAGCCTCATACTCGAGTTTTCGTCTTTGCGAGGGAAGGAGGGGAATGGAAGGAGCTTGAGGGCTGCGTTGAGCGGCAGCACAAGAAGCTGCGACTGACCCTTCCCGCAGGAGCGCTGCGCCATATCGCTGTTGCGTTTGTACCCGGGAAGAGGTAGCTCACTTGCCCACCATGCTGAGCTCGACGGCTGCAGCCGTCGAGCTCTTTTTTTGTATAATAGTGTATGTTTATGCTCAGGAACTTCGTGGTGGCTCTTGTCTCGGTGCTGGACTGGGCGATCACGATCTATATTTGGGTTGTGATCATTCGGGCTTTGATCAGTTGGGTGCAGCCTAATCCGTATAACCCTATTGTGCAGTTCTTACATGCCGTTACGGAACCGTTGCTTGCGCCCATTCGATATTATCTATTGCGCTTCATGCCTGTGGGAATTGATCTCTCGCCGATGGTGCTCATCCTCTTGCTTGTGCTTGTGCAAAGATTTTCTATCCCCACGTTGTTGGAACTTGCCTTGAGATTACCGTGATATGATGTCCCCCCAAGACTTTATGCGTCGGGCCCTGGAGCTGGCCGAGCGCGGTGCCGGCTGGACCAGCCCTAATCCCATGGTCGGAGCTGTGATTGTTAAAAACAATACTATCGTGAGTGAGGGCTGGCACGAAGAGTTCGGCAGCCCCCATGCTGAGTTTGTAGCTCTGCAGCGGGCAGGAGCGCTCGCCCACAACGCTGATCTCTACTTAAATTTAGAGCCCTGCATCGCGGCCCCGGGAAAGCGTAACCCCCCTTGTGCTGACGAGATCATCCGTGCGGGGATCAAGAGGGTCTTTGTCGCGCTGCGCGATCCTGACCCGCGCATCAACGGTAGGGGCATTGACGCTCTACGGCGCGCGGGCATTGAAGTGATCGAAGGGCTTTTAGAACGCGAAGCACGTAAGCTCAACGAGATCTATCTGAAGTTCAAGACCGCGGGAAGACCCTTCGTGACCTTGAAGATGGCCATGACTGCCGACGGCAAGATTGCTACGCGCGCTGGGGACTCCCGATGGATCTCGTCACAGAGATCTTTAAAATTCGCACATGAGCTACGCCATCGCCATCGGGCGATTCTGGTAGGCATTGAAACGGTTCTTGCTGACGACCCTCAGCTGACAGCACGCTTAGCGAAGAAGACCCGCAATCCTATTCGCATTGTGGTCGACTCACGCGGGCGTCTCCCTCTTGAGGCCCAGGTCGTGCGTTCAGCCCATCAGCTCCGAACGATTCTCGCGACCACTGACGCGATTGCCTCTGACAAAGAGCGGGCTCTACGGCGCGCCTCCGTAGAGATCTGGAAGTTACCCGCCCGTGACGGGCGCGTCGACCCTCACGCCGTGATAGAGAGACTCGCTCACGAGCAGATCGACAGCGTGCTCATTGAAGGAGGGGCTGAGATCGCTTGGAGCTTCTTACGCGAAAGGCTGGTGGACAAAGTGCTCTTCGTAATCGCGCCCAAGATCGTGGGAGGGCGAGCTGCCCCAGGCCCCGTCGGCGGCACTGGGATTGAGCGCTTGAGCGAAGCAATCTCGCTCAGGGAGATCACAATCTCTCGGCTTGATGAGGACGTGCTCTACGAAGCCTATCTGGACAAAGAAAGCACCGTCCCTCCATAAGTTCTCCATAATCAGTCTGTACCATTGCCTGGGCTCAAGAAGCCCTCTATAATAATCACAGCAAGCCTCGCTTGACTTTCTTCTTCGCCGGCTTACGGCAGGCGAAGGCGAACGGTCCAGGTGAAACTTGGTCTACAGGAGGTTGAACTCTATGAAGAAAGCGATACTCATCGTGAGTGTCATAGCATTGGCCATCGTGGCCGGCGTTGCCATAGATTGGGCATTACATCGTCAGACCCCTTCAGTGCCACAAATGCCATCGGTGAGCGAGCAAGTGTCTCCTCGGGCTCCAACGACGGCTCTGGCACAAGCCACCGAGCCCATCACAGATATCTTCTCCCAGTTGACCAAGGAACAGATCGAGCAGCTGATCATCGCTGCGGGGCAAAACGCCGTCAAGACAGCTATTAAGAAAGCTGGCCCTGCCGTCGTCCAGCTCGAGGTGATCAAACAGAGCTCGATCCGCAGCCCGTTTGAGCACTTCTTAGATGACCCCTTCTGGCGACGCTTCTTTGGGGACCCGTTCGATCCGCATCGCGGGATCGAGCGTTCGCTCGGCAGCGGCTTCATCATCGACTATCAAGGCCAGAAAGTGATCATCACGAACAATCACGTTGTGGAGAATGCTACTAGCATTCGTGTGACGCTTCCTGAAGGGCGCTCTTTTGAAGGGGAACTCATCGGCGGTGACGCGTTTCTCGATGTCGCCGTTGTGCGCCCCAAGGGCCCTAACGTCGAGCAGCTTCCCACCGTTGAGCTGGGCGACTCCGACAAGATCGAGATCGGCGACTGGGTCATTGCTATTGGGAACCCCCTGGGCTTCCAGCATACTGTAACAGCGGGGATCATCAGTGCGCTCCATCGAGACTTCCCCAAGCCCGATGGTTCAGGGCGGTTCCAAGATATGATCCAAACTGACGCAGCTATCAATCCCGGTAATTCTGGTGGCCCCCTGCTCGATGCGTTGGGACGTGTCATCGGTATCAACACGGCAATCGCCGTCAACGCTGAAGGGATCAACTTCGCGATCCCTATCAACGCGGCGTTGCGGGTGCTGCCCAGCTTGATCGCCTCGGGGAAGGTGACACGGGCGTGGCTTGGCGTCGTCATCCAGGAACTGACCGAAGAGATTGCGCCGGGGTTTGGGGTTGAGCCCTATTCGGGCGTCTTAATTGCTGATGTGCGCCCTGATGGCCCCTCGTACGGGATCTTGCAGCGGGGCGATATCGTACTGAGCGTAGACGGCAAGCCCGTCAAGCGCATCTCAGAACTGCAGCAAGAGATCATGTACCGTCCGGTGGGCTCGAAAGTGCAGCTCGAGATCTTGCGCAATGGGGCTCGGCAGACAGTTGAAATCACTCTTGGGGAACGCCCTAGCGAGCAGGCTCTGATGGGGGCTCCTAGTGTGCCGGATCAGCTCATTCCTCAGGGGCAAGGCATCGAAAAATTCGGGCTGAAGGTCCAAGCTCTTACCCCGGAGCTTGCAAGGCAACTCAATTTGCCCAGCACAGCTGAGGGCGTCGTTATCAGCGAGGTGCAGCCGGGGAGCCGCGCATTCTGGGCCGGGCTCCAGGTCGGCGATCTGATCATTGAGATCAATCGTCAGCCGATTAAGACTTTAGACGATTGGAACAGATTTGTGAGCGAGCTTCCTGACGATGCTCGCGTTGTTGTGACGATCATCCCGCGAGGTGGTGGCAACACGCGGTTTGTCCCGTTGCGCTAGCGTTGCAAACTCTACTGATCTCGATATAATTTTGTATCGGGCGCATAAGTAAGGCGTCAAAGTCTTCGGAGAGTGGCGCAGCCTGGTTCAGCGCGCACGGTTCGGGACCGTGAGGTCGCGGGTTCAAATCCCGCCTCTCCGACTACGAAATAAGTTCTGATTTGTTTAAGCTGGAGCAGCCTGCACGAGGCCTCGTGAGCTGGGGCGATCTCGTCGTCTTAGCCATCATCGGGGTGCTCATCTACGGAGGTGTGCAGCTGGCTTTCAGGACCTCTGCCATCATCGGAGGCCCTGAGATCTCGCTGGCTCCTGCTGCCTTACCCTGGTACGCTTTGCTTTCGGTAGGGCGAGTCATCGCCGCGTATGGGCTCTCGTTGCTTTTTACGTTCACCTACGGGTCAGCAGCGGCGCGGAGCCGTCGTGCGGAACAGATTCTCTTGCCGTTGCTCGATGTGCTCCAGAGCGTCCCTATCCTCTCGTTTCTGCCCGTGGTACTGCTGAGCTTCAGCGCTCTCTTGCCCACGCGGGTCGCCACAGAACTCGCCTCGATCGTGCTCATCTTCACGAGTCAAGTATGGAACCTCACGTTTGCGTGGTATCAATCCCTGAAGACCATTCCCAACGAATTGCGCGAAGTCAGTATGATCTTTGGCTGGAACCGTTGGATGTGTTTTCGGCTTTTAGAGTTGCCCTTCGCTGCCTTGAGCTTAATCTGGAACAGCATGATGAGCTGGGCTGGCGGATGGTTCTTCTTGATGGCTGCGGAGGCGTTCACTGTTGGTGAGCGCGATTTTCGTCTTCCCGGCTTAGGAGCGTATATTCATGAAGCTGTCATGCAAGGCAACTATGGAGCGCTGGGATGGGGCATCGGTGCGTTGATATTTGTGATTGTGCTCTTCGATCAATTGGTGTGGCGGCCGTTGTTGGCGTGGGGGAATCGCTTTAAGCTCGAGATGGTTGAGGGTGAGCGGCCTCCTAGTTCGTGGTTTTATGAAGCTCTCCGGAGCTCGCGGCTTGTGCGATGGCTAAGCGAACATTGGTGGAGACCAATCTTTGAGCGTTTCGATGCGCTGCTTGGACGCCTAGCTCTGCGGGAGCTGCAAGCTGCACCTGAAAGTTCATGGGGAGAGAGGATACTCTGGGGACTTGGGGGCGTAGGCTTACTCATAGGGGCCTATCGCGCTTTCGAGGTGCTGACCCAGGTCTCGCTCGAGCACTGGGGCGTAATCGCGCTTGGGCTCGGAGCGACGCTGCTGCGAGTCAGCGTGGCATTAGCACTAGCTCTCGCATGGACAGTGCCCGTAGGAGTGCTCATCGGGATGAACCTGCGCTGGGCGGCGTGGCTGCAGCCCCTGGTTCAGATTGCAGCCTCTGTGCCGGCTACAGCATTCTTCCCTATCTTGGCTGTGTTGTGTCTTGAGCTCCCAGGGGGACTTACTCTCTCGGCTATGCTCTTGATGCTTATAGGCACCCAATGGTATGTGTCTTCAATGTCATCGCTGGGGCAGCAGCGATTTCCCAGGATCTCAAATATACAACGGTGCTCCTCCATCTAGGGCGATGGGAGCGCTGGCGCACGTTGGTCTTGCCCGCGCTTTTTCCGTATATTATCACGGGTGCGATTACAGCTAGCGGTGGTGCGTGGAACGCCAGCATCGTCGCGGAATATATCGAATTGGGAGATCGAGTGATGCATACGATAGGGATCGGCGCGGTGATTGCTCACGCCACCGCGGCAGGAGAGTATTCGTTACTTTTGGCAGCGACGCTCAGTATGGTCGTTACAGTCGTCTCGATCAACAGGCTTTTTTGGCGGCGCTTATACCGTCTTGCAGAAGAACGGTATCATCTGGAGTGAGCTATGGCTGTGCCCTTGCTGGAGCTGCGACATGTCACGCAAGCCTACGGCACACCTCCGCGGCAGTTTACTGCCGTTGAAGATATTAATCTCACGATCTGCGAAGGGGAATTTGTGACGCTCGTCGGACCTTCGGGATGTGGCAAGAGCACGTTGTTGCGTATTATCACTGGGCTGCAGCGCCCCACTAGCGGCGAGGTATTGTATCGTGGAACGGTGCTGACCGGGGTCAACCCTCATGCGACTATCGTCTTTCAAATGTTCGCGCTCTTTCCGTGGCTAACTGCTCAAGAGAACGTAGAAGTCGCGCTCAAAGCTCGTGGAATGCCCCCGCAGCTCTGCGCGCAGTGAGCTGTTGAACTCCTCGATCGTGTGGGATTGGATGGCTTCGAAAACGCGTATCCTCGAGAGCTTTCCGGTGGTATGCGCCAGAAAGTGGGCTTTGCGCGCGCTATGGCCGTTGAGCCGGAGTTGCTCTGTCTTGATGAACCCTTCTCAGCTCTCGATGTGCTCAGCGCGGAAGCCCTCCGCGGCGAGTTGCTCGAGCTGTGGACACAAGGCCAGATCCCAACGCGCGCCATCTTGATGGTCACCCATAGTATCGAAGAAGCCGTCTTCATGGCGGATCGGGTTGTGGTGATGGACAAGGGCCCTGGACGAATCATTGCAGACTTGCGAGTAGAGTTACCCCATCCAAGATCACGCAAGGCCACCCCGTTCCTCGAGACTGTAGACCACGTCTATGCGCTTCTCGCCGGGCAGACACCGCCAGAGCCCGTCGAGCTAGACCACCTCCACACCCTTCCCTCTATCAGCTTGAATAAGCTGGCAAGTCTCCTTGAGCGCCTCGATGAGACCCCTCACGCCGATCTCTATCGGCTTTCTGAGGAGCTTGCCCTAAGCTCCGACGCGCTGCTCTCCTTAGCAGACGCTGCCGAACTGTTAGGGTTTGTCACCATTGCTCACGGGGATATCGCGTTGACGCCGTTAGGCCAAGCATTCGCTGAGGCGAGCATCCGAGCGCGCAAGGAGATCTTTAGTAGCCGTATCCGACGGCTACCTCTCTTTAGCTGGCTATTGGAGATGCTCTGGGCTGTGGAGAACCATCGGTTGTCGCGTGACGTCGTGCTCTCAGCTCTCAAGTCCAAGTTGCACTCAGAGGAGGCAGAGCGTCAACTTGATATTGCAATAACTTGGGGACGCTACGCGGAGTTGCTCACTTATGACGACAGCACCCGAATGATCTCACTCGATCCTGCGGGGATCCCAGCGCTTGTGCAGTCCGAGCTCGCCAAGGCCTCACAGAAATGAAGTTGGTAGGCTAACTCTTAAGGACACTGGTGTCAGCTATGACTGCAACATCCCGCGCGCATCGACTGCCCAGACCCCTGAGAGCAACGCTACTAATGGGTTGATCTCGATCTCCACGAGCGATTCGTTCTCTAGTATCATTTGGGAGATCGTCAGAATTGTCTGAATGATCGCCGCCCGGTCGAGAGCTTCTCGGCCACGCACTTTCTCTAACAAAGACCGTCCACGCAGCTCGGCGAGCATATCGTCAGCGTCTTCGGTAGTGAGCGGGGCCACACGAAACGCGACATCGTCGAATATCTCCGTGAAGATTCCCCCAAAACCCACCATCACCACCGGCCCAAAAGTCTGATCGCGCTTGCCTCCTACAATCAGCTCAACACCGTTAGGGACCATTCGTTGCACTATGAGCTCTGTTGGGAAGCGCGTCAGCAAAGACTGCGCGGCATGGTGCACAGCGTCAGCGTCTGAGAGATTGAGCACAACCCCGCCCACCTCCGTCTTATGGGTTATCTCAGCAGAGAGAACTTTTAGCGCAACAGGATACCCGAGCCGCTCCGCCGCGCGCACCGCAGCCACAGGGGTCTCTACGGCCTCCCACGGCGCCACGGGAATCCCATATTCGCGACAGAGCTGCAGTGCTCGATCAGTCGTGAGCACTCGTCCTCCCGAGAGCGGAAGTCGAGCTTGTGTCGAGGCGACGAGCGTCGGACATGCACGGCGTCGTGCTCGCTGTTGATGCCAACGGCGCGAAGCTGCAAGAGCGCACATTGCTGATTCGATCTCCCTGAAGACTGGGATGCGCAGCTCGCGTTGCAGCTCACGCGCTTCATCCCCTTGGGCGAAGACACATAGCGCGATAGGGGTTCCTGAATCATTCATAATCTCTTCGACGCGATGGGCGAGCCTGCGCGCTCGCTTCGCTTCCAGGACGCTGTACGTATTGATGAGCACAATGGCATGGGGGCGAAGGGCCTGCAGGCATTCTTCGACGATATGGGCATAGAGATCGAAGTCGAAGATCGTCCCCAGATCTATGGGATTGGTGAGGCGGATGACATCGGCGCGGAAGAGCGCTCGGATCTTTTCGGAGAGTTCGTGCGGCAACTCTGCCAGGCAGAAGCCGTAGCGCTCTGCGGCATCGGCGGCGACGACTGCATGGCCCCCTGACCGTGAGATGATCACGAGCGTATCGCCGCGCACAGGTGGCAGAGTCAGCCCCTGAGCCATTGCTACAGCTTCAGAGAAGCTCTCGGCTCGCAAGATACCGGCCTGGCAAAACGCCCCCGTCACAACGCGATCATCGCTAGCCAGCGCCGCCGTATGCGAGAACGCAATACTCTGACTTGCTTGACCGCGATTGGCCTTGTGCACGATGATGGGTTTTGGAGAGGAACGCGCCAGCTCCATCAAGCGTCGCCCGTCGCTCAGAGACTCCAAATAGAGACAGATTATCCGGGTCGCGGGGTCTTCTATGAGATATTCTAGATAATCTATCTCGTTGAGGTCGGCCTTGTTGCCGATGCTGATCACCTTGCTAACGCCGACCCCAGCCGCAGAGAGCTTATCGAGATACGTGATGGAGATGCCTCCGCTCTGGGAGATGACCGAAGCGTTTCCACGCCGCGTGCTGTGTGGGTCAATAGGGGGGAAGGGCAGGCAGAGCCCTCCATCAAGATTGATCACACTGATACAGTTTGGGCCGACGAAACGGATGCCCCAGCGCAGCGCTCTGCGTTTGAGTTCTTCTTCGAGGTGGCGCCCGTGCTCAGAGAATTCGCTAAAGCCGCCAGACTCAATGACGATCTGTCTAATCCCCTTGCGTCCACAGGCGTCGACAAGCGCAGGGACGGTCTCTGCTGGGGTGAGGATGACCGCAAGATCGAGCTCATCGGGGACTTCATCGAGCGATGTCACAATAGGGACGTCATAGACGCGTCCGGGCTGACGCCCCACCGCGTAGAGAGCGCCCTTATATCCGAAAGTCCGTAGGTTCGCGATGATAAAGCGCGCGAGGTTATCCGGACGCTCTGAGACCCCAATCACAACGATGCTGCGAGGGGAGAAGATCTTCTGCATAAACGCTCGATTCATAGCTTTATGGTACTGTAAGTAATCATTGAGAGGCAAGTCTAGAGCGCTGAGGGCTCTTCTGAAAGGGCATACGCAATAGCTTCTTCGAATTTCATGGCATAGCCATCGGCCCAGGCCGCGGCGAAGCTCTCTTCATCTAGATGTTCGTGGGCTTTAGTGAGCGTCTGCTCGTGCCCTGCATGTTCAGACGGGGGCAACGGAGCGCCAATCGCTTCGCGAAGCGCTTCTTCAGCTCCCATGAGCCGCACCGCACGCTTCCAGTCCCCTTGGGCTGCGGCAACCTGCGCAAGCCGATCCAGACAGAGAGCAATGTGCCACTTGTCCCCAACGTCGCGATAGTGCGCTAAACTTTGGCGGAGTAATGTACCCGCTCGCTGTAGGTCTCCCTCCTGAAGGGCAACCATCCCAAGGGAGTTAAACACCGAAGCCAATCCCGGGACGGCTCCAAGTCCACGATAGAGCTCTAGGCTCTCTTGCAACAACGCTTTGGCCCGTGCGCGCTCCCCCTTCTGGAAGAGCACCGCTCCAAGACGTCGCAGCGCTAATGCTATTCCCTGATCGTCTTGAGCCGCCCGCGAGAGCGCTAAGCTCTCTTCAAGGAGTCTTTCGGCTCGCTCCAGATCGTTCTGATATAGCGCGACGTTGCCTAGCTCGCTCAGCGCCGAGGCGATCCCAATTTTATCGTGTAATTGGCGAAAGTGTTCCAAGCTCTCCTCGTGGAGTTTCGTCGCACGGGCGTAGTCTCCGCGAGCAAACGCGATGATACCTAAATTCCCCAGGGCCAACGCCACCCCACGATTGTCCTTAGCCGCGCGATAGAGGGCTAAGCTCTCTTCCAGGAGTTTGGTAGCCAGAGCATAGTCATCTTGGGCCCGCGCGAGCATGCTGGCGCCGTAGAGAGCTTTGGCGCGCAGCGACGAAGGCGCTTCAGGTGCCTTCTCGAGGAACTGCTTCAGCCACTCGCGTCCTTCGCTCACGTACCCGCGCAAGTACCAAAAGAGCCATAGGGCGCTCGCCAATCGGAGCCCTGTCTCCGGGTCTGTGCTGGACCACTCTAAGGCTGCTCGGAGGTTATCGTGCTCGAGCTCGAGGCGCTTAAGCCACAGCGCCTGATCAGGGCCTTGCAGAGCGCTCTCGGCACGCTCAGCAAGCGCTAGAAACCAATCACGATGGCGAGTGCGCACCTGGACCGCTTCACCCGTCTCTAAGAGCTTATCTCGCGCGTACTGCCTGACGGTCTCCAGAAGCCTATAGCGCGCATCTTCGTCGCTGAAGACGACCAACGATTTGCTCACCAAATTTAACAGCAGATCCATGATCTCGTGCACAGGGATCTGCTCGTCGGCGCAGATAGCCTCAGCAGCTTCCAGGGTAAATCCGCCAGCAAACGTCGATAACCTCCGAAAGAGCGTGCGCTCGCGCTCATTGAGCAGCTCATAGCTCCAGTCCATCATGGCGCGCAGGGTCTGCTGTCTGGGCAGCGCTGTGCGACTGCCCCCAGTCAACAGCCGAAAACGATCATCCAGTCGTGCTGCAATCTGCTCGACGGAGAGTGCCTTAACGCGCGCCGCAGCGAGCTCAATCGCCAAGGGGATCCCATCAAGCCGCTGACAGATCTGTGCAATAGCTCTGATATTCTGCGGGGTGACCCTGAACTCTGGAGAAGCGGCCTCCGCACGTTCGATGAAGAGCCGGATCGCCTCGTAGCGAGTAATGCGAGCCAGAGAATCTGGGTGAGTAAGCTCATGGGGCTGAGGCAGGGAGAGCGAGGGCACACGCCATGCCACCTCGCCGGCAATCCCAAGAGCTTCACGGCTTGTCGCGAGGATCTTCAGCGTGGGACATGTCCGCAACAGCGTCTCAGCAAGCTGGGCGCACGCAGTCACCAGATGCTCACAGTTATCTAGGATCAATAACAGCGTACGGGGTTTCAACGCCTCAGCCAAGGTGGTGAGCGCGGGACGCCCAGGCTCCTCATGAATCCCCAGTGTAGCAGCAACGGTCGAGGGCACAAGTGCCGGATCGGCCAGCACAGAGAGATCGACAAACCAGATGCCATCGGGGTACTCCTCTAGGAGATCGGCGGCGACCTGGAGGGCTAACCGGGTCTTGCCACAGCCGCCAGACCCCGTGAGCGTCAGTAGCCTGGTTTGCTTCAACAGCTCCTTGACCTCTCTCATCTCACGCTCTCGCCCGATAAAGCTCGTCAACTGTATGGGCAGATTATTGGGCACAGCATTGAGGGTGCGTAACGACGAGAACTCAGCGGGCAGCTGAGGATGGATAACTTGATAGATCTGTTCTGGGCGTTGGAGGTCCTTGAGGCGATGATAGCCTAACGAGCGCAGCGAGACGTCTTTGGGAAGAGCATCACGCACGAGTTCTTCTGTCGCTGCCGAGAGCAAGATCTGACCGCCATGGGCAGCGCTCAGTAGCCGAGCACATCGGTTGAGAGTCGGTCCAAAGTAATCCCCATCGCGAATCTCAGCTACGCCGGTGTGCAACGCCATGCGGACTCGGAGCGGCTCAGGCGTTTCCCATGGACGACGCATCAGCTCTTGCTGGGCTTCTATAGCTGCATTGAGCGCTTCGATTGCGGTGTCGAATGCCGCGTAGACCGCGTCACCCCAGAGTTTGAAGATATAGCCTCGGTGAGCTTCGATGACGCGCCGCAGCAGGGCATTATGCTCAGCAAGCGCTCGCGACATCACTTCAGGATCTTGTTCCCATAGCTTGGAGCTCCCCTCGATATCCGTGAAGAGAAACGTGACAGTCCCCGTCGGTAGCGTCATTGGACTCCTCTCGATTGAGTGAACATGGCGTGATCGTCTTATTATAGCAGACAGCGAGCTTGCTTGGAGCTGGGAAAATCAGTAAGCTAAACTATCACAAATGAAGGGAGCACTATGGCTTCAAATCCCAACCGGCTCATCCGCGAGACCAGCCCGTACCTGCTCCAGCACGCGTATAATCCTGTCGATTGGTATCCTTGGGGCGAAGAGGCCTTGCAGAAGGCTCGACGCGAAGACAAACCGATCTTTCTCTCTATTGGGTATTCAGCATGTCATTGGTGCCATGTGATGGAGCGCGAGTCGTTTGAGAACCCCACGATCGCCCAGTTTCTCAATGAGCACTTCGTGTGCATCAAGGTCGATCGAGAAGAACGCCCTGACCTCGACAAGCTCTACATGACAGCTGTGCAGGTTCTGACGGGTCAGGGCGGCTGGCCCTTGACCGTCTTTCTCACTCCAGATCTAAAGCCGTTCTACGGTGGCACCTACTTTCCCCCTGAGGACCGCTGGGGGCGACCGGGCTTGCTCACCGTGCTGCGAGCTCTCGTCGAGCTCTATCACAAGGAGCGGGCAAAGATCACCGAGCAAGCCGAACAGCTCACCCAATACCTGAGCACGTTGCAGCAACCTAGGTCCAGCCAAGGAATGCTCTCTACCGAACTCATACAGCGAGCGTTTCTCAGCTCGCTGCACAGATATGATCGAGAACATGGGGGCTTTGGGGGGGCACCGAAGTTTCCCCAGAGCATGGAGCTGAGTCTCCTGCTCCGATATTGGCACCGCACAAAAGACCCTGATGCGTTGGCCATAGCTAACCATACGTTGGAACAGATGGCGCGCGGAGGTATCTATGATCAATTAGGTGGCGGCTTTCATCGCTATTGTGTCGATGTCGCATGGCGTATCCCGCACTTCGAGAAGATGCTCTACGACAACGCGCTCCTGGTCTGGACATACCTTGAGGCGTATCAAGCGACCCAAAAGCCGCTCTACCGTCGAATCGTTGAAGAGACGCTAGGCTATATTCTGAGGGAGATGACCAGTCCTGAGGGCGGATTCTTCTCGTCCCAAGATGCTGATAGTCCCGACGGCGAAGGGGCATTCTACGTCTGGACCCCCGAAGAGATCTGTGCTGTGCTCGGCCCTGAAGACGGCGCCAAGGCTTGTGAATACTTTGGCGTCACGGGGTCAGGGAACTATGTCGGAGGTACCAGCGTGCTTTATCTGCCCTACACTTGTGAAGAAGCAGCAGCTCGCTGGGGAATGACGAGTCGCGAGTGCGAAGCGTGGTTGGCCCGCGCGCGGGCCGCGCTCTGGGCAGCGCGAGAACGCCGGAAGAGGCCACCTCGTGACGAGAAGATCCTCACAGCATGGAATGGACTGATGATCTCGGCGTTGGCACGAGCGTATCAGGTTCTAGAGTCTGAGAAGTATCTGCGTGCGGCGCAAGATGCCGCGCAGTTCTGCCTCAACCATATGCGCCAAGGTGAGGAGCTTCAGCGCAGCTACAAAGATGGCCAAGCTAAGTTTAGCGCATATCTTGAAGATTATGCGTTCTTTATTCTGTCGCTGCTCGATCTATATGAGTCAGACTTCGATCTGCGATGGGTCCGGGAAGCCCAAGCACTCAGCAAATCGATGCTCGAGAGGTTCTGGGACGAGCGCGCTGGTGGGTTCTTCTTCACCGGTAGAGATCACGGGGAACTCCCTGTGCGCCTTAAGAGCTTCTATGATGAGGCGACGCCGTCAGGAAATGCCGCAGCCACCATGGCACTGTTACGCTTAGCCGAGTTGACCGATGACTCAACACTGCGGGCGAAAGCCGAACAGACATTGCGCCTATGCTATGATCTTATGAGACAAGCGCCTCCAGCGCTCTCGTATATGCTCTGTGCTCTCGATTTCTTTCTGGGGCCGACGACCCAGCTTGCTGTCGTTGGGGCCAGGAGTGACTCACGGGTGCGAGAGTTTTTGCGGAGGATTTATACCCGCTTGCTCCCCAATAAGATCTTGGTCTGGGGTGAGCCGGATGATACCGAGCGCGCGGCACTCACCCCGCTCTTGCAAGGAAAGAGCCTGGTGAACGGAGCTCCAACGGTATATCTCTGCCAGAATTACTCGTGCCGCACGCCGATCACGGAGGTCGCCGAGCTGGAAGAGAGCTTCGAAAAGATTTAGCTGGGAGAGGAGGATTCGAACCTCCACTAGCAGGTCCAGAGCCTGCCGTCCTACCGTTAGACGATCTCCCAGTCTTACGCTATAATAGCGCAGCAGAGCTCGATTGTCAAGCCCCTTGACAACGTCCTGCCTTTGGATTACCCTACCCGTATGATCCGGAGCATGACCGGCTATGGCTACGCTCAAGCTCAGCATCCGGCCGGCAGAGTCACTGTATCGGTGAAGACCCTCAACCATAAGTATCTTGATCTGAGCGTGGGCGGCTTGGAGGCCTATCCGGCTCTAGAGCTGAAGGTTCATGATCTTGTAGGGCAGCACTTTGCGCGTGGACACGTCGAAGTCCAGATAGAGATCGAGCGTCGTATGCCTCTTGTTATCAGCACCGAGACTGCCCGCGCATACGGCGCGGCTTTACGACAGCTCGCTCAGGACTTACAGCTTTCAGAAAGCCTCTCCTTGGACACTCTCTTGAGATTAGAAGGGGTCTTACAACGTGTTGAGGAGCCAGAGCCCGAGCTTTGGGAACGCCTCGAGCCGGTCTTAAGAGAAGCTCTCGTCCAAGCTCAAGCGAGCCGTGTGCGTGAAGGACAACTTCTCGCCGAGGAGTTGCTTCGCTTTCTCGCTCTTATAGAACACGAGCTAGCCGAGATCGAACAGAGCGCTCCGGCCATAAAGAAACTGTATCACGAACGTCTGCGTGAGCGCGTGCGCGAGCTGACCGAAAATATTGTAGAACTGGATGAGGGGCGATTGGAGATGGAGGTAGCGCTCTGGGCCGAGCGCTCAGATATTACTGAGGAGCTCGCCCGGGTGAAGATGCACCTTCGAGCCGCTCGCGAGGCGATAGCGGGCCCAGAGCCGGCAGGGCGGCTCCTAGATTTTCTCGCACAGGAGCTGGCCCGTGAAGCCAATACGATCTCAGCGAAGGCCAAAGACGCTCAGATCACGCGGTGCGTTTTGGAGATGAAGGCGCTCATCGAAAGATTCCGCGAGCAGGTGCGCAACGTCGAGTGAAGCTATGGCCCAGATCTTCTTCGTCATCTGCGGTCCTTCTGGGGCAGGCAAGACGACACTTTTGACTCGCGTGCGCAAACGATTCCCGGATTTGGTCTATGTGCCGTCGTACACAAGCCGGCCTCCCCGAAGTCCACAAGAACTCACGTCTGGACGCTATCGGTTCATCTCACGAGAAGAGTTTGAGCGCCGCATCCGCCGAAACGAGTTTCTCGAATATGCCATCTACGCGGAACATTACTACGGCACTCCACGCTCGGAGGTGTATACGCTATTAGCAGCTGGGCACGACGTGATCAAAGAAGCCGAGGTGCAGGGGGTGCGCCAGCTGCGGCGACGACGCCTCCCCGGACGGCTTGTAGCGATCTTCATCCTGCCGCCATCGCTGGAAGAGTTGGAACATCGCCTAGACCGGCGAGGCACTGAAAGCGTGGTAGCTCGGCGTCGACGATTAGCTGCGGTCTTAGATGAACTGAGCGCGCTCGATCTCTTCGATTACATGGTAATTAACCGTCGTGTGACGGAGAGCGTCACACGCCTATGCGCGATCATCCGTGCCGAGCGATCGCTCTGACGCTTGACTTCTCTCTCCCTTATCGGATATAATATGCCAAGGTGGGATATAGTATCCCACGTCGAAAAAAAAGAGCAGGGAGGTCCTATGCGCTGGGCAATCATCATCGTTTGCTTGGGCGTTCTTACATGGTCTTGTGGGCTTGCTGCCCCGGTGAGCGGCAGATGGGACGCACGGCTTTTGCTGATCTTAGAAGGCCTCCAGCCTAAGATCGTTCAGCCCTCCTTGGCCGTTGAGAGCCTGCTTCGACTCAATCTCGCCCTGAGCGGGTTGCAGATCAGCTCAATAACGGCCTTTAGCACGATGGGGGTTGAAGCCCATGTCTTCAAGCTGAACACAACCATTGGGGCGCTCACGCTCATCAATACTATTCTCTTCTCTCGAAACATCGTTGAAGTCGAGCATCGGTACTATCAGATTACGTTTGTCTATCCCGATCCTGGCGGGGTCGTGGGGCAGTATATTCCGATCTTTTATAAAGACTTGGTGACCCCCTATGCTCGGCTAGCGCGGCTCTTGGGTCCAACGCTTACCGAATCCGTTACGTTGCGCAAGAAGATCGTCGAGGCTCAGCTCGTCTTTGGCGGGGTAACGGTGAAGGCCGTCGGGCTGTTGGCGAACCTGAGCTCCGCGGCAGCTCCGCAGTGGGAAGCCGGAGCCATCCTAACGGTAAGCGGGCAAACGGTTTCAGGAGTAACCGTGAAGTCTGAGACGTATTTAGGGGCACGGCGTGGCTTTGAATGCGTTGGCGAGTGTATGCCAGAACTTCAGTTCCCTCAAGGGCGCGTTGTATCGGGTTTGAATTTCGAGTACGAGCGCCTCACCGTAACCGATCTGAAGCTTTCCGGAGTGACGATCAGCTTCGATACTGCGTTTAACTTTAATGCAAATGAGGGTCCGGCTGGTATCGAATATCTTCAAATTACGAGCTTTGGGCGAATCGAGCCGCTAGCCCTCGACGTGACGGATATTCTCTCTTTTGGCTCAGACTTGACCCTCAGCTCGCACACGCTCATCACGAGTTGGTCTGTGGGCGACGCGTTCGTGTTGGCAATATGGACGGACACGCTCGGCGGAATTGTCTTCTCATTGCGAGAGTTTACGACGAGCTTCTCGCTTGGCGGGGTGAGTGTCACGAGCGATCTCTTCATCTGCGCTGCGGATGCAGGCTGTTTCGGACTTGACCCGATCTATCAGCATGATATTCAGCTCGTATGGGAACATGGCCCCTGGAGAGCCGATCTGCTCATCGTGTTCCTCGGGCTAATCAAGCCCTTAGACAAGGTTGTGCTGACAATCTCTTATGCGGAGAAGGGCTGGAGTTGGCGTGTTGGCACAGCAATTCAGCCCTCCGGCCTCAAAGTCCAAGAGTTTTATCTCGCCTTGGACTTCTAAAAAACCCGAGTGTCCCATAAGGCCTTCCACCCGTTTTTCACCATATCGGCACAGACTTGCCACGTGTAAAGCCCTATAATCTCTCATGTCAAGAGTACTGAGATTAAGGAGGTTGCGATGACGCGAAGAGCTGTGCTGATGTTCGTCTTCTTGGTTGCTGTGATGGGGCTCTTCTCCTACGGAGAGCAAGGGCTCAAGCCCAGCAGCACCCTGGCTCTCTCAGGTGAGGTTGTCGGTTTAGCGTCGTGTGCCGGAGGGAGCGGGCTCATAGCTGCAAGCAGATCTGGGGGAAACACGGTTTTGCAGATCATCAACACGTTCTCGAGAGAGATTGCTGCTAGCGTCAGGGTTGCTATCGCAAATCCCAGCGCATTAGCCGTCAATCTCGATTGCACCGTAGTGTTCGTTGCTGACTCTTCAGTGAACAAGGTCTTCGTCGTCTCGCTGCCCAGCGGGGCTATTCGCGCTGAGATTCCTGTGGGGACGAAGCCCAGTGCGCTGGCTCGCGCGACGCATAATGCCGATCTCTACGTTGTCAACGCTGGAGACGGCTCAGTCTCGGTCATCAACACCCAAACAAATACCGTTAAGGCAACGATAAAGGTCGGCGCGCAGCCCAGCGCCATCGCGCTCTACTCATTAGGTGCTTATAATCGCGCATTTGTCACCAACACGGGCAGCAACACGATCAGCGTCATCGATATCAATGATGATCCAGGCAATGAGAATCGCTACAAAGTAATTGCGACGGTGCCCACTGGCCCGCAGCCCAGCGCGATTGCTACGAACGTCGGCTCGTGGCTCGGCGATATGTATGCGTACTTCATCAATCAAGGGGACAACACGATCAGCCGGGTGACGATTACGCCGCCGCATCTGGTGGACTCGACCGTGCCTGCTGGAGGCAGGCCTGCGGCAATCTTCTTAGATTCTGTGCGTTTTTGTGCGTATACTGTCAATGCGGGGGATGGCCAGAGCGCGATCGCGGTGGTGCAGGCTAACCTCATCAGTAGCCCCAATCCCACCGTTCCCACGGGCAGGGACCCGTTCCATACGGTCACGTCGTACCTAGTCGGTGAGCGGCTTGGCGCTGTGGCGCTCTTCATCCCGCTGACGATTCAAGAGCGTGTGCCAGGGAACCCGGAGTTAGTCAGTCGCATTCAGAGACAGCTCTGGGCAGCCAACACGGCCAAGCCCGGCGAGCTGAATCTCTATATCTTAGATGGTCTGTGCCCGCAGCTCCGAGGGGACGAGCCGTAACACAAGCGAAGAAGAGCAAAGCAGACAGAGAGAGGGTATAAGACCCTCTCCCTGGTTTTTTATGTCAGCACTAAATCTTTACGCTTGAGACGAGTTCTTCCAAATTGCGCAGCTCTTCGGCTGGCCCCACAGCGCTCAAGCTCAGCCCATCATGCCCAAAGAGCTCGCGCGCGATCTCTTGGATCTCGTCAGCCGTCACGCGCTCGATCTTCTCTGCTAATTCTTCGACCGGCGCGTGAATCTGATAGAGCTCGCCAATACCTAAGCGCACCATCCGAGAATGACTGGTTTCTAGACCCAAGAGAATATTGCCCTTGAGCTTCTCTTTCGCTAGGCGCAGCTCGCCCTCCGGGACAGGCTCGCGCACCATGCGTTCGATCTCAGTTATAGCGATTTCGACGGTCTGACGGGCGTTCTTTGGCTCTGTACCCACATAAATAATAAAGATCCCGCTGTCTTCAAAGAGACTCGCGCTGCTAAAAACAGCATACGCTAAGCCCAGCTCTTCACGGATCTTTTTAAAGAGCCGAGAGCTCATCCCTCCGCCCAAGATCGTGTTCATCACTTCTAAAGTGAATCTGCGTTCGTCGTGCCGCCCAAGGCTGGGCACGCCTAAAACTAAATTCGCTTGCTGGGAGTCGCGGTCTTCGATATAAAAGTGTCTATTGGGCTGTGGAGGCTGGCGCGTCGGGGCACGCACGCCCGGCTCTAAGTCTCCAAAGGCGCGCTTGACGGCGTCTAGAACTCTCTCTGGCTTGACTCCTCCCGCAGCCGTCACGATAAGATGCTCTGGCTGATAGTATTTGTAAAACTCAAATATCCCCGGACGGTCAAAGTGCTGAACGGTCTCAGCTCGCCCTAAGATGGGTCGGGCCATCGCGTGCTGGTGATCCCAGATGTGCTCCACAAAGAGATCAAACACTTTTTCTTGGGGGTTGTCTTCAGTCATGCGAATCTCTTCCAAGACGACCCCTTGCTCTTTACGAATATCTTCTTCAGCGAAGAGTGGGTTTTTCACCAAGTCTGCCAAGATATCAAGCGCGGCTTCCAGATGGGTCGGGAGCACATCAATATGAAAGAGCGTGTACTCTTTATGGGTCATGGCGTTGATGTACCCACCCATCGCGTCGACTTCTTCAGAGATTTGAAATGCTGTTCTGTTTGTTGTGCCCTTGAAGACCATGTGCTCGATAAAGTGGGCCATGCCCGCGAGATGAGCGGGCTCGTCGCGGCTGCCCACGCGCACCCACACCCCCAGCGCCAACGGACGGTCTTCTAGGGGCTCGACGATCACCCGGACGCCGTTCTCTAACTGTGCCGCGTAGCAGTTGGGATAGAGTTCGCGCATTTACGTCCTAATCCTCAAGCCCTCCCGGCCCAGGCGCTTGAAAGAGTAGCGCCCTTCTTTGTCAATCCGAACGACTTGAACGAGAACAGTCTCGCCGACCTTGACCACGTCTTCGACGCGCTCGACGTAGCCGTCAGCAAGCTGCGAGATGTGAATGAGCCCACGCACCCCAGCTTCTGTTTCGACGAACGCCCCATAGTCGGCTATCCCCACGATCTTCCCTACGAGAATATCGCCAACTTTAATCGCTTGCGACGGGGGCGTGTCGCGCACGAGCTTCAGGTTGATTCGATTCAGCTCGTCGACCTCAATGACCTCGACAGTGACGACGTCGCCGATTTTGACGACGTCCTCGACCTTTCTGACCGGCCGATCGGAGAGATCAGCGAGACGGATCAACCCTTGCATACCATTGGGCAGCTCCACGAACGCACCGAACTTCTCGATGCGAACGACTTTCCCAGAGTAGCGATTGCCCACTTCTATGTCTTCTGTGAGCTGCTCGATGCGCTCGCGGGCCTTGCGCACCATCTCTGTAGAGCGCCCAGCAATCTTGACGACGTTCTTCTCGTCGTCGATATCGATTTCGGTGTTGGTCTCGGCTTGGATAGCGCGGATGGTCTTGCCTCCCGGACCGATCACCAGGCCGATCTTCTCCGGATCGATGGGGAGGACCTCGAGGATTGGAGCGTAGCGGCTCAACGTGGGGCGCGGCGCCGGCAGCGTCTTCTCCATGATATCTAAGATCTGGAGCCGAGCCGCACGCGCTTGCTCCATCGCCTCTTTGGCAATCTGTAAGGTAATCCCATGGATCTTGACGTCGAGCTGAAAGCCTGTCAGGCCGTCGCGTGTGCCCGCGAGTTTGAAGTCCATGTCGCCGAAGTGATCTTCGTATCCAGCCAGATCTGTTAGAATCATATAGTCTGAATCATGGGTAAGGAGCCCCATGGCGATGCCCGCGACGGGCTTCTTGATGGGCACGCCCGCGTCCATCAGAGCTAAAGAACTCGAGCAGACCGTGGCCATCGACGACGAGCCGTTCGACTCTAAGATCTCTGAGACGACGCGAATAATATAGGGGAACTCGTCTTCGCTGGGGATGACGGCTTTCATAGCGTTCTTGGCTAGATTCCCGTGGCCGATCTCGCGGCGGCCCGGTGGGCCCATCCGCCCCGCCTCCCCGACGCTGTACGGCGGGAAATTGTAGTGCAACATAAAGCGCTCGCGCCCTTCCTCAAGCATTCGATCTATGATCTGCTCGTCTAGGCTTGACGTGCCCAACGTGACTGTTCCCAGGCTTTGAGTCTCGCCGCGGGTGAAGAGCGCCGAACCGTGCACCCTGGGCAGAATCCCGACTTCGCACCAGATTGGGCGCAGTTCGTCAGCACGTCGGCCGTCCATCCTGATCTTGGTCGTCAAGGTGCTCACGCGCACGAATTCCTCTAAGAGTTCGGTGAAGATCTCCGTGAGCTGCTCCTTGAGCTTCTCGAGCTCTGAAGGATCGGTGACGCCGACGGCCTGTTTTTCTGCAAGAATCTTTTCGATGGCCTCGTCGCGAATAGCGTCGGCCTTGGCCTCACGCTCGAGCTTTCTCATCGGCCCGCGCAGGCTCTCAAAGCGATCCCAGACTAAGCTCTTCAATGCTTCGCGCAGCTCGCTTGTGTCTGGAGGTGGCTTTGGTTGAACTTTCTCTCGTGGTGGGAGCTTCGCCAAGAACTCCTCTTGCAAGGCGATGAGATGTCTGATCTCGCCCTGGGCGAACGCTAGCGCTTCTAAGACTTGGTCTTCGGGAACTTCTTTCATCGCGCCCTCGACCATCAAGATCTTCTCTTTATTCCCAGCAACAACGATGTCCATGTCGGACTGCTGGAGCTCAGCATCGGACGGATTAGCGATCAACTCCCCCTTGATGCGACCAACGCGCACCCCCGCGATGGGGCCCAAAAACGGCGCGCCGCTTATCATCAACGCTGCTGAAGCACCGAGCAGTCCAGCAATTGATGGGCAATGCTCGTTATCAGCCGACAGCACCGTTGCAACGATGTGGACTTTCTCGCGGTAATTGGGTGGGAAGAGAGGGCGTATAGGCCGATCGATCATGCGCGCGCTCAGTATAGCCGCTTCTGAAGGCTTACCCTCGCGCTTCAAGAACCCGCCGGGGATCTTCCCTGTGGCGTAGAACTTCTCTTCAAAATCTACCGTGAGTGGGAAATAGTCGAGATCTTCAGCCTCTCCGCGCGTCACTGTCACCAAGACGACGGTCTCGCCGTACTCGACCAAGACCGCCGCATCGGCTTGCCGCGCGACCTTCCCCGTCGAGAGCTTCCATGGCCCTCGCTGCACCTCAACGACTTCCGTCATAGCGACATCTCCTTCTTGACAGCCGGGCCAGGGACAAGTAACAAGTTCGAAGGTGCTCGCGAATGCCCTTCACGGGCACCTTACAACTTGCAACTTGCCCCGTTCCGGCTGTCCATGGGTTTTTAACCGCGCAGCCCAAGCTGCTCGATCAGTTGCATATATTTCTCTGGCTTGTTCTGAGCTAAATATCGCAAGAGCCGCTTGCGGTGCCCGACTTTCATCATCAAGCCGCGCTGGGAGTGAAAGTCTTTCCTGTGGACTTTCAAGTGCTCCGTGAGCCTTCGGATCTCTTCGGTCAACTGCGCGATCTGGACTTCTACCGAGCCGGTGTCTTGCAAGTGAATCCGGAACGGCTCGGCGATCTTGGCCTTCTCTTCTTGTGTGAGTGCCATAGTCTTCCCCCTCTAGTGAAAGTATTTCTGACTGAGGGCGCGCACTCTTTCTTTGGCACGCTCCTCGTCGAAGGTGAGGATCTCTCGATCTTTCATGACAATTCGCCCGGCGATAATAACCGTCGTGACGTCACTTGCCTGGGCAGCGTAGACCAGGTCTGACACCGGGTTGTGGCCCGGCTGCCAGTGCGCGCCCTGGGTTTCCACTAAGATGATATCAGCTTGGGCGCCCTCAGCCAAGCGCCCGACACCCTCGAAGCCGAGAATCTCGGCTCCGACGCGTGTGGCCATCTGGAGCGCTTCGGCCGCGGGCAGTGCCGTGGGGTCATCGCGCTTAGCGAGCAGCGCGGCTAAGCGCAATTCTTCAAGCATATCTAAGTTATTATTCGAGGCTGCACCATCGGTGCCGATCCCCACGCGCAACCCCAGCTCTTTGTATCTCTTCACCGGTGCGATCCCGGAACTCAGTTTGAGATTGCTCGTAGGGCAGTGAGCCAGCCCAACGCCGCGCTCGACTAGAATCTTCACGTCGTTATCGCTGAGGTGCACCCCGTGCGCTACGACCGTCTTGGCTTGAAAGACCCCAAGCGATGCTAGGCGCTCTGTTGGGCTTTTCTGATATTCTTTGATCGAATCGTTCACTTCCGTTCTGGTCTCCTGCAAGTGTGTGTGAATGAGTGTATTATACTGTCTGGCGAGGGCGGTTGCATCCTGCCAGACTGCATCACAGCAAGTATAGGGGGCGTGAGGGCCGACAGCGACTCTTATGCGCCCGTCAGCAGCATTATGCCAATCTTTGAGGAACTTCTCAGTGATTGAGAGTTCGCGCTGGGCTCTCTCCCCTGGAGAGGGTGCGATGATCCCGTATGATAAGAGCGCGCGCATACCTGATTCTTTCACGGCTTGGGCGACGGCGTCCATAAAAAAATACATATCCGAAAAGGCTGTCGTGCCAGAGCGCAGCATCTCAGCGATTCCCACCAGCGAAGCCCAGTAGACGTCTTCTTCTGTTAATTTTCGCTCAGCAGGCCAGATATCGTGTTCGAGCCAGTCTTGGAGATTTCTGTCATCGGAGTAACCGCGCAGTAGGACCATCGCTAAGTGCGTATGGGCGTTGACGAAGCCAGGCAGAGCTAACTTATTGTGCCCATCAATGACGGTCTCGAAGCGTTTGTCCTCGAAGTCTTTAGGGTTCTCGCTGATCTTGGTGATCTTGCCGTCTTCGATGGCGATAGAGACCCTGCGACGCACGAAGGGTTCGCTTATGGTGATCGCCGTGCAATCTTTGATGAGGATAGCCATAGCGCTGAACCCTTATTATAGCATGTAGGGAATGCTGAGGCAACCAATCGATAATCTTGTACCTAAGACTCAACTGAAGGACTTGTCTTGCGTTCTCATGATTGTTTCCAATCCCTCGGATTTGATAAGCTCGGTGGCGTAGCACACGCAGGCTTAGATATCTTCTTCGGTTAGGGTAATAATTGGGCAACAATCTTGCTTAGCAATCTAGCATGCACTAGACGGGGATACGGGTTCCTTATAGAACGGGCTGGCCAAAGTGAATAGAAGAATCCATCACGATACGCCGTGACGACATGCTCTTGTTCTAGCCTCCCTGCCATGGAATTGCATAATATTCTGTCGGGACTCGTTAGTCTTGACAAATAACAAGGCGAGCTGGTCAGAGTGCCAAGTAGTGGGGGATACTTGACAGCTTTCTGTGCTCCGTCTATAATAGCGCGCAACCTCGATAGAAGGTGATACGCATGATGCAGCACGTCATCGGTGATCGGCTTTGGCTTATCTGATGTAGCTTCCCCTATGGCTTCTAAACCCGTTGTTCTCTCCGGCATCCAACCCACAGGCACGCTCCACATCGGCAACTACTTCGGCGCGGTCAAGAATTACGTCGCACTGCAAGATCAGTACGAGTGCTTCTATTCTATCGTAGATTATCACGCCATCACCGTGGAGCACGATCCACAAGAGTTGCGCAGAAACACCATCGCTATGGCGATGGATCTGCTCGCTTGTGGGCTCGATCCGAAAAAATGTGTGCTCTTTGTGCAATCCCAGGTCCCGGAGCACACCGAGCTCGCGTGGATTCTCAGTGCCGTCACATCTTACGGGGATTTACAGAGAATGACACAGTTCAAAGAGAAAGGCGAGATGCAAGAGTTTGTGAGCTGCGGGCTCTTTACGTATCCTGTGCTCCAGGCCGCAGATATTCTGATCTACAAAGCGTCGAAAGTTCCCGTCGGGGAGGACCAACTGCAACACATCGAGCTGGCGCGGCGCATCGCGAGAAGATTTAACTCTCGCTTTGGAGAGATGTTTCCTGAGCCAGAAGCCTTGCTCACAGAAGCCCCGCGGGTTATGTCCCCGGCAGACCCCACACGCAAGATGAGCAAATCGTTAGGGCCAAAGCACTATATCGCGCTCACTGAACCCGAGAAGTCCATTCGAGAAAAGATTAAAACAGCCGTCACCGACGTAGGGCCGCGTCCGGAGGGCGAGAAAAGCCCAGGGGTCGCGAATCTCTTCTTGCTCTTAAAGCTGACAGCTCCTAGAGAGATTTATGAGCAATTTGAAGCAGACTACGCCAAGGGCACATTGAAATACGAGCCTCTCAAGCGCACCGTCGCTGAGTATTTAATTAAAACTTTAGAGCCGATCCGAGCGCGGCGGGCGCAGCTCAATGAATCTGAAGTCCGCGAGATTCTCCACGAAGGAGCCACGCGCGCTCGTGCCGTCGCGCGAAAGACCCTAGAAGAGGCGCGCGAGCGCATCGGCGTAGGAAAGCTTATCGCGTAAGCGCAGACTTAGAGAAAGAACTATCGAGCGCTTCTTGCAAAGCTTTAGCGTAACGCTCTCAGTAGCGCCTTGACTCTTTCAGGGTGAAAGTCTCCTTGGCCCCCGTGGTGCGGTTTGTGAACGTGAGCTTTTTCATCATCTCCGTCAAGAGAGGGCTGAGCACCTCTTCAGATCTTTGATCTTCACTGACGTAGAGGCCTGTGCAGATCTTGATCTTTTGGCGTTGGATCTGTTCTCTAAACAGAGCGAACGCTGAGACCAAGCGATGCAAACCAGTCCGCAGGTATGTCTCTTGGAACTTGGTTAAGAGGCCGTTTCGCTGTAGAAACAGCAATGTGACACTAAAGGCGTCAAGCTGGATAGCAGCATCGTTCATCTTTCCCGAGTCGAAAGCTTTCTTGAACTCGGTGAGCGGATCGCGGAGCGTATTAAGACCAGGGTTGTCCTTAGCAAGCTGCTCGCTCGCTTTGAGTAACTCATCCCAGTGTGTAAGCACGAGCGCCTTCAGGTCGAGGGAAGCTTGCTGCTCTGGCTGAACCACTGGCTGCGCCGGGCTTGAGCGGGGATTGATCTCAAACTCAATGACCAATTCTTCATTGTTTCCCCCTTCGAGACGGTGCGCCTCTTGTTTGAGATGCTTCAACTTACACCGCCTCGCGGAGCCCGGCTGTCCGCTCGCCGACACTTAGTATATCCGCTTGACGACCCTTTGACTGTCCGCTTGCAGACACTTTGCACAGAGCCTCTTCAATTTATATGCATTGCTGGCTTTGAAGCTTAAGGGGTACTGTGCCACTGATCTCCTTAGGAGCTTCATTGACGAATGGTGCGATAATGCGCTCCTCCTTCTTCTCCGTCATATACAAACCAACGCAGATCTTAGTCTCTTGTTTCTTAACCGTCTCGAGAAAGAGTTCCAGGGCATCCGTAAGCTTGTAGAGGCCAGCTTGGAGGACAGCTTCGTCAAGCTTTTTCAGTAGCCCTAGGCCGGACATGATGCTGATCACCACTGGCAAAGCGTTCAGCGACTTGATGGCAGCTTCCATCTGATCGGCATTGAACGATTGCTTAAACGCGGAGAGGCTGCCCGTGTCGACTTTCAAACCCTGGGCGAGCTTGATCAACTCGTCGGTGCGTGTGTTGACGAGCGCTTTCAGATCGAGTCCTGCTTGCGCCTTCAACGTCTCTGCTCCTCCTACAGCCAACACCCCAAGCACAACAGCGCATACTGCTATCGTCTTCGTGAAGCCGTTCATCGTTGTTCCTCCTTTCGTTTGAGACTTAGCGTTCATGATGGAGCGCTTTGCGTTGTAAGACACCCCAGCCCACCCCCAGCCATGCGACGCTCAAGCCAGCCAGCACAGCAAGAGAGATCCAATCGAACTGCCCAGAGAGCACGAGCGCGCGAATGAACGTGATCGCATACGTCAGCGGGTTGAGATAGATCACCGCCCGCACCGGCGTTGGGAAGACCTCAATGGGGAAATAGACGACGCTGAGATATTGCAATATCCCGATGATGAGGCTGACGATCACCCCGATCTTGGTGATATCGCGAATGAAAATCGAGATGGAAGCGAGAAAGCCTACAAGAGTGAACCCCTGCAAGATGAGTGCCGCCAGAACCCATAGCGTCTGAGACGGGTTCAGTCGAAGCAAGAAGAGTTGCCCCAAGCCCAGCGTAAACAGCGAGGCCGCTACACACAAGATGCTCGCGCTGAGCAGCTTCCCCAGCACGATCGCGCCGGGAGCAACAGGCAGGCTCAGCCAGTAGCGAATCTTCTGCAGGCTCAAGTCTATGGTGAGCGTGATGCTGCTGATGACTCCGATCGTCACCATCGCAAAGCCGATCCAGCCGATGACGAGCACCTGCGCATATTCTGCCCCTGCCACCCTCTGGAAACCCCAGCTGAAGACCCACAGCGCCAAGAGCTGGTTCACCACGAAGGGCAGGAGTAACTCCCATCTCGTGAAGGCTTCCTTCAAAAAGACCTGCCACAACAAGACCGTCGCGCGCATACTTCTAGAGTTGGCGGATCTCAAGCACTTTCAAGCCCTGCTCCTCAAGGAGCTGCGTGAGCTGTGCGAGAGAGAGCTCCGTGGAGATCTTGAGACGTGTTCGCAACTCTGCACGCTGAGGGGCAGAAACCGTCTGCGCTGTCCCTCCAAATTGCTTCAGGATCTCTTGAGCAGTGGTGCTGTCGGCGCGCAGCACCTGCACACGTGCCCCAAGCTTATCTAATCCCAACGATTTCAAGATATCTTCGATCTCTTGGTCGGATGGTTCCACACTCTGCACTTCCAAGATCTGTAGCTGGCCCTCGAGTCGAGAGCGCAGCTCTTCCTGCCAGCCTCGAACAACTGCTTCTACGAGCATCGGCAAGACCTCCTTCACGGCCGGGGGCGGCACGATCCGACCCGCTTCCATATAGATGGTACGATCTACGAAGTCAAGTCTTCCCGGCTCATGGCTAACAAGCAAAATAGCTTTCCCTTGGCGCTTGCGCTCGCGAATGAGGTCCTCAGCGCGCTTCCGGCTCTCTTGGTCTAGGCCCGCAAACGGCTCGTCGAAGATATAGACAGGGGTCTCTACTAGACGTGCTTTGAGTAGCTCGACCTTCTTCTTTGTGCCTCCGGAGAGTTGGAAGATCGGGCGATTCGGCTCGGTGACGCCAAATTCTTCTAAGATTTCACAAATCTGTTTCTGGCTCCATCGTGCTCCATAGAACCGAGCGTGCAGAGAGAGTGCTTGTACAGGGGATATGACAGAGTCAAAGAGCGTCTCTTGGAAGACGGTCGTAACCGCAGCTTTGGCACGGCGAGGTTCCTTCACTACTGAGATCCCATCAACCCAGATCTCTCCGCTGTCTATTTTATAGATGCCAGAGATGAGTCCGACTAGGGTGGATTTCCCACTGCCGTTGGGGCCTCTAAGCAAGAGTGCCTCTCCACGCCTTGTCTCAAAAGTGACATTTTGGAGGACAATTCCAGTTTTGAAGCTCTTGGACACGCTTTGGACTATTAGGCCATCTCTTTCGCCCATAGGCTATCCCTTTACAGAGTAACTAAACAAGGCCAGCAGAGCAACCCCCTCTGACTGACCTTGCCTGAGATTGTTCTAGGTAATGATAATAATGATGATCCAGCCATCACCGATAATGATAATCACCATCTTCATCTTCCATCTCCTCCTTTGAGGCGGTGCGCCTCTTGTTTGAGATGCTTCAGCTTACCCCGCCTCGCGGAGCCCGACTGCCGCCAAGACAACACTGAGTATATCGTCTTCACAACACTCTGGCTGTTGGCTTGGCAACACTTTTCGGAAGATCACGGTCAGAAAATGCTTTGCGCTAAATCCCTGAGTTTGGCTTCGTCCAGAATCGCGATCTGTCGCGAGACCCTCTCGATCAGCCCACGGCGCTCAAGCTTGACTAACTCTACATTCACTGTCGAGCGATGGGCATCAATCATCTGGCCCAAGAGCTCGCAGCTCAGCGGCAGCTCAATGCGCACGCCCTTTGGGCTTAGCTTCTGGCCAAAGCGCTCCCTAAGCTCCACCAGCAACGCTGCTAATCGCTCCCGCACCCCCGCGTGGGCTGCTACGAGGCGCTCGTGTCTTCTCAGCCACCTCACCTGGCGTGCCACCACCAGCAGCAGTTGCCCCGTCAGCACTGAAGGCTCTTTGACTACTCGCTCGCACGCAGCTTTGCTAAAATGCTGCGCTTGAACGTCCGTAAGCGCGCAGGCTCTCAGCTCATGGCGCTCTTGCCCAAGAAAACCTCCGACACCAACTATGTCTCCCGGCCCGACCACCCCAACGACGATCCGACGCCCCTCGAGCGTCCGATGAAAGAGCATCGCGACGCCTTCACAGAGGAGGTAGCACCCACTGTGGGGCTCTCCTTGCTCAAAAATCGTCTGCCCTGGAAGAAACGAGACGGAGCGAACAAGTCCGTTCAGTGCCTGCGCCTCGTGAGGGGGCAGGTCTCCCAGTGGGCAGGGCGGCTGGCACGGTACACACGAGAGCTTTGCCATCGCAACCCCCTCTCTTTCTAGGGTTTATCCTTGAGAAAGATTGCTCCCCAGGGCTTGCACAATATTATACTCGATTTTTTTTTTCGTCAAGGTGGAGGCTTTACCGGCAGTCCAGCGGCAGGATGCGCTTTAAGTATTCTAAATCTTCTGGGCGGAATTTTGCGTTCTGGACTAAGTAGGGATTGATCTCGGCTTGGGCGTTCATGATCCCGCCGTTGGGATTGTGCCCAAGCCCTAACATATGGCCCAGCTCGTGGCTGGCGACCTTGGCAAAGAGTATCGCTAAGAGCTCCGGGGGCGCAAGCCGCAACCCGCGATTGGCGTGAAAGCTCCCGACAAAGACAAACCCGCGGTCGTCCTTGCGCAGATTCCCAAAATCTAACGGCGCTAATCCCAAGATCGGGCTGCGATTCTCCGGCGAGAAGAAAACAGTACTGAAAATGCCCGTGGGCTGGCGCAGATAGAATCTGACGTTGACGCCCTCGTAGTCGCGCTCCATCTGGCGCCGAATCGCCGGGATGAAGAGAGCCACTAAGTCACTGGTAGGCAGCGAGGTCATCTCTTCTAACAGAACAAGGCTTGTACTGGCAAACTCGAGCGAGACGATCTGGGCACAGCGGTTGGGCGGAGGCGCGAACTCAAAGTAATCCGTCCAAGCGTTATTGGCTTCATCGAGCTCGAAGAGCTCACCATTGGGGTCGGCCTTAGCACGCAGGACCTTCTCCCCGACTTCAGCCGCCCAAGGAAGGGCGACTGTCACTTCTTGTCCGGCTGGCAAGCGCTCTGAAAGAGTCTGTACAGCTAGCTGCTCGCCATCGACGTAAAAGCCCACGGGCACAAAGAGCGCAGGTCCATACCCAACATTCGCTACCGTTGCGACGAGCCGGGTCTGCTCGCCCGCTAGGGGGGACTCAGGCTCGACCCGCAAGCGACGCACAACCAAGTCTGCCCCCGTAAATTCGTGTACTGTTGCGTTGACGATCTGATAGAAACTATTATTGGTTTCGTCGAGCTCCGAGATAGTCTTAAACGGGTCGACAGTAATACGGAAGACGGTCTCGCCCGGCTTGGCCTCCCACACTACAGGGATTTCGAGCGACTGCCCAGGAGCAAGATCTGCAAGGAAGCGTATGCCAATTTGAAATCTATCGGCCTTGAACTCTACTGCAAAGACGTCGTTGGTCGTGCGCGTGCCTTGGTTAGCGATCGTCGCGACGATCTGCACTGAGCTGCCTGGGGCGGGAAATGCCGGATCGAGCCGGACCGCAGTGATGACGAGATCAGGGGCTTGAAACAGTTGCGCCCACGCCCCAGCGCCGCTCAGCAGAACCACACAAGCAATAAAGACTTTGAAGGCTCTCATGGTGGTGTCAATCGATCCGTCCCGACATACTCTTGTAATGGCTTTGGGATGAACACCGAGCCGTCAGGTTGTTGGTTGTTCTCCAGGATCGCGACAAACAATCGTGACGTCGCCAAGCCGGAGCCGTTGAGCGTGTGCACGTATTCGGGCTTGCTCCCCTTCTCGCGCCGGAAGCGGATGTTGCCCCGGCGGGCTTGAAAGTCTTCGCAGTTGCTTATCGAACTGACCTCATAGTAGCGATTCTGCGAAGGGATCCACACTTCTAAGTCTATGGTCTTTGCGGATTGCTGCGCCAAGTCGCATGTGGGCAGAAGCGCCACTCGGTAATGCACATTCAGCTCTTTGAGGATATCTTCGGCGTCTTCCACTAGGCTCTCCAATTCAGCGTAAGACTCCTCAGGCTTGGTAAACTTAAACAGCTCGACTTTATTGAACTGATGCATTCGGATGAGCCCCCGTTCCTCTTCGCCGTAGGTGCCGGCTTCGCGCCGGAAGCACGCTGTATACGCGCAGTACTTCAAGGGGAGCTGAGCGCCGTCCAAGATCTCGTCCCGATGGAGATTGGTAAGCAAGACTTCCGCCGTAGGGTTGAGGTAGAGTTTGTCTTCGGGGCAAAAGTAGACTTGATCAGCAAATTTAGGAAGCTGCCCCGCGGTGAAGAAGCTCTCAGGATTTCCTAAAAACGGAGGAAAGATTGGGATATAGCCGTTCTTCTCGGTTTGATAGCGCATCATGAAGCTGATGAGGGCCATCTCGAGCAGCGCGCCCTTGCCCTTGTAGAGTGGGAAGCGCGAGCCGGCGATCTTCGCGGCCCTGGGGAAATCTAGCAACCCGAGCTGCTCCCCTAACTCAATGTGATTCTTGAACGGGAATGAAAACGTCGGTTTCTGCCCAAACTCTCGCAAGATCTTCTTGTCGCCCTTGTTGAGGCTGACGGGGACGCTCTCATGGGGGATGTTTGGCAGGCGCGCCAGAAGGTCGTGGAGCTCCTGTTCGATCTGGACAAGTTGGCTATCGAGAGCCTTGATCTGATCAGAGAGGCGCCCCATCTCGGCGATGAGATCTTGGGCTTCGCTCTCTTTCCGCTCGCGCTTAAGCTGGGCAATCCTCTCGGTCGCCTGGTTGCGCTGCGCCTTCAATTGCTCGACTTGAGCGATGAGCCTGCGACGCTCCTCATCGAGCTTGAGCACTGGGCCAAGTGAGATCGACTCGTCTCGGGTACGCAGACGGCGCTCCACTTCGTGTGGGTTTTCACGGATCAGTTTGATGTCCAGCATAGTGCCATCTCCTTCTGCCAGATCCAGGGAGCGAGGTCTATTGTAGCCGAAAAAAAACGCCCCGGCTAGTTACCGGGGCGTGCCCAGGCAAGTCTTGAGGACTACGGCCGAGAGGCCCCCGGATTTCTGTTGACTAAGAGCACGTCTTGGCCGACACGCGCAATGTAGATATCGGGCTTCCCATCGCCAGTTAGGTCTTTAAAGACGATCCCGTTGCCGCCCTCGTTGCCCCCTTCGACGGGCAGGTCTATCGCGATGAAGTACCCGCGTCCGTCATTCATCAGCAAGAGGCTGGGAGCTTGCGGGGTCTGCTGCACCCGCACCATGGCGATGTCTAAGTCTTTGTCGCCATCGAAGTCAGCATAGTCAAAGTCGACGCAGTTGAAGACACCAAAGGGCAGTCTCAGCGCCGTCTCATCGCTGAAGAACCCCTTGCCATTGTTGATCCAGAGCACAGCCCGCCCAGCAATCGTCGGCGGGGTGATCGGGTTGTTGCAAGCGAAGACGTCCAAGTCGCCGTCGCCATCGACATCGAGATACTTCATCGAGAGCGTGTTTGTCCCCTGCTCAAACGAGACACGATACGCGGTTTCGTCGGTGAAGAAGCCGCGGTTGCTGTTGATCCATACGCGGTTGACTTGATTGACACCGCCTTGAGTGGGCTCCCCCGTGCCCACGACTAGATCGTTATCATTGTCTCTGTCGGGATCGGCGCAATCGGCTGCCGCGAGGCTGAACGCGCCGACTTGCTGGAGGCGGCTGCCGCTCTCGTCGGAGTAGCGGCCGGTGCCGTCGTTCATCCAGAGCCTGGCAGGCTCTCCTGCTTGAGTGCCCACAAACAGATCGAGATCGCCATCGGAGTCGACGTCACAGAATCGTGCGACAAACGAGCGATTGATCACGACACCAGGGAGCCGATTCGCCGTCTCATCCTGGAAGAGCCCATTCCCCAGGTTTACAAGAAGGCGATCGGGCTCGCCCCCACCCTGGCCTCCCCCCATGGCAAGGGCTATATCGAGATCTCCGTCTCGATCGATGTCGCCCAAGTCGGCACCAAATGGGAGCTGGCTTGGGATTGCGGGGATACGACGGGCAGAGTCGTTCTCAAACCTCCCTTGTTGATTGATCATAGCGCGAATGAGCGCGGGATCTCCCGGGCGATTGCCCACGATGAGATCGAGATCGCCGTCTTTATCGATATCGCCGGGGCGGACCCAGAAACTCCGATCCCGATCGGGCTGGAGCCGGGAGCCGGTCTCGTCCGCGAAGTCCGTCGTAACTGGGCCGCGTGGTTGCGCTCCCCCGAATCCTCCTATCGCCAAGCCCAACCCCACCATCACTGCCGTCAGGCGAAGAAGAAGCGAACGCATGGACATCTCCTCCTTTGAAGCTACGTTTTTGTGCTTTAATTATACTCAAAGTTTACGTTGAAAATCTGTGGAAACGCCGTGAAAAGCCCGTCGCCGCTGAGACTTGCTGCTGTTGCTTGGCCGTTTGGTTTCTGTCATAATCTGGGCATGATGCGCGTTCATGTCGGTTCGAACAATCCGATCAAAGCTCAGGCTGTGAAGAACGTCTTTGAGCGTGCTTTTGGGCCGACGGAAGTCCGCCTCATCTCGGTGGAGTCGGGGGTGCCGACGCAACCCTTCGGTGACGATACTGCTAGAGGGGCCTGCGAGCGCGCTAGAAAAGCCTTGTTAGACGCGGACTTCGGCGTAGGCATCGAGGCCGGGCTCATCTGGCATCACGAGCTACAGCTCTATTTCGATGTGCAGTTTTGTGCCATCATCAGTCGAGATGGCAAGCTCACCATCGGGCATGGGTCAGGGTTCGTCTATCCCCCAAAAGTGATAGCAGAGGTCTTAGCGGGCCGCCCCGTGGGCGAGGTCATGAGCGAGCTGACGGGGATCGAGAGGCTTGGACATAAAATGGGCGCCATCGGGTATCTCTCGAAAAATCTCTTGACCCGAGAGCAGCTCACCGAACAAGCCGTGTTGATGGCGCTTATTCCTAGACTGCGCCCGGAGCTCTATGAGCCTTGAATTCTTGCTCTTTCTGCTCTTTGTTACACTAGGGAGCCTGCCGCCTCCTCAGGCCCCTGAGGGCATCGCATCTCCCCCAACTCCACCTCCAAGCTCACTGCTACCCCCACAGGCGCACTCCTTTGCCGTCACTTATGTCTTCGTGATTGTCGTAGATGGCTTGCGCCCCGATGCGTTGCGACGTGCTCAGACTCCAAATATAGACAGACTCTGGCAATCGGGACTCTATAGCTGGACGGCTCAGACCGTGATGCCGAGCACGACACTGCCCGCCATCGCCTCGCTCTTGAGCGGCGTGTCTCCAGAGCGCCATCAAATTCTTTGGAACTATTGGGCGCCGGAGCGCGGACGCATCACCGTGCCGACTATTTTTGAGATAGCTCAACGCGAACATATCTCGACGGTCGCGTTTGTGAGCAAGCGCAAGCTTGAACAGCTCTTTAGTCCCCAAACGCCGCTCTTCGTGCTCAATACTGATGCACGCGGTCTCATCGAAGAAGCGATAGAATATATTGTCAAGCATCGGCCGAGATTGGTCTTTCTCCATCTGTCAGATGTAGACGATGCGGGCCATCGCTCTGGCTGGATGACGGTGAAGCAATTCCAGGCTATCGAGCGCGTGGACGAAGCGATCGGGCTTCTGCTCGCCAGCTTAGAAGAATCCCATATTCTCGAGAGCTCTGTTATTATCGTGACGGCCGATCATGGGGGACACGGACGCATCCACGGGACTGATGATCCCAGAGATACGACAATTCCCTGGATCTTATGGACTCCTAAGATCGAGATCGGACGCGAGCTGAATCGCGCTATACGCATCTACGACACTGCGGCAACGGTGCTGGCGGCGCTTGGGATAGCAATCCCATCGGATTGGCTGGGCGTTCCGGTCTGGGAGGCTTTTCCAGAGGCGATCTTGCCCCGGTGATGAGCAAAGGCTTTGAAACTCCTTGACTTTTTGCTATAATTATAAAGCGCCAGAGCGCATGGTCTTTGACAAGTGGGGGTGCACTGGATTCGACGGAGATGCGGCAGGGAGGCTGCAGGCGGAGGTTGCGGCCACCTCCTCAAAACGGCCGTTGGCCAAAAAGTGCCAACTCGTTTGCTTATGCCACTGCTTCTCTGAACTAAAGGGAAGCATCTCTCACGAGGGCTCCGCCCGTCGGCCCACGTGAGGGAGGGACAAGACGGGCTGACCGCGCGCTCGGCTCCAGGGCGTGCGGGAATCTCTACATGGAGCTCGGATCAGCCGATCCTGTTCGGTGGGAGCGGCTAATCCTAAAGCAAAACACCGAACTAAGCCTGTAGATGCCGAACGAAAGCATCTTCGGACGCGGGTTCAACTCCCGCCACCTCCACCAACTCTTCTATGTGCTACCGATGGGCACTCGCCATATGTTCGCTGGGATTGGGAGCCGCCCTTGCCCTGGGCCAGCCCCAAGATCCTCCGTCGTTCATCGCTTACGCAGAACTTAACAGCTCCATCAATCCCATCACGAAGGACTTTCTGCTGCGCGTCATCACCGAAGCACACCGCGATGGCGCTTCGTTCCTAGTCGTTCGCCTAGACACTCCTGGCGGGCTCTTAGAATCTACTAAAGATATGGTCACGGCGATCTTGAATGCTCCCATTCCTATAGTGATTTGGGTTGGGCCAGGGGGAGCGCGCGCAGCCTCTGCTGGGGCGTTCATCACACTGGCTGCTGACATCGCAGCGATGGCCGAGGGGACGAACATCGGTTCTTCGACGCCGGTCTCCCTCGCACCAAGCGAGGGCGACCAGCCCAACCAAGACGATCCCGCGCGCAAGAAAATCATGGAGTTTGTCGCCTCGGAGGCGCGAAAAATAGCTGAGAAGCGCGGGCGATCCAAGGAGTGGGCAGAAAAGTTCGTGTTGGAGGGTAAGTCACTGACAGCTCGCGAAGCGCTCGAGCATAATATCATCAACTTAATTGCAAACAGCCGTGAAGAGTTGCTGAACCGTCTCGATGGCTATCAATTCCAGCGCGACGGCCAGACGATCCAGCTCCATACCTTAGGGGTGCCCATCAAGGTCTATGAGCGCACTCTCAAAGAGCAAGTGATGAACTACCTAGCCGATCCGAATGTCGTCTATCTGTTGTTGACGATAGGGATTTACGCCCTAGTCGCGGAGTTCTTCACGCCGGGGTTTGGGGTGGGAATCGGCGGGGCCATCTGTCTCTTACTAGCGTTGTTAGGCTTGCAGGTCTTGCCGTTTAACGTTGTGGGCTTGGCGTTCATTCTCTTGGGTGTGGCTTTAATGGTCATTGATGTCTTCGCATCGACGCACTTGGCGCTGACGGTGGGCGGCGTGATCTCGCTGTTGATCGGGTCGTTTATGCTCTTTGATATCGAGAGCTTTGAAGCCCCAGCGATCAGCATCTCTCCTATCAATATCTTTGTGACCGTTGGGGCGATCACAGCGCTCTTTGTCTTCATGGTGACCAAGGGGCTATTGATTCAGCGTAAGCCTGTGGCCACTGGCAAGGAAGGGATGATCGGAGCAGTGGGCACGGCTCGTGACGAGCTCAACCCTACAGGGATGGTCTTTGTCCAAGGTGAGTATTGGTTAGCGACAGCACTAGATGCCCCAATCAAGCCCGGTGAATCTGTGCGCGTCGAGCGCCTGGAGAACGGCAAGCTCATTGTGCGCAAGGTCTAACCCTCATCGATCAGAGGAGGTCCTCTATGCAGAAGACTGCGAGTTTTTTTGTGGTACTCATCGGGCTTGTGCTCATTATCGGGGCGTTGTGGTACATCTCGACGCGTCCTAGCCCAACGCCATCCCCAGCAGAGCCCAGGGTGATCCTCAACCCTGATGATTATCCCAGGCTGCAAGAGCGCTTAGTCTTGTTGATCTCCGCTCCCGATCCCGCTCTGTTCTCTAAAGAACATGGCTTTGAGCAAGACGTGAAAGACGGCAAGGTCGTCGTCGTAATTGAGGCCGTCAGCCCCGAAGCGTTGGAAGAGCTGCGCTGGGCCGTAGAGGCGCTCGACGGCACCGTAGAAGCCGACTATGAGAATCAGCTGCAAGCGCTCGTTCCCATCAAGGCGTTGCTCAAACTGGCGAAACACCCGCATATTGAGTTTATTCGATTGCCTCTGCGGCCTAAGCTCGACAACAGATGACATTCTTTTGGTATAATAACGGCGAATTTTATAGTACAACAAGGAGTTGAAGTACATGAGAAGAGTTTTTGCTCTTGGGGTTCTGCTCATTGCGATGTCGGCTGTTGTCTTCCCTAATTATCAGGCGCACGAGGGGCGCTCGCTCAAGATCCAAGAGCTCTTAGCTGAGAGCTTGACGGCGTTCGAGTCGGGATTGGAGCTTCCCTCGCTGCCGGCCAACAATCCCGAAGACTTAAAGGCCGGTAAGGTGCGCCTCGTGCTCGAAGCGACTGAGGCGTCTGAGGTGCAGGGTATTCAAGCCCGTGTGGCAATGCTCGGTGGGCATGTCGAGGCTGTCTATGAGAATCTCGTCCAAGCGTTTGTGCCGATAAAAGCTGTGAACGCGCTCGCTGAGCTGAGCTCTGTCTCCTGGGTGCGCACACCATTTGTGCCCCTTTGGGAGCAAGGCGGCTCTGTCAGTGAGGGCGTGCGGGTCATCGGGGCCAATTTGTGGCATGAAGCCGGGATCAAGGGCCAAGGGGTAAAGGTCGCTATTATTGATGCTGGCTTTATGGGCTATAAGCGACTCTTGGGGAGCGAGCTGCCTCCGGCCGAGCGCGTCATCGTGCGCTCGTTCACCCGCGAAGAAAATATCGAAGCCAATCAGCGCCATGGCACTGCCGTAGCGGAGATCGTCTACGATCTAGTCCCTGAGGCCACATTCTATCTGGTGAACTTCGACTCGGACGTTCAGCTGGGGCGAGCTATAGATTTTCTGATCTCCGAGGGCGTGCACGTGATCAATACGTCGTTTAACTTCTTAGGGACGGGCTGTCCCTGGGAGGGGACGGGACTCATCGAGCCCATCGTCAAGAAGGCTCGAGATGCAGGGATCTTTTGGGCGGTCTCCGTGGGCAACCATGCGACGGAGCATTGGCAGGGGATCTTCGACGATCCCGACAGAGATGGATTCCATAACTTCTTAGGAGACGATGAAGGGCTCACCATCGAGGTCGAGGCTCAAGAGGGGAGCAGGGTTATCGCTGTGCTGGGCTGGGAGGACAAGTGTGGCCAAGCGACCGAGAATTATGAACTGCTTCTCTTCGATGACGCGGATCGGCGTCGTTCCAGCGGAGGGCAACTGCGTCTGGGCTGGCCCTCGCGCTTACTCATCTTCACTCCGCGGGAGTCAGGACGCTATCATCTCAAGATTCGACAGCGTTCAGCGACCAAGCCTACGGCGCGGTTGGATCTCACGGTCGTGGAGTTCGAGCCGGAGTACGCGGTTTGGGAAGGGAGCGTCGGGATCTTTGAACCGGCCATATCTCCCAGTGCGTACAGCGTCGGCGCTGTGGATTTTCGCAACGATTCTGCGCGACGCTACAGCTCACGCGGGCCGACAAAGGATGGGAGGATCAAGCCCGATTTCGTTGCCCCTGATGGCGTGCGCACCGTGAGCTTTCGCCAGTTCTTTGGGACGTCTGCTGCTAGTCCTCACGTCGCTGGTGCTGCCGCCCTCGTTAAGAGCGCTCGGCCTCAGTGGGGTCCCAAGGAGATCGCGGACTTTCTCGCGTCGCGTGCCGTTGATCGTGGCGACGATGGCCCGGATAACACGTATGGGCTTGGGCGTATCGCTCTTGGTGAGCCGCTCCAAGAAGAAAAGCCTGCTGACGTGATCATTGGGGTCTTTCCGGAGAAGCTGAAGTTCGTGGCGCAAGCGAACGGTCCGGCTCCTGCCCCGCAACTCTTAGAGATCGCGAACCTAGGCGCGGGCGATCTCATCTGGACAGCGCAAGCGCAGGCGGCTTTCGTGAAGCTCTCGGCGACTCAAGGGATCGGGCAAGCCGTCCTCCACGTGAGCGTGGATACTGCTGGGTTAGCCGTAGGGACGCACCAGAGCGAGATCACCATCACGGCTGAGAGGGCGCAGAACAGCCCGTTCTCCGTCCCTATCGAGATTCAGATCACCGAGGGTGCTCCCACAGGAGAGCTGATCGCTCTCATCCTCAGCAAAGTAGAGTTTGCCAATCCATCAGCGTGGGCGCGGAGCGAGCGCAGCACCGATGGTTGCTTCGTTTACACGAATAACAGCGCGGAGGCTCAACGTATCCGCATGACTCTCGCCGACGGTAGCACGCGTACGGAGTACGACATATCAGCGGGCAAGACAGTGACCTTGTGTGGCGATATCGCGTACATAGATCTTAGATAAGAAGAGTCTGCCAAAGACACGCCCTCACTCGATAAGGGTGAGGGCGTTCTTATTTTTGGCAGTGTGGGCAGAAGTACGTCCCTCGCCCGCTCTGCATGATGCGCACGATCTTCGCGCGGCAGCGTACACACGGCTTGCCTGCGCGATCATAGACTTTCAAAAAATTTTGAAAGCCCCCGGGTTCACCCATCAGCCCTCTATATGTTCTCACCGAAGTTCCCTGCTCTGCAAGCGCGCGCATAAGAATCTTATCGATCTGAGTAAAGAGCCTTCGTGCTTCCAAACGAGAGAGGCTCTTAGCCGGACGCTGGGGATGAATCTTGCTAGCAAAGAGCGCTTCGCAGGCGTAGATATTCCCAATCCCTGCGATCTTGCGTTGATCAAGGAGGAGCCTTTTGATCTCTTGGTCTGTCTGCAAGAGCGCGATGAAATTCTCAAAGGTGTAGCTAGGCTGGAATGGCTCAATACCAAGCTTGCAGAGCGGGGGAAGCTTGTTGACACGCGTGCTTGGCACCAGATAGAGCGTCGCCAAGCGCCGCGTATCGTGAAGATAGAGGGTTTTGTTTTCGACAAACTCAAAGCAGAAACGCGGGTTCGCTATAGGATGGAGCGCAAGCCAGCCTGTCATGCGCAAGTGTAGGATAGCTGTATGCCTTCCGAAATCGAAGAGCAGGAACTTCGCACGACGCTTCACCGCGCGCAAACGACTACCTATAAGCACTTGCTGCAGTTCCTGCTCCGAGGTATTCTGGAGCAGACGCGGCTCATAAATTTTTAGCGCTTTCAGTCTGCATCCTTCAAGCTCTCTGGCCAAGGCACGACGAAGCGTTTCAACTTCGGGAAGCTCAGGCATAGAGAAGATTTGCAGCCCTCATCCCCCTTATAATTTTAGAGGATGAGGGCCTCCCACCAGCACCGAAAGCAGCTCAATCACATTCCGAGAAACCGCAGTCGCTGCAGATGTAGCAGCCATTAGTGAAGATTAAGACCCCGCCGCAGCTGGGACAGAGTTCGACGTCCCGCTTAGTGTCATGGCCATTGGAGGGAGGAGGTACTGGTCTCGGTTTCACTCCCTCTATGAGCGTCAATTGCTCACCACCGCGCAGGTACTCTGCGATGGCTTTGGCAACCGCATCGGGCACGGAGAAGACGACTGTGCCGTCCTCTTGTACTACGGGGCGTGAGCCGCGAATCAAACTAAGTTGATCGATGATCGCGCTGGGCTTGACTCCTGATCGCAAGGCGAGCGAGATCAAGCGCCCAATCGCTTCAGTGAACGCCGCCGTGGACGTGCCAGACTTCCCTAGCCCCTGCACGAAGACCTCAAAGATCCCTTCATCGTCTTCGTTGACCGTTATGAAGACCGTGCCCAGCTCCGTCTTCATTCGGTAGGTCTTACCCTTGACGACCTTGGGGCGCGGGCGCGGAGCCAGCGTCGCGCGCGCGGGTTTTTCGCTCTCCTTGGCTGCTTCTTTCGTCAAGAGAATGCCCTCGCGCGAGCCCTCCCTGTAGACCGTGATCCCCTTGCAACCGGCCTTCCAAGCCTCGAAATAGATATCCCCGATCGTCTCCGGTGAGACGTCCTTGGCCAGGTTGACCGTGCTGGAGATCGCGTGATCAATGTGCTTTTGAATCGTCGCTTGCATGCGAACTCTCATAATGGGTTCGATCTCGTGCGCCGTGACGAAGGTCTTGGGGAGCTCTTGGAGATTTGAGAGCCTCATCTTCTCCATGTACTCACGCACCAAGGGGTGGCTCACTTCAAATTCGTCCTTGCTGAGCGACTTGGACTTGCGCACATAGCTGAGCGAGAAGATCGGCTCGATTCCCGAAGAACATCCCGCAAGCACTGAGCCAGAGCCAACCGGTGGCACCGTCAGAAGTGCCGCGTTCCGCAGCCCGTTCTTCTTGATCTTCTCTATGAGGGACGCATCCAGACGCCTAATGAACGCGCTCTTCAGATGCTTCTCACAGTCGAATGCCGGGAAGGTCCCCTTCTCGACGGCCAACTCAGTGCTCTCGTCATAGACGATATGCTTGATGCGCTCAAAGAGCTTATCCGTAAATTCGATCGCCTCTTCGGTATCGTACTTTAAATTGAGCTTGATGAGCATGTCTCCAAAGCCGGTAAAGCCGACCCCGATTCTGCGCGAGCGCAGCGACGCCTCGCGCTGGGCCGGCAATGGGTGCTTGTCGACGTTATAGTCGAGGACATTATCCAGGAAGCGCACTGCGTAGCGCAGGGCTTTCTCGAGATTGACCCAGTCCATGCGCGCCTTGGGTGTGAAGCTGTCCAGCACAAACTTTGATAGGTTAATATTGCCCAAGCAGCATGCCCCGTAAGCTTCCAGGGGGATCTCGCTGCAGGGGTTGGTCGTGATCACTTCCATGCCGTTGTACTCTGTGGTCGACTCGCGCTTGATCGTGTCCCAGAAGATCACACCCGGCTCAGCGCTCGCCCAGGCGTTCTTCACGAGCTTCTCCCAGATCTCCCGCGCCCGCACATGCTTCTCTATGCGCCCGACCCTGTCGCTCTCGTAGCGTAGCAGGAAGTTGGCGTCGCGCTCAACGGCCCTCATAAATTCGTCGGTCACACGCACGCTGATGTTCGCATACTGGACTCTGCGGCGCTCCGGATCGTTCTTGATCTCGATAAAATCCAAGATGTCAGGATGATCAACGCTAATCGTGATCATCAGAGCGCCCCTCCGCCCCGCTTGGCCGATCGTGCCCGTCGTCGTAGAGAAGAGTTCCATGAAGCTCACAGATCCCGAAGAGTAGATCGCCGAATTGTTGACGGGAGTGCCCTTGGGCCTCAGAATGGAGATATCGGTTCCCACGCCACCGCCGAAAGAGTATGTGCGCGCGGCTTCTTTGCACCACTCGAAGATCCCTTCAATAGAGTCTTCTTTGATTGGGATCACGTAGCAGTTCAAAAGTGTAGCGCGGCGTGGCTGCCCTGCACCAAACATAATCCGCCCGCCAGGAATGAAGCGGAAGTCTTCTAAGAGCCAATAGAATCTCTTCTCCCACTCGCGGCGCTTCTTCGCGTCCGTCTCGACAGATGCTATCTCACGGGCTACGCGTTCCCACATCTCCAAGGGCGTCTTCTCGATGATCTTTCCCGACAGATCGCGCAGGGCGTATTTATCTAAAAAGCATCGGATGCGGAGTTCATCGCCTCCGAAGAACTCAATGGTCTCCGGAGCAATCGCGGTGGTCTTGGCCGTGCTGATCTCCTGTACCATTTCGGATTTTCCCCCTTCTGCGTGACGCCGCGATGATCGCTTGAGCCTCGTATCGGTCGCACACCTAGGTGGGCCGATTCGGCTGGGAAAGCCCCTTCCTATGTAGATTATAGCGTATCTGCGGCGTGTCGCAACGTGATGCGCGCTACACTCCCAGGGCTATTATGGGGCAGGGACCCTCCCCTGTCAAGGGCGACAGCCGTCACAGATTTTCAATAACAGTCGGCCATTCCCGTTAAACAGTCACGCTCTCACCGGGACGCATGATAATGACTTGTGTTTGAGTCCGTGACTCGACCATCGTCTTGAATCTGTGGGGATCTTGGGTGATTGCCGGCAGGGTATTATAGTGAATCGGGATGACGATCTTGGGTTTGAGCAACTGGACGGCTTCAGCAGCCGCGTCGGGGTCCATCGTATAGTAACTCCCGATGGGCAAGAAAGCTATATCTAATCCGAGTTTTCCGATGAGGGCCATGTCGCCAAAGAGCGCAGTATCGCCCGCGTGGTAGATCTTTGTGTTCTCTAGGGTCGTGAGGACTATCCCACAGGGTTCTCCCAAGTAATGTCCGTTGTGGCTGGAGCTATGGATTGCTGGGGTTAATTGGACGGTTCCGAACTCGAAGCGGCTTGGGCCGCCGATGTTCATCCCGACGGCTTTTGCCCCTTGGGACTGACAGTACGTTGCCAACTCAAAGATCGCGATGATCGGCGCACCGGTGCGCTGGCTGATCGATACGGCATCGCCCAAATGATCGGCGTGGCCGTGAGTGAGCAAGATTGCGTCGGGCTTGAAGTCTTCAGGCTTGTGTTTTGCGACGGGGTTGCCAGTGATGAACGGATCGATCAAGATCGAGTGTTTGTTGGTTCTGATCTCGACGGCGGCATGACCAATGAACGTAATTTGCATAGGGACCTCCTTCAAGATTTATTCTGCGCCGAACTCGCGCCTAACGAGCTCTTTGTCTTCGCCCTTGGTGGCTGTGAGCAATATTTGAATTCTATCAGCGGCGGCAGGGTTGATCTGGGCCAGATACTCTAAAAACGCCTGAGCTTCGCGCGGGTACTCGGCACAAGCAGAACGCAGTCGATGCGCGACCTCCCAGACACCTAAGGTGTTCAGCAATCTCTCGGTGCGCGTCGCGAGATCGCTATTATGAGGCGCACCGAGCGTGTCGAGCATCTGAAGCACCTGACGATCTTTCGCTGCTATCACAATGATCACCCAAAGATTATTGTAGCACAGAGCGAAGAGACTTTCGAGAAGAATCTTCACTGTGGCTCTCTATGCTCTCATAGAGAGGGGTGAGCTTGCCGTGAATAAGCAGGACCCGTCTAGGCAGATCTCAGCTTCCGCCGAAGATGAATCAGTTCTATTAGGCTCTTGGCGACTTCAGCGCCTTTGTAGATCCGCGCCCACGCCTGCTCTTCGGTGTACGGCGTCAGCACCCCAAAGACTATGGGAGTATCACATTCGAGCGTCACGCGCATGAGTCCATCAGCGACTGCCCGAGCGATATGCTCAAAGTGCGCGGTCTCCCCCTTGATCACGCACCCCAGCGGCAGAATCCCATCATAGCGCCCCACTTGAGCTAAACGCTTCACCGTTGCGGGCAACTCAAACGCCCCCGGCACCCAAAAGACATCAATCTCCGCGACCCCAGCTCGCTGAAGCTCTTCTTGCGCAGCCTTGAGCAGCTCTTGGGTGATCTCTTTATTAAACTGACTGACGACGATCGCGATCTTAAGGCTCATTCATGAAATTGGCGAAGATCGCATCGAGCTGGTGCCCCAGCTTTTCTTTCTTCGTCTTCAGATATTCGTAATTATATGGGTTGGGCGGCACTAAGATGGGGATCTGCTCGACGATCTTGATCCCATAGGCTTCGATACCCACAAGCTTCTTGGGGTTGTTGGTTAAGATACGAATCGTGCTCAGCCCCAAGTCTTTGAGAATCTGCACGCCGATCCCATATTCTCTAAGGTCTTCTTTGAAGCCCAGCTGACGGTTGGCTTCGACGGTATCGAGGCCCTTATCTTGTAGGTGATACGCTTTGATCTTGTTGCCTAAGCCGATGCCGCGACCTTCTTGGCGCAAGTAGAGGAAGACTCCTAAGCCCTCCTCTGCGATCTGACGTAAGGCTTGACGGAGCTGCTCGCCGCAGTCGCACTTGAGTGAGCCAAAGACATCTCCCGTTAGACACTCCGAGTGCACGCGCACCAAAACGTTCTCTTTCCCAGCAACCTCGCCCTTTACAAGGGCGATGTGCTCCTTGCCGTCTACAAGACTTTTATATGCGTGGATCGTGAACTCCCCAAACTCTGTAGGAAGGTTGGCCCAGGCGATCTTCTCTATTAATCGTTCGCGCTTGTAGCGATAACGAATTAAGTCCGCGATGCTGATAATGAGCAACTTATGCTTGGCGGCGAACTGCTGGAGCTGAGGCAGGCGGGCCATCGTCCCGTCCTCGTTCATGATCTCGCAGATGACGGCAGCGGGATAAAGCCCGGCTAATTTACATAGATCAACGCTGGCTTCGGTATGACCAGCGCGCTGCAAGACGCCTCCAGGCCGCGCGCGCAAGGGAAAGACATGCCCCGGCTGCACTAGGTCTGAGGGCTTCGTCTTGGGATCAATAAGCGTCTTAATAGTGTGGGCGCGATCATACGCTGAGGTCCCAGTGCTGATTCCCTCGCGGGCATCTACCGAGACCGTGAACGCGCAGCCCTTCCCCCCAGAGTCCGTCTGCACCATAAGCTTGATCCCAAGCTCGTCTAAGCGTTCGCCCGTCATGGGGACGCAGATAATCCCTCGGGCTTCCCGGGCCATAAAGTTGACCTTCTCGGGAGTGATAAACTGGGCAGCAACGCAGACATCGCCCTCGTTCTCGCGGTCCTCGTCGTCCACAATAACGATCATCTCGCCGCGCTTTAGCGCCTCCAAAGCCTCTTCGATCTTAGCAAAGCCCATCTCGCTGGCCTCCTTTGTCTTGGAACAATTTCTCTATGTATTTCCCCAGCACATCGAACTCAACGTTGATCTTATCCCCCGGACGCCGCGTGCGTAGATTCGTCTGCTCTAGCGTGTGGGGAATGACCGCGACGTCGAACTCCCCGTTGCGAATATTAAAGATCGTCAAGCTGATCCCATCGAGGGCGATCGAGCCTTTCTCGATGAGGTAGGGCGAGTATCTTGCGTCGACCCGAAAACGGAAGACCGCGCCCTTCTCTTTCCGGGAGATCGAGACGACCTCCCCAACAGTGTCGACGTGCCCCAGCACGAAGTGCCCATCGAGACGATCCGAAAGCCTCAAGGGCAGTTCCAAATTGACGAGATCGCCGCGCCGCAGCAACCCCAAGTTCGTGCGCGCAAGCGTCTCGGGGCTGAGCTCCGCTGAAAAGCTCTCTGACGCTGGGGTAAGCTCAATAATAGTCAAGCATACGCCGTTGACCGCGATACTCCGTCCGATCTCTAGCTCCTTAAAGAGCCTAGGGGTGCTCACGGTCAGGCGATGCGAGCTGGCATACACGACCTCGCCCGTGTCGATGATGATCCCGGTAAACATCAATATGATATCATAGCAAAAAGGAGGAGGACCCTCACATGACGCATGTCATCAAGCTATGCCTCAAGCTCACCGTTTGACAGGACGTAGAGCCCTTGCTATAATGCGGCACACGACAGTGCGGCTGCAATGTGAAGGAGAAGGGTGGCTTGATGGAAGCCGAGAGAGATTCGACTATCGAGCTTCCCATAGGGTCGTTGACGCGGCGACGCTTCTTAGGATGGCTAGGGTGGGGATCGCTCGCTCTGGCCCTTGGAGGCATAGCCCAAGGTATCCCCTTCTATCTCAAACCACGACTTACCTACGAGCCCACAACAACTTTCATAGTGGGACGTCCCAGTGATTATCAAGTCGGGGAGATGCGTCCTATCGAAGCCAAGAGGGTCCTGATATTCCGAACACCCTTAGGCTTCCAAGCACTCTCTATGACTTGCACCCATCTGGGGTGCAGCTATAAGCCGTTTGGGCCACCAACCCGAGAATATCCTGTGGTGCACGCTGTCTGTCCTTGTCATGGGAGCGTCTTTGCGCGTGATGGGCGGGTGCTCGGGGGACCGGCTCCTAAGCCGTTACCATTCTACAGGCTATCCCTGACGCCCGATGGACGCCTTCAGGTCGACAACGCTCAGACTGTCCCTTCTACCTGGTATCTCACGGTTGAAGGCCAAGAGATCGAAGGTCCCACACCCGACGGGAGCGACATCAAGTTCTCATGATCGACAAGATCCTTCTAATCTTACAGGGCATCCGACGCTCGCGAGTCTGGCTCTCGATCTTCCGTCGTGAGGGATTACCTCAGACCGAAGCCGACCGACTCGCCATGAATCGCCGCAACTTCTTCGTACATATTCTCCCCGCTAAGATTCATAAAGAATCAGCGAGACTCAGTTATAACTGGGTCTGGATGGGGGTTATCAGCACCTGGCTCTTCCTTATCTTGGCTATCACTGGTGGCTTCTTGATGTTCTATTACGTGCCCTCGGTCGAGCGCGCTTATGACTCTGTCCGGGAGATCATCAACGTAGTTCCTTTGGGCAGATTTATGCGCAATATGCACAAGTGGGCTGCGGAGCTGATGGTCTTTGCCGTCTTCTTCCATATGCTGCGGGTCTTCTTCACCGGATCGTATCAGAAGCCCAGGGAATTCAATTGGGTCATCGGGGTGCTGCTCCTGGTGATTACGGTTCTCTTTGCCTTTAGCGGGTATATTCTGCCGTGGGATCAGCTGGGCTATTATGCCGCCAAGATCGCTAGCAACATTGCCGCTGGGGTGCCCGTTGTGGGGCCGTATGTCCAGGAGATTCTGCTAGGCGGCACAGACCTGTGGCAGCCGGCGCTCCTGCGTTGGTATGTGCTTCACGTCTTTGTGTTGCCCATGATTACGATCTTCCTCATAGCGTTCCATTTCTGGAGGATCCGCAAGGACGAGTACAGCAAGCCCTACTGGACTGAAGAAAGGAAGCGACGTTAGCAATGGCCGTCTTGGGATCTCTGAAGACCTTTAAAGGTGGCCACTACTTTGGGCTCTTTGAGGGGACACCGCGCGGCAAGAGATTAAAAACAGCGCCGACACCCCAAAGAGTGATCATCCCTTTGCGTCAGGGGTTTTCCGCCGAAGTGGCTCCTGTCGTCAAGGAGGGCGACCGCGTCAAGACAGGGCAGATAATCGGGCGGGCTGAGCCCAATCCCAAGAAGCCTTCAACCCCTGTCCACGCGAGCATCTCGGGCAGGGTCGTCAAGATCGACAAGCGCCCTCACCCCCTAGGAGGTGAGACGCTCTGCGTCCACATCGAGTCCGACGGCAAGGACGATTGGGCCAAGCTCAACCCTCCCGCTAACTACGAGAGGCTCTCCCCAGAAGAGCTAGGAAGAATTCTCTACGAAGCAGGGGTCACAGCCGGTGGCCAAGCTGGCTTCCCTACCGCCTATCACTCGGCGTTCACCACCCCTGAGAAGATTCGCTATCTCATCATTAATGCCGTCGAGACCGAGCCGTTCTGCGAAGCCACCGATCAGTTGCTCTATGAAGAGTTCGACAAGTTCGTAAACGGGATGAAGATCCTGCGCCAAGCCCTGGGTAACGTTCAGGTACATATTGGGCTTGGGTATAACAAACCCAGGATCTACGAAGAGCTGATCGAGCGCTTGGAATACTATGATTGGTGCACGATTCACCAATTGCGCCCCAAATATCCCCAGCATGACGATGCCGTGCTCATTCGCACCCTCCTGGGGGTGCTCCTGCCCCAGCGGGGCTACGCGACCGACGTTGGCTGCGTCGTGCAAGACGTCCAGCAGTGTGTAGCGGCCTACGAGGCCGTCGTCGAGGGTAAGCCGTTCGTCGAGCGCGTCGTTTCAGTGGCTGGCTCAGCTATTCAAGAGCCAGGGAACTATCGGGTGCGCGTGGGTACGCCTTTAAGCAATCTGTTGGAGAATAATAATACGAAGTGTAATGGGCGGATTGTCCTGGGGAGCGTCCTGCGCGGGCAGGCCCAGGACGATCTCAATACCCCGATTACTAAAGAGATTTCCGCGGTCATCGTGTTACGAGAAGCCGAGCGTGAGCTCTTTCCCGTGGCTGGCCCAGGATTTGATCGCGACTCGTTCACCGGCGTTTATCTAAGCGTGCCCTGGGTTCGCTACAAACGCGCAACCACAAGCTTGAACGGTAATCCTAGGCCGTGCGTCAGGTGCGGCTTCTGTGTCGATGTATGTCCCCAGAATCTCATGCCGGCGTTGCTTGGGGAATACTCCGCCCATGGGCTCTTGAGCGAAGCCCAGGACATGGATCTCTTTGCGTGTATTGAGTGTGGCCTGTGCGCGTATGTCTGTCCCAGCAAGATCCCGCTGTTGGAGCAGATTCGTGAAGGCAAGCGTAAGATCCTGGCTGAAGCTGCCTAGAGAGGAGTAGAATATGCTTCAGGACAGAATCTACGAGCTGTTCGAAAGAATTCATCAAGACTTGGTAGCACGCCGTCGTGAGGGTTTGGCTATTATCGTCGAGGGCATTAAGGACGCGATCTTCGGCGGCAGCGAGAAGGCTGCTCGTCAAGCTCCCTATATCCGCGATGCAATCGGGATGCAACGCTATATGGGCGCACCGCTCCTGGCGTGCATCCCCTTGGTCTTGGCCAGCATATACTTTTACGGCTGGCGCTCGCTAGCGATCATCATCGTAACGTATCTTGTGGGGATTGCTGTAGAGCTTACGTTCTGTGCTATTCGTCGCCATGAGATTACCGAGGGGCTCCTAGTGACGTGTATGCTCTACGCGCTCTCGTTGCCCCCAACGCTGCCTTTCTGGATGGTTGCGGTGGGGATTGCCTTTGCTATTGGGATCAAAGAGCTCTTTGGGGGCTCAGGCTACAATATCTTCAACCCGGCGATCAGCGGGCGAGCCTTCTTGTTATTAGCGTTTCCCGCAGCAATGACCAACTTCTGGTATGTACCCTTCAATCCCCTAACCGATGGGCTTGGGGGCTTTTTACATTGGTCGCCGGAGTCGGTCAAGGGGCTCGATGCTATTGCTAAGGCAACCCCTCTGGGAGCCTTCAGGGATCCTGCTCTTGCCAATCCCGATCTGTTTACGCTCGTGACAGGGTTTGGACGCGCAGACGTCCTAGGGGCCACTTCAGCCATGCTCGTGCTCTTGAGCGGCTTGTATCTGCTGCAGGCACGAGTCATCGATTGGCGCGTTTCGATTGTGATGATCGTGAGCGCCGGGCTAACCTCACAGTTCCTCCACTTCGTCGATCCCTCTAGATTCCCCGATGGCCTCTACACGATGTTGTCAGGAGGCTTGCTCTTTGCGGCATTTCTCAATGCGACTGATCCTGTCACCAGCCCTATGACCGTCCGTGGCCGTTGGATCTTCGGGATGATGCTCGGTGTGCTGACGGTCCTAGGACGTGGGCTGACCGGCTACGCCGAATGGGTGACGTTCTCTATCTTGATTGGCAATATGTTCACGCCGTTGCTCGACAGATTCACAATCCCAAAGAGCTTCTCCGCTCCCGCGATCCAAAAGAGGTGATTCCATGGCACAGCAAGCTCCCAAGAAGCAGAAGAAGCTGATCGGGCCGCACGAGTGGCGCATGATCATCGTGCTGACGGCGATCGCGGCGATCGCCGGCGGGCTGCTTGCTCTTGTCAACGAAGTGACCAAAGCGACCATCGAAGCGAACGCCAAAGCTCGGTTGAGATCGAGTATTCTCGTGGCTGTAGGGCTGTACACCGCCGAAGAGCTCTTTCCCGCCGAGGGATTGCCCAAGCTCTCCGCCGCCCAGGTCGATCAGTATTTCAAAGAGCATATTGAAGAGATCAAGACGGACAGCTTCACCTATTGGAAGGTCTACAAAGACAAGATCGGTGGGGATCTAATGGCTTATGTGATCCGCATTGCGGGGAGCGGCTTTCAGGGGCTGGTCGCGATGCAAGTCGCCCTCAAGCCTGATCTCTCTGAGATTATCGGGGCTCACGTCGTCACCTTCGAGATCGGGGAGACCCCAGGACTGGGCTTCCGCATGACTGAAGAACAGTTCTGGAGCCAGTTCAAGGGGATCAAGCCTGATCCTAGGATCGAATTCGTCAAGTTCCGTGATCCCAACACCCCTAAGGCTCCTAATCAATTCGACGCGATCACCGGGGCGACGTATACGTCGACGACCGTGCGGGATCTGCTGAACCAGGCGATCGCGAACCTACGCAAGATCGTGCAAAAAGAGCGCCGGTAGCGAGCCTTGAAAAAAGCAGACTATTATAGTATGCTTTTTGTGGCCAAAGCCGGCCAGAAGGAGTTGAGGCAGATGGCGGCAGAAGTGAAGACAACGACGATGCAACAAGCATCAGCTCCAGCGATCCCATTAACGCAGCGGCTGCCCCAGACCAAGGGGTGGAAAGAGTTAGTTCGTGACATCTGGGATGATAATCCGACATTCCGAATGATCTTGGCGATGTGTCCCACTATGGGCGCTACGAACATGGCCATCAACGGCATGGCGCAGGGGCTGGCAACGCTGGTCGCGACCGTTGCTTCCAGTGTTACGGTGGCAGCTCTACGCACCCTCATCCCTGCGGAGGTGCGACTCCCAGCGTACATGATCATCATTGCGTTCTGGGTTACGATCGTCGATATCTTCTTGCGGGCGTATCTGCCGCCGCTGTCGGCAGCCTTGGGCCCGTATGTCCCGTTAATTATTACAAACTGCTTTGTGTTAGGGCGTGCTGAAGCGTTTGCGAGCCAGAACAGCCCTGGGCTCTCAGCGCTCGATGCTTTGGGAGTCGGCCTGGGATTCACAATGTCGTTGACGCTTCTAGGGATTATCCGTGAGCTGCTGGGCTTTGGCAGTCTCTTTGGCATTCAGATTTTCAGCGGCTGGACCCCCTGGGTCATCATGATCATCCCCGCCGGGGCATTCTTGGTTGTCGGGCTGTACGTTGGGATCGTCAAGCACTTCTCGCCAGGCGGGCAGATCGGAGGTGGCTCCTAAGATATGGACATCTTCCTCATCGTGCTGGGTGCGATCTTAACGAATAATATTCTGCTGACGACGTTTCTGGGGATCTGCCCGTTTATTGGGGTATCAGGGGAGTACGCGTCGGCGTCAGGGATGGGCATGGCGGTCATCTTCGTGCTGACGATGACCTTGCCTGCTAACTGGCTCATTAAGCACTTCGTGCTCGATCCGTTGGGCGTAGGGTATCTGTCGCTCATCGTCTATATTGTCACGATCGCGTTCTTGGTTCAGGTTGTGGAGATGTTCATGAAGCGCTTCCTCCCAGCGCTGTATAGCTCGCTGGGGATCTTCTTGCCGTTGATCACGGTCAATTGCGCGATCTTAGGCGGGGTGCTCTTCGCGATTGCCACGTGGAATCTGGGCTTCATGCAAAGCGTGGCCTACGGGTTTGGTGGTGGAGTTGGCTGGGCGCTCGCGATTATCCTTATGGCTGCTATTAGAGAACGCCTGCGATTCGCCCCCATCCCTGAAGGGCTTAAAGGCCCAGGGATCGCCCTCATCATCGCAGGGTTAATGGCCATGAGCTTCGTAGGGTTCTCAGGGATGATTAACATTCGTGACTTTGGAGGCTAAGATGGTCTACCTTGTGCCCGTAGCGACGATGGCTCTCATGGCCATCTCCGTCGCTGTCATCTTAGGGGTAGTGAAGAACCTGCTTACGGTTGAGGGTGAAGCGAAAGTCAAGATAGTAAATGATGGCAATGAGCTGGTCTTGCCGTTAGAACAAAATCTGATGCAATCCCTCAAGAAAGCGGGGTACGATCTGTTTGCTCAGTGTGGCGGCAAAGGTACGTGCGCGACGTGTCGTGTCAAAGTCTTAGACGGGCTTAAGCCTGAGCAGATCACCCCGGCGATGCTCGGCCCATTAAGCGACAAATTGCGCAAGGAGGGCTGGGTCCTCTCATGCCAGATCTCGGTGAAGAACGATCTCACAATTGAGCTCTTTAAGCCCTTAGTGATGTCTTGGCCCAAGGTCGAAGGTAAGGCTGTCGAAGAGGCTCCGAAGGCCCCGGCGCTCTCACCGGCAGCGGCTAAGCTGCGCGCAGTCCTCCCCGGATTCGATTGCTCGGCCTGTGGCTACCCGACTTGCGAAGAGTTCGCTGAAGCGCTGGCAGCAGGAAAGGCCAAGCTCGATGGTTGCTATCCTGGCGGTAAGCCCGTTCTCGAGAGACTCCGACAAGCAGCAGCTGAAGTAGGAGTGAGGGTCAGCTGATATGCCCAAGGTCGTCATTCTAGGACAAAAAGAGCTCGACGTTCGCCCTGGGACCAATCTCTTGCAGCTCTTGAAAGAGCAGCGCTATGATGATCAGCTCCCGGCAACCTGTGGAGGCCAGGGGCAATGCTCAACGTGTGCTGTGCGCGTCCTCAAGGGCGGTGGAGACCCCAACCAAAACGAGAAAGAAGTCTTAGGGGAAGAGCAACTTGCCAAGGGCTGGAGACTCTCGTGCCAGATCTCTGTCAATCAAGATATTGAAGTCGAAGTCCCTGGCTATGAGGTTGCTGAAGCGATTCAGATTGAACCGGAGCTGGTGCGTACTGTCCTCGCCTATGCGGCCGAAAAGATCCCCTTGAGCGAGCTGCCCTCCACCCAGAAGATCACTGTCAAGAGACTAAAAGATTTAAGTAATCGCACGGAGTCGCTCTTAGAGGGCGGTGGCGATCCTAACGATTTCGAGGTGCTCTATGCCGTCTTCAGCTATATCGGCAAGGACCACAGAGCTCAAGAGATCCCTGAGCTGACCGGTGAGAAGATCGAGAAGATTTTAGAAGCGTTTGCGAAGCGCCTGCCCGCCGAAGAAGAAGAGATTATCACCTACCCATACTTTCTTTATGTGGCGTTCACCGTGCTGTTCTTCTTAATAGCGGGCTTAGGGATCTACTCTGTCTTCCGCGATGCCCCGCTGGAAGAGCCGGCAACCCCATCGTTCACGCCTAACCCTGAAAAAGCCCCGTGGTACTTCGTGGGGATTCAAGAGCTCCTGGCGATCTCCCCTAATATTGGGCCGTTGACGAGCGTAGCAATTGGCGGAGTGATCATCCCTGCGCTCCTTGTGCTCTTCTTGATGGCTATTCCGTATATTGAGCCCTATCTCGAGTTTTGGCGCAAAGACAAGAGCAAACCCGTGGGACGCCGGCTGCGAGATCGCCCCGTCACCACCGCACTCTTTACGCTCGTCGTTGGAGCCATAATCGTGCTAATCATTATCGGGCAGTACTTCCGCGGTCCGCAGTGGGAGTGGGTCCTCCCTTGGAAATAGCCGTTCGCTAAGACATCTTGGGCGTGACGATCTGCGGGGTAGCAATTAGCGACGGACTTCCTTTCAACTCGTCAGGGAGCGTAAAATATCGCTCGACATGGCCCAACATCCCGTGCAAATACCTTCGTGGTTGTGCAGGGTCTACATACGCCCGAAAGATCTCAAGGCTCTTCTCGAGAACCTCAGAGACCGCTTCTGCAGGGAACGACTCTCTCTTGAGAAACTCTTGGAGTCCTTCCCACAGATGCTTGGCTAAGGTCGTACCTCCGGCTTCGACGATTATCAACGAACTGAACCGACGTCGCAAAAATTCAAGGGCCTCGACGACTTCGCTGTCTGTGCCCAACGCGCGCTCACGATAGAACTGATAGATCAGCATCTCTATCCATACTAGAAGATCGATTGAGCGCTCCTTGCCGGCCTTATAGAGCGGTTCCGTCTTCTCAACCCAGAGCGCGTGGAACTCTTCCGCTAGGCGGACCCGTTGATAGCTCTCGTGGGTCTTGAGATACTTGCAACTAACGGGACAACTGATCGCGATACCTCGATGGTGTCCACAACAGCTGGGACAGATGAGGCCTCCCAGCGCTGGGCATGAGCGTTTGCCCGCCTTCTTGGCACAGTACACACAGAGAGCCATTTAGATGAAACCCATCTCCGCGCGGATCTCTTCTGACATCATCTCTGGGGTCCATGGGGGATCGAAGACGAAGTCGACCTCGACGTTGACGTCTTCGCCGAAGTGCTCTTTGATAGCGCGCTCGCAATCGGCTTGGATCTGCTCGTAGAGCGGGCAGCCCACAGTCGTCAGCGTCATCTCGAGGCGGACATCTTTGTCACCGCGGACTTCGACGTCGTAAAGCAACCCCAGATCCACGACATTGTAGCCCAACTCGGGGTCGAAGACGTTCTCCCGAATCACTTCGCGGATCTCGTCAGGAGACATATAGAGAGTCACCTCCTCCTTCATTGCTGCTCTCCTTGACTGAGAGCAAAATATCTCATGAGCCTCTCAGCGATCTTGCCGAACTCTTGCGCCGCAGGTGACGACGGATGAGCGATCACGATGGGCATACCGGCGTCACCGCCCTCGCGCAGCTTCGGATCTAGCGGGATCTGCCCGAGGAGCGGAATCTTCTGTCGCCGGGCTTCGGCCTCACCGCCGCCTTGACCGAAGATATATTCTCGATGCCCGCACTTGGGACAGAGATAATACGCCATATTCTCGATGATCCCAAGGACGGGCACATGGAGCTTGAAGAACGCGCCTATGCCTCGACGCACATCGGAGAGCGCCACTTCCTGGGGGGTCGTCACGGCAATGGCACCTGTCAGCTCCACGTCTTGCGCCAACCCTAGCTGCGCATCTCCTGTTCCTGGAGGCATGTCGACAATCAGATAGTCTAGCTCTGGCCAGGCCGTGCTCTCTAAAAGTTCACGAATCGCCTTGGATATCATCGGGCCGCGCCAGATGAGCGGATCTCCTCCTCCGACTAATAAGCCAATCGAGATCGCGTGAACCCCGTGTTTGAAGATCGGGAGGAGTTTGCCCTCCTTCACCACAGGGGGCTCGGTCAGCCCTAGAAGAGTAGGGATATTGGGGCCATGCACGTCGGCGTCAAAGAGCCCCACTCGCGCTCCCTGCTGCGCAAGCGCTACCGCCAGATTCACACTGACGGTACTCTTGCCCACCCCACCCTTGCCACTGAAGACTACGAGAATCCGTGCGATCTGAGGGAAGCGCACCTTCTGGGTGAGCACCCTCGGGCGCGGGCGCTGAGTCTGGACGAACTCGACCTGCACCCTCTCGACCCCGGGGATGGCCTTAAGAGCTTGCTCGACCCACGAGGTAAGCTGAGATTTGGAGGCATAGGCAGGAGCGAGCCTCATCCGCACATGGACAGACCCTCCATCAATGGAGAGATCTTCGATGAGATCACCCAAGGGCCGGCGAGTCCGAGGGATCTCGATCTGGCGCAAGACTTCAAGAGCACGCTCGCTGAGATCCATGACGGGGCCTCACTCACCCTGCAGTTTCATGACATCGCTCAGCGTGAGCGATGCCAAATACTCTTCAAGCTGATGATTCACGATCTCCCAGATGGGACTGGTGGGACAGCCATCTTCGATAGCGCATTTTAAGCTGGGATCGAGACACGTCACGAGCGCGATTGGTCCATCGAGAGCTTGCACGATCTCCCGGAGAGAGATCTGTGACGGACGCTTCTTCAGCAGATATCCTCCGCCCCGCCCGTGGGTTGCTTCGACTAACCCATGCTCGCGTAACTCCTGCATGATCTTCTCGAGGAACGGCTCAGGAATCTTGTGCTCTGCCGAGAGCTGCCCAATCGAGACCGGTTCGCGATTATAATGCCGAGCCAAGGTACAAAGCGCCCGGAGCCCATAATCGCTCTTGCGCGTCACCCTCATAGGAGGACCTCAAATTCCGAGTAAAATACTCCGAGTTCATTGTAAGAAAGATCTGTGCGAAAGTCAAATCCTGGCATTTATTTTTATTCTGTAGGGCGGTTCTGTCCTTGGGCTGCCAATGCCTTTTCGATGAGGCGCTCGAAGATCGCCCAGACGCGGGAGTAGCCTGTTGCCGGGTCGTGCTCGCTGATGATTGTGCGGGCATTGGCGCGCGCGATCTCCTTGCCCTTGGCGATCAAGGCCGCGGCTTCCACGCTCTGCCCCAAGGCTTCGAGCGCCATCCCCTTCTGCATCAGCTTCGTGTACTCGCTCCCTGGACCGTGACACGCCTCGCACGTCACGTCCATGGTCTTGAGGGTCTGTTCGTCTATGAACGGGTGCTCTTTGAATGCTTCAATGTTTGTGCTGGTCATAAACTCCGGGCGGAACCAGAGCTCGACGTGACGCTTGCTCGACTCAGGAATGTAGGCATCGCTGATCTCGGGATGCCCATGACACGCTACGCATGTTGCTGAGCCGACAAATTGCAACGGTTCCCCAGCGATCGAGACGTCGGTGCGGGCTTCGATTACTTTGGCCTGAGGATTTTCTGTGCGGAACGGCGAGCTCCGCTCCCCAAAGCCCTCGACCAAGAACGTGTCTTTGTGGAGTTGCCACCACGCGAGAATCCGAGCGATCGCTTCCTCGCGTTTCTCCTTCGGGGCGTTAAAGACAAATCCAAAGTCGTTCGCGGTCATCCAGCGAATTCGTTCAATACCCTGCTGGCGCTCCGCCCAGCGTTCCGAGCGCAACTTCTCGATAGATTCTTCAAAAATCTGGGCAAAGCGCGAGCGCATCTCGTGATGAGCGAGCTCAGAAGTCAGCGCTAGAGAGTTGCCCCCATGACATGCGGTACAGCCGACTTGATCGAACGGCAACTGCTCGATGATCTTCAAATTCTTATGGGTCTCTAAGAGATCTTTCAAGGGTTCTTGGGCAAAGCCGGGAACACCGACGTTGATGTGACACGTCATACACAGATCGGCACTGCGCCCCACTTCCGTGACGACCTTCTTTATCTGAAGATTGGCTTCGGCGCTCACAGCAATCGCGATCTGATCGAGAAGTGAGAGCGAGCCCTTCTCCGCCAAGGCCTTCTCCGTGAAGACTTTGATCAGATACGCCCGTTGGTACCTCTTCCACTCTTGATTGTAGTTTGCAAGGGCGATCGTAAAGACCAAAAGGAGCAACAACACAGCCGAGACAGCAAACCACTTGCGCGCGTTCTCCATAGCTTTATTATGATAGCGAATTTGGAGGGAATTCGCTAGCTCGCTGGCGCGCCCACCGATCGGCTTCAAGAATCTCTTCAAGAGCAGGGGTAGGCACGCCCTCATGCTCCGCAAGCACTCGCTCTATGCCTCGAGCGATTCCCACAAACGGAATCTCGTTCTTTAAGAATCTCTGTACGAAGACTTCGTCGGCAGCGTTCGCCACGGCAGGGAACGTCCCGCCGCGCTGCCCGGCCTCGCACACCAGCCAAAATGCCGGATAGCGCTCCCGCCCCACCGGCGCAAATTCGAGCTTCTGTTTGACTAAGTCTAGTCTCGCTACTGACGATGGAACGCGCTCCGGGTATGTGAGGGCATACTGAATGGGTAGCTTCATATCCGTCGTGCTCAGATGAGCAAGGATGCTGCCATCGGTCAGCTCGACCAAGCCGTGCACAACGCTCTGCGGATGGATGAGCACCGAGATTTTTTCATAAGGTAGATCAAAGAGCCAATGGGCTTCGATCACTTCGAAGGCTTTGTTGACGAGCGTCGCTGAATCTATAGTGATTCGCTTGCCCATCTGCCAGGTGGGGTGCTGCAGGGCTTCTGCTACCGTGATCTGCGCGAAAGAATCTAACGGACGAGTGCGAAACGGCCCACCCGACGCCGTCAGAATAATTCTCTCGATCTCGCTAGGGTGGAGAGAGTGCATGAGCTGGAAGAGCGCGCTGTGCTCGCTGTCTATGGGGATCAGGCTTCGCTTGGACTGTACGCCGTGCACGAGATGCCCACCGATGACCAGGGACTCTTTGTTCGCTAGTGCGACGATTTTCTTGGCTTTGAGGGCCTCAAGAGTCGGGATCAACCCCAGGGCGCCGACCAGGGCGTTGACGATAAGATCGGCATCAGGGTGAGTAGCTGCAGCAATTAGTCCCTCCTCGCCGACGACGATCTCCCCACTCCAGAAAGTCCCCACGAGCCGTCGCAACTTGCTCAGGTCTTTTGCGCGCTCGATGGCGATTAGTTTTGGCTGGAAGCGCTGAGCTTGGGCTGCCAGAAGCTCTAAATTCTTGCCTGCTGCCAGGGCTACCACCGAAAAAGCATGCCCGGCTCGAGTGAGAGCTTCGACGACGGCGAGCGTCTGCGACCCAACCGAGCCGGTCGAACCTAAGATCGCGAGGCGCTTCCTTATGAGGGGACTCGGGGGCATCGAGGCCATCGGTCTCTCTGCCGGGAGCTAGGCTGGAGTTGGGGCCGGGAGCACGAGCGAGTCCTTCAGGAGCGCGTCGAGCTGCTCCCCCTCAAGCACCTCGACCTCCAGGAGCCTGCGAGCCAGCTTGTGCAACGCTTGGAGGTTGCGCTGCAGCAACTCCTTGGCGCGCTTATAGCACGACTCGATGATGTTCTTGATCTCCTCGTCGGCCAGGGAGAGCATCTTCTCGCTGTGCTCGCGGTTCAAGACCAGATCAACTCCGAGGAAGACGTTCCCGTTCTCTTGACCGAGATTGATAGGGCCCACCCGCTCGCTCATGCCATAGCTGACCACCATGCGCTTGGCAATCTCTGTGGCCTTCTTGAGATCATCATAGGCTCCCGTGGAGATCTCGTTGAAGATGAGTTCTTCAGCAGCGCGGCCCCCCAAGATCCCGGTGATGCGATCCAGCAGCTCTTCTTTGGTGAAGAGATACTTGTCGTTGAGCGGGAGCTGCAGCGTATATCCCAGGGCCTCCCCGCGAGGAACAATCGAGATTCTGTGGACGGGATCGGCCTTGGGCAGAAGCTTGCCCAGTAGGGCGTGCCCCGCTTCATGATAGGCGATCTTCACTTTCTCTTCCTCGCTTAAGAGCCTTCCCTTGCGCTCGATCCCCGCGATCACCCGGTCGATCGCGTCCTCGAAGTCCTTCATATCTATAAATTCTTTGTTCCGTCGGGCAGCAAGAAGCGCCGCTTCGTTACAGAGATTCTCTAAGTCTGCCCCGACAAAACCTGGGGTACGCCGCGCTAAGACCTTCAAGTCGACATCGGGAGCCAGCTTCTTGTTGCGCGTGTGGACTTTCAAAATAGCCTCGCGGCCCTTGGAGTCCGGCGGCGGCACCGTGATCTTTCTATCGAAGCGTCCGGGGCGCAAGAGCGCGGGATCGAGAATATCGGGTCTATTGGTCGCGGCTAAGATGATCACGTGCTCGTTCTTCTCAAAGCCATCCATCTCTGAGAGCAGCTGGTTCAACGTCTGTTCCCGCTCGTCGTGACCCCCCCCGATCCCCGCCCCGCGCTTCCGGCCTACCGCGTCGATCTCGTCGATGAAGATGATCACGCCGCGCTTGCCCTTCGCTTCCTCCTTAGCCCTGCGAAACAGATCCCTCACGCGGGCAGCCCCGACGCCCACAAACATCTCGACAAAGTCCGAACCCGAGATCGAGAAGAAGGGCACATCAGCCTCGCCGGCAATGGCGCGCGCCAGGAGCGTCTTGCCCGTCCCCGGCGGGCCAACTAACAGAACGCCCTTGGGGATCTGCGCGCCGATGCGCGTAAATTTTTGCGGGTCTTTCAGATAATCTACGATCTCCTGGACTTCTTCTTTGACTTCGTCGATACCAGCAACATCGTCAAAGGTGACCCGTGAGTACTCTTTGGTGACTAATTTGGCCTGGCTGCGCCCGAAGTTTAACGCGCTGCTGCCCTCGCCTTGCATCCGCCGCATCATCCCGTACCAGAGCAACGCGATAATCAAGAGCGGCAAGAGCGAGAGCAAGACCGAGAAGATCCATGAGGAGTCTCCGGTCTCTTTGTAGTCGTAGTCGATCTTGTGCTGTCTCAATTCTTGCAAGACGTCCGTGAGGGCGGCCTTCGTGCGGAAGCGCTCGGCTCTCCCTAAGATCCCCTGGGTCAAGGCACTGATCTCGTCGGCTTTCTGCTTGCGAGCCTGCACGAGAGCCTCGAGGGCACGCGCGACCTCAGCATGGCGCACCGCAAGCCCTAGAAGCTGGCGCTGGATCGTTTGAGCCGTGGAGAGCAGAGGATAAGGCAGCTCCGAGCGCAAAGCCATGATCCAGGCCAAGCGCCGACTCTGATGGTCTTGCAAAGCCTCGATCTTTTCCTTCCGTTGATGCTCTTGGCTCCTTCGTGCATCCAGATCGGCTATGAAGGGATTTTCCGCAAGAGCGCTCACAGGTCGCACACGCCCCGATACGGTCACAAAGGACGTCCCTTCCAGGGTCACCGTGGTGACCTGACCTGCTTGCAGCAGCGCAAGAAATTCTGAGTATCGAATCTGCTTCTCCGCAGAATCAGGGCTTCCAAAGAACGATTGTAATAAGATCACAGCGAAGATGATCACGATCATCACCAGGGCAATATTCCGGAGATTCCGCACTCGCCTCTGTTGTTCGTCGTCATGGGGAAACAACCTACATCCTCCTCGTCACCGTGCTCTCGGCTTCATTCTAGCACTTTCATGAGCGATATTCAACGGAGGGCTACGGCACAAGGACAACGGTCACTGAGAGCTCATCGCGTGCTGAGGGAGAGATCGCCTGCACGGTGAATCGTCCTGGCGCTAGCTCTACTCCGGGCAAGGGTTTGACCCTCAGCTCTACGGTCTTGCTCTCACGTGGAGCGAGGGTCAGAGCACTCTCTTGCAGCTGAAACTGCCACCCGAGAGGGGCTGTCGCCACCGCTACTGTCGCTCGAGCTGGAATATTCCCTCGGTTGGTCACTGTCAAGGTGATCGATTTCTCTTCGCTAGGACGGACGAGTAAATCTGCCGAAGCAAGTGAGAGCTTGAGTCGTTCGCGGGCCCTCACGATAACCTGCGCCCTTCCGACAGCGAAGTCCACCCCGCTAGCAGCATAGAGGCCAAGGGTATAGCGACCGGGCGGTGTCCCCGGCGGGATCTGCACGGTGAAAAAGACCTCGTGTTGGGCTTGAGGACTAACGGCGATAGCCCGGAGTGCCTCAAGCAGTTGCCATCCTGGAGGCACTTCCGCGCGTAGCTCATAAGAGTGCTCTTGATCGCTGAGATTGTGTAGCATAAAGACAAGAGTCACAAAATCATCGGGGTTACCATCTACTCTGATCTTTGTCGGGAAGACCCTCAGGGGGCCTGAACTCTCTTCGTGTTGGAAGGAAGATCTTTGCCAGATCCACCAAGCTCCAAGGACACCAACGAGCACGCCAAGTGCGACGAGCACGCCCTTCCTCATGGCCGCACGGGTACGATCTTAGTGATAGAGTTCTGCAGCGTGTCGTTGTCCGTGACGGTGAGCTTGACAGGAAAATCTCCGGCGCTTGTGAAGACCCACTCGACGATCTTACCCATGGCGTCGACCGTGCCATCGCCGGTGAAGTCCCACTCGTATCGGACGATCTGGCCGTCGCTGTCCGTCGACGCTGAAGCGTCAAAGATAACGCGCTCGCCGACTCTTGGTTGCGCGGGCGTGAACGTGAAGTCGGCTATCGGTGCGAAGAGCACTGGGCGGGGGACTTCATAGGCTCCAAAGTCTACAGTGACGGTCTGGCCCGTCTGTACCGTGACAGTTACGCTGGGCGGCGTCGTGAGCTCATAGCGCTTAGGCAGTGTTGTGCGATCGACTGTCACCGTGTAATCTCCCGGCGAGACTTGGAGGAGATATTGGCCATCGGCGCTGGAGCGAACCTCAGCGCTTGTCGTGCCGATGGCAAAGACCCGTACGTTGGCTAAGCCGCGCTCGTCGGGATCGGGCTTGCCGTTGCGGTTCTTGTCGTCGAAGACTCGGCCGCGGATAATACCCACCGAGCGCATAGGGATCTCCAGGGTAACGATCTGTCCGATAGCTACAGTGACTGGGATCGGAGTGGGAACAGTAGTTACTAATCCCAAGGGGGCCCGTGCGATCTCGACTTTATAAGAACCAGGATCAACAGGCGGGAACCGGAAGTATCCTTGGGCGTCAGTGCGGGCCAACTGATTGTCTAAGCGCAAGAGGGCGTCTGTGACGCCGGGCTCGCCGGGGTCGTGTTGGCCGTTATTATTGATGTCTATATACAGATAGCCCTCGACGCGACCTTTAATTATCACAGACTCAAAGGGCATTGCAAACTTCGTGCGTATCTCAATATTAAAGCTCAACGAGGACGGCTCCGTGAATGCAAAGCCGAATGAGGTGCTCACCGGCCCAAAGAGCGTCGCGCTGAACGAGCCAAAGTAACTCGACAAGAACGGGTAGAGTAGATTGCTATTGACCCCTAATAACAAGAACGCGGAGACGCGCGCGGTCGTGAACGCTATCCGCCCGATGAACGCTACTTGGTGATCAAGTATCGTGTTCGTAGTGGGGGCGACTTGGAAGGTGCTCTTCACGCTTAAGTTGAGGGAGAGCCCTTCAACGCCCAACAACGGACGAGTGATGAGCACACTGATGAGTTCAAACGTATCGGTGTTATTGGCGGGGGCGAGATTATCCCGAAAGAGATTGCTTTGGAATGTCAAAATATAGCTAACTGGGCTGGCAATGTCGGCGATTGTGAGAGATTTGATATCTTCGTCAGTGCTGATGGAAGGGAACGGCGGATCGTTGCTGCGTCGCGAGATGAATTTGATATCGAAGAACACACTAGGCCACCCTGGCAGAAAGCTTCGTACGACCAGGCGTCCCTGGGATGTTATGGCAGTGATCTCTTGCACAGCGGGATCGTTGAAGAGATCAGTTCTCTTGCCCGAGACGAGCACGTTCACCCCTAGTGCCCCGATGCTCCCGTTGCCAAAGAGCGTCCAGATTTGAGTGTCAGCTATGACCGCAGGAACGCTGATGAGACTTGGGAAATCCGGCTCAACGCGCAGGTACTCTCCCCCAAGCGTTACCCCAAAGAACGACGGCGCCGCGCGCAGGAAGACCATGCGCCGTAGGCCTGCGCTCACTTCGGCGACAGCTCCCTCGACGGAGAGCACGCCGCTCCGGAAGTTGGCTGCTGTCAGCACATATGGGGTAGCCCCGGAGACGCTCAGCCGCGCTAGCGACGCTCGGACGCTCGCCCCATTGAAGTTCAAAGCCATGGCACGTTGTTCTTGGAAGAAGTCCCCATCGTGATCTTCAAACGTCGCCACGAGCGAGAAGAGATCTGTAAACCCCACCTCGACGCCACGACGCGGTAACAGATTATAGATGAGGGGCGATTGCGGGAGATCGCCCAGCTGGGCAAAGAACGTCTCGCGTTGGGATGTAAAGAGAAACTCCTTCACACTGATAGGTAACCCCGAAGGGATCTGGGATCGCACGATATCCGAGACCGTGATCTTTAGGCTGAAGCGTTGCTCTTCTGGCAGCGTCGTATAGGTGAGAAACGAGATGAGAGAGCTCAGGGCACCGCTGCTCAAGGAAGCGTTCGCTCCTACAGAGAACTCTGCTGGGGCAAGCAAATAGAGTGCTGTAGGGACCTTAGCAGCCTCTGGAGGCAGAATGATGAGCGTCGCGGCTCCATAAGCTTGAATTCCTTCATGGCGCAATGAAATCGCTGTGAGTGTGACCGGCTCAAATCCCGGCGAGGCATCTTGAGGGATCCTGACAGTAACGAGAACCGAGCGGGTCTCACCGGGGAGCAACTCGACAAGTCTTGGCTCAACAACGGTGAGAAAGCCTCGCGGCGTGAACGCGTCCAGGCGAAAAGCGTCTATGACGTTGCCCCGATTGGTCACGCTGAACGTCAGAATCACTTCGGCGCCGGGATCGACTTCTTGAGAAGCGGGAGCGCGCACGATGACCCCTGTGGTCTTCTCAACCGTGATCGCTGTCTGAGCACGTGCTCGGATTGCCGGATCGCTTTGAGAAACAGCTTCGAGCCCAATTGTGTACGTTCCCGCGGGCGTCTCTTGGGCAATAAGCAGCGTGACGAAGACCGGCTCCTGGGTGCCAGGGGCGATCGTGATGGGAGGCAAAGCCCCAAGGATCTGGAAACCTCGCGGGGCTTCAACCGAGAATAGATATGTATCTGAGGTCGTCCCGCGGTTGATCGCCACAAAGGTGAGAGTGATGATATCTCCAGGTAGAGCCGAGCGTGTCGGCGGCGCGATCAGCTCCAGGGGTTGCCCTTGAGCAAGAGCTATCAAAACACTCAGAACCGCAAGTGTAAGCCCCGTACACGCTCCGCGTATCATATTACCTTCCCTCGCTGCTTTTAGAGCTTGAACCGCACTTGCCCGGCAACCAAGACATCACCGCCAAAGTCAATGATGACGAGCGCTAAGTACGTTCCCGGCGCCAGTCTTTCCGTCACGGGGATTTCTAGCCGTTGCTTACCGCCAGGGAGCACGGCCATATCCTCCCCCTTCTTCTGGACCACGACCTCGCCCTTGGCGTTCACGATGCGCAGCTGAGTCTTGACGACTTGGAACGTCGTTCCGGTGTTCTCGTACTCGACGACGATGCGCAAGGGTTTATCGCGCTCTGGCAGCAGTGCTTGGACGCTGAGAATCCGTCCGCGATTGACAGCGTTCGTTGGATCGGTGTGCCGAATCTTGACGATAAACTGTTCGGCTGTCCCGATGGTGACTGGGATAGACGGCTGCTGTCCGGCTGGGGGCGGCGGCTGCGCGCCCGACGATGGTGCCGGGCTGGTTATAGCCAGAGCTGCCCAGTGTGGCCCGCGCTCCGTTGTGGGAATCTCGACCTTAAATGTGATGACTTGTTTCTGCTTGGGTGCCAGCGTAAACCGCGCCGGCGTAAACGATAAGAACTTGGCGAGCGAGCGCGGATGCGTCCCAGAGTTCAGCAAAACCAAGCCACCCTCGATATTTCTATCATAGTCTTTGAGTTCGACGGTAAACTCGCGTGGCTGATTGCTGTTGTTGATGACTTCAAACCCGCCGGTGAAGCTCCCGCCAGGGGGCAGATTTATATCTATACTGAGCGTAGAGATCCCAATCTGGCCTTGCGCCAGCAGCCCGCTTGCTACTATGAGCACGAAACTCAAGAGAATCTTTCGCATGAACACTCACGCTCCTTTACGGACAGGGCACGCCTTGGCCGTCGATCGAGTAATCAAGATTAAACTGATATGGACCGATCTTGCCGTCGCCAAAGCTTGCTAAGAGTACACGTTGATCGACAGTCACGGTGATGCCTCCGGCGGGCGTAGGAGCCCCCTGGCCGACGACGACGCTTGAGCCGCCAGGTTGCCAATTGCCTAGATAATCTCTGATCTGCAGAGCATTAGCAGTGGGATCATCGGCGCCAGGGGGATAGCTATAAGCATTGACCTTGGCGCAGACGCGCCAGTTGCGCGTCGCGACGACTTGGAGCGTTGTCTGGCCGATGAACGGCACGATGCCGTTCTCAACTTGGGAAGCGCTCGTGACGTTGGCCGAGAGCGCTGTACCAGAGATCACCGAGACAGTCATCACGTCTTGGTATTCGATGGTGATGCGCACGGCGTCAACATACGCAGTGTTTGTAGAGCCGAGCTTGGACAAGCGCACCCCGAAGTTCGCACTATTGATATCAGCAGCAGTCCATGAAGTCCCCCACAGATCTGTAGGGCCGCCTACAGTACGGAAAGCGCTTGTGCTACAGCCGGTCTGCCCCGCGATGCCGTAGATATCTTGGGTATTGCCCACGGGAGACCCGCCCTTGAGCAAGCGCACGCGGACCCCTTCATTTGACGTGGTCGCGGCCATGTCGACTTCCACCGTGATGCCCTGGATGACGGCTGCATCGGGGATGGTGAAACCAAAGCCCGTCAGATCGAGAGAGCCGCCGCCAGCTCCAGTGCGTTCGGCACATGTGTTGTCTGGAGTTCCTACAGCAGCGCTGGCGTTAGACCACCCTGTGGCTGCATACGTGCTAGCATAGTTTGGCCCTTGGGAGACGGCTTGCACTAATAGACTCCCGAGTGTGACAGCTAGGACAAGAGTCCCTATAGCTCGGAAGAGGTTCATCGTTGTCTCCTACGGAGTTATGTCCGTTGTCGTGAAGAGAATGACGCCGATATAAAATCCTGGCAGTTTGCTGACATCCCAGGATCGAATATCTAAGAAGATCTCGCCCATAAAGTCTGCACCATCTAAGCCTGCGGTGTTCTGTCCGGAGCCGCGACGATTCTGGGGATCGGGCTCCGACAGCGAAGTCCTATCGGTACACTCGCCGAAGTCATCGGCAAAATCACAGTCGGTGAGAAAGTCCTCTGGGCCAGCGTCGAAGATATTCGTATCTATAGTCACGATCGACGAATTGAGTCTATACGGCGTGAGCGCGTCGATATTGACGTGCCAGTCGCCGATCTTGAACGGCTGTGGCCCTTCGACCTCTCGCAAGGTGATCTCTGCCGTGATAGAGGGGATCACGGCGGCAATAAAGAGCGGCTGAGGGATGACGAGCGTCACGCGCACGTTCTGGCTCGTCTGGGCTAGGCTCCCCCAGCCGAGCAAGGCTATCACTAGCGCCATAGCTCCAGCGGCCTTCGCCCTTTTCTTCATAGAGCTCTCCCATCCCCAAATAATAGCGAAAGGCCGCGAGCTAGGGAGTAGTATCCGTCACTGTGTAGGTAATGATTCCGGTCACGTAGACCGGGAGCTGCGAAGACATGACGTCCCAGCCCCCAGGGCCAACCCCCATGTTCACGAAGACATCCCCAGCAAAGTCTGCCCCGTTTGTCCCAGCGGTGTTGTAGCCTATGCCGCGCCGCGTGTTGGGGTCGACGTCCCCAAGGGTCAGAGACGAGTTGGGCGCGCACACCCCATAGTCGTCAGCTGTATCGCAGTCAGCGGTGAAGTCTGAGGTATCAGCGTTGACGACAAAGGGCGCAGAGAACGACGTGAACTGAGAGTTAAGTCTATACTGCGTTACGGCATCGACATTACAGCCCCAGTCGCCGATATCAATGGGCTGTGGCGCTTCAATATCGCTCTGCAAGACGACGTAATAAATATCTCCAGGCTGATCCGGCGGCACACAGTCCAAGTAGAGCGACTGTCCAATCTCGATTGTGACGTTTTGTTGAGCGACAAGCCCCGCTGAGAGGGAGAGCCCCAATACTCCACCAAGCGCCGCGACGAGCAGCTTTCTGATCATGATGCAGGCCTCCTTTGCCAAATTTTTGTCGTCTGCTATGGCGTTGAGTCCGTGACTGAGTAGTTAATCACTCCGCTGACGCTGCGGCTGGGCGGGATAGCTCGGACATCCCAGTCGCTTACGTTGAGTCGGACGTTTCCACTGAAGTCAGCGCCTGGGGTTCCGGCGGTGTTGCCACCGCTACCTAGGGTGATCGGCCCGAACGTGCCCCCCGGGCCGCAGCTAGGGCTGCCACCACCGCTTGCTGAGGTGCATGTTGCGGAGAAGTCGTCCGCGCTCGCGTTGACAATGTCAGCGGTAGAGGTCATGGTCATATTGGCACTGAGTTCGAAGTTTGTCAGCGAATCGACGTTACAACCCCATGTCCCGATAGTGAACGGCTGAGGCCCTTCGATGTCGGTTTGGGTAACGGTATAATTGATCGCTACGGCAGCAGAGCAGTCCAAATAGAGCGACTGATTGACGGTAACCGTGACGGTTTGCGAGGTCTGAGAAAGACCGCTGGCCCACCCTATTGCCAAAGCGAGCAAGACAATTGCTATTGATCTTGCGGGATGCATCACTACCTCCTTTTATCGAGCTTTTTACAGCAGACATATTATAGTGTAAAAATGAGAACGATGTCAAGAGATGAATGTAGTGTATATCACTGAGAAAGACTGGATAAGCAGAGTTACCGGTGCTCGATCTTAAAGTCTTCGTAGAATTTCAGCACGTAGACGGGATTGCCTGTGCGCGGGTCGGTGCCATGGCGCTTGAGCACACCCCGGAAGCTTAAGACCTTGCCAGCGATAACGCACTCAAAAGCATCCCCGCCAACCATATAGATACGTAGGTAGACAGGCTGGTTGAAGTCGATGCGCTGGGCGACCCCTTCGGGGATGATGAACTCCGCTTGGAGCTTATGCGTCACACGCATCTCGAATCGGCCAATGGCTGCATCGTTTTGAAAGGCCAGGGCCGCAAACTGAGCTCCCCGACAGCTCGCATCGATCTCTTCAATGCGAATATTGACCCCTGAGATAATCTTCGGACATCCTGCGAGGACGAGAGCCAGGGCCGGAATCAAAAGTAGCACAAAGCGTTTCGTGCTCATCAAACCTCCTCGGGCTTCAAGTGTATAATAGTTGATTATACGTATGCAGGCCGGCCTTTTCAAATATGACTTATCGAGGCTACCTTGCCCGGGCAATCTCTTCGAGTGCTTGCGGGTTTTCCAAATTCGATAGATCTCCCGGCTCTTGCCCCAGCGCTACGGCCCGAATCGCACGACGCAAGATCTTCGCGTTGCGCGTCTTGGGCAGCTCCCCGACAAACTTGATCTGCTCCGGCGCAAACGACTTCCCTAGGGCTTCTATGACTCGCTCGCGCAGCTCTCTTCGCAACGCGTCGCTGGGCTCATACCCCGGCCTTAAGACGACGTAGCACCAAATCGCCTCGCCTTTCAGCTCGTGCGGCGCTCCGATGGCTGCTGACTCTGCCACCGCGGGATGGCTCACCAGAATAGACTCGATCTCCGCCGGACCTAGACGCTTGCCCGCAATCTTAATAGTGTCATCACTGCGCCCATGTAGGTACCAGAAGCCGTCTTCATCTATGGACGCCCAGTCCCCATGTACCCAGATATTCGGCCAGCGCGACCAGTAGGTCTGTAGGTATCTCTCCGGGTCTTTCCAGATGCCGCGGGTCATCCCTGGCCAGGGCTTTTTACAGACTAACTCCCCCACCCCGCCGCGCAGCGGCCTGCCTTCAGCATCGAAGACGTCAATATCCATCCCCAGCGCCGGTCCCCCCAGCGTGCAGGGTTTGAGCGGCATAATCGGCAAAGGTGATAAGAAACAGGCCCCGACTTCTGTGCCTCCAGAGAGATTGATGATCGGGCATCGTCTCTGTCCCACATGCTCGAAGAGCCACCACCACGGATCGGGATTCCACGGCTCCCCTGTCGAAGCTAAGATTCTTAAGCTCGACAGATCATGGCTACGGACGGGGTCCGTACCGAACTTCATGAGAGCCCGAATGAGCGTGGGCGAGACCCCTAAGATCGAGATCCTATGGCGCTCGACCATGGCCCAGAGTCTGTCAGCGCTAGGGTAATCTGGCGCGCCTTCATAGAGAAAGACAGTGCCTCCCAGAGCAAGTCCGCCTACAACCTCCCACGGCCCCATGATCCAACCCATGTCCGTCACCCAGTAGAGAACATCTTCTTCTTGCAGATCGACCTGGTAGGCGACTTCTTGAGCGATCTTGACTAGAAATCCTCCGTGGACGTGTACAGCGCCCTTAGGGCGGCCGGTCGTCCCAGACGTATAGATAATCATAAACGGGTCTTCAGCATCTGTCTGCTCCGTGGGCAATTCACGGGTTTGCAAGTGCGTAAGCTCATAAGTCTCTGCTCCTACGCGGACCTTCGAGCCTTCAAAGACGAGTATATCTTTCACTGTGGGGCAGAGCTGAGCAGCTTCACGAGCGATCTTCCCCATCTCGATCCGCGCGCCCTTGCGGGCGAAGCTTTCCGCAGTTATCAAGAGCTTTGCTTCGCAGTCGTTCAGCCGAGCAGCCACAGCCTGAGCGCCAAAGCCCGAGAAGATCGGAGTGAAGATTGCCCCAAGCTTAGCACAGGCCATCAGCGCCATGACCGTCTCCGGAATCATAGGCATGAAGATCCCAACTCGATCCCCTTTGGCTATGCTCATCTCCTTGAGCGTATGAGCTATACGATTCGTCTGCTCGGCGAGCTCTTGGTATGTGACATGTCGGACGGAGCCGTCTTCCCCTTCCCAGATGAGCGCGATCTTCTTGGGGCGAGCACGGGCGTGCTTCTCGACGCAATTATGGGCGATGTTGATCTTCCCACCGACGAACCATTTGGCCCAGGGAATCCCTTGGGAGACATCTAAGACTTTTGTGTAAGGGCTAAAGAACTCGATCTGGAGATCTGTGACAACGGCGTCCCAGAACCATTCGGGCTCGTCAATGGAGCGCCGGACAAGCTCCTGATAGTCTTTGACCCGGTGCTTCTGCATAAAGCGCCAGATGTTGCTGCGCTCGATGTACTCTTTTGGCGGAATCCAGGCGAACTTGTGCGTCATACAGCTTGCCTCCTTTCCCTCACCCCTGACACAGGAAAGGGCTTGGGGGCTCTTACTCCACGGTGACGCTCTTGGCTAGATTTCTCGGCTGATCTATATCGGTGCCCCGCAGGTCTGCTATATGATACGCAAAGAGCTGCAACGGCACGACAAACAATATCGGCACGAGCCACCGTGAGCTCTGGGGAATTTCTATAATAAAGTCCGAGACGTGCTCGATCTCTCTGTTGAGAGAGTCCGTCACGGTGATGACGATGCCTCGCCGCGCTTTGACTTCCTCAATATTTGAGAAGACTTTCTCATAAACGCTCTCTTTGGTGACGAGCACGACGGTGGGCATCTGAGCGTCGATAAGCGCGATAGGGCCGTGCTTGAGCTCCCCAGCGGCGTAGCCCTCGGCATGGATATACGAGATCTCTTTGAGCTTGAGCGCCCCCTCAAGAGCGATGGGGTAGAGGAGATCTCTGCCGAGAAAGAGAAAGTGCTCTTTTTCGTAGAAGATTTGGGCAAGCCGTGCGATCTCATGCTCTTTCTGTAGGAGCTGTTCGATGAGCGTCGGTCCACGGGCCATGCTCTCGATGGCTGGGCGCGTCTGCCCGGTGGAGAGCCAGCCCCGCTGCTGAGCAATAAAGAATCCCAAGAGATTGAGCGCGGCTAATTGTGCGACGAATGCCTTCGTCGAGGCAACGCTGATCTCTGGACCGGCGTGGGTGTAGAGCGTCGCGTCCGACTCACGGGTTAGCGTGGCTCCCGCGACGTTGACTATCGCGATGACGGGAGCGCCGCGCGCGCGGGCTTCGCGAACAGCTCCCAGGGTATCGGCCGTCTCCCCAGACTGCGAGATCGCTATGACGAGCGTATGTTCGTCAAGATAAGGCTTGCTGTAGCGAAACTCTGAGGCAAGTTCTACGGCAATGGGGATCTTAAAGAACTCGCGCCACAAATATTTGGCTACCAACCCGGCATAGTAGGCCGTCCCCATCGCGGTCAGGTAGACCATCTGGACTTGGTGGATCTTATCGGTTAGGGTGTGCAATTCAGGGAGTATGATTCTGCCTGTCCCTAGTTCATAGCGATTTTGTAGAGTGTTAGCGAAAGCAAGGGGCTGCTCATGAATCTCCTTGAGCATAAAGTGTTTGTAGCCTTGCTTGTATGCCGTAACTGCGTTCCACTCGATCTGCTGGGGTTCTCGATAGATTTGCCGACCCTCGCGGTCAACGAGCTCAACTCCGTGGCGACGGAGCACAGCCAATTCGCCGTCATTGAGAAAGACTACGGTCTTGGTGAAGGCAAGCAGGGTGGGGATATCTGAAGCCGCGAAATTCTCGTTCTGGCCCAAGCCAAGCACAAGCGGGCTGCCTTGACGTGCCACCACGACTTCATCGGGCGAGTCGGCAGCTAGTACAGCAATGGCATAAGCACCGCGCAACGGGTGCAGCGCTCGCTTTACGGCTTCCAGGAGATTGGTCCCATCATAGTGTTCTTCAATGAGATGGGCGATGACTTCGGAGTCAGTTTGCGAGCGAAAGAGATGGCCGCGGGCCTGCAGCTCCTCCTTGAAGGGCAGGTAGTTCTCTATAATCCCGTTATGGATGACTGCGATCTTCTGGTGACAATCGCAGTGGGGGTGGGCATTCGAGTCAGTTGGTGGGCCATGAGTAGCCCAGCGGGTGTGTCCCAGCCCGACAGTAGCCTGGGAGCTCTTCTTGCTGACAAGTTCAGCGAGCTCACTCACCTTCCCGGCACGCTTAGCTAAGAAGAGCTGATTGCCTTCCAGAAGGGCGATCCCTGCGGAATCATAGCCACGATATTCCAAGTGCTTGAGGGCCTCAAGTAAGAGCTCTTTGGCCGGACGCTGCCCCACATAGCCTACGATCCCGCACATGCAAGTTAGTATATCTGAATAAGATATAGCCTGACAAGATCCTCTCTCTCATCGCCAAGGTAGGAGAGTGATCTACACCATTTTGTCAAAGGCAGGCAAGCGTGTTATAATCAGCGTGGCCAGAGAAGCCTGAGAGGAGGTTATGCCATGCGTGAAGTCGAAGTCAAGGCGCTGGTGATGGATCCGACGCAGAACATGCCGGTGCTGCTGCTGCGCGATCTACAGTCGAACAAGGTTGTGCCTGTCTGGATCGGGCAGCCTGAAGCCACCTCTATCGCCATGGTCCTCCATCAGCGCGAGTTCCCCCGCCCTCTCGCTCACGACTTGATCAAAGCGATCCTCAAGGGCCTTGGAGGAGATCTCGACATGGTGGTCATCGATAGCATTCAAGACTCGACCTACTTTGCCACGCTACATATCCGGGACCACTTGGGCAAGACCATCGAGATCGACGCACGGCCTTCGGACTCGATTGCGATCGCTCTGAGATTGGGGAGTCCAATCTACGTCTCCGAGGAAGTCTTCCAAGTGGCCGCCGTGGAGATGCCCATTCTCGAGGACGAGCGAGATTCCAAAGACTTCTCTCCAGATCGCTTTCGGACTTTTGTCGAGAGTGAGATGAGGCTCGCTGACTTCAAGAGATTCGTCTCCGAAGGCGGAGTCTAGGGATGCTAAGGACTCTACGCGACCTTGAGGTCGCAGGAAGGCGCGTCCTGGTTCGAGTCGACTATAACGTCCCCTTGCAAGGGGAACGGATTCTCGATGACGCACGCCTCCGTGAGAGCCTCCCTACTCTAGAGTATCTGCTTACCCACCAGGCGAAGATTATTTTACTCTCACACTTGGGGCGGCCTGCTGGCAAGGTCGTCCCAGAACTGCGCCTCGATCCTATAGCCCGACGCCTCGCAGAGCTTCTCGGTCGTCCCGTCACCAAACTCAACGACTGTATTGGGCCAGAGGTCTCTCGCGTTCTCTCCCAAATGCGGCCCGGAGATATAGTTCTCCTAGAGAACGTGCGGTTCTACCCCCAAGAAGAAGCCAATGACGAAGGGTTTGCGAGAGAGCTGGCTCGGCTTGCAGACTGTTATGTGAACGATGCGTTTGGCGCGGCGCATCGGGCGCATGCGAGCACTTATGGGGTAGCGAAGTTTCTACCGGCAGCGGCAGGGCTGCTGCTTGAGCGCGAGGTCACTATGCTCAGCCGCGCCACAGAGAACCCGGCACGACCATTCATTGCTATCGTTGGGGGTGCGAAGCTCTCCGACAAGATCGGGGTGCTCAAAGATCTCCTCGGGAAGGTCGAGGCCTTTTTGATTGGAGGTGCGGTGGCGTTTACCGTGATCAAAGCTCGAGGGGGCCGTGTGGGCAGCTCTCTGGTCGACGAGAAGATGCTCGACGAGGCGCGTCAGTTTCTGCAGCGCGTTCCAGAGACAGAGCTAATTCTGCCTGTGGATGCGCACGTGGGGCGTGGGGGCGAGCGCGCTCTGGTGCCCGCGGATGCGATTCCCGATGGTTGGCAGGCATGGGACATCGGCCCACAGACGATCAGGCTCTTCCAAGAGCAAGTGAGGCGTGCCAAGACGATTGTCTGGGCTGGCCCGTTGGGCAAGTTTGAAGAGCCTCCCTATGATGCGGGCACGCGCGCCGTTGCTCAGGCTATCGCAGCATCCGAAGCGTTTGCGATCATCGGTGGCGGGGATACAGCGGCAGCTCTGCATCAAGCGGGTTTAGCTCATGCAAAGAATATCTACTGTTCGACGGGCGGCGGAGCGGCGCTAGAATTCATTGGGGGCCGCAGGCTCCTGCCCATAGAAATACTTAAAAAATCCTAAGCCCAGGCGCTGGAGGGCAAGATCTCTGGGGGAATCAGCCCGCGCTCCAACGCATACTGCACAAGCTTGGACCATCCCCCCTTAAAGTGAAACGCTTGGAATCCTGCCTGGCGCATCTGCTCAGCTAAATGAGCGCTCTTGAGCCCCAGCTCGCAGTAGAGCACATAGACCTTCGTTCTGTCCCACGCTGGGTACTCTTTAAGAGCAGTCAAGAAGTCTTTGAAGATCGCCCCGGGATAGTGCCATGCGCGATAGCTCTGCGGCGATCTCAGGTCGACGACGACAGCACCATCAGGGATCTCCTCGATCTCTATGGCAGGAAGCTCTAGCTCGCTGAGCACTACGCGCCGCAGATCGTAGACGCGCATCTCCTCGAGAGCCCGATCGAGAACCTCCATATCGAGCTTCTCTTCTTCAGCGAGCACGTCAGAGAGCGATGCTGCCGTCACGGGACGCTTGGGCAAGATCGCACAATACTCCGCGACGGCTGCAGAGTACTCATACGTGCCGATGCGGCGCGCCAGAGCAATGATCTCGTCTTTGTTAAGCCCAATCAGAGGGCGCCACAGGGGTAGAGCTGTCGCTTGGGAGATCACGGCTAAGTTCTGCAAGGTCTGTGACGAGACTTGCCCGATAGACTCTCCGGTGACGATCCCAAGGAGATGGAACCGTCGGGCGCAGCGCTCGGCAGCCCGGTACATGAAGCGCTTTAAGATCACTTGCCAATAGCAGGGGTGCACGCGCTGCTGGATATGTGCGACAATTGGCTCAAAATTGACCGAATAGAGTTTGGGAAAGCTCCCATAGCTCCAGCGATCGGCGAGTACCTTTGCGACCTGGAGGGCGCCGTGCTCGTGAAGACTGCCTCCCAGCCGACAAAAGAGATAATCTAAAGCGACGCCGCGCTTGAGCATCAGCCAACTGGCAACCGCCGAATCGAATCCCCCCGAAAGCAGCGCGATGCTCCTACCCGCGGTGCCTAAAGGCAATCCCCCAGGCCCAGCGAGCTTCTCGGTGAAGAAATCAGCTTCATGAGCTCGAACCTCGACAAAGATCGTGATCTCAGGGCTCTCTAAATTGACTCCAGCGGCGTAGGGGCGCAAAGCTGCCCCAAGCTCACGCTCGATATCGAGCGACGAGAACGGGAGATGCCGCCCTTGGAGAAGACGTCGCGCGCGCACGGCAAAGCGCTTCCCAGCAACAGCAGAGCTATAGAGCTCTGTGCCAGCTTTGAGAATATCGTCGAGCATCTTGAACGAGCGACGCTCGACAATCGAGAGCGACTGCACCCCAAAGATACAAGATAAGAGCGCCAAAGCATGAGGGGAGTCTGAGTCTACTAGGAAGCGATTGCCCTCATCTAAGAAAGTAAAGGGCATCTCTGTCGTCTGCAGGGCATCCTGGACGTTCATAGCCAAGCGTTCTAAGAAGCGGGCGCGCGTGCGGCGTTTCTTCACCGTGATCTCCCCAGAGAACCGAATAAGAATACGCATGGGGTTATAATTGTAAGCAAGGGGGTATTGACAAGCAACCCAAGGGTGTCTATAATAAATCAGCTACGCGGGCGTAGCTCAGCGGTAGAGTACCGGCTTCCCAAGCCGGGTGTCGCGGGTTCGAATCCCGTCGCCCGCTCCACTAGACTCCGTCTGGATTGTACACCCTCGCTAGCCTTCAGTCAGCGAAAATCAAGCTCACGAGCAGCGTACGATCACTTCTAGTGCTTTGGGCAGCAGCTCAACGCGAAGCTTCCCTGGAGGAAACTCTATAGGCTCCCCATCGAGATGTCCCAAGAGCGGGCTTTTTGAAGAGATCTCGACCCATGGAGCACGGTGGAGTTGCACCTCCGGAAGCCTAAGATGCTCCCCACGACGTGCCTTGGGAATCTGCAAGATTCTCCTCAATGGGGGCATGTCTGCGATCAGATAGACATCAAAGAGCCCATCATCGATCTCGGCATGCGGCGCGAGCCGAAAATCGCCGGCAAGGTACCGCCCATTACACACGCCAAGCATCATGAGCGTGCCGGAGCACTCCCAGCTTGGAGCGGAGACAGAGAGCGTGCTGCTTCGGAAGAAGAGGGCCTCCCGCACAGCAGCATAGAGATAGATCCAGTGAGCAAGCCAGGGCCAGCGCCAGCTGTGAAAGACTCGCCAGGCCACCGCTCCATCCAAGCCGAGCCCAAGCCCGTTGACAAAGTAGCGCTCACCCACACGACCAACGTCTACACGCTTCGTGTGTCCCGCTTCCAGGATGGGAATAGCCCCCAACGGATCCTTGGGAGGGATGCCGAGCATCTTGACGAAATCATTTCCTGTGCCTGCAGGAATGATCCCAAGCTTTGCGGAAGTACCCATTAAGCCCGTAGCAACCTCGTGGATCGTGCCGTCTCCACCGACGGCGACGACGGTCGGAAAATCTCGCGCAACGCGCTGAGCAACGGCGATCGCTGCTCCGGGAGCCTCAGTGAAAGCATAGCGAAATGAAAGCTTAGAGTGCTGCAAGGCGTGCTTAATCGCGGGCCAGAGTCGCCGACATCGCCCCCGCCCCGCCAGCAGATTGACAATGACAAAGCATTCGTCGCCCATAAAGATCAGTATAGCGTGAAATCGGTTGACAAGCCAAATCGGCCACAGTACAATATCCTTTGCCAGCCAATAGCTGGCAGAAATATAGGCCGAGGTGGCGGAATTGGCAGACGCCTACGGCTCAGGACCGTAGGGGAGTTTCATCCCGTGAGGGTTCAAATCCCTCCCTCGGCACGACACACGATGAGTGTGAGTTCTCAGTTGCGCGAGGAGCTGGGAGCTTTTTTCGTTATGAATCTCAACGAGAAGCCTTTACATGAACTGCTTGCCCTCATCGAGAAGAACGAGATCCAACCCCGCGACGTCATCAGCGATCTCTATGCTGCGATTGCCGAGAGAGAACCTCAGATTCGAGCCTATATCTCGGTAGCGCCTCAAGAGCGCCTGCTTGCAGAATGCGAGCGCTTGTGCGATAAGCCCCTCAAGGGGATACCCATCGCCGTCAAAGACAATATCGTGACCAAGGAGCTCAAGACGACCTGCGCTTCGCGTTTTTTAGAGAACTTCCAGCCGATCTTCGACGCCACAGTTATAAAGAGACTGAAGGACGCCGGCGCGACGATCTTGGGCAAGACGAATCTAGATGAATTTGCGATGGGCTCGTCTACCGAGAACAGCGCGTTCTTCCCTACACGCAATCCCCATGATCTAGAGCGAGTTCCTGGGGGATCATCGGGGGGCTCGGCGGCCGCCGTCGCAGCTCACGAAGCGATCTGCGCCCTGGGATCTGACACAGGCGGTTCCATCCGCCAGCCCGCTGCGTTTTGCGGGATCGTAGGGCTCAAGCCCACCTACGGGCTGGTCTCGCGCTACGGCTTGGTCGCGTTTGCAAGCTCTCTCGATCAAATCGGCCCGATGACCAAGGACGTGTACGACTGCGCACTCTTATTAAATTATATCGCTGGGCATGACCACAACGACTCAACGAGCGTCCAGCGCCCGCCTGAAGACTATACACGAGAGCTCGGTCAAGAGATCAAGGGCTTTCGCATTGGGGTACCTAGAGAATATATTGTCGAGCTTTCGGGACAGGCTAAAGTGTGCGTCGAGTCATGGATAGCAATCTTTCGTGAACTTGGCGCGCAGATCCTAGAACTCTCGTTGCCCCACACCGAGTATGCAATTCCCGCGTATTATCTGATCTCGTCGTCGGAGGCCAGCGCAAACTTGGCACGTTTTGACGGGGTGCGTTACACCAAGCGCATGAGTGAGAGCTCCGTCGACGCGATGTTTGCGGAGAGTCGAAGTCAGGGGTTTGGCCCCGAAGTCAAACGCAGAATCATGATCGGGACGTACGCGCTCAGCGCCGGCTACTACGAAGCTTGGTACGGGAAGGCCCAGAGGGTCCGAGCGCTCATTCGTCAAGACTTTGAGAGCGCTTTTCAGAAAGTCGATATTCTCATCTCACCGACCTCGCCGACGCCGGCGTTTAAGCTCGGCGAGCGCCTAAAAGATCCCTTAGCCATGTATCTCTCAGATATCTTCACTGTGCCCGCGAGCTTGGCGGGCCTTCCGGCGATCTCCGTCCCTGGGGGAAGAGTAGAGGGCCTACCCTTCGGGATCCAGCTCATCGCGAATGCATTTCAAGAGAGCAAGCTCCTGCGCGTTGCCTATGCGTTCGAGCGCGCTATACTCCATAACACGGCCAGAAGCCCAAGGAGAGCGCAATAGATCGCAAAGGGCGTCAAGGAGCGCTCACGTAAGTACTTCATCAAGAAGCGAATCGCGATCACGCCCGATAACAACGCGACGGCCGTCCCAGCAAGGTAGCCGCCCCACAGGGCGCTGTGCACTGTCGGTTCAGAGAGCGCTTCAGCGAGCTTCAGCAGCGTGGCCCCCAATATCGCGGGGATGAAGAGCAAAAACGAGAATTCTGCTGCATCTTGGCGACGCAACCCACAGAGAAGCCCCATCGCAATTGTGCTGCCGCTGCGAGAGATCCCCGGTAGGACCGCAATCCCTTGAGCCAGCCCGATCCAGAGCGCATCGCGCCAGCTCAGCTGATCGAGCGATTTTGCCTGGATACTATCGCGACGCTCGACGAGAGTCAGCACACCCGCGGTGATGAGCAACCCCAGCCCCACAGCCCAGCTCCGCACAAACGCTGCCTCAGCCACAGAATCCAAAGCCAGCCCTAAAACCCCTGTTGGGATCGAACCAACGATCAAGATCCCTAAAAGCCTGAGCTCCGTCCCCCCCCCCACGGGCGCAAGGACTATCCGCAAGATTCTCTCTCTAAAGACCCACACCACCGACAGCAACGTCCCAAAGTGTACAAAGATCTCAAAGACGATCCCAGGTGTGCGAACCCCAAGGAGTTGTTCAGCTAACGCCAGATGCCCAGAGCTGCTGATGGGCAGAAACTCTGTGAGCCCCTGCAGAATCCCCAAGAGTATAAACGGCAGCATCGCTTATCTTACCCTACAACTGGCTGAGGCTCAAGGGACGTGTTATAATCCAGCCAGCACGTCAGGCCTTCTCCAAGAAGAAGCGCTCCTGTGAAGGGGAGGAAGCTCATGAGCAGTTATCTGTTCACGTCCGAGTCGGTAGCTGAAGGACATCCAGATAAGATGTGCGACGCGATCTCCGATGCGATCCTCGATGCCATCCTCTCCCAAGATCCGTACGCGCGCGTCGCATGTGAGACATTCACCACCAACGGCTTAGTCTTAATCGCTGGGGAGATCACAACCACGGCTCGCGTCGACTACGCTAAGATCGCTCGGGAGACTATCAGGAGGATCGGCTACGATAGACCCGAATACGGTTTCGATGCCGATCACTGCGGGGTGCTTGTCTCGATTCACGAGCAGTCGCCGGACATTGCCCAAGCTGTGATCAAGAAGTCCTCAGAGGACCCGTATGATGCCATCGGCGCTGGCGACCAGGGGATCATGTACGGCTATGCCTGTCGAGAGACGCCGGAGCTCATGCCTCTGCCCATCATGCTCGCACATCAGTTAGTACGGAAGCTCGCGGAGCTGCGCCGCAGCAGGAGGCTCCCCTACCTACGCCCCGATGGCAAATCTCAGGTCACTATCGAGTACGACGAGAAGGGCCATCCAGTCCGAGCGCACACCGTCGTGCTCTCCGCTCAACACGACGGGGACGTCTCTCAAGAGCAGATCCGACACGATCTGACGGAACTGATCATTCGCCCCGTGCTTGGCCCTTGGCTCGACTCCCGCACGGTTCTTCTAGTCAATCCGTCGGGGCGGTTTGAGATCGGTGGGCCCTGCGGCGACACCGGCATGACCGGACGTAAGATCGAAGTCGACACCTACGGCGGCTACGGCAGTCACGGTGGCGGCGCCTTCTCCGGCAAAGACCCTACTAAGGTTGACCGTTCGGCAAGCTATTACGCCCGTTACGTTGCAAAGAATATCGTGGCAGCGGGATTGGCTTCGGAGTGTGAAGTCCAAGTTGCTTATGCCATCGGGCAGCCCCGACCTCTGGCCATCACCATCGATACATTTGGGAGCGGAAAACTCTCCAACGGTGAGCTCGCTCAAATCGTCGAGAGACATTTTGACTTCCGCCCCGCGGCGATCATCGAGCACCTCAACTTGCGCCGCCCCATCTATACGCCCCTCGCGGCTTATGGGCATATGGGGCGTGTCGATCTGGGTGTCCCCTGGGAACGCACCGACAAGGCCGAGCTGCTCCGTCGCGCCGCAGGCGTGATCTAAGTTACATTGCACAGGTAGGATCTTATGCTATAATGCCCTCAGAGCGCGATCGACGAAGGAGGTTTTCTCACAATGAGCGCTAGGGTGTTTCTCGTGACTATGGGGCTGCTCTGTCTAGGGATCAGCCTATCCAGTGCTCAACCGGCCAATACCGTCAAAACTCAGCTCGTGATCATCATAGACGGTTCGGGCAGCATCTCGAACGCCGATTTCATCACCATGATCAACGGTATTGCCAATGCGATCTCTGATCCTGCCGTCGTGCCTCAAAACGGCACCGTCGAGTTCGGTTTGGTGCAGTTCTCAGCTAACATCACGGATCCGACGACCCGAATTCCTGGGGCGCGCGTCGAAGTCCCCATGACGGTCATTACGGCAGATAACGTTGGAGAGATAGTAACCCGGGTGCGAGCTATCATTAAGGGGGGCGGTCTCACGCCCATGGTCTCGGGGATTCGCCTGGCCACTACGCTGATATCTGGGGCCAAGGCTCGTCCTGGCGCCCAGCAGGTCTTCAATATCATCACCGATGGCCAGCCGAATATGCCCCCTCCCGTTGAAGAAGCCAAACGCCAAGCGCTCCAAGCCCGAGATGAAGCTGTAGCCGCCGGGCTCGACCAGTTGGATGCCGAGGGGATCGGCACCGTTGAAGAAGAACCGGCATTTAGAGACTTCTTGCTCCAATTAGTCTGGCCGCAACCAGGGCGCATCGCGCCCCCCTTTCCCCCTAGGCAACAAAACGGCTTTGTCATCATCGTCAGGTCGTTCGCAGATCTAGAGAGTGCCCTGAAACAGAAATTAGTAATTACCCTTAACCAGACCCCTGTGGCCGATCCCGGCCCCATCCCTGACGGTCAGCCTGATACCCAGCCGTATTCTTGTAATACAGGGCAGACCATCAGGCTCGATGGCTCCGGTTCCTTCGATCCCGATGGCCAGATTACTAAATACGAATGGGACTTCAACGGCGACGGGCAGCCGGATGCCCTCGGGCCCACCGTGAGCTTCACCTGCCCGGTAACCCCGGGGAACGTCACTATCGCGCTCACGGTCACAGACAGCGCGGGAGCTACGCAAACAGCCCAACAGACGATTACAGTGACCCAAGCCCCGCCACCCAATCAGCCGCCGACGGCCCTCTGTGGGACTGTCTCCCCAGAAGTCTTCGTCGGCCAGACGGTCACCCTCGACGGCTCCGGATCCTCCGATCCTGAGGGGAAAGATCTGACATATCGATGGGAGTTCATCACGAAGCCTGCTGAGAGCCAGGCCGCAATCGCCGATCCCACAGCCGCTGTCACGTCGTTCCAAGCCGACAAAGAAGGCGCGTACTCTGTGAGGCTGACCGTCAGAGATCCTGAGGGTGCTAGTGCTTCTTGTACCGTCTCTGTTGAGGCCAAGAAGATCGCCCCTCCTAGACCAGGGCGCGATGAGCTTGGCGCTATGAAGCGCGATATCATTGGGCATGGGCGCACCTTGAGCTTCTCCAAGCCCCTTGAGGATCTACGCTTGGCCCTCAACTTGCTGAATAGTTTTGGGGCACACGAGCGCGCTCGCCAGCTTATCCGCCAGACTCAAGAGACAGTCAATGAGCTGCTCGTCTCCCTTGCCGATACTCGTCTGTTGATGGAGTCTCTGGTGCAGCGGGCCGAAGGGGTACGTGCCCAAGTGGACGCGCTGACCCAAGCCAACACGATCAGCACAGAGCGCGCCACTCGCATTCACAAGACTATTGAGGAGTTCCTCAACTTTGCTGAAGGCTCAAACGACCGGTTGGATGAGATCGAAGCGATGCTCGAAGAGGCGCTCGATTTGCTTGCAGAAGCTGATGAGAGCCTCTCAGGGTTCGGAGGGCTCGCCGTCGACCCCATCACAGCGATGTCGCCTGCAGAGCTGCTCCAAAGTGCTCGCGATAAGCTGCTGATGGCGTTTGCGCAGTGGCGCGTCCTGATGAACGGCGCGATTGCCCGTATCGATAAGATCTCTTCGCAGGTGCGCGCAGCCTTGAAGCTCGCTGACCGACGCAAGCGCTTCCGCCTCGTCAGCCCTCAAGAGTTCATTGAGCTAAAGGCTTCTGGACAGAACGTGCGCTTCACCCCTAGAGAGCTCCGCTGGAGCGTGCCCGGCTGTCCCAGCTGCTTCCTGAAAGTTGCTGTATACGGCTTGGATGGACGGCTGCTTACCACTCAAGAGAGCTCTGGGCCAACGCTCTCCCTGCGCTGGTCACGCATCCCAGCCAATGGGCTCTATTGGTATGTGCTCGTCATTACAAGACCCGACGGACACCAGAGTCGTCTCCTAGGCAAGTTCGTCTTGATGCGCTGAAGTGCTCCTGGCTCAAAACCCCTCTCCCGCAGCTGCGGGAGGGGGGTTTTTTTCCCTTTTCCACGAAATTTTCACTTCGCCTGTACAGACTCTGTACCCCCGCTGCGCTACACTTAGCTCGGCACAAGGGGGAATACAAACCATGAAGACGCTCTCACGCTCGCGACAGATCGTCCTTGGAAGCTCAGCGCTCTTGACGATAGCGATGGCGCTGGTCTCGTTCTTCTCTGTGATTCAGCTACTACCCCTCCGCTAGGCCCGGAGGATGCAGGCCCTCCCGGCAGGAAGCCCCTTCCTGCCGGGCTCTCCTTTCCTCTCACTCCAAATCTAGCGACCGAGTAGCGATCTTCTCACAGATTAACTGAATGACTTCATTGAGGGGCTTGGGCCCAAGATCCTTCCCCGTGCGCAGGCGCACCGCGACCTGATCGCTCTGCGCCTCGCGTTCCCCCACAATAAGCATATATGGGACCTTCTGGGATTGATGGTGCCGAATGCGATAGTTCAGCGTATGGCTGCTACCGTCGAGCTCAGCACGGATGTTGGCCTCCTTGAGCTTGTGGAGGACCCTCTGCGCGTACTCGTGCTGACGATCAGTGATAGGCAGCACTACGGCCTGGACTGGGGAGAGCCATACGGGGAAGGCTCCGGCGTAATGCTCGATCAAGAAGCCGATTAAGCGCTCGTGAGTGCCTAATGGCGCGCGATGGATGCAGATAGGGATCTCGTCTTGCCCCTGAGCGTTCTTGTAGACCAGCCCGAAGCGCCTAGGGACAGCAAAGTCGACTTGATTGGTCGCTAGGGTGAACTCGCGCCCGATGGCGCTCCAGACCTGCACGTCGATCTTTGGCCCGTAGAAGGCAGCTTCTCCTGGGACTTCGACGTAATTGATCCCGCCGTTCTTAAGCGCACGGCGCACCATATCTTCGGTCTGCTTCCAGAGTTCGGGCTCGTTGACGTACTTCTTGCCCAACTCTTTCGGATCATGAGTGCTGAAGCGCATCAGATACTTTTCGATCCCAAAGAGCTTAAAGTAATTCAGATACATTCGGCAGACGGCGAGAAACTCTTCTTCAAACTGCTCCAGCGTGCAGTAGATATGGGCGTCGTTCATTTGCATGCTGCGCACGCGCATCAGCCCAAAGAGCTCGCCTGACTTTTCGTAGCGATAGCACGTGCCGTACTCGGCTAATCTCAGGGGGAGATCGCGATAGCTTCTGGGTACGGCAGCAAAGATCTTATGATGGTGGGGGCAGTTCATGGGCTTCAGATAGTATCTTACGCCCTCCAGCTCCATCGGCGGGTACATTGATTCTTGATAGTACGGCAAGTGCCCGCTCTTCAGATACATAGACTCTTTGCAGATGTGCGGCGTACGGACTCTCAGATACCCAGCTTTGGCTTCAGTCTCTTTCGCTAATTTCTCTAATTCTTCGATGATGATCGCGCCCTTGGGCAGCCATAAGGGCAGTCCCGGCCCAACCTCCTCATCGAAGAAGAATATCTCTAGCTCCCTGCCAAGCTTTCTGTGATCGCGTTTCTTAGCCTCTTCGAGCATCTGTAGGTATTGCTCTAACGCTTCTTTGGTCGCGAACGCGGTGCCGTAGATGCGTTGGAGCATCTTGTTGCGCTCGTCGCCGCGCCAGTACGCCCCAGCAACGTTTAAGAGCTTAAAGTATTTGACTTGGCCGGTGCTGAGCATATGCGGGCCGCGACAGAGATCTATAAAATCCCCGTCGCGATAGAACGAGACGGTCTCGTCGGGGATTTCGTCCAAGAGCTCAAGCTTGTACGGCTCGTCCCGGAGCATATGGCGCGCTTCGTCTTTAGAGATCTCGAGTCTCTCAAATTTATAATTCTCCTGGACGATCTTCTCCATCTCGGCTTCGATCTTTTCTAGGTCCTCAGGTGTGAAAGGGCGTTCGACATCGAAGTCGTAATAGAAGCCATCTTCGATAGCTGGGCCGATAGCTAATTTTGCACCGGGGAAGAGTCGCCGCACGGCCTGGGCCATAATATGCGAATAGCTATGTCTATAGATCGAAGCTCCCTCAGGGGAATCTAGGGGGATCAGCTCGACTGTGGCGTCATCCGGGAGCACTCGATGGAAATCGACGATTTCACCGTCAAGCTTGGCGCCGACGGTGGTCGCCAGGAGCTCCTTCGCCGTGGTGGCGAGCACGTCCTTCAGGGCTGCAGGGCCATGGTGCTCGATGATCCGTCCGTCGGGCAGCTTGACGATCATAGTTCAACCCTCCTTATGTGTTAGATTTACGGCGGCTATTTTACACTATCGAGGGTATGGGCGCTAGACAGCTCTGGGAGAGACGCTCTTACAGGGCTCGCTTCCCTCTGAGAAGCGAATCGCTGGGCTTACCCCCATTCGGTAGAATAACTCTTGCAAAGGAGGTCTCTATGCCTTACATCACGCAACAAGATCGTCGTCCCTTGGATCCCCTCATCGACCAACTTGCTCAGCAAATCGTCGTCCAGGCAAAGGCCCACAACTACGACGCCGCATTCGCCGGGCTTCTAAACTACGCGTGCACGCGGTTAGCGCTTAAGGTCATCCAATTGCACTTTGGCACGCTGCGCTACTGGCTCATCGCTACAGTGACGGGCGTCTTTCACAACGTTGCCGACGAGTTCTATCGGCGCTTAGGGGCTCCCTACGAAGACAAGCAAATCGCTAAGAACGGCGATGTCGATCTGTACCAAGAGCTCCAATGAGTTCTGATCAACTTCAGGTTTTCTCTTGATAGACCTCATTGACTGAGAGAGCGGCTATCCCTGATACTAAAATTACGATAGTCTGGGTTGGGCCCCATCCGAAAAGCCATCGTCAATCTGGCCCGCCAGATTGCCGCGAACAAAGCCTCGACCCTCCTGTCACACGGCATGGGGCCCAACTTCGTTTTATCTGGACAGAGCGCACTTCGCTTCCAGACAAACGCCCATTGCGAGTGTCGCCCCAGACCTCGAAGGCACCCGTAAATTTTTATAGAATGTGATGGCCATTACGCCCGCTTGCCTTTGGGCACAAGCTGTGCTATGCTCAAACCAAGGGGAGCTTGCGGAATGGGTAACTTGAATCACTGTCTCAGGAGGGATCGCTCGCTATACTGAGACAGGCTATGATACAGAAGGAGGCCGCGATGCGTGTCATTCGACAAGCTCTCTGTGGGCTCATAGTGTTGGCCCTCATTGCTGTGACCGGAGCAAGCCAAGGGACGGTACAGACGACTTCGTTCTTCCTAGCCCGTCAAGGAGCCTTCTCCACGCCGATCACTCCCCTGACCCAACCGGGATCCGCTATAGATTTCTATCGTTACACCAACGACCAGCCTAACACAGGCTTAGAAGTCCCTAATCAAGCGATTGTCTTTCTCCATCGCGATGCAACGACAAACGCATTGAGTCTGATAATTATCTTGAGCAAGCCGGGCAACGTCGGGGGCGGCGAGGCAACCCTGCGCTTCGATGGGCTGCCGCCCACGGCACGGATCGCCCTGCGCGATGACCCTGCTGACACCTATGAGTTCAACCCGCCGGTAGCCACCATGACCTGGCGCTGGCTGCCCGAGCGCGCCGACGGCGTCGTCATCAACGGGCTGCCCGAGGAGTTCGAAATCGTCATTACCCCAACGTTCACACGAGGCATTGACGGCTGGCAGGTGCTCAGCGGCGATCCGCTCGCTCCAGAGAGATTTCAGTTGCCCAGCCTCACTGAACCATTAGTGCTGAGCGCTTTCCGGCGCGCGCCCCCGAAAGCCGACTTTACGTACTCTCCTACAGTCGTGAGCGTCAACGTGCCCGTGACGTTCGACGCCCGCGCCAGCACCGTGGCCGACGGCAAGATCGTCAAATACGAATGGGACTTCAACTCCGACGGCGTCTTTGAGATCTCCACCGAGAAGCCCATTGTGCAATATACATTCACCCAAATCGGCGAAGTGCGAGTAACGCTACGCGTCACCGACGACAAGGGCGCTATCGGCCAGGTCACCAAGACCATCATGGTCGAGAAGGAAGTCGCGTTCGCGCGGCGCACCCTCTCGACGACGCACGCCGCCCCTGGAACGACATTCAGAGTCACGGTCACCATCACCGTCCGAACCTCGATGAGCGGCTTAGGATTGGATGAAGACCTCCCCGCTAACTGGGAGGTCACCCCGATCGACAGCGCCGGGGCGACGTTCAAAGCCGCTCAAACCCAATGGATATTCCCCACAATTGTGCGCAGCGGCGAGACGCGTCGGATCGTCTATGACGTGACTATCCCCAAGACCGATCAGCTGATCGGCGGGCCGCTGCCCCAAGATTTCGATATCGTCGGGAGGATCTCTAGCACCGTCCCCGATATCAAAGAGATCCCCGTGCTTGGTGAGACCAATGAAGCGTTCTCGCGCATCTCGATTGTAAGGTGCTTGCCGGCGATCGTCGCCATCGCTCACTTAGATACCGCCACCGATACGATCGATCTCCGAATGTCAGAAGAGATCACGTTCGATCAGATGCAACGGGCGGTCGCATTCTGGCAAGAGGATACCCCTGTGCCAGGCACGTGTGAGGCACCGTTGAGCGTGGATGTACTCAAGCAGATCGTTGCCCATCATTTAGCGGGGGTGCCTGTCGATCGCACCATCCCAGAAGATACGGCTATAGGCGGAACAGCGATGCGCTCGATCTTGACGCCCCTGCCGTTCTTCCAGGTCTATCTCCGTGCCCCTAACGGCAATGTCTTCAGAGTAAGGGTCGAGATCCAAGCCGAGAAAGAGATCCTTGGCCTGACGCTCACCGAGAAGCTTCCAGAGCGCTGGGAGGTGCGCCCCTTGGAGGGAACTGTCAGCGCGGCGTTCAAACAGGTCGCAAACACCTGGATCTTCACAGAGAAGATCCCCGCAGGAGCACGTCGCAGCATCCTCTATGAAGTGGTCGTGCCTACCGACGAGCTCATTAGCCCTTACACGATCCAAGGGCTCATAGAGTCCTTCTCGCCGCGCTTCGAGGGCGAAGTCAGCAAGGATACCACCGTGAACGTTGTGGAATGCTTAGATATCCCTGTAGCTATTGCGTATTTGAACGTCGAGCAGAATGCTATCGATGTCTCCCTGTCGAGCAAGATCAGTTTCGCTCAGATTCAGACGGCTATTGCGCTCTGGCTCGAGGACGAGGAAGTCGTCGGGACCTGCGGCAAGACTATAGACTTCCGGATGCTGCAAACCCTAGTCTCGTACTGGCTGACAGATACACCAGTAGATCAGCCGCTGCCGGCTACCACGCGATAAGCTTGCTTCCGACGGAAGGAGCGGGATGATGAGACGAGTGCTCTACACTCTAGGGATGCTTGGGCTGCTCGCGCTAACCGGGCTGGCCCAAGTGACCACGTCGCCGGTGCAGCTCACGATAAGCTTCTCTCCATCGACTCTCTTCGTTAACCAGGAAGGCACGATAACCCTACAGATCTCTGCCCAGGGGGAGCGCACCCCAGCTGATCTCTTCCTGGTGATAGATCGCTCTGCCACGGCCAACATCCGCGAGATGGAGCGAATCGGTTTAGCAGTCATTGAAGCGCTGACGCCGTCAGATCGGGTTGGCTTGGTCTCGTTTGGCACAGAAGCCCGTCTGGACGTCCCGCTCACGTTCGATCACGAAGCCGTGCGCCAGGGGCTTAAGCTTCTGAAGCCCTTGGGCAAGACCGCCCTTGGAGAAGGGATTGCCAAGGCCGTCGAGGCCCTCATGACAAACGGGCGCGAGGAAGCGTCGTGGGCCATCGTCTTGGTCAGCGATGGGCGTTTCAACATCGGGCGCACGCCCCTCTCCCAAGCCCAACGCGCTGCCGAGAATGGCGTTGTTCTGTTTACGATTGCGACGGGGCGCAATCCCGACAGAACACTCCTGCGCGAGTTGGCCCGCCTCACCCAAGGCCAGTACTTTGAGCAGTTCACCGACACAGTTCCTAGAGAGATCGCCCAAGCGTTGGGCAGGAAGATCGTCGCACGACAGATTAAGATTACGCTAGTTCTGCCGGCGTTTTTGAGTTACGGTATCGCGACGTTCAATGCTCCGAACCGCGTCACAGTTAACCCTGACAAGACGACGACGCTCGTGTGGGAGCTTGAGGGGCTGACCGTCGGAGCATCTTGGGAGGCGAGTTTCACTGTGATCGCCTCTCAGCCCGGGAGAGCCTCACTGCAGCCGAGCTTTTCGTACGTAGACGTCCGCGGACGCGTAGTCACGCCGACGGTCAGCCCTATCTCGCTATTTGTGCGGGAGCGCAATCGTCCGCCCTCGGCGAGTTTTGACTTTGCACCTGCGGAGCCGAAGGCCAATGAGGCTATTGCCTTCATCGATCGCTCGACCGACGACGTTGGAATCGTGGCGTGGGAGTGGAACTTCGGCGACGGAACAAGCTCTTCAGACCAGAATCCCACTCATAGCTACCGCGCCGACGGTAGCTACACGGTTACGCTCACAGTCACCGATACCGATGGCGAGAAGGCCAGTGCTTCTAAGACTATTAAGATCTTTACGCCGCGCGCGATTGCTACAAGAACGATCGATACTAATCTTCCCAACGATGAGACCCTTCCCGGCGAGCGCGTCAAGGTGAAGCTCACCATCCAAGCTCTCGATCGCATCAATGGCCTAGTGGTAACGGAGCGCTTCACCAAGTATATGGACCGAGATTTGGAGTTTACGCTCATTTCAGCCGAGAGCGCCACCATGCGCCGCCTGAGCCCTGGGGAGGTCCTCTGGGTCTTCTTGGAAGTTCTCGAAGCCGGGGCCATCCGCACTATCGAATACGAACTGACCATCCCAGAGCCAGATACCCCTGAATCCCGCGTGATAAAGCTCTCGGGCTCGGTGAGCAGTGCCTTGCCGGCGTTCGAGCACACAACAACGGGCGAAGCCGAGATCAGGGTCGTCACGAAACTTCCCTTCCCCGTGATCTTTGCTCGTATGGACGTCAGTGATGCGACCAATCCCCGGGTCAATCTCTGGCTAGAGACCACAACGATCAGCCTCGAACAAATCACGGCCGCTGTCTCATTCTTCTGGCTTGAAAACAAAGAAGTTAAGAACAGGGAAGCTGACGGCAAGGTGAAGTTTGGTATAATCGATCTCAAGACATTACAGACGCTCATAGCGTATTGGCTTACGGGAGCATCGGTCTTTGGGCCGCTGCCGTGAGACAGTTCTCTGTTGCATTGTTTAGCTGAAAAAGCGTGGCACCGAAGACCTGTCAAACTGTGTCAGGAGGTCTGTGCGATGAGAAGCGTCTTCACGATGATGCTACTGCTGACAACCTTAGGGATGCTATTCGTCTCTCAAGCCCAGAGCAACACTCCGCCCCGCGCTGACTTCCGTTTCACTCCCCAAAATCCTGACACCAATACCCTGGTGACGTTCGACGCGTCAAGCTCTCGCGATCCCGATGGATCTATCGTGAAGTACGAATGGGACTTCAACGGCGACGGAAAATTCGACGAGACTAAGCCAGTTCCGACGATCACGCGGCTCTTCGACCGCGGGGGGGAATGGCGCATCAACCTAAGAGTGACAGACAATCGCGGTGCCACGGGCTCAATTAGCAAGATTGTGAAGGTCACTGAGGCCCCAGTCACAGTGCGACGATCGTTGGCCCTGCCCCCTGGTGGCATAGTAACCCCAGGACAAACGGTGCGCATTATCATTCTCTTGAGGATCAACCAGACGATCAATGGGCTTGGACTCGACGAAGACCCTCCCAAGGGTTGGATGGTGAAAGAAGTCCAAAATGGCGGAGCGATCTTGAAGAAAGCCGAGCTGCAATGGCTCTGGACTCAACGCTTCTCCCAAGGGCAGCTGGTTGCGGTCATCTATGACTTGATCGTCCCGACGAGTGTCTCAGCAAGCACGTTTATTCTGAAAGGGCTGCTGACGAGCTTTTCACCGCGCCTTGTAGCTTCCGTCGTCGGGGAGAGTGAGATCCGCGTCTCTCGCTAAGCCCCTTGTATATCCAAGGGGGGAACGATGGCCGAGCGGGTGACACCGGAAGAGCTGCGCCGGCGGTGTGATCCTGATATCTTCGGCATCGAGACGACAGCCGAGTGCAAACCCCTCGATGACGTCATCGGTCAGGAGCGCGCCCGACGTGCCCTCGAACTTGGCTTGGGCATCAAAGACTTTCGCTACAATATCTATGTTGCTGGCAGCCCTGGCACGGGAAAAACTTCTATCGTCAAGGCCTTTCTCCACAAACTCAGCCTTAAGGAATCCCCACCTCAAGACCTCTGCTACGTCCACAACTTCGATGACCCTTATTGCCCCCGATATATCCTGCTGCCCCCAGGCATGGGACGAAGGTTCGCCGCCGATATGGACGATCTCATAGAGAAGCTGCGCGAACGCATCCCTGCTGCTTACCACAGCGAAGAATACAGAAAGAAGCGCCAGAGCCTAGACGAGCAGTTCAATGAGCTGCGCCTCAAAGTGACCAACGCCGTCGAGCGTGAAGCGCAACGCCGCGGATTTCTCTTTCAGCTCTCAGCCCTAGGGTTCCAGGCCACCCCCCTCTACGACGGCAAGCCCCTCACTGAAGATGCCTTCCTGAACCTTCCAGAACGAGAACGCCATAAGATCACGCGCTACCGCGAAGAGCTCCAAGAGATCATCCAAGAAGCCATGACCCAGCTCGAGAACATTGAAGAACAACGTCTGAAAGCTATTGAAGAGCTCGACAGAGACATCGCGCTCTACACCGTGAACCCCCTCATCCAGCGCTTACAGACTCGTTATCAGGAGCATCCCCGCGTCGTCGAATTCCTCGAGGACGTCGAAGCTGATATCTTGGAGAATATTCGGGAGTTTGCCGAACCTACCCCCGAAGGCGAAGGCCAAGGGGTCCCCATCCCCACCGGCATGATCGAGCTCTTCACGCGATACAAGGTGAACGTCTTGGTCGACCATAGCAAGACCAAAGGGGCTCCTGTCGTCGTGCAAGAGAACGCGACGTATACCAATCTCTTTGGCAAGATCGAGCGGCGTGTGCAGTTTGGCGTGATGACTGCTGATTTTACCATGATCAAGCCCGGCTCGCTCCACGAAGCCAACGGCGGCTATCTGGTCTTAAACGCCGACAACCTCCTCAAGTACGAGATGAGCTGGGAAGCGCTCAAGATCGCCCTGCGCAGCGGGCACATCTCGATCGAAGATCCCGCCACGATGCTGGGATTCACAACCACAGAGAGCCTCAAGCCCGAGCCAGTGCCCCTCTCCGTGAAAGTCATTCTGATCGGTAGCCCGGAACTCTACTATATGCTCGAGACGTTTGATGAAGATTTTCCCAAGCTCTTCTCGGTAAAGGCTGACTTCGACGATGAGCTCCCCTGGGATGAGAAATATATCAAGCAATTCGGGCCGTTTATCGCAGCACGAGTGCGAGAGCGTCCTGGGCTCAAGCACTTCCATAAGACGGCGTTAGCGCGCTTAGTAGAGTACGCCGCTGAGCTCACAGGGGACCAAAAGAAGCTCTCCGCCCGGTTTAGCGATCTGATGACGATAGTTCGGGAAGCCTCCTACTGGGCGGAGCGTGAGGGAGCGCGCTTCGTGAGAGCCGAGCACGTGGAGCGCGCCATCGAAGAGAAATACTATCGCAACAGCCTGATCGAAGAGAAGATTCACGAACTGATCGCGCGTGGGGATATCTTGGTGGACACGCGTGGAGAGCGCGTCGGATGCGTGAACGGTCTCTCGGTCTTACAGTTGACGGATTTCTCATTTGGGCGTCCTACACGCATCACGGCGAACGTCTTCACGGGCAAGGAGGGCGTGCTCAACGTCGAGCGCGAGGCCGCTCTCTCTGGGAAGATTCATAGTAAGGGTGTCCTGATCTTAAAGGGCTGGCTCGGCGAGAAATTCGCGATAGAACGTCCGTTAAGTCTTTCTGCGAGCATCACGTTTGAGCAGAGCTACACGAAGATAGACGGCGATTCGGCTTCGAGCGCCGAGCTATATGCGCTCATCTCAGCGATCGCGGGCGTGCCTCTCAAGCAAGGCATAGCTGTGACGGGCTCAGTCAATCAGAAGGGTGAGATCCAGCCCATCGGCAACGTCAACGAGAAGATCGACGGATTTTTTAAGATCTGTAAGATCCAGGGACTGACCGGTGATCAAGGGGTCATCATCCCCGAACAGAATCGGGATAACTTGATGCTCCGGCAAGAGATCATCGACGCTGTGCGGGAGGGGAAGTTTCACATTTATGCCATCCGAACTGTTGAAGAGGGGTTAGAGATCTTGACTGGGCTCAAAGCTGGCGAGCGCGGCCCTGAGGGCAAATTCCCTCAGGGGACGCTCTATGCTCTGGTCGAGGCGCGCCTCGAGGAGATTCACAAGAGATTAGAAGCTATAGAGGAGGGAGAGAAATCACCATGAAAGTTCGCTGGATGTTGCTTGGAGTCGTGCTAGGCCTTCTCGTGAGCGCTGCCGCACAAGAGATGTCCCGCACTATCCCATGTTTGATCGCGAGGCTCAATGTCGCTGATTTTGTGGTTGATGATCAGGAGATCATTATTGCGATCAACTTATGGATTGCGCAGGGACGGGTCAGCCCGGAGATTCCTAGGCCGATCAGCGACGAGATGATGATCAAAATTATAGACTTATGGGTGCGCGGGTCGGACTGCCGAAAAGCTTGAATCACGATTGGTCGAGTAGCCGCCATCTTTAACGAAGACTTTGCTGCCCGTAGCGCGTGTGACGGTATTCGCTTGCCTGACCTCCCCACTTTCGAAGAAACAAAGAGGGGCTAAGCCGAAAGCTTAGCCCCTCAAGCTACCAACGTTAGTGGCCTACTTGCAAGGCTTGGGGCGTGAGGCGAGCATGATGTTGCTCCTGCCTTCAGCACGCCAGAACCACACGACGTAGACGTCAGATGACCCTGGGCTGGTCGCCACACGCATGCGCGAGAGCGCCGCTCCGAAGTCCGGATCGCGGAACCCCAGGTTGTACTTGTTTGGAATGTGCGCCTCTACCCACTTCTCGCCAGCATCGCAGGAGTAGCTGAACTTCACTTCACTCTCGTTTGTTGAAGTGACGTACAGCCCCTTGCCATCCGTAGCGACATGGGGGAAGCCACCTTTCTTGTGGACAGTCTTGCGCGCGCAGTTTGCCGGCCCGTTAGGCGTGGCATCGCAAGTCGTCACGTCGATGTTCGCGGTGCCAGGATCAGCACCCTGGTCCTCATCATAGACGAAATAGACCTTGGTGCCCAGGATAGCGATCCCCACACCATCGCTGTAGAGGCCGGTCGGGGTGACATCGACAGGGCCCTTCCAGCTGGCACACTGATCATTGGAGTAGAAGACCCAGATGTTCGGCCCGGGTGGATTAGAGACATCGCCGACGGCAGCCCAGACACCACCCTTATCGTCAACGTAGATTGTGGGATAACGATTGGGAGCATCAGGGATAGGTAGCGCTGGGAAATCGCCGCAGCGCTGAACATTGCCACCAACAGTTCTAGCTGCTACAAGCTTGCTGTAGTCCTCTGTCCAAACGGCATAGAGTGTGCCGTCAGGAGCGAAGGTGTTATCAAAGTTCAGACCGAACTCACCCCAGCCAGCCCCGTTAGCCTGACCGGCGATTATCCCTTCAGAAGACAAGCGCACGGGATCGCTAGCAAGAGCGGAGAGATCGGCCTTCCAGCATGCCTGCCAGATCTCGTGCACACCGGAGCTGTCGCTCAATTCCTCCCACGAGACACAAACGAGCTCATCAGTAGCCGCAACCGTTGTCCCGGCCACGCGGCCCGTATCACGCACCAGCTCGGCCGTTGGTCCCCCTAACTGGAGGATCTTGATCGCATTGGCTTTTTGATCGATATAGCTGATGTAGACCTTGCCTGCGGGCGCTACAGCAATATCGGGTTCCAAGACACGCTGCCTGGCAGCATCAGGCCCTTGAGCTACCGATTGGATCTTCCAGTCTTGCGCCTGGCTGCCCCAGACCACAAAGAGCGCAATAGCTATTGCAACAACTCCCCATTTCCACAGAGACTTCACTGCTGATCACCTCACATAAAGGATTAGAATTTGAGTCTTTGAGACCGTGAGAAGAATGTAAGTCGTCTTTGGCCCTTGTGATTCTCACCCCCCCTTCATGTAGAACAGGACTTCATTAGCGCAGGACTCCTTTAAGGGTACACTATTCGGCCTTACGATGCTTTTTGGTCCATGCGCTCCTGCTCGATGGAATCTTAGCATAAAAGCCCTTTAAATGTCAAGCCCTCTTAATGCCGGCTATACCAAAAAAAAGGACACGGAAGAACCCTTCCGTGCCCCCTACATGGCCAACAAGCTCTATCCACAACCCTTGCGCCACGCCAGCCGGACGTTGAGGAACCTTGTTGGTGCATCTCCTGCCTGAGCCCAGACTACGTAGACGCGATCCCCCGCCGCTGCTGCCTTGATCATCAAGAAGTGGACATATCCCCAAGGCATGACGAAGGTTGGGCTAGCCACTGCTGACCCTGGTAGCTCATAAGCGGGCAACCACGTCGCGCCACCATCAGTCGAGCAGCTGAAGCCCACACCCGCTGTCCGGCCCCCAGGTGTATTGCGATAGGGCATATAGAGCACCTTTCCATCTGTAGCGAGGGTGGGGAAGGCCCCGTCTTTAGCTATGCTCCTAGCAAGAGCGCAAGAGAGGACATTACCCTGGCGGGTACAGCTCGTATAGAAATCATCTACATTCGCTGTCCCGGTCGTATCGTCCCACACAATATGAACCTTCCCATCATCGGTGACAGCCACCTGAGGAGCATCGGAGAAGCCAGGATTACTGCTCAGATTCACCACCGGGCCCCAGCTCGCCCCGCAATTGTCCGAGGCTGTCAAGTAGACCTCCGCTGGTGAAACAGAGAGGGTCGAGCCCGCGTACATCACGCCATTCCTGTCAGTATAAGCCGATGGGAAGCGCGTTTGACCTGAGGCGAAAGGCAGCTTAGCTGGAGCGCTCCAAGTCTGGCCATCCTTGGAGAGGCTGTAGAGCATATCCGCGTTGATGTCTTCAGCCCAGATGGTCCAGATGAGCGGGAAGCCGTTGGTCAAACAATTCGGATGAGAGTTGATTGACAAGTCCCAGCTACCGGCCCACTCCCGACCCCCGATCTCATGATTGCCCGAGATCGCATCGGAATTGGAGACGTTGACCATCTCGTCCGTGAGCGGGATTAAAGGCAATGGGCTAGTATCCTCAACGTAGGGATCGCGCGGCTCCTGCTTGGGATCGGGTTGGAGTGCAGGCTTGTCAGGGCAGCGCAGCTGTGGCAAGGCGCTCTCGACAACTAGCTGTGGGACCTCAGCAGCTTGAGACTTTGGGATACAGAAGGCCTGCACAAAGACATCGAGGTTCCCCGGCGTCAGATCCTGCCAGCCGACCGCCACGATGTTTGCTTCCGTGAAGGAGCCGACCGCTACCCGTGGCTGGAAACACTCTATTCCTGAGCATGTCTTAATTCGATACTTGACCCACGTCTTGCCACTGTCCTTCGAGACATACAAGAAGAGGATGAAATCGCTCCCTTCTACGCGCGTAGCTACAACGTAGATGTTATCATCGTCCGGGTTATTCGGATCGCGCGGGTCCACGTCTATATCGACATCAATGAAGAAGTCACCGGCTCTCCGTCCAGAAACTCCAAGGGTCACGGCCGTCCAGGCTTCCGGTTGGGCCTCGAGCACAGCTGGTTCAAGGACCTCCTCGTGGCCGCGGACTGGCTCGTTGGCTGTTCCAACTACAAGCCCGCCTGCAACAACAAGCACGACAACCCACTTCCATAGGGATCTCATCGCATCCACCCCCTTTTGTGGGACCCAAGTTTTGTTACGGTGTTACTCCTGCCAAGCTAAATTTAACATAAAACCTTGTAAGTGTCAAGATCCTTGCACCGTCCTCTTACCCTCTATTACAATCAAAATCAACCATGGCCATTCCCGGGATCGTGCTCGCTGCTGGGGCAGGACGACGCTTCGGGCAGAATAAGCTCTCTCTCAATCTGGGAGATCATCCCGTGCTCTATCATACTCTCAAGACGGCACTAGCAACCTTGCTCGAGCCTATCATACTCGTCTTAGGATATGAATCTGAGAAGGCTCTTGCGGCTATCGCTGAGCTGAAGGAATCGCCAAAGCTACAGATTGTCGTGAACGCGCGCTGGGAGCGCGGCCTTGCAGAATCGCTCAAAGCTGGCCTAGCCGCCGTCCCACCAGAAGCACCTGGAGCGCTAGTGCTCCTAGGCGATATGCCCCTGATGACCCCAGAGTTGATCGCGCGGGTCGTCGAAGCGTTTCTCAAGACGAAGAAGCTTTGCTTTCCCTTGTATAGGGGGGCTCCAGGCCGCCCCGTAGCCGTCCCTAGAGAACTCTTTGGTGAGTTTGAAAGCTTGCGCCACGACGAGAGCGGACTCACGATCATTCAGAAATATTGGAACACAGCTGTCAAACTCAAGCTCTCCTCACACGAGGAGCCAACCCAATGGGATATCGATATCCCTGAAGACGTGGACCGGATACTAAAGCATCTGGCTCAGAATATCAAAGCTTCTTGTTGAGCACGCGCGTCTAGCTAGAGTTTTCTGACCATCACGAAGGCGTCTTCACCATCGCTGTAGTAATAGGGCAGCCGTTCGCGAATCACAAAGCCGTACTTCTGATAGAGCCGAATAGCTACAGCATTGCTTGTGCGCACCTCGAGCTCAACGTGCCTGGCTCCTAAATATCGGCAGTAGTCGAGAGCGTATTCGAGCAGACGCTGGCCTAAGCCCCGACCGCGAAATCTTGGGTCTACAGCGATATTCAGAATGTGCCCTACGGGGGCGGGCTCTCTGAGCTCTTCTCCAGTCAGGAGCGCGCGCGTCCGCCATTCCAAGCGCTCAAAAAACGAAGGGATTTTAACACCGACGACTGTGTAGCCCACAATTTGCCCCTCGTACTCTAGCACAACAAAGCCGTCATCTCCCAAATGCTGGGCCAAGTACTCCCGTGGCCAGGGCGTCGAGAACGAAAACCGCTCGATCTCAAAGATCCTCTCCAGATCCTCTGCCGTAGCTCGACGTATCCGCTCTTGCATATAGCATAAGATTACCCTAGATAGCTCGGGGTTTCCAGTGGCTCTCCTAGAAGGGGAGGGTTCGAGATTCTCTCGTCCCTGCCTTGACTTTTCTCCCTCGGTCTGTTATAGTATGGCCGTTATGAAGATCCGAGTCTCTGAACGCCACATGGCCGAGAGCGAAGCGCTCAATCAGTACGCTATTGAGAAGGTTGAAGCCCTCTCCCGTTTCTTCGATGGCATCGTCAGCGTCGATATCGTCATGGACGTTGAGAAAGAACGACAGATTGTGGAGATCGTGGCTCATCTGGTCAAGCGCAAGGTTGTGAAGGCCCGCGCTGAGTCCGACGATATGTACGCATCTATCGACGAAGCCGTCGATAAGCTCAAGCAACAGCTCAAAAAGTATAAAGATCAGCTACGGGAGAAGCGTCCGGCCCGTCAAGCTGTGGCTCAAGCCCGCCAGCGGGCCATCGCTGAGGCTCAACCGCCCAGTGAAGATAGTATCACATATACAAAAGTCTACTTGCGCAAACCCATGACGCTCGAGGAGGCTCGCCTCCAGCTCGAATCGAGCGCCGAGAGAGACTTTTTGATCTTTGTGGACGCGGAGACCCAAGAACTCCAGATCCTCCATCGCCACAAAGACGGGCGTTACGAGCTCCTTGAACCCATATATTGATCTCTAAGGGGAAAGGGGGAGGGATGGGGAAGTGACTAAAGCGATCGTTCTCTTTTCGGGGAGTTTGGCTAGCATTCTAGCAACGAAGCTCATCCTCCAGCAGCCCAATATCGAAGTTTGTCTTCTTCATTTGCGCTCACCGTTCTTCCGAGAATACGAGGCCGTGCCCTCACCTCTCTCCGAGACGGGGTTTATCCATCGCACCGTGAAGGAAATTGCTCACGAGGTCTGCCCGACGTCGTTCCGCAGCCAGAACGTTAAGAAAGACTTTCGCGAGTTAGCACGGCTGGTCCAGCCAAGCCGCAACGGCCTTAAGTCTCCCCTTAAGCAGACGTGTATGAACTGCCGTCAGCTCTTGATCAAGAAGGCTCTGCGTTATATGAAGCGCATCGGCGCGGATTTTATCGTCACCGGTGAGGTGGTGGGCGAGCGCGGGCTGGGTGCGGCCGATCTTGAGAAGCTTAGTGAGCTTGCCGGAGCTCAAGGACTAGTGCTCCGCCCGCTCTCAGCCAAGCTGCTGCGCGAGACGATCCCCGAGCAGCAAGGCCTGGTAGATCGCTCGCGTCTGAAGGGTTTTCGCGCTTCTGACCGAGAGAAGATTCGCGAGTTGGCGCGCCAACTGGGCGTAGATGTCTTGGACTTTCCCGCAGAGCGACGCTGCAAGCTCACCGTGCCTTACTTCGGCCCGCGCTTGGCGGATCTCTTAAAGGAAGAAGAAAAGTCGAAACTGACGCTCAACGCCCTCGAGCTGATAGAGTTTCCCTTATATTATAAGTGTCCTCCAGACGTCACCATTGTTGTGGGATGCACGGATGAAGAGAAGCGGCGCCTGCAGAACTTCTTCCTTCCTGAGGATCTACGGCTCTATCTTTTGGAGCCGCGTGGGCCGATGGCCCTAGTGCGTGCCAACTGGAAGACCAAGAGCCCAGAAGCGATCCAACGCATCATTCAGCTCGCGGCACGCCTCGCGGCCAGTCATCTGAACGATCAACCCTTCGGCCCAATCCAAGCCCACTGGCGCTTTGAGAACAGCCCTGAGACGTTCCGCATCAGCGTCAAGCCCCTCCATGCACCCTACGAGTTCGAAGAGCACCAGCTCAAGCTTGTGTGATATAATAGCCCTTCTCCCCTCCCCAAAGAGAGAGGAGCACCGAGGTGAAGGGGCTATGGAGGATGCCATTTTGCGAGATCTCAACCCCTATCAGCGTGAAGCCGTGGTCCACTTCGAAGGCCCGCTCTTGATCCTTGCTGGGGCAGGCTCGGGCAAGACCCTCACCATCACCCATCGCATCGCCTATCTCATGGCCCATTATAAAGTCCCTCCTTGGCATATCCTGGGAGTGACCTTCACCAATAAAGCCGCTGAAGAGATGAGACGCCGCGTCGAGAGGTTGGTGGGGACAAGCCAAACTCCTTGGATCAAGACATTCCACTCGACCGCCGCAGCGATCCTGCGCGAACAGATCCAGCACTTGGGAGGGAACTATACCCAAAACTTCACCATCCTCGACGAGGACGATTCTCGTTCGGTCATCGCTCAAGCGATTAAAGGGCTAGGCTACAGCGACGAAGGGCTGAGTCCCGGCTTCGTTGCCGAGGTCATCGAGCGCGCCAAGGACGAGCTGATCGGCCCCGAGGAGTTCGCCAGCCGTCGGCTGGGAGTCTTCGCCGACCCTCTTCTCGAGCTCCTCGAACAGATCTATAGACGCTATCAACACACACTAGAAGCGAGCAACGCCTTGGACTTTGCCGATCTGATCAGACTGACCGTCCGGCTCTTCCAAGAAAGACCAGATATTCTCGATTTCTACCGCGATCGCTTTCGCTTTCTCGTGATCGATGAGTACCAAGACACAAACTACGCTCAGTACGTCTTCTCGCGGATGCTTGCTGAAAAGTACGAGAACATTTGCGTTGTGGGCGACGACGATCAAGCGATCTTTGGCTGGCGCGGGGCCGATCCCACGAACATCTTAAAATTTGAGCAGGACTTCCCTACCTGTAAGGTCGTCCAGCTCAAAACGAATTATCGCTCGACGGCACGGATCCTGCGAGCGGCTTCTGCCGTGATCCGACACAATCACATGAGAAAACCCAAAGACCTGATCGCCGCGCGTCCAGAGGGCGAAAAGCTCTCCCTCTACTATGCCCTCGACGAACACGACGAGGCCGACTTCGTCGCACGCCAGATCGCGTATCTTCACGATATTAAGGGCGTCCCGCTCAATCATATCGCTGTGCTCTACAGAATCAATACGCTCTCGCGGGTCCTTGAGGAAGCTCTCATCCGTCGAGGCATCCCGTATGAGATTGTGCGCGGGCTGAGGTTCTACGAGCGCGCTGAGATCAAAGATCTCTTAGCGTATCTGAGATTTCTCGTCAATCCCGCTGATGACCTGAGCCTCGTAAGAATTCTCAATAAGCCGCGGCGCGGCATCGGGGAAAAGACTATAGCTCTTCTGCAACAGTACGCTCGCGCCGCGCGCTGTTCCCTGTGGGAGGCTATAGAGCAACTCAGCTCCCCCTCCTCCCCCGAGAGGGAAAAAATAAAGGGGCTCAACCGACTTACCGAGTTCTATGCTCTAATCAAAGACTTGCGAGATTACGCTCAGACGCACAGCCCTAGCGAGCTTATCGTGGAGATCCTCCACCGCACAGGATACCTAGCAGAACTGAAGGGCTTCGATGCTGAGGAGCGCCTGGGGAACATCGAAGAATTCATTGGGTACGCCAGGCAATACGAGCAACGCGGCGGGTTGAGAGAATTCTTAGAAGAAATAGCGCTCATGGCCGAGGCCGACACCTACTCGGGGGAGCAAGAGCGGGTAGCGCTCATGACGGTACATTCAGCCAAGGGGTTAGAGTTCGACTATGTCTTCTTGGTGGCGCTTGAAGAGCATATCCTTCCCCATGGGCGCAGCCTCAAGGAGGGCGCGCTGGAAGAAGAGCGCAGACTGTGCTATGTAGGTCTGACGCGAGCCAAGGAGCGAGTCTACCTGTCATGTACCGCGCAACGAACTCTCTACGGCAGACTACTTCTTAACGCCCCCTCGCGCTTCCTTCAGGAGCTCCCGCCAGAAGACCTCGAGATGTCTTACGGCCCACTTTGAGCTAGCGCGACACTTTGGCGATCGCGCGCTCGATGACGTCAAAGCCGCGCTTGAGCTCGGTTTCTTGGATAACTAACGGGATGAGCATCCGAATAACGTTCCCATACAAGCCGGCCTTGGCCAAGACCACCCCGTTGGCTAAGCACTCCTTGATGACGGCCATCGTCTCGTCGGGGGCGGGCTCCTTAGTAACACGATCTTTCACGAGCTCGATGGCCACCATGGCTCCAAGGCCCCGCACGTCCCCGATGATCTCGTATTTTTGTCTCATCTGCTCGAAGCGCTCCCGCATGTACCTTCCCAGCTCCACAGCGCGATCCAAGAGTCTCTCTTCTTCAATGATCTCGAGCACAGCTAAGGCTGCGGCACACGCTACCGGGTTGCCCACATACGTGCCCCCGATAGCGCTATCCCCTGGCGCATCGATCACCTTTTGCACGCCGACCACAGCGCTCAACGGCATCCCGGCAGCTAGAGACTTGGCTAACGCGATCAAGTCTGGCTCGATGCCGTAGTGTTCACACGCGTAGAACTTTCCCGTGCGGCCGATGCCCGTCTGAATCTCATCAGCTACTAAGACAATCCCATGCTTGTAAGTCAGCTCGCGCAAGAACTGGACAAATCCTTCCTGGGGGACGACGAAGCCGCCCTCACCCTGCACCGGCTCAAAGACAATACACGCGATCTCGTCGGGATTGACCAAGCTAAAGAGCTGCTTCTCCCAGCGCCCAAAGTCCATGGGATTGCGGTAAGGGTTAGGGAAAGGCATGCGGTAGACCTCAGGGCAGAAAGGGGCGAAGCCCTCCTTATAGGGCTTGGCTTTGTGAGTCATCGTGAGGGCCATATAGGTTCTGCCATGGAACGCCCCTTCAAAGACGACAACGGCCTTGCGCTTCGTGTAGGATCGAGAGATCTTGACGGCGTTCTCGACGGCCTCGGCTCCAGAATTAAAGAATACAGCTTTCTTTGGGGAGGGTCCCGGGGCAAGCTTGGCTAAGCGCTCTGCCAGTTCAATATAGACATCATACATGATGACACTACAGTCGGTATGGGTAAATCGTTGCGCTTGTTCTTGGATAGCGCGTATGACTTTAGGATGGCTATACCCAACGATCAAGCAGCCCCATCCGCCAGTGAAGTCTAGGTAGGAGTTCCCCTCAAGGTCGGTGACAACGGCGCCGCGCCCCTCGGAGATAATAAACGGTGCTAGCGGCGAGACAGCACGAGGGACGTATTGCCCCATCCTCTGAAAGAGTTCTTTGGAGCTTCGTGTTGGAGCCTTGACTGCCATAAAAAATCCTCCTTTAGCTTCCCAGGATTCATTAATTTAGTCTACTAACTTTTTACAATTTCGCAATGACTTGCGTCACCATCCCCCAAAACGCTATTATAGAAAGTCTATGAAGGAGGGCGGAGATGAGCTATGATGTGATCATCATTGGTGGTGGGCCTGCTGGCTTGACGGCCGCCATCTACGCCGGGCGCGCCAAGCTCAAGACGCTTGTCTTAGATAAGAAGACTCCAGGGGGCCAGCTCAACGACACCACCGAGGTCGAGAATTTCCCGGGCTTCCCCGAGCCCATCCTCGGCCCAGAACTGATGCAGCGTATGGTCCAACAAGCCCAAAGATTCGGGGCCGAGATCACACTTGCTGAAGCCACCGATCTCGTCGTCAGCGGAGCCAAGAGAATCGTCAAGACAGACCAAGGGCTCTACGAAGCCCCCGTGGTGATCATCTCGACCGGGGCCGAGCCCGTCAAGCTCCCTGCTAAGAACGCTGACAGATTCGTAGGGCGAGGGGTCTCTTACTGCGCTACCTGTGACGGCTACTTCTTTCGTGATAAAGATATTCTCGTGGTGGGGGCGGGGGATTCGGCCTTCACTGAGGCGCTCTTTCTTCTGAAATTAGTCAAATCGGTGCGGATGGTGGTCCGTCATCCTCCCGACGACCCCAAGGCGATCCGCGCCAAGGATCAGTTGTTGGTCGAGAAGGTTAAAGCTCATCCTAAGTTCAGCTTTATTTGGAATGTCGTGGTCGAAGAGATCGTGGGAGAGCGGCGCCTCGAGGGGGTCGTGCTCAAAGACCTAGCCACGGGCAAGCTCTCTGAGCTTCGTGACGTAGCGGGGGTCTTCGTGAGCATCGGGCACCGCCCCAATACCGAGTTTCTCCAGGGAAGACTCGAGATGGACGAGAAGGGCTATATTCTCACAGACGAGCGCACCCGCACCAAGATTCCTGGGGTCTTCGCTGTGGGAGACGTGAGAAAGTTCTCTGGGGAATACGCCCAAGCGGTGATTGCCGCGGCTGATGGGTGCATTGCTGCCTTAGAAGCCCGGAAATATCTTGAAGATGGACGATGGATCGAGTGAAGGAGGGTTCATGAGCATAGCTGTGCAGACGGAGACGCTAGTGGAGTTCGTTGAGCGCGCGTTCACGCGTCAGGGCCAGAAGATCGCGCTCAAGATCATCACTGCGTCGGGGCGCGAGCAGATCTCGTTTGCGGAGCTGCAGGAGCGCGCCGAGCGATTTGCGGCAACCTTAAGGAAGCGTGGGCTGCAGAGGGGTGAGAAATGTGCGATCATCGGGAGACCGCGCGTTGACTGGGCGGTGGCATTCTTGGGAATCCTCAAAGCGGGAGGGGTCGTCCTGCCCATCGACGCCTCCTGGCAGCCCGTGGAAGTCCAGCGCGTCTTACGGGAGATGGACGCCGTCGGCGCGGTCGTTTCTGATGCCCCACACTACGAGATGGTCAAAGATCAGAGCCAGCTTCAACATCTCGTGACGATGGATCGGATCCCAGGCATTCCTAGCGTGAGGGATTGGCTGAGCGCAGAGCGCTTGAGGGGCGTCCCTGCCGACCCTGATGAAGTTGCGGTCATGCTCTGCACTTCCGGGACGACGGGTAACGCCAAAGGCGTCATGCTCTCCCATGCCAACATCGTAAGCAACGCAACGAGCTCATTGAGCCGCCTCGACTTTTCAGAAGACGACGTGGTCTTAGGAATCCCCCCCTGGTATCACGTCTTTGGGCTGATTATCTTAGTCTGTTGTCTACACGCCGGGGCTCAGCTGGTCTACACCGACGACTATAAGAATCTGCTGACGTACATGGCCGAGAACCGAGTGAATATTCTCGTTGGAGTGCCCAAGCTCTTCCATGCCATGTACGAGAAGCTCGAAGCGACCATCCAGCAGAATCGGCTGGCGCGGTTCTTATGGCGCTATGCGCCGAAGCTGCTGGGGACAAAGATCAAGAGGCGCTTAGTGGGGGACGCGCAGCTGAAGTACTTTCTCTCAGGCGGAGCCCCACTTGACGCTAGGGTGATGAAGGGCTTTCGGCGCTTAGGGATTGGCATGGTCGAGGGCTATGGCTTGACCGAGACCTCACCGGTCTTGACGGTCAGCACGCCGTTCAACGATAAAATTGGTTCAGTAGGCCCCGCGATCCCTGGTGTGGAGCTCCGCATCGACGATCCCAATGAGGAGGGCATCGGCGAAATTGTAGCCCGTGGGCCCAATATCATGAAGGGCTACTACAAAAATCCTGAAGCTACTAAGAAAGTCCTGGAACCTGACGGCTGGTTCCATACAGGCGACCTGGGATACTTAGATAAAGACGGCTGGCTCTACATCAAGGGCCGTAAGAAGAACGTGATCGTCCTAGAGGGAGGCAAGAACGTCTACCCTGAAGAGGTCGAATTCGAGCTGAAGCAGATCCCCTTGATCGAGGAGATCATGATTAAAGGGGGCAAGCGCAAGGGCGTCGAGGTCATTAAAGCCTTCGTCTACCCCAAGCCAGAGCTCTTACAGAAGCACTCCCTAGAAGAACTGAAGAAGATGATCTGGGAGGCAATCAAAGAGAAGAGCAAAGACTTGGCGCCGTACAAGCGCGTGCACAGCATCCACGACTTGATTATCTTAGACAAGCCCTTCGAGAAGTCGAGCAAGCTCGATATTAAGCGCTATCTGTACGAGGAGGCGTAGCCGGATTCTAAGCGAAACTTCCGCACTGATTTTTCAGTATAATAGCTTCTGAGGGTCAGCGCGGAAGGAGGGCCAGCTAATGGCCCGCTTGGAGATCCGGCTCCTAGGGCAGCTTGAAGTCCGTCGAGACGGACAGCTCCTTGACTTCCCAACCCAGAAGGTCAAGGAGCTCTTTGTGTATCTCGTCATCCATCGGGATCACGCGTACCCACGCATTGTATTAGCATATCTGCTTTGGCCCGAAGCCGACGAAGAGCACGCTCGGGCCAATCTCCGTAAGGCCCTCTCGCTGTTGCGCAAGCTGCTCGGCTCCAACGGGACGAGATGGCTCATCTCTTCTGGTGGGGCCGTGCGGTTCAGAGTAATTCATTAGGAGAGGGGGAGCGCAGCCAGGGTGAGGGCCTTGGAACAAGCGATTGCGCTCTACCGTGGCCCGCCGTTCCCTGATATTTACGAAGATTGGGCTCTCACCGAAAGCGAACGCTTTCAGTCACTCTATATCGATGCTCTCGAGCAGCTCGCAGAACTCTACCAAGCGCAGCACGACCTTCAAAGAGCGATCTCTATCTGGACGAAGGTGCTGCACGTCGTGCCATGGCACGAGCGAGCGTATCGTGAGCTGATGACGCTCTACGCCCTCAGCGGAGATCGCCCAGCAGCGTTGCGCCAGTACCAACAGTACTGTGAAGTGCTGCAGCGAGAGCTTGGCGTCTCCCCCTTGCCAGAGACCACAGCACTTTACGAGAGGATCTTGCGCGGGGCATCTTTAGAGCCCATTCGTGTCGTTGAGCTGCCCACCGAGATGCCCTTTGTGGGGCGTGAGCGCGAATGCCATCTCCTAAAAGATCTCTGGCAGAAAGCCTGTAATGGCATAGGTCAAGCTCTTTTGATTGGGGGTGAGGTCGGCGTAGGTAAGACACGCTTCGTCGAGCATTTCTTAGAGGGGGCAAGGGCTAGGTATCTCGTCCTTCGTAGTGTTGCCTACACTGATGGGCCACCTTACGATCCCATCCTCCAGGCCGCTCACCAGGGGCTCAAGAACATCCCTGATGAGACCCTCGCGCAGCTTCCTATCCTATGGCGCAGCGAGCTTGCCCAGTTCATCTCGGGATTTCACGAGAGATTTCCCGATCTTAAGCCCAATCCCCTGTCACCTCATGGGAAGGTCCGCTGGTTTGCCGCGCTCACGAGGCTCTTCGAGCTTTTTGCCCGCAAACGCCCCGTCGTGCTCTTTCTCGACGACCTCCACTGAGCCGATAGCGCGACTTTAGAATATCTGAGCTATCTCATAGCCCATCTGAAAGATCAGCGAATATTTTTGATTGGGACGTATCGCATCGAAGAAGCGCGTGAGGGCAGCGCCTTGCGCACGTGGCTCGATAAGCTTCCCAGAGAGTGCGTGCAGATGCTTGTGCTTTCGCCACTGTCACGAGAAGAGATAGATTCATTGCTGAATCAGCTTCTACACCAGTATGAGGGTGCAGTGCTTGAGACGCTTTACACCGAGACCGAGGGCAACCCGCTCTTTGTGAGGGAGCTGGTGCGTTCGCTGGTAGCCAGCGGCGTCCTCCGGCGCGATCCCCAGGGGCGCTGGAGACTCACAACCCATGAGATCAGCGCGGCGCAGGTGCCGGAGAGCCTGAAAGAACTCATCAAGACCTCCTTGCGATTGTACTGCGACGGGCGTCCTGCGTGCTAAACCTTGCGGCTATAGCTGGACGATCATTGGAACTACCAGTCTTGAACAAGTCGTCTATAGCGAGCTGAGCACTGATCGAAAAAAGACTGGGGCACAAGAAGATCGCGGAAGCTTTAGAAAAACTCTATCCAGATCGTCTTGACGAATTCTCACGCGAGCTGGCTGAGCACTGTGAGCGAGCACAGCTGTGGGAGAAAGCGATCACATATATGCTTCAAGCAGCTCGCCGGGCGCAGCGCGCGTATGCGTACAGCGAAGCTCTCGCACTCACAAAAAGAGCTCTTGCGCTCTTCCCTAAGCTGAAACCCAAAGCGCGGCACGCCTGCGCAAGACAAAGCTCGAACTCTTAGATTGCTATACGGACCTCTTCCCCACGATCTACGACATCAAGCCAGCTTTGGAGAGACTCCAAGCCGTCATCGCAGAGATGATCGCCCTGGCTCAAGAGCTGGGAGAGACAGCCCTGCTCTGCCACGCCTATCAGAAGAGCGCGTGGATCGAGCTGGCTGCAGACCGACGCGAGGCTGCTCAACAGAAATTGAGCAAAGCGCTCGAGATCAGCCAAAAACTCCTGGATCGCTCTGTGGCTGCAAGAGCCCTCTACAACATTGGAGATTTCACGCCCAAGTAGGCGAACACAACCAGGCGTTGGAGTGCTTTCGACATGCCGCAGAGCTGTGGGCTGCGTTAGGCGATAGGCGTTGTCAGGCGTATGCTCTAAGAAACAGTGCGATCATCCAGCTCTTTTTAGGAGAGTATGCACAAGCTCAAGAGAACTTAGAAAGAGCACTTTCTGAATTCCAAGCTGCTGCTGACCTGCGAGGACAATCAGCAACACTCAACAATCTTGGATTAGTCTTTTGCGATCGTGGGGAGTGGGCACGTGCCCAAGAGTGCTATGAGCGTGCATATAAGCTGATGAACGAGGTGGGGGACCGCCGGGGCTTAGGGGTCATTCTCTTGAATTTAGGCACACCGCAAAACGAGCAAGGGCGCTATACCGAAGCTCTGAGCTATCTTGATCGTGTGCTGAGTATGCTGGGCCGAAGTGGGCCTGAAAGGGCTCGAAGTCGGGACGCTCTCAGAGAAGGGCCGGGCGCATCTAGGGCGTGGGGAGCTCAGCGTAGCGTTAGAATGTTCTACCCGCGCGATGCAGGTGCTTGAAACCCAACACGGAATGATCACCCAAGCGCAGCGCTTCTATTTTACACATTATCGAATTCTTCACGCGAACGGGCGCACCGACGAAGCCAAAGTGTACTTACAGAAAGCCCACGATGAAGTCTGCCGGGTAGCCAACCAAATCACCGAAGAATCCCTTCGGACAAGCTTTCTGCACAATGTCCCAATCAACAGAGAGATTCTCCAAACCTTCGCACAGCACAACCGCCCCGAGCCTCGTTAGAAGCTAGTAAAGCAAGAGAAGAAGAGCTTTTACCATGTGGTCGCCACAATGCCCGATTGCACGATGGATTCGTCCTTCGTGATCACGCGGACATCCTCCTTCAGAGAGTCCATGCAGATCGGGGCAGTGCCACAGAGGATAGCGTCATGGATCTCCAAGCCAGGGGGCATAGCCTTAATAACAGCAACGTCTAAGGGATAAACAGTACGACGTGGGTCAGTGACTGCCTCAAGGATCTCCGTGAACGGGAGCGCGATCTTGATCTTGGATGCCAGGTATCTAGCCTCTTCTATCGTTTGTTTTTCTTTATTTTCATATCATTTCCGTCATTTCACGTTTTTTCACGCTCGGATCAGGTCGAGTTCGCTCAAGTGGTCTTGCTTAATCTGATCGCAGCGTTGCTGCAGTAGGCAGAGAAAGGGGGCAGAGGGGATGTGGATGAGGGTAGGGGCGAAAGGGAGCTACGATGATCTTGCTTGTACAATGAGAGCACTAGGTCGAGGGCCCAAAGCTCTAGCTATCTGCCAGCTGCTATAGCTTTCTTAATGAGAGATCTCCCTGGCAGCGGCGGCTCAAGGGCCCCAAGTTCAAAGCCGAAGCGCTCTAAGAGCGTCGGCACAAGATCCCCTTGCAAGGCTATACCGTCTTCCGGCGGCGCAACTGTCGGATCGTTCGTCACGAGCCAGATATCAGGCGCGTTGCTGTGGGTCTTGCGGCCCTCATCGAAGCCGTGGTCCGTCGTGACGTAGATGAGCGTCTTCGAGAGAATCCCAAGCTCCTGAAGCGTCGCTACGATCCTCCCAAGCCATAGATCGCAAGTCTTGATCGCCTCAGAATACTCTTGTGAGTTCTCGCCGAAGGCGTGCCCAGCATGATCGGGATCGCTAAAGTGGAAGAACGCAAAGAACGCCCGATCCTTCAAGGCCATCAGAGCTCGGAGCATGATGGGGCCACTGCGCGCGGCATTGATAGTGCGAATAAGAGCGAAATCTATCTCAGGGAGGGCATTCTCCAAGATCTCGATGATGTTCTGGCGCTTGCCTGTGATAGCTATCGTAGCGATTTGCTGGTCGAAGCGAGCCTTGAGTCGCTCGAAGATCGTCAAGCCGTCAGGAATAGCCTGATAGCGCCTGTTGCTGAAGACCCCGGTGATCTGTGGACCGTACCCGGAGAGCATCTCAGCGTGTCCAGCTTTCGTATCAGTAGCATGGCCGCGAATCTCCATAGGGAGCGCAGCGCCAGCAGCGGCGAGGGCTTCCAAGTTGGGCAGCGCTTTCTGCTCGCGCAGTTCCCAAAGATGCGCACGCTGCACCCCATCCCACGAGATGAGAATGACGTTCCATTCGGGAAGAGACTGCGTGCTCGCCTCTCCCAGGGTACTTGTGAGAACCGCCAGCCCAAGACCGATGATTCTAAAGAGCTTCATGCACGATCCCCCTTAGATATACAATCGTTCTGGATCGACTTCCGTGCGCAGGACCCGCAACTCGTCGGCTAAGGGCGGCTCGTTCTGCACGACTCTCTTCGGGATAATCAGCTCAAACCCCGTGTTTTCAATAACTTTCTCGACGGTCACACCTGGATGTGTCGCTAAGAGCATCATGCGCTTCGTCTCTTCGTCATACCCCAGAAGGGCTAAATCCGTAACGACGCGATAGGGACCTGTCCCAGCAGGCAGGCCCACGCGCTCCCGCGCCCCAGGCCCGTCCAAATACCCCGGCGTCGTGATGAAGTCTACTTTCTCGACGAAGCGCTTCTTCTCGTGCTTCATGATCGCTATAGTCCTCCAACAGAGCGAGCCGACGTCATTAGCTCCGCCACTCCCGGGCAACCGCACCTTGGGTTGATAGTGTGGACCGATCACGGTCGTGTTTAAGTTTCCGTACGGGTCGATCTGAGCACCGCCGAGAAAACCATATTCGATCAGTCCGCGCTGCGCTGTCTCCATCACATCGCAGATCCCTGTGGCGACCAGGGCGCGATAGAAGGTGCGGGCTTCGCCCACCGCTCTAGGCAAGTCTTCTAGGGACGCGCCGATGCCGCCAAACTCGAAGATCGCGATCAAGTCTGGGTTATAGAGCTTCTTGGCCAAGGACGCAGCGAGCATGGGAATGCCTGTGCCAATGAACGCCGTACGCGCCTCTCTCATCAAGCGTGCTGCGATACAGATCATCAGTTCTGTAGGGCTATACTCTGCCATCGTGCTCACCGTCCCTTGTTGGCACGCTGAAGGGCTTCTAAGCGATCGCGCCCGATGAGATCTAGGTACTCTTGATGATTCCTTGGGCCGTAGACGTATTTTTGCAGATATTGCTGGGTTGTCTCCTCAGTCTCAGCAGCTTTGAGAAACTCTAACAAGTGTTCTTGATCGCGCTCATAGCGATAGCACATCTCGCCGGGATGCGACCCGAAGGGTGCCACGACTACAGCATCTACTAAGAACCATGGGATGATCGTGCGCTCTGGATAGCGCTGAATCTCTTCGGTGGGAATGAGCTCTTCTGTGCTAATGATCAAGCGTTTCGACGCGCGAGCCATCTCGAAGGCGAACCCTGAAATCCCGTCGATCTGCGCGTTGCCATATTTGTCGGCCCTATGGACGTGAATGATCCCGACGTCAAGGATGAGCGCGGGCAGCAGCGTAACGGGGATGCCTGTGAACGGATCCTTAACGACTTTTGCAGAGCTGTATTTGAGTGTATCGGAGCCGAGCATGGAGCGTACAGGGAGGAACGGCACCCCCATCGCCGCGGCCTTGAAGCGCCAGGAGAGCGCCCCGTTGCTCCACTCGACGAGTTTGACTTTTCCGCTCTCGGCAGCACGCCGCAGGATATTCGACAGCCCTAGCACTTCGTAGCCTACGTACGTGATGTCCATAGCGTCGACAAGCCCCGCTGCCACAAGAAAATCGATCTCTAATAGCCCTTGGCCTGCCAGGCGTAAGCGCTTCTTCCCCTGGCGTACGATCTCTCGGACAATGGACATGGGGCAGCGCACCGTGCCGTAGAGCTCGATTCCAATATAGTCGCCGTCTTTGATGAAACGCTTGACGGCTTCGTGCTCGTCCATCACCTTGTCGCGGAGAACCGGGGATTTATTCTCCCTGATCCAGCGCCGAAACTCTTCAACATCCGGAGGCTGTAACAGCTCCTTCTGGCCAGCATCAATGAGCTCCATACCTGTGCTCCTCCCAAACGCTTTTTATCATAGCTGTTTTATCCCGCGTGATCTATGATATCTCGCACCTGTCTCCTTGATGATAATCAAGAGCTCTGTATTCGACAAGGCCTCTTGACCTTCACCTCCGCGATGATCTAAGATGGGTGAGAAGGGAGGCCTTCATGGTGACCCGACGTCGGTTTCTTCAAGCGTTAGCTAGGAGCCTCTTCGTCGGAGCTTTGCTCTCCAAGCGCGTGTCCCTTTCCAAAGCCCAAGAGCGCATCTCTAGAGTCTCATTAGTCAAAACCCAAGATCGACGCTACGGCGTGCGAACTGCTGTCAGCCTCTTGAAGATCGATAACCCGTTTAAGGACAAAGAAGTCGTGCTGAAGCCCAACTGTAACAGCGCCGATCCCTTCCCGGGCTCGACTCACAACGAGACGCTGATCGCCCTGGTAGAGCTGCTTAAAGAGCACGGAGCGAAGAAAATCATAGTAGCCGACCGCAGCGGCATGGGCAACACTTATCAAGTGATGGAGGCCAAGGGGATCTTTGAATTAGCCCAAAAACTTGGATTTACAGCTATCCCCATCGATGAACTACCGCCAGTGGAGTGGGAGCACTTTGCGCTTCCGGGGAGCCATTGGAAGCGCGGCCTGGAGATGCCCAAACTCTTCACCCATGCTCAGAGCATCGTTCAGACGTGTTGCTTGAAGACCCATCGCTACGGCGGGCATTTTACGCTCAGTCTGAAGAATTCCGTAGGCATGGTCGCGCGGTACTCCGTCAAAGACAACTATGATTATATGCGGGAGCTGCACAGCTCGCCCTATCAACGAGAGATGATCGCTGAGATCAATCTGCTGTATAGGCCTGATCTTGTGGTGCTTGACGGTTTAGAAGCGTTTGTGACGGGTGGCCCAGAGCGCGGGCAGCTCGAAAGACCAGGGGTGATGCTCGCGGCGACCGATCGCGTCGCGCTTGATGCCGTCGGGGTAGCGATATTGAGACTCTACAAGACAACGCCCGAAGTAGCACGCGGGAAGATCTTCGAGCATCCGCAGATCAAGCGAGCGGTAGAACTAGGGCTTGGTGCGCGTGGGCCTCAGGAGATCGAGCTCGTCCCTGCGCCCGATGACGAGAGCAAAGCCTTTGCGGCGCGGGTGCGGGAGGTCTTAAATCGAGGTTAGAATAGCGCAGGGGAGGGTGAGCATGGCTACCGTTGTAAGCGTGTCCGGTGCAGGTCAGTTTCTTCACCATTATCCGAAGCTGGCCACCGTTGTGACAGTCAAAGCCGAAGGGCGCGAGAACGCGCTCGCGATTGCATGGCATTGCGCACTCTCTTTCAACCCTCCGCTCTATGGGGTCGCCATCTCCCCAAAGAGATTCTCGTATGAGTTAATCTTAGAATCCAAAGAGTTCGCGATCAATTTTTTGCCCATCGAGAGCGTGAAGCTCATCGCTGCTGTTGGCCGGACAAGCGGGCGCGAGTTCAATAAGTTCGAGAGATTTCAGATAGCGACAGCAAAGCCCATGAAGATCAGTGCACCCATCTTGGGGGATGCTTACGCTGCCTATGAGTGCAAGCTCGTTGCGCATCACACCTATGGGGACCACGAATGGTTTGTAGGGGAGGTCGTTGCGACTCACTATCTCAAAGAAGCTTTCGACGCGCATGAAGTGCTCAATGTAGAGAAGATCAAGCCGGCTTTCTATCTTGGCAACGATCTCTATGCCGAGCTAGGGAAGATCGCGGTGCATCACCTTGGGCGCGAGGACGTTAAGTATTAAAGAGATTTACCCCGGCTTTGCAGACTGCGCGCGTGAAGCGCTCTATCCCTTCACTGGCCGAAAGTACAGAATATCGGTGATCTTGCCCTCGCGATCTTTCTTGGGCTTTAGGACCGCTTCGACTTCTAAGCCTACACAGATCTTCTCTGACTCAACTTCGCTAAGTCGGTGCAGCAGAGGCGTTGTGTGCGGGCCAAAGCTGATCAGAGCGAAGATCTCCGGCGGATCTAGGCGATTATTCGCTTTATCATAGTGCGCTACCGTGAACGCGACGACACAACCGCGCTTGCCCATATCTTTATACTCAGTCAGCTCAGCAAAGCAGTGCTCGCAGTAAATTCTTGGGGGCACGTACGTGAGATTGCACGCCGCGCAGTGTGTCCCCACGATCTTGCCCTCGTCGCGCAAGGCGACAAAGAACCTTTCGCCAGCGATGCCAGCACTATAGTAATAGTGATCGGCCTCCATGTCCCCTAGCCAATGGCGGATCTCCGACGCTTTCTCGATTCTCTCAATCATGGCTCCCTCACTTCTTGCGTGGCCGGAAGTACTTGATATCTAATACCGAGCCGACGCGCTCTTCGGCTGGCTTCCAGACGGGTTCGACGGGCATCCCGATCTTTAATTCTTCGGGCTTCACTTCGCCGAAATAGTGCATGATCCCGCAGTGTGGCGGCGCCCCGTCAAACGCCACTACCCCCACCAAGATTGGCTCCTTGACGCGATTGGCGTTCTGGTCAATATACGAGATCGAGAACGTCTCGACGACCCCGGTGCCCGGCAGATAGACCCACTCCGTCGTGGGCTGGAAGCACCGCTCACAGAACATCCGTGGGGGCACGAGCACGCGCTCGCAGCGAGCACACTTGCGCCCGATGATCCGACCGTTCTTGAGCTCTTCTAAGAAGCGACTGATCGCTGCACCCGCCGCCCAGGCGTATTTGGCGTTGGGCTTGGCGCGCACATGCGCGATCTTCTCCATGTCCTCTGCCTCAAGACGGGTCCCAAGCGGGTTAAGTGGTGGACCAAAGAGTTCGTGCTTCTTCGCCATTAGCGCCTCCTCATCACTACGACCGAAGCGACTTGCATCAGATCGCCCCATGCTTGAGCGACCCCAGTGCGCACGTCTTTTTTGACCTGGCGTGGGCCAGCCTTGCCCGCTAGCTGCCAATAGAGTTCACCGATCTTGATCCCCAGCGCCGCAGCAATGGGGTTGCCCACGCCTAAGAGTCCCCCGCTGGGGCAGACGGGAAACTCCCCGTCACGTTGTGTCTTGCCCTCTCGCGTCATGATCGCAGCTTCACCAGGGTCAGCGAGTAGCAGCCCCTCTAAGTGCTGGAGCTCTTTGTAATCGAACGGGTCATATGGCTCGGCTAAGTCGATCTCTTTTCTAGGGTTTTTGATGCCGGCCATCTCGTAGGCCATCTTGGCAGCTCGCGCGACAAACTTGGGGAACGCTAAGTCTCTGTTCGTCCACATCGTCGTGTCGATACACCAGCCGACGCCATCAATCCAGACGGGTGTATCTGTGTGCTCGTAAGCGACGTCTTCGCTCACAAGCACGATCGCCGCGGCACCGTCCGATGGCGGGCTAATATCTAATCTTCGCACGGGCAGGGCCATCGGCTCGGAGTTGAGCACGTCTTCTAAAGTGATATTTGGATCAGCAAGCTGTGCACAGGGATGCCCCACCGCGTTGCGCTTGTTCTTCACTGCGACGAGCGCGATGTCCTCGTAGCGCACATTATATTTGTGCATATAGCGCTGCATCTCCATCGAGAAGATCCAGACGAGATTGGGCTTTAACGGTCTATCTAAGATGGGATCCCAGATATGCCCGAAGGCGCTCTGGGCATGGGGCTGCACCGAAGACATCTTCTCCTCGCAGACGACGAGCACTCTCTTAAACATCCCTGAGGCGACGTGCCACCAACCGACGATCGGGGCGAAGACCGCTGTGCCCCCGCCGATGAAGACCCGCATATAGGGCTTATTCGTGCCGCCTGCGCCATCTAGGAGATACTCGCCCTTCTTGTGGACGCCGTCGAACGCATCGGGGGCCGAGCCCATAATGACCGCGTCGATATCTTTGAGGGTGAGCCCGGCTTCGTCGAGGGCCATCTTGGCGGCCTCCCAGCTCATCTCCTTGCCCGTCTCTTGTAAGCGCCGCGCGAAGATCGTCATCCCCGCGCCGATCACTGCGACGTCCTTGCGAATCTTCTTCAGATCCATGGCTCTCACCTTCAATCTCTCCGAGCAAACACCGCAACTGCACCCGTCCCATGCGGCAGGCCACGCCACGACTGCGCCACCCCTACGCGCGCGTTGGGCACCTGTCGTGCTCCGGCCTCGCCGCGCAATTGTAATACAATCTCCAGCGCCCGCTGGAGCGCGGAAGCCTCGATTAAGTCCCCGCAGCCGAGCGAGCCCCCACTGAGATTCACTTTCAGCTCGCCCTCAGGTCCTATAGCTCCTGCTTGCATGAGCCAGCCCGCCTCCCCAGGGCGTGCAAAGCCCAGCGCCTCTAAGTGCTGTAATTCCTTGAACGCAAAGCGATCCTCAACTTCGATAACGTCAATCTGTCTTCTAGGATTTGTGATCCCCGCTTGGCGATAGGCCATCTGAGCCGCACGGCGAGCGTAGCCTGCATCGGCGCTGCGCGCCGCAATCCAGGGAGACTCGGAAGACCAGCCGATCCCCTCCACGTAGACCAACGGTTTCTTGGTCAGTCGTCTCGCGAGCTCCGCTGCAGCTAAGACAAAGACGATACACCCATCGGCTCGCGAGGCGATCTCCCACTTCTTTAACGGGGTGAACGCATAGCCTGAATGGAAGATCTCTTGGAGTCCAAGGCGCGCCCCGTAAGGAGCCCGAGGATTGTTCAAAGCTTGCCGTCGGTTCTGCACCGCGACGAGGGCGCACTGCTCCTCGGTCGTCCCTGTCGCGTGCAAATAGAGATTCATTTCTAGGCCCGCCACATAATACGGATGCACGTTGCGTTCCGCGGAGAGCGGGCGCTCATAGATGGGATCATAGGCCATCTCCACGACGTGCTCATATGTTAATAGCTCCGAGATCTTGCTATGGGCCTCGACCACAACGATATTGAACAGCCCTGTCTTGATCTGCATGTAGGCGTTTGCTAGCCCTTGCAAGCCGTCGCCACAGACCGTCATCATCGGGCGCAGGACAGCACCAAGCTGATCGGGGGTGAACTCATCGAAGATCGAGAAGCCTTCCCAGAAATCTTCGGCGCAGGTGATGAAGCTATCGACGTCACGGCGTGGATCGATCTGAGCGTCGGCGTAGGCCTTGACCGCCGCTTCGTACATCAGCTCTTTCCAGTTGACCTCTGGGGTCTGGCTCGTAAACGCTGTCGCGCCCACCCCGAGGACGACCACGTCTCGCATAGATGCCTCCTTCACGTGCTTTTCGGCCATCTCTCAATTAAACGCCAGAAGCGCTCATTGAGTATAAACTATAAACAAAGACCTGTCCAGAAACAATGCTGACGATCATCTCCGAAGCTGCGCTGGGTCATGGTGTGTCCTAAGATCAAGCTCTACAATCAAAAAACCCATAGAGATGAGGAGGCCTCTCTCATGAAGATGCAAGACGTTGCAAAGATGATGGAGAAGGTTGGCATCCCTGGTCGGGACGCTTATGAGCTGCCCACCAGCGAGAAACGCTTCCCCGACGGCGCCCAGTATCGCATGGAGATCTCAGGGGTTGAGCGCGTCACTGTGCTTGAGGCGCTCATCGACGAGAGCGAGAAGCGCAAGATGCCCATCCATAGAATTATCTCGGTCGTGATGGGCGCGACGCTCCTCGACAGAAGAGAACTCAAAGAATTTGCGAAGCTCGCCGCACAAGCCAAGCTCGAGGTGATTCTCACCCCCGGGCCGCGCTCGGCGTGGGATACGGGGAGACAATTAGTGACTCCTGAAGGCGCATTTTCAGGACTGAGATTTCGCGGCTCTGACCAATTGCGCTATGTGATCTCGGATATTATGAGGGCTATTGAGTTGGGCTTTCGAGGGTTCTTAGTCATTGACGAGGGGCTGCTGTGGCTCCTCAACGAACTGAAGCAGAAGGGAGACATCCCGAAGGACGTCACGTTCAAAGTCTCGATCTACGCAGGGCACGCCAACGCGGCCGGCGCGAGAGTCTTGCAGATGCTGGGCGCAGGGACCTTCAACCCTATAGCAGATCTGTCGCTGCCCCAGCTTGCTTCGATCCGAAAAGCTATAGAGATCCCCATGGACTTGCATGTCGTCTTGACTGAGTCATTTGGTGGGTATTTGCGCTTTTACGATACACCGGAGATGGTGCGGGTTTGTGCACCGTGTTATTTTAAGATCGAGCATGGCCCGGCGTGTGCTGCCGGCCCTGGGGCGCTCTACAAGCCTTGGACGAGCCCACAGCTTTTGGCCGATATGGCCCGCGAGAAGGTAAAGTATGCCCAGACGATTCACGAACTCATTCAAGAGAACTACCCCGAAGCAGTAATGTCTAAGCCGGGCGCAAAAGACCTAGCTGTTCCCAAGCCGTAAATCAAGGAGGCTCTTATGGCACCCAAAGCCGAAAAACCTGAACGCCAGAAGATCACAATCCCTAAGCTCTACGAGATGAAAGCCAAAGGGGAACCCGTCAGCTGGCTCACGTGCTATGACTACCCCACAGCGCTCTTGATGGACCGCGCTGGGATCGACATGATCTTAGTTGGGGATTCGCTAGGCATGACCGTGCTCGGCTACCAGACGACGCTCCCCGTGACGATGGACGTGATGATCACGTTTACGGCAGCCGTCTGCCGCGCCGTCAAGTACGCATTTGTCATCGGGGATATGCCGTATATGAGCTATCAAATCTCGAAAGAAGAAGCGATCAGAAATGCCGGGCGCTTCATGGCCGAGTGCGGCACCGACGCCGTGAAATTAGAAGGGGGCGCGCGCATGGCTCCAATCGTCCGGGCGATCACCGATGCGGGTATCCCCGTCATGGGGCACATTGGCCTGACGCCCCAGTCGTATACTCAATTAGGTGGCTACAAAGCCCAAGGGCGCGACGCCGAGACTGCGAAAAGACTGATCGCCGACGCTGAAGCCCTCGAAGAAGCCGGCGCGTTTGCGATTCTGTTAGAGTGCGTCCCGGCGCCCGTCGCCAAGATCATCCACGAGCGCGTCCAGATCCCCGTCTACGGCTTAGGCAGTGGCCAAGACGTCGATGGCCAACTGATGATCGTCCATGACATGATTGGAATGTTCGAGCGCTTCACACCCAAGTTCGTCAAGCAATATGTCAACCTAAGCCCGATCTTGCTTGAGGCGTTCTCACGGTATCGTGAGGAAGTAAAGGCCCGAAAATTCCCGCAACCGGAGCACTTCTACAGCATGGGCGAGGGAGAACTCGAGAAGCTCCTCAGGATGCTCAAAAAGAAGTAGCTTGCGAACCGGCCCTCACCCCTTGGAAGAGGGGTGAGGGCCCTCGGCTCATCCGGGACAACACCCCTTCGCTGCTTCTTCCAGCTTCTGGGCCTCAACCACAGCAATTGCAGCTAAATTCACGATGTCCTTGACTTCGTGATAGCGCTGGAGCACGTGAGCAGGCTTACGCGTCCCGATCAGAATCGGGCCGACGACCTCAGCGTTGGCCAAACACTGCACCAACTTGTAGCTGATATTTCCCGACTCCAAATTGGGGAAGATCAGCACATTCGCTGGCTCTTTGAGGCGATTGAACGGATATCCGCCGTTGAGGATCTCCGGAATGAGTGCCGTGTCTGCTTGCATCTCGCCGTCAATGATCAACCCAGGCTCGCGCTGACGCACGATCTCGACAGCGTTGCGCACGCGCTCCGTGCGCGGGTGACGCACGGCACCAAAGTCCGAGTATGAGAGCATAGCGATCCGAGGCTCGATGTCGAAATCCCGAGCCAACCGCGCCGTCAGGATCGCGATCTCGGCGAGTTTTTCGGCATCGGTCTCGACGTTCACAGTCGCGTCGGCAAAGAGCAGCACTCGGTTCTTAAGCGTCACCAAGTAGGCTCCTGCGATGGTCTTGCAATCGGGACAGGTCTTGATGATCTCCAGGATCGGGCGCAGCCCTTCCGGATAATGGAAACCTAAGCCGGCGATCATCCCGTCGGCATCGCCCAGCTCGACCATGACCGCGGCAAAGTAATTGGGCTTGTTAATCAGCTCGTAGGCTTCGGTGAGCGCCACGCCCTTGCGACAGCGCAGCTCGTAGAGCCTCTGGGCATACCGTTCGCGCCGTGGGTCGGTCCGCGGGTCTATCACCTCGATGCCGTTGAGATTGATCTGGAGCTGCTGGGCGCGCTCGCGGATCTTCTGCGCATCTCCTAAGAGAATGGGCTTGGCAATGCGCTCGAAGACTAACTGATAGGCAGCGCGGATCATCTTCTCGTGTTCGCCTTCGGCCAGGACGATTCTCTTGGGGTTAGCCCGCGCTTTATTGATGATAATGCGCATCATCTCGCGTGCCTTGCCTAGACGCGCCTCTAGTTGCTCTCTATACTTTTTCAGGTCGATCTTAATGCGCGCGACCCCAGTTTCCATGGCCGCTTGTGCGACTGCCGGGGCCTCCCAGAGCAAGACCCTGGGATCCAAGGGCTTGGGGATGAGATAGTCTGGCCCAAAATGCAGGGACTGCAAACCATAGGCCTTGACTACCGAGTCGGGGACGTCTTCTTTAGCTAGGGCTGCCAAGGCCTTGGCCGCAGCGATCTTCATCTCTTCATTGATCTGGGTTGCCCGTACGTCGAGAGCCCCACGGAAGATGAAGGGGAATCCCAAGACGTTATTGACTTGATTGGGGAAGTCACTGCGTCCTGTGGCGACGATGGCATCGGGGCGGGCTTCTTTAGCCTCGTGGGGCATGATCTCTGGGATGGGGTTAGCCATCGCGAAGATGATGGGGTTTTTGGCCATCTTCTTGACCATCTCTTTGGTGACAAGGCCCCCAACCGCTGCGGAGAGCCCCACGAAGACATCGGCGTCGACGAGGGCTTCGGCTAGAGTGCGCGCCTTCGTCCGGGCGGCGAATTCAGCTTTATACGGGTTCATGCCCTCCTCCCGGCCCTCGTAGATCACGCCCTTAGTATCGCACATGATGATATTCTCTTTCTTGGCACCTAGGAGCAGATAGAATTTAGCCGTAGCGATCGCCGAGGCGCCTGCGCCGTTGAAGACGATCTTGATCTGATCTATTCTCTTGTTGACCAACTCAAGCGCATTGAGCAAGGCCGCCCCGGATATGATCGCTGTGCCGTGTTGATCGTCGTGGAAGACCGGGATCTTCATCTCTCTTTTGAGAGTCTCTTCGATGTAGAAGCACTCGGGAGCCTTAATGTCTTCGAGATTGATCCCCCCGAAGGTCGGCTCCAGGAGTTTCACCGTCTGAATGAAGAGATCAGGGTCTTCAGTGTTTATTTCAATATCAATAGAGTCGATATCGGCGAAGCGCTTGAAGAGCAGAGATTTGCCCTCCATGACGGGCTTGCTCGCGAGCGCCCCGATATTGCCCAATCCCAAGACCGCTGTGCCGTTGGTGATCACCGCGACGAGATTGCCCTTGGTCGTGTACTTGTACACGTCTTCGGGGTTCTTTTGGATCTCCAGGCATGGTTCGGCCACGCCTGGTGTATACGCCAGAGACAGATCGCGCTGGGTCAAACAGGGCTTTGTTGGAGTGATCTCCCACTTGCCCGCCGGATGCTTGCTATGATACTCCAAGGCATCTTCTCTCAGTCCCATACCTAACCCCTTTCTACGAGCTCTCCAAGAGACTATAAGCGATAGGATGGCGTGGTGCCATGACTGGAGACGCCCCAAGGGTTGATCTTAATCAGGGCTCTTTTGCTGGATATCAGGAAGGAGGCTGCCGAGAATCATAGACTTTCCCTGTAAAAAAGCTTTAGAATGGGACGAACAAGAGAGCGTTTCTATATAGTTCTATAGAGTCTCCGGCGAAAGGAGGCCTCCGCGATGAGAGAATGGCAGTCGTGGCCGCGGTTCCGATACGAAGCGGAGCTGGATCTACGTTTCCCTGAGGAGGTCGCCTCCATGCCTGGGGGACGCGCCCTCTTCGCGTGTATCCAGTGTGGCACTTGTAGCGGCACCTGCCCCTTGGCGACCTATATGGACTACTCCCCTCGCAAGATCATCGCCATGACCCGGGCTGGCTTCAAAGAGGAGGTCTTGCATAGTTTCACCATCTGGTTGTGCGCGTCATGCTACGCCTGCGCCGTGGAGTGTCCCCGCAAGATCAAGATCACGGATTTCATGGCCGAGCTGAAGCAGCGCGCCATCCAAGAAGGGGTTGATCCCAAGCGCTTTCCCGTGGCGGTGCTTGCCCGCGAGTTCTTTGAGGCAGTGCGCAAGCGCGGGCGCAGCACTGAGAGCCTCCTGGTGCTCAGACTCTATGCCAAGACCAATCCCGTGCAGATCCTCAGCCAAGCTCTGTTAGGGTGGAGGCTCTTGCGGAAGGGGCGATTCAGTTTGCGGGCTGAATCGGTCAAGAACCGCCAGCAGATCGAGCAACTCCTGCGCGCGGTCGACGCCGCCAAAGCGACAGCGTTCATCGATAAGCTCGCACGCGAGGTGCGCCGGGAGGTGGCCTACAGATGAAGTATCTCTACTATCCGGGGTGCTCGCTCAAGGGCACTAATCGCGCCTATGAGGAATCGGTGCTTGCTTCCTTCCACGCGCTCAACATCGAGCTCGAAGAGCTTGAAGACTGGAACTGCTGCGGCGCCACGGCGTACATGGCCGTAGACGAGATGAAATCGTTTGCCCTGGCAGCGCGGAACCTAGCTTTGGCTGAACGCCAAGGCCAGGATGGAAGCCCAACGCTCATAGCCCCATGCAGCGGATGTTATCTTGTGCTCTCTAAGACCCAACACTATATGGAAGAGTACTCCGAAGTGAGCCGCACGATAGACGGCGCTCTGCAAGCAGCGCGCTTGAGCTACGCGCGCACGGTGCACGTGCGCCATCCCTTGGATATCCTTGTGAATGAGATCGGGATACCCCAGATCTCAAGCAAGGTCCAACGGCCCCTGCGCGGTCTTAAGGTCGCATGCTATTACGGCTGCCAGATCGTGCGCCCCTACGCGGCGTTCGATGACCAAGTCAACCCCAAGACCATGGATCACCTGATGCGGGCGTTGGGGGCTGAAACCGTCGACTGGCCCTTGAAGACGCGTTGCTGTGGCGGCAGCTTGATGGGAACGCTCCCTGATGTCGGCGTACCGCTCAGTTATATCTTGCTAAAGGAAGCGCTCAAACGCGGCGCTCATGTTGTGGCCACGGCCTGCCCGCTCTGTCAGTTTAACCTAGAGTGCTACCAAGATAAGATGAGCCGGCAATTCCAAGAGCGGGTCGAGATCCCGGTCGTCTACTTCACCCAGCTGTTAGGGCTTGCCCTTGGGGTGCCGGAACGCCAGCTCGGCATGCATCGGCTCTTAGTCCCCTTCACCCTTGCAAGAGGAGGTGCGCGGCTCCATGCCTGAGACCAACGGCGCGCCCAAGATCGGCGTCTACGTCTGTCACTGCGGCGTCAACATCGCGGCTAAAGTCAACATCCCTGAGGTCGTCGAGTTTGCCAAGACGCTGCCGTTTGTCACCGTCGCTCGTGAGTACAAGTTCATGTGTTCGGATCCGGGGCAAGAGTTGATCCAACAAGACCTGCGCGAGGGCAAGGTCAACAGGGTCGTGGTCGCCTCATGCTCGCCCCTGATGCACGAGGCGACGTTTCGCAGGGCCACGGCCGAAGGCGGGCAGAACCCGTTCTTCTTCCAGATGGCCAACATTCGTGAGCATGTCAGCTGGGTGACCGCCGACGGACAGAAAGCGACCGAAAAAGCCAAAGCGCTTATCGCCGCGGCAGTGCGCCGTGTCGCCTTCCATGAGCCCTTGGAGAAGAAGCGCGTGCCCGTCCATCCCCATGTCTTGATCGTCGGTGGCGGGATCGCAGGCATTGAAGCCGCGCTCAAGATCGCCGACGCGGGAAAGAAAGTCTATCTCGTCGAGCGCGAGCCAACGATCGGGGGGCACATGGCGCAATTTGACAAGTGCTTCCCCACACTCGACTGCGCCGCATGTATCTTAACCCCGAAGATGACCCAAGTCCGTGCTCACCCCAATATCGAGCTGTTGACGTACTCTGAAGTCGAGTCCGTCGAACCGTATGATCTGAGAAACTTCAAAGTCAAGATTCGCCGCAAGGCACGCTACGTCAACGAAGACACGTGCACCGGCTGCGGGCTCTGTGCAGAAGTCTGTCCGGTGAGCGTGCCCTCGGAGTTCGATGAGGGGCTGGGGATGCGCAAAGCTATCTACAGACCCTTCCCGCAAGCCGTGCCTAGCGCATTCACTATCTCACGCCGAGGCACTCCCCCTTGTCAAGCTGCGTGTCCCATCCACCAGAACGCTCAAGGCTATATCACCCTCATTGCGCACGGGAAGTTCAGAGAAGCCCTCGACGTGATCTTGCGAGACAACCCCTTGCCCGCGATCTGCGGGCGCGTCTGCACCCATCCGTGTACGGTCAATTGCACGCGAGCTAACGTAGACGAGCCGCTCAATATTCCGGCGTTGAAGCGCTTTGTGACCGATCTCTTCCCAGACTATAAGCTCCCGCAGCCTAAAGTCAATCGTGCAGAGAGAATAGCGATTGTCGGCTCCGGCCCTGCCGGGCTGATGTGCGCCTATGAACTGAGACAGCGGGGCTACTGGCCCGTCATCTACGAAGCGCAGCCTGTCCCCGGCGGCATGCTCTCCGTGGGGATTCCCGCCTTCCGGCTCCCACGGGATGTCATCACACAAGAGATCAATAGACTGAAAGAGATCGGGATCGAGATCAAGACCAACACCCCCGTTGGGAAGGCCGTCACTCTCGAAGAGTTGCGCAAGCAATACTCCGCCGTCTTTATCGCGATCGGGGCGCATGTTGAGCGCAAGCTCAACGTCCCTGGCGAAGACTTACCCAACGTCTGGGGCGGCATTGAGTTCTTAAGAAGAGTCAATCTTGAAGGCCCATTCAATCTTGGCAAGAAAGTCTTGGTGATCGGCGGGGGCAACTCGGCCATCGACGCGGCGCGCACGGCGCTCCGCTGCGGAGCAGAAGAAGTGACGATCGTCTATCGGCGCACGCGCGCCGAGATGCCCGCCGATCCCAAGGAAGTCGAAGCCGCCGAAGAAGAGGGCGTCAAGATGATCTTCTTGGCCGCTCCCAAGACGATCTTAGGGAATAAAGAGACGGGCGTGACGGCGCTGGAGTGCTTGAAGATGAAGCTCGGCAAGCCTGATGCTTCGGGGCGCCCTGCCCCAGAGCCGATCCCCGGCTCGGAGTTCGTCCTCCCCTGCGATGCGATCATCGCGACGATCGGTCAGGTGCCCGATATTAAATCTCTCGGTGACAAGCTTGGTTTAGAAACAACCAAGTGGGGCACCTTCAAAGTCGACGAGATGACTTTAGAGACGAACGTTCCGGGGGTCTTCGCCGGCGGCGACTGCGTCACTGGACCCGATGTCATCGTCAACGCGATGTACGCCGGTCGAAAGGCCGCGATCTCCATAGATCGCTATCTCAACAAATTAGATATGCGCGTAGGCCGCGAGCTCGAAGGGCCGTTTAAGCCTACGTACACCGTCGACACTAGTGGAGTCACCATGCAACGGCAGATCCCTATGCCGTGCATTGAGCTGGCTCGACGGCGAACGTTCGATGAAGTGCATACCGGCTATACGCAAGAGCAAGCGATCGCGGAAGCGAAGCGCTGCCTCGACTGCGGCATCTGCTGCGACTGCCGGCTCTGCGCCACAGTCTGTGAAGCGAAAGCGATCGACTATGAGATGAAGGACCAATTCCAAGAGATCGTCGTCGGCTCCATTATCATAGCGACGGGGTTCAAGCCCTTCGACGCGCGGAGAATCCCGCGGTATGGCTACGGGAAATACCCCAACGTCTACACGGCTCTCGAAGTCGAGCGCATGACTAATGCGTCTGGGCCAACCGGTGGTGAGATTCGTCTGCGCGACGGCCGAAAGCCCAAAGCCGTCGGGATCATCCACTGTGTGGGCTCGCGCGACCGAAACTATAACTCCTACTGCTCGCGCGTCTGCTGCCTCTATTCGCTCAAGCTCGCACACTTGATCAAAGAGCGTACTGGTGCTGAAGTCTATAACTTCTACATCGACATGCGCGTGCCGGGCAAGGCCTACGAAGAGTTCTACGACCGAATGCTCGAGGAGGGGATTCACTTCATCCGTGGGCGGGTCGCCGAAGTGACCGATCACGCCATGACCCCGGACGAAGAGGGCAAGCTCGTTATTAGAGCTGAAGACACGCTCATCGGCGTCATCCGGCGCATTCCCGTTGACATGGTCGTGCTCGCGGTGGGCTTGGAGCCCCAAGCTGATGCCGACGAAGTCCGCCGGAAGTTCCATATCTCGTGCGGGACGGGCGGCTTCTTCCTGGAGCGCCATCCTAAGCTCGCGCCCGTGCAGACCTTTGCTGACGGGATCTTCATCGCCGGGGCGTGTCAAGGCCCCAAAGACATTCAAGACACGGTCGCGCAAGCGGGCGCCGCTGCTGCCGAAGTGCTCTCGCTGATCGACCGCGGCTTCGTCGAGCTAGAGCCTAACACGGCGTTCATCCAAGAAGAACTCTGCTCCGGATGCAAGACGTGCATCCCCTTGTGTCCGTTTAGCGCGATCAGCTTCCATAGCACCAAGGGCGTCGCGGTGATCAACGAAGCCCTATGCAAGGGCTGCGGCACCTGTGTGGCGGCATGTCCCTCGGGTGCAGTCCAGCAACACTTGTTCACCGACGAACAGATCTTCCAAGAGATCGAAGGGGTGTTGAGCTATGTCTGAGCAGTGGGAGCCGAGGATCGTGGCGTTCTTCTGTACCTGGTGCACGTACACAGCTGCAGATTTGGCGGGCATCTCGCGGATGACCTACGCGCCCAACGCGCGCATCGTTCGCGTGATGTGCTCAGGGAGAATAGACCCGCAGTTTGTGCTCAAGGCTTTGGCTGATGGGGCCGACGGGGTCTTGATCGGGGGCTGCCACCCTGGGGATTGCCACTATCAAGCGGGCAATTATAAGGCCTTGCGACGATACATATTGCTCAAGCGCGTCTTAACCGAGATGGGGATTGAGCCGGAGCGCGTCCGGCTCGAATGGATCTCAGCTTCGGAAGGGGATCGCGTGCAGAAGGTGATGAACGAGATGGCTGAGCAGATCCGCAAGCTCGGGCCGCTGCAACTCGAGCGCCCCTCACAGCCTCACCGGCTGCTGGCGAAGGAGTTCGAAGTTATTGCCGTCCGAGGAGGTGCGCGATGAGCAAGCCCAAAGTCGGGTTCTACTGGTGCGCCTCGTGCGGGGGCTGCGAAGAAGCTGTTGTCGATCTTGCTGAAGATATCTTAAAAATTGTCGAGGCTGTCGAGATCGCCTTCTGGCCGGTGGCGCTTGACTTTAAGCGCGCTGACGTTGAAGCCATGAAGGACGGGGAACTCGCAGCGTGCTTCGTCAACGGCGCTATCAGGACTTCTGAGCAAGAAGAGATGGCCGAACTCCTGCGCAAGAAATCCAAACTTTTGATCGCGTTCGGGAGTTGCTCACACTTAGGAGGCGTGCCCGGTCTTGCCAATCTCTGGGATCGCCAGGCGATCTTCGACTATGTCTACAAAGAAGCGCCGAGCGTCACCAACCCCGAAGGGGTCGTCCCGCAAGAGCGACTGCAGCTCGGCTCCAATGGCTACGCGCTGACGCTCCCGTCGTTTCGGGATTCGGTGAGAACGCTCGATCAGACTGTCGAAGTCGATTATTACTTGCCAGGATGTCCGCCCCCAGTCAAGCTGATCGCCAACGCCGTTGCGGCGATCTTAGAGGGGAAGCTTCCTCCTAAGGGTACAGTCCTTGCGCCCGATAAGGCCCTCTGTGAAGAGTGTCCGCGCAAGCCGACCAAGCCCGACAAATTAGCCCTCACAGAGCTGAAGCGCCCTCATCAGATTCAGATAGATTCACAGAAGTGCTTGCTCGCTCAAGGTCTTTTGTGCTTAGGGCCAGCGACGCGCTCCGGCTGCGGCGCGCCGTGCGTGAGCGCAAACATGCCCTGTACAGGGTGCTTAGGCCCGACGAGCCGCGTGAAGGACTACGGCGCGAAAGCGCTCTCTGCTATCGCTTCGCTAATCGACGCTGAAGACGAGAAGGAGATAGCAAGGTTGATGGAGCAGATTGTCGATCCGGTAGGGACGTTCTACCGTTATAGTCTCCCCGCGTCGCTCTTGCATCGTCGAGTGAAGAAGTCAGGAGGTGCCCAGGCATGACCCGCGAAGTCGTCATCGATCCCATCACGAGATTAGAAGGCCACGGCAAGATCGATATCTTCTTGGATGCCACGGGCAACGTCGAGAAGGCATTCTTTCAGGTGCCGGAGCTGCGCGGTTTTGAAAAGTTTGTTGTCGGGCGCCCTGCAGAAGATATGCCCCAAATCACGTCACGGATCTGCGGTGTCTGCCCCACGGCCCACCACATGGCTGCGACCAAAGCCTTAGATGATCTCTATAAAGTCGAGCCGCCCTCGGCCGCGAAGAAGATCCGTGAGTTAGTATATAGTGCTTTCGTTGTCGAAGACCACGCGCTGCACTTCTTCTTCTTAGGGGGGCCGGATTTCGTCGTCGGCCCAACAGCCCCCAAAGCCCAGCGCAATATCTTGGGCGTGCTGAGCAAAGTCGGCTTAGAGATCGGGCGCGAAGTGATCAGTGTACGCAAGCAGCTACGAGACTTGATCTCGCTGGCCGGCGGAAAAGTGATCCACCCGGTCTTCGGGCTGCCTGGGGGCATCTCCAAAGCTCTTACCCCTCAAGACCAAGAGCAATTTATCGCCGGTGCGGAGCGCGCCGTCAAGTTCGGGCTGTTCTGTTTAGAGATCTTCCAAGACGTCGTGCTCAAAAATAAACAGTACGTCGAGACGATCACGTCCGAGACCTATACCCATAAGACGTACTACATGGGCTTGGTGGACGACCAGAACCGAGTGAATTTCTACGACGGACAGCTCCGTGTCGTCGACCCTAACGGCAAAGAGTTCTTACAGTTTAAAGTCCAAGACTATCTTAATCATATTGCTGAGCACGTCGAGCCCTGGAGCTACATTAAGTTCTGTTACTTAAAAGACGTCGGCTGGAAGGGCTTTGTTGACGGCCCAGAGAGCGGCGTTTACGCCGTGGCGCCCTTGGCGCGACTCAACGCTGCCGAGGGCATGGCCACGCCCAAAGCCCAAGAAGCGTATAAAGAGTTCTATAAGACCCTGGGCGGCAAGCCTGTCCATCATACGCTCGCGAATCACTGGGCACGATTGATTGAATTGCTCTATGCTGCCGAACGCATGCAAGAGTTAGCCAACGACCCGGAGATCACCAGCCCCAACGTGCGCACGATCCCCACAGCAACCCCCAAGGAGGGCATCGGCGTCGTTGAAGCTCCTAGGGGGACGCTCATCCATCACTATCAGACCGATGAGAGGGGCATCATCACGAAAGCGAATCTCATTGTAGCGACGCAGAACAACGCAGCGCGGATCGCGATGTCCGTGGACAAAGCGGCCCGGGGGGTCATCAGGGGCGGCAAGATCGACGACGGGATCCTCAATCTCGTTGAAATAGCCTTCAGGGCCTACGACCCCTGTCATGGCTGCGCGACGCACGCCCTGCCAGGGCAGATGCCCTTGATCGTGCGGGTCTATGATAACCACAGAAATCTTGTGCGCGAGATTCGACGCGATTGAAGCCGCTCGGCTCGCAAGCCCCTAAGTTATATTACAGTTGTCTCGAATAGGGGCTTGCTTTATAATGCGTTGCACCATAATGCCAAGGGAGGAACCATGAAGGGAAACAAGAAGATCATTGATCGCCTCAACGCGTTGCTTGCGGACGAGTTGACCGCGATCAATCAGTATATGGTGCACTCGGAGATGTGTGCCAACTGGGGATATGAACGCCTTCATGAGGCGATAGAGAAGCGCGCGATCACCGAGATGAAGCACGCCGAGAAGCTGATCGAGCGTATTCTTTTTCTTGAGGGGATGCCCATCGTCAGTAAGCTTAACGAGATCAAGATCGGTTCGGACGTCAAAGCGCAGTTCGAGAGCGACCTGGCCGCTGAGTATATGGCCATCAAGGCCTATAACGAGGGAATCGCTCTGGCCGTCGAAGTCGGGGACAATGGGACGCGAGCGCTATTAGAGTCTATTCTCTCAGACGAAGAGCATCACGTCGATTGGCTTGAGGCGCAGCTCGACCAGATCAACCAGATGGGAATCGAGAATTATCTAACGGAGCAAGTACAATCTCGCGAGTGACAAGTTCTGCAAAGATTCTCGTTCTTGGCCTAGGCAATGAACTCTTGAGCGACGACGCGGTCGGTATCCTTGCGACGCGGGTGCTCAAAGAGCGTCTCCAAGAGAGAGCCGACGTCGTCGAGAGCGCGCTCTCTGGGATGGCCTTGCTCGAGTGTCTCATTGGGTATGAGAGAGCCATTATCATTGATGCTGTGAAAACAGGGAAAAGCCCCCCAGGAACGATCGTTGAGCTGAGCCCTGCTGATTTGGGCGCAGTGCTTGCTCCGTCTCCCCATTATGCAGGCTTACCAGAGCTGATCGCTGCAGCTCAAGCGCTTCAATTAGATTTTCCAAAAGAGATTCAGATCTTTGCAATAGAAGTCGAAGACCCCTACACTATCGGGGGAGAGCTCAGCCCCGCCGTTGCGCATGCCCTCCCCAAACTGATTCAACGGGTTGAGGAGCAAGTAGCCCGCTGGCTTGCTCCAAGCCCTCGCACCTGAAGCTTTCGAACTTGGAAGCCGGAAACTATCTATGGCACAACAATTCGTGTGTCGGTACGCTCGATGCCGGGGACGCTGCTCATCTGCTGGACAATTGCTGTCAGCAGCTGAGGGGTCTGGGCCTCGACCAAGGCAATGCCGTCAATATCGCCAAAGAGTGCGTGGGCTTCCTTCACCCCTTGGATCAACCTCAGTTCCTTGAGAATATCTTGGATAGGGAAAGCTTGCCTAGGGTCCTTGTGAAACTTCAGCAACACATAGGCTTTGAGCATGATGCATCACCTTCCCTCAATATTAGAAATTTGACGGTCGTGTTGTCAATTGATTACACTGGCTTTCGTGCACGAGTGGGCATTAGCAGAGGCTGTTATAGCTACGGCGAAGAGGGCTGCGCGTGAGAAAAAGCTCCGACGTATTACGGAGATCACAGTGAAGTTGGGCGAGTTACAGCAGATCGAGCGCACCGTCTTCGAATTTGCGCTGGAGCAGATCCTCGCTCAAGAAGATGCTCTCGTGCGTCACGCGAAAGTCGTCCTTGAGACCGAGCGAGCGCGGTTCCGCTGTCGCGCGTGTCACCACGAATGGGCTTTCGAGACTGAACATTTCGCCCCAGAGATTGCTGAAGCGATTCACTTCGTTCCAGAGATCGCGCATGCGTATGTGCGATGTCCGAGCTGTCGCAGCCCCGATTTTGAAGTCATTGCTGGACGTGGGGTCTGGCTGGCTTCTCTAAAGGGGGAGGAGTGAAATGGACCCGCGCCTTGCGATCATTGCAGAGCGCCTAAAGAGCATCAAAAAGATTATCGCTGTTGCGGCGGGCAAGGGCGGGGTGGGCAAGAGCACCGTGGCGACGGGGTTGGCGCTCGTGCTCTCCAAGATGGGCTATAAAGTTGGGCTTTTAGATTTAGATTTCTATGGCCCCTCGACGCACGTGATCTTAGGGCTCTCAGAAGAGATTCAGCCCACTGAAGAACGCGGGATCGTCCCGCCAAAAGTGCACGGGATTGAATTTATGTCGCTTGTGTTTTACACGAGAAAGAACCCCGCGCCGTTGCGCGGGCCGGATCTCACGAATGCGCTGATAGAGCTTCTAGCGATCACGCGCTGGGGGGAGCTAGATTTTCTAATCGTGGACATGCCGCCAGGGATGGGGGACACCACGCTCGACGCGATTCGATTGCTGAAGAACCCAAGTTTTCTTGTCGTGACGACGCCGTCGCGTGTTGCTTACGAGACGGTGAGCAGGCTTATTGCGCTCTTGAGCGAGCTGAGCATCCCTATTCTTGGAGTTATTGAGAACATGAGAAGGCCAAGCGATAGAGTGCGCTTATCTTTAGGTGTTCGCGTGATTGGGGAGCTGCCCTTCGACGAAGAGCTCGAAGACGCTCTGGGCGATCCGGAGAGATTCTTGCAGACGGAGTTTGCGCGGCGGCTGCGTGAGGTTGCCTCGGCTTTCAAGGAGTCTTGACTCAGGGGGGTACTCAACACTATACTGCTTGCCAGCAAGAACGAAGGGAGGGATTCGGATGCGTCAGATACTGACAAGCGTCTTATTGATTCTTGGCGTGGTAGTATTAGCAATTCAAGTTGCTGAGGCTATCTCCCAAGATGCATGGGGCAAGGCTAGGCGTGCTACACTCGTCTTGGCCTTGATGAGCGTGGCAGTTTTTCTCTTTATTATACCCACCATCTGGTCGTATTATCTCAAGAAAGAAGCCATTCAGATCTGGACTTTCAACGGGCTGGCATTCGTCGCTATAGCGGCCTTAGCCATAGCATGGAGGCTACTGGCCCGCGTAGCTTCTCCCTAAGCGCAGCCTTGACGCTTCAGTACCGTAGCGTCCCTAAGACTGCGTGAGTATCTCCACGGCTTTCGTCGCAACTCTTATGGCGTTCTCTTCGCTCAGCTGGAGCTGATCGAGCGCGACGGATTCGCTGCGCGTGCGCTGCGCCGCTACGCCCGCGACACAGCCCGCTCGTAGCCCCAACGCGCTGCACATCACAAAGAGCGTCGCGGCCTCCATCTCGTAATTTAAGACGTTCAGTCGCTGCCATTCTTCCAGCGAGCCTCGCAAGTGCCTGGGGACATATCCGCTGAACGTGTCATAGCGCTCTTGCCCCGGATAGAACGTGTCCGATGAGCACGTGATCCCGACGTGATAGGGGATCTGAAGAGTTTGCGCAGCTTGAAGAAGCGCCCGCACGATCTCGTAGTCGGCGACGGCCGGGTACTCAATCGGCGCATAGTGCGTCGACGCGCCGTCGAGCCGTACAGCTCCGGTCGTGATGACGACGTCGCCAATATTGATAGAGGGCTGAATTGCCCCCGTCGTCCCGACACGAAGGAAGATTCTCACACCAAGCTGCGCTAGCTCTTCGACGGCAATCGAAGTCGATGGCCCACCGATCCCCGTTGAAGTCGTGAGCACCGGTGTCTGCCCAATATAGCTGAGCCATGTGGTGAACTCGCGCTTCGACGCGAGAAAGCGCGCATGCTCTAGCGGTGCTGTCTTGGCGATCTTCTCGACACGAGCAGGATCGCCGGGCAGGAGCGCGATCTTCGCCCCTTCGATCTGTTCGTCTGTCAAGTGCAGATGGTAGACGCTCTTCATGATCTTTCTACTGGGCGAACGAGGATTGCCGACGCAAGCTCTCTATCAAGAGCAATCTGGGCATGCCCTATCTCTATTAGATAAGTTGGGAATCTTCTGAGCACGCGCACCCGCACGCCTGGCAGCAACCCCAGCGCCGTCAGCTTGTGCAAAATCCTTTCATCGCGCGGGCGCAGGGCGATGATCTCGCTCACCGCGCCGGACTGCAGTGCCGCAAGCGTCCCTTCGTATATACCGTTGCGACGTCGCCAGTGGCGCAGCCGGCTGAGCCAATGAGGTTCTCTTGGAGCTTGATAGCCACAGTTGGGGCAGCAAACGAGATCGCACTTCGCACCCAAAGGGCAGCTTGCACACGGACGCCTCGCATCGGCTTCAGAGAACTCAAACCCGCAGAGCGTGCACTTCATAGCCGCACCCCAAGCGTCGTCAAGACAAGATTCACGACCCACCCCACAAAGAACGCATACGGGAAGATAAACCCTGCCATCGCGATGGCTGTCTTCCAGCCGCGCTCTTTGGCTGTGATCATAAACTGTGCAATGCATGGCACAAAGAGCGTTAGCGTCACTGACGCGACGACGAGCGTAACACCGCTCAACGCTCCAGCGTTGTGCAGATCATAGAGTCCAGCAGCACCATAGTCTCTTCTGAAAAAGCCAAATAGAAACGCTACAGCCGTCTCTTTAGGTAGCCCAATCGCTCCCACGACGACGGCGAGCGCGTTGACCAAAACATCAAAAATACCTATGATCTGCCCCATCCAGATGACGACGCTCGCAATGAGAAAGAACGGCACAATCTCCCCGAGATACCAGCGAACGCGTACGTAGGTCTTCACAAGCACATTACTGAGCGAGGGCCAGCGCAACGGCGGAATCTCTATATAAAAAAGCGAGCGCTCTCCAGGCAAGAGCTTCGCCGTCAAATATCCAATGACTAAGAAATTAAGTGCAATAACTCCTGCCCAGATCCCCACAGCTAGAGAGTTCCCCGCTAACAGACCCAAGATCACGCCGAGCTGCGCTGAGCATGGGATCGCTAGTGCTAAGAGCAATGTCGCGATGAGCTTCTCGCGACGTGTTTCGAGCGTGCGCGTCACAAGCGTTGCCATCGTATCGCAGCCAAAGCCCAATACAATGGGAATGACGGCGCGTCCGCTCAGCCCAATACCCTTAAACAGCCTGTCGATGAGCATGGCCAGCCTTGGTAGATACCCAGAATCTTCAATGAGCGCAAACGCGAGGAAGAACGTGGTCACGATGGGCAGAATAATAGCTATGGCGTAGCGCAGCCCCAGCGTGATGATCCCGTACTCGCCGACGAGCAAGTCGTGTGCCCATGCCCAGGGCAAGAGTGTCTGAACGAGCTGCGTCACCCACGGATTAATATACTCACCAAAGACAGTGTTCTCGAGAAAGCCGACGGCGATCTGAGCGCCGAAGACCCCCACGAACTCATAAAGCCCCCACAGCACAAGGGCAAGCATGATCCCACCCGTGAAGGGATTGAGAGTGAGCTGACTTAGGCGCTCGCTCCAGAAGCGCGAGGTCGTTTGGGTATGGCGTAACACTTCAGAAGCGAGAGCGCGGGCACGCCGATGCGTTTCTATAATATCATCGAGGGTGAAGACACGCGGACGCCGGGGCCTGGGAGCAAGCGGGAGGACACGAGCGAGAATATCTTTCAGTTCAGAGATCCCGCGGTTCTGCAGTGCGCTCGCCACCACAACGGGGATGCCGAGCTTCTCTGCCAGAGCATGACTGTCTACCTCAAGCCCTATCTTAGTGGCCTCATCGATCATATTGAGGACGAGCACGACCGGCGGGCCTAGCTCCATTAACTGAAGTGTCAGGGCGAGCGAACGCTCTAAGTCCTTAGCGTCAACAACGTGCACGATCACCGCGACGTCGTCGCGCAATAAAATCTCTTTTGTAATCTGCTCTTCTTCGGTGATGGGCAGCAGCGAGCGCAGGCCAGGGGTGTCGAGCAATTCATAAGACCTATCCCCCAGCCCCTTTCCTAAAAGGGAGAGGTCCACAACCCCATGCGCGACCTCAATCGTCGTGCCGGGGTAATTCGAGACCGTAGCGTATGTCCCGGTCAGACGATGAAAGAGCAAGCTCTTGCCGACATTCGGGGCGCCCACGAGCACGATCGCGCCTGTTGCGGGCTTTTCTTTGGTCGCCTGAGCCTTCTCAGGACACGTCGTCATAAGATGTCCCTCAGCGAGATTGACTCCAGCGCTTCGTGGAGTTTTTGGTCTATCTGGATCCATGCGCGCTTCGTCATGCAGCCATTGGAGAGCTTGCACTGGTGATCTAGAGTCAGGCACGAGACCGGCGCTAGATTCCCTTCGAGTGCTTCCAGAATCTCACGCATCGAGATCATTTCTGGAGGCCGCGCCAGCGCATAGCCGCCCTGCTTCCCTACGCTTGCCTTCACCAAGCCCGCACGGCAGAGCTTTTGCAAAAGCTTCTTGACGAACGCGATGGGCAGATTATGCTCTTGAGCAATCTGTTTTGCCGAGACAAAGCCCGAACTCTTGGCTAGAGCCAAGATCGCTTGCAGTCCGTAGTCGCTCCGCCGCGTGAGGAACATGCCTATCGAGGACTCTTTCAGTCCCCATTAAGGATACTCTTTTTCAAAGCGCGATGCAATGATCTACGTCAGGGTGAGGCTCGGCTCGATCAATTTGACTCTGCCGGTGAAGGAAAGATATAATTCAACCGCTATGGAGCGAGTTTACATACCTTGTGATCGGTGTGGGAATGATATTGAATATCCTGATGATTTGATGGTGAGTGCTTTGTGGGGGCTTATCCCGAAGAAGTACCACCGTGTATGTTACGCTGAGCGTGAGAAAGAAGTCGTTTATCAGATTTTTTATCAAACATACCCCGTCAATTTCGGCATGGGTAATCTTGTGGCTGTTCTAAGCCCGCTTCTCGCTATCGGGTTAGCGTGGTGGGTGTGGCAAGAAACTCATTTGTTTGCGTTGGTAGTATTGCTCGGACTAGTTGGGATTTGGCCGTTGGTGCTTCGGCTCTTTGTCTACTGGAGATGGGAGCGCCCGCTCATCAGTTCTTTCTCAATCCGGTGAACGACTTCGTGCGCCGCGTGCGCCACCTCCACTGAGAGCCCTTCCCCAAGCGAAAAATCCTTCCCCTCAATGCCGTAGACGATCAGCTCTTTTGGGAGCTGTCCTAAAGATCGCGCCAGCTCAATTGCTTCAGCGAGGCCGAAATTGTGCGTCGAATAGCGAAAGAATTTTGTTGGAATTTGCTGATGATGCGCCTCGAAGCGAAAGATTGTCCCTGGCGTCGCCCCAGAGCAGACCGCGTCTACTACAATGACGCGCTCGGCGTTCTGAAAAGCTTCGATAAGCGCAGCGCCCTCGCCGCTCATCTCGAGAATTTCTAGGCCATCGAGATTCTTTTCGCGCAGCGCGCGAGCAACAACCAGCCCTACCCCGTCGTCGTGACGATATTCGTTCCCAACTCCGATAATGAGCACCCTCATAGACGAAAGAGATGCGTCTGGCAGCGACAGTCGCTGGCGCCAAAGCCCGCTATCACTGGCTGAGCAACGCGCGCGAGCGCCTCAGCCAGAGCGCACTCCATCGCTTTCTCAGAAGTCTCAAAGAGCAGAGCGCCCTTGAGCTGCCCTATCCCAAGAAGATAATCAATATGCCAACGTCGAGTCGTGTTGCGCCCTTGTGCGACGGCGCGATGGCGCTCGACTCGCTGAAAACCCCTAGGCCCCAGCGCCGAGCCAACATAGAGATAAATCCCATCAAAGCTCTGTGGCCCTAAACGACCGACGTGCGTCTGGCCGTGCGCTTCGATGACCAGAATATAGACCCCGCGTCTAGCGAATGATCTCACCCTTGATCCAAAGATTCAACAGTCGAATGATCACAGCATCAGTGATGACTTGCCCGTCAGTTCCAGGGACTGGCTCCTGGCGAATCCATAAATTAATCGCTCTAATGAACTCCGGGTCATCAATTCTGTTGTTATTATTTTCGTCCAAGGCCTGCTCAATGGACAACTGTCCCCCTTGCGTCACGGTGAACGTCACGCTTGTGACTACCCTGGTGAAGTCTTGAAGTTCGACGGTATACGTTCCAGCCGGGAGCTTGCCCAGCGAGTAGACGCGCTGGCCGGTTCGCGTCGGCCTATATACCAGAATACACACAATCTCGGGCCAAATCTCCCACGCCGTGACTATAAATTTATTGTCCTCGCGCTTCACGTCCGAGAGCTGAGCCGCCGCGAAGCACTCGTTGCCGAACTCTTTGGAGAACGTCGCCCGCACGGTGAGGGTGATCTCATCATTAGTCGTCGGCGCCGCTGGTAAGAGCGCGATCTCGGCAGAGACGACCTCTATCGGCAGTCTAATAAAGTAGAGCGACGGGCTCTGCTCGGCAGACCACTCTAACGTTACGAAGCAGCTTTCTCCGTCCGTTACATAGCGCCCGTAGACTTGAACTCTATCGTTGGGCTTGATCTCTGGATCAGTATAGCCAGTATAGCCCCAGGCAACGGGCGGTGCCGCCGACGTCCACGTCACGACTCTTATTTCTTGTGCGCATGGCTGTGGGCCTGAGATCACTCTCTCGAGGCGCACGAGCCACGAGCTGCCACCGATCAGTTGCTGAAACGATCGGGCAATCCCGACGAACTTCACCAAGGTAAACTCTGCATAGGTTGTCGCTGGGCTGAGGGCGAGGGCGAGCAGCAAGCACGCTAGCACGATAAGCCGTTTCAACATAATGATCACCTCTCAAGCTTATGGTTCGATTCCCTGCATCTGACGCAAGAGCACGATCTGCCCTGTGTGATAGAGATCGTGAGCGAGCACCCCAAAGAGCGCCTCGCCCATGGTCATCTTCTCACCGGGGAAGGGCTTGTTTAGATCAAGCTTCTTCTCCCGCAAGCGTCGTATCAGCTTAGTGTGGGTGCGCTTGAGGCGCACTACAGCTTGAGCCCACGCTTCTTCTGTCGTCTCCTTGAGCGCCCAGCTCTCTTCGTCGGAGAACTTTGCGGTGCTGCCCTCGAGCCGTTGCACTAGAAAGTCCTTCCAGTACGTTGCATGATGGACGATCTCCCAGATCGAGTGCACGCCTTTCTTGTCGGGCTTCCATGTTGCTTGCTCTGCCGTGATCCCCTCTAAAGTGTCGAGCATCGAGTGCGCCCACAGTCCCCTCTTCTTCTGAAAGGCCAGCTCCATCGCCTTGAGGAGCCATTCTGCCTGTCCGGTCTGCGCAACTCTCTTCTTCTTGGGCATACTTCACCTCCTGACACAGTCTTTATTTAAGCTTAAGCCCCATCTGGTGAAACGTGCTGATCTCAACAAAACCATACCGCTCTTCCTTCATGCTCGACTGCCCACCGATGACTCTTACCCTTTGCAGAAGACTGAAGAAAGGGCTCAAGGCGCGCATCCAGAGCGATATACGAAACTCCCGCTCGCTTGGAGGATTAAACGCTTGAGCTTCAGGAGATATAGCTTCCTTTGCAAGCTCATAGCGTGCCTGCCACTCACCAAGCCCCATCCGCCGAATCGTATAGTTCGATGTGAGCGCTGCCTCTGCCGCAACTGATTGCGTTTCAGCGATCTTCTTGAAGGTCTCTTGAACGCCACTAACCTGGTTCGGACTGCGGTGTTCGACTTCCACAAATAAGGGCATTGCTTTGAGCCGGAGCTGCGTCACGCTATCAAATTCTATAAAGCCCAAACGCCGATAGAGCAGATACGCTGGGACATTATCAGCGCGGACGTTCAGGAGCGCCAGCTCTCCACCGCGTTGGCGAATATGCTCAATCGCAGCTTCCATTAACCGACGGGCAATTCCTTTCCGGCGATAGTCAGGATGGGGCGCAACGACGTTGATGTACCACTTGCGCCGCTCCAACCCTTGGGGTTGCACTACCACGGAACCCACAATGTGACCCTGATCTTCTCAGACATAGCCGCCTATTAGCTCACGGAAGAACTTGCTCAAGCGCCCAAGGAGCAAGACCCATGGCACAAGCCTTCTAATAGCTCGCAACTCTTCTTAGAACTGCACGTCCATGCGCTGAAAATCTTCGGCAAACGCGATCTCGATGAGCCTGCTCAACTCCTCGAAGTCTCGTCTAAGATCCAGTGGTCGCAGCCGCCCGCTTGCTTCTCGCTCCATACTTAAGTGATATAGTGTACTAAGTCGTCCAGCGCCCGTCGTGGCGTAATCTCCGGGCTCTCAGCAGCGTACCCGATGGGCAATAGTGCGATGGGCACGAGCTCCTTCCCTATGCCGAGCGCTCTTCGCACGGCGTCTTCGTCGAATGCCCCTACCCAGACGCTCCCCAGCCCTAAGGCCGTCGCGGCAAGCTGCGCGTACGCGCACGCGATAGTCGCGTCTTGGACAGAATAGAGCGTCGCGCCGCGCTCGCCGTAGGAGCTCGCCGAACGCGCTGGGTGCGCACAAAAGACGAACACGACCGGCGCTTGCGCGACGAATTTCTGCTCGAACGCCGCGTGCATGAGCGCCTTCAGCGTCGCTGGTCGTGTCACAACGTAGATCTCGTACGCTTGGAGATTTCCCGCGGACGGTGCACGATTCGCTGCTTCTAGGAGTGCTCGTAGTTTCTCTGGCTCGATGGGCTGCTCTGAAAAAGCCCGAATCGAATGGCGCTCTCGAAGGACTTCAAAAAAGTCCATAGCTTGCCCCTCTCTCTTGACTTGCTTCGAGGTGTCCTAAGAGATCACTTTGTAAACGACATCGCGCTCGTGCACGCGCCCGATGACTTTGATCGCGACTTGATCTCCGGGCTTGGCTTCTTGAATGTCTTTGTGCTCCATCTGCATGGACTCGACTTTTTGAGTCAGATCCGTCGTGTGACCCTTAATGTGAATCGTCTCGCCGACTTTGAGGGGCTCGGTGAGGGCAAGCACAGCTACGCTGATTCGCCCAAAGAAGTGCGTCACCTTGCCGATGGGCTTCTCTTCCATAGCGTCACCTCCTTCCTTGGACTCAAGAAGCTCGCTCTGCGAGGAGAGCTAAGCGCTGGGCCTCCAAACTCCACGGCTCCCCGCGCAAGTTACTATAATAGCCTAGCACGTTCAAACCAGCTTGGGCAAACAATCCTAACAGCTCCGCGAGCGTGAACACCCGCAAAGAGAGACTATACTCTTTGCGCTCTGCACCCTTGAGCACAATCCACCGCGACTCGATGCGATTGCGCGCAAAGTTCATCTTGCTCTCCTCTAAAACAAAAAAGTCCGGATACTCCTGCCAATTGCGTGGTCGAAAGTTTTTAATAAGCCAGTCACGGTTCTGAAGTTCTAGCAGAAAGCGACCGCCGGGCTTGAGGCTCTTGCGCACTTCTTTCAAGACTTGGAGATGGTCTTCTTCGCGCTCGAAGTACCCGAAGCTCGTGAAGAGATTAATCACAGCGTCGAACTCGCTCTCGAAGGGGATGGCGCGCATGTCGCCGTGAACAAATTCGATCTGAAGTCCATGCTCTTTGGCTTTGGCGCGCGCTTGCTCAAGATAGATTTCACAAATATCTAGGCCGACGACGCGAAAGCTCCGTCTCGCTAAGGGAATCGCAAAGCGCCCCGGCCCGCACGCCAAATCTAAGATCTTCGCACCCGGCTGAAGACCGAGCAACGAAACTAAAGCGTCGCAGCTTTGCTCCGCCCGCTGCCACGCTTCTT
>JANXCC010000001.1:0-265 GCA_025060395.1 Candidatus Bipolaricaulota bacterium | reverse complement strand
AAGAAGCTCTGCCACCATTCCATGAGAACACCCTGTTATGACGAATAATGCCCAATCGTTGGCGCTCCAACTCTTTATCAAGCCACAGCGTCTGTAGCGTTTGCGTGCCACGAAAGTAATCTATCCGAATTGTTGTGTCTACGATGATCATTCTTTACACCCTATACGCGGCTAGCGCGCAGCTCATCTAAGTTGCCCTCCCACCGCACCTTGCCACGCAGGCGACGAATTCCCTTCTGGGCTTTCACCTGGATCAACAAGCGCA
>JANXCC010000019.1 GCA_025060395.1 Candidatus Bipolaricaulota bacterium | reverse complement strand
TGGTGATAAAATTATAGAACCCCCTCGGGGCCGTTGTCAAGACCCCGAGGGGAACTTCGGTTACATTCGCCTATCGCAGCACGACGAGCTTCTCGATCTTGCTCGTTAGGGTCTGGCCATCGGCGCCCTGCACCGTCACGACGTAGAGATAGACGCCATTGGCCAGCTCCGAGGCCGCGCGGAAGGGCACGACGTTGCCCTGCGCGCTAGCGCTGTAGACGAGCTTGCCCGTCAGGCTGAAGACGCGCACCGTCGTCTGGGCAATGCCCACACCCTCGACGACGAAGTACGCGCCGCCGTTGCGCACCGGCCGCTGGCTGAGCGTCACGCTCTTGACCGCCAGCGCCACAGGCGCACCGAGGACCTCGACCGTCAAGGGCTGCAGCTCCGCCTCGAGGCTGGGAACGGCCGCCTTGGCCCGCCCGGCGATCACGTAGAGACCGGGCTGAGCGTTGGCCGGGACGGTCACCTCGTAGCGCAGCGTGACCGTGCCCTTGGCACTGAGCCAGAGCCACTTGGTCTCGCTCGCTTTATAATACGCGCCTTGCGTCTCGATAGGCTTGACCGTCCAGCCGGCGGGCAGCGTCTGACTGAGCAGCAGCCCGTTGATCCCGTCCTTGGCCTCGAGCGAGACCGTGACGGTGAAGCTCTCTCCGGGGCGGACGCTCCGGACGGTGGAGCCGAGCGCGGCGAAGCCCGTGGGAACCAGGCCCGCAGCGGCCGGGGTGAGCCGGCCGCTGAAGGCGGTCAGGGTCGTCTGCTTGACCCACGCGTCGATGAGCCGGATGATCTCGGTGTCGCCGATCTTCTTGGGCGGCGTGCAGCCCGGAACATCCGAATTGCGCACCCAGATGTCAATCGCCACGATGATCTCGCTGTCGTCGAGCTTGGAGTTGTTGTTGGTATCGAGCGCGAACGGCAGACAAGCGCCCTCCCCGGCGACGTTGACCGTGAGGCTCTTGGTGCTGCCGGCGGGGCTGGCCGTCACGGTCACCGTGTAGCGGCCCGCGACCAAGAACATGTAGCTGAAGTTCTCCTCGCGGCTGCCCTGCGGGTTGACCGTGATCTGCCGGCTCGTCTGGTTGACGACGTTGCCCAAGCCGTCCTTGATCACGACCGTGATCGTCTGGACGCCCTCCTCGTTGGCGTTGTTCTTCACCCGATAGGTGAAGGTCACCGACTCGCCGACCTTGACGTCGGTCTTGTCGGCGGTGAGCGCCTCGACGGCGAAGTCGGCGGCCGTCTCCACGGCCGGCTCGCCCAAGAAGGGCCGATACTTGACCTTCTGGCTGACTCTATCGCCGATGCCGCCGGGGTTATCCGCGGCCTTGGGGCCGCTCGGCTCGCCCCACCAGTTGTTGGTGGCGTCGAACTCCTCGCCCGGCGCCAAGGCGCTGGCGTCCACGCCGAACTGCTCGTTGCGGGCGATGTTGTTGTTGTTCGCCTTAGAGCCCGCGGCCTTGTGGACGAGCAAGCCCGTGCCGTTGTTGCGGATGTCGTTGCCGGTGATCGTGGTGTTGGTGGCCTTGAGCTGGACGCCCACGCCCGTGCCGTTGGCACCGACGATCTTGTTGTTCGTCACCTCTAGGCCGGTGCCGCGCTGCACCGCCTCGATGTAGACGCCGATGCCGTTGCTGTTGAGCCGGCAGCCGTCAACCGTGCCGTCGATCAGGTCGCGCCCGGCAAAGAGCGCCACGCCCTCCTTGACGTTGTCGTTGGCCGTGCAGTTCTCGACGGTGACGTTCTGGGCGATCTGGCGGCCTGCCGCGCCGACGCGGATGCCGCCATAGTTGCTGTTGGCGGTCACGCCGCTGACGACGACCTGGCTGATGTCTTCATTGGCCGTCACCTGGACGCCGTCGCCGACGGTGTCGCGGTTGCGGTCGTTAGACTCAAAGGTCGAGTTCTCGACCGTGACGTTGCTGACGTTGCGGGCCGCCGCGACGAGCGCGCCGTGATCGTTGTTGGACGACGCCTCGGTCGGATCGATCGTCACGTTGCGGATCGAGCCGTCCTGAGCCGTGCGAATGGTGATGCCGTTGCCGCTGCCCAGCGCGGCGCGATCGCCGTTGAAGTTGAACGTGCTATCCTTGACAGCGATCTGGTCGATGTCACCAGCGCGGGTCAGCGTCGTATCATCGCCGATATCAGTCGCGGCGTTCTTGCCCGTGGCGTCGGACTCAAGGCGCAGGCCGGAGCCGCCGTTGTTGCTGGCCGCGGTGTTGGTCACCGAGACGTTGGCGATGTCGCCGTTGTCGGTGATCAAGGCGATGCCGTCGCCGTTGTCGTTGACCTCGACGGTCGGCCCGGCAGCGCCAGCAGCGCTAGCCCCGATACCACCTTGGGCCGGGTCGCCGGCGGACTCGATCGACTGGACGTTGGTGTAGGAGATCTCGCGGATGTCGCCGCTGCGGACGCCTTCAGAGTCGGTATCGGTCTCGAGGCGATAGCCGCCGAGCCGGTTCTTCTTGCAGACCTCGTTCTCAAAGGTGACCCGGCTGATCTCCTGGCGCTCCGTGCGCAGGAAGACGCAGAAGCCCAACCCAAAGTACGTGCCTCCAACGCCTGCTCCGTCAATATCAAACTGCGCGTAGAATCTTCCGTTCTCGCGGTAATCATTACCGCTGAAGGTGATGTTCTCAATCCGGAAGCCATCAATAGACGGCGCGGTCACGGCCGCGATGCCCGGGTTGACGATGGTGAAGTCGTGATAGACCCCAAAGCCATCGCCATAGGGCGCCTGCTTCTCATTCGCAAAGCCGTTACCATCGAGATCCGGAGCGATCGGCTCGCCGAAGCCGTTGTTGTGGAACTTGTTATTCAGAACACTGGAGCGCGTAAAGTCGCCGCGGTTGGCGATGCAGACGCCGTTGTTGAAGTTCTGGCGGAAGTCGTTGCCCTCCCAGACGACGTCCTCGACGCGCCCGGAGTTCTCCATGCTGATGCCGTTGCCGTCGCGGCACGGCTTGTAACGGTTGGTATCTTCGTTCGTGTCTGCACCATCACCATCTTCATTATCAATGCTGGGAACGTAGGCGTCAATTCCGTCTGTATCCTGCGGGTTGCGGTACTGGCCGCGGTTGCCGTTGATGACGTTGTTGACGAACTGGACGCCGCGGACCTCGGTGACCCGGCTGGTGATGTAGATGCCGTTGCCCTCCGAAGTGGTGCCGTCGATCAAGTTCGCCGCAGGTCCGTTCTGGGTGATCCCCTGGACGCCGCGGGCGTTGTTGCTGATGACGACGTTCTCGCCCAAGCGCCCGTTGTAGTCGAACTTGATGCCGTTGCGGGTGTTCTGGTGGATGACGTTGCGGTCAATGAGCAGGTCGCGGATCTCGATGATCCCGATA
>JANXCC010000018.1 GCA_025060395.1 Candidatus Bipolaricaulota bacterium | reverse complement strand
ATTGCTGAGAGATGGACGGCTCAAGCTGAAAAAAGAGATCCCGGCGACGATCGCGTACCACGACTCGTGCTATCTGGGGCGCTATAATCGCATCTTTGATGCGCCCAGAAATATTCTGAAAAAGATTCCGGGCGTGAAGCTGGTGGAGATGGAGCGCCGTCGCGAGCGCGGGATGTGCTGTGGGGCGGGGGGCGGGCTGATGTGGCTCGAAGAAGAGCCGGGCAAGCGCGTCAACGAGTTGAGAGTCCAGCAGGCGCAAGCCGCGCTGAACTCTCATTGTGGCAACGGCGAACCGTCCAGACGTAAGCTAGTAGCCAGTGCCTGTCCCTTCTGCATGATCATGCTCGAGGACGGCCTCAAGGCCAAGAACGCGGAGTTTGAGAACCAAGACATCGCTGAGTTAATAGCCGAAGCTCTGGAGTAGTGCTCAGCGGACAGCCTCAACTGCAAAGACGGCTGTAATATCTTCGGTGCGAGTGCTCAGGCGCACGCGCACAGTGATCTCCCATTCCCCTGCGACGCTCAGATAGACGCCGTCTGCGACAAAGGCGCCCGCGCTCGTCGGCTCGGCAATCGCGCTCACGGCTCCTAACTCGTCGCTCTGACGAAATTCGAGCGTCACTCGCTGCACGTGGTCTGTGACGGGCTGCCCGTTATGGCTTCTGATCTGAACTGTAAAGTGCGCCGGCCCCACGCGCAGCGAGCTGATCGTCAGCGTCACGCGCAACCCATTGCTCTCGTGCACCAAGACCGTCGGCAGAGGCACAACGTTTGGAGGAGGGGAGAGCGCCAGCGCGCTCGCCCCTCCTATCGCCAGCGCAATCATAAAAAGCTCGATCCAGACCCGACGGCGCAATAACTCTAGATCTGTCTGTTCTTGGTTCCCAACATAAAAATGACGCCGCACGTGAAGAAAATTCAACGCGGCTACTGCCAAGACCCCACTCAAGAGGGCCATCTTGAGCATCAAGAACCGTCCGTAGTCGGTGCTCCACAGCGCTTCTGGTGTGCCGACGTGCCTCACCGCAAGATAGATTCCGCTTGTTGTCAGTACCGCAACGCTGAGCAGCGCATCGCGCGAGAAGCGCGGGAGCACCTTCCCCCAAGGAAAATCACGACGGCGCAGCAGCAACCCCAACGCCAGCAATCCCCCCGCCCAGCTAGCTCCGGCTATCGCATGAGCCAGATGAGAGACCGTAGCGCCTAGGTCGTTCAAAGCCGCGCTGTGGCTGCTGAACGCTCCCGCTCCTAAAGCCCCGGTCGTTACTATCAGAACCGGCCACGTCCACCTCCCCGCCCGTCGCGCGATCATTCCCGCTGCCAGCACCAGCGCTGTCTGCACAGACAACGTCAGACCCACACGGCTCGTCCACACCGCACTTGGCTCTCCAACTCTGGTGCCATAAAGAGCTAGCTCTCCCGCTGAGAACAGCACTGCTAATCCCCACAACCCCCAGAGCACTGAAAAGCTCTCTTCTTCAAGAGTTTTAATAATAGATCTCATAAACAACAACATCCCCACCAGCACCATCAGCGCCAGCAGCCGACCCCAGCGCACCAGCACTCGAATAAGATCAAGCTCTGTCTCGGCACTCGCCGTGTCGGGCGGCGTTACCCCAACCCCAAAGGGGATCACCCCGGTCGTAATGTGCCCGTCTATCGCCGAGAGCACTTTCCATGCTACCGTGTAGGCCCCTGGGGCGAGCTGGGGGAGCGCAAGCACGACGCGCAGCCCCTGCTCTTCGACCGTGAACGACAGCTTCTGTAACAGATGCTTTTGATCACTGTAGAGATCGAACGAGCTAAAGCGGGGGTCGATCTCCTCGCTGAAGAGCAGGGTGATCTTCTCCGGGCTGGCCTGAAGAGAGGCGCCCGCAGGTGGATCGGCGCTTACTAGATAGGCGTGAGCCAGCAGCTCCCTATAGACGCTGACCACGCCTAGGGCTGCCAAAAGCCCAGCGATGAACAGGCGCATACAAGAGTCAGTGATGAGTGACTAGGGGATCTAGCCACTCATCACTGATCACTCGCTCTATCTGACCGCAAAGCTGTAGCTGCCCTCGGCGAAGCCCTTGTCTTGCAGCGAGATGGCGACCCACTTGACCAAGTAGACCCCCGGCACGAGCCGTTCCTTCAGCTCGGCTCGCATGACGTTGCGGTCGGCCACGGTCAAGTCAACTCGGCCCACCGCGACGACCTCGTCGGGGCCTTGCCGAACGACCCAAAAGAGGCTCTGATCAGGGATCAATCCTCCCGGCTCGACGCTGAAGACGAGCTTGACTTCTTTTGGTGATTCGCTCAAGAGAGCACCGGGAGCGGGTACGGTATCGGCCACGCGCAACCGCGGATGGCCCACCGCTAAGCTTACTACCAGGGCACACACCAAGACACAGCCCAAAGCAAGCCCATACCAACGCTTGGACATCGTTCTCACCCGCTTCTTCAGTCCCTGACCGCAAAGACGAACCCGCCCTCCACAAAGGCGTTGTGGTCGGAGTCTACGGCGATCCAGCGCACCTGATAGAGGCCGCTGGTGAGTTTCTCTTTGTTGAGGGCGACGCTGAGCTTGCTCTTGCCATGAGCATCTCCGTGTCCGTGCTCCTTCTCGATCTTGACATCGCCCTTATCTACGAGCAGCGTGCCGCTTACGGTGAAGACGTAGACGTGACTGCGCGGGGTCAGCTCCCCTTCAAACGTCAGTTCGAGCCGATCCGGCAGCTCCGAAACTCTATAGACCTTTCCGTTCTCGATGTTGCTCTTCACAAACTTCGCATGGCCGAAGACGAAGGGATTCCCCAGCAGCAGCCCTACAATGGTGCTAACCGTCAGAACAGATACGGTGATCGAAAGAGCACGCACGAAGCGCATCGTAGAAACCTCCTCTTGATGAAAGTATAGTGAGATTTAGATAGTCGCAGCGAAGGTTATGGAGGAGGCTGGCGGTCGCCATGGATGGTCTAGGGACATCTTGGCAGCGAAGGAACGCAGTGGGATAAGTAAGCTCTCTTCTTCTTGTACCAGAGAGCGCAGCGGTGCGACCACGGGGAGATCTAAACAGATGTCAACACCCGGCATGGCTATGATGCTCACATCCCCTATGTTCTTGAAGACGCACGATGCGCTCGGATCCTGATCGGGGCGAGGCCCATGATGATGAGAATGATGAGAATGATAAGAGTGAGTGACCGCTCGATGCAGGTCATAGAGGGGACAGCTCAGCGCCAGAACGACCACCTGCAAGCCGCTGAGAATCAAGAGAGTAACAACGCCGCGAACCCACACACCTCGACCCATAAGATCCAGCAAAATTATATAACTGGTCTCAAAGACTTGTCAAGATGCCCTGTGATTTGTTATTGTTAATCTATGATGAAAAACGATCCCCAAGTGCGCACCCTCGCGGAGATGCAGGCGGTCGTCTTCGACCGGGAATGGCTCAAAAAAGCCGATCTTCAACAGCCTCTCTATTTTATGTATCGCGATTGCGTCCTCCCCGAAGACCAAGAGACCGCCCGTCGTTTGGGGATTCGCTACGAT
>JANXCC010000017.1 GCA_025060395.1 Candidatus Bipolaricaulota bacterium | reverse complement strand
GCGATAGAGATCGAAGACGTTCTGGGCAAAGACATGAGGGATGCCGTACTTATCTTGGATGACCGTGACGGGGGCGCTCAGGCCGGGGATCACGACGGGATTGAGCTTCTGGACGGTTTGGGCCACCGGCCCCAGCGACAAGAGCGCAACGATTCCAACTGCGAGCACAGAAACGGCAAGCCTGCGCATAGTACCCTCCCTTAGAAGCGTTTTGAGTGGCTTATTTATAGCACAAGCTCTTGAAGAGGGCAAATAGCAAATTTACAGAGAGAAGAGCGCTGAGAAGAGCGCTATGCTATCGCACTGCTCGCCACTCCCTCGTGATCGCCTTCGGAGATCAGTAGGACGGCGATCCCATCCTCTCGAATGGGATACCTCCGTTGACACCGTTGACAGACCAGCCATCGCCCTTGCGCAAGCGTGAGATCGTTTTTACATGCCGGACAGAGAAGCACTTTTAAGAGCTCTTCAGGGAACGACATGGGGTGTTCTGTACCTCCTCAGCACGTCCTGGAATCGTCGTGCCGCTTCCTTGGGATCAGGAGCACGCAGGATCGACGAACTGACTGCTAAGCCGTCGACGCCGGCTTCTAAAACCAGATGTGCGTTATCGAGGGTGATGCCACCAGCAGCAAAGATCGGGATGGTGACGGTTTCTGTAGCCCGACGCACCACTTCCAAGGGGACGAGGTCACACACCGCCACCGATGGCGACGGAAAGATCGAACAGAACGAGATATAGTCCGCCCCTTGCTCAGCCGCCCAGAGCACCTTCTCAAAGTTCGCACTGCACGTCACACCCACTACCGCATCCTTGCCCAAGGCCCGACGCACATGCTGCGGCGTTATCTCTGGCCGGTCCAAATGGACCCCATCGGCTCCTAGCTTCTTAGCCAGTTCGAGATCATCTTGCACTAAGAGCGGGATAGAGAAACGCTTCGCCAGTTTGCTTAGTTCGTGTCCCACATCAGCCCGATTCGGCGCAGACCCCCAAAGCTGAAGCACATCCACCCCGCCCTCGAGCGCCTGCGCTACACGCGCTAGCACGTTCTCCACCCCCAAGTCCACTATCAGATATAGACCGTGCAATCTCATCGCAGCCTCCTGCGCTACGTCCACCCGCGGTGCACCGCACGCCAATAGCCCGACCAATAAGGGTCTTGTCCTAAGGGAGTCAATCGCTTCGGAGTGCCATCGGGCTCGATGAGCCAGTTGCCTTCGCTCGGGGGCAGCAGTTCTCCCACATGGGCCACGACGACCCCTCTCTTGGCCAATTCGTGGCGCACCGCGTCGACATATTCGGGGACAACCGCGAGGATCAGCGTTCCTTCGCTGAGCGCCCAGTACGGGTCTATCTCAAAGAGTTCACAGATCTTTTTCGTCTCTTCAGCGATGGGAATGGCTTGTCGCTGTACTCGTATGCCGCAGGCACTCGCTCCGGCAAGCTCGAGCAACCCGCCGAGAACGCCGCCTTCGGTCGCGTCATGCATCGCCCGCACCCCGGCCTCACGCACTCCGACGCGGACAGCCAGCAGCGCCTCCTCGACTACAGAAAACTTCCAAAAGAAGTCCTGAGCCCGGCTGAGCACCTCCTCCCCAAACTCTCGACGAATCGTCTGAGGGAAGACGCGGCTGAGCAACCCTGTGGTCGCGATCGCTGCCCCTTTCGTGATCAGCACCTGGTCTCCGGGCTGGGCCATACTGGCGCTCACGTATCGCTCCTCCGGCCCTACCGCACAGAGCACCCCCGCTCCGACGATCGTGTAATCACATCCGACATAGCGTCCCGTATGCCCGGTGACGACGGCGATGTTCAAACGCTCAAACTCGCGATGCATCGCCTCCCAATAGATGTGAAACTCTTGCGCGGACATCTGGGGAGGCAGGTTGAAATCTATAGCTGCATACGCTGCGGGTAAGCCTGTCGTGGCCAGATCGGAAGCCAACAGATGCACCGAGAGCCAGGCAGAGTCTTCCAAGCCCAAGGCCGGAATGACCGAGAGCGGATCAGTAGTCATGGCTAACACCTGGCCAGCCGGCAGGCGGATGACGCCCACATCGACCCCCATCCGAGGCCCGATAAGCACCTCGGAACGACGAGCCCCAAGCCGCGGCATGATGACCTCATCGAAGAAGTGTTGGTCGATCTTTCCAATTGGGGCTGGAAACTCAGCCATGGGGTACCTCCCGCAGATGGACCGCTAACGCCAAGAAATTCCCAAAGGGCAGCCGTGCTGTTTGCCACGGGAATCCCTTGGGGAAGAGCGTGGACTGCCAGCGAATCTCAGTGATGCGATCCCCGAGAGCGCGCTGCAGGAGCTTCTTGATCTCCGGCAACGAGTAGAAGTGCGCGTTCCCGAAGAACGGGGTCTTTCCAAAAAGCTCTTGCACGCGACGGCGCACCGTAGCCGCGCTCCAGCGGTTCATCAGCCCGAGCAGGATCCCAGTACGTGCCACGCGTCCCGCTTCGCGGAGCACCCGGACCGGATCCGGCATGTATTCAAAACTCGTGATGAACGCGACCACATCAAAAGACCGATCGCGGAACGGCAGCGCAGCGGCATCGGCCTGTACGAGAGGGCCATCCCAGTATTTTCGGGCCTCCGTCAGCATCAGCGACGATAGGTCGACTCCCACGGTCTTCAACCCCAACTCGCTTGCGAACCAGCGAGTGAAATGCGCCGTGCCCGAGCCGACTTCCAACAAGCTCTTCGGCTGCATCGGCTCCAGCAACGCTCGCAGGGTCGCTTTCTCTAAACGATCCATGCGCTCCCCCTCTGGGCCTTGGTACCAACTCTCATACGTCTCGACGATCTCCTTGCGTTGATACCAAGGAACGTAGACGCGGCTCATCGCGGGCACCCCCTGGGGAAGAATTCCTCTGGGAGCAGCTTGTCGGTATAGAGCGTCTCCAACGGCAGACCGCGGGGAATGATCTTCGTCTCGACGAGAAACTCTTGCGCCGCGCGCCACTTAGCGACCTCTGCGGCACAGGGCGCCCCAAAGAACGACGTGACTGTGCGATCAAACGCCCGCTGATTCAGTTCATCGCGCAGATCGGGTAGCGCCTCGAAGAAAGCCTTCTTCGCTTCGAGGGGATCGGCCATCAAGAAGAAGACCCCTCGAGCGATCCCACGCAAGAACTTTCGGAGCGTCTCCGGGCGCCTCTCGATCAACTCGCGACGAGCGATGAAGACCAGCTCATAGTAATCTGGCGCACCGTAGGCCTCTTGGGCGAAGAAGACCGGGGTCAGATTCGCAAGCTCTATGCGTACCGGCTCAAAATTTCTGAACGCGCCGATGGCATCCAACCGTCCCGCCAGCAGCGCCGGCAAGAGCGCGAGAAAGTCTAACTTGACAAGCTCGACATCTTTGGGATCTACACCTGACTTGCTCAGCATAACTCTATACAGAGCCGGCTCAATGGGCTCCACGGAGAACCCGACTTTTTTGCCTTTCAGATCAGTGATCTTGGTGATACCCCTCTCTCTGATGGCCACAAGTCCACCGAGCGGGTGGCGATGGAGGGCCCCGAAAGCCAACACCGGCAGATCTTGAGTCGCCCGCAGAATCACGTGATTGAGCAAGTTCGTGAGAGCGATATCCACTCTCCCCGCCGCAGCCAGCGAGGGCGGCTGACTGGGGTCTGGCGGCGCCAGGATCTCTACGTCAAGCCCCTCTTGAGCGAAGAAGCCTTTCTGCTTGGCAACGAAGATCGGGGCATGGGTTGGGTTGGCAAAGAACTCCAACATCAGGCTGACCCTCTCCCGCTGCGCCTCGACTCCCACCAGTCCTAGCAACAAACTCCCGATGAACACGACCCCGACAACGCGCATGGCAGGAATCTCCCTTCTTGTGCTTATGTTCTCTCTTGGACGTGCCAACGTAGGAGATACCGTTCTAGAACCACGACCCCACCAAAGAGCACCAGGCTGAGCGCCGAGAGCCAAATCAGCCCACCAAAGGCGAGCTCGAGGGCGCCACGATTAGCAGCCTCGCGCATCAGATAGCCCAGACCACCGACGATCCCCTCGGGGGTCCAGCGTTGCCCCCCCACCAATTCGCCAAAGAGCGCGCCGACAACCGCAAAGACTACCCCGAGCTTGACTCCGCTCAGCACCAATGGGAGCGCCCCGGGAAGACGAACCTTGACAAATATCTGAACGCGATTCGCTCCCAAGGCCCGCAGCAGCCTAACGAAATCAGGATCAGCCGACTTCAGCCCGTCGTGCGTGTTGACCGCGATGGGGAAGAATGCGATCAACGCGGTCACGATCACTTTTGGCCACAGCCCAAAGCCAAACCAGACCACCAACAACGGTGCAATCGCATAGTAGGGGATATTGCGCGAGATAATCAATAATGGATAGATCATGCGCTCCAAAAGCGGCGAGTAAAAGAGCACCATGCCCGTAGCAAGCCCAGCACTCAAGGCAACTGCCAGCCCTAACGCGACGGCTTTCAGCGTCTCCCAGGCGTTCTGGACAAAGAGCCAGCGATGGGACACCAACGCGCTTCCGATCATGCTTGGAGCGGGAAGCAAATAGTCCGCAACGGTCCCCGTGCGCACCGCCAACTCCCACACGAGCAAGAGCCCCAAAAAGAACAGCCCCGGCAAGACCCAGGAGCGCGCAGAGGCACGCATACCAGTTCTCATAGAAAGCCATCCCTCTCCACGTGCAGCCAGCGCAAGAGCGTTGCTTTGAGTTGGACGAACTCCGGGAGCGTCGACTGCCGGGGACGCGGCAGGGGCACGTCCACGATGGCCTTTACGTTGGTCGGGCGCTCGGTCAGCACATAGACACGATCAGCTAAGACCAGCGCTTCTTCGACGTCATGGGTGACAAAGATAATCGTGTGACGGAATCGCTGCCAGGCATGAAGCAACCACTGGTGGAGTTGAGAGCGGGTCAAAGCGTCGAGCGCGCTGAACGGCTCATCGAGCAGCAGGATCTCTCGATGGCACAGGATCGTGCGGATGAGCGCGACGCGCTGGCGCATCCCGCTGGAGAGTTGGGCCGGATAGAGATGTTCAAACCCCGCCAATCCGAATTCTTGAAAGAGTTGGAGCGCCTCGTCTTCAGCTCTCTTCAGGTCTTCTCCAGCGATCTCAGGACCAAGAAGCGTATTCCCCAGAGCAGTTCGCCACGGAAGCAAGAGATCTTTTTGCTGCATGTACGCGACATGGCGGTGAGGATCGATTAGGTCTCTTCCGTTGAGGAGTATCGTTCCGGCATCGTAAGGGGTTATTCCGGAGATAATATGAAGCAGCGTCGTCTTGCCGCAGCCGCTGGGGCCAATGAGGGCCACGAGTTCCCCCGTGCGCACTTCTAGATCGAGGCGGTCGAGCACGGGGAGCAGCAGCCCATTATGGGCAAAGCTTTTCGAGATACGACAGAGCTTGAGGTAGGCTTCAGCGTGGGTTTGGGCTGTCTGTTGCATAGCTCCCTCCGCCGGTATTACCCGGATCAGGTTCGATGGGTCGGTCTCGGCGTAGAGACCCTCTCAGCCCGGTTCCCCGAGCTCCCCAAGTAAACACATTGTATCAAAAGTGAGGAAAAGTTGTCAACCGGCTTGTGAGCTTTGCAAAAATCAAGTATGATGCTTTTCAGATGATGAACCTAGCGCAGCGGCTTCTCCAGACAGAGTCGGTGCAGATTCGCCCCGGCGAGCCGTTTCGCTTGGCGTCGGGGCGGCTCTCGCCGGTCTATGTCGATATCAGACGGCTCATCTCGTTCCCAGAAGCGCGCG
>JANXCC010000016.1 GCA_025060395.1 Candidatus Bipolaricaulota bacterium | reverse complement strand
CTATAAGACTCGCGTCTTTCTGGTGCGACATGGCGAGACTGATTGGAACGCACAATCGCGCGTCATGGGTCAGCTCGATATCCCCCTCAATGAACGCGGGCGCGCCCAAGCGCACCGTACCGCTGAACTACTCGCTCATGAAGAGTTTGCTGTTATCTATTCGAGCGATCTGGTGCGCGCTATCGAGACAGCGCAGATCATCGCTGCCCCACATCATCTAGATGTGATCACCGTTCCCGAACTGCGTGAGGCGCGCTACGGCCTATGGGAAGGGCTTACCCGCGACGAGGTGCTGAAAAAATTCCCCCACGAGTACGAGATGCGCCGCAAAGATCCGTCAAACTTTCGTCCCTCCGGCGGCGAGAGCAGAAGAGAGCTTTATGAGCGAGCAGCAAAAATCTTCTCTGAACTTGTTGCACGCCATCCCCATCAGAAGATTCTGATTGTCAGTCACGGCGGGACGATTCGCGCTATTTTACGGTATGCCTTGGGATTAGGCCCTGGCGACGGGCACTTTGCTGTGGACAACTGCGGAATCACGATCATTGACAGAGAAGACGACGACATCTACGAAGTTTTTACGGTTAACTCCGTCTTCCATCTCCAAGAGCTGCGCACGGAGGATTTCTTCTAGCAACCCTCAAGGGAAGAGGCTCCCCTCCCGCTTGAGGTACGGGGCTAGGGAAGAGGTCTTCCCAAAACAAACACCATCACCGGCCAGCCACGCAGCGTCAGCCCTTCATAGGGCGACCAGCCGCACTTGCTCTGTACCGCTTCTCGCGTGATCGCTTGCTTTCTGTCGGGATCAACGACGACAAGATCAGCGTCTTGCCCGACAGCGATCTCGCCCTTATGAGAGAGCCCAAAACGCCGCGCCGGATTCGTGCAGCAGACCTCAACCAGACGCGCAAGAGAGAGTCTGTCAGCATTGACAGCGTCAAAAAGCAAAGGTAGCAGAAACTCTACTCCCGGCACTCCCGCTGGGGCCTTTTCGTAGCCAACACTCTTCTCTTCAACGGTGTGTGGAGCATGATCGGTGGCAACGATATCAATCAAGCCCTCAGCAAGTGCCCACCATAAAAACTCTCGATCGTCTTCGGTCGCCAACGGCGGGTTCATCTTCAGCCATGCCCCGTGACGCTCTCGGTCTTTTGCCGTAAAGTATAGATAATGAGGGCATGTCTCGAATGAGACATCCAGCTTGGACTTTTTCGCCTCGAGGATCGTCTCCACCGCTCGCTGGGTCGTCACATGCGCGATGTGCAGCTTGGTCTCGTAGGCTGCTGCTAAATCTAAAACATAGCAGATGTCGTCGACTTCATGGCGCGTGACGTCCTTGGGGTCACCGCCGCGCTGGGCGTGCACTGTAAGGATCTTTTCGGTCTCCGTGACGATCTTGAAGATCTCACGATGGAGCCTCTTCTCGCTGACGATAAGATGTCCCGTCGTCTCGCCCAGATAGAGCTTGAAGGCATCGACGTGCGAGGCCAGATTTTCAAGGTCTTTGTAATTTTCCGAGGTGATCGCGCCATAGATCTTCGCATTAATCTTTGCAGCTTGAGCGCGACGACGATAGTCGTGCACGCGCTCGACGGTATCTAAGGGCGGGTCAGTATTCGGCATGGCGAAGACCGTGGTGACGCCACCGGCGATGGCAGCTCGCCCGAGAGACTCCCAATCTTCTTTGTGCGACTGCTTCAGATCGCGCACGTGCACGTGGACGTCGATCACACCTGGCAAGATGAGCTTTCCAGAACAGTCTACGTGCTCCTCTCCCTCGAGATTCCGCCCTAGAGCACAGATCTTGTCTTCTTCTAAAGCAATGTCGAGCTTCTTCAGCTCGCCATCTACGAAGACTTCAGCACCTGTGAGCACCGTCACGCGTCTCTCACCTGCCCAATAAGCTCTTCGACGCTGGAGAAGCCGTTCTCTGTAAGCCATTGCTGAATCCCTGCCCAGAGCCTCTCAAACGCTTGTGGTCCCTCCCAAAGAAAGAGCGTCCCGATCTGAACTACAGAAGCTCCGGCAAGAAAGTGCTTGATCGCGTCCTCAGCTCTGATAATCCCTCCGACGCCCCAGACGGCGATCTGGGCTCTGTGCTTCTGAAAGAATCTATAAAAGCGATGGACTTCGGCAAGCGCTATGGGTAGTACCGCCGGACCACCCAGCCCGCCAAAGCCGTCGTTGGGACGAATCACTTTCGCTCGCGTTTTTAGGTCAATATCGAGTGTTAGCGGCTCGGAGTTGATCGTCGCGACGTAAGCGATCTCGAAATCGAGCAACGTTCTTGCGATCTCCTCAAAGAGCTTGGGCACGTTATTGTATGGTGAAAGCTTAACCCCGATAGGGATCTTCACGTCGCGCGTGACGGCGCTGAGCACAGCGCGCACGCTCTGCGGGTCCATGGAGATAGGAACGTCTTCCAAGTTTGGGCAAGAGAGATTGAGTTCGAGGGCGTCTGCACCAGCTTTCTCTATCGCTCCTGCAATCTCGCGATATTGCTCGACGGGAGGGAGATTGTGCGCGCAGGGCGCGCTAGCGATGCTTGCGATGACGGGTTTTCCGAACTCTTTGAGCTTAGGAATGAGCTTGGCGTATTCTTGGTAGCCGAGATTGGGCAGGCCCATCGAGTTGAGCGAACCGATCTTGCCATCTAAGTGCGCCCAGAGTCTGGGTTCGGGGTTGCCTTGGCGGGGACAGTGGGTCATGCTCTTGGTGACGATAGCTCCTGTGGCCGACCGCGCGATGCGCTCAAGCTCTTCATATGTAACGGAGAGAGGGCCGGAAGCGTTGGTGATGGGTGGGTATATTCTGATCCCCATGCTCGGGGAAGATTATAGATTGTACAAGTAAGAACGTCAACAAGAAGTTACCGCGGGCTACCAAAGTAGCCGTTCATGAACCCGATCTGATGGGGCGGCCAGACCCTCAAGAATGGCTCGCCGATGAAATTCTTCTCGCACACAAACGGGAAATCCCAAAAGCGTCCATCTAAACTGTTGCGGCTGTTGTCCCCTAAGACAAAATAGTGCCCCGGAGGCACTGTCAAGATCTGATCCCCCATCTTCCCTGAATTATAGTAACACCGGCGCTCGGGATGGGGATGTCCTGGATGATTGAACGCATCGTCAGTCATAGGGACACCGTTCACATAGACATAGCAATCTTTGATCTGGACAGTTTGCCCTCCAACCGCAATAAGACGTTTCACATAGCGCACCCAGCGCGGCGCCTCATCGGTGCCCTCGTTGTGCCAGAAGACGATAATATCCCCCGGCTTGGGCTTGCGAAAATAGAACGAGATTTTATCGACAAAGAACGAGCTCCCCGCAGCAATCGTCGGCTCCATCGAGCCGGTGGGCACGCGCATCCGCACGATGATAAAGTTCATGGTGATGAGCGCGAGCCCCATAGCCACTACGATAATTTGGAGCCAATCAAGGGCTACTTCCATCCACGGCGTGGTCTCGATCCCGCGACGATTGAGGACCCGAACCAGCCAAGGCTTGGGAGGCTCCTCCTCAAAAACTATCTCAACCCGAGGAGCAACTGGCTCGCTCCTGGGATCATCGTGGGACTTGAGCTCGCCAGACATTGCTTATTTCGCGCTGGCTTCGAGAGCTTGTCGACGAATATACGTCAAGCGCGCGCGCCGCGCACGCCCACGCTCTACTACTTCGATCTTGGCAATCCGAGGTGAGTGCAAGGGGAAGATCTTCTCCACCCCAACACCGTAAGAGACTTTCCTTACTGTAAAAGTCTTGTTGATCCCACTGCCTGCGCACTTGATGACGATCCCCTCGAAGATCTGAATGCGCTCCTTCCCCTCCTTCGCCCCTTCCCCACCTTCTAAGACGCGCTCATGCACACGAATAGTATCGCCAGGGCGAAACCCTGGGATATCTTTTTTCATAAGTTCCTGCTCGATCTCATGAATGAGATGGCCCTTCATAGGCGTTCACTCCTTCAAGGCATTTATTATCGTCGCCCGCGCAGTCGATCTAAGATAATAGCAGCTGCGGCGCGCACCGACAAGTGATTATAGTCGGTCGGCCCCCAGATAGGGGGCAGAAAATAGTCCATACGATCGAGAACCTCAAGCGCTAAGCCCCACCCCGTCCCAAAGAGCACATATACAGGGCGCGCATCGGTCTCGATCACCTTGCGCAGGCCCTCATAACTGATGCGAGTCCCCGGCAACTCCCGAGCATCGGTACCCACAAGAACTGGAGCGAGGCCCTCGCGCTCAAGTACCTCTTTAAAACTAGTCTCTAGCCTATCAACGACTCGGGCTAGCTGCAACGCCGGCCTCCGATAAGCTAAATCCGGCTCAGCTCTCAGCCAGAAGTCTATGAGCCGTTGCGCAATCGTTTGCTGGCTAGGCAGCGGCGTGACGATGTAGAACTGCGTCACCCCGTACGTACAGGCACTTCGCGCTATATCGGTTATGTCGATGGGAGTGATCATCGTCGTGACGATCTTATCGTGGCGATCCCGACAGGGGTAGTGCACTAAAGCAATATAGAGATTGCCCATAGGGAATCTCCCCTTATCTCTTGTCCTTTTCCTCCTCAGAAGGGAGAGGGACCGAGGGTGGGGGTGTTAGCAAATCCGGCCTATTTTTTATTGTCTTCTCCAAGGCCGCGCGGCGCCGAAACTCTTCAATCTTCTTGTGGTCTCCACTGAGGAGCACCTCCGGGACACGCAGGCCGCGAAACTCCGGAGGCCGCGTATACTGCGGCGGCCCTAGCAGCCTCTCGCTATAGAACGAGTCTTGCTCGAGTGATTCGCGCTTGCCCACCACGCCGGGGACGAGCCGCGCGACCGCCTCAGCCACAACGGCTGCCGCCGCTTCCCCCCCGCTTAGGACATAGTCCCCGATAGAGAGTTCGTCGGTGCAGATATGCAAGACGCGCTCATCTACCCCTTCGTAGCGCCCACAAAGCAAGATGATCGCGCGCTCGCGCGCTAGCTCCTTCGCAACCTCCTGGGTGAAGAGCTTACCCTGCGCCGAGAGCAGAATCACTCGAGGCTCGACACTCAACTGGCTCTTAATATGCTCTACAGCGCGGAAGAATGGCTCTGGCTTTAAGACCATCCCTGGGCCGCCTCCATAAGGGCGGTCATCGACCTGACGATGCTTATCCGTCGTGAAATCTCGGAGATTATGCACATAGATCTCGAGAATGCCGGCTTGGCGCGCTGCGCCGATCACGCCGGCGTTGAAGAACCCCTCGAGCATTTGCGGGAAGATCGTGACGATATCAATGCGCATGGTGAGCCGAACGGGTCTTAGAGCGAGCCCGACGACGAGAGCGCTTGGCGGCTGCGCGCGGCGGTGTCGGCCGCGCCTCAATCACGTCGATGATGACCTCCTTACCAAGCCTTGCCCCGATGGCCCCAAGCACATCGCGAATAGCTTCAGCCGTCCTTCCGCTCCGCCCAACAAGCCGCCCCATCTCCTCCTGGGGCACGCTGATGTTGAAAATATCGGCCTTGGGCGTCTCGATGCGCTCAATCGCAATCTTCTCCGGCGCGTCCACCAACGCGCGGATGAGATACTGCAACGCGGCAAAAACCGGGCTCACGGCTTCGCCACACGCTGTTTATGAAACTCCGCTAATATGCCCTTCTTCGACAACAAGCGTCGCGCCGTCTCCGTTGGCTGAGCCCCTCGCCCAAGCCAAAGGAGTGCTTCAGCCGTGTCAATCTCGTACTCCCCATGGAGGACATCATACCAACCCAAGTCCGCTACCACGCGGCTATCTCGTTGGCGTGTCCCTTCTATGACTACAATCCGATACGACGGTTGCGACCGTCGCCCAGTCCGCTTTAGCCGAATCCTGAGCATCGTTCGTTCCTCCTCTATCGCCACGGCATTGGTCCCAAGGGGAATCTCTTGCCCTTGAGATGCTTTATCATCTTCTTGGCTTCCTCAAAGCGCTTGAGAAGCTTATTGACGTCGCTCACCTGGGTACCGCTTCCCAAGGCGATGCGGCGCTTGCGACTAGCGTTGAGGATCTCCGGATGCCGCCGTTCCTCTGGCGTCATCGAGTTGATGATCGCCTCGACTTTGATAAGCGCCCTCTCGTCGACTTCGACCTTCTGCATCCCTGGGAGCTTCTCTAGTAATTTTGTTAGAGGCCCTAGGCGGCGCAACTGCTGGATCTGCTCGCGAAAATCCTCAAGGGTGAAGCTCTCTTTCTGAATCCTTCTCACAAGCTCTTCAGCCTTCTTGGCGTCGACGCGGGCTTCAGCCTCTTCGATGAGCGATAGGATATCACCCATCCCCAAGATGCGCTCGGCCATCCGATCAGGGTGGAAGACCTCTAAGTCTTCTAATTTTTCGCCCACCCCGATGAACTTAATCGGCCGTCCGGTGACGGTGACCATGGAGAGCGCTGCGCCGCCGCGTGCATCCCCATCGAGCTTCGTGAGAATAATCCCTGTCAAAGCCAAGCGCTGATCGAATGTCTGAGCGATATTCACTGCTTCCTGGCCGGTCATAGCATCAGCCACAAGAAGGATCTCAGTAGGCTGGAGCTTCTGCCTCATCTCTACAAGCTCGGCCATCAACTCTTCGTCGATCTGCAACCGCCCGGCGGTGTCGATAATTAAGACATCGAAAGAGTTTTTGCGCGCCTCGACCAGCGCCCTCTCAGCGACTTCGACGGGTGTGCGCCCTTCAGCATAGACAGGAGAGCCGAGCCGAGCGCCAAGTTGCTTGAGTTGCTCAATAGCCGCCGGACGCTGCAAGTCCGTCGCCGCTAATAAGACCTTCTTCTGGAGCTTTTCAGTGAGGTACTTGGCAAGCTTTCCGGCCATGGTGGTCTTGCCGGAGCCCTGCAGGCCGACCAGCAAGATCACACTGGGCCAACTGGTCAGCCTTAGATCGGCGCGGGTGCCACCGAGAATCTGCACCAATTCGTCGCGGACGATCTTAACGATCTGCTGGCCCGGCGTAAGGCTCTCTAAGATCTGAGCTCCGAGGGCTTTTTGTCTGATGTCGTCTATAAATCTCTTGACGACTTTGTAGTTGACATCAGCTTCTAGGAGCGCGAGCCGAACTTGACGCAAGCCCTCGTCTAAGTCCTTCTCGGTGAGGGCGCCGCGCCGACGCAGCTGCTTCAAAATGCTGTTAAGCCTTTCAGTTAGTGCGTTGAACATAAGAGATCGGACTGGCGGCTGATTGTACTGCATATTGCTGACGCTGTCAACAAGGGGGGTTGCGTTTGCAAAGCATGCAGTGCGAACTTATAATCGAATGACTCCAGAAAGAGCGGGTGAGAGAGGCCGTATGAGTCTGCTGACGGGCGCCGTGATCCTGGCCGTGCTCACGATTTTGTCCTTCTTCTTCTCGCTCTCCGAGATCGCTATTGCGTCGGTGAGCCGGCTGCGCCTGAGAACTATGATCCGCGAGCATCCCCAGCGCGCTCGCGCCCTGCAGGCTCTGCATGATGACCCAACCTCGCTCATCACAGCTATAGCAATTCTCAACAACTTCGTCAATCTCTTCGCGAGCTCCATCGCGACTGTACTCACGCTCCAGCTCTTGCCAGAGCTGAGCAAGTCCGAGACGGCCCTCATCGCGACCCTCCTCATTACTATCTATTTGCTCATCTTTGGGGAGATCACCCCCAAACATATAGGGAAGAACAACGCAGAGCGCCTTACCCCTCTTATCATCGGTCCGCTCTACTGGCTCTCACGGGTTCTGCGCCCCTTGACAGTCGCCTTCCAGGCGATCGCGCACGGGCTATTGCGTCTTCTCCCAACGCAGTACCGACAGCGCGAACCCGTCCACGTCAGCGAAGATCAGATCAAATTCCTGATCGAGCTCAGCGAAGAACGCGGGATGCTCCAAGAAGAAGAGGCGCGGATGATCCGACGTATCTTCGTCTATGACGATCTAGTCGTTCGTCAAGTCATGGTGCCGCGTACCCGCGTCGTGGCTATCGAGATCAACACCCCGCTGGCCGAAGTGCGTGAGATCATCGCGCGGGAGGGACACTCGCGCTATCCCGTCTACGAGCGCAGCCTCGATAATATCCGTGGGATCTTGCATGCCAAAGACCTCCTGCGCTTCGGGTATGCTGAAAAGCAAAAGCTCGATGAGTATAAGAAGAAGCTCCAAGACGAGCTACCTCGACGCCTCAAGGAAGCTCAGAGCCCCGAAGAACTCAAGAAGCTTGCCGAAGAGCGCGCCTTCTACGAAGCCGAGATCCGCCATCTGAGGGAGTTGCTCAGCAACGCTCGATTAGAGCATATCATACGACCGGCGTTCTTTACCGCGCCCAACAAACCTATACGTAAGTTGCTGCGCGACTTCCAAAAGAATAAGAAGCACATGGCCATCGTCGTGGACGAGTACGGCGGGATGATGGGGATCGTCACCCTCGAAGATATTCTCGAAGAGATCGTAGGGGAGATCCGGGACGAGTACGACGAACCCGAAGAGCGACAAGCAGCGCTCCAGATCAAGCAGCTCTCGCCCACGACTTATCTTGTAGATGGTGAGACCCCCTTGGACGAACTGAATGCTCGGCTCTCTCTAGAGTTGCCGCTCTCTGAGGCCGTCACTGTAGGGGGATTGCTCTTGCATCGGTTGGCGGAAATCCCTAAAGTAGGTACAACGCTTACAGTCAATGGCGCTCGCTTCACCGTAGTGGAGGCGACCGAGAAAGAGGTCCGCAAAGTGCGCGTCGAGCTCGTAGCGACCTCGAAAGTCCCATAACACAGGAGGCGACGAGGCCCCATGACAAGACGCATCGTCTTGCTCGCTGTATGGCTAGGAACTGTCGTGCTCACGTGGGCTCAAGAAGCTCATCCCAATCGATATATTCTGAAGGTCTCACTCGACCCCGAAGACCGCGTGATCTCCGGAACCGCGACCATCGATTATACCAACGACTCGGATATCTCCATACCAGCGCTCTATTTCTTGCTCATGCCCAACTATGGCCGTGAGCCCAATCCCCATCTCGCCCCAGCTGTGCTCGATAGCTCCTACTGGAGTGGCTTCGATCCGGCTTGGATGAAGGTCTTCTCGGTGCAGACGCCCGAGGGCACAACGCTTGAGTTTGCCCTAGAACGCGGGCCCGATTGGTTCCAGACCTACTCCCTCGACGAGACGCTCTTACGGGTAGACTTGCCCCAGCCCCTAGAGCCCGGACAGCGCACGACGGTCGTCATCGAGTTTGAGACGCGGTTCCCTCATATCACTGGAGCCGATGAAGGCTTTCATAACGGGACGTTCACCTGGCGCTTTGGATGGAGCCCTATCCCCGTGCCCGCCACCGAGCTCCGAGACGGTCGCTATATCGCGCCTCGACCGTATTATAAGTTCTTGATGCCCACAGCCCTCTACGAACTCGAATTGACCATCCCTAGCGAGTATATCGTCGCCGCCGGAGGAGATTCCCAGCTAGAAGAGCCCCACCCTGAATTCAAAGGGTACAAGGTCGTGCGCATCACCTCCGAAGCCCCAAGACGCTCGATTCCCCTCAGCGTTAGTACCCAATTCAGAAAGTACGAACTCCATGGAGAGATCCCCATTATTGTCTACTATCGCCCTGGCCATGAAGCCAACGCTCGTCTCCTCGCAACATATGCCCAAGAGATTCTAGAGTACTATCAGGCGCACTTTGGCCCCTACAGCTATAAGCGCCTGATCGTTGTCGAAGCGGCTTCAGATGGATATTTTGGGATGACCGCGGATGGCTTAGTGATCCTGGGCAACTCGTTTTTCTTTGAGAAGGACCTAGGGGTAGCAGGAGCGCTCGATCGCTTAACAGAATATATCTTGGCTCACGAGATCGCCCATCTGTGGTGGGGCATCGGCATCGGGGCTGACCTGAACGCAGAGAACTTCTTCTCCGAAGCGTTCTCCGATTACCTGGCTATTACTTACTTCGAGGAGAAATACGGGGAGTTCGGTCCTAATCTCATCCAGATGGAGCGCTCAGGGCTCTTGGAGCGATTCATCCAATCGCAATTAGGGTATCTCAACCTCCGGCGACATCTCAGTGAGCTGCCCTACGTGACGGTGCATAAGAATCGCTTTGACGAAGCGATCATCAAACCCCAACATGACGTGCGCTATGCGAATTATAGCGCTGTGCGCTTATACAATAAGGGCTATCTCGTGCTGCGAGCGTTGCGCGGTCTGCTCGGCCATGACACGATGAATAAGATCTTGCGTGCGGCGTATGAGCGTTGGGCCGGCAGATTCATCACCGCCGCCGAGTTTGAAAACCTCGTTGAGGAGATCTCCGGTCAAGATTTTTCCGAGTTTTTCAGGGTGTGGCTCCATCGCGACGATGATCCCGCCCTCTATCTTGACTATGCTGTCATCGGCTTTGAGACCAAGCCCTTAGAACTCTCCAAGGACGCTCCCGCAGATGCCGATCGCTATCTGGTGCGCGTCTTCTTAGAGCGCAAAGGGCCCATCTCCATGCCGGTCACGGTCATCGCTGTCTCCGAACTCGACGAGGAGTTCACGTATACATACTCTAGCGACCAGCCTAAGGAAGTCTGGGAGTTCCGGAGCAAGCGCCCAATTAAAGAAGTGCGCGTCGACCCTTACGAAGTCACCCCAGACGTCAACCGCCTCAATAACTATTATCCCCAGCGCACACGCGTCATCACCAACGGAGACAATGACCTGCCTCTCGATGCCTATCTGGTGCGCGTGAACCCCCTGGGACAGACTGTTGAAATCGGTTTCTTGAACGATTATCGATTGATCTTCGCCAACGGCTATATGGGGGGATGGCTCAACTTGGGGCGTGGGACGGTCGCGTCGGCAGTCCTCGCCCCGACGGGCACAGATATATTTGGCCTAGCCAGCATCAGCTGGATGACTTTTGCTCAGCCTAATATCGGCTACCGCGGGACGTGGTGGGTGACCCGCGAGCGCTTTGCCGTGACAGTAGCGCGACTCCTTGATGCCCCAGAAGGGCCCAGTGGGCCGTACGTCCCCGTGCTCTTCGCGGCATTCGATTACCAACGCAGTGAGCTTTTAAAGAATCTGTATATCTTTGGGCTGTCGTTGCGCCAAGGGCTTGACTTCACCCAGCTCTCGATCCAGGGTGTCACGCGGATTCGCTTGTGGCCTAATCTCTACCTAGACATCTCCGGGGAGTTGGGCGTGGGGTTCAACACCCGCGGCAGCTTTCGGTTCGACTTGAGCGAGCTTAGCAGCTTGAAGAACGCTCAAGACTTTCCCTTCGCTGATCGGTTCCGCTGGCTCACCTATGCCGAAGTGAACTTCCCGCTCCAGCGTGAGATGAGATATAACCTGTTCAATCTTGCCTTGATTACCAACCTTGATCAAGCCGTCTATATCATAGCGGGGCGCACGGCTCCAACCTGGCAAAACCTCTGGAGCGCAGACGAGGTGAAGGTCGAAGCAGGGCTGGAGCTTCGCGTGCGTGGCACGAGCATCGGGGGGCTCTTGCCTTTCACAGCTGTGGTGCGCGTCAGTTATCCCTTGATGGGAGCAGATCAGAAGAATGTACTTTTCTCGATCGGGGTGGCATTCCAATAATGCGCGTCTCATTGAGATGGCTGACAGAGTTCGTCTCGGTTCCTGTTGAGCACGGTTTTGTACACGAATTGGCAGAGCGCTTAACCCTTGCGGGCTTGGAGGTCGCGTCGGTTGAGCGTGTGGGTCAACCTGAGGGGCTCGTCGTCGGGAAGATCTTGACGGTAAGCCAACACCCACACGCCGACAAGCTCAAGATCTGCGAGGTCTCGCTCGGGAGCGAGACGATAAGATTAGTCTCAGGGGCTCCTAATCTCGCCGAAAATGCCCTCGTGCCAGTCATCCGTGCCGGGGGAAGACTCCCCAACGGCCAGGGTATTGAAGCCGTCGTCTTTCGCGGGGAGAAGTCCGACGGCATGATCTGTTCTCGCGCGGAGCTTGGGCTGGAAGAGAGATCTCCTGGAGTCTGGATCCTAGAGCCGGAGCTGGGCTGCCGCGTCGGCGAGGATTTCACTCAATATCTAGAGTTCGACGATTTTATATTAGTCTTAGAGACCAAATCAAATAGACCCGATGCCCTGAGCGTGCTTGGGGTCGCCCGCGAGGTCAGTGCCCTATATGATCTCGAGCTCCGCAAGCCCCAGCTAAGCCTGAGCGAGGGCACACAGCAGATCGAATCGCTCGCATCTGTTGAGATCGAAGACGCTCAGGGCTGCCCACGCTACGCGTGTCGCATCTTTAGTGATCTGCGCTGGGGGCCAGCTCCGTTAAAGATTCAGCACAGATTGGCGAAGGGCGGACTGCGCCCCATCAGCAATATCGTCGATGCGACGAACTACGCCCTTCTGGAGCTTGGACATCCCACCCATGCCTTCGATTACGACAAGCTCGAAGGGCATAAGATCATAGTCCGACGAGCCCGCCCTGCCGAGAAGATCACGACTCTTGACGGCGTCGAGCGCGCTCTCAGCGCCAGCGATCTCGTAATTGCCGATGCGCGCAAGCCCGTCGCGATTGCGGGGGTCATGGGCGGAGCCGACAGCGAGGTCTCTGAAAAGACTCACAGAGTCTTGCTCGAGTCGGCGTATTTCGATCCGATCTCGGTGCGACGCACGTCAAAGAGTTTGGGGTTGCGCACGGAAGCGAGCCATCGGTTCGAGCGCGATATGGACCCGGAGATCGTCATCACGGCGCTCGATCGTGTAGGCACACTGTTACAGCAGTGGGGCAGCTGCTCCGTCGCCCGTGGTGTTATAGACGTCTACCCGAAGAAGTTCGCGCCGCGCTTCTGTGAGCTGCGCCAGAGCCGGATCAGCAAGATCCTAGGGGTCGAGATCCCGCCGCAGCAGAGCGAACAGATCTTACGAAGATTGGAATTCTCTGTAGAGCGTCAAGGACCGGATCGCTGGCGCGTGGGCATTCCCAGCTTCCGTCGGGAAGTCGAGCGCGAAATAGATCTGATAGAAGAGATCGGGCGCATCTACGGCTACGAGAAGATACCGGCGGAACGTCCGGCGCTTCCCTTGGTTGCGGGTCGGCGCGAGCGCATGGAAGATCTCAAAGACAGAATCAGAAAGATTCTCACGGCCCTCGGCGCAAGCGAAGCCGTCAACTTCGGGTTTATCTCCAGAGAAGACGCCGAAGCCTTCAGCTACAGCGACGGTCTAGTCAAGGTGCGCAATCCCATGAGCGATGAGTCCTATGCGCTGCGGCCGAGCTTATGGCCAGGGCTTCTGCGCAATGTCCAGTATAATGCGTATCAGCAAGTGGAGGGCGTCCGGCTCTTTGAGATCGGCAAGGTCTTCTCTCAAGAGAACAAAGCTGTGCGTGAGCGAGTCTCGGTGGGGATCGCACTTGCTGGGCGGGCTCTGATGCCTCTGCGTGGGCGCGAGCAGTTCTATGACTTCTATGATCTGAAGGGAATTGTCGAATCGCTCCTACTTGAGCTGAGGCTCAAGAATTTCGCGTTCGAGCCAAGTTCAGAGAAGCTCTTGCACCCGGCGCGCCAAGCGTTCGTCAAAGCCAAGGACGATATCTTAGGAATCTTGGGTGAGCTGCACCCGGATCTGGCGCGCCGCTACGATCTGCCCTGGAGGGTCTATCTCTTCGAGATGGGCCTTGAAGAGATCTACCAGCGGCTACAGACGATCGGGCTTCCTAATTGGGCGGAGCTGCAGCCAAGAGTCACGCCCAAATTCCCAGCATCACGCAGGGATCTCTCGCTCTTAGTGCCAGAAGGCGTTCCCGAAGTGAGCGTGCGCAAGATCCTAGAGAGCGAGCGCCGCGTCGAGCGCGTCTTTCTCTATGATCTGTATCGTGGACCGCAGATCCCCCAGGGCATGAAGAGCTTTACTTATGAGATCACGTTCCGAGACTGGACCAAGACGCTCAGCGACGACGAAGTCAACGAGATAGTCGCACGACTCGAGGCGCGCCTAAGAGACGAACTGGGGGTGCAGCTCAGGAAGATCTAGTATGCTTATCACGCGCACGATTTCAGAGACACGCCAAGCGATTGCTCAGGCGCGAGCTCAGGGCAAACGCATCGGCTTCGTGCCCACCATGGGGTATCTCCACGAAGGGCACTTGCAGCTCATTGACATCGCCAAAGAGCACAGCGACTTTGTCGTCGTGAGTATCTTTGTCAACCCGACGCAATTTGGCCCCACGGAAGATTATGCATCGTATCCCCGGGACTTCGAGCGCGACAAGAAGCTTTGTGAAGCGCGCGGCACGGATTTAATCTTCGCGCCCGAAGTCTCCGAGATGTACCCTGAAAGATCGCTCATTACATTTCAGATCGAAAAGCTCGCGGACCATCTCTGTGGGGCGCGTCGACCGGGACATTTCAACGGCGTTGTGCTCGTCGTGAGCAAGCTCTTCAATATCGTGCAGCCCGACATTGCTGTCTTTGGACAGAAAGACGCGCAGCAGCTCATCATCATCAAGCGACTCGTCCAAGACTTGAACTTCTCTGTGAAGATCATCTCTGCGTCGACGGTGCGCGAGAGCGACGGCTTAGCGATGAGCAGCCGCAACGTCTATCTCTCTCCAGAGCAGCGCGCCCAGAGCACCGTGCTCTATCAATCTTTGCAGCGGGCAAGAGCGCTCATCGAGTCGGGCGAGCGCGACGCGGAAAAAATTATCTCAGAGATTCAGAAACTTATCGCCACAGCGAGCGAAGCGAAGATAGACTATATCGAAATCGTGAATGTGCGCGATCTGCAACCTGTCGAGCGCCTCGACGGGCAGATTCTGATCGCGCTTGCTGTCTACTTTGGCAAGGCGCGGCTCATCGACAATATCGTCTTAGAGATCTCTGGGGATCGCGTGCGCGAGATCCCGGCGCTGCCCTAGAGTCCTCCTGCTGCAAGATATCTTCTCAAGACCTCGGCAGCCCACGGCAGCTCGACGCGCGTGATGAGGGCTTCTACATCCTCCCCAGTGAGAGCCTTCAGTAACTTAAAGACATCTTGATTTCTAGGCTTTTGGATCTTCTGCAGCTCCAGCCAGAACTTCCGCAGGACCTCCTCGCCGTGCCTGTCCACCAGATCGAGCCAGACTGCAAACGAGACGCCATAGCCGGCAACCATGACTGGCAAGGGAGACTCCTGGCACCCTAAGCGAATGAAGAGAATCTGCACTCTTCGGAAGGCTTGAAACTCCTGCGGGAGATTGTAACTCGTCTTGCCCTGTTCAAGAAGTCGTTCGATAGATCTTAAGCGCCTCTTGAGCCACGCCTGTTGGACAGCGGGGCTGAACTCACCGCTCACAATATATCCAGCATACTCTGCTAAACCGTCGCCCACCCAGCGCGTCCCACAATCGTTAGCG
>JANXCC010000015.1 GCA_025060395.1 Candidatus Bipolaricaulota bacterium | reverse complement strand
ACGCGTTTGGATTTATGGTTGACTCTCTTAGATATGTGATGAGCATCACACTCACAAGCAGGCTCGCACCGCCAGCTCCGTGCGAGTATAATGCTCGTGTATGACTGAGCGCCGACGATTCTCTCTCGACCTTCAAGAGCGCTAGGGCGTGGTGCAGCTCATCGTAACACAGTTGGCTCAGCGCCCAGAGATTCTGACTATTGTGCTGTTGGGTAGAGTTCTGCGAGCGCACCTGGGGAGAATATCTCGATTTTGAACCCGTCGCCCGACTCTATATCGAGGAGCTCGCTCGCGATTGCTAAATTCATCGCCGCGCCGCCGCCTTGAGGAGCTCTCGCGCGGCTTGGTGCGGGCTCAGCTCCTTAGCCCAGACGCGCTCAACTTGGCTCTCTAAGTGTTTCAGCCCCTCGCCGTCCCACAGCGACGTACGCAGCTCGTCTTCTATCAATTGTCTCAAAAACGCGCGCAGGCGCTCGCGCCGCCGCGCCTGTAAGCCCGCTTCCCCTAAAAACACTCGATGCTTCTCGATCGCTTCTTTGAGTTGCTCCAGGCCCTGATTGGCTGTCGCAACGGTTTTCACAATTGGCGGTATCCAGTCACGCATTGCGAGGCTTAGCATCGTCTGAAGATTCCTTACGGCGACATCGGCTTCGCCCTGGTCGGCTTTATTGACACAGAAGACATCAGCAATCTCCATCAGCCCGGCCTTCATCGCCTGCACGACATCGCCCGATTGCGGAACTAACACTAAGACGACCGTGTCGGCAGCTTGTACGATGTCGACCTCGACTTGACCGACCCCAATCGTTTCTAAAAAAATAATATCGAACCCGAAAGCATCTAATACGAGCGCGACTTCTTGAGCGGCTTTAGCCAAGCCTCCGAGGCTGCCGCGCGTGGCCATACTCCGAATATAGACACCCTCATCGCCGAGCAAATCGAGCATCCGGATGCGATCCCCAAGCAGTGCCCCTCCGGTGAACGGGCTGGTGGGATCGCACGCAAGGATTGCGACCCTCTTCGCCTCGGCGCGATAGAGCGGAGTCAATTTATCTATGAGAGAGCTCTTCCCTGCGCCCGGCGGCCCTGTAATCCCGATCCTATAAGCCCCTCCTGTCCTTGAGTAGAGCGCGTCGAGGATCTCTTGATAGCCTGGCGCACGATTCTCTACCAACGAGATGATCTTCGCCAGAGCGATCGTGTCGTGGGCAAAGAACCTCTTCAGTAATTGCTCAAGAGCCATCTTTTCATTGGGTGCAGACCCCTGTCAAGGAGTATAGGAGCAACTGGTTTGGGGTCGCAGCATTGGCCACCCAAAGCTGGCGTTCCACCCGCGATTCTGTTGGGCTGATGGCAACAGTTGGGTTTGCCAAGAGCGCAACTCTGCTCACGCGCTCAGCAGTGTTGAGGAACTGAACACTATGGAACGGATCTTGTCCTGGTTGGGTCCCCGGACTGGCAATGAACGAGACCTTCACCACGCTGACCCCAGCGCGTGCCCCGGTGTTCACCGTGTAGACGCATGACAGCACAGGATCGAGGAAGACAGCACGCGGGGCATCACCCACAGGAATGACAGAGTCTATCTGGAATGTGGTTGTGGCGATCCGGCTCAGCGTGTCATTGCCCAGGTTGAGGAAGTACGCATAGAGGTCGCCCAGGAGCGTCCCAGGAGCTGTGGCGATTGGGCCTGGCCGAGGACCGGTGCGCACTGTCTGAATGACTTTGTAGCGATTAGCGTTAGCAGGGTCGTCGTTGATATCGGTGACAGTGATTGCGTTGAGCTCGCCATGCGTGACGAAGGCGCGATTGAAAGCCCCAGCGCTGTAGAGCGCGATGGCTTCAGGACCGGCACCGATGGAGACTACGGGAGCATCAGCTCTCAAGGTCGCGGCCGTTGTATCGATGACACTGAGCGTGCCGTCGCCGGCATTGACGACGTAGAGATCTTTATTGTGCGTAGCGCGGGCGAGCGCGCTTGGCCGCAAGCCCACCCTCACCGTAGCGCGCACCGCTCCGCTAGGCAGAGAGATTATAAACACAGAATTGATCGTGGCGTCTGCAAGAAATGCCGCACTGCAATCGGCGTTGAGCGCTAGGGCTTGTGGGCTCGCGCTTGGAACGGAGATAGGCGTGCCGATGGGCTGACGTGTGAGCGTATTGAAGGTTTGCAGTGTGGTTACGCCCTCGGCCCTCGTGGCGATGACAAGCTGAGTATGGTTACCGCATGTCGCTAGAGCAACGATCTCACCTGTGAGATCAACCTTGGCTTGTGGGATGAGCGTTGGCGGCTGCCCTCCTGCTAAGCTCGCGAGGGAGCCCATCACTACGAAGATCACCAAGACTCGAACGATGCGCATAAAATCCCCCTTCATTGCTGCTTGGCTGGAGAAGGCGAAGCGATAAAAAAGAGCACTCTATGACGCATGTGAGCCGGCGAGAGGACTCGAACCTCCGACCCACGGTTTACGAAACCGTTGCTCTACCGCTGAGCTACGCCGGCATTCATCAGCAAAAATTATTATAGAGAAAGAACCCAGAGGCTGCAAGAGCAGGTTGACGCTAGGCCTCAGTTCAGCTAGTATGTGAAGCAGATCATCCATGCGCGATACAGATCTTCAAGAGCTGCGCGCCCTGCTGGGTCCGGAGCGAGTTCTGACAGGAGAGTCAGAGTTGCTCATTCATGCCCGTGACGAGTCCCATCATCCTGAACACAAACCCGATGCGGTCATCTACCCCCAAAGCGCCGAAGAGATCTCACAGATTCTGAGATTCGCCAATGAGCGCAAGATACCTGTCACGGCGTGGGGCGCAGGCACAAGCCTAGAGGCCAATCCTGTCCCCATCTACGGGGGTATCGTGCTCGATCTTTCCCGGATGAATCGGATTCTCGCGATCTATCCCGAAGACCTGCAAGCCGTCGTCCAGCCCGGCGTTCTCCATACCGAGCTGAACCAGAAGCTCTCAAAATATGGGCTCTTCTTTCCGCCCGATCCAGGTGCCCCCGCGACCCTCGGGGGAATGGTGGCCAACAATGCCGCTGGTATCCAAGCGATCAAGTACGGCGCGACAAAAGACTACGTCTTGGCCCTCGAAGTCGTGCTCGCTAACGGCGAGATTCTCAGGGTTGGCAATCGCGCCATGCGCACGTCGTCGGGCTATAACTTAGTTGGGCTCTTCGTCGGCTCGGAGGGGACGCTAGGAATCTTTACGGAGATCACGCTGCGGCTGGTGGGCATCCCTCCAGCAGTCTCGGCAGCGACGGCAGCATTCCCTGCGCTCGAACAAGCTGCTCAAGCCGTCGTGCAGATCGTGCAGTCGGGGTTAGACCCGGCAGCGTTAGAACTGCTCGACCCCGACTGTATACGCGCGATTAATTATCTGAAGAACCTCAAACTGCCCCAACAGCCCACGCTCTTTTTGGAATTTCGGGGGCATGCGCTAGAAGTCGTGCGAGATGAGCTGTGCCTGGCCCAAGAGATCTGCCAGCAGAACGGCTGCACGCATTTTTCAAGTGCACTAGGGCACGAAGAGCGCAACAAGCTCTGGGAGGCACGCCATCATCTGGCATACGCTGCCGCGGCCCTCAATCCGGGCAAGCGCGCGATCGCTGTAGACGTCGCTGTGCCCATTTCCCATTTCCCCTCGATGGTCGCATTCGCGCGGCACAAGCTCGCCGAGTATAACGTGAACGGGCCAGTCTTCGGCCATGCTGGCGATGGGAATTTCCATGTCGGGATCTTCTATAACCCCGAAGATCCGGACGAGAAGGCACGTGCTCAAGCTGCCAACGAGGCTATCGTCTTCCGTGCCATCGAGCTGGGAGGCACAGCGACGGGCGAGCACGGTGTCGGCGTGGGGAAAATTAAGTTTATGCGTACCGAGCACGGTGCTAGCTACGATCTCATGCGCCAAATTAAGAAACTCTTAGACCCCAATGGCATTCTCAACCCGGGGAAGATCTTCGAATGAGCGATTGTGTTGAGCGTTTCATAGACGAGCTGGAGCACGTCGCGGGCAAGGCCCAGCGCGCTCGCTCTGAAGAGAACGCTCTTGAGCTTATCTTAGAGATACTGCGCAGCCATCAAGCTCGTACCGTGGCCCTTGCGGAATTCTCCCTAGCGCAGAGACTAGAGCGCCTGCTGCGCGAGAGGGGCTATGAGCTTGTTAAGGGACGCGAGATCGCCCGCGCTGAAGTCGGGATCTCAGGGGCCGAGTTGGCTATCGCTGAGACAGGCTCACTGCTTATCGGCCATGATGGGATCTCGGAATTGGTCGCGGCGCTGCCGCCCGTGCATATCGCTCTGATCCGTTCTGAGCAGATCTGTGGGACGCTCGATGAAGCGTTCGCCTTCTGCCACAAAGAACTCGAGCGCGCCCCAAGGGACTTCGTCTTTGTAACCGGGCCCAGTCGCACGGCCGATATAGAATTGACTCCTGTGATCGGCGTGCATGGGCCTCAAGAGCTCTTCGTCATCGTGCTCTAGGGATCAGCTCGCCCGCGAGACAATCAAGGTGACGCGATACTCAGCGGGATTGATCGTGCGCTCGCTGAAGCGCTCAGGCTTGAGAGAGACGAACCGGATACGATAGCCTGCAAAGAGGGCCTCCCGCGGGTCGAGAGCCGAGTTGAGAGTCAGCATGGTCTCCTCTGGGCTCTCCTTCAGCGAGACCCCTAGGACGATCTTGGCATTCCCAGCCCATATGCAGCTGACATCGATGGGACAGCGAGCATCTTCGGGAACCCCAACAAAACGAATTTGTAAATCCCCAATCTGGGCCTTCTGGCGGACAAAGAGCGTGAAGGGCTGATCGAGCTGGGCTTCTTGAACAACAGCCGGAGCACATCCGTAGACTGCTCCCAGGAGCAACACCCCAACGGCTAAGGCTGCAGAGCGCATCTTCTGGGAGGGACGACGGGATTTGAACCCGCGACGGTCGGCTCCACAGGCCGATGCTCTGCCAGGCTGAGCTACGTCCCTCTGGTGCGCTCGGCAGGACTCGAACCTGCAACCTGAGCCTTAGAAGGGCCCTGCTCTTCCTATTGAGCTACGAGCGCACGCTCTCGCTAGCCGGAGGCTCTAGAGCGGGCGACGGGAATCGAACCCGCGACACCTGGCTTGGAAGGCCAGTGCTCTGCCTCTGAGCTACGCCCGCGCCTTCTTGCAATATTGTAACGGTCGGGAGGGAACTCGTCAATAGGATCCGTCCCCAGGGGGATTCGAACCCCCGTTTCGGCCTTGAAAGGGCCGTGACCTAGACCGCTAGTCGATGGGGACCCGGATAGCTCTCAATTCAACAATTGACAGTTCTGAGTTTGCTGTTAAACTCAGAACTGTTTCGTGGGTCGTGTAGGACTCGAACCTACAACCCTCCGGTTAAGAGCCGGATGCTCTACCAGTTGAGCTAACGACCCAACTTTTATATTAATCGATACTGCGGGCACTGTCAAGCGCTCAGAAGAGAAAGACCGCCGCGGCCACGACCGTCGTCCATCCCTCCCCGTTGACGATCGCCGTTTGGGTCTCGTTGCGCGTGCGCACGATCTTGCCCGACATCTTCCAGACTTGCTCTTTCTCGTCCCAGTTGGCCGTATCGTCAAACTCTATGCCTAACGTCGAAGCGAGCATCGAAGCTGCGAGGTCTTCGGCGTAATCGCCGGCCTGCTTCTCGTTCTGCCCATAGGCATGGTGCTCGCTGAGATACCCGTAGGCATCGGGATCGGCAGGCACAGCACACCCAATAGACGCCGCGATCAAGCGCCGTGGCTCGTTGCTCGAGCAGCGCGCCATGACACAGAAGACGATCTGGCCGGGCTTGAGCTCCTTGAGCCCCTCAGACTTGGGGATGATCTTGCACCGCGGCGGTAGGATGCTTGAGACGTGCACTAAGTTATATTTCTCGATCCCTGCGTCGCGCAGCGCTGCCTCAAACGACCGCAGCTGATCTCGATGGGTCCCTACCCCCTTGGTAAAGAAGACTCGCGTCGGCACCAAGGGAAAGCCGTTCATCCCTGACCTCCTTTCAGAAAGTATCCAAGCATCTTGTAGACGAGCTTCGCCGCGAGAAAATTCGGCCCCACCAGCCCCGCGATCGGGCACAGCTCCACTACATCGCAGCCGATCACTCTATGCTTCTCCCCCACGTATCGGAGAATCTTCAGTACGGTGTACCAATCGAGGCCGCCAGGTTCTGGAGTGCCCACGGCGGGCATGAGCGCTGGATCGAAGACATCTAAGTCTACCGTGACGTAGACAGGGTCACGCAGGTGGGCAAGGGCTTCCTCTAAGACCTCACCTCCAGCTCCTTGCCAGCGCGGCGAAGGGAGCCTAGGGGCTAGGTCCTGGTGCAGCTCGTGATCAAAGCAAACATGGAGGTTCTTCGCAGCACGAATGAACTCAGCTTCTTCAAGGCTGATCGCTCGGATGCCAATCTGGACAAGATTGAGCCCCAGCTCGTGGATGCGCCGCCCCACGCAGGCGTGATTGAACTTCGTTCCTTGGAAGCTCTCGCGCAGGTCGGCATGAGCATCAAGCTGCAGAACCGAAAAATCTCTAAATCTCTGACGCAACGCCCGCACAGGGGCGAGCGTCAACGAGTGTTCGCCACCGAGCATCACGGGAAATTTGTCGTGCTCTAGGAGCCAGGAGATAATCTCTTCGACGCGCCGGAGGGTCTCTTCAGGGCCAGCTGCCGAGGGCTCTAGCGGGGGCAGGGTGTAGATCCCTATGCGGTAGGGCTCGCTCTGAAGCTCTTCGTCGTAGAGCTCTAAGTGTGTCGATGCGTCAATGATCGCCTGTGGGCCGTGGCGCGTGCCCGCCAGATACGACGTCGTCAGATCATAGGGCACGGGAAGCACAACAACGCGCGCCGACGCAAAACGAGAGAACTCCGGAGGCACCCCTCCGAAGTTCTGAGGCAGCCAATATCCACGTGGTGGCGGGATCTCTTGCATCTCAGAACGTCTCAATAAAGCGAATATCGTTCTGGTAGAACGTGCGGATGTCGTCCACGCCGTATTTTAGCATAGCCATGCGCTCGACGCCAAGTCCAAAGGCGAAGCCCGTGTACTCTTCTGGGTCGTAGTCGACTTCTTGAAGCACAGCTGGATCGACCATGCCCGCACCGAGGATCTCGAGCCATCGAGGGCTCCCCTTGCGGCGCACATGGACTTGCAAGCTCGGCTCGGTAAACGGGAAATAGTCCCCCACAAAGCGCGCTTCAAAGTTCTTCCCAAAGAACTCTTCTATAAATGCCAAGATGGTGCCCTTCAAGTGCGCGAGCGTAATGCCTTTGTCCACCCAGAGCATCTCGATCTGGTGGAAGACCGGCGAGTGCGTCGCATCAGTCGCGTCGCGCCGGAAGCACTTTCCTGGAACGACGACCTTCACGGGGGGTCGACGCTCCTGCATCACCCGAATCTGCACCGGTGATGTGTGCGTGCGTAAGAGCAGATCTTCGAAACCTTCGATATAGAACGAATCCCACTCGTCACGGGCAGGATGGTCCTTGGGCATGTTGAGGGCTTCAAAGTTATAGTAATCGGTCTCGACTTCCGGCCCGGTGACGACCTCAAAGCCCAGTCTTACAAAAATATCTTCGAGCTCTTTGGTAACTTGGGTGATTAAGTGCAAGCTTCCAAGCTTCTGGGGGCGTCCAGGGAGCGTCACATCGAGAGCTTCAGCGCGCAGGCGCGCTTCTTCTTCCAGGCGGGCAAACTCCACCATGCGTCGCTCCAGCTCGGCCGTAAGCATCTCTTTCAAGAGATTGAGAGCCCGGCCAGCTGCGGCGCGCTCTTGCGGGGGGAGCACTTTCAAGGCGTCGAGGAGTTGGGCAAGCTGGCCCTTGCGCCCCAAGTATTTGATGCGGAATTCCTCACAAAGCTTGGTGTTCGAAAGCGCTTGGAGCTCCTGCAGAGCTTGCTGCTCGAGCTCTTTGGCCTTTTGCAAAAGTCCATCGAGTTGCATGGTGGCCATGGCGAAATTATAGCGTCTGAGCTTGCTTTGAGCAAGATCGCTTCACTCACAGGCGGTCTTGGCTCCCCCTTCGGTGATGCGCCCCTCGATCTGGGGAGAGACGATCCCTCTTGCGCGCAGCCCCTCAATGACGAGATCGGCGTCGATCATCTGGGTATCGAGGAAAGTAGAGCGTCGTTCGCGAAAGACCGTATAGCCGTCGCCGCCGTTGGCGAGAAAGCTTGGGGCAGCTATCGAGTAAATTGCTTCGGGGTTGAGAGGCTGGCGTCCGACGAAGACCTTGAGCACGCGCTCACCCGCAGGCTTGGCGCGATCAAAACTCAAGCATAGTCCAGAGACTTGTAAGAATCGTCCAGATCCTTGCTCGACTTGGCTGACGCTGTTTTCCAGAGCGAGCAACAAGTCCGAGCCCTTCAGAGAGAACGTCGTCATAGTATTAGCAAAGGGCAGCACGGTGAGAATATGCTCTATGGTGATCTCACCGGCGGGGATCGAGGCGCGAATCCCGCCGCCGTTCTGAAAGGCAATATCCGTGCCGAAGCGCTCACGATAGATATCCGTGATGAGATTGCCCAAGTTGGTCTCCTGGCGACGCACGATCTCGCGCCGGCCCTCTAAGTCCACGGTAGTCTGAGCGATGGCCTCTTTGACTCTCACGGCCAGCTCGTCGAGATAGGGCCGCAGAAGCGCTTCGATCTGGGGATCGGGGGCGATGACAGGGACGTTTGCTTTGAGATTGTGCTCTGTCGCTGGCAAGATAAGCAAGTTCGCTGCTCTTGCTTTGGTGATCTTTTTGGTCTTGGGATCTACGATGAGATCGAGCTGGCCCAAGGCTGTCCCCAAGCGTCCCAAGAAGGGGCCTTCACCGGCGCGGACGAATATCCCGTTGGGATGCTCGATCTCTGTCGGCTGATCGGGAATGAGCTCAGCGACGTTGCCGAGCGCGTCGAGGGCGTCACGAGTGACGATCCCGCGGAACCCATATGTGTGCCCCCCGATGATGACATCAAGTTCAGGGACAGAGCGCAGCAACTCGAAGTCTCTAGGGTTTTCTTGGTGCGTGATGGCGACCCAGATATCGGCCTCCGCGCGATGCTGTTCTAAAACTCTGCGCACGGCCGAGACGGCGTCGGAGAAGATCACGCCCTTGGGTGGGCTAGAGGAGTTTGGCGTGTTAGGGTGGGTGATCCCGATGATGCCGACCCGAATCTTTCCAAAGCGCTTGATGAGAAACGCAGGCTGCGGCTGCGAGATCCCTAGGTGCTCAAAGCCCTCAATGTTGGCCGCAACGAAGGGAAACCGCGCTAACTCGACAAGCTTTTTATAGCGTTGTTCGCGCGGCTCGAAATCGAATTCATGATTACCAGGGACTATCAAGTCATAGCCCATGGCGTTCATAGCGAGGATATCGGGTTCACCGCGAAAGACCGTCGAGAGGGGCGTGCCTACGAGAATATCTCCCGGGTCTACAAGCAAGACCCCAAGACGATTCTTTTGTGCGTCGGCACGTTGCTGAGCGATGAGGGTAGCACGCGCGGCAAGTCCGCCATAGTCTAGCGGGGGATTGCCGCCGCGGATGGGCAGTGCTTGGCCGTGATGCTCTTGAGTGTGCAGAATGCGAACTCCTACGAACACATCCGGAGGGGAGACGACGAGGTTCTGTCTAGCAAAGGCGACGATCAGGAGCGCGAGCACTACCAGCCACCACCAGAGCGATCTATCATTCATAAAGCCTCCTTGAGTGTGTACGCAAGCTCTCTATTATACCCAGCAGTTGACGCGGTCGGCGCGCCGGACTATACTGTTTCGAGACGCTTCGCTCGAAGGAGGCCTCTATGGTGACGAAGGCGGCTCGCCCGAGGAAGCGCAAGATCGTGGTGCGTGGGCCGGGCAAGACTTCAGTAACCCTCATTGTCAACGGCGAGACGCACGAAGTGCTCGTCGAGCCACGTCGCACGCTCCTCGACGCTCTTAGAAAAGATCTAGGGCTTACGGGCGCGAAGAAAGCCTGTGATGAGGGCACGTGCGGCGCATGTACCGTATTGTTAGAGGGCAAGCCGATCTACGCGTGCATGGCGCTCGCTCTGGAGTGCGACGGAAGAACGATTGAGACGATCGAAGGCTTGGCTCGCGATGCGAAGCTCCATCCCATCCAAGAAGCGTTTATAGAAGAAGACGCGCTGCAGTGCGGCTTCTGCACCCCGGGGCAAATTATGTCTGTGAAAGCCCTACTCGATGAGAACCCTCATCCGACGCTTGAGGACGTAAAGCGCGCTGTGTCAGGGAACTTGTGTCGCTGTGGAGCCTACCCCAAGATCTTCAAAGCCGCGCTGCGTGCGGCAGAGTTGCTGCGCTCAAGGAGCTAAGCTATGCCCAAGGTGATAAAAACAAAGACAGAATTTGAAGGACGGGTTTTAGAAGAGTACGTCGTCGTCGAGGGCGAGGGGCTCTCAGCATGGGACGCTCACGTTCCCTTGCAATTTGTGGGCAAGAAGACTACACGCGTTGACGGCCCAGAGCGCGTCACCGGCAAAGCTCTCTATACGTTCGATGTGCAGCTTCCGGGGATGCTCTACGGGAAGATCCTCCGCAGTCCGCACCCGCATGCGAGAATCAAAAGCATAAACACGCAACGCGCCGAACAACTCCCTGGTGTTCGCGCCGTGCTCAGTCACCAGAACACCCCAAAGATTTCTTTTCGGCGCCAGACTTTCCTCTTCGATGAAGTGGTGCGCTACGTCGGCGACGAAGTCGCGTGTGTGATCGCCGACGACGAGGAGATCGCTCAAGACGCCCTCGAGCTCATCGAAGTCGAGTATGAAATCTTGCCCTTCGTGCTCGACCCCGAAGAAGCCCTTCAGCCTTGGGCTCCACGGCTCTATCCCGACGGCAATCTCTTGGGTGGCCAGCCCGAGCTCTACCAACGGGGCGACATAGAGCGGGGCTTCGCCCAAGCTGATGTCATCGTAGAGAGAACATTTCGGACGCAGTGCGCCCTCCATAACTGTATGGAGCCGCACGGCAGCGTCGCCTTGTGGGAAGGAGACTCTTTAACTGTCTGGGATTCGACGCAGCATATCTTTGGGGTGCGCGAGGGCTTGGCGCGCTTGCTCGGCTTGCCTTTGCACAGAGTCAGGGTGATCAAAAAATATATGGGAGGGGGCTTTGGCAGCAAGAACAATCTCGGGAAATACACAGTAATTGCGGCCCTTGGGGCGAAGATGACGGGCCGGCCCGTTAAGATCGTCTTGGATCGCCATGAAGAGAACCTCGCGACGGGCAATCGCCCCGCGAGCGTGCAACACGTGAAGATCGGAGCCCGGCGCGACGGCACGCTCACGGCCCTCGAGCTGAAAGCAATCGTCACTGCGGGAGCATACTGTCTCTGGCCGCCGTCGCTTGGTGGCCCAGCCCGTGAACTCTACGCGTGCTCCAACGTAAAGACTGAACAGTATACGGTCTTCACGAACACAGGGCCGCTGTCGGCGTTTCGCGCCCCAGGCTACGTCGAGGGCACGTTCGCGGTAGAGTCACTTATGGACGAACTGGCACAAGAGCTGCAGATGGACCCCATCGAGCTGCGTCTGAAGAATTACACGGAGATAGACCAGACAACAGGGCGGCCCTACTCGACCAAGGGGCTCCGCGAAGCTTATGAGCGCGGGGCGAAGCTCTTTGGGTGGCACGAGGCCCGCACCCCGCCGGCGGCACTCCTCTCTCGTAGGCACGCTCCCAAACTCCGCGGCGTCGGCATGGCCTCGCAGATCTGGAGCGGTAACGGCATGCCTCCGGCATATGCTCTTGTTAAGCTCAACCCCGACGGCACTGCGACCGTCATCACGGGAACCCAAGACATCGGCACAGGCACAAAGACGGTCTTAGCCCAGATTGCTGCAGAAGAGCTGGGCTTTCCCATCGAAAAAATTGCCATTGAAATCGGAGACACGCAGCTAGGGCTGTATGCCCCGCTGAGCGCGGGCAGCATGACCGTCGCGAGCGTCGGCCCTGCGGTGCGCGTCGCTGCCCACGAGGCGCGTCAACAGCTCTTAGATGTCGCAGCACAAGTGCTCGAAGTCCCGCGCGACTCTCTCACCATCGCTGATGGGCTTTTCAGGAGTCCAGCACTTCAAAAGCCCGTTGCTGTGCACGAGGTGCTCAAAAATCTCGAGAATTTTATGATCATTGGGCGTGGGGCACGTGAACCTAACCCTGAAGATGTCGCGGTGAATACGTTCGGTGCCCAGTTTGCTGAAGTCACGGTAGACGTTGAGACCGGAGAAGTCAAAGTCGAACGAATCGTCGCGGTGCACGACTCCGGGCGCGTGATCAACCCGTTGACGCTCTCCAGCCAGATCGAGGGCGGGATCATTCAAGGGCTGGGCTACGCGCTCTATGAGCAGCGCGTCGTAGATAGAAACACAGGCATCGTCTTGAACGACAACTTAGAGAACTATAAGCTCCCGACGGCGCTCGACATCCCAGAGATCGTCTTCGAAATGATAGATCGACCCGATTTCAGAGCGAACAATTTAGGGGCGAAGGGCGTGGGGGAGCCGCCGATTATCCCTACAGCTGCGGCGATCGCAAACGCCGTCGCAAACGCGCTAGGCGTAAGAATTTATGAGCTCCCAATCACGCGCGAAAAGATTCTGAAAGCTCTAGGGAAGGTGTAGGCTATGCGATCGTTTGAGCACGTCAACGCACCGGATATCAAGACGGCTATTGCGCTACTGCGTGAACCAGCGACAGAAGCTATCGCTGGGGGTACAGATCTGTTAGGCGAACTGAAGGCGCGCTTGCGCAGCCCACGACGCTTAGTCAACCTCAAGACGCTCTCAAATCTTCGCGAGATTCGCTATAGCCCTAAAGCTGGGCTGCGTCTTGGGGCTCTCGTGACGCTCGCGGAGATCGAGCGTCATCCCATCATCCGGGAGAGATTCTCGATCCTCGCTCAAGCGGCTGCCTCCGCCGCGACGCCCCAACTCCGAAACATGGGCACACTCGGGGGCAATCTCTGCCAAAAGCCGCGCTGCTGGTACTATCGCCATAGGCTCTTTCACTGTTGGCTCAAGGGGGGCGATAGATGCTTCGCCGAAGACGGGGAAAATAAATATCATGCGATCTTGGGAGCGGATCGCTGTCACGCTGTTCACCCATCAGATCTCGCTCCCGCGTTGATCGCGCTCGAGGCGACGGTACGCGTCGTCGGCCCGGATCTCGACGGCGAAATTTCGCTTGCAGAGCTGTACACTAAGCCCACCGAGAGCCATCGTCGGATGACCATGCTTGGACCAGGCGAGCTCATCATTGAAGTGCGCGTGCCTCCGCCGAAGAAGAACGCACGAGGGGTCTATTTGAAAGCGATGGAGCGTGGGAGTTGGTCCTTCGCGCTTGTGAGTGTTGCTGTCCAGATGAGCCTTGAGGGCAAGCGCATCGCTGACGCGCGCATAGTCTTGGGAGGTGTTTCGACAATCCCTTGGCGGGCTAAAGGCAGCGAAAGCATTCTCATTGGGCAAGAGTTCTCCATGGAGCTTGCCGAGCGCGCCGCTGAAGCCGCGATTGCTGGAGCGCAGCCATTGCGAGATAATGCGTATAAAGTATCGTTGGCAAAGAGTCTAGTAAAGGAAGCCGTGGGGTCGCTCGCAAGCTAGCACTTAGTACATAGTTAGCGTCTTGTGCTCTTCTTCATTATTCCACGAGGCGGCGTCTTCAGCCGGCTCGACGTGGATGGTGACGCTGGCATTGGGCAAGAGGGCCCTGATCTCGCTTTCAATCCGCTCGCAGAGATCATGCGCTTGGTGCACGGTCTGCCCCCCTGGGACGACCAGATGTAAATCGATGAAGCGTCGGGAGCCGGACTTGCGCGCTCGCAGCTGATGATACTCGACAAAGTGGTCGCGATGATTGCGTAAGACCCTCTCAAGGCGGGCGAGCTCGTCACTGGGGAGATTATAGTCCATCAGACCGTCTACGGAGCGTCGTACCAAGTTGATCCCAGTCACGACGAGGTGCCCAGCAACCCCTAAGGCCACGAGTGAGTCGAGCCATTGCCAGCCCGTCACCGTCAAGAAGATCAATCCCATGATGACGCCTCCGCTGGTCCAGACATCGGTGAGCAGGTGTTGCGCGTCGGCTTCGAGTGTAATGGAATCATACCGTCTCGAAGCGTTCAAGAGCGCACGCGCGACGATGAAATTGAGCAGGGACGCGCCGCCCGCGAGAGCTACCCCCCAGCTGAGCTGTTCTAAGGGAACGGGAGCGAGCAAGCGCTTGAGAGCTGCATAAGCACTGCTCGCGGCCGCGATGAGAATGAGCGTGCCCTCGACGCCGCTCGAAAAATATTCGGCTTTGTCATGGCCATAGGGGTGGGTCTTATCAGCGGGTCGTGCGGCGATCGTGAGGGCCGTCAGCGCGATGAGGGCTCCTGCGAGGTTCACCAGAGACTCCAGAGCATCAGAGAGGATCCCAACAGATCCAGTGAGCGCGTATGCTGTAAACTTCAAAGTAAGGGTTGTGATCGCCGCGCCAACGGACAGCAGAGCAAAGCGGCTTCGCACGTCGCTCATCACGATCTGAGTGTACTAGAGAATACAGCCGAAGTCAAGGGCCTCAAGCACTCGCTCTAAGTGCATTCCTCGAGAGCCCTTCAGCAAGATCAAGCATCGTCTCTCCTCCAGGTGTATATCGACTTCATCAGCAGTAGCGTGATACTGCACCGGGACGCCCGCACGCGCGGCTTCCTCGCCGATGAAGCGCGCGTGCTCGCCGACGACAATGAGCCGATCCGGTCGTATGTGAGCGACGAACCTCCCAAGCTCACGGTGGGCTTGTTCGCTCCATGCTCCTAGCTCGAGCATATCCCCAAGCACAAAGATCAAGGCTTCATCAGGATGGCGGATCTGAGCGGCACAGAGAATCGCTTCACGCATGGAAGCTGGGTTCGCGTTATACGCGTCGTGCAAGACCGTGATCGGTGCTGTGGGAAGAGCAAGCAGCTGAAGTCGTCCCCATGCGCCGCGAGCGCTCTTGAGGCCGTGCCGGATCTCCGAGGGTGTAAGCCCAAAGTGGTGCGCGACGGCCGTCGCTGCCAGGGCGGCTAAGACCGCCGGTCGCCCCAGCAGCGAGAGCTGAACTTCGCTCCGCCCACGAGGGCTTCTCAGAGAGAAGCGCGTCCCTTCCCGCGAGATGTGGAGCTCTTCCGCAACGAAATCGTTCTGGGGTGCAAAGCCAAACGTAACCAGACGGGAGCGAGCTTTTCGCTGGGCGACGGCGAGGAGATCGGGATGATCGCCGTTGACAATAGCCAGACCCTCGCCGGGGAGTGCTTCCAGCAGCTCCGTCTCGGCTTCCATGATCTGTTCGAAGCTGCCCAGCGTCGCCAGATGCTCCTCGCTGATGCTCGTGAGCACGCCGAGAGTGGGGGGAGCGATCCGACAGAGCCGTCGGACGTCGCCTACGGCCGTCGTCCCCATCTCGAGGACGAGAACTTCTGTCTCATCCGGGGCGTTGAGCACCGTAAGAGGCAGGCCGATCTCGGTGTTCTGATTTCCCACAGTTGCATGGGTGCGAAATCTCTGCGCGAGCACCTGCGCGGTCAGCTCTTTCGTGGTTGTCTTGCCGTTGCTGCCGGCAACAGCGATGATCGGGGCGTTGAGCTTCGCGAGAGCCCATCGAGCCAGATCGCTGAGGGCGCGGCGCGTATCTTGGACATGGATGGCGATCCCCTGGCGAGGGATGAGGGCATGGGACTGAGTAAACAAAAAGCCCGCCGCGCCGCGCGCCAGCGCATCAGCGATAAAGTCATGGCCATCACAGCGCGAGCCGACTAACGGCACGAAGAGCTGGCCAGGACGAAGAGCCCGCGAATCCGTCGAGACGCCATCCACGAGCGCCTCCGGCAAGCCGTGCACGAGAGTCCCGCCGGTCGCGTGTGCGATCTCGCGAGCCGAGAACTTCATGATGTGAGCATAGCTCTGCGTGCGGAGAGCTGGCACGGACCGATGTCCCGCGCGCTCTGGAATTTGCCGAAGAAATATCCCCAGCTTACAATTAAGGCAAAGGAGGCTCTATGAGAAAAACCTTGGTCGCTGTGGTGGCGCTGCTGTTGATGAGCCCGTTCCTAGCAAGGGCGCAGAGTTTCAACCCTGTCATTGAAGAGAACAGCGTAGACGGCCTGTTACTTGGAGCAGAGGGCAGCTCCAGATTCTTCGATTGGCTCGAGCCATCGCTGGGAGTAGCCTATGGCCTGCAGAGCCAGAAGATTCGATACAAAGCCGAGGTGAATGCTTGGCTCAATCCCCAGAGCGTTGGAGCACTGGTGATGCTGGACTGGCCGCGCACGCCAGTCTTAGGGCGCATAGGTGAGTCGGGTTTTAAGATCACACTCGATCTTTCTGGACAAGAGGGTTGGTTAGAACGTGTAATCGGGGGCAGCTCCCGCTTTTTCATGAGCGGCTTCTTTGGGAGGCTTTGGCCTTGGCCCCATGACCCTTATCCTCCTGATGTCTTGTATATAATGTGGGAATCACGGCACAGCCTCCCCCTGCCCTTTGGGATCGAGTTTGGATCCTCCCAGCAGACGTTTCTGGGCTGGTGGCAGTTGGGCGTTTTGACCTCACAGTTTCGCTATTACCAAACTCAGCTCTCTCTGCGCCGCGAGCTGTTGAGTCTTATTGTCAGCTACGGCACTACAGAGAATGAGAGCAAGTTCCCGGACTTTCTCTTCACTCAGAGCGTCAAGGGCGAAGGTTCTCCCCTCAAGGGCGAGCAGTTCTGGTCGGTACGGTTCGAGCGAGCGTTCGACATATTTGCAGTTCCCATCCCGATCCCGTTCGTGTCCGAATCTTTGGAATTTCTCGTGCAAGGGGCGATCTTCCTCCAACTCGCAAGCACAGCGAAGACCGAGCTGCCCTGCTGCGGAGGCTCAGACAAGGGCAAACTCGTCTGGCAAGATCAACTCTCGTGGGGCCTCAGTGTAATGATCTCCCCCGGCGAATTGGGGGCCACAGCTCGTGTGGATTTCGTCTTCACCCGTGATGGGCGGTTTCACTTTCTCTTCAATTTCTAAGAAGGAGGCTGGTCATGCTGCGTCGCGTCTTGCTTATCTTAGGGGTCTTGGGATCTTATGCAGGATACGGTCAAGTCACGATCTTCGATCCGGCGCTCAGCTGGCAACAGATGGAAACGCCGCACTTCCTCATCGTCTTTCATCAAGGGCTGGAGAACATCGCCCACGAGACGGCGACCGTCGCCGAAGAGTCATATGAGATCATCAAGCGCGAGTTCGGCAGGGCTCCCGCCGAGAAGATTTACATCGTGATTGCAGACTTTATCGACGAGATCGTCGGTTGGGCAACGCCCTTCCCTCAGAATATGATCCATATTAGCCCGGTGCAGATGCGCCTCGCTGACTGGGCGAATGTGCGCTTAGATAGCTGGCTGAGGATGCTCGTCTATCACGAACTGCTCCATATCATGGATTTGGACATTGCTACGGGGATCAACGCTCTGCTGCGCGCGATCTTCGGCAGAATCGTCCTGCCCAACACAAGCAAGCCCATCACGTTTATCGAGGGCTTAGCTGTCTACGAAAAATACAAGCACTTGGGCGAATCGCGCCTCAACGACGCTCACACAATTATGATGGTCCGTCAGATGGTGCTCGAGAATAGAATCCCAAGATTCGATGAGATCTCGCGCTACTATGATCGCGGAGCGTGGCCGTCAGTGGGCCTGCTCGTCTACAATTTTAGCTCTTGGGTCTTGCGCTACATCGAGGAGACCTACGGTCCAGAGAGCATGAAGAAACTCAATGACGTCAACTCCGCAAGCCTGCTGAATGGGCTCTCGTTGCTCTTCTTTGGTGATAACTTCGATGAGATCTTAAAGAAAGCCCTGGGCAAGCCCGCCGATGAAGTCTACGCGGGCTTTCGTACTTGGCTGCGCCAGAAGTTCTCTGCTCAAATCGAAGCGATTACCCGCGAGGGCCTCACAGCGAGCATGCGGCTGACGAGGCTCGGCTGGCTGAGTATACGGCCTGCTTGGTCACCCGATAGCAAAGAGCTCGTCTATCAGCACCTCGGGCCGGGACGTATCGGGCTCAGGCTCATTGGTGCTGACGGGGAGAACGATCGCGAGATCCTCTTTGGTCCAGCAGAGCTGCCGTCCTTCTCGCCCGATGGGCGCTCCGTGCTCTACACCAAGCTCGACGCCAAGGGCTTCTATTACGCCTTCAGCGATATCTATCTCTACGATCTTGAGAAGAAGAGCGAACGGCGGCTCACCCACGGCGCGAGAGCGTATGTCGCTGCCTTCGCCCCCGATGGCCAGACGATCTATTTCGCCCATCATATTGGGCGCGAGGCGAGTACTGCCATCTCTAAGCTCGAGCTCAAATCTGGGAGGATCACGCCCGTCAAAGAGTTTACAGATAACAGCATCACTGTGCACTCGATTGCTGTCTCGCCCAACGGCAAGATGTTGGCGCTCTCACTCTGGCGCCGTGGCGGATATCAAGACATCTACCTGCTTCCCCTCGAAGGCGGTGAGTTGACCCCCATCACCCAAGACAAGGACGAAGACCTCGATCCCAGCTTCTCGCCTGACGGACAGTACTTACTCTTCAGTTCTGATAGGGGTGAGTATCGCGTTGCTAATCTCTATGCGTATAAGCTCAGCGACGGCTCGTTCTATAAGATTACGAATGTGCTCACCGGCGCCTTCGATCCCGCGGTCTCGCCCGACGGTACCAAGATCGCGTTCACCAGCTACAGCAGCGACGGATACGATATCCATCTCATGCCCTTCGCCCCCCAGGGTTGGGAGCCAGTCACGATCACGAAAGAGACGCTTCCAACATGGCCCGGCTTCACCAAGACAAATTTCTCTATTAAGCCCTACGATATGATCCCGTCACTTCTGCCTAAGCTCTGGCTGCCCTTCAGCGATGGCAAGTCCGTCGGCGCTGTCACGCTGGGCCAAGACGTCTTGGGCAAGCACAGCTATCAGATGATCGCGGGCTGGGATTTTGAGCAGAACAAGCTGTTCTATTCGGTTGATTACACGTTGGCCCAGTTCTTACCTGTGCTCTCGCTCTCCGTCAGTGACACCCGCGATGGACGTGTCCAAAGAGTGAGCGCGACGATGCCCCTAGCGCGGAGTATCTTCCGCGAGCAGTGGCTGAGCGCAAGCTACAGCCATGCGGATCGTCCGGCCAAAGAGCCAGATCACCCCGCTCCCTGGACTGAAGACACGTACACAGCTCGATACAGTTATCGCAACGTAGGGGGTTCAGATCTCTGGCGGGACGGGCTCTCCGTCTTGGTGGAGGGCGAGCTGAAGATCCCCAGCGATGCTAAGCCCTATCGTCGGTTGACTGTGAGGCTGAGCGAAGTCTTCCGGCTCCCGTTTATTGAGACGCACACGCTGAGCTTAAAATTTATCGGCGGCTGGAGCGATGCCGAGAGAGCTGCAGACGGCTTTTCGCTGGGCGGGCACACGGGAGAGTTCGCGCTGCGCGGCTTCGCTGAAAAAGCTCAGCAAGGTAAGCAAGCGCTCATCGCTTCTCTCGAGTACAGATTCCCCTTGGCAACGATTGAGCGCGCGCTGGGGTATTGGCCCGTCTTCTTTGACGACGTGCGCGGCGGAGTCTTCGTCGAGGCCGGCGTTGCCGGCGAGACGCTCAGCTTAGATACTCTCAAGATCGGCTTTGGCGCTGAGATTAGCTTGTCGCTGACGACAGGATATTTCTTGAACTGGGCGCTGCGAGTAGGCATCGCTCAGGGGCTAGGTGAGCCCAGCCCGCGAGTCTATCTGACGGCGGGAATGTAGGGGCTGCCAAACGTGCTTAAGCGATGACCAAGCTCGTATCCCTAAGCTATCTCGCTTCTAAAGCAGCTTGCACGGCGGCCAAGGCGTCGACCCGGCCCCAGCCGTAAGAGTTATTGGGTCGGTCGCCGCCGCAGTCACCTGCTTTGGGTATGGCTGTCTGACGAATCAGTTCTTCGAGCACTTCAACACGCCCCTTCAAGTGAGGTGCTGCTGACATCATCAGCGCGGCGATCCCCGTTACATGCGGCGCGGCTAACGAAGTCCCCCCAGCACTGCGATAGCTCCCCCCAGGCACAGGTCCTCGAATGCCTATCCCCGGCGCGCTCACATCCGGTTCGATCTGTTCTGTGCCCCAGAGCGTCACTGGCCCGCGACTGCTAAAAAGCGCGATGGTGTCATCGCGCGTTGTTGCACCCACCGTAAACGCCGCCTCGTAGATGGCCGGGGGATGTCTGATCGACCCACAGCTTGGTCCCTCATTCCCCGCAGCAGCGACGAAGAGAATCCCCCCAGCACGTACGTTCTCCACGGCTTGCTTGAGCGTCTCGGGCTCACAGCCTTCGTGTGGCGGACAGGCCCATGAGTTGTTGATCACTTGTGGCGCTTTGCTGGGATCGCCTTGGGTCATCGGGTCACCATCTAATGGGAAGGGCGCCAAGAAAAACTCCATGCACCCGATATAGCGCTCTGGTGTACCGTAGCCGTCGTATTCCATATTGCGGCACGCAATCCACTGGGATTCAAACGCCACACCCGTGCGGATCCGTTCGGGTTCATCGCCGACCACGACCCCCAGGGTGATCGTGCCGTGAGAGCTTGGATCAAACGGCTCCGGAGCGCCCTCGACAGCATCGAACCAATTATAGTTATGATCAACCGTTTCGTCCTTGCTGTTATAGCCACGGTATTGAGTGATGAGCGCTGGGTGGAGCCAATCAACCCCAGTGTCGGCTCCGGCAACGACTACACCCTTGCCTGTGATCCCTAGCTCCCAAACCTTATCAGCGTTGATGAGTTTCAAGTTCCACGGGATCGTGGTCTGCTGCGTCTGTTCTACTTCATACGAGAGCGCTTTTACTCTGGGATTAAGCTCGATGCGCGCGACGTCATCGCGCGCCGCAAGCGCTCGCACCAAGTGCGCGTCAGCGTCGAAAATAGCAATCATATTCACCAAATAGTGAGCCCGATACGAGATGCCTTGGGCGTCCAACAAGCTTCGGAGCTCACGTTGCGAGCGTTGAGCTGTTCTCGTTAGACTCTCATAAACGTAACGCCCGCGCTCCAACTGCGTCGCCAAGTGACGGGTATCACTTAAGGGAGTTTGATCTTTGAGAATCACCAAGACGTCAGCGTGCGAACTGTGGCCAAACGCTGCTTGAACGGAGGGTTTGATCTTCGACAAAACAGGCAGTGCCCGCTCCCCATGCACCGTGAGCGCAAACACTACTCCTAGTAACGCTATGAATTTGAGCATCCAGCGATTCCATCTCATAGGTGATCACCGTGCGAAGAGCTTATCGCGATTTTTTAGGATCTGTTCGCATGTTGTATTGGGTTCGATGCGCGTCGTACGGAAGTAGCTGTTCTCTTTCTTGGGGTCAGGGGAGCTTTCGGCCTGGCCCGCCAGCAAGGGGTTACTAGCCCCTAGCACGACCTGCTCGCTACCCCACTCCATAAGCCCATCTATGATCATGGGGTTAATTATCGTGCTGCGCAGGCTATTCCAATCTCTCTGAACGATATAGATCTCCCCCTCGATGAAGCCGAGTACGTTCACCCGGATGGTCACACCTGGCTTACCATCTCTATCTTGGTCGAAGACCCTGGGATCATTGGGATCTGTTGGGAGCGGGTCTTTGTCAGGGTTTTGGAGCCGCGCTCCCCGCACAATAGTGTAGCGCGGTTGGAAGAGCTGCCAGCCTCCTCCTGTCGATTCGAGCCGCGCCGGCTTGGTGTCAACGCCCATGTATTTCACAAATGCCTCAGGGAAGATCACTCTAAAGAATGGGCTGCTGCTCTCGCTCTCGACGGCGCAGGGCTCGAAGACAATCGAAAGATCAGTCCCCCTCTGGGTGACTTCGAGGCGGAGTATGGTGATGGTCTTGAGGTTCACTGTGCCGATCACAGGAGCGTTCGTGATAGAAGACATCACCTGCAGATGAGCCCACGGCCCGGAGATCTCCGGGGGCTGCGCCCTGGGCCAGCCAAGCATCACAACACCGACTACCAATAGTGAAAGCTTACGCGGCATTCCCTTCACCTCACTCTAAGGGTGAGTGAAAATTTTAGCGCGTAGCGAAGAGTATGGCAACCCCCTGCCCTAGGACGTACAATAAGACATGCGCATCGTCGTCTCTGTGATAGCCTTGATGGGACTGCCGTGGCTTGCGCATGGGCAGTGGCTCGGTGAGCCAAGCCTTACTTGGTATACAGTGCACACTGAGCACTTTCGCGTAACCTTCCCTTCAGGATTAGAAGGCCTCGCTCAAGAAGCAGCTGTCGCTGCCGAAGATGCCTATCGGTATCTGCTTGAGGCCCTCAGGTATGCTCCCGCAGGGAAAGTCGATATTGTCCTGTGCGATGCGCTCGACACAGCGCATCGCGAGCTCGATATCTTGCAAAACCGAATCACGATCTGCGTCGCTCAAGCCAATCTCGCCGAGCGATTTAACCCTAAATTCCCAAGCTGGGTACAGCAGAGCGTCTTTGCACTCTACGCGCAGCTTGTCAGCGCGGATCTCGTCTTTGGGGTTTCAGAAGCCCTGCGCCCCTTGTTGGGCAAGCTCGTCCTGCCAAATCTCAAGCCATCAGAGCTTCTCATAGGGATCGGAGAGTATCTGGCCCAGGAAGCTCTCAGCACGCCGCCTGATCCGCGCCCTAATATCGGGGGAGAGCATCGATTTGTGCGCGCTCTCACAGAGCGCTTCGGTTCAGAATTTTTGAAGGAATGGCATCGGCTGCAGGCCAACGACCTGCGCGCCACGCTCTCTTTAGGGCTTTGGACCGACTATGACCGCATCTTCCAGCGTCTGATCGGAAAGCCGTTCGCCCAGAGTGTCAAGGAGTTTGGGGCTCCCACACTACAGAGGGTGCCTCAGGGAATGGAGACGAGGGCGCGGATCAAGTATGAGGTCTTCAAACACTCCTATCTCTTTGGTGATCTCTATCTTTATGATCCCGCAACTCGCCGCGAGACGCGCTTGACCAAGGGTGCAAGAATCTACCGCGCTGCGCTCTTCCCCGATGGACAGAAAATCCTAATAGCCCGCCATCGCTGGGGGGATCTAGGGCCAGCTTTGGAGATCTTTGATCTCAAGACGCACCAGAGAGATAAGCTCAAAGAGTTCCCCATGCACGACTACTTTATAGACTCATTCGCGATCTCGCCCGATGGCGAGCAGATCGCTCTTTCGATCTGGCGCCGCGGCGGATTTCAAGATATTTATCTTATGGCCCTCGCCCCGTCCCCCCTCTCCTCCGACCTCCCCATAGAGATGAAGGCTTTCTCTCAACTCACTCGCGACCGCGCCGTCGATCTCGCCCCGACATTCTCGCCCGACGGCCACTTCGTGCTCTTCACTTCAGATCGCGACGGTGTCTTCAAGACCTACGCTTATAGACTTGCCGACAGCACCTTCTTGGAAGTCACAGACGCCGCTGATCCCACCAGCTGGAAACCCGTCTTCATCGAGCCAGAACCCTTTCCGCCTTGGGACGGCTTCCCCGAGACCGACTATCCTATCACGCCCTACGACCCGCGCTTATCGCTGGAGCCTAAACTGTTAGTGCCCCTTTTTGGCTCACACAGCATCAGTTTGCTCACATTCGGCAGTGACGCATTGCGACAGCATCTCTATAGGGTACTCCTGGGCTTTAACTGGAAGACTTTGCTGCCGTCATACCACGTGCGCTATGAGAACCGTGTGCTCTTAGCGTCTATAGAAGCCCTTATCGCGCGAGACGGACCGATAGCCTATCAGTCCATAACCGCGACGTTACCCCTCATCACACGCTTGGGCGCGCGCCAGAGCTTATCGCTCTTCTATCGGCGCCATGAAGCAGACGTTATAAGTCATCGGATCGGTTTAGGGTGGCAGGGGAGCTGGAGGGTCTTTCAGAACTGGCTCGAAATTGCACTAGAAGGGGTGACAGCGACACGCACGGGCCAGCGCGTCTGGGAGAACAGCGTGGACTGGCGCGTGGGGATAGCAACTAAATTGAGCGAGAACCTACGTGTACGTGCCTTCGCACAGAAAGATGGGCGACTTGGCGCTGAGCTTGAACTCTTCCCCGAAACGCTTGTGCGTATTGGGGTCCTGTGGGACCCACAGACAAACAGTATAGAGTTCTTTTTGCGCTAGTTTATTGTCCCATATAAAGCGCATCAAAGTAGACATCAGCAGATAATTCTACGCCGGGCTCTTTGTCGTCGTAGCGTGCCTCAAAGAGCACGCGAATCTTCTCAAAGCTCTCTGGGATATGCCCCCAATACTGCAAAAAATCCGAGTGCAGATCGCGCTCAAAGCGCACCCATCGCCCCAGAGTCGGCTCGCGATCCCCCAAGAAGATAAAGCGACCGTTGGCCATGGCAAACGGTGGCTCAGCGATCCCCCCAAGGATATAACGAATTTGAATATTCTGATACTGTGATACGGCTTTGTCCCCCCAGACGATCACGACGCCCTGCAGATACTGTTTTGCTGAGCCGCGCTGCCAGCTTTCAATGCGATAGTACCCCGAAAGTTTCTTCGGGAATCTTTTTGGACTGAGTTCTTGGATCAAACCGAAGACTCTCGTCCCACGATCTTCTCGGTCGGCACGCAGGGCAAGATATGCCGAAAAGCGCCCATCAACGGCGTAACGATCTGTAACCGAGAACCCTGTCCACTGCTCAGATTCGAGCGCGAACCACGGCTCGACCCCTTGCTCGAAGCTCCCGTTCTGAAGCAAGTTGGGCTGAGCAGGCTGGCACCCACTCAGCCCAAGAACTATCAGCGCTATCGCGAACCAACGCATCTACTTCACAATCAGCTTCTGAAGCTTCGTGTTTATGAGTTTACCGTCTGGGCCGCGCACGGTGACGACGTAGAGATAGACGCCCTTGGCGACGCGCTGGCCCTTTTCGTTTTGGAGACTCCAGAATACGCTGGTGCTCGTCCATTCACTCACGTAGATGGGTCGTCCACCCAGATCGAAGACTTGCACGGAGAACTCTCGTGTCCCTTGGCCTAAGAGCTTGAATTGAATCCCGTCGCGCTGCATGAGCGCCGTAACTCTGGGAGATGCTTTGGCCAAGAGCTGATCTACGGCAGAGGGCTTAGGCGAGACGATCAGCTTGCGCAGCTCTGACTTTATAATTGTCCCATCGTAGCCCTTGACGGTCATAAAGTAGAGATAGACGCCCGGCGCGACGCGCTCGGCCGACCAGAACAAGTTATTCTTCTGCCAACCACTACGATAGATCGCCCGGCCGCTGAGATTGAAGAGCTCGACGGCGATCTCTCTGATCCCCTGGCCAACGGCACGGAAGTAGACCCCCTGGGGAGTAGCAAGGGCTTGGATTGCTGTCACGGACAGCGAGACGAGCGTTGGCTCATCTGTGACGTTGCCAAACTTGATACGGTTGACTCTCTGGCCATCTTCGAGATCGATGAACCACCCAATAGTGCCATTGGGACAGACAGGACCATTCACAGGGAAGGTCTCAAAGAACGGGATATGCTCCGGCGGCGCCTCACAGATAAGATATGTCCCTGGCAGCAGGTTGGTGAAGCAATACTGTCCATTCTCGTCAGTCACGGTGGAGAGACTGACAGGGTTCCCATAGAGGTCGACCCCAACGAGGGTAATTGTGATCCCCGGTAGATATGGCTCATTTTCGGCTCTGTTGCCATCGGCGTCGAGGTCGAGCCACTTGAAGCCGCAGATCCGTCCACGTCCGATCTCAACGTCCGTGGGGTCGTCGTCGCTGTTATTGTCGGGATTTGTGTCATCGGGCGTGAAGACGATCACATTATTGACGACACCGGGGAGAGCTGCCCGGGAAACGCTCACAGTGAGTGTAATTGTGGTGCTAGCTCCTGGGGCAAGGGGGCCGGGGTTGGTGCAGGTGACGATTTGTAAAGCTGTAGAGCAAGTCCACCCCGGACCCGTCCCCGATACAAACGTCAGCCCTGTTGGCAAGGTGTCAGTGACGACGATGGGGCTGTGTGTCGGTCCGCTACCTACATTGGTTACTGTGATCGTGTAGATACCAGGCAAGCCTGTTTCGAAGTTCCCTGTATGGCTCTTAGTAATCTGCAAGTCTGGCGCGACGACCTCGGTGGGGTCGTCGTCGAAGTTATTGTCGGGATTGTTATCGTCGGGGGTGCTCACGGTAGTACTGTTTGTAACGCTGGGGAATGCTGCCCCAGAGACACTGACGGTGATCGTGATCGTCGTGCTTTCTCCGGGGCCGAGCGGGCCGGGATTGGTGCAGGTGACGATTTGTAAAGCTGTAGAGCAAGTCCATCCCGGACCCGTCCCCGATACAAACGTCAGCCCATTGGGCAGGATATCCGTGACGATGATCGCTCCTGTCGTACGTCCTGCACCGACGTTGGTCACTGTCAGAGTATACGTTCCGGTGTAGCCTACGGCGAAGCTCCCAGAATGGGTCTTCGTAATAGTGAGATCAGCGGGCTGAGCTTCCAGCGTCACATCGTCTTGGTCATCTTCCGTCGGATCATTGTTATTGGGAACAGAATCAGGATCGGGCTGGTTAACCCCGATCACTTGGGCGATATTCGTGATGCTCCCTGAGGCAGTCACGGTCGCGGTGATAGTTAGCGTCGCCGTAGCCCCGTTGGGGAGATTGCCAATCGCCCAGATGCCCGTGCCGGGGTTATAGCTGCCCTGACTAACGGTGTACGAGACGAGGCTCAGTCCTGCGGGCAGTTGATCCTGCACGACCACGTTCGTCGCGGTGTTGGGGCCATCGTTTCGCACCGTGATCGTTAATGTGACGATGCTCCCTACCCCTGGTGTAGGATTGTCTACAATCTTCTGCAAGCTCAGATCAGCGATTTGTCCAGCAACGATTACTGTTGCCTGGTCGTCCTCGTATGGATTGTTGTTATTCGGGGTCGAGTCGGGATCGAGCTGGTCAGAGGCTGTCACTTCTGCTGTGTTGGTGATGGCTTCAACCGTAGAGACAATCGCTTGGATGGTGAGCGTGGCGCTCGCGCCGACATTAAGCGTTCCGACTGTCCAAATGCCGGTGACAGGGTTATAGCTCCCTTGGCTGGTGGTGTACGAAACGAAGGTCAGTCCTGATGGCACTGGATCAGTCACTTCGACGCCCGTTGCCGTATTGGGTCCGTCGTTGGTGACGGTCATGGTGAAGATGATCGTATCGCCCATGTTGGGATTAGGGTTATTAACGGTCTTGGTGAGGCGTAAGTCGGCGACGGGTATGACCTCAGTTGGGTCATCGTCAGAGTTATTGGACAGATCGGGATCATAGTGATTGGTCACCGTCACGGAGTTCGTGACGCTGGGGACAGCTTCTGGCCCGACGCTCACTGTGAGGGTGATTGTACTACTGGAGTTAGGAGCCAGGGGACCGGGGTTGGTGCACGTCACCGTCTGCCCCACCGCCCAACACGTCCAGCCCGGTCCAGTTCCTGAGACAAACGTCAGCCCCGCAGGCAACGTGTCCGTCACCGTGATCGTCCCCGTTGTCGGTGCATTTCCAACGTTTGTCACGGTGATCGTATAGATGCCGGTCTGCCCCACAACGAAGTTGCCCGCGTGGCTCTTGGTGATCTGCAGATCGGGCGCAAGGACGTTCGTCGGATCGTCATCGCTATTGTTAGTGAGGTTAGTGTCTCCCGGTGTAGAGACACTCACTGTATTGATGACTGATGGATGAGCATCTAGGCTCACACTCACTGTGAGGGTGATTGTACTACTGGAGTTAGGAGCCAGGGGACCGGGGTTGGTGCACGTCACCGTCTGCCCCAC
>JANXCC010000014.1 GCA_025060395.1 Candidatus Bipolaricaulota bacterium | reverse complement strand
CAAAGCCGCAATGAAGAAGACGTTGGCAAAGAGCGTGAGGAAGAAGAACGCGAAGCGCATCCCGCTGTACTCGGTCACGTAGCCTGCGACAAGTTCGGATTCGGCTTCGGGCAAATCGAACGGCAAGACACCCACCTTGCCGATCATCGCTACGACGAAGACAAACAAACCCAAAATCTGAGGGATGAAATACCAGAGCTCTCGCTGCCGCTCGACGATCTCGCGGGTGCTGGCAGTGCCGGCCAGGAGCATTACGGAGATCGCCGATAGCAAGAGCGGGATCTCGTAGCTGACGTCCATAGCCGCCGCGCGTAGGCCACCCAGCATCGCGTATTTATTATTGGACGCCCAGCCGGCGATCACTTCTCCCAGGGGCGCTAGCGCCGCCAGCGCGAAGATCAAGACGAGCCCGACGCGCACGTCCGTGATGATCAGCCCATCGCCGAAGGGGATAGGGGAGAAGGCCATGACGGCCGGCACAAACGTCAGATAGGGCGCGAGCCGGAAGCCCCAGCGCTCGACCCGCGCCGGGATAATATCTTCTTTAGCGACCAACTTAATTCCGTCGGCAATGAACTGCAAGATCCCATAGGGGCCGACGCGATTAGGCCCCAGGCGCTGGCCGAAGTCTGCAAAGAGCTTGCGAAAGACATACGTCAATATCCCACCTCCGCCGGCGACCACTCCGATCAGGACCAAGGCGCCTCCGACGGAGAAGACGAGCTCGTTCATCGGTCGACACACCCCATCACTAAGTCGAAGCTGCCGTTGATCGCCACTACGTCAGCGATCAGGTTGTTGCGCATCAGCTCGGGGAGCACCGAGAGGTTCTGGAAGCACGGCGAGCGCATCTTGACGCGATAGGGGAAGGTCGTGCCGTCGCCGATGAGATAGATGCCCACTTCCCCGCGCGGCCCCTCGATGCGCGCGTAGTGCTCCCCCTTGGGGGCCATCAAGAACTGATAGCCCCTCTCCCAGCCCTTTTGGATAATCGGGCCCTGAGGCAGTCGCGCAAGCGCTTGACGTATAATCCGCACCGATTGGCGCATCTCCTCCAAGCGCACTGCGAAGCGCGCGTAGCAGTCGCCCTCGGTGCGCACGGGAACAGTAAACTCAAACTCTTCGTAGGCGAAGTAGGGTTCGTCGCGGCGCAGGTCAAAATCAACCCCAGAAGCGCGCGCGTTCGGCCCCGTTACGCCCCAGTCGATGGCCATCTCTTTGGTGAGCACACCGACGCCGCGCGTGCGCATCACGAACGTGTCGCTCTGGGCTAGGAACTCTTCGTACTCGTCAAGCTTGCGTTCGATCTCGTCACAGACCTTGTGGGCTTTGTCGGCCCAGCCCCTGGGCAGATCGGCCTTGACGCCACCGAAGCGAAAATAATTGGGATGCATGCGCACCCCGGTCAGCTCTTGCTGCAGACCCAAGATGAGCTCGCGCTCGCGGAAGCCGTACCAGAACGCATTGAGCGCGCCAAGATCAAGCCCGAACGTCCCTAGCCAGACCAAGTGACTCTGAATGCGATCGAGTTCTAAGCAGATCACGCGAATATACTGGGCACGGGGAGGGGCTTGCAGCCCCGCGAGTTCTTCGACGGCGCGCACATACGCGGCTTCGTACGCATAGCTGGCAACGTAGTCGGCGCGATTGCACTCAATGATGAAGTGGGGATAGCGCCCCAGCTCGGCGAGCTTCTCCATGCCGCGATGCAAGTAGCCGATCACCGGCTGCACTTCCCGCACGATCTCACCGTCAATTTTGAGAATCAGTCTTAAGACGCCGTGGGTGCTGGGGTGCTGCGGCCCCATGTTGAGCACGAGCAGGTCTTTGCTCTGTGCTTCGACCGTGTATGGCTCGGTCATAGGCTACCAGCCCTCCGTAGAGTCGAAGCTGACGACGTCGCGCCCTTGGGCGTCTTTGTTGACGAACTGTTCTCTCTCTAGAGGGTAATCTTTGCGCAGGGGATGGCCCTGCCAGGGCTCCGGCAAAAGAATCCGACGCAAGTCCGGATGATCTCTAAATCGTATCCCGACGAGATCGAACGTCTCGCGTTCTAGGAAGATCGCGGCTTTCCAGACCGAGCTGACCGAGTCTAGGACGGGATCGTGATAGGGGCAGCGCGTCTTCACAATCAAATGCTGCCGATGCTTATACGAATAGAGATTGTAGATCGCTTCGAGGGAGCGTTCGTGAGGGCGGTCAACGCCCGTAAGACATGCCAAGAAGTCGAAGCCCTTGGCCTTAGCTGCTTGGCAGAAGGAGACGAGCGCTTCCCGACGCAGACGCACGACCGGCTTGCCGAGGAGCTCCCCTGTCTCCTCGATCTGTGCGGCAAACTCTTGCTGCAGCTCGGTCACAAGAGCGTTCATAGAGCGTTGGCCCGGCCCTTGCGAATTTTCTCTTGCAGCTTCATCAGCGCATCGATGAGCGCCTCAGGGGTGGGCGGGCAGCCGGGCACGTAGACGTCTACGGGGATGATCTTATCTACGCCCTGTACGACGCTGTAGCTCTTCTGGTACGGCCCGCCGTTAATAGTACAGGCGCCCATAGCGATCACGTACTTGGGCTCGGCCATCTGTTCGTAGAGCGTCTTGATGCGCGGGGCCATGCGCTTGCAGACTGTGCCCGCAACGATCATCAAGTCCGCCTGGCGTGGCGAGGGCCGAAAGACCTCTGAGCCAAACCGCGCCAGATCGTACTTCGAGTCTTGCGCCGCCATCATCTCGATCGCGCAACACGCTAGCCCAAACGTCAAGGGCCAGAGACTGTTGCTCCGGCTCCACTCTAAGAGATCTTCTAAGCGCGTGAGCACAACCCCGCCCAACCCGTTCTTGTGAGCTAGCGCAGCCATCGGAGCAATCCCTCCCGCCATGCGTAGAGCCAGCCAACTAATAAGATAGCAATGAAGAGCATCATCTCCAAGAAGGCCCAACCGCCCAAGGCGCGAAACTCGACCGCCCACGGAACGAGAAATACGACCTCAATCGCAAAGACGAGAAAGATCAGCACATAGATATAATACTGAACTTCCCAAGGGCGGTGGGTATCGCCGATAGGGGTCTCGCCGCACTCATAATTCTGTTCTTTCTCTGGGGTGGAGCGTCGAGGCGTGATCCGGTGGCTCAGCCCCAGCATTGCCATGACCACCCCGCTGCTGAGCACGGCGATCATCACTAAGGGGAGATAGTTATTCATCATGGTCGGGGCTTTCGGGAGCGCAGCTTGCGGTCTATCGCCTCGGCGGCGAAGCGGCCGTCGGCCAGGGCTTCGATCATGCTCGCCGGCCCGCGGCGCGCGTCCCCCCCGGCGAAGACCCACTCCCGCGACGTCTCGTATTGAGCGTCCGTGACGATGCGATTGCCCTTCTCAACCTTCAGCCCGTGATGCTCCCCCAGCCAACTCAAATCAATCTCTTGGCCGATGGAGAAGATCACGGTGTCTACGTCGATGGTGAACTCCGAGCCCTTGATGGGAACGGGCTCGCGTCGTCCGCTCTGGTCCGGCTCGCCTAGTTCCATGCGCACCAGCTCGAGGCCCCGCACGTGCGTATCCCCCAAGACCCGCACAGGATGCGTCAGGAACTGCACCGTGAGGTTCCCGATCTTCCGGTCGAATTTCGCGAACGTCTCGGCCTTGATCTCGCGCGCGATCTGGTGCTCCAGCTGCGCCAGGCGCTCCATCGTCAAGAGCTCGAGGCGATTGAACAGCTCGCGGATGCGCTCCGTGCGCCGCTGTGTCGTCAGTTCTAGAGCCAAGCGATGCCACTCTTGCTGGAAGACCTCTTCGGTCAGCTCGAAGACCTCCTCCCGGCCCGCTGGCATCTCTATCGGGGAGCGCCGATAGAGCAGATAGACTTCGTCGCAGAGGCGGATCGCCGTGCGCAGCGAGTCGATCGCGACGTCGCCGCCCCCGACGATCGCCACGCGTCGGCCCAATAAGTCGCGCTCGCCCCGGTCGAAGCGCCGGAGAAACTCATACCCGTGATAGACCCCTTTCAGCTCGGCTCCGAGGGTGTCGATGGGGCGGGGGCGCACCGCCCCAACCCCAATGAAGACGGCATCGAACTCTGCTAAGAGCTTATCTAAGCAGCCCTCTCCCGCCACGGGGGTGTTGAGGCGAATCTCTATCCCTAAGCGCTCCCGCAAGACGGCGATCTCCCTTTGGAGTACTTCTTCAGGGAGGCGATAGTCGGGGATCGTGTTGAGGGTGCCGCCGGGTTTTGAGTCCTTCTCGAAGATTACGACGGCGTGCCCCTTGCGCCGTAGGTGATAGGCACACGACAACCCTGCCGGGCCAGAGCCGATCACCGCGATCGTATACCCCGTGGGCGAAGGGATCTCAAAATCAAACGTCCATTGGTCGACGCGATCGGCGATATACCGGCGCAGCCTGGGGATCTCGATGGGCGTCCCTTGGACGCCTTTGAGGCAGACGTCGGTGCACGGATGATAGCAGATGCGCCCGCAGGTCCCAGGGATGGGAAACGCTTCTAAGATGATCTTCAGCCCGCGGTGTAAGTCGCCATCTACGATCGCTTGGCAGTAGCCGGGGACGTCCAGATGGGCCGGACAGGCCTTGACGCACGGAGGGTCTTGGCACTGCATACAGCGCAGGGCTTCTATTCTGGCGCCCTCGTCGCTGTAGCCCTGGACAATCTCCTCCCAGCTGCGGGCCCTCCGCTCGACGGGGAGCTTGAGGACTTCTTCTTGGTAGTACTCGTAGAGCCCACGAAGGCGTCGAGCCAGGCTCATGTCATCTAGGCGGTTCATAGTGGCTCCATTCTAGCCGCTGGTGCGGCTCCCTTCCAGGTGGCCTCAGCCTAGCGAGCCTCGCTCAGATTGTCCATGATTTGAGACATCGGCATGTGTGATCTTCATCATTAATGACGGAGATCATGGCAGAGCATTGCTATGCCCTATAATATAGAGTGAAGGGGGAGTCTATGAAAACACCCTGGTCTCACCGCTACGCGCAACGGACTCAACGGATCCAGAGCTCTGCGATTCGCGAGCTGCTCAAGCTAACGGAGCAGCCTGATGTCATCTCGTTTGCGGGGGGGCTGCCCGCCCCAGATGTCTTTCCCGTCAAGGAGTTCCAAGAAGCCTGCCAGAGAGTCTTGTCTGAACATGGCCCCCAAGCCCTGCAGTACAGCACGACCGAGGGCTACCGCCCCCTGCGCGAGATGATCGCGCGCCACACCGCGCGCTACGGCATCGTCGTTAGTCCAGAGAATATCTTAATTACCAGTGGCTCCCAGCAGGCCCTCGATCTCATCGGGAAGGTCTTCATCAACCCCGGGGATCGGCTCGTCGTCGAGAGCCCGACGTATCTGGGGGCGCTCCAGGCCTGGAATGCCTACCAGGCCGAGTACATCACTGTCCCCCTCGACGACGAGGGGATGCAGACTGAAAGACTGGAAGAGGCGCTACGCACCAGCCCAAAGTTCCTCTATGTCTTGCCCAATTTCCATAATCCCGCCGGGGTGACCCTCTCCCTGGAGCGCCGCAGGAGACTAATAGAGCTCGCCGATCACTACGGCGTGCCCATCATCGAAGACGACCCCTACGGCCAGCTCCGCTACGAGGGCGATCATCTGCCGCCGCTCGTCGTCCTCGATAATGAGTTTCGGGGACACAACGGCGCCCCCTACAGCGGGAACGTCATCTATTTGAGCACCTTCTCCAAGACGCTCGCCCCAGGCTTGCGCTTGGGCTGGATGGTCGCCCCAGAAGAAGTGATCAAGAAGCTCGTCCAGGCCAAGCAGGGCGCCGACTTGCACACCAGTACTTTTGCTCAGATGGTCGCCTACGAGGTCGCGCGCGGAGGCTTTCTCGATCGCCATGTGCGCTTCATCCGGCAGGTCTATCGGGAGCGGCGCGACGCGATGCTCCACGCCCTGGAGCGCTACTTCCCCGAAGGGGTGCGCTGGACCCGTCCCCAAGGCGGGCTCTTCTTGTGGGTGATCCTGCCGGAGCCTCTGGACGCCTCGGAGATCCTCGCAGCGGCCATCGAGGAGGAGCGAGTGGCCTTTGTGCCAGGGGCGGTCTTCTACCCCGACGGCTCAGGGCGCAACACCCTACGCCTCAACTTCTCCTACATGAGCCCAGAGAAGATCGAGGAGGGGATCAAGCGACTCGCTCGCGTGCTCGAGCGCTTCGTCGCTCGGCGGGCTGCGGCAGTCGCGCGTTAGCCTCGCAGTCTCTTGACTTCACTCTTGATGTACTCGACGATCTCTTGGGTGGAGGTCCCCGGCCCAAACAGCCCCTTCACCCCCATCTCGGTTAAGAGGGGCTTATCTTCGTCAGGGATGATCCCCCCGCCTAGCAATAAGACGTCCTTCATCCCGTACTGCTTCATCAGTTCTGTGATTTTTCTGAAGATCGTCAGGTGCGCCCCGGAGAGGATGCTCACTCCGATGACGTCGACGTCCTCCTGGAGGGCGGCCTTGACGACCTGTTCGGGGGTGTTATGGAGCCCGGTGTAGATCACTTCCATCCCAGCGTCGCGGAGGGCCCGGGCCACGACCTTCACCCCCCGGTCGTGGCCGTCGAGCCCCGCCTTCGCCAGCAAGACTCTTATGGGACGATCCATACCAGACTCCGTCAAGCGAAGCTTGCAGGCTCACGATAGGAGCCGTAGATCCTCCTGAAGACATCCATGATCTCCCCGACGCTCGCATACGCCTTGACGGCTTCTAAGATATACGGCATCGTGTTCTCTCGGGTGCGAACGGCCTCTTCAAGGCGCTCGAGCGCGCGTTTCACCACCCGATTATCGCGCTCAGCCCGGACCCTCCGTAAGCGCTCGATCTGTCGGCGCTGCACCTCCGGATCGACTCGTAAGATCTTAATCTTCTTCTTCTCGTCCTCAGGCATGACGTACCTATTGACCCCGACTATTATTTGATCCCCAGACTCGACTTGCTTCTGGTACTCATACGCCGCTTGGGCGATCTCCCTCTGGAAGAATCCGTTCTCGATCCCCGCTAAGACCCCCTCTAAGATCGAGCCCCCTCCCATCTCCTCGATTCTCTTTATATACTCTAACGCTCTGCGCTCTATCTCGTTGGTGAGCGCCTCGACGAAGTAACTGCCCCCTAAGGGGTCGATCGTGTCAGCGACGCCCGACTCATACGCGATGATCTGTTGGGTTCTCAAGGCGATCCTGACGGCTTCCTCACTGGGGAGGGCCAGGGCCTCGTCGTAGGAATTTGTGTGTAAGCTCTGGGTCCCGCCCAAGACGGCGGCGAGGGCTTGGAGCGTCACTCTGATGATATTATTGAGGGGCTGCTGCTCGGTGAGGGTGCACCCAGCGGTTTGGGTATGGAAGCGGAGCTTCCAGCTGTCGGGGTTCTTGGCGCCGTAGCGCTCGCGCATGATTCTGGCCCAGATTCTCCGTGCTGCTCGGAACTTAGCGATCTCCTCGAAGAACGAATTATGAGCATTGAAGAAGAAGCTGAGCTGTGGGCCCAGTCTATCTATATCCAAGCCGCGCTTGAGGGCGGCTTCGACGTAGGCCATCCCATCAGCGAGCGTAAACGCCAATTCTTGGACGGCGGTCGAGCCCGCCTCCCGAATGTGATACCCCGAGATGCTTATCAGATTGAAGTTGGGGGTCTCCTTCATGCCGAACTCGAAGATGTCGACGATCAAATCGAGCGAGGGGCGTGGGGGAATGACCCATTCTTTTTGGGCGATGAACTCCTTGAGCATATCGTTCTGGATGGTGCCGCGGAGTTTCTCTCTGGGAACGCCTTGCTGATCGCCGATAGCGATATACATCGCGTAGATGACCGGGGCGCTGGGGTTGATGGTGAAGCTGGTGGTGACTTGATCAAGGGGGATTCCCTCGAACAAGATCTCGAAGTCTCTTAGGGTATCTACGGCGACGCCCTCGACGCCGACTTCGCCATCGGCGAGGGGGTGATCGCTATCAAGCCCCATGAGGGTGGGCATATCGAAGGCGGTAGAGAGGCCGGTTTGGCCTTCGCGGAGGAGATATTTGAATCGTTGATTGGTCTCTTCGGGGCCGCCGAAGCCGGCGAACTGTCTCATGGTCCAGAGGCGGCCGCGGTACATGGTGTGGTAGATGCCGCGGGTGAAGGGATATTCGCCGGGGTATCCGAGATCTCTTTCGTAGTTGAAGTCGGTGAGGTCTTGTGGGGTATAGAGGCGTTTGATGGGCAGGTTGGAGACGGTGAGGAACTGGCTCTTGCGTTCTTGCGCGCTCATGCAAACCTCCCTCAGATACTCTTCATTCATTATAGTGAACAAGGCGCAATACCGTCAATATTATGTGATTGGGGAATTCTTGACAGGTGTGGTGAGGCTCCCTATAATCGTGGGGAGCGCCTATGCACGAGATGTATAATCTCTTCTCCCGAGAGGCTCAACAAGCCATCGGCCTTGCCTACAAGGAAGCCGAAGCCTGGGCCCATGACTACGTCGGCACCGAACACCTCCTCCTGGCCTTCACAAAAATGCGCGCCTCCGAAATCTGTAAGTTCCTCGAAGCCCATAACCTCACCTACTCCCGCGTCTCCAGAGAACTCGAACGCGAAGGCATCAGCAGAGGGCAGTCGCGCTTCGTCCCCACCGAACTCCAGCCCACCCCTCAGCTCAAACGCATCATCACCCTCTCCTACGAAGAGACCCGACGCTCCGGCCATACCCTCATCGGCCCCGAAGACCTCTTGCTCGCTATCTTGGAAGAGGGCCAGAACCTCGCCGCCCAAATCCTCCAACGCGCCGGCATCGATATCACTACCGTGCGAAGATACCTCTCTCCCCTCCAAGTCGTCAGCTCCCGCACCAAACGCGACGACCGCCGCTGGAAGAACTTCGAGTACGGCCGGAACTTGATCGAAGAGGCCCGCGCCGGCCGACTCGACCCCGTCATCGGCCGTGAAAAAGAGATCAATAGCATCATCCAGACCCTCTGCCGCAGAAAGAAGAACAACCCCGTCATCGTCGGCGAGCCGGGCGTGGGCAAGACCGCCATCGTCGAGGGCCTAGCCCAACGCATCGCCGCGGGGGATGTCCCCGCCCCCCTCCTGGGCAAAGAGATCATCGAATTGGATATGGCGGCCATCGTCGCCGGCACGAAATATCGCGGGGAGTTTGAACAGCGCCTCAAAGCGATCGTCAACGCCGTCATCGAGTCGGGAAATGTTATTCTCTTCATCGACGAGCTGCACACGGTCGTCGGGGCTGGCGGGGCTGAAGGGGCTATAGACGCCTCGGCGATCTTGAAGCCCCCATTAGCGTCAGGGCTGATTCAGTGCATTGGGACGGCGACGCTCGACGAATACCGAAAATATATCGAAAAAGACGCGGCCCTCGAACGCCGCTTCAAGAAGATCTTGGTCGAGGAGCCCTCGATCGAAGCGACGGTCAAGATTCTCAAAGGGCTGCGCCCACGCTACGAAGCCCATCATCGGGTGAAGATCACCGACGGGGCGCTCTACGCCGCGGCAAAACTCTCGGATCGCTATATTACTGATCACTTCTTGCCCGATAAAGCGATAGACCTCATCGACGAGACGGCGGCGAAGAAGCGCCTCGAGATGAGCTCCTTCTCCCCGGTGGTGCGGGAGCTTGAGGAGCAGCTCCAGGCGATCATCGAGCAGAAGAACGCCGCGGTGAGCGAGCAGGACTACGAGCGGGCGGCGCGGCTGCGCGACGAGGAGCGCCTGCTCGAAGAGCGCCTGCGGGAGCTGAAGCTCGACTTCCGCGAGCAAGAGGCCGTCGTGACCGAAGACGATATCGCCCAGATGGTCTCGAGCTGGACGGGCGTCCCCGTAGGTCATATGAAGATGGAGGAATCGAAGCGCGTCCTCACGATGGAAGAAGAGATCCACAAGCGCTACATCGACCAAGAGGAAGCGGTCAAGGCGGTGGCGCGGGCGATTCGCCGGGCCTATGCGGGCGTGAAGGACCCCAAGCGCCCAATTGGGAGCTTCTTGTTCTTGGGTCCGACGGGCGTGGGGAAGACCGAATTAGCCAAAGCGATTGCAGAGTTTCTCTTCGGCGACGAAGAAGCCCTCATCAGAATCGATATGTCTGAGTATATGGAGAGATTCTCGGTCTCGCGGTTGATTGGGGCACCGCCGGGGTATGTGGGCTACGAAGAGGCCGGGGAGCTCACGGAAGCCGTGCGCAGGCGGCCCTACTCAGTCGTGCTCTTCGACGAGATCGAAAAAGCCCACCGAGACGTCTTCAATATTCTCTTGCAGGTGATGGACGATGGGGCGCTGACGGACTCGCAGGGGCGGCGGGTCGACTTCAGAAATACTGTCTTAATTATGACGAGCAATCTCGGATCGAAGACGATCACCGACCGGGCGGCCTTAGGGTTTGGGACCTCCGACGAGGTCGACTCCAAGGAATCCTACGCGGAGATGCGCTCGCGGGTCATGAGCGAGGTGAAAGAGTTCTTCCGGCCGGAGTTCCTTAATCGCCTGGACGATATCATCGTCTTCCACCAGCACACTAGAGAGAACATCTATAAGATAGCGGAGCTGAAGCTGCGCGAGCTCGCTGAGCGGCTCCGCGAGCGCGATATCCATATAGAAGTCACCCAAGAGGCAAAAGAGCTCTTGATTAAAGAAGGGTACGATCCTAAGTACGGGGCGCGCCCGCTGGTGAGGACACTCGAGAGACTGATTGAGAACCCCATCTCGGATAAGATCTTAGAGGGGGAGTTTGTCAAGGGCGATTCTATCCTGATCGACGCCAAGGACGGGCAGATCTCCTTCACGAAGAGAGAGAAGGCCCCTGTGAAATAGTATGTACCGCTGCCGGGACTGCGGCTACGCTGCGCTCAGATGGCTGGGGCGCTGCCCGCAGTGCGGTCGGTGGGAGACGTTCATAGAAGCCTCTGAGCAGCGATCAGGCGCGTCAGCTCCCCAAGCCCTCACGGAGATCCCTCTAGAGGAGACGCAGCGTCTCCCAACCCAGATCACCGAATTTGACCGAGTGATCGGGGGCGGGTTGATCCCTGGCTCGGTGCTCTTAGTCGGGGGCGAGCCGGGCATCGGGAAATCGACGCTCTTGTTCCAGATCGCGGCGCAGCTCGCCCGCGCCGGCCCCGTGCTCTATATCTCTGGCGAAGAATCCCCCGGCCAGATCAAGCTGCGCGCTGAGCGCCTCGCCCTCGGCCAGACCAAGAATCTCTTCATAGTCCACGAGCAGAATCTCGCGGCGATTCGCGAGCACGTGCTCCAGACGAACGCCTCGGCCGTCATCGTTGACTCGATCCAAACGGTCTTCCCCGAAGGGGAGCGTCTTGGGTTAGGGACGACATATCAAGTGGGCCAAGCGGCGTTCGAGCTGAGTCAGCTTGCGCGAGCCCAGAAGATCCCGATACTGCTGATCGGGCACATCACGAAATCGGGTGAGTTTGCCGGCCCCAAAGCGATCGAGCACCTGGTCGACGTCGCGCTCTATCTAGAAGGTGGGCGCGAGAGCGACGTGCGAATCTTGAGGGCCGTGAAGAACCGCTTCGGCTCGACGGAGGAGATCGGGGTCTTCCAGATGACCGAGCTCGGGTTAGTAGAGATCGCCAACCCGTCCCAATTCTTCACGGAGCGCAGCGGACCGGTGCCCCCCGGCTCGGTCATCGTCCCGACAGTAGAAGGGACGCGCCCAATCTTAGTAGAGATCCAAGCGCTCGTTGCGTTCACGAGATCGAGCTATTCCCAAAGACGTGCGACGGGGCTCGATCTCAATCGCGTAGCTCTTCTGATAGCTGTGATCGAGAAGCACTTAGGGGCGCAGATCAGCGGGGAAGATATCTATGTGAACGTAGCGGGCGGGCTGACCCTGCGCGAGACGGCTACTGATTTAGGGGTTGCGGCTGCGATTGTATCAAGCTATAAAGAGAAGCCCATAGACAGTCAGACGGTCGTCGTGGGGGAGCTGGGGCTTGCGGGGGAGGTGCGGCGCGTGCGGAAGCTGCGCGAGCGCCTCACAGAAGCTGCAAAGCTTGGCTATAAGCGGGCGGTCGTCCCCGCTCTTACCCTCCCGGGGAGAGGGGACGGGGGTGAGGGGGAGCTTGAGCTCTGCGCAGTGCGCACGATCCGCGAAGCGATGGAGGCGCTGGGAATTTGATGGGAGTTCGTGAAGAAGAGTTCTTGAAGGTCCTAGAGAAGGTAGCGCCGGGGACGCCCCTGCGCGAAGCGATCAACTCCATCGTGCAGATGCGCAACGGCGGGCTGATCGTCCTGGCGAGCTTAGAAAAAGCGCGCCAGGTCGTCCAAGCGGGGTTCTTCCTCAACGTTGAGTTCACGCCCCAGCGCGTCGTCGAGCTCTCCAAGATGGACCGCGCCATCGTCATCGACGAGGACGTCAAGAGAATCTATTACGCCAACGCCTATCTTGTTCCTGACCCGTCGATCGAGTCGGACGAGACCGGCACACGACACTTAACGGCCGAGAAGGTCGCCAAGCAACTGAACGTGGCGACGATCGCGATCTCTGCCGAGCGCATGGGGCGGGTCACGATCTACTACGGCCCGATCAAGTACGTCTTGCAAGACATCGCGATGCTGAGCGCGCGGGTCAATCAAGCTCTACGCATCCTAGAGCAATATCGCGTCACGTACAATCAACTCTCCCAGGAGCTGATGGCCCTCGAGTTGGAAGGTCGTGTCTTACCGTATCACGTCGCGAATATCTTGCAGAATATCGTGCAAATCTTGGATACCGAGGAGGAGATCCGCCGGCTCTTCGTGGAGCTTGGGGAGGAACGCAAGCTCATGGAGCTCCTATTAGAGTGGCTGATGGTGGGGGTGAAGGAGCAGGCCGAGCTTATAGTCCAAGACTTCCAGGTCAATCGCCGCTCCCCCAAGGTGATCCTCGAGGAGATCCGGAGGCTTCCCCCAGAAGAGCTGCTCTCCACCGAAAAGATCTTAGAGATCTTAGGCTACGAGAGCAGCGAGGAGATGCTCGATAGGGTCTTGCCGTCTCGGGGGTATCGCGTGCTCAGTCAGATTCCACGGCTGCCGATGGCCGTCATCGAAGACTTAGTCACTACGTTTGGGTCGTTGCGGGCGATCCTGCGGGCGACTGAAAAAGACTTAATGGAAGTGAAGGGGATCGCTGAAGTGCGGGCACGGGCGATCCGCGCAGGGTTGCGCCGTTTGAAGAGCACCTTCGGGATCGGACGATGACGCGCGAACTGAAAAAGCTCCAAAAAGCTGCGCGATTCTTACAGAAGCGCACCACGATCTCTCCCAAGATCGGCTTGGTGTTGGGATCAGGCCTATCAGATGCACTAGGAAAGCTTGAGCGAGAGGAACGCTTCCCCTGGGAGCGGATTCCCTACTTCCCCCAGCCGACAGTCGTGGGTCATGCGGGGGAGTGGGTTTTAGGGATCTTAGAGAAGAAGCCCGTCTTGGTCTCACGAGGGCGCGTGCACTTCTATGAAGGGTACTCGATGAGCGAGCTTGCCTTCCCCATCAGAGTGATGAAGCTCATGGGGATAGAGAGAGTCATTCTGACGAACGCTGCCGGGGCAATCAACAAAGACTTCTCGGTGGGGGACTTCGTGCTCATTCGAGATCACATCAATCTGATCCCAGACAACCCCTTGCGCGGGGAGAATATTTCGGAGCTTGGGCCACGATTCCCTAATCTCCTAGACGCGTACAGCGCTCGATTGCGAGCGCTAGCGAAGGAGGCGGCGCAGGGTGTGGGGCTCGACCTGAAAGAGGGCGTCTATATCGCTACCCCAGGGCCGATGTACGAGACCCCGGCGGAGATCGAAGCGTATAGGAGACTAGGGGCAGACTTAGTGGGGATGAGCACCGTTCCCGAAGTGATCGCTGCACGGCACTGCGGGCTCGAAGTCTTGGCGATCTCTCTGGTGACGAACATGGCCGCAGGGATTGGCACCGACAAGCTCACGCACGAAGAAGTCCTCGAGATCACGAAGCGCCGCGCAGGCGACTTGGCCAAGCTGCTGCGAGCGATTGTGGCGAAGCTGTGAAGCTACAACGGCCTTACCATCAGCCATGCCGTGCTGATCGCTATCGTCGCTACTGTCAGGGGCAGCCCAACTCTCAGATACGTCCAAAAACTGATATGCACGCCCCGCTGTGCCGCAAGCTCTAATACAATCAGATTCGCCGCCGACCCGATGATCGTCAAGTTGCCGGCCAGCGTCGAGGCCATCGCCAAGAAGAGCCAGCTCTCCGAGCTCGCCCCCACGCGCACTAGAATCGGCGCTAGCAAGAGCACCGCCGGAACGTTGCTCACCAGATTGCTCACGACCACTGTCAGCACAATAAAAACTAATATACTAGCCGTCCCCGACGCGCTCAGCCCCGGCCCAGCCCAATCTACTAATCTATCAAGCCAAGTGGTCGCCTCCAGCCCGCGCATCACGATAAACAGACCGGCAAAGAGCAACAAGAGCGTCCAGTCTACATACTGCAAAGCACGCCTGGGACGGTTGCTCGCCAACACTAAGAGCAACGCCGCGCAACTGATCGCCGCCCACTGTGGAGAGATCCCAGCAATCAGCAATCCTAAAAAGAGCCCTAGCGTTCCCACGCTGACGATCAGCAGCCCGCGCTGCACAGATAGTTCGTGATATTCTGGCAGATCGGGCCTCTCCAGCAGAGCCCCTCGCAGCGAATCTCGGAAGAGCATCAGAACCCCAAAATAGATAATAACTAAGCTCATCAGCGCCGCTGGCCCTAAAGCTATAGAGAACTCAACAAAGCTCAGCCCGCTGCGCAGCCCGACAAGCATATTCTGCGGGTTGCCGATGAGCGTGGCCATGCTGCCCGCATTAGCAGCCAAGACCAATCCCAACAGATAGGGCACCGGGTCGAGCTTCAGCCTCTGGACCAAGCGCACCAGCACGGGCGTGAACATTAGACAGATCGTGTCGTTCATAAATAAGGGCGAGAGCAGCCCACCTGAGGCGATCACCAATCCCAAAAGCTGATGCTGAGTCTTGGCACGCTTGAGAATCCAGAGCTCTAATAGCTCAAAGAAACCCGCGATCTCCAAATGCGCGACCAGAATCATCATGCCCAGCAAGAAGACAATCGTGTCTAAGTCGATGGCGTCGTAGGCCTCGCGAGGGGAGAGCACGCCAAAGAGCGCCATGGCGACAGCTCCAATGAGCGCCCCAGCCGCACGACTGATGTGCACTCTAGGGATCTTCTGAATCGCGATGATCGCGTAAGTCGCGATAAATATCGCCAGCGCGACTAGATCCTCCATAGCTCGATGATCGTTACTGTAGAGCAAAATTTTTGCGCCGTCAAATTGACAGCGCGGAGGCTATCGCGTATATTGAGCTGATGCGTTCAAGGGGCTGATGGTATGGACTTACGCGAGACAGAAATCAAGCGCATCGAGAAGATCTCGGAGCTGCTGCTGAAGGCGGCGCGAGCGGTGCCCAGCGACAAACAGACCTGGAAGCCCATGCCCACGGGGAAATCTGCTCAAGAGATCCTCGCCCACGTGGGGATGGCGAACTATTTCTTTGCGGCGCTCCTGAAGGGGACGACGCCGACACCGATGAGCGAGCCCAAAACATATGATGAAGCACTCAAGCTCTTCGAGCAGTCCAAGGCCGAGCTGATCCAGACAATTCGCTCGATCGACCCAGCGCAGTTTGCCGAGAGGCGCACCATGCCCTGGGGCGAAGAGCGCTCGATCAAAGACCTGATCACAAGTCCCATGCCCCATATGGCGTACCATTGGGGCCAGATCAATTATCTGCAGACGCTGTGGGGCGACCAAGAGAATCGCTTCTGATGAACTTGCGCTGTGCTGACTGTGGACAAGAGTTTCCTGCAGCAACCCGCCAATGGCGCTGTGATTGTGGCGGCGTCTTTGAGATCTCTGAGAGACCGCGCTTGGACCGAGATAAGATCGATGCGAAAGTCTCTACGCTCTGGCGCTATCGTGCGATGTTCCCCACTATCAAGACAGAGCATATCGTCTCGCTGGGGGAGGGCGGGACGCCGCTCGTCCCGGCGCGCGCCTACGGGGTCGAGTTCTTGGCAAAGCTCGAATTTCTCGCGCCCACGGGATCGTTCAAAGATCGTGGCACGACCGTGCTTGTGAGCTTCCTAAAAGAGCTGGGCGTGACAGAGGTCGTCGAGGACTCTTCAGGCAACTCGGCAGCAAGTCTTGCGGCCTACTGCGCGCGAGCACAGATCCAGTGTAGAATTTTCGTGCCGGCGCACGCTTCTCCCGCTAAGCTGAAGCAGATTCGCGCTTATGGGGCAGAGCTTATCCCTGTCGAGGGGCCGCGCGAGAACGCTGCACTCGCGGTCCAACAAGCTGCCCAAAGCTCGTACTATGCAAGCCACGTCTATAGCCCATTGATCTTAGAGGGGACAAAGACGATAGCGTATGAGCTATGGGAGCAGCTTGATGGGCGCGCTCCCGACGCCATGCTCTTCCCTACTGGGCATGGCACCCTGCTCTTAGGAGCGTATTACGGCTTCCGCGATTTACTTGAAGCTGGGCTGATAGCCGAGATGCCCGCCTTACACGCCGTCCAAGCTGAAGCCTGTGCTCCGCTGTACAAAATCTATAAAGAGAATCTCTCGGAGCTGCCCGATATTCCCCAGGGTGAGACAATCGCTGAAGGGATTCGCATTCGCCGTCCTGTGCGTTGGAAAGCGATCATAAGGGCAATCCGCGAGACAGGCGGCAGCGTCGTCATTGTGAGCGAGAGCGAGATTCTCTCCGCGCAGCGCGAGCTGGCACATCAAGGGCTCTACGTCGAGCCGACGTCGGCAGTCGCGGTCGCGGGGTTGCAGAGACCCCTGCCAGAGATGGGCGATGAGCTTAGGAAGCAGCTGATCGTGATCCCCCTAACAGGAAGTGGCCTGAAAGTACCGTCCTGAATAGGGTTGCTTGCGCTTCCATGGAATTTCCATCTGATTCCCAGAGGATTTCCATACAGAGGCCTTGACGTTGGAGCAGCACTATGCTAGAATCACTTATGAGCGAAAAACTTATAGAGGAGATCAGATCATCCCTTACGAATCATCCGAAGGGTCTAGCACGTATATGAGTTAGCCAAGAAGGAAGAGGAGGCGCTTGAGATGCGTGGCACCGCCATGCCCGCTCCCCAAGGGAGCTCCATCCCAAACGCCCCATCACTTTATAGCACATGTGAATCGCAAAATCAAGGGGAACTTAGGGAACTGCCTCGGACTTGGGCGGCGGAGCTGCTCAGAGAGGCTCAGCGTTTACGAGTCTTGCTCGAGGCCGCCGGGCAGGAGCTCGCTCGGCAACGCCAGCTCTCCACAGAACTCTGTCACCAGCTTGCTGAGAAGAACCGAGAACTCCAACAACAGCTCGCCGCTATCGAGCAAGAGATCGCACAGCTCCGCCAAGAGAACCACGCCCTTCGCACAGCTCTCCAAGATCAGTTCAACGATCCGCATACCAACGGCGTGCCGGACCCTCAACGTCGCCTCCCTACAAAACTGAGGTGCGTGGCGATCATCCCTGCTCGCAACGAAGATCACACCATCGCCCCGTGCATCGAGTCGCTCGCCCAGCAAACGTATCCCCTGGAGAAGATCATCGTTGTCAACGATGGCTCTACAGATTGGACCGAGTTCGTCGTCAACCATCTGCGCCAGAAGTACCCTCAAGTGGAGTGTCTCAATAAGCAGCCCGACGGCTCGATGCGCGCGGGCGCTATTAACTATGCCCTGAAGCGCCTCTTCGAGAGCAATTACGATCTCGTCTTAATCGCTGACGCCGATGCCACCTATGCCCCGACTCTTGTAGAAGAAGCGGTCAAGCAGTTCGAGCAAGATGCGAACGAAGAGATCGGGGGCATCTGTTCAGCCGTGGAGTTGGTAGGAGAAGGACTCCTCCATCGCTTACAAAAGCTCGAATACGGGGGCTTCAATGCCGACCGTGCGGCGACTTGGCGTAATATCATGATCATTCACGGGCTATGTGGGGTCTACAGGCTGAAAGCATTACGCCAGGTCCGAGGCTACACCGTAGGCCATCTCATTGAAGACTATGACTTAACAGTGCGGCTTAAGAAGGCCGGCTGGAAGGCAGTCTTCAATCCCGGAATGCACGCTAAAACCCATAGCGTGCCGACGCTTCGGGCGCTGATACGGCAGCGCCTGCGTTGGTATCGTGGAGGCGTGCAGGTCCTCCTCGATCACGGGATCAATCGATTCACTGCACTTGATGCGTTCAATCATATTCATTTTCTCTTGCTCTTGATGGTCGTTGGGCTGATTGTGGGCTTTGGGGTGCAAGCTGCTGGGGGCCGATGGACGCCTCATCCCTGGTGGCATCCTATCCCGATAGCTGTGCTTGTCGTGGGATGGATTGGGGGGTTGGTGCAACTGAGGTGGGTCAAGGGGCTGGATTGGAAGGACGTGCTCTTGAGATTAGCTATCATCCCTGAGCTTCTCTATTACACGTTGTTGTCGCTTGTGCGCTTGTGGGCGTATCTTTTGGAGTTCGTATCCGCCAAAAAGCGATGGTAGGAGAAAGGAGGGTGCGGTGTACTGCAATGTGCCAACTCTGGGCCTGGGGCAAATCGGCGCGGTAGCAGCGATCGGGATCGGAGGGCTCTGGTTGCAGGATAGCTTGCTCGCGTTGTTGGCTGTTTCGGCGTTTTTAGGGGCTCATTATCTATATAGTCTGTGGAAGGGCTCCAGGGAGCTGGCGGAGGAGGAGTGACCATGAGGGCAGCCAAAGTTGTCTCTCTGTTGGTTGGGGCGTGGGTGCTTTGTGTCTTGGGCCCCATATCTGGGCCCGCTTCTGTCTCTACTTTGTGCGGACATGCGCTGGCTCAGGGAGCCTACATGGCCTGGTATGGTCCTCTTATTTTGACTTCAGGACAGCTTATAGCTGGGATAGATGATCCGCGGCATTATTGGGGTGAAGAGTGTCAGCTCATCGCCGCGGTCTCCCTGCACTTTGGCGATTACGAAAAGGTCTTCACCGAAGCCTTTCCCATTTTACAACGCTATCAGACCCCAGCAACGGTGTGGATTGTGACAGGCCGGATCGGCCAGCCAAGCTATATGACCCTCGAACAGATCAAGGAGCTGGCAAAAAATAATTGGGAGATCGGTTCCCATACAGTGACGCACCGGCCTCTTGCTGCCGGAGTAGTGCCAGCACTCACTCCTCCCGAGATCCGAGCAGAGCTAGAAGATTCTAAAGCCTTCCTAGAACGTACAGGATTCTCTGTGTCTGGATTTCTCAGCCCTTTTGGACTCTACAATGAGCTCATTTTAAACGAGATCCAGCGAGTATATCGCTATCATCGGTCGAACGTGTTCCCTGGTATCAATCCGTTGCCTTTAGCGAAGCAAGGTCTGCAGGGTCGCTGGGAGCTCGTCTACTTCCGGGTGCAGCCGGACACCCCGCCCCAGGAAGTGATCATCGAGATTGATCGGGTCAATCGTCGTGGGGGCTGGCTTATCATAGATTTTCACGACATGGGCGATCACGACCCGTCGGTGTCATATCCTCCAGAGTCGTTGGAGAGGATTGTGCGATTCATGCGAGCTGAGCTGAGGCTCTGCACTCTTGAAGAACTGCATCGCGGGGCATGTCAAGCGCGAAGGTGATCCAAGCACTGCGAGTTTGCCCGCGCCTGAGAAAAACGTCATAATAGAGACATGCTCGAGCACATCTCATGGTGGCAGGCACGGCAGCTCTTTCAGCGTAAAAAAGTCGCTCTCATTCCAGTCGGCAGCACCGAGCAGCACGGCCCACACCTACCTCTGGGCACAGATTTTCTTACTGCACAGGCGCTCGCGCACGCTGTCGCGCGCGCCTTGAATCTTATTTGTACTCCAGTGATCCCCGTCGGAGTCTCGGAGCACCATCGGCAGTTCTGGGGGACGCTCTGGGTCTCGCCTGAGACATTTCGACGCTATATGAAAGAGATCGCGCGCAGCATAGCCTCGCACGGGGTGCGGCGCATTGTCTTTGTCAACGGACATGGCGGCAACAACGCTGCCCTGCAAGAGATCTGTCGCGAGCTTCGGGCTGAGAATATCTTTGCGGTGGTGTGGGCATGGTGGCTCGACCCGGAAGTGCAGAAATTAACAGACGAACTCTTCCGCAGCCGAGGCACACACGCCGGAGCGATAGAGACCTCTATAATCTTAGCGATTGACCCAAGCTTAGTAGATCGCTCTCAGATAGACGCTGCGGCGCGTGGGGCTTCAGAAATCTTTGCGACAACTAAAGACGGGGCGCAGCTCCCTTTGGACACGATTGATTTCTCCCAGTCTGGGGCAACGCTCGACCCACGAGAAGCTTCTCCAGAAGCCGGACAGAAGATCTTTCAGAAGGCATGCGAACGCTTAACGGCTCTCGTGCACTGGCTTGAGCAAGTCTCGGACGATGAGCTTGGGGTGAAACCTCATCTGCCATAATCACAAAGTCTTGCGCACGACGCGGTCGCCCTCGACCTTCTCAACAGTCAAACTATCAGCAAGATAGGGCCAACGCTTGCGAATTTCGGCGATGTGAGCGAGATTGATTTCGACCGTATAGACACCTTCGGCGTCGTCGGCTTCAAAGAGCACATCCCCCCGAGGTGAGATGACCATTGAGTGTCCACTTACCCGACGGTCGTCGGGATAGAGCGACTTCGTATTATTTGCAAATGCTACGAAGATCGTATTCTCGGCGGCACGGGCGCACAAGAGCGAGCGCCACAGCGCAATGCGATTTTCGGGAATATTTGATGGATTGAAGAGGATCTGAATATCGCGCTGCGCCAGCGCACGGACGAGTTCGGGGTAAAAAAGATCGACGCAGATTGCTACACCAAAGCGCGCCTTCTCTGATGAGAAGACAGGCAAGCGCTCCCCAAAGCGCAAAAACGCACGCTCACCCACGGCGTTTGACGGAAAGATCTTGTCAGTATACCCCAGCACAACACCATCAGGACCGATGACGTGCCCACGAGCTATTTTGAAGTCCTTGCCCTCAACGATGAGACTACCTGTAAGCAAGGTGTAGCGTCCCTTTTGGGCATATCGTCCAAGCAGCGCGAGCACCTCTGCCAGCTCGGCTTCGCTCAGGATGATGACACCAGCCCAGTTCTCTGGGAGACAGACGATCTCGACGTCGTGAATCTGTTCGAGCAGTCGCGTGACGGTCTGAAGATTTTTCGCCTTGTCGAACCGATCACGCGCTGGCTGCACAATAGCGATCTTCATAGTCCTCACTCTTCTGGGCGTTCACCGAAGATCTTTGTCCCAATGCGTACAATGTTTGCACCTTCTTCAAGAGCGACTTTGTATGTATTGCTCATCCCCATTGAGAGATACCGCATCTCGACGTTAGGAATACTCAGAGCTTTGAGCCTCTCAAAGAGCTTTTTTGTCTCGCGAAAGTATGGACGCGCGTCTTCAGGGTCACCAAAGCGCGGCCCCATCGTCATTAAGCCCAAGACTTTCAGATGGGGAAACTGCGCGACTTCGTAAATGAGAGCCTCGGCGTCTTCAGGGAAAACCCCCGACTTTTGTGGCTCGCGCCCGCTGTTAATCTCGATCAAGACGGGCATTGTCTTGCCCAATCGTGCGCAGTGCTTCTCAAGCTCTTGCGCGAGCTTCACTGAATCGAGCGTCTCGATCATATCAAAGATTTCTATGGCTTTCTTGGCTTTGTTTCTCTGTAGGTGCCCGATCATGTGCCACTGGGCGCGCCGCCCAATGACTGAGAAAGCCTTCTCAGCTTCTTGGACGTAGTTCTCGCCGATGATCTGCACTCCGGCTTCGATGGTCTCGAGAATCTCTTGGGGTGTACGGCCCTTGGCAGCCGCCACCAGAAGCACTCCTGGGGGCAGCTCAGCTAGGAGCTTCTGCACGTTCTCGCGGATCATGCTTAGGTCCAATTTTGCAGCAGCTGCGTCAGCAACCGTACGCCGTATCCCGTCGCGCCCTTGGCGTGATAGAGCCGGCTCTCTACGTCATAGGCGACACCGGCGATATCTAGGTGTGCCCAGGGATAGTTCACAAACTCTTTCAAGAAGATCGCGCCGATGGAGGCTCCGGCCAGCGGCCCTTTATTCATGCTGTTTTTGATGTCGGCGATCTCGCTCTTGATCAGCTCTTTGTATTCTTCATAGAGGGGCAAAGGCCAGACGCGCTCCCCCGTCTGTTGGGCAGCTCGTTGGATCTTCTGAGCAAGAGACTCGTCATTGGAGAAGAGCCCCGCGGCTTCTTTGCCCAGGGCGATGGTGCACGCCCCTGTCAGCGTCGCTACGTCTATCACAGCGTGGGGATTGTATCGCTGCGCGTAGACAAGCGCATCGGCGAGCACTAATCTTCCTTCGGCATCGGTGTTTGTGACTTCGACGGTCTTGCCGTTGGAGATTTGAATGACGTCACCGGGTTTGATCGCCTTGCCTGATGGCAAGTTCTCTGCAGCAGCGATTAGCCCGACGACAGAGATAGGCAGCTTCAGGAGCGCGACAGCGCGCATCGCCCCCAAGACAGCCGCTGCGCCGCTCATGTCGTACTTCATCGCTTCCATGCCCTCGCGCGGCTTGATCGAAATGCCCCCACTGTCGAACGTGATCCCCTTGCCTGCCAGCACAATGGGCTGAGAGTCTTTTGTCACATTGTACTCCAGCACAATGAATCTGGGCGGCTCGTCGCTGCCCTTGCCCACGGCTAAGATCCCGCCCATGCCTAGCTGTTCTAGAGCTTTTTCGTCGAAGACCTCGCACCGCAGTCCTAACTCTTGGGCTAAGCCCTGAGCGCGACGCGCCAGCTCGCGTGGGGGCAGGCTCTGCCCCGGCTCGTTGGCTAAATCGCGCGCAAAACAGACGGATTCTGCGATGATCTGCCCACGCCGAGCACCTATCTGAAGTTGCTCGAGCTTCTCTGCCCTGTGCTCGACGATGCGCAGGCGCTCAAGTTTAATCGGCTCTTCGGGCTTTTTAAATTTCTCGAAGCGGTACAAGCCTAAGAGCGTCCCCTCGATGGTCGCTTGTGCAGCTATCTGGGGGTCGAGCCCGCCGATGCCCGCGCCGTGTGCTATAGTTGTCAGCTCTGAAAGAGATTTCGCAGCGCGTGCCGCGGCTGCGCTCACCTCGCGGACGACGTCCGCGGAAAATTTTTCGCTCGACCCAAGGCCCACTAACAGTACGCGCTTGGCCCCGATCTTGCCGTGAGTGCGCAGCCAGAAGACCTCGCCCTTCTTACACGAAAAGTCTCCGTCAGTCAAGACCTCCGAGAGCGCACCGTCGAGAGCCCTGTCGACAGCACCGGCGGCCCCACCAGGGCGCTGCACCCCCTGGAAGATCCCCAGACAGATCGCCTCTGTCGCGATCCTCGTGATATCCCCTTGCTCGACCCTAACTTGCATGATCGGCGTCACCCCCTGATTGCTCCTGGTCAGTTTAGCTGAGTGAATGCCTAGTGACAACTGGAGCTACCACAGACAATGATGCATATCATGCGCGGGGCTGGCTTGCATCATTGCGCATCACAGGAATTTTCTCGGTAGAATATACTGGCTCACCGAGAGACCGGGTGAGCAGAGAACGGAGAGCCTTATGATTGGTGAACAGTTTCTTGTTGAGCGTCGCGATCTCCAGAAGCTTTTGGATGCGCTCCAGAAGAAGGGCTATGAAACAGTTGGGCCCACCATCCGTGAGGGTGCTATCGTCTATGGCCCAATCGCTTCGGTAGAAGACTTGCCTATCGGCTGGACAGATGAGCAGGACGGGGGAAGGTATCGCCTCAAGCGACGCGAGGATAGTGCGGTCTTCGGCTATGTCGTTGGACCGCACTCCTGGAAGAGATTCTTACATCCTCCCGTCTTGTCGCTCTGGAAAGCCAGGCGTAACGGCAAGGGCTTCGAAGTCGTCCCAAACAACGCTGAACCTCCACAGTACGCGTTCATCGGGGTGCGCTCGTGCGAGCTGCACGCGATCTTCATCCAAGACCGCGTCTTCACCAACGGGAAGTTCACAGATCCACATTACCAAGCTCGTCGTCAAAAGATTTTTATCGTCGCAGTGAACTGTGTGCAAGCTGGAGGCACGTGCTTCTGCGTCTCGATGAAGACCGGGCCTCGAGCGACTGTTGGCTTTGATCTCGCGCTCACGGAGATCCTAGAGGGCCAAAGACACTATTTCGTTGCCGAGGTCGGCACGGAGAAGGGCGCAGAGATCTTGCGATCAGTGCCGACAAAGCCTGCTCAGCCCAGCGATATCCAGATCGCCGAAGACCGGGTCGCCCGCGCCGCTCGGCAGATGGGACGCCACCTCGATACGACAAACATCAGAGAGTTGCTCTATCGTAATCTAGAGCATCCGCGCTGGGACGAGGTAGCTACGCGCTGTCTCAACTGTGCTAACTGCACGATGGTCTGCCCCACGTGCTTCTGTACAACCGTGGAAGACGTGACGGACCTAACGGGCACGGAAGCCGAGCGCGTGCGCAAGTGGGACTCGTGTTTTACTCTGGATTTTTCATATGTGCATGGGGGGAGCGTGCGGGCGTCTGCGAGGGCTCGCTATCGCCAGTGGCTCACCCATAAGCTCGCCAGTTGGATCGATCAGTTTGGGACCTCAGGCTGTGTGGGCTGCGGGCGATGCATCACCTGGTGTCCCGTTGGGATTGATATTACCGAAGAAGTCCGCGCCATTCGCCAGAGCGAGGCAGCACAACTCAGTGAAAGGGGAGGATAGGTGTGACCACGTTGGAACGCTTGCTGTCAGAACATCCGTTCTTCAAAGACCTCGACCCGCGCTATATCAAACTGATCGCGGAATGTGCGCGCGAGGTCACTTTCAAGGCCGGGGAATTCATCTTCCGTGAAGGGGATCCGTCGAATAAGTTCTGGCTCATTCGCAGCGGCAAGATCTCGCTCGAAGTCTTCGCTCCAGGGCGCGGTCCGATCATGATCGAGACCCTCGGTGAAGGCGACGTGATGGGATGGTCCTGGGCTGTCCCTCCTTATAGAAAGCAATATGATGCGCGTGCGCTCGAACTCACGCGCGCCCTGGAGTTTGATGCCCTCTGCATTCGCGGCAAGTGTGACGAGGAACCAAAGCTCGGCTATGAACTCTTCAAGCGCTTTGCCCAGATCATCGGACAGCGCTTGCAGGCGACCCGAATCCGCTTGATTGATATCTATGGCAGTCACGCTTAAACCTCAAGTGATAACGGAGGTCTTCACAGACCCCATGGTGCCGGTGCCGTATCGCGTGCGACGCGTGCGGCGCGAGACCGCGGACACGTTCACGTTCGAGTATGAAGCCCTCGATGGCCGACGCTTCCCCTTCGCACCGGGGCAGTTTAATATGCTCTATCTCTTTGGTGTGGGTGAAGTACCTATCTCCATCAGCGGGGATCCAGCGCATCCGGAACTTCTCGTGCACACGATACGCGCGGTAGGGACGGTCACCAAACCGCTCTGCCAGGCAAAACCTGGGGATATCATCGGGGTGCGTGGGCCCTTCGGGAGCAGTTGGCCGGTGAGGGAAGCTGCAGGCAACGATATCGTCATCGTCGCTGGTGGGGTGGGGCTGGCGCCGTTGCGCCCCGCAATCTATTACATTCTCAACCATCGCGGGGAATACGGTCGCGTTGTATTACTCTATGGGGCGCGTACACCCGGCGATATGCTCTACAAGAAGGAGCTGGCGGAGTGGCGTGGACGCTTCGACCTCCAAGTCGAAGTCACGGTGGATGCTGCCAGGCCCGACGAGTGGCAAGGGAACGTGGGGGTCGTCACCACCCTCATCCCCAGAGCACATTTCGATCCCCATCACGTAACAGCCCTTGTCTGCGGGCCAGAGATCATGATGCGCTTCACGATCTTAGAGTTACAGAAGCGTGGTCTGCGCGACGACCAGATCTATATCTCAATGGAGCGCAACATGAAGTGCGCCATTGCCCTCTGTGGGCATTGTCAGTACGGCCCCCATTTTGTCTGTAAAGATGGCCCGGTCTTCCGGTTTGATAGGGTGAAGGAGATCTTCGGAAGGCGAGAGATCTGATATGGCCAAGGTGAGAAAGCCCAAGGTGGCGGTGTGGAAATTTGCGTCGTGTGACGGTTGTCAGCTCAGTCTCTTAGACTGTGAAGATGAACTGCTTGCCGTCGCTGGTGCTATCGATATTGCGTATTTCCTTGAAGCGTCGCGCGCGGTCGTCGAAGGGCCGTACGATATCTCTCTGGTCGAAGGCTCGATCACGACCCCGCACGACGCCGAACGCATCCAAGAGGTGCGTCGCGTTTCAAAGTTTTTAATCACCATCGGGGCATGCGCGACCGCTGGGGGCATCCAAGCCCTGCGCAACTTCAAGGACGTCAAAGAGTTCATCTCGATCGTCTACGCTAAGCCCGCTTATATTAGCACGCTTGAGAAATCGACCCCGATTGCGGAGCACGTCAAGGTCGATTTCGAGCTGCGTGGCTGCCCTATCAATAAATATCAGTTGATTGAAGTAATCAGCGCGTTCCTCAATGGGCGCAAGCCCAATGTTCCCTCGTACAGCGTCTGCATGGAGTGTAAGCGCCGCGGGACGGTCTGCGTGATGACGGCTTATGGTACGCCGTGCTTGGGACCGGTCACCCAAGCGGGCTGCGGCGCGATCTGCCCCGCGTACCATCGCGGTTGTTACGGATGCTTTGGCCCGAAGGAGACACCAAACACCGCGTCGCTGAGCGCGTGGTGGCGCAAGCTTGGGGTCACCGAGCAAGACCTAGTCCGGGCGTTCCGCGGGTTCAACGCCTATGCTGAACCCTTCCGAAAGGAGAGCGAGGTCCATGAGCAAAAGCAGTAAGACCATTCGAGTCGATAACCTAGCGCGCGTTGAGGGGGAGGGCGCGCTCTATGTGAAGATCCAGAAGGACAAAGTGACGGATCTGAAGCTGAAGATCTTCGAACCGCCGCGTTTCTTCGAGGCGTTCTTGCGTGGGCGCCACTTCACCGAAGCCCCAGATATTACGGCTCGCATCTGCGGGATCTGTCCCATCGCCTATCAGATGAGCTCGTGCCATGCGATGGAAGACGCCTGCGGCATAACTGTAGAGGGACAGCTTCGGGCCCTGCGCAGGCTGATCTACTGCGGCGAATGGATTGAGAGCCATGTGCTGCACGTGGCGATGTTGCACGCCCCAGACTTCTTGGGCTATGAGAGCGCCATCCACATGGCTAAAGACTATCCCGATCTCGTGCACAAGGCCCTCAAGCTTAAGAAAGTGGGGAACGAGATCGTCTCGTTCTTAGGAGGACGGGAGATTCACCCGATCAACGTGCGCGTTGGGGGCTTCTACAAAGTTCCTACCAAGAGCGAGCTTCGGGAATTGCTGCCCAATCTCCAATGGGCGCGCGAGACCGCATATGAGTTAGTACGCTGGACGGGTACCCTGGACTTCCCCGATTTCGAGCAAGACTATGAGTTTGTCGCTCTACGCCATCCCAACGAATATCCGTTCAACGAGGGGCGGCTCGTCTCGAACAAGGGTTTAGACATCGCGATTCGGGAGTACGAGGAACACTTCATAGAGGAGCACGTCGAGTATTCCAACGCGTTGCACTCCGTCATCAAGGGGCGCGGGAACTATTTCGTTGGTCCGTTGGCGCGCTACAATCTCAACTTCGATAAGCTCCCGCGCTCGGTGCAGAAAGCTGCCAAAGAAGCGGGCCTCGGCCCAGTCTGCAAGAACCCGTTCCAGAGCATCATTGTGAGGGCTGTCGAGACGCTCTACGCTTGTGAAGAGGCGATCAGGATCATCAACGAGTACGAGATGCCTGAGACCCCCTATGTCGAGGTACGGCCGCGCGCTGGAGTCGGCTGCGGCTGCACTGAAGCGCCGCGGGGCATTCTCTATCATCGCTATCGCATTGATGATCAGGGCACAATCTTAGATGCCAAGATCGTCCCGCCCACGTCGCAAAATCTGAAGACCATCGAGAGCGATCTGTGGCACTTCGTTCCCAAGAATATCAATCTCTCTAAAGAACAGTTGACGTGGAAGTGCGAGCAGGCGATCCGTAACTACGATCCGTGCATCTCGTGTGCCACGCACTTTCTGAGGGTTGAGATCGAGCGCGAATGAGACACTTAGACAGCAGAGGGGAAGGCCAAGCGCCTTCCCCTCATGGTTCTCATCAGATGTAATAGTGCACGCAGACCCCGCTCACCGGAGATAGATGCTCTTTTCAGCGATGTTGTTCGTCTCATCGCCTTCACGATCGATCCTGTCCTCCGGGTCCACTATCACCCTCACGAGGTACAGCCCTGGCTGGGTCACCTTCGCTAGAGCTGCAATCGGCTGCGACGCCCCTGCCGCCAGCCCTGCGATCTGCTCCTGGTGAATAAGCCGCCCGTTGAGCAGGACCTGCACGGTGAACGGCACCTTCACGTCTTTTTGACCGATGTTCTTAACGGTCGCCAACGGCCGTGATGTCCCACTGCGCTGGGCAGGGAGGAGCAGTGCACGGGGTGCTGAACTTCCGAGCGGTGACCGAGAGAATCTGCGCAGCCAGGTCGCAGCACCCCGGCCCAGCAATCCCAATGTTAGGAATCCCATTGGGGGGTCTGACCAAGGCCAGGAGCATCTGGTCGGTCATGACTTCTTGAGGTTCAGGCACATCCCAGCGTGCCAAGAGAAACGCCGCGATCTCCTTCTCCGGAGTGGTCATGACCATGAGCCAGCCCATCTCCAGCCCTGGGGGCGGCTGCATCCGGACCCTGTATATGGCCCAGCCAGAAGGAAGTATTTCCCCTTGGGGAACTGCCCCTTGCCGCCCAGCGAGAGGGTCTCCTGCGCCCCCAGGCTCCCAATTGGGGAGATCTCGAAACCGTTGCTCTTCCTGCCACACCAAACGCCCAAGATGATCGCGATGGTACTGCCGCACTCTTTGAACTCGTCAATGAGGGGCCAAGAGCCATCGCCTAGACTAGTTACCATCCCTAGGGCGGGTAAGCCGTTCAAGATCCTCTCGAACTCCGGGTCGCCTTTGACGATGACTTGGTAGAGTGGGAGAGAGTTCTGCTGTTGTGCCCCGCTCGAGGCCCCTGATAAGACTCCGACCAACAGGACACAGGGCCACAAGCCCCGCCGTCCGATACGCGCTGCTGCTGAACATTCGTGATCCCTCCTTGGGCCCTCGTGGGCCGGGATTAAGTTACGGCTTCAGTGTAAACGTCGAGCGTGAAAAAACGTGAAATGACGAAGATCGTTAATTATTCGCGCAAGAGTCGCGCTATAGTGAGCGAAAACACCCTTACTGGCCCGGCGGCCTATAGGGCGAATTTGATCAAAGTCATATTTTGAGTTGACTGAAGCCATATCCTTTTGGAGCTTTTCGGTTTAGACTATTCGCACAGAGTAGCTAAGGAGGGAGACGATATGGCAACGCGCCGGTGGAGTGAAGAAGAGATTCTTGACCAAGCAGCGTGCGTGATGACCGAGTGCGGCGAGCGCGCAACGCGATGCATGATGTTGGAGCTCGTGCTCGATGAGTTGATCGAACGGGTAGGGCCGTGGAAGCTGGCGCACTATATCGCGACGAGCAAGAACGAGGCCGCGGCGACGGCGCTGGGGAAGTATCTGAAGCAGAACTGGCCGGACTATGCTCATAAAGTGACCGAGCTGCTCGAAGCGGCTTCGTGGCAGAAGGGGGAAGAAGAGCTAGAGCGCGAGTTCGGCGGAGACTAATCTTATACGCTACAATATGAGCACCATGAAAGCAATGGTGCTCAAGCAGCTCGCGCGACTCGAAGAGAACCCAACTCCCTTAGAGTTAGAGACCCTACCTGACCCCGTTCCCAGAGAGCGCGAAGTTCTCATAAAAGTCCTAGCGTGCGGCGTCTGTCATACCGAGCTGGACGAGATCGAAGGACGCACACCTCCATCACAGTTCCCAATAATTTTAGGGCACCAAGTCGTCGGACGTATCGTCGCACTTGGCCCTGGCGCACGAGCCTTCAAAATTGGCGACCGCGTCGGCGTCGCGTGGATCTTCTCCGCGTGCGGGCAATGTAAATTCTGTCTTCGTAGCGAAGAGAATCTCTGCTATGAGTTTAGAGCGACTGGGCGCGACGCCCACGGCGGCTACGCCGAGTACATGACCGTCTTTGAAGACTTTGCGTATCCCATCCCAGAAGTCTTCTCAGACGTCGAAGCCGCGCCGCTGCTCTGCGCCGGAGCGATTGGGTATCGCTCGTTGAGACTGACCAATCTCCGGGATGGGCAAAACTTAGGGCTGACGGGCTTCGGCGCGTCGGCGCACTTAGTGCTCCAACTCGCTCGCGCTCTCTATCCCAACACGAAGATCTTCGTCTTTGCCCGCAGCGAGACGGAGCGCGCGTTCGCAAGAGAGCTAGGTGCAGTCTGGGCCGGCGACATTAGTGAAGAATCTCCAGAAAAATTAGACGCGATCATTGATACGACGCCCGTCTGGCGCCCTATTATCGAATCTTTAAAAAATCTAGAGCGCGGCGGACGGATCGTCATCAACGCGATCCGCAAAGAAGATACGGATAAAAGCGCGCTAGCGCAGCTCGATTACGCGACGCATCTCTGGCTCGAGAAGGAGATCAAGAGCGTAGCGAACGTTACCCGACGCGATGTGCGCGAATTTTTAGAAGTCGCCTCAAAGATCCCTATCAAGCCCGAAGTGCAAGTCTATAAGCTCGAAGAAGCGAATCAAGCGCTGCTCGACCTGAAAGCGCGCAAGATTCGCGGAGCCAAGGTTTTGAAGATAGAATAGAAGAGCGATGATCAATCAGAAAACTTGCTATCCCAGCTACCTGGCGCTCTACGAGAGCGGGGAACTCCATCGTCGGGTGGAGGAGGCACGCCGGCGCTTAGGGGCGTGCACGCTCTGCCCGCGCGTCTGTCGCGCCAATAGACTTCAGAACGAGATCGGCCAGTGCAATGTGGGGCGC
>JANXCC010000013.1 GCA_025060395.1 Candidatus Bipolaricaulota bacterium | reverse complement strand
GCTATGATCTCTTGGGCCAGATGATTGATGCGCGACGGACAACGGTCAATCAGGTGCTGAGCGAATGGCGGGAGCGGAGGTGGATCGCGCGAGAGTCTAGAAAAGCGCTGATTCTACAAGAAGAAGCATTGCGCGAGTTGGCGAAAAGTCTGATCTGAAAAGCGTTTTGTGCAAAGTGTCTGCAAGCGGACAGTCAGGCTTCGTCGAGGTTAAGATAAAAGGAGGTGAAGAAGTGATGACGCAGGAAGAGCGCATTCAACAAGCGTGGCAGATGTTAGACACCCCCATCAATATAACGGCTTTCTACGAGCTAGGGCTTCAAGCAGGAAGGATTACGGCTTCTGATCAGGAGCGGCTCTTGGAGAGCGCGCGCAGGTTCGATCAACGCTTTAATCAGTTGAGACAAGAAGCCTTCGAGCGGGTTGCCCTTCAGGGAGAGGACCCTCAAAAGGTATCCCAATCGTTCGCCCAACAACTGGAGAATTTGGTCATGCAGTTTATAGAGGAAGGGGTACGGTTGAGGGAGCGCTACGAGGGCAAGAGCATCGCGGAAATCCTCGAAGAAGCTGCCGAGGAGATCTGCGATTGCGACGCGGAGCTGAGCCGTGAGTTTGATCTAGATCCCGAAAGAGTGCGACGCATAGCCGAGAAGGCCAAGGAACGCATGCAGAAATTAGCCCAGCAAGTGCGCGAGCTCGAACTCTCGCAAGGGGGATGAGTCCGAATGACACGGCGAGCATTCCTTGGGGCTTATACTTCAGTGGCTGTGCTTGTGCTTTCAGGGTGTTCTCGGTATTCGTCACATTCGTTTATACCGCCCTCGTTGCTGCCATCTTCCGAGTGTTGTTTCTTACAAGTTGCGAATGGGAATCTCTGCCTGCGCTTTGCTCTGAACATGTGCAGGCGGTTCTTGCTTGTTCCTAAACAGTGGGCTGCTTGTGTGGCTATAGTATATGGTTTATGTCTCGCGGAGATTTTAACTCCGTAACTACGCTAGCCAAAAGTACTCAGCGAGCGGACAGTCGGCCTCCGCGAGGTGGTGTAAGCTGAGCTATCCTAAAGAGAGGCGCACCGCCTAGCAAAGGCCCATTGACTAGAAATCCCCAATGAAACGGACAAAGCTCAGAGCACTTCTCACAGCCCGGTAGAACTTCTGATCGGCTGTCCAAAACTCACACGCGCGTAGCTCCGCTAACGCCGCATAGGTGGTATCGTAGACCTTCGATTGCGTCTACGATCTGCTGGGCAGCTCGACCCGCCTCCGGCGTGAGCGCCCCACTCTGCACCAGACGACGAATCCCAGAGTCCACCTCCGCTTCAAACAGATGCGGCGCGATCAGCGTCACTTCTGCAAAGCCCCATGCAGTAAATATCTTCATCGCTTGCTCATGGTAGGGATAACCCGGCAAGACCAGATGAAGAGCAAAACTGGCGTCAATCACTACTTCGTTCTGACGTCTGGGGCCACAGAGATCTCCTAGTCTCTCTTCACGCACTGCTTCAATTACTTCGCTTAGACTTACGACACGCTTTGTGCCCTTCTGGATGACGGGAGTCAACAGCCTTAGGAACGCCAAAGCATGTTGCAAGCCCTTCGGACGCCCCGGACGCTTCAGGGTGAACGCCTCAAACTTCTCGTCTTCGATGACCACCCAGGTGCGCCCGACCTTCTGGGCTGTCAATCGTTCCTCTGCAATCGCTTGGCGCACCGTCCTGGGGCTGCATCTCAGCTTTCTCGCCGCTTGCTTAACGCTCAACATACTCCACTCTACTAATTTCTATTGAATTTATCATACCGTGTTCGGCAAAAAAATCAAGTGCAAAATCATGCAGGGCGCTGATCCCGCAGGTTGACAGAGATAGCTTTTCTTGCTATCCTACAAACCGACCAGTCGGTCGGTTATGAGGGATAAAGAACTGACGCGCGGACGGATCTTAGACGCCGCCGAGAAGCTCTTCGCGCAGAAGGGCTTTCATGAGACGGCGATGGAGGAGATCGTGCGAGCCGCCAAGGTCTCTAAAGGTGGGGTCTATTTCCATTTTCCTAGTAAAGAAGCGCTCTTCTTCGCCCTGCTCGATAAGCTCGCCGACGCTCTCCAGCAAGAAGTCCAACAGGAGATCGCGCGCCGGCGTGGCGCGGTGAACAAAATCCAAGGCGCCCTCGAAGTCGTCCTCAGGACGCTCTCGGGCAAGCGCCGGCTCGCACAGATCCTCTTGCGCCAGGGGTACGGGCTGGGACCGGCCTTCGAGCGCAAGCGATTGGAGATCTATTCGCGCTTCGCCCAGCTCATTCAAAAATACCTGGACGAAGCCGCCGCTGAAGGCTCGATCCCATCCATCAATACAGAGATTACAGCCTATGCTTGGTTGGGCGCGATCAATGAACTTGTGCTGCGCTGGATCTACACGGGTGAGCCCGATCCCCTCACCGAGACGCTCCCAGCCCTGTTGGAGATATTCCTTCGTGGCATTGGCATCGAATACCCACATAAATCCAGACTTAGAAAGGAGCCCTATGATCACGCGACGTGAGTTCTTGCGCACCAGCGTCGGAGCGACGCTCGGTTTCTGGCTTTTGGGAAGCGCGAACTGGGCGCAAGCCCAGCCTATTCGTGTCGGGCATCAGCTCGACAGAACCGGGGCGGTCGCGCTCTTCGGCAAGTGGCACAACCGCGCCTTGGAGGCGGCCATAAAGCTCGTCAACGAGCGCGGGGGCATCAATGGCCGCCCCGTCGAGTTGGTGAACTCTGATGATGCCCAGACTAAACCCGACGTCGGTAAAGACGAGTTCGAAAAGCTCGTCACTCAGAAGAGAGTAGATTTTGTGATCGGCTCGGTCTTCTCCGGGACGAACATCGCCACGGCTCCGCTCGCGAAGTCTCTAAAGACCGTCTACTTTCCCCAAGGGATCGCGACGGATATTACCGAAAAATTCGGGAATCGCTACGTCTTCAAGAGCTATCACACCGTCCGGGCGGCCATTGAATCCGCCCATGAGTGGGTCTTTGGGAACTTGGGCAAGCGCTTTACGATCGTGCACTCAGTGATCGATTTTGGTCGCTCGCAAGCCGAGGATTGGGCAGCGAAGATCCGGGCTGCCGGCGGTGAAGCGCAGATAATCTCAGTCCCATTCCCCGCTCCCGCCGATCTCTTCTCGATTATTCAAAAGATCGATCTCTCTAAGACCGACGTGCTCTACCACGCGTTCACGGCTGTGGAGACGGCGCGCTTCTTGCAAGCCGCCTTCGACCAGAATCTTCAGGCGCGTGTGAAGGTCTTGGGGCTCATTGAAGGCATTGATATTCTCAGCACGGCCGAGCCATGGCTGGAGGGGACGTATTTCATCTCAGGGTATCCCCGACGAGCCGACCAAGTCCCTGAAGAACTCCGCGACTTTGATCGGGAATATCGGCGTCGCGTGGGGATCAGCGCCGAGGGCTTTGCGCTCGATAATCCCAGGGAAGTCGTGCCGATAGCTGATCTCTTCGGCTCATGGCAAGCGATCTTCTTGCTCAAGCAGGCGGCGGAACTCGTCAACTGGCGCAGCAAAGCCGAAAATCCTGCGCTCATCAAGGCCCTAGAGGGGCTGACGATGCCTGCTAGTGTCGGCTTCCCCCAGGGCGCACAATTTGTACGAGCGCAAGACCACTTGGTCTTTCACGATCACTACATCGAGCGCGTCGAAAACGGCCAGCTCAAAGTGCTAGAGCGCATCCCTAGAGAAAAATCGCTCTACAAGACGAGCGTAGATTATACTAAAGAAGAATTCTAAGCGCTCTGTTCGTGAGGCACCCCTCCCTAAATTCGTGCAGCATGGAACCCTGGGCTCTGACGCTGCTGAACGCTCTTGTCTGGGGAGCTCTCTGGGCGCTCTTAGCGGTGGGATTGAGCTTGATTTACGGGGCGCTGGGCGTGCTCAATCTCGCTCACGGCACTTTCTATATGCTTGGCGCGCTGCTGAGCTGGGCACTCACGCCGACGCTGGGGTTCTGGGGCGCTCTCTGCGTCGCTCCGATGATAGTCGGGCTGATAGGCGCTGGGCTAGCTCAGCCCTTGGTGATTAGGCGCGCCCGTGCCCCCTTGTCATCGCTGCTCATCATGTTTGGAATCATGCTGATTCTGCAGCAACTCGTGACGCTCTCTCTCCAGATGGCGACGGGCGAGCTGCGCCACGCCGTAGCTCCGCCCTTGCGCTGGCCCATAGCCATTGGAGCTCGCTTCTACGATGGCTATCGAGTGATCGTGGCTCTTGTGGCAAGCGCGGTGTTGCTCGGCCTGTGGGCGCTTTGGGGCTGGACGCGCTGGGGCTGTATGCTTCGAGCCGTACGCGACAACCACGAGCTAGCGCGCGTGGTGGGGATTCCCGTTCCGCGCGTGCAGGCGGGTGTCTTCGGGCTTGGAGCAGCCCTAGCAGCCCTGGCAGGGGCTCTCACAGGGCCGATCACCCGAGAGGTCTCTCCGACGATGGGCACTGAGATCTTGCTTGTCAGTGTGCTGATCACGGTAGTAGGTGGGATGGGGAGTCTCGGCGGGGCATTTGCCGTCGCGGTTCTCTACAGCTTCTTAGAAAACTTCTTGACGATGCTTGCCGACCCGATGTTGGCTCGCGCCGGGGCATTGGTGACCATTGCACTTATTTTGCTTATACGTCCGCAGGGGCTAGGAGGAGCTGCGTGAAGCGTCTAACACTACTGGGCGCGCTGGCTGGTGTTGGGCTGCTGCCGTGGGTATGGGAAGGCGCGGCGCTGTGGGGAATCAATCTCTTCATCTGGGGGTTGATGGCGCTCTCGCTCAATCTCTTGTATGGGTATACGGGGCTGCTCAGTTTAGGCCAGGGGGTCTATTTTGCGCTCGGAGCCTATGGGGCAGCCTGGTCGGTCATCTATGGGCATGCGGGTTTCTGGACAGCAGTAGGGGCGGGGATACTCTGTGCCCTTGGAGGAGCGCTCATAGTGGGGTGGGTGAGCGTACGGACGTCGAGCTTCGGGTTTGTCGTGATCACGCTTGTGACGGCGCTTATTTGTTATCTTCTCGCGCTTGGTCTAGACAGCGTCACGGGTGGAGAAGACGGGATGTCGTTTCGCGCGCCGGCGCTGAAACTGCCGGGATTGGTGCTCCCCATCCAGAATCTTTTCGTGCGCTACTATCTTGCGCTGGGAGCGCTGCTTGGGGGGTTAGGGATTGCATATTTAATCAGCAAGAGTTTAGTGGGACTTGCGTTACGTGCCGTGCGGGACGATGAGATCGCGGCAGAGGCCTTTGGGTATAATGTCTTTGCAGTCAAGCTTTTCGCGTTTGTGCTTGCTGGAGGCATGGCCGGCATGGCAGGAGCTGTCTGGGCTCTCTCCAAGGAATTTGTGCGCGCGGGGCTCTTCCAGCCCTTTGCCGCCTTTGTCTCGGCTCAGCCGGATCCAGACCCTTTGATCGCCGTGCTCCTGGGCAAGGCAGGGACGCTGCTGGGGCCGGTAGTAGGCACAGGGATCCTTTTAGGACTGCGAGAGCTGTTGGGAAGCATGTGGCCTCCTGGATACGCCCTCGCGATGGGGATAGTAGTGCTCACTCGAGCGCTCTTCAGAAGCGCTTGAGCACGCGGCGTAGCTCACGCTCTTCTTCTCTTTTCTTGATTTTCTCACGCTTGTCGTATTTGGCTAAGCCCTTGGCCAGCGCTAGCTCGACCTTGGCCCAGCTGTTCTTAAAATAGATTCTCAATGGGATGAGCGTGTAGCCCTTCTCCTTCACTTTGGACTGCAAGCGCACGATCTCCTGTTTTTTGAGCAAGAGCTTGCGCTTGCGTAGAGGATCAGGGTTGTAGCGATTGCCCTCTTGATAGGGCGCGATGTAGACGTTCATTAAGAAGACTTCACCATTACGGATGAGCGCAAAGCCATCTTGCAAGCTGGCGCTGCCGCGCCGAAGAGACTTCACTTCCGTGCCCTTGAGCTCAATCCCGGCTTCTATGGTCTCTTCGATGTGATATTCATGGCGAGCTTTGCGGTTGGTCGCAACAGTCTTCTCGCTCATAGGGTAAGCTCCAGCAGATTGCGTGAGGGCTTCATCTTCGCCCGCCTTCGGCGGGTCAAGGCGCACAGTCCAGACGAAGTCTAGTGGCGGGGGAGGGACTCGAACCCTCTACCTGCCGCTTATGAGACGGCCGCTCTAGCCAGATGAGCTACCCCGCCGCTCGGTATTAGTCTAGCATCTCTTGGCTCGCTTGGCAACTCTATCACAAAAGAAATTCGTCTGGACCTCCTTGTGCCGCTCTGGCACACGGCAAACAGCCCAGACGAAATCTGGTTGCGGGGGCTGGATTCGAACCAGCAACCTCCGGGTTATGAGCCCGACGAGCTTCCTGTTGCTCCACCCCGCGATGTCGTTATTATTATAATACCTCCAGGGGACCTTTGCAAATGAACCGAGCAATGCCGGGGGCGGGACTTGAACCCGCACGGAGGGGGTTACCTCCAACGGATTTTAAGTCCGTTGCGTCTGCCACTTCCGCCACCCCGGCCAACCTGATCCAGGCTTTAAAATTGTAACAGCTCCACTCAACAGGCGCAAATCTCCTTAGAATGAGGAGTGACACTGCGAGCACAGCTCTGCTCTGTCAGTAGGGTGACACGTAGCGCAGAAAGTATGTCCTGGTTGGGGCAGGCCTTGCCCTAAAAATTCTAGATGCCCTAACCGAGTCACCCCCTCGTGACATGCCTCACATCGAACCCCCAAGGCAACATGGACCTCGTGAGGGAACCTAGCCCTTCCTGAAGGCCGAGAGAGCCTTGCTTCATGGCACTGGAGGCAATCCTGGGGTTCGAGCTGGGCCATCTGGTCGGCAGCGGGGTGGCATTGCGTGCAGTCTCGCGCGGAGGCGAACGTCTGACCATGCTCTGCGGCCTGGACAGCATGGCATGTGTTGCAGTCGGCGCGTTGCAAGTGGACCTGATGAGAAGCCGTCTGTGACGCTGCGATGGGAAGGAGCTCAACGCCGACATGGCATCGATTGCACCCAAAGGGCTCTCCGGTATGCCCTGGCTTCTCAGCGCTGTAGGCTCTCTGCTCCTGAAGAGCTCGGAGACGCGCGACGTTCTCAGCGCTGTGGCGTAGCAGCGCGCTCACATAATGAATATTGTGCACCCCCAGGCTGCGATCTTCTTCAATGAGCTCGAGGTTCTTCCTGATCTCTTCGTACAGCTTGGGAGAATGAGTTGGCTCAAGCTGAGCCAACTGCTCCCGTAATTCTGAGAGCTTGTGGGAGACAAACTTTTGCCACTGGCGCATGAGGCGGTCATAGCCTGCCCCATGACAGGTCACACAGGCCTGAGAGGGGGCCATGCGACTCTGGTGGCATCCAGCGCAAACGACCCCCGATAAGAACATAGGATCAGGCATGGGCTCCACGCCGAGTCCCCCGGTGCCGATATAGATCTGCTCTTGGACGGTGTGACGCCCCCCATGACAGGTCGTGCACTCGGGGGCGAGCGCTTGAGCTAGCTCGAACTTCCCATGCTCGAGCCGCGTGTGGCAATCCGTGCACTTAAAATGCTCCTTGGTAACATGGGTTCGATGGATAAGCTCCGGCTTGTCGTATCCTTCGGGGCGTTCGACATGACACGAGAAGCACTTCTCTCTGGGCACGTCCCCCCTGCCACGCGTGACGTGCACATGGCAGGTCAGACAGTCAACCTCGCTTTTGAGATATTCTGAATGATTGAAGACAATCCCACGAATGAGAATCTGATCTTTGGGAGGCCCGTGGCAGCTATAGCAGTCTCCCAGCGCATTTCCACGAGTCACTCCAATAAAGTGACACGCAGTGCAGGCGTTTGCATCGACGGCTAGGTGATCCCCTTGCACAAGCTGAGAGTGACACGTCGTACATGTCAGCTCTATGCCGCGCGCAAGCACGCCGTAGTGCTTGGCATGGCTGAATGGGATCATACTATGATAGATTGAGATCTGCGCCAGGGCTTTCTCCTCATGGCAGCTCAGGCAATTGTGATCACTCACGCGGGAGTGGGGCTGCACGGTGTAGACCCCAATCCAATAGCGTATAATCTCGCTCACCAGCCGAATCTTCCCCTTGATATAGCCAGCAAAGCCGCGCTCATAGTGGCACTCGATGCAGTTGACCATTGCATGACTGGAGCTGGCCCAGTTGTCGTAGAACGGCTTCATATAGTGACAAGAGGCGCAGAAGCTCGGCTGGTCCGTGGCACGCGCCCCAGCCCATGCCAGCCAGATCAAGATCGCTAGTGCTATAAGCGTGAGCACAAGCCAGCGACGTCTCATTGTTGTTCAGCCTCCGCGCGCTCCCGCATGATCTGTTCATATTCTAAGGGGTGCTCTTCTATCATGCGCTTCTTCGAGATCTTGCCCGTGAAGATCGTCATATTGATGGGGAAGACATCGGGATTGAAATGGGCATGGTACATATGCCAGGTGATGAGCGCGAGGATCGCTAATAACGCCTCGCCCGAATGGGCCTGCAGCGCAATATCGAAGATATACTTGGGGAAATAGGCCAAGGCGATCCCATGGAACCAGAGCATCAAGCCGGTGAGGACCATGACTGCCGTGCCCCACACCAAGGCCCAGTATTCAAATTTCTCACTGTAGCTATAGCGCCCGAACTTGGGACGCTCCGCAGAGATGCCGAGCATAAACTTCACATGGGCGACAAAGTCCCAAAAGTCCTTCACCCTGGGGAGCAACTCTCGGATGTCGCGACGACCCTCACGCGTCATCAACCAGCCGATGTGCCATACGGCGACGAGCATCAAGAGCGAGGCTCCGACCCGATGGAGCAAGCGATTGGTCTCCAAGCTCCAGATATGGCGGAAGAGGAACTCCGCCCAAGCCGAATCGTGAAATTTAATAGGGAGGCCCGTGATTGCCAATAGAATGACGCTTATGGCCAGCACCAGGTGCTGCAGACAGAAGTTCCTACTGAACCGTACAAAGTACTCTTCTTCTGTCGCTGCTTCCCTGCGGCGTTTGGCTGCAAGCTCTTTCCGGAGCTGGGCTCGGACAAGCTCGCGCACGCGTTGCAGCTCGGCCTCATCGAGGGGGCGATCGAGCTCTTGTTCAAGCTCGTGTCGCAGCTCCTGGGTAAGCCGCTCTTCGTTGACAGACTCAGCCATGAGAGCTCCTCCCTGCGTGGCGCCACCGTCCGTAGAGATCTAATGCTATATATAGAATGAAGAACGAAGTCATCACGATGATCAACCAGCGATAGAACTCGTAGACCCAGAAGACGATCCCGGCATCGGGGTCACTGGGGATGATATGGAATCTCCCTCGAGCCACATTGCTGGAAGCATTGGGATGACACTGCCCGCAAGTCTGAGCTAGATTGAGGGGATGGATAGGGGAGCGGGGATCGCGGCTGGACAAGATCTTGTGATACTCATGGCAGCTGATACAGTTGGCGCTCTTGAGAACCCCAAATTCGATAGCGATGCCGTGAAAGCTCTTCTTGAAGGCCTCGACTTGTTTGATGGGGACGCCGCGCCGTTCCATGATCTTGACGTCAGCATGGCAACGAGCACAAGTGTTCGCGACGCTCTGCGGATGGAGCGACGAGCGCGGATCGTCCGGTGGGAAGAGATCATGTTCTTGATGGCAATCCGAGCACACCGCAGCTTCCAGAACACCCTTCTGTAGGGCCTGTCCATGGACGCTCTCTAGGTATTCTGTGTAGATCTCGATGTGACAACTTCCGCAGGTCTTGGGGATATTAGCTCTATATACAGGCGAGCGCGGGTCGGTGTGAGCGCGCACAGCATGGACCGTGTGACAGTGCTTGCAATCGGGGGCGTTAGGATCACCGCGCTCGACTGCCTTGCCGTGGACGCTCTCTTTGTACCTCTCTGGGCGTTCACTCACCGGCGCGCCCACAACGTTCCCCCGATAGTGACACTGCAGACAGTGAATCTGGTCTGGTCGTCTCTGGTGGGGGATAACCGTCACATCAGTATGACATTCTATGCACAGCTTGTCCTTGTGCACTGAGGCCTTGAATTGGTCGTAGTCGACGTAGAGTGACTTGAACTGTCCTGGGGCGACTTCGCGCTTGAGGTTGGGATTAGCATGGCACTCGAGCAAGCATCGGGCATTCGGATCGCGCTGGCCGTAGCCGAGCCAGCTGAGCAACACCACACTCGCTACCCATAGGGCGATGATCTTCCTCATAGCAAGCCCTTCTCTTTCAAGCGCTTGTACTCTAATGGATGCTCCTGCTGGAGGTGCTTTAGGGAGATCTTCCCGTCCCAGAAGCTCCAATCTATGGGAAATCGTCCTGGGCTGAGATGCACCAGATAGAGGTGCCAGAGGGTTAGCAGGATGAGGATGAGCGTGCCGGTCCCACTGTGCACCGCGATGGCCACGTCAAAGGCCCACTTCGGCAGCAGGCCAAAGAACCAATCGTGAAACCAGAGGATGAAACCGCTAACGATCATGATGACAACGAAGAGCCCGAAGGACCAGTACTGAAATTTCTCGCGATAGCTATAGCGGTCGAGTTGAGGCCGTTCTGCGCGCAGCCCAAGATCGTACAGCAACGTCGCGCCGTAGTCTTTGAAGTCTTGCACCCGCGGGAGCAGTTGCATAAATTCTTCGTGACCGACCCGTGAGAAGAGAATATACAGAAAGTGATAAAGCACGGTGGCGATGAGGAATCCTGCCGCAATGCGATGGATGATGCCACGGGTTTCAAAGCCCCCCTCTAGCGCGATGAGGAAACGCCCAAAGACACTGTCCTGATAAAGCAGGGCTAAGCCCGTCAAGATTAAGAGCGTTACGCTCACCATGAGCGCTAAGTGCTGGACACGCAATTGCAGATTAATCCTCTCGATAGTTCGTTCCTCACTCAGCTCCTTGACCTGGTCGCTGGGCATAGCGCCTCCTCCACCATCGGATGATGTCGAGGGTGACATGGAACGCAAAGAGCGCTCCAAAGATCCCAAGAAAGACAATATAGAAGACATGTACGACGTAGACTCCTGGCGAGACCTCGAGTCGGGCTTCAACATGGACTTTACCCTGAAGAAGATTCGCGCTGGCGTTGGGATGACATTGCCCACAGGTTTGGGGGAGATTATTCGGATGGACCGACGACTGGGGATCGGAGGTTGCTAAGATGAGATGGCTTCCGTGGCAGCTGGAGCAGTTTGCCGCGATGAGGTTTCCGTATTTGACCGACAACCCGTGATAGCTCTCCCAATACGTCGAATACCGGCGCGCGGCAATACCGAATCGTTCAGAGAGTTCGGAGCGTTCATGACAGCGCCCGCAGGTCCGAGGCAGGTTGCGCACAAAGACAGAGGAACGCGAATCGAACTTAGGAAAGATCGCATGAACTGAATGGCAGTCGGCACAGCGGGCGGCCTCGCCGATCCCTTGGGCTTGAGCCTGGCCATGGATGCTCTGCTGATACTGCTGAACTTGTTCGGGATGACAGCCTGCGCACGCATGAGCAGTCACTGGGGCCGGAGGTGGCTCATGAGGAACCCTGTGGACATCGCTATGACAGCTTGTACACGCGAGATCTTTATGCACAGAGCTTTCAAACAGTACCCGATCAACGGTTTGCGTGTGGCAATCCCAGCAGTCTATCGGCTGTTGGGCTACGGCTGACATGGCCAATAGAAGCAGTATCATAGACGCTCGCTGGTGTAGTTGTAACCGACCAGTACGGCTTCCGCCATGGTCTAGATCAGCGAAAAAGATGAGATATGTCATTTCAAAAGTCCGCATGGCACTTGAGGCAGTCGCCCCCTTGGGGAGGGACATCGTGACACTGGGCGCAGAACTCATGGCCTAAGATCGGTACGCCCCGCCCAGAGCGCAGGAAATCCAAGTGGCTCTGCTGGGTGACGTTCTCATGACAGATCGAACACGCGAATCCCATCGCGATGTGCTGCTCGTGAGGGAATCGAACGAGCTTGGAGCGCTGGGGTATCTGCGCTTGATGGCATTGCAGACAATCTTTTGGCTCTAGTTGAGCCATGCGCTCAGCTGAGGGGTGGCACTCGGTGCAGTGAAGCTTTTGCGCCCCATGCTGGGGCTCACGGTAATGTGCTTCATGATGGCACTGAGTGCACGCTAACCCACGACGTGCTACATGGGGTTCATGAGGGAACGTGCCCTCAGCAGTTTCTGAAGAGCGTGTAGCTGCGCCCAGATGACACGCTGTACACTTCGTGGGATAGGGCACCGGGACCCAGGGAGGGGGCAGGACCTCTGCTAAGCCCATCTCCTGAAGGATGCGTTGGAGATCTTCGTAAGCGCGCCACAACAGGGCTGAGGCATACCCAGGATTGTGGAGAGCACGCCCGCGCTCGACCAGGCGGACATTCTCTTGAGCTTGGAGTAGCAGCTGCTGCGCAGAGGGTGGAACGACACCCTCCAGCGCGATGAGAACCTCCTGAACGCGGGTAAGAAGCGCGCGAGTCATCTTGAGACGCTGAGAGAGCGTCTCGTACCAATCCCGGTAGATCTTAGCAAATTGCGCCCCATGACACGACATGCAGCTTACGTCACTAGCAAGCTGACGCCCTTCGTGGGAGACAATATGGCAGCTCTCGCATCGTACCCCGGCAAGATACATAGCCGCCGGCTGGGGGGGAACTCCCTTGCCCCCTATCCCGACATAGAGATCGCGCTGAGGGGAGTGCCCACCGCCCACGTGGCACGTCTCACACGACGTTGCAATCACTTCAAGCTCCTTGGGAGCCTTATGCTGGATCTCCAAATGACAGTTGAGGCAGTCGACCTTGTGGTCGGTGACGTGCGCGCGGTGGAGCATCTCGACGTCATGGAGTCGCGCCAGACGAGCAGGCTCATTGTGACAGGTGAAGCAGCGCTCCTGGGGAACGTCTCCGTTGCCTTGGACAACGTTGCTATGGCAGAGGATGCATTCCATGCCGAAGCGTTGGACATCGGTGTGATCGAAGAAGAGCCCTGCTGTCTGAATAATCTTCTCCGGGACTTCGTGGCAGAGCGTGCAACGCGCTGAGCCCTCGTTCAGCTTCGAGTCCTTGAAGTGACAGAGAAAGCAAGTGCTCTCTGTCACGGTGATATGTTGGCCTTGGACGATTTGCGAGTGGCAGCTAGTACAGCGCAGCTTCTTCTCACGGCGCATCTCTACCAAATGAGGCCGATGGTCAAAGAGCACATTCTGGAAGACCTCGCGGCCTACCAGGAGGCGTTGCTCGTGACAGCCGGGGCGTAAACACGCCTCGTCAGGAATCTCGGCCCAGGGGTTGGTCCCGTATGTCCCTGTGAAATATTTGACGACCATAGCCAGGGCTTCGTACTTCTTCTGAAGCTCCGCCGCGATCCCCGGCGGGATGTGACACTCAACGCAGGGGACTTCATTATGCGTCGAGGTCTTCCACGACTCGTAGTAGGGCTTCATGATGTGACAAGTCCCGCAGAAAGCTGGCTGGGAGCTTGTCTGGAGGCCGAGAAACGCCACAGCAAGCCCTAAGGGCACAAAGATCACCGCCAGCTGGAGAGCCTTTAAGGGTATGTCCTTCATAGGCGCTCACCCTGCCGCTCCCGAAGCGTCAGATAGATCACCCCCACAAGGAGGAGCAAGAAGATCCACACGAACGTCAGCCCCAGGAGCCGAATCGCGACGCCTCCCTGGAGCGCATAGAGGCCACTCCGCACCTCATCAGCGATCGACCGCGCACGGCGCGTCATCTCTTCAATATAAGAGAGATCCAACGAGTGCTGCGCCGGCAATGTCTGGAGAAAGTACGACCGCGCTTCGATCAATCTCGGTTGATACACTGAGATATCTAGGGCCTTGCGCTGCGCTTGTTGAAGGATCTGGGTCGCCTCTCGTAGAGACTCGTCGGCCGCAGCTAGGAGCGTCTTGATCTTCTGCCCCACAAGCTGAGCATGCGAGCCAGGGCCATGACAACGGACACACACTTTGTCAAAGAGATCGCGTCCTGCAGGCTCGATGGCGTGGCTGCCGTGACAGCTGACGCACTCGGAGAGCCGCTGCTCATCCATAGCTTTTTTATGCGAGCTTGCTTCAAAGTATGTGCGCTCCGCGATATGGCACGTCCCACAGACTCTCGAGACGTCTTCGACACCGGGAGGGGCAGCCCCGTGCGCGCCATGACACGTCGCGCACGTAGGCGCTTTGGTATTCCCCTGAGCGAGAGCTGCGCCGTGGACACCATGATCGCGTTGAACATGGCAGCGCGCACAAGTCTTCGAGATATTCTCAGGATGCGTGCTGCTGCGCGGCTCCCACGCTGGCAAGATTCTATGCGCCGTATGACAGTCCGTGCACACGGCAACGCGCACATCTCCCTGAGCGAGCAGCTTGCCGTGTTGGGACGTCTGATATTCTGCAAGCTGATCGGTGCGCAGCCCGTAAGGCTTCATCTTAAGGGGATCGCTATGGCACGATGCGCATAGATCAGGGATCTCCAGGCGCTGAGGCGTGCCACGAAAGAACGCTTCGACGGCGTGAGCCTTTTCAACGTCGAGGGTCAGGGGATCGCCGCCATGGCAGCTGACGCACGTCACGGCAAACGCTGCATGAATGCTCTCTTGATACTCGACCTTGACCTCGCTGTGACAGACGATACACCAATTCTGCTCTTGGCCAACTCCTCCACGCCCTCCCAGGAGAAGCAGGGCAATCACGGACAGCCAGATGCGCGCACGCATTAGGGTCACCAGCGCCATCCATACGCTGTTAGCAAGGCAACAGCAGCAATCCCGACCATTCCTATCCCCCACGCGACCCAGCTATTACGTCCTAGCCATGGCGCGGCCACCAGTCCTCCTACCCCCATACCCACTAAAGCAACCCCAAGGGCACCAGAGACGAGCTTCACAAGCCCATAGGCTGGGAGAAAGTACCATGGAGGCTTGACGCTCCGATAGACCAAGGGATCGGCTTGTCCGTCCAATTCGACAGGGGAGATCACGGCCAACGTCACTAAAACCCCAAAGCTTAGCACGACCCAGATCAAGCCGCGGAGCACGACCTCGCTATAGGTCTGGACGGGATTAGGAGCAGAAGACCTTGTCCCTTGATAGAGCCCCTGCCGACTTACGAGATAGAGATGGATCATCACCAAGCCGATGGCAGTCCAGGGCAGCAGCCCCACATGGAAGACATAGAACCTCAAGAGGGCTTCTGTGTCGAGTTCCGTGCCGCCCCACAGAAAATAGAGAATCGCCTTACCCACCACGGGCACCTCTGCGATGACGCGGCGTACGGCATCGGTGCTCCAGAAGGCTACTTGGTCCCAGACTAAGAGCCTTCCAGTAAAGGCAAAGGCCCCGATCACTACCAAGAGTACTACCCCGATGACCCAGTTCAGCTCGCGCTCCCGGTAGGCCTCGTGAAAGTAGACCCTCAGCAGATGGGCTAAGACGAGCAATATAAGCAACTGCGCGCCCCAACGATGAATCCCGTGCACGAGCCAGCCCAGCTGCACATCATTGAGAATATATAAGACGCTCTCATAGGCCGCGTCAGGACGATAGTAGACCATGAGCAAGATCCCCGTGGTGATCTCCAGGAAGAGCACAAAGAGCATCACCCCTCCCAGCAGATGCCAAGCAGTAAGATACCGTGGAGCGGGCCGGCGCAGCTCCGCGCGCATAAGCTCCCTCACGCGCATTAAGGCGCTCATGCTTCCTCCTCAGAAGATCCAAGGAAGATCTCGTCACGGATAACAGAGACACGCAGGCGTTTCAAAGGGCGACGGGGAGGACCAGCTAAGACGTTCCCGTTGGCGTCAAACAGCCCAGCATGGCACGGACAATTCAACGTAAGGCGCTTCTCGTCCCACTGGACAATACACCCCTGATGAGTGCATACGGCTGACAGGGCGATCCACCCGCTCTTGACATGGAGAACCCACACGGGCTCGCCCGCAAAGAGCACCTGCTTACCCTTGCCAAGAGGGATTTCATCGACACGGGCCACGCGCATCCGGCGCTGCGTAGCAGAGGAGATCCGGCGTTTAGGCGGGAAGAGATAGGCCAGCACCGCGCCAGCTAGCCCAAGAACCCCAATAATCAAGGCACTCTTGAGGATCGTCTCCAAGAGCGTACGCCGTTCGGTAGCCTGCTTCTTCTCGTCCATAGCGCCTTGATTGTAGCCGGTCTTGCGCAGAACAAGCTATGATCAACAGCAGAAGAGAAGTTGACTTTGATCAATATGACCGAGCGCAGCTTCGAGGCCGCTTTGCGTCATAGCATGCTCCGGTAGAGACCCGTTATACTCCGATGAGATGGTGCTTGCTCACCACCCCTCGCTGCTGCACTGCGCTCTGCTGCAGGGGTTGAGCGCCAAGGCGCGGGCTACCCTGCAGCAGCACCTCCGTGTCATCAGTTACGGCCCAGGAGATCTCATCTTCCAAGAGGGTGGGCCTTCGGCAGGGTTCTATATCGTGTTGGAAGGACTCGTGCAATACGGCAAGTACTCTGGGCGGCGCACGCGCCGACGCATCTTAAAGCTGTTAGGCCCTGGGGAGTGCTTTGGCGAGGAGATGCTCTTCCAGACGGAAATCTGCACCTGTCCCGGATATGCCCGCGCCCTCACTCAGAGCGTCGTGGGGTTTATCGAGCGCTCTGTTTTCCTTGACTTCCTGAACGCCCATCCTGAGGCCTGGCCAAAGATCTGCGAATATGTGACGCGGCAATTGCGGATCTTCGAGTGCAAGCTTGTCGAGCTGGCTTACGAGCCCGTGGAGCAGAATCTCATCCGGTTGTTGGTGATCTTGATGGATCGATTTGGGGTACAGGGGCGCGAGGGGGTAGTCTTGGAGGTGCCCCTGAGCCGCCAAGAGCTGGCCGACCTCCTCGGCGTCCACTTGGACACGGTGATCCATGAGTTGAGCAAGTTGCGCGAGCGAGGGCTGATCGCCCTCAGCACCCACAAGATCGTGATCAAGGAGCCCAAACGCCTGCGAGAGATAGCTGAGCCCCAGACAACCTGCCTCAGCGAGCACCTCTTTTGACTAACTGTCGGTCTCTGTGTGAAGCCGTTCACAGAAACCTAGGGAGCTTATGCTGTAAGATTCATCCCTAGAAAGGAGGGAGTATGCGCAGTATGCCTCGTCTACGCCTAGGGTTTGTTCTGCTAGGAGGAGCGATGGTCATAGTGCTGGGCGCGTTGCTGCTCTCGCGAGGGCCGCTCCCTGGGGTACAAGCGCAGCCCGTGGAGGAGTCCCTCTGCTATGCGTGTCATAAAGAGATCAGGGAGATGAAGGAGGGCTCCAAGCACGCTGGGGTCAACTGCGGGATCTGCCACACAGGAGCCCTCGAGCACGCGCGCACTCCCAGCCAAAAGCCCCTGACCAAGATGGACCATGCCACGTGTGGCCAGTGCCACAGGGACCAATATGAGTCGTTTGTTGCCAATAATCTCCAGTCTAAGCCTAAGGTGGAGAAAGCCACGACGACGAGCCGATCTCCGCTCTTCGATGCGCTCATGATGCCACATCCCTTCACCCGCGAGCACGCCGAACCTCGCAGCCACATCTTCGCGTTAGTAGACCATCTCCTTGTGGACCGCGCCTATGGGGGACGCTTCCAACTGAAAGACTGGAAGCTCATCAGCGACGCTAAGGCCGCAGAAAAGTCCGCATGGGAGGTCCTCAAAGACCTCGAGCCCACAACGAGTGATCAGAAGATCTTCCCACCCTACACCCCGCGTACCGCTGCCACGGCCGCCAACCCCGTTTGCATGACCTGCAAGACGACCGACTGGATTCTAGATTGGGCCTATATGGGCAACAAGAACCCCAAGGCTCAGTGGGATCGAACTGCGAAAGTCGTGGAGATGGCGCGCGCCATGAATCATACCTTTGCGTGCTTTGCGTGCCATGATCCACATTCAACGCAGCCCAGAGTCGTGCGCGACGCGCTCATTAACGCTGTCGTCGATCGCGGCGAGGGAACTTACCCCTATGACAAAGAGAAGAGCAAGAGGGTCACTATCACTAAAGTCACGTTCCGAGACTATCGCGTCATCGGGATCTTGAACAAGCCCGATTCAACTCTAATGTGCGCGCAGTGCCATGTCGAGTACAACTGCAATCCGGTGCGCGATCTCAAGACCGGTGAGCTGATCGGCATGGCCGACGTGAGAACCAACGAGTTCCAGTGGCGCAACGTCTTCGACTATGACGCGTGGGTCGAGAAGCAGGGCTACCGCGACTTCATCCACGAGAAGACCGGGGCGTTCCTGTCGAAGATCCAGCACCCTGAAGTCGAGACCTTCTGGGGCAGCAAGCACGAGCGCGCCGGCGTCGAGTGCAAAGACTGCCACATGCCCAAAGTCGTCAAAGACGGGAGACAGTTTACTTGGCATGGGCAACAGAGCGCCAAGTACATGAAGCGCGAAACGTGCATACGCTGCCATAGCTACTGGACTGAAGAAGAAGCTCAGTACCAGATCGAAGCGATCCAGAACTATATCCGAGGAAAGATGCGCAAGGCCGAGTTCTGGCTGGCCAAGTTCATCGAGACGTACGAGCGCGCCAAGGACCTAGGGGTGCCGGACGCGGCGCTCGCCGAGGCTCGCAAGTTCCACACGAAAGCCCACACCAAGTGGGAGTGGTGGACGGCAGAGAACTCCGACGGGTTCCACAACCCCGACCAAGCCAAGGCCGCGCTCTTGGAAGCCATTCAGACAGCGATTGACGGGGTCAACTTCCTCGAGTCTGAAATCAAGAAGAAGACGGGACGATAATGCTCCCTAGGGGGCGAGGCCAGACGCCTCGCCCCCTGGCCTTTCCTCCGCAAGGCCCCACCATTGATTAAGATCAACTCACAGCTTGATCCTCCTCATTAACAAATCGTCGCGCTCAAGAGAGAATACTTTTAAAATACTATGGAAAAGCAGCAAGGACTATGTCGCCGATGCGTCGTGCGACAGGAATGTATCTTTGCAGAGGTTGGCGAGGAGGCGCTCCACGGTCGCGCTCGGTGGGTCCGGTATAGTAAACGAGCGATGATCTTCCATGAAGGGGAACCAGCAGGAGGGCTCTATGTTCTCTATCAAGGTAAGGTAATGCTCTTCAAGCATGCGCCCAATGGCCAGCGTCGCATCTTTGATATCGTAGGACCTGCAGGGATTCTCGGTGAGGAGGCGCTGCTAGCTAACAGCAGCTACATGCTCTCCGCTCAAGCCTTGACTCAGGTCCATATGCTCTTTATCACTCGCATGGATATGCAGCATCTGTGCGAGGAGGTCTCGGTTCAACGTCGGCTTTGGGCCCGGCTACTCCAGCGGCTGCGGCGCACCCAAGAGCTCCTTTTGGAGATGCGCTCTCTCGATAGCAGGGAGCGGCTAGTCCGCTTGTTGACGCGCTTGACCGTCGAACACGGCTCCCCGTGCGGGCCCGACGGCTGGGTGGCTCTAGACTTGCCGCTCACGCAAGCGGAATTGGCCGAGATAGTCGGCCTCAGCCGCGAAGCCGTCAGTAAACACCTTAGCTATTTTAAAGAGCAAGGTGCTATCCAAGTAGCTCGGTGCAAGCTCTTCATCAACCCAAGCGCCTTGGTGGCCACGTGGAACGAGTCGCCCGTGCGCAAGCGCTCTTTTATGCAAATAGCGTAGGAAGGGACGGTGATCCCCGATGCTTAAGGCTGTGTGTATAGGCATGCTTATAGCGCTCCTGTTAGGATTAGGTGCGAGTCGGCTTGAGGTAGCTACGGGAGAGAGCGCTCAACCTCGCCTGAGCTCCCAGACGCAAATGTGCGTCGGTTGTCATCGGTCAGCCACTCCAGGCATCGTCAGCGACTGGACTACAAGTCGTCATGCCCAGACGACGCCGGCGGAAGCCTGGACGAAGCCCCAGCTCGAACGCCGGATCTCGACGCCTCTAGAGCTCATAAGCCCAGAGCTGAGGACGGTCGCCGTTGGCTGCTTTGAGTGTCATAGCCGTAACATTGACAAACATGCCGATGCTTTTGAGCATTTTGGCTTTCGCATCGCGACTGTCGTCTCGCCGGCAGACTGCCAGACCTGTCATGGGGTCGAAGCCACTCAATATGCAGCTTCAAAGAAGGCCCATGCTCATGATAACCTTCTCAAAAACCCCGTCTTCACCTTGCTCATGGAGACGATCACCCAGCGCCAACGGCTGGACGAGCACGGGCAGCTCATTGCTGAGGGATCGAGCCCCTCGACTCAGCATGAGACGTGCTTGGGCTGCCATGGCACTAGAGTACAAGCCAAGGGGCTCAAGGCCGTCAAGACCGCGATGGGGACTATCAGCGTTCCCGACTTGGAGGGCTGGCCCAACGAAGGAGTCGGACGAATCAACCCCGACGGGAGCTTGGGAAGCTGCTCGGCGTGCCACCCGCGCCATAGTTTCTCTATTGCTGTCGCGCGCAAGCCCTACACCTGCGGGCAATGCCATCTCGATCCTGATGTGCCCGCCTGGAATGTCTTTAAAGAGAGCAAACATGGTAACATCGTCTTCTCGCGCGAGAGGGAATACAATTGGGAGGCTGTGCCGTGGGCCGTCGGCCGCGACTTCCAAGCGCCCAGCTGTGCCACGTGTCATAACAGCCTTCTTGTAGACGCTGAAGGAAGGCCTATCATTGAGCGGACGCATGATTTCGGCTCGCGCCTGTGGGTGCGGCTCTTCGGCGTGATCTACGCACATCCGCAACCGCGGGATGGACGCACGTATCTCATAAAGAATCGCGACGGCCTCCCCTTGCCTACGACCTTCACCGGGGAGCCAGCAACAGAGTTCTTGCTCTCTCCTCAAGAGCAGCAAAGCCGCCAAGAGCAGTTCCAGATGGTCTGCAACGCATGTCATAGTCGATCATGGATCGCTGGGCACTTTGCCAAGCTCGATCAGACGATTGCCGAGACCAATCAGATGACCTTGACGGCGACGCTGCTAGCGGCGAGGGCGTGGGAGGGAGGGCTAGCCAAGGGCCTTCCTGGCAACCCTTTCGACGAAGAGATCGAACAGCTGTGGATCAAGCAATGGCTCTTCTATAGCAACTCGATTCGCTACGCTTCGGCTATGTCTGGGGCGCCAGACTACGCGACTTTTAAGCATGGCTGGTGGAACCTCAACGAGACCCTGCAGCAGATGCGGGAATGGCTAAAGCTGCGGAGAGATTGATGTATGTCATAGTCTGTGACGCTATAGAGCGTCTTTCTCTTCGGAAAGGCGCAGGTTTCTATTTGAGTGCACGTCATAGACGGGTTTCGCCCTTCTTATTACTGTATTATTTGCATGATTGCAAAACTGAGAAGATTCGGATGATGGTGGAATGGACGATGAGCTTACGGCTCTGCAAGCTCGGATCTGCAAGGTGCTCTCGCACCCTAAACGCTTACAGATCATCTATGCCCTGCGGATGGGCGAGCGCAGCGTCGGCGAGTTGGCTCAAGAGCTTCAGCTTTCGTATGCCAATCTCTCGCAGCATCTTCGCATACTCTCAGAGGCTGGCTTGGTCGAAGTTCGCCATCAAGGACGCTATAGTTACTATCGGCTTGCGACGCCTCAGATCGCCGAGGCCTGCGATCTGGTACGCCGGGCGCTGCGAGAGCGCCTGACACAACTTGGAGAGTTGGCTCATGCCAACAGTAAAAACCTGAGCGAGAAAGGAGGTGAAACGCGATGAGAAAGCTCGCGATAGCGCTCGTAGCCGTGCTCTGCGTAGGGGTACTGGTGGGGCTGGGCTTGTGGAAGTCGACGCCCTCGACCGCCCACGCCCATCACTTTGATGCGGCCTTAGCCCAAGTCCACGCGTGGGGCGCACAGCAAGATCCTGCCAAGACCTTCCCCACCAGCTTGCACGCCACTCGTGAGGGCAAGCGCACCTGGTACAGCAAGGAGAACGGTGGCTTCGAGCTGATCACAGGGATCCCCATCGAGAAGGTCGGTTGTCTCACGTGCCACCCGGGGACCTATGCCGACGGCTCGAAGGTCGATCCCAAGACCTATCAGCCCAGCTGCCGTGACTGCCATGCTGGCCAGGAGAAGGTCAAACAGGAGACTTGTCTGAAGTGCCATCGGCGCCAGGCCTTTGAGATCGCCAACTACCCCGACGTCCATCGCGCCAAGGGCATGGACTGCATGGCCTGCCATCCCCCTGAGGACTCCCACGGCGATGGCACGCCCTATAAGTCGTGGCTCGAGCCTGGGGCGGTCAAGGCCGCGTGCGAGAACTGCCATAAGCAAGTCTCACCGACCGTCTCGCACACCGTGCACAACAAGACCGTCCACTGCACCAGCTGCCACTCCCAGACGGTCATCGCCTGCTACAACTGCCACTTCGAGAGCGAGGTGGCAGCTGGCATCAAGCGCTCCTACGGGGTCATGCGCGACTTCTCCCTGCTGCTCAAGCGCAAGGGCGAAGGAGACAAGATCTACTCCGGTACTCTGATGACCTTGAGCTACCAGGGCAAGACCTTTGTGGCCTTGGCCCCGTATCGCGCGCACACCGTCACCAAGCAGGGGAAGGCCTGCACCGACTGCCACAGCAACGCTGCGATCCAAGAGTATGCCAAGACCGGCAAGATCGTACTCTCGAAGTGGGACAAGGAGGCGGGCAAGCTCGTCTTCACCAAGGGCGTCATCCCTGTGCCGCCTGATTGGAAGACGGCGCTTCAGTTAGACTTCGTCAATTACACCGGCGATCCCGCCAAGCCGGAGACCGATCCGACCAAGTGGGTCTTCCTCAAGTCGGGTGCGGACTTGATGCAGATGCTCTATGCCGAGCCGCTCACCCAAGAGCAGCTCAAGAAGCTCGGCCTCAAGTAGACCCTCAGGACGGTAGTGGGAGAGGGCTTGGCTGGAACAGCCAGGCCCTCTTAGCTTGCCCAAGAAAAAAAAATGATGAAAATCATATTTTGTTTTGATAGCGCTCATAGCATGACCACGGGAAGCGCGCCTATACTAGGCACAGACATCTAGGAGGCATGGGAAGAATGGTCGCACGGCTGATCGTAGCGCTCTTGATCGCGGCGGGAGCCGTTACTCTGGGAATAATCAGCTATGCGTTCTTCACGAGTCGCAACGAGCTCGGTAAGCTCGCGCTCACCCGCGGCCACGGGATCTTCGTAGATGATCCCACAACCCTCAAGGCGGAACCCGCGGCGAGCTTAGGGCATCTCGCTCCGGATTTCACCCTCACCGACCTCACCGGTCAGAGGGTGAGCTTGAGCGAGTTTCGTGGCCGACCTGTCTTGCTAAACTTCTGGGCGACGTCGTGCCCGCCGTGTCGTGAGGAGATCCCTGAACTCCAAAAGTTCCACGAACGCTACGGCGATCAAATCACGCTTCTTGGCGTCAACTGGGGCGAGTCCCCTGAGACCGTAAAGGCGTTTTTGGCCAAGCTGGGTGCAACCTATCTCAATCTGATAGACGAGCGCGGGACGGCCTTCGTGCTCTATAGGCTGACAGGGATCCCGGAGAGCTTCTTCATTGACCCTGAAGGCTACATTCGCGGAGTATGGATCGGGTCGATCACGCTTGAAGAGCTTGTCAAGGGCTTCACACGCTTGGGGCTCCTCAAAGAAAGCGAGTGATATGGGTATGACGTGTACTGCGTGTGGGACGGTCAATACTCCTGATAGCCGTTTCTGTAAGTACTGCGGCGTGGCGCTTCACGTGCTCTGTCGGGCATGCGGAACTACCAATGATCCCGATAGCCGCTTCTGCAAGATGTGCGGGGTCTCCTTAACGGCGGCTGCCCCCGCTCCGCCGCCTCGCGCCACACAGTTAGCTATCGATGGGGCGCTGCGGGGCAAGGTCGCGGAAGTCGTCAAGGTTTTAGGTGGGCTCAACTGCGGACGTTGCGGCTATCGGACGTGTGCGGAGAACGCCCTGGCGATCGTGCGGGGAGAGGCTCCCCCGCACTCATGCGTCCAAGGCGGTGAAGAAGCCGCCCGACAGATCAGGACTATCTTAGGCCAGCCGGAGCGCCCAAGCCTGGGCAGCCTCCTGGGGGAGCAGCTCACGTCGATTAGGCTCGCAATCGTGCTCATCGTCGTGATCGTTGTGCTCTCCATCGTTGGCACGCTCATCCCCCAAGGCAGGGATCTGTTCTTCTATATAGCAAGCTACGGCGAGGTTGGGGCACGGATCATCCAAGCCCTTCAGCTCAACCAGATCTATCACTCCTGGTACTTTGTGAGCTTGCTGGTGCTTTTAGCCATCAACACTGGGGCGTGCGCCCTCAAGCGCTTCCGCGTCTCGTGGGAATTGGTGAGGAAACCCATTGAGACTCGCGCGCCTGAGGAGATCGCGCACCTGCCTACTCAGACGAAACTCGACGCGCAGCTCTTCAACAAGCTCGAGGAGACCCTCAACCGCTGGCGCTATCGCGTGCGTCGGGAGGGTTCGCAGCTCGTCGCGTACAAGAACCTCTGGGGCCGCCTCGGCGTCGATATTCTGCACGTCAGCTTGATTATCATTCTGGTAGGGGGCATCATTGGAGGGCTGTTAGGGTTTGAGAGCTTCCAAATCGCCCATCAAGGTGAGACGTTCTCTGTCCCTCAGGGAAACTTCCAGGTCCGCGTGGACGAATTGCGCGTGGAGCACTATCCCGATTCAGGGCAGGTCAAGGATTGGTATACGACGCTGACGGTCATCGAGGACGGGCGCGAAGTCCTGACGAAGACCATTGAAGTCAACGAGCCTTTGACATACAAGGGGATTTCGTTCTATCAAGCCTCGTTTGGCAGCGACTGGCTGGGCGGAGCGGAGTTGACCTTCCGAGTCGAGCGCGTACAAGAGGGCAACACCGAGCCCATCGGCGAGTTCACCGCCAAGGTCGGCACCACGTTCTCCTTAGATGATGGGCGCACCGTCAAGGTGGTCGCGTTCTACCCTGATTTCATCGTCACGGAGGATCGGCGTCCAGCAAACCGCTCCCAAGCCCTCAACAATCCTGCAGCGTTTCTCGAAGTCTACAACGGTGATCAGCGCGAGTTTACGGCGTGGACCTTCGCGCAGTTCCCCCAATTCCAACATGAATTCATGGGGTCCAACCCCTATCGCTTCTATCTAGTGGGGATGAAAGCCCCGGAGTTTACAGGGCTCCAGATTGCGCGTAATCCCGGTATCCCTATCATATATGCGGGGTTTGTGCTCTTAATCTTTGGGCTGGTGTTGAACTTCTACCTGCCGCCGCGGCGGATCTGGGCCGCTGTCAAGGGGGAGATCCTCTATGTTGGGGGGCTTGGGCGCGAGCCGCGAGAGTTCGAGCCAGAGTTTGAAGAGATCATCGCAACCCTCACCCTAGCCTCTCCTTTGCGCGCTCCAGGGGAAAGGCCAGAGGTGAAGGGCTCGAAGGAGGAGGTCCATCATGGATAGCACGTTCTTCTTCTATCTGAGCGCCATCGGGTACTTTCTCGCCTTCGTCTTCTACCTGTTGCATCTGGTTGGTAGCCCGACCGATCAGAAATCTGGGCTAGGGATCGTAGCGGCATCGCCCCAGTCCTGGGTGCTCAAACAGACGACCTGGGGCCGGCTGGCTACCTGGACGACTATGATCACAGTGCTCATCGGCACGGTCGGGCTCATCTTACGAACCGTCGAGACGTACCGCGTTTCTGAGTATTGGGTACTCCCGGTGACGAACACCTACGAGACGCTAGCGTTCTTCGCCTGGGCGATCCCCTTGGTCTATCTGATCTTCGAGTGGCGCTACAAGACCAAGGTGGTGGGGGTGTTTGTGACTGGGTTAGCTTTTCTCTTCATTGCCTTGGCGTCGTCCCCCCTGCTCTCGAGCGAAGTGCGGCCGCTCGTGCCGGCATTGCAGAGCTATTGGCTTGTGCTGCATGTGCTCTTCACACTAGGAGGAGAGGCGTTCTTTGCTGTGGCGTTTGGGGCAGCAGTGCTCTTCCTATGGCTGCAGCGGCGCGGAGCTAATCTCCAGACGCTGAAGACCCTCGATAATATAGAGTACAAAACGATAGCGATTGGATTTCCGCTCTTTACGCTAGGGGGACTGGTCTTTGGAGCGATCTGGGCCCAGAAAGCCTGGGGGCGCTACTGGGGCTGGGATCCTAAGGAGACCTGGATGTTGATTACCTGGCTCTTCTATGCGCTCTATTTGCACGTGCGGGTGAGATGGGGCTGGCGCGACGCGAAGACGGCCTGGCTGGCGGTCTTAGGGTTTGCGGTCGTGCTGTTCACCTGGTTAGGCGTGAATTACCTCTTGGCAGGTCTGCACAGCTACGCGGGCTAAGGAGATGATAAGGATGTTCAAGCGAGCTCTAGTGATTGCGCTCTTTCTCGTGCTCCCTTTAGGGGTGACAGCGATGGTCTTTGGTGTAGCACAACAGCAGAAGCCATCGGACATCCCCAAGGGCCACGTCATGATCAAAGTCGGGGCACCAGTAGAGCTATGCTTCCGGTGCCATAAGAATCCCCCGGCCTTGCCTGCAGAGAAGACCTCGTTCTGTGCAACGTGTCACATCAATATTCACGTTGAAGAGACGGAGTTTGTCGACGTTGTGCGGATAGGGAACCGCTCCAAGCACCCTGTAGAATTTAATTGGACGGCGGCGGACTGCTCATCATGTCATACTGAGCCGCATAAGACCAAGGCGGCACCGCACCCGGTCACAGAGAAGCAACCCTTGAGTGCTTTCTGTCAACCCTGTCACCTGAACCCAGCTCAACCAGAGAAGGCGGTGGGCGGGCAGGAGAAGGCCGGAGAGTTCTGCGCTGCGTGCCATCATATTGGGATGCATCCAACGCACGTCAAGGCCCCTGCCGGGGTCAAGGTCAACTTCTGCTATGGATGTCACAAGATGGCGCCCTAGCTGAACCTTGATTGAGATCAATTTTGAACATAGCTCAGATCATAGACAGTAGCTGCACAACACAGCTACACTGTAAGGGTAGAACGGAGCCTGAAAGGAGGTGAATCAAACCCATATTCCTTCAAAAAACGAAAGGAGGTCGCGCATTATTATGAGGAAGCGATGGGGGATGCTCGCAGCTTTAGGTGTAATCACCGGAGTTGTGGGTGCGATGGTCTTCGCTATAGCTCAGCAGCCACCACCGCTACCCGAAGGCCATATCCCTATAGAGCCGGGCAGTTCAGCTGCTGTATGCTTTGAATGCCACCAGAGCCCTCCGCCGCTCAAGACTGAGCAAGTCGGCTTCTGCAAGACTTGTCACATCAATACGCATATAGTGACAAGACCCGGTTTTACCGTCGAGCGACCTGGGCCCAAAGCCAAGCACGTGTTGGCGTTCGACTGGACCGCGGCTGAGTGCAATAGTTGCCACACGCCGCACAAGACCAAGGTCGCCAAGCATCCGGTCAACGAGCGACAGCCCAACAGCAGCTTCTGCCTCCCGTGCCACGAGACTCCCACTGTGAAGGGGCTTACCGGCAAGGAGACAGGAGAGTTCTGCGCTGGGTGTCACCATATCGGGCTCTCCCCAACGCACATCGCTACCCCACCGGACGCGAAGGCTTCCTTCTGCTTCGGATGCCACAAGTCAGGGATGTAGTATAAAAAATCAAAGAAGTCAGGAAGAGGGTTCTGGCTAAGAGAGCCGGAGCCCTCTATACTTATAAGCCCATTAGCTTCATCAACAAGGAGTGACAGCGATGACGAATTGGCGGCATATAGTGAGTATTGGTATGGCTTTGGCCTTGCTTGTAGGTGTTCAGAATAGAGGCGCTCAAGACTGCGCCATAACAGTGCAGCCGGGGCAATCGCTCCAACAAGCGATCAACGCCGTGGATGAAGGGGCCCTCGTCTGTATAGCTGCGGGCACGTTCCCAGAGAATATCACTATTGGGAAGAGCCTTACGGTGCGGGGGATGGGGAGGGCTCAAACAATCCTTCAAGGAGCAATTCGCATTGAGCGCGATCATGAGATTAGGGTGACCCTCACAGCGTTGACCGTGACGGGCTCTCGTCTTGGTGCCGCTGTGCGGGCTGCCGCAAGAGCCCAGGTCACGCTCGATAACGTCGCCGTCACGGAGAGCTTCATAGGAGTGCTTGCTGTCGGCTCTGCTCGTGTCGCTCTTAGCAACAGCGAGATAGTCAACAACCAGCATGATGGGATACGCGCTGAAGAAACTTCGCTTATGAGCGTGCAGGGCAGCCGCATCTCTGAGAACGGCCTTGACGGAATAGCCGTGCGGGATTCAGCGACCCTGCAGCTGAGCGAGAACGTTATTGAAAATAACAAGCGATGTGGGGTACGGGTCTTCGCAGGTCAGGTCTCTGGAACTCCCAATATGATGCGGGGCAACGGCGCGGACCTCTGCGGCTTTGCCCCCATCACCGTGCGCAGACCTCTCGTCCCACAAACTGAGAGATCCCACCTCACTGTTCCCGGAGATTTTCAGAATCTCCAAGAAGCCCTCGATGCCATCGCCCCTGGCGGAACAGTGTCCGTCCAGAACGGCAGCTATGACGTTGGACTAACTATTTGGAAGCCCGTCACGGTGCGCGGTACCGCGACGCTGCGCGCCTTGCCGACTCGCCAGCTTGTGCTCTCGGTCATCGCTGACGCTCAGGACGTTACCCTAGAAGGGCTCACGGTGACGGGGAGTCGCGGGGATGGGTTGCTGCTCTATGGTCAGACGACCCTGCGCGCGGTGAAGATCCTCAATCACCTGGACGACGGCGCTGAGATCACTGGCTCCGCGGCCGTACAGTTCTTGGAGAGCGTCATCTCTGGTAACGGTGACGACGGGATCTTCGCTGCCGAACGAGCACAACTGAGCCTAGCGGATTCGACGATCTCGGACAACGGCGGGGACGGCCTGGAGGCTCGCGACTCTGTGCGAATACAGCTTCAGAAGACTCAAGTCTCTAAGAACGGGCTGCGTGGGCTTGAGGTGCGGATCGCGGCGCAGCTTGAGCTAGCTTATTCGCGGCTTATGGAGAATAAGCTCGATGGGATCGCCTTACGAGACTCCGCTCAGGCGACCTTGGAGTCTGCGCAGATCTGGAGGAACGGGGCTGATGGCGCGCTGGTGACCGACAAGGCCCGCGCAACGTTGATGAACTCGACCCTCTCTGAGAACAGCACCGATGGCCTCGAGGTGAGCGGCGCGGCAAGCGTTGAACTCCGCCGCACAACATTCCAGAGCAACGGCTGGGCTGAGGCATGTTTGCGCGTTGATCAGCTCTGTGTTGGGATAGCGGCCATCGGTGATGCTCAGGTGCGCCTCGTAGACTCGGCTATCAAAGGGAGCGCCGACTGGGGGATCATGGCATGGCTCCGGCGCTGCGGCGCGACGTTTGATTTCTTCCGTGGCAAGGTGACATTTGAGGGCACTATTACTATTGAAGGCAACAACAGATCAGGGAATCACAAGAGCAACCCAGGGACACATCCATTCGCGAGTCTCCCTGATGGCCAGGTCTGCTTACCGTAAAAATATATTGGAGCGGGCGACGGGATTTGAACCCGCGACCTTCTGCATGGCAAGCAGACGCTCTACCGCTGAGCTACGCCCGCACGACAGCTTCTATTGTAAGCTGTCCCTATGCTTCTGTCAAGCGGAGGTGGGCTCCCTCAACACCATCAGCCCCGATTCTGTGAGCTCGTAGTCAAACGGCCCCTGAGGCACAAGGGCATCGATGACGAGGTTCTGATCGTCCATGGCCTCCCAAATCGCTTGGAAGGGGGCTTTACCTGTGACCCATTTCTCGACGATCACCACCCCATGGCATGGCAACACCGTGAAGACGATGGTGCGAGGATCTTCGGGGTCTTGCAGGGCTTGGGAGCGTGCAAAGGCTGTTTTGATAGCTTGGGCCTGAGCGGCCGTGGCACAGGCGACCGGATAATAGTAGAAGGGCGGATCGAGAGGGACGAACTCGACCTGCGTTGGGTCGTAGGCACGCACACCGCGATGACCGTGGAGCTTCGAGCGCACCACAGGAACTTGAACGCCGTTCCAAGCTATCTTAGGTAGGGCAGAGTCCATGTCATAGAGCTCGACGGCCTCAGAGGACGGGGGATCATTGCGTGTGCCCTCGATAGGGCGGACGAGGGCGCCCTTGCCGTCGGGGCGCACTCCGACGATAACGGCCAAGTCGTCATCGGAGATTGCATCTTTGGCGACAGGGCGGGCGCTGCCGGTGATCGTCGTCACGAGAGCTCCCAGAGCTGGCTCCCAAGTGGCAAAGCATCCCTCACTATACTGAGCACTGATGCTCGCCTCGACTGCCGGCACAGTCACGAGCTCACTGATGCGCACCCCTGGGGTGAAGAAGTCGCGCTGGCCAAACTCGCGTGCGGCGCGCTTCATCGCGGCTGGGGCTTCAAGAGCCTGCCAGATCTTTGCGGGAATTGGCGCGCCGACAGCCTGATGCTCCGTTACTTCATAGGTACTGGCAATGGTCGCCATGCGCAACACAAGATCAGTATAGAAAGAGTCGTCGGCGGGGATGCGAGGATATCCTCCCATCAAATCAAAGAGATATGCTTCTATGGGATAGTCATGGCCTACGACGAGTAACACCCGAATGCTCTTAACTTGGGCCTGGATAGCGCGCTGCAAGGCCAAGATGGGACCGCCACGCCGCCCTTGCTCTATGAGGGTGCGCCAAGCGGTCTGAGCTAAGCCAGGGAAGGCAAAATCGCTAGGGTCTGGAAGCTCCTTAGCGAGCGCGTGCTCAAGCTTTTGGAGGGCAACGTGCCAGCGCTCCGGCGTCACCGGCACGATGGTCCACAGCAAAGGCATATGGGGTAGGCGATAGCGCCGGCGCATAGTGAACAGAAGGGCAGTGCGCCAGGGAATGGCTTCCCCAAATGGCGCCGCTGTCAGCACTATATCAGTGCTTGCTTGCGGCGTCGGCACGACGCGATGCCCGCACTGTCGAAACGCTCGCTCGAGTCCCTCCCAGACACGCTCTGCCAAGGGCATAGTCTCTGATGGAGGCACGAAGGCAACTTCTATGGATCGGAGCCAGCTGTGAGGAGTTCTCATCGTGACCACCCTTCGAGATGAAGAGTTCGCACGAGCCAATCGGCTAAGCGTGGCGCCCAACACTGGGCAAGGGCCAGCAGCCGGGCTCGCTGAGGTATGATCACTTCGGCATGATGGCGTCGGAGAGCGCGCACGATAGCTTCGGCTACAAGCTCTGGAGAGATCTTGGCCGAGATCCAGGGGAAGTCGAGCCCAGCAAGCATTGGGGTATCGACTCGCCCAGGCAAGACCGTCGTAACTTCAATCCCGTAGGCACGCAGCTCTTGACGCATGACATCTCCTAAGCCGGTGAGAGCCCACTTGGCTGCTACGTAGGGCCCATCCGGAGGGATGCCCTTCTTCGCGGCCATCGAGGTCACTAAGACGATGTGACCGCGCCGCCGTGCCAACATATGCGGCAAGACCTCGAGCACAACGTGCACACCCCCGTAGAAGTTGACTGCCATTGCTTGCTGAAGAATCTCTATAGTAAGGTGCGGGATGGGGCAGCGCAAGTACGCCCCGGCGTTCACCACGGCGATGTCTATCGCGCCGTAGTGGGCGAGGGTGCGCGAGACTGCTTGCCGGACAGATTCCCTCTCAGTGACATCGGTGGGAAGGGCTAAGGCCTGCCCGCCTAAGCTCTGAATCTCTTTAGCTAGGGCTTCTAATTCTTGAGCTCGCCGCGCCAGCAAGCTCAGGCGTACCCCGCGGCGCGCTAGGGCCAGGGCTGTAGCTCGCCCGATCCCGCTCGACGCCCCAGTAATCAAGGCGATCTGATCTTTCATACAAATTGCACGCCGGCGTCGCGCATCTTGCGTCGGGCTTCGGCTCCCCCCTGAGGGGTCACGGGACGGGTCGCCTCGGAGATGAGCATCACCTCGAAGCCCTCTTTGCGCGCGTCCAAGACCGTCGCTAAGACGCAGACGTCTTCTGCTAACCCCCCCACCCATAAACGCTTAATGCCGTCGTGGCGTAAGCGCACGGCGAGCCCTGTCTGGTCGAAGGCTGAATACTGATCGTGATCGAAGCGCACGCCCTTAGCGATCTGAACGGTATTTTCAGGCAAGCGCAGCTCGGGGTGAAAGCGCGCGCCCTCGGTCCATTGGACGCAGTGGGGGGGCCAGGGCCCGCCGCGCTCTTTAAAGCTTATATGCCCCAAGGGATGCCAGTCATATGACGCATAGATAGGGATGCTTTTAGCTTGGGCCGCTTCGATCCAGCGATTGAGCACAGGAATGACCTTGTCGCCCTCAGCGATGGGCAACGCTCCACCAGGACAGAAATCCCTCTGAACGTCAACGATGAGCAGGGCATCACCCGATTGGAGTTGCTCGGTCATAGCGCTTCCCTCCTTTCATACTCTGCCCTGAGGTCTTGATAGATCTTCTGCAGAGCTGGGCTGAGTTCAACAAGATACGGGGGCTGAGCCGGAGCGAGAGCGCGAATGCGCTCCGGCAAGCGTGCGATTTGCTCATGAGCATAGCGTCGAATGGCTTCGAGATCGCGATGCTCGAGGCGTCTTCCCGCGCGCATCACTGGGATGAGCAGGGGACGTCCTAGGAGCTCTTCGTCGGCTTGGGCGAGGACGTCGCGCACGGCGCAGCCGCGCTCTTCGATGCGAAAGATCTGTTTGCGTCCGGGGAGGATCCGCTTCTCCGGAGAGAGCTTCAGCCGCCCTTGGCCTGCGTATTCTGTGAGCTTATAGACGATATCGCAGTCGGGAGCGTCCTTGGAGACCCCCATATATGTCCCTACGCCAAAGCCATCAATAGGGGCGCCGGCTTCTACTAGCCGGGCAATTCCCTCTTCGTCGAGGCCGCCGCTGGCTAAGATCTTCACATGAGCAAGCCCAGCAGCATCAAGCATATGCCGGGCGTGTCGCGAAAGCTCTAGCAGATCTCCGGAGTCTAGGCGTATCGCTTTGACTGTGAAGTCCGGCCCGAGCTCGCGCGCCAGCTCGATGACCCTACGCACCCCGGCCAGGGTGTCGTAAGTATCAACAAGGAGCACGGTCTCAGGGTAGATGCGCAGGAACGCGCGAAAGGCCTCGAGCTCGCTTGAGTGAGCTTGGATGTAACTATGGGCCATCGTGCCCACGACGGGAATTTTATAGAGCTTACCTGCGAGCACATTCGACGTCGCCGCGACTCCGGCGACGTAGAAGGCACGAGCACCTTTGAGGGCTGCATCGGTGCCGTGCATCCGCCGCGCGGCGAAATCGAAGACGGGACGCCCTTGGGCCGCAGCTACTACTCTATACGCTTTCGAGGCTAGCACCGTCTGCACGTGCACCTGATTCATGATGAAGGTCTCTAAGAGTTGGGCTTGGGGCAACGGCGCGACGATCTCTAAGATGGGCTCGTGAGCGAAGATAGGAGTGCCCTCTGGCACAGCGTAGACGTCCCCGGTGAAGCGCAGCCCCCTCAGCCAATCGAGAAATTTCGGGGAGAACTGCCTCAGCGATGCCAGATATTCTAGGTCATCTTCGTCGAAGCGAAAGCTTTCTAAATACTCTAAGACGGTCTCAAGCCCACACGCGATGAGAAAATTGCGCTGGGGTGGAAGGCGGCGCACAAACAGACTAAAGACAGCGCGTTCAGTCAGGCCCTCTTCTATGTACGCTTGCGCCATTGTCAACTCATAGAGATCTATCAAGAGCGCTAAGCTCATAGTGGTGCTATTATAGCTGAAAATACCGAGGGGCGTCTGGGAGGGCTAGGGCACGCGGAGGATCTCTCTAAGAGCTGGCTCAAGCTCCGCGAAGCGAAAGCGGTAGCCCAATTGGTGCAAGCGCTGTGGAAGCACCCTCTTCGATGAGAGCAACTCGCTGGCAAATTCTCCAAGCACTATCTTGAGCGCGAACGCCGGCGTAAGCAGCACCGCTGGACGTCTTAAGACACGCCCTAACACTTGCGCGAATTCCCTCTGACGTACCGGATTGGGAGCTGTCATGTTGACCGGGCCGCGCAGCTCGTCTCTCTCTAGAGCGAACGCGATCGCGCCCACGACGTCATCGCGGTGGACCCACGACCAGAACTGATTTCCTAAGCCCAGAGGGCCGCCCAGCCCAAGCTTAAATAACGGGAGTATCGCCTGGAGGGCTCCGCCGCCGGGACCAAGCAACAGCCCGATGCGCAGCCGCACGACTCTTATGCCCAAGCTTTCGGCACGGGCCGCTTCGCTCTCCCAGTCTTGACAGACTTGGGCGAGAAAGTCCGACCCTGGCGAAGAATCTTCCGTGAGCGGCTCTTCCCCACGGTTGCCATAGTAGCCGATAGCGCTCGCAGAGATGAGCACTTTCGGGCGTATGCTGAGCTGGGCCAGCGCATTGACGAGCTCTCGCGTGCTGAGCACACGGCTGTCGCGAATAGCTTTCTTCTTGGCGTCGGTCCAGCGGCCGACGACGGTCTCACCCGCCAAGTGAACAACAGCGTCGCAGCCCTGGAGGGCTTGCGCAAGAGCATCCCAGCCGAACACTTCGGTGAGTTGTGGGACGAGCTGCTTGGCTCGCTGGGGATCGCGCGAGAGCGCAACTAGGGTGTGTCCGGCTTGGCTCAAGACGTCGCAGACGCGACGGCCGAGAAATCCCGTGGCACCGGTGATGAGAATCTTCATAAGCTACTTTTTCTCCTCCTTGATCGTTGCCCCGATCTGTTTGAGGGTCTCTTTCACTTTGTGTTCCACCGTGGCCTTCTTGATGCCGCTCTGGGAGCGGGCTTGGAGATGGATCTCCAGCTCGATGGTAGCTCCTTCTTGCTGCAAGGGGCTGAGAACCCCACGGATGAAGTCGGAGAGTTTGTTCCACGGAACTGCAATGCGCATATCGAGCTCTGGGACGACATCTTCCAAAGGTCTTGCTTTCTCCGTGGGAGCTGTGGGCTCCGGCTCGGCGGCGGGCTTCTGAAGCCTCTGTTCCGATGGCTGGAGGGGAGCTACGTGGCGCTGGAGGAAAGCCTCTTCAAAATTATAGGACGGAACAGCCTCCCTCACGTACAGACGCTCACCGATCTGAAGGGCAAACTCGCCCTCGCGTACCCCTTGATCTACAGCCTGCTCAAGCACCGTTTTCTTCTCCAACATCGGCAGATGCGGGTAGCGCAGAAATGCTTCGTAGATCTCCGTGAGAGATTTTTCGGTTTCGCCCTCGCTCATGGCCTTCTCCAACAACTTTCGCGGGGAGATGCGGTCGAGCAGGATCTCTTGGCTCTTGAGATACTCATAGGCGCGCTTGGCCAGGGTGCTCTTGACCCCGGCGGTCGGCAGGCCCAGATCGAAGTGCTCGATCCCCTGCGCCCCGGCCTTCATCAGCCGCCGGTAGGCCGAGAGCAACCCAAACGAGATCCGCCCTTCGCTGTCCTTCAGCTTCGCCTCAAGCCCGGCTCGGTTCTCCTCCGAAAGCTGCTTCATCACGGACTTGTCTTCTTTGATCGAGCGCAGCGCCAGAAAACGCTTCACCAACCGATACAGCTCCGACAGCGCCTCGGCATCTGGCGCAAGCACCACAATGGTGTTCTTGTAGGAGCGAAACGTCGAACCGACCTTCTCGAAAAGCTCTCGGATGAAGTCCGGGGTCGCGTGCTCGCTATCGAGCACAGCAAGCTTCAGTTCCTTGGTGTCGGGGATGTCGCCTGAATTGCGCGGGAAGAGATAGACCTTCAGCTCTCGACCGGCAAGCCCCTCCAGCCGATCAGAGATCTCCCGACGGATGTGCTCCTCGGTGACGGCTTCTTCACGCTCAATGATGATGCGATTTAGGTTGGGCTGGCTCGTAAACCGATAGAGCCCGGCCTCCACGTGCAGATACCACAGCTCTTCTTCCAAATGATGGAGCGCATCGCCCACGAGCGGAGCGGGGATCCCTTCACGGAGGAGCGAGACGCGCAATTGGGGCAACCCCACGCCCCCTTGACGCTCGCTCCCGCTGAATGAATAGAGAAAGATGCTCGTCGCGAGGCCAGAGGCCACAGCAAAGCGCGCGTACTCCGACCCCATCTGACGGTCAATCCGCTGGGCCTTGGCGTTGGTGTCGGCGATATCGGCCGCAATCACGCCGTAGTACTCCGAGCCGATGAGATTGACCAGCTTCGGCCGCACTTTGGGGTTTGCTAGATTCACGTGCGCCGTCTGGATCAACGGCGCAGAGTGCTCTCGCCTGTAGAGATCGGAGACGACCTCGGCCAACAGCCGCAGCACGCCACGAGTGCGCTGAAAATCCGGGATCGTGCTCCAACGTTCAAAGAGCACGTCGATCAATTCGGGGTGGAACGGATAGGCGCGGCGCATCTTCTCGCGATAGCCCGTCTCGCGCACGCCGTCGGGCACTTCGCTCCCCAAGCGCTGATACAGCTCCCAGTACGAATCTGCGACGCGCCGCGCCACGGCGGGATCGCCTACGTCCTCGAAGAGCCGCTTGCGAATCACTTCGTAGATCTCATCGCCTTGCACCGGCTCGTAGACGGCTTCGACTCGCCCGAAGATCCTCTGGAGATCGCGCAGGGCGCGCTCGCCCTCCTCTCCATAGGGCACGCTAGAGGTCAGCGTCACCACGAGCGCCCCCCGAGGCAGCACCTTGACCGTCTCGGTCAGCTCCTGCATGAACGCCAAGACTTGGGTTTGGTAAGCACGACCGGCCCTTTCGCCCTTTTGGGGATCAACGCACTTGGCGACGTATTGGGCGATCTCGTCCATGAGGATCAGCACCGGCTCGTCGCCGAAGAGCTGGTGCAAGAGGTCTTTGCCCGGCGTGCGCCGGCCCTCGTCGTGGTCTTGCAAGAGCTGATACTTCCCCAACTGCTCGGCGATCGCTCCCCAGGGAGTCTTGCCCTTGAGCGGGTCAGCTCCTGTTCCCACGAAGACGGCCACTCTTGCTTTAGGAATCGTCTTGACGCCCGTCTCTTGGAGCACCCTCCTGACGAGATCTTCGTCGGGGTAGTCTGCGCCCGAGGTCAGCAGGTGATAGAGTGCGACCAAGCTGTGGGTCTTGCCGCCGCCAAAGGGCGTCTGGATCTGGATGACCGGCTCGCCCGTGCCCTTGCCCGCCAGCCGCGCCAGCACCGTTGACAGCAATCTGACGATCCCTTCGGTCGGATAGGTCTTACGGAAGAACGTCTGCGGGTCGTGGTATTCGATCGGGCCGCGGTCGGCGAGCACGTCGGCCAAGTTCACGGCAAACGTTGACTCATCAAATCTTCCCTCGCGGATGTCCCGGTGCGGGACGACCACCTCGCGCCACGCTGGTAGGGCCATCGTCGTTTCGCCTCCTCTCAGCTCTCTTCGGTGAACAGACTGCGCTCGGTAGGCTGTGCCTGTCGCCAGCTGTAGAGCAGCCCTTGCATCAGTTGCTTCTCTTTGTCGCCATCGGGCAAGACCTCGGAGATCGCCTGAGCGACCCGACGGATATTCTCCCCCGAAAACGGAGCGTGGAGCAAGTGCTCCTCCAGCCCCTTGCGGTCGCCGCGCTCCCACAGGAGCGCCGCCTTGTGCAGCACATCTACGATGCTATCGAAGCGCTCATGACGGAAGAAGTTCGCGTCGCGGTCGTGCGGAGCCAGCACACGGATGTATTCTTTCTCCTTCTTGACGAAGCCGGCGCGGTCCCAGTGCTCGGTCAGCTCGATGCCGGTGCCCTGGGCGAGCTTGCGGGCTTCGTCGAATTTTACACGGGCGTGGTTGTACGTCCAGCGCCAGAGCAGATAGAACCGGGTGGGCGCGTCGATGCCGCCCAGCTCCGGGTCTTTCAGGATGCGTCCGAGGGCGAACTCGCTCACGAGCTTGCGCACGTATTCGAGCCACTCGCCCACGGTGACGACCTCGCCGGAGAGCTTTTCGACTCGCGAATACTTGCCGAAGGCTTCGACGGCGGGGCCGATGGCGCTCATGAAGAAGTCCGCACCTCGGATCCCCTCCTCCCAGAACTGTTCGAGCTTCTGCCGCACGCGCTCCTCGATCTCGCGCCGCACGCGGCCGTACTCGCCCACCGTCGCCGAGGCGCGCTTGCGGCAGACCATGTAGATGCTCGATGCCAGCGATGCCGTCTCCTGGGCGTTCAGTCGCGCTTGCATCTCGGTGTGGATCGGCCAGGAGGCCGTCATGTACAGCCCGGCCTCCAGCAGCGCGTTGATGACCGTCTCCCACGCCTCGGTCGTCTTGTGCGCAAAGACGATCACGGCGATGCCGTCGGGCTTGAGCACGCGATGGATCTCGCGGAAGGCTTGGGTGAGCTTCTGCTCGAAAAAGATTCTCGCTTGCTCGCGCCCGCCTTGCCGATTGGGGTCTTGGACGATCTCTTCGCTCTTGGGGGTCAGCGGGGTAGCGAACAGATCGGGGTAGAGATCGCCGATGGTGCGCTTGAGCCAGACGTAGAAGAAGTCCGACAGTGCGGAGTAGTTCACGTTGTCGTAGTAGGGCGGATCCGTCAGCGCCGCGTCAAAGGAATTCTCCGGCCAGGGAAGCGCCGTGACAGAACCGTGATGGACATGAGACTCGCTTGATTTCTGAGCTGCCTCAATCGTGTGACTTATGATCTTTTCGTGGTAGTCCCACCCTGCTTCAGGGCTCCCAGTCGAACCGCTAAATGGGTTGAGTTCAGCGTAGTCCCAAAGCATTGGTAATGCCTGACGCGAGAAGAGATGTTTGATCGCTTCAGAGGTGTTTTCCCAGCGAGCTAAAACGTTACAAAAAGCGGCTGTCATATCTGTTATCAGCCCCAAATACGTCGTCACCGCTTTAGAGAACTCTGGTTCGTAGCCGGCGCGGAGCATTTCGGCATGGGCGCGGCGTACGGCATCGGCAAAGGTGACGAGCGCCAGCTTCTGCCGCGCATTGAACAGATCGCCCCACCTCGTCAGGCCGTATTTGTGCACGGAGAACGCGCGCTCTGCTCCCGGCCCGCCACCCTTGGGCGTCGGCTCATCCGGCACGGGTTCGATGCCCCAGGCCTCGCGCAGC
>JANXCC010000012.1 GCA_025060395.1 Candidatus Bipolaricaulota bacterium | reverse complement strand
ATGCTGCCGCCAAGGAAATTTGAGCTGCTCATCCCCGGCCCGCAGGCGCACTGGGCCAAGCTCGCCTTTGAGAAATACTATCTCTGGAAGATGCAACACGGCTTCGTGCAGTTGCCCTAATTTACTCTCTGGAGGCTGATCTGCAATGCCGTTGCTTACTGAACAGAACAAAAAGCAAGTGCAAAAAGTCCTAGAAGAGCTTGTGCACCCCGTGACGATTCACTACTTTACCCAAGAGTTCGAGTGCGAGCCGTGCCAGATCGCGCACGAGCTTCTCAAAGAAGTCACGGCGCTCTCGAACAAGCTCACGCTCAAGGTCTACGAGTTCAAGAACGAGCAAGAGATCGCTCAGCGCTTTGGGGTGGACAAGATCCCAGCGATTGTGCTGGAGGGCCAGAAAGTCTACGGGATTCGGTTCTTTGGGGTTCCGGCGGGCTATGAGTTCGGCGCATTTCTCGAAGATTTAGTAGACGTCTCGCGTGGGGTAACGCAGCTCTCTGCCGAGACGCAGACGCTGCTCAATACGCTGCTCAAGCCCATACACATTCAGGTCTTCGTGACCCCGACGTGCCCGTACTGTCCGGCGGCGGTGCGCATGGCGCACAAGATGGCGCTTTACAGTGACAAGATCAAAGCCGACATGGTCTCGGCCCTTGAATTTCCGTATCTGGCGGACAAGTACGAAGTCTACGGCGTGCCCAAGACGGTCGTCAACGATGGGGTCGTGATGTTTGAAGGGGCGCTGCCAGAGCGCGAGTTTGTCGCTCGAGTGTTGCGCGCGGCATAGGCCGCAGGAGGACTGTATGCCCGAAGTGACGATTTACACCACGCCAACGTGCTCATGGTGCGCTGCTGCCAAGCGCTTCCTTGAAGAGCACAACATCGAGTACACAGAATACGACGTTTCAGAAGACGAAGAAGCCCTCGAGCGATTGGTGCGCTTGAGTGGCCAGACCGGCGTACCTGTCCTCGACATCGATGGCGAGATCGTTATCGGTTTTGACAAGAGCCGTATAGCTGAGCTGCTAGGGCTTGAGGACGACTAAGTCCAGGCTCTTTAGCTCTCTCAGGTGACGGCGATCATTTTTGACGAGATCTTCGTAGCACGATATAATAAAACGTGCTATGGGGGAGTTAGTGCGTTTCGGGATCGCTGTCGATGAAGAGTTGCTCAGAAAGTTCGACAAGCTCACGGTGGCGCGAGGTTATGCCAATCGCTCTGAAGCCCTCCGAGACTTGATGCGCGATGCCCTCGTCCAGCAGCAATGGCAAGCCAATGAGGAGGTCGTCGGGGTCATCACACTCCTCTATGACCATCATGCTCGGAATTTGGAAGCTCAGCTCACCGATATTCAGCATGAGCATCACGGGCAGATTCTCTCGACTATGCATATTCACTTAGATCACAACAACTGCCTAGAGATCATCGCGGTGCGCGGTACGGGCCGCCAGATCGAAGAGCTCGCCACGAAGCTCATCGGGATGAAGGGGGTGAGACACGGGAAGCTCACGGCGACTTCTACAGGGCGCGGGCTCCACTGAGTCTATTATTTTTTTGATCGTACGTGCTACGCTTAGAAAAAGCGTGCTACCACAGGAGGTGTCTCTCATGCGAGCATACAGACTCATAGCGTTCGTGCTCGTACTTGGTATTCTTGTGTTCTTCACGGCAACGGCACAGGCGCCTCTCATACGTTTAGCTATTCCCACCACAGAGCGCGCTCTCACGCCCTATACGTACAATACCGGCTATCCTGGATGGTACTTGCTTATGCTCGTCTACGACGCTCTGATGGTCACGGATCTCGACGGCGTTCCCAGGCCCTGGCTCGCCGAGTCCGTCCAGGTCTCTTCTGATGGGACGGTCTGGACGCTCACACTGCGCCCAAACATTCGTTGGCACGACGGGCAACCGTTTACCTCAGCTGATGTCAAATTTAGCTACGAGCTCTATCAGAGAGTCACTCACCCGCGGTTCTCTGGGCCCTTGCGCGGCGTCACCGTCGAAACCCCTGACGCGCGCACGGTCGTGCTCAGGCTGAGCGCCCCAAGCCCGATCTTCGATCTCACGCTCGCTGATACCCCCATCGTGCCTAAGCACATCTGGGAGAAAGCTTCGGACCCCAAGACGTTCGAGAACACCGTGGGCACTGGGCCCTATAGGCTCACTCAGATCGTGCCCGATCAGTTCTATCGCCTAGAAGCCAACGCCGACTACTTCGCGGGCAAGCCCGCAGTGCAGGCATTAATACTGCCCATTATTAAAGACGCGACTGCGACGTTTACAGCGTTGCAAGCTGGCCAGATCGACGCGGCGACACGCACGCTCACCCCAGAGCTCGTAGCGCAATTCCAAGCGCGTCCAGACATTAAAGTCTTGAGTGGTCCTGGGTTCGTGAGCACGCTCTTGCTTTTTAACAATGAGCGCGCCCCCTTCTCCGATCCGCGTGTGCGACGGATCATCGCCGGGGTCATCAATTATGAAGAGCTCGTGCGCACCGTGCTCCTAGGCTTTGCTACGGTCGGAAGCCCCGGCTTCATCCATCCTAGCTCGCCTTGGTATAACGCGCGCCTTGGAGGCTATCAAGCGCTGAAGCTCGAACAAGCCAACCGCGCCCTCGACGAGTTGGGCTATAAAGATACAAACGGCGACGGCGTGCGCGAGTTTCCTGATGGAAAACCCTTGCGCTTTGAGCTGCTGACACGCTCGGGAGACCCGGTACGCATTCGCACGGCTGAACTGATCGCGCAGGCCGTCAAGCCGCTGGGGATCGTCTTCGACGTGCGGTCGCTGGATGCTGATACCGTAGCTCAGCGCGTCTGGCCTGACTTCGACGCGTGCAAGGGTCGTAACTATGATCTAGCTATCTGGGGTTGGTCCGCGCCGGTCATGACGAAAGCAGACGTGCGCGGGCTGTTCCACTCCGATTGCAAGGTGGGCACTATCAACGTCGTCGGATACGCCAACAAGACGCTCGATGGGTTGCTGGACAGACAAGCTCAGACTGCTAGCCGTGAGGAGCGCAAGCGACTGCTCGATGAGATCCAGAAGATCGTCGCTGAAGACTTACCGTTCTTGACGCTCTTCTATCCCGACTTGATCTTCGCCGTGAGACCGGCGGCCTACGACGGCTGGGCGTTCTTGAAGGGCGAGGGCATCATCCATAAGCTCTCTTTTGTGAAACGATAACGCGCGTATCAGCCCCTTCTCTCGCGCTCAGCCAGGGAGAAGGGGCTGATCTTAATTTCTGTGAAGGAGGTCTTCGTGAAGACGCTCTTGATGATGGCGACGTATGGGTTGGAGATCGGCGAGTGTGGAGGCACGTTAGCGAAGCACGCCCGCGCCGGCGATCGCGTCTATGCTAGCGTCACGCTCGCGCGCCCAGAATACCGAGAGCAGATCCGTCGCGCTGCAGCGATTTTGGGAATCACCGACGTGCGCTTTCTCGATTTTTCTTATGGCGAAGTCTCGGCAGATACGCCGTCGAAAGCAAAGCTCGTCGCCTTGCTCCGGGAGCTTCGCCCCGATATCGTCATCACGCAAGACCCAGAGCATTGTCAGCTTGATTTAGACCCAGACCGTCGTGAGGCGATGACGCTCTACTTAGAAGCGCTCGCGCTCAGCTCGCGTGACTGGCGCACAGACGAGTGCGGAGCCCCACACTCGGTCAAGAGCATCTATTTTATGACACCTGAGCACCCCAACTGTCTCATTGACATTTCGGAGGTCTTCGAGCTCAAAGAGCGTGCTGTCGCCGAGCTGAAGGGACAATTAGAGTTTACCGCGCGGCTCTTCCGTCAGCGCGTCTCTGACCGAGCTCTGCGAGCACTCTTGCCAGATTACGATGCACTACGCGATGATCCCATAGCGTTAGGACGCGCGCTCCATCGCGAGATGCACCGCGCGTACGATCTCTATTATGGGATTTGGAGCCATTCGTCGCTGGTGTTGGCTGAGCCGTTCCGACGGCTCAGCCCTATAGAACTTGAACTGCTCCTATGACGGTGAAGCTCGCCTCGTATGTTCTTGTGCTACTGCTTGCGATCACGCTCAACTTTTTATTACCGAGATTGATGCCCGGCACACCCCTGCGCTTCTTCGTCGGCGACGACGTTGCGCTGCTTTCGCAAGAGAGCGTTCGCGAGCTGATGGCGCAGCACAGACTCGATAGGCCTCTCTGGGAGCAGTACTTGCACTATTTGTGGCAACTCGTTCAAGGCGACCTAGGCTATTCTTATCAGGAGCGTAAGCCCGTGCTGGCTGTGCTTCTGGAGCGTCTGCCCTGGACGCTGCTGCTGACAGGCACAGCGTTAGTGCTCTCGACGGCTATTGGCGTTACGATGGGGGCGCTTGCGGCATGGCGCCATGGCAGTGCCTTTGACGCACTCGTGCTGAGTCTCTTTGTCTTGCTCGACTCGATGCCCAGCTTCTGGGTGGGCATGATCTTCATTGCAGTCTTCGCCGCGCATTTGGGATGGTTTCCCATCTTCGGGGCTCAGACCCCCTGGGCGGCTCTGACGGGTTGGGAGTATCTGCTCGATATCCTCAAGCACTTAGTGTTGCCGGTGCTCACGCTCACCCTGACGACGATCTCCGGGACGTTTCTCGTCACGCGTTCCGCAATGCTTGGTGTATTAGGGGAAGACTATATTCGCACGGCACGCAGCAAGGGCCTGAGCGAATTTCGCGTGCTCTATCGCCACGCGCTGCGCAACGGGATGCTCCCGGTCGTCACGGTGTTTATGATAAATCTCGGTTTTTTAGTTAGCGGCGCGACCGTCGTTGAGACGGTCTTTAGTTATCCAGGCCTAGGGCGCTTGCTCTACGAAGCCGTGCTTCAGCGCGATTACCCCTTAATGCAGGGCGCGTTCTTGCTCATCACCGTGAGCGTGCTCATAGCTAATCTCTGCGCTGACTTGCTCTATAGTCGGGTTGATCCGCGGGTGCGCGTATGAAGAGCGTCTTGAGCATCATTGGACTGACGATCTTGGGGGTGCTGGGAGGAATTGCGATCTTCACTCCAGCGCCATACGACCCGCATGAGCGCGTTAGTGCTCCCTTCCAGCCCCCTTCGCCTCAACACTGGCTGGGCACAAACGACATTGGGCAAGATATCTTCTCGGAGGTGGTGCACGGGACGCGCACGAGCTTGCTCGTGGGAATGCTTGCTGCCTTTCTTGCGGTGCTTATTGGGGTAATCGTAGGAGTGATAGCAGGCTACAGCGGAGGTAGCGTGGATACCCTCTGCATGCGCGCTGTGGACGTCGTTTTAGTCGTGCCGTTTCTGCCATTGATGATCGTGCTGGCGGCGTATCTGGGGCCGAGCTTGCTCAATGTCATTCTCGTCATCGCAGCGCTGACGTGGGCGCGTCCGGCGCGTGTGATCCGCTCGCAAGTGCTCACCGTAAAAAGTCTCTTATACGTCGAGGCCGCGCACGCCGTAGGGGGGAGCTTCTGGCATCTCTTGCGTTGGCACATCATTCCCGCAATTGTGCCGTTAGCGATGACCCAGTTTGTTACTGTTGCCTCCGGCGCGATCTTGATCGAGTCGTCGCTAGCGTTCTTAGGGCTAGGCGATCCGGTGCAGAAATCATGGGGCACAGTGCTCTATTATGCACAAGCTCGCGGGGCGTTTCTGACCGGGGCGTGGCTGTGGTGGGTCGTACCCCCAGGGGCACTGATCACGCTAAGTGTGCTTGGGTTTGCTCTGGTCGGCTATGCTCTGGAGCAAAGGACTAACCCCCGTCTCCAATACAATTGACATAAATCATAGCAATACCTGATCTAAGCCGGTAGGATATTTTCGACAAGAGGTGAGAGAATGCACTATCCGGCTTGGTATGTGGAGTTTCTCACATCGCCGATGCTGATCGCGATCATCGCGATCTTTCACGTCTTGGTGTCGCACTACGCTGTGGGCGGCGGGCTCTTTTTAGCCGTCGAGACTCGTTACGCCTATCGCACGAACAACAAAGAGTACTTGGCATATCTTAAAGATCATGCTTGGTTCTTTATCTTGATCACGGTCGTCTTTGGGGCGATCACGGGAGTGGGCATCTGGTGGACGATTGGGCTGGCCTCGCCCTTGGCGACTGAGATGCTCATTCACACGTTCGTCTTCGGCTGGGCGATGGAGTACGTCTTCTTCGTTTTAGAGATCGTCTCGGCGTTCATATTCTTTTACTATTGGGGCAGGCTTGAGCCCAAGATCCATCAGGTGATGGCATGGATCTACGCGTTCTCGGCGTGGATGAGCTTGGTCTTGATTACGGGGATAACGGCGTTTATGCTCAATCCTGGGGCATGGGTCGAGAACAGAAATTTCTGGGTTGGGTTCTTCAATCCTCAGTTCATTCCCCAACTGATCGCGCGCACCGGCGGGGCGCTCCTGCTCAGCGCGCTCTATGTCTATTTGCATGCAGCGTTTAGGATCAAGGAGCCTAAGCTGCGCGATCTCATCGCCTCGCGCTCAACGCTGCCCGCCCTTATAGGGGCCGTCTGTATCGTCATCGGAGGGGTGGGATGGTATCTCTTTCTGCCGGAGTCGGCTAAGGCCGCTCTTGCGGCAGCCAGCGCGCTCAACATCATGATGGTCTTGATCTTCGCTATCACGGTTGGGGTCTTCGCGCTGCTCTATCTGGGGCCCTATCGCAACCCTGGCTGGATGAGCCCTGGCTTTGCCTTGGTGCTCTTCGTCATGGGGTTGACGGTCTTTAGCGCGAGCGAGTTTGTCCGCGAAGCGGTGCGCAAACCGTATGTTATCTATAACGTCGTCTACAGCAACCAGATCCTTCCAGAAGAGCTGCCAACACTGCGGGAGAAGGGCTACTTAGAAGGAGGCACCTGGACGAGCGCTTGGGTGCGTGCGCGCTACCCTCAGGTGACAAACTCCCCAGAGATCGATGAGCGTAAGCTACTAGAGTTGCCTGAACCAGCCCAGCGTGAGTTGGGGCATCTGCTCTTTCAGTATCACTGCAGCTCGTGCCACGCGACGAGGGAAGGCTATTCAGCCGTAGGGCAGCTCCTTCGCGGCTGGACCCCGGAGATGATCAAGAATCTCGTGCAGAACCCAGAGAAATTCCACTTCTTCATGCCGCCGTGGGCGGGGACGCCGGAAGAGGCTGAGCTCCTGACCAAGTATCTGACTTCGATTGCGCCACCGCGCCCAGGAGGGATGAGATAGCCATGAACCCCACAGAATTGATCGGTCCGCCTAGTCCGCTAGGATATCCAGCCCCTTACTGGTTTCTCGTGATCTTCAAAGTCTTGGGCTTTACGCTGCACATGGTGCCCATGCACTTGTGGTTTGTGGGAATTCTCTTGGCGATGGGGCTTGCTCAGTGGGGTGGCCCGCAAGCACAACGGTGGTCAGCGCGCCTGATGCGGCAAATGCCGGTAGTTATTGCCTTGGGGATCAACTTTGGGATTGTGCCGTTGTTGTTCACCCAAGTCGCGTACTATCGGGTCTTCTATCCCGCGACGATCTTGATGGCCTGGCCGTGGTTTTTGATCATCGTGCTCCTGACACTTGCGTACTATGGAGTCTATCTCTACGTGACGGGCCTCAAGGACGATGCGGTGCTGACGCCGCTCAAGCGTGCTGCCGGCTGGAGCTCGGCAATTCTGTTTGTCGTCATGGGTTTTCTCTTCTCTAACGGCTTTACTCTCATGACGAATTTGCACGAGTGGCCTCAGATCTGGCAGAGCACGAGCGTCGCGGGGGCGCCCTTGGGTACCACGCTCAACACATCCGATCCGACGCTGTGGCCACGCTGGCTCATGATGATCGGCTTAGCGCTGACAACCGTGGCCGCGTATACGGTCTTTGACGCTGGGGTCTTCGCGATACGCGAGAGCCCACAGTATAAGAGCTGGGCAACGAGCTTCGCGTTCAAGCTCTATACCGTGGGGATGATCTGGTTCGCCGTAATGGGATCATGGTACGTCTTTGGCAGCTGGTCTCCGGACGTTCGCGAGCAGATGTTCACGGGGATGTCGCTGCCCCTGACGGTGCTGACGGCTGTTGGGCCAGGGCTACCGTGGCTCTTGATCCTTGCGCAACGCCAGCAGATCACCCAGACACTTGCGATCTTGATGGCGCTAGCGCAGTTTGGGGTGTTAGGATTGAACGCAATCAGCCGCCAGATAGTTCAGAACATTGAGTTAAGCAAATTCTTAGACGTGACAGCCGAGCCAGTCAATCTCCAGCTCAGTCCGCTCATCGTCTTCTTAGTACTCTTTGTTGTTGGGCTAGGCGTGGTCGCATGGATGTTGCAGAAGGTCCTGCAAGCAGAGCGACAACCGATCCGGGGGAGCTAATCTTCAAGCTACATAGTGCAGCAGAACATAGACGATCAATCCCGTCACGGCGACGTAGAGCCAGATGGGAACCGTAACGCGAGCGATCTTCCTATGATGAGCGAAGTCACCGCGTAGCGCACGCCAAAGCGTGATGATCACCAAGACAGGGGTGAGGGCAGCTAGAGGCGTGTGCGTCCACAGTACCAAGAGATAGAATGGTCGAGCTGGACCAGTGTAAGGCGTCGGGCCGGTGAACGCGTAACGGATTAGATATAAGACGAGAAAGAGAGCAGAGAGCCCAAAGGCCATCACCATGCACCGCTGATGCAGCTTAGGCTGACCGCGCTTGATCAACACCAGCCCAGCTACAATCAAGACGGTGCTCGAAAGATTGAGCAAAGCATTGGCAGTAGGAATCCACTCGATCATAGCAGTATTGTATCTAAAACAAGCAACGAGAAGACTATCGCGAGATAGAGCAGCGAGTATAGAAAGAGTCTCTTCGTTGCGTCGGGGCTAGGAGCGCGCCAGCCTTGCCAGGCCAGGTAGATCAATCGCAGACTCAGGATCGTGACCCCCACAGCATACACGATCCCTGTCGTTCCCAAGGGATAATATAGCGCCAAGCTCATGGGCAAGAGCGCTAGGGTGTAGAGCATGGTACGTCGGCGCGTCGCACCATCCCCATAGACGACGGGTAGGATTGGAAGACCAGCTATCCGATACTCTTCAGCTCGTCCTAGAGCCAAAGCCCAAAAGTGCGGTGGTTGCCAAAGCAGGAGAATTCCAAAGAGCACAAGTGCCGGAGCATCAATGCGCCCGCTAGCTGCTGCCCACCCAATCAACGGCGGTATTGCCCCAGCGATCCCGCCGATCTCTGTGCACCATGGGGAGGTGCGTTTGAGCCAGAGCGTGTACACGAACGTATAGAAGAGAACAGCGAAAAGCGCCAGACCCGCCGCCAAAAGATTCGCTCCCAAGGCGAGCATCATAACAGAAGCGAGCAGGAGGAGACTTCCCCACAAAGCGGCAGCCCCAGGCTGTACACGCCCGGCAGGCAAGGGGCGAGTACGTGTGCGCGCCATGAGTGCATCGACATCGCGATCGAATAGACAATTGAAGACCCCTGCAGCCGAGGAGGCGAGCCCCGTGCCCCCAAGCGTGATCACAAACACCTCTAAAGAGAAGTCTCTTGCGGCAACCCAAAACGCCGCAGCGGTCGTCACTAAGACCAAGAGCGTTATACGCGGCTTAGTGAGGGTTATATAATCTAAGAGCGTCTGGAGCCAGCCTGTACGGTAAGCAACAGTCGTCATGAGGCTTGTGCTTCTCCTTTCAGCGGGACGTAGGCGCTCATCGGCCATGTTCGCACCACGAGCACAAGCTGGGTTCCTAGAAGCGCTAAGGCACCTGCCAGGTGGAGCATCGCAACAAAGGGATCGAGCCGAGTCGCGACCGTGAGCATCCCAAGGGCAATCTGAACGAGCACCAGAGCACCGGAACTGACACCTAAAACCATGTGGCCCGACTTGCCCGCTCGCACTGCTGTGAAAGCAACTACCCCTGCGATGATCACAGCGAGAGCCCTATGAGCCCAATGAGATGCCAGAGGGCCTACGGCTAGGCTTGGAAAGAACGTGAGGAACGGCCAGAGAGGAAGGGCCATTCCCGCTTGACTGTGGCGTACGTATGCCCCAAGCAATGCCTGGATATATAGGAGAATCACAGCAAGAAGCGCCCAGCGATGCGTGTCCCCTTGGGATGGAGAGGAAGCCAGCGTATGCGCTTTCGCAGCGAGCACGACGAGCAGCATAAAGAGTAGAGTCCCCAGCCCAAAGTGTGCCGTCGAAAGAGCCACTGGCAAGTCGAGCAGGACTGTCATCCCTCCCAAGATCGCCACGACGACGACAAGCACCAGCGACACCATTGCCAGCCAAACGAGCAGGGCCTTATCGCGCTCTCGTCGCCATGCGATCAGGGCCAGCACCACTATGCTCCCGCCCACTAGCAACGCAAAAAGTCGATGAACCCATTCGATGACGAGCGCTGGGTCGCTCCAAGGAGGCAGGAGCTGGCCTCGACAGAGGGGCCACTCCGGGCCGCATCCCATCCCTGAGTCGGTCCCGCTTACGATATTGCCAAAGAGCAGATGACCAACCGTAATCAAGAGCGCCACAACACTCCAACGTCGGAAGAGATCTGAGACCTTCATACGCTAATTCCCGTCGAGTGAAGGAGGTTGCTCGTCTGATGATGAAGCCCTCCACGCTCGATAGACGAAATACCCAATAACCCCAAGGGCAATAAAGGGAATAGGGAGCAAAATATACATGCCCCAGGCAGTAGGACCGAGCAGCTCGAAGACGCTCTTACGCAGCTCATGATCGGCATAGCATACATAGCTCAAAGTTCCCACTAGCGTCCCAAGAGTCACCAGAACCCTCATGAGACCTCCTTTCTAGTTCTAGCGCCCGAAGAAGATGGCGCGCACATTGAAGACATAGCTTCCTTCAGCCATAGCGAACGCCGTCAGCGCCAAGATCAAGAGCGGGGGTAAGAGAATTGCGTAAATCAAGCTTAGGCGCTCAAAGCGCACATGCATGAAGTAACTGATGATCAGCCCTGCTTTCAAGAGTGCAAACGCCGTGATCAGAAACCATGCGAGCCCTTTTGGACGCACCTCAAAGTAGTCTACGAGATACGACATCACGCTCAGCAAGAAGAGCAGTCCCCACACGACGAGATAGACTCTGATCGGATGATGCTGCTCGCCCGTGTGCTCCATAGCTTCCCCCTTAGAAGAGATAAAAGAACGCGAAGATGAAGACCCAGACCAGATCAACAAAGTGCCAGTAGAGCCCAGCGATCTCGACGCGTTGATACCCAATCTTCTCGTAGGCGCCACGAAACACCTGTGTCGCAACTATTGTCAAGTAGATCACTCCCGCAGTGACGTGCAGGCCGTGAAAGCCCGTGATCATGAAGAACGATGAGCCAAACTGGGGCGCGCCCAGCGGATTCGTCCACGGGCGAAAGCCCTCATCAATAAGCTTTGTCCATTCAAACGCTTGCATGCCCACAAACGTTAGCCCTAGCAGGGCTGTCACGGTGAGAAAGAGCGCGGCTTTAGCGCGATTGCGCTCGTAGCCGTATCTCACAGCGATGGCCATCGTCCCGCTGCTGCTAATAAGAATGAAGGTCATAATCGCGATCAACAAGAGCGGGATCTCGCTTTCGCCAATATGCAGTGCAAAGACCCTTGCTGGGTCCGGCCAGGGCAAGGTCGTGCTTAGCCGTGCCGCGGCATACGCTGAGAGCAACAAGCCAAAAACAAACATATCGCTAACGATAAAAATCCACATCATCGCCTTGCCCCAGTTGACCTTAAATGTCTGTTGGTCAGAGGACCAGTCGGCTACAAGATTACGCAGCCATGAGGGCCACGCCCGCGCTCGATCTTCCAATGATTGCGTCTGTGCCATAAGACAACTCGCTGAGTTATGTCAGTATGATCAAGGCAAAAAGCACCACCCACGCAATAGTGAGAAAATGACAATACGTGACAAAGAGCTGAAAGCGCTCGTGGGAGCGCACTGTCCACGCAGCGACGACCAAGCCCCCAAGTAAGTGTATCCCATGCAGAGCCGTCAGGAGATAAAAGAAGCTGCTCGACGGATTGGTGTTGAGGAAGTAGCCAAGCCGTTGGAGCACCAGCCATGCCCAGATCTGTCCGAATAAGAAGAGCGCGTTGAGCACCGCTCCGGCAATAAAGCCCAATCTCGCGCCGCGCCCATTGCCTTGGCGTTCCGCCCAGCGCGCTCCTTGGAGCGCCGCGCTGCTCAAGAGCAGAATCGCTGTGTTCACCCAGAGCAACCCTGGCTTGGGCAGCGAATGCCAATCTGACGACCCCATGCGCACAATGTACGCACTGCTGAGCGCGGCGAAGATCATCGTAGCTACGGCAAGGAAGAGCCAGAGCCCCACGCGCCCTGGCGTGATGAACCGCTCTCTTGAACCGTTTGCGCTGTGATGTGAGATCATAGCGTTATCTGATGGTGTGCATCGTTCGCGCCGGTGTTGTCTGTGTTGCTGGGACGTTTTGCGGTATGAAGTCGCGTTCCTCGCCGGGGACGCTGTAGTCATACGCCCAGCGATAGACTGTTGGCGTCTCAGCGCCCCAGTTGCCGTGCGGCGGCGGTGTAGTGGGCGTCTGCCATTCAAGCGTTGTGGCCTGCCAGGGGTTGGGTTCGGCGCGCTGGCCGCGCACCGCGCTCCAGATCAAATTCGCCAAGAAGATCACTTGGGCTGCCCCAACGATCAGGGCAGTTATCGTAATAAATGCGTTCAATCCCTGGGTCTGCCACGGCAGATACTGCAACACAGTGAAGTCGAAGTACCGTCGCGGCACGCCTAAAATCCCTAACAATAACATGGGAAAGAAGATCATATAAGCGCCGATGAACGTCACCCAAAAATGGATCTTTCCCAGAGTTTCGTTGAACATCCGGCCCGTGACCTTAGGAAACCAATGATAGATTCCCCCGAAGATTGCCATGAGGGCCGCTACTCCCATGACTAAGTGAAAATGCCCTACGACGAAGTACGTGTCGTGCAGCGGGATATCAGCGACGACGTTTCCCAAGGGTAGACCCGTCAACCCCCCGATGATAAATGTGCTGATCCAGCCGAGGCCAAAGAGCATTGGAGTAGTAAAGCGGATCTTCCCGCGCCAGAGCGTGAGCAACCAGTTATAGACCTTCACCGCTGATGGGATCGCGATGATAAGGGTGCTCACGGCGAAGAAGAACCCGAAGTACGGGTTCATGCCGCTCACAAACATATGGTGGGCCCAGACAAGAAATCCGATGAGGGCGATAGCCGCCATAGCGATGACCATCGCCTTGTAACCGAAGATCGGCTTACGCGCGTGTGTTGCGATCAAATCTGAGACAATCCCCATGGCGGGGAGGATAACAACGTAGACTTCGGGATGCCCAAAGTACCAGAACAAGTGTTGGAAGAGCAAAGGGTTGCCTCCCTCTCGGGGAAGCTGCTGGCCAAAGAGCGTCACCGTGGGGATGAAGAAACTTGTGCCCAAGAGATTATCGAACAAGAGCATCACTCCGCCGACGAAGAGCGCGGGGAAAGCAAAGAGGGCCATGACAGCCCCAATGAAGATCCCCCACACGCTCAGGGGCATACGCATGAGCGTCATTCCCTTGGTGCGGCACTGCAGGACGGTCGTGACGTAATTGAGGCCACCCATCGTAGCAGAGGCGATGAAGATGACCAAGGAGATGAGCATAAGCTTTATCCCCCAGCCCGACCCTGGGGCTGCATTGGGCAGAGCTGAGAGTGGGGGATAGAGGGTCCAGCCTGCGCCCGTAGGGCCCCCCGGCACTACAAACGCCGCGATCAATACAATGACCGAGAGCAGATAGACCCAGAAGCTCAGCATATTCAAGAACGGAAATGCCATGTCCCGCGCTCCGATCATCAAGGGGATCAGGTAGTTCCCAAAGCCTCCCAGCAAGATCGCCGTCAGCAGATAGACGATCATGATCATGCCGTGCTGGGTCATTATCTGATAATAAGAACCGGGGTTTATGAACTGAAATGTCCCGGGAAAGCCCAGCTGTAGACGCATCACCCATGAGAGCGCCAAAGCAAAGAGCCCGACGAGCAGTGCTGTGATCGTATACTGCAGAGCGATGACCTTGTGATCTCGGCTGAAGATATATTTCGTCCAGAAGCTTTCGTGATGATCATGCATCTTGGCTCACCTCTAGGGTTTGACGGTGGCGGCGACGGTGGGTTGCTTGGTCAACCATTCTTGGAATTTTTCTTGGCTTTCGACGATCACGGGGCTTTGCATTCGGTGATGTCCAATGCCACACAGTTCTGCACAGACGGCTTGGAATCTGCCCTCACGCGTGGGAATGAACCAAGCGTGAGTGATCATACCGGGGACGGCGTCCATCTTGACACGAAAATACGGGATGAAGAAGCTGTGAATGACGTCCTTAGAGCGGAGCTGTAGCATAATAGCGCGATTAAGAGGCAAATGGAGTTCGGTGTAGGAGAGGACGTCGTCTTGAGCGGCAGGGTCGGTTAAGTCTATGCCGAAGACGTTTCTAGGGGTAATGAGCTTGGGGTTAACTCGTCCCAGCTTGCCGTCAGCACCGGGATAGCGATAGAGCCAGCGCCACTGCTCTCCCAAGACTTCTACAGTCAACGCATCGCGAGGGGGGCTAATAAACCGCGAGTACGCGAAGAGTCCTGGCGCAAGAAGAACAATGATTCCCAATGCGGTGACCCCAATTAAGATCTTTTCAATCTTGGGATTATCGGGGATGAACTGAGCGCGGCCTTCAGACCTGCGGTAGCGGATTATTAAATAAGCTAAGACGAGGTGAAGCGTTACGAACGCGATCCCAATCACCGCGAGCGTGATGAGTAGCGCTCTATCTATCTCGTACCAATTCGATGCAAGGGGCGTAAACCACCAAATGCCGCTAGCTACAAGGGCGATAGCTCCTATCACAATAGCCACTAAAGCCCAGGCAATAGCCATAACTGTTCAGCTCTTCACCCCGATCTCTTTTGATGTATGTCATATAGTATATTGACCCACGTCAGCTCATTATAATAGCTTGGCGATCTGGTTGCAATATCGGGCTTAAAACGAGCGTCTTTGTGCGCATGCGAGGTCCATTTGCTATAATAGCAGCAAGGGGATCTCCTATGCCTAACTTGAGCAAGCGGCTAGAAAAAGCTCTCAATGAGCAGATCGTGCGCGAGTTGGAGTCGGCGTATATCTATCTCTCGATGTGCGCGTACTTTGAGGCCCAGAATCTCCGGGGCATGGCGCACTGGATGCGTCTGCAAGCCCAAGAAGAGCTGAGGCACGCTATGAAGATCTTTGATTTCGTGAACGATCGCGGCGGGCGCGTCGAGCTGGGGCCAATCGCTAAACCCCCCATAGACTTCAAATCTCCGCTCGATGCGTTCCAGAAAGCCCTCGCCCATGAGCAAAAGATTACCCAATGTATCAACGATTTATATGACCTTGCCGACGATGAAGACGACTACCCCACCGAAGTGATGCTCCAATGGTTTATCGATGAACAAGTAGAGGAGGAAAAAAGCGCAAGTGAGATTGTCGAGCAACTCAAGCTCGTGAGTGATAACGGAGCAGGCTTGCTGGTACTCGATCAGAAGCTGGGACAGCGAGAGGAAGAGGACGAAGAGTAAGCGCAGCTCCTTGCTCTTTATAGGAGTTTCGATTAGAATCTTCGGTAGCAAGGCCGAAGCATGGTGATTGCCCATGACGCGACGGGTATTGTATGTTGCCATGAGCTTAGTCATTGCAGCAGTGGTGACCTCGTGGGCTGATACCAAGCCTATCCCTAAGTTGATCGAGATGGTCTCCACGGACGCGATTCCGGAGTTTCGCCTGGCTGCCGCGCGGACACTTGTTGCGGCGTATCTCTTTATCGGGCGTCCGCTGACCGATCTTGACCCTCTTATTCAGAAAATCGAGCGAGAGCGCGGATTCAAAGAGCTGCGCCAGGCTGTTGAGGAGGCCAAGCAAGGCAAAGTGATCAGTGCGTGTTGGAATCTGCCCGCGGTTACGAACCCCATTGTGGCCGGTATCGACTTGCGCACCAAGACCATCCAGGAGCTCGAGCAACTGGCAATCTTTGGAGGGTCGCCTCAGCTCCGTGAGGCCGCCACAAAGATGATGATCAATAAATATCTTACTCCTAAAGCCAGGCTCTATCCTGAATGGTATACCTATCGTGTCAAGGCTGAACCAGACTTCGATGCCGTCAAGGTGCAGTTCTATCTCTGGACGGTAGGAGTAGCTCCTCAAGCTGTCGAACTCAAGACGATTGCACTCATCCCCTTGTCGCAGATCTTCTTTGCGGAGTTTTTGATTACTCTGCCAGCCGGACAGGTACTAGCCAAGCTCAAGTGCAGCTAACGTAATGCAAGCCACTGTCGGCCCTGTAGCCTTCCGGATAAGATAGAGATGATATAATAAAAATGAGGAAGGCCAGCTATGCAAGGGCGTCGAGCACTGGCTGTTATCTTAGTGGTGTTTCTAGGAGGGCTTGGGGGGTTCTCGCCCTCGAGCGCCCAGCTTACTCCTCCGCCAGGTCTTACGGCCGAGTTCGTCGTTGAGACAGTCCCAGTCTATCAGAAGGGCTCACAAGCCCAGCCTCAGATCGCCAGCGTCAAACTGGCGCTCCGGGGAGATTTCTTCTCCCAGCCCCCTCTGGACATCATCTTGGGTATAGACAGAACTCTTAACTTAGAAGCAACACGCCCCTTCGTAGATCGCTTATTGGGACTGCTGGGGCCCGACGACCGTGTGGGCTTGGTCTCGCTAGCCCCACCGACGCTCGACAGCCCCTTGACATCAGATTTCAACCTCATCCGGCAGCGACTCTCCGAGTTAGCGCCGGGGGGAGCCGTGGGTCTAGCAGATGCTGTAGCGCTAGCAACGAAGACGCTCGTCGAGACAGCGCGTCCTGAAGCGCGCAAGATTCAAATCTGGTTGATCGCTCGTGCGGGTTTAGCTCCTGCGGACTTCGGCTCAGTGCTCACGCAAGCTCAACGTGCCCGCGACAGTCAGATCACCATTCACGTCGTGACAACTACCGATGAAGCTGCGCGCTCCCAAACGTTGCTCTCGCTCGCACGCCTCACCAATGGGCTCTTTCTCAAAAATCTCTCAGACGAGACCCTAACCGCACTTCAGAGGCAGCTCCGTATAGAGTTTATAGCCCGACAGATCGTCGCTAAAGTCACGATCACAAATCGCGTAACGTTTGAAGGCGCCGAAGGCCCTCCGGAGATCCAAGACTTCCCTGACGGCAGCAAGATGCTGACTTGGCGAATTGACGCCATCCGTCCTGAAGAAACAGTCACGTTTCGCATCCAAGTCAGCTCGAGCCTGAAGGGGGCTTTTCCCATCAATCGCAGCCCAAGCACTGTCGAGTATATAAATATCTTGGGCCAGCGGGTACGCATCAATCTCCCGTTCTTGACGCTTGAAGTGCCTAACGCTCCGCCGGTCGCGAAGTTTGACTTCACCCCTCTAGAGCCCGCGGTGAAAGAGACGCTCTCCTTTAGCAATCAATCGTTCGATCCCGATGGGAGCATCGTCAGCTATCTGTGGGATTTTGGCGATGGAAAGACGAGCACAGAAGCAAGTCCATCATATGCCTACGAAAAAGCAGGAACTTACACGGTGACTCTGACCGTCACGGACAACGAGGGCGCTACCAATAGCGCCAGCGTGACCATCACGGTGATAAACATTGCCGTAGCTATCCGGGATCTGCCCACGTTTAACGGTCAGCTGCCGCGTGGGATCTTTATCAGGGTTTATCTAGAAGTCCGCGTCAATCGCGACGTCTTGGGGCTTGGGGTGCGTGAGGAATGGCCGAGAGACATTATTGCAATGGGCACCAAAGTCGAGGACGTCACCGAGAAGGTTGCGGGGGAGTCGCACGGGGGCACGTTCCGTCCCCCACCGCCGGGGGGCACAACCATTGAATGGATCTTCCCAGAGCGATTAGCCGCGGGCACGGTGAAGAAGATCGTCTATGAAGTGAAGCTCTCGGAGACTGCGGAACCCAATACGCCCACGCTCGCAGGGTTCGTCATCAGTAAGGTCCCTGATTTCCAGACGCCCACGGAAGGAACAAGCTCGTTCCAGCTTATCGCGGGGCTGCCGATCAAGGTCGTCGTGGCCCATTATATCACGAGTCCGACCATGCCTCCTGAAGAGGAGCGTATCGATCCGAAAGACGATAATCTGATCTCGTTCAATCAGATTCAGCGGGCGGTAAGCTGGTGGCTTGCTACGGGATGGTCTCCTATCGGGGAATCGCCGATTGTGCCTGGCACCGGTGGCCAGCAGATCGACTTAGCGACGATGCAAGAGCTGATCGCCTACTGGCTCTCCAATACCCCTGTAGATCAGCCGCTGCCGCCGCGCCCGCCATAAAAGAGTCATGCGCATCGCGTTGACGATAGCTTCGCTCAGCGTGCTACTCGCTGTGCCAACGTTTGCTCAAAGCTTTTTGACTGAAGAGCTCTCCCCCAGAGCTGTGAGTCTTGGCGGGGCGTTTGTTGGGCTGGCTGATGACGCTGCGGCAGCTTTGTGGAACCCCGCAGGGCTCTTTACTCTTGAGGGAATTGGGATCTTGGGGAGGTTGGCGATGCCCGCGCCCACAACGCCATTTGAAATCTTCGGCGGGGCTGTAAGCGGCGGGCTCCTTGGGATCGGAGGCGCTCTTTGGCACGGGAACAAAATCCTCAAAGTCCCCACAAGGAGAGAGCAGACGCTGACTCTCGTAGCTATTGGGGTAGGCGTGCGTGAGAGGATGAGTGCAGGAGTCGCTGTGAAACTCTACGATGAGCGACGCACGGGGCAACGATTCCACGGTACAGGGGTGGACATCGGCCTGATGGTGCGATTTGGCTGGATTTGGGGAGGCTTGGCTGTGACTGAACTGCTCGGCACGCGCCTTGTCGGTCAAAGAGACTTTGTGGAGCTTCCTATGATTGTGCGGATGGGCACGGCGATACACCTCTGGGGGAGCAGGCTGCGTCTTCTTGCTGCTATTGACCTTGCACGTTCTGAGGAGCTGCGTGCTATCCGGGGCGGATTAGAACTGCAGCTTTTGGAGGGGATCACGCTGCGGGTGGGCTGGAATGGTCGAGAACTCACGTGGGGGGGAAGCCTGGGGGTGTTCTATATTGTGCAAACAGACTTTGCGTGGCAAGCCGATGGCTGGGCGGTCTCGACAGAGCTCGCTTTTGGCCGTCGGTAAGGCTTTATAGTATAATGCCTTGACAAGGATCTTCCTTGGAGGGGACGGTGATGAGCCAGGAGATGCAAGTAATTATATGGATTGTCTTATTAGCCCTTCTGATCGCGCTGGCCTGGGCATCCTGGCGGCGCACCGCTCGGCAAAGCCTGACCGTGCTCTTCCTTGCTGTTGGGATGATTCTTGTTGTCGGTGGGGGCATCCCCCTCATCTGGTGGCAGATCCATCTTCCCAAACCGGGAGACCAACCTCTGCAGATCCGTGACCATCGGCTCGTTAGCCAGACTCAGATCAACGAGAGAGGCTTCGTTCGTCTGGAGGCTGAGATCGAGATCATCCTTCCTCGACTCACCCAAGACCGCCTGCAGGCCATTGCTGATGAGTACCTGAAAGAGGCCCTTGCTGTTCGTCGGCCAGATATAGCTTCGGTTCGGCTCAAGGATTTTACGCGCCCTGTGCTGTATAAGTACGCCTATCGAAAAACGCTCTCCCCTGAGAGCCTTCGACCTTGGCTTCAACCCACCTCTTCGGAGATCGTCGCCGGGACGCGCCTAGAAGAGCCTGTGCTCGGCGAGATGGGAGACTATCATACGATCACAATTCTCGTGACGGCGACCGCCAAGTGGGAGAATCTGCGGAATCTCTTAGGAGAGCAGGTACTTCCCCAGGCCTGGTCGTTGCTCGACGAATCACTCTACGACTATATTGTGATCGCTGAGGACGAGCGACCTCGGATGATCGTGGTCTTTGCTCTTCTTACTGAAGAGTTTCTCCAGCAGTATCAAGGGGCTGGAGGACGCCCCGAAGAGCTCGGGCTGCTCCAGGACGAGATCCCTCTGCCGTCACTCTTGGTGCTCGCCTATGCCTTTCATGAGAGCCTCTTTCGCATAAGCGATATAACTTTAGTGCAGAAGCGCGAGGAGGACCTGCGACGCTATGAGCCCGGAGAGCTGGCCGTGCGCGAGCATAGTAGCGGGGAGGCACGTCCTCCGTGGCTGGCGCTCGTAGGGAATTTCCCGAGCTTCCCTAACGTGCTCGCCCATATACGCGCGGGGGCGCGCATACTCGGGCTGGTGCGTCTTCCTGATTGGCTCGATCCCGCCCAAGGGTTGCAAGTCTATTACAAAGGCCGCATCGCGACGTTTGGAAGAAAACTCTAGAGGAGGTTAGCATGACCCCTACCCATCGGTGGATGATCCTCGGCGGCGCTGCTGTTTCCGTCGTGGTCATCGCGATTGTAATTTTTTTTCTTGACACGGCCACCAGCAACGGCAGAGTTTGAGGGCATCGTCGCACATAGCGATGCGCAGGCATTTGCTCTCAAGGACGTACAAGCCAAAGACAGCAGAGTATCCATCTGCTCGCGAGAGCATCTTGCTGTGCGCGTCGAGCGCGCCCCTATCACACTGAGCGTTGGCGACAGGGTCGTTGTCAAGGGCGAGTACGACGAGAAAGCGTGTCAAATCACGGTGAAGTCTGCCGAGCACTATGTACGCGTGACTGCTCCGGCACCTGTAGCGATTGAACTCGAAGGGGTCGTCGCTCGCGCAGGGCAAGAGAGCTTTATGCTCAGCGAAGTGACAGTCTTCTCTGGGCCGCAGCCGTGCTCGCCGGAGAGACTTATCGTTCGGATCGAATCGCGCGATCTTCTCCCGCCACTTGCCCTGCAAGTGGGCGACTTGGTCACAGTGAAGGGCACCTATCACGCTGAGGACTGCCTGGTACGTCTAAGCGCACCAACTCATTACGTCGAGCTGCGTCCAGTTTCCATCGAGCTTGAAGGGATTGTCAGCGCAGGGACGCCGACACAGTTTGCTCTGAAAAACGTGATCGTGCTTACGGGGCCACAACCATGCCGGCTTGAGAATCTATCTGTCCAAGTCAAGTCCGACCAAGCGCAGGCAGAGCCCATACAGCTCGCCGAGCGCGTGCGCGTTCGGGTGACTATCGTCCCGATAGCTGCCGCGTCGAACTCACAAGCCATCAGCATTCGATCGAGCGCCTTCCGACGACCGTAAAGCTTCAAGGCACCGTCGCTCAAGTCAGTAGCGATCACGTGGTCTTACAAGGAGTCAAGGTGCTCGATGGGCCGCAGCCGTGTACAACCGAGAATCTCGCTGTGCGTGTGCGCGGGGCAGTGGGCTTACGCGGCGGTGAAGGCGTCGAAGTCGTCGGGGAGTACAACCCGAAGAATTGTCAAGTGAGCGTGGAGGGGCCGACACACTCGTTCGCGCGGCTCTCGGTGCCGCCGGTGCCCGTTACGCCCCAGCCGCCTGGGGTGCCACTGCCCCCGATGCCTAGGGGAGGCTTGCCGTTCTTCATCTCCGGCGGGGTCTCTTCGGTCGGGCCGGTGCTGGCGTTTCGCGGCTCCGTCGGAATGGCGTTTAATAACTCTCTGAAGGGGATGCTCTCGGTTGGCTACGGCTCTGGCTCGATTCAAAAACCCGAACTGACCAAGCCCGTCAATTTCACGGTGATGCCCATAGACTTCACTGTCTGGTACAGTCTCGGAGGCGGGCTCCATATCGTGGCGGCGCAGGGTTCCTGATCGTTCAAGGCCCAAAGCCCAAGTTCTCTAACACCGTCCCGACGGTCCATATTGCCGTCGGCTTTGCTATCACAGACTTTTTGATGCTCTCAGGAGGTATCGCGTACGTACCATGACTAAGAAAATTCTCTCTTTCGGGTTGTTGCTAGCACTGTCTGCTCTTGTGAGCGGCTGCTTCTTGACTCTAGGAGACTTAGAAAAAGTCTTTCCCGTCAAGATCGGGCCGGCGTCTCTCTCGAATATCAGAGTCGAGCCGGCGACGCTCCCCGGTGGCGTGACGCAGACCGTGACTGTGAGCTTCGTTTACAATCATGAAGACGGCGACTTGGGCCTAAAAGCCAAAGTGATCGTCAAGCTCTCCGGCGCGACAGTGAGAGAAGAGTTAGTCAATTTAGAGAAGCCAAGCGACACGGTGCGTGTGCCGATCACGGTCTCGACGCCGAACACCGAGACGAATCTTACGCTTGAAGTTGTCGTCGTGATTGGGGACCAGATGAGCGCGTCGCTGCCCGTGACGATTCACGTCGCGGCCGACGACGACCGAGACGGCGTCTCTAACCGCGAAGATGCGTGTCCCAGCGAGGCTGGAGGCCCGGCGAACATCGGCTGTCCAGTGCCCCCGGCCAATACCCCAGAGTGTATTTGGTTTGTGGACGGCTGGACGCCGCCGATCAAACAAGTGCGCTTTGTCCGTGTCGGGCGTCAGATCTTCGCTATGGTCAACGAACCCGATGAAAATATCGACACTGATGTCCCAGACGTCGTCTTTGCCTGGGTTATGGTTCCCCACACGAATGACTTAGAAATCTTCCGTCTCACAGAGATCGGCGGCAGCAGCACGGGCATCTTTGCCGGTTTGGGACCGGTGCTGGTGCAACGTCTCACGCCCGCTGTCCAAAATGACGGCGAGCTCAGCGTCTGGGATGACGACACCATGCTCTTGTTCTACGGCGATGTGAATAACTTCTCGCAGCAGTGCATGGCACAGGCACGGGTGGGATTGGGAGATTAAAAGAATTTGTGGAGCCGACCGGAGTCGAACCGGCGACCTCTGCGTTGCGAACGCAGCGCTCTCCCAACTGAGCTACGGCCCCAACAGCGCTTTCATTATAGCGGCCTCCCCGCCGCTTGGCAACTCGTTCTCAGCGGAGCATACGCTTGAAGAACGAGACCATCTCTTGAAAGGCGTCCTGGGTCAGCGGCGTCTGCAGGAGCTGCCCGCCCCGAAGCATAAAGCCGTGTGGCTGTCCTTGATACACTTTCAACTCAAAGTACTTGCCGGCGGCGTCCAGCTCGGTCGCATAGCGATAGATCTCAGCAATGGGACTGGGACGATCCGCCGTGCCGTGAATGATGAGCATCGGCGCTCTGAGCTGAGCAATGAGATCAGCGGGCTTGCGCGGCTGCGTCGGCGAGCCTTCAGAATACGGAAAGCCATACCACGCCACGCCGGCTTTGAAGTCCTCTATCAAGGGGAGAAAGAGCATTGTATAGCGTCCACCGATGCAGAACCCTGTCAGTCCAATCTTCTCTGGATCGACTTCAGCTCGTCCCCGAAGATACGCAATCGAATCCCTTAAGAGCTGTTCCATGACGGCGTCAGGCGGCGTTCGTTCATAGGCTTGCCATTGGAGGGCGAGCACAGCGAAGCCCTCGGCCATTAACAAATCGCTGATCGTCCGATACCCTGGCTCAAAGCCATTGATCGAGTGAATAAGAATGACTGCAGGACGACGCCCCCCTCCCGCCGGCGCAACAAAGTATGCCGGATAAGTCTTTCCTCCGCTTGTGATCTCAACAGTCGAACCCTGCGCTTGCCCCTGCTCTCGCTCAGCCAGACCCACGAGAACCCCGACCCAGCACATGGCCAGCAGCGACATCCGAAGCCATCGCATCATCGTTATCGCCTCCAGTGAGAGTATGCACTTATTATACACCTTTGTCTTCGCTAGGTCAGATCGAGTATGATTCCCTAAGGGTGAGTATGCATGAGCCGAGACTTTTCCCGTAAGATTGCGCAGAGCTTACAGGATGCGACCATGTACACGGCGCTCAGCCGCGCCGGCCTCTACTTTGATCTTTCGCGCACCTGGGCGTTCGCCGATCTCCCTGATAAAGAAGCGCTTAAGCGCCGCGCCCGCCAGATTAAAGAGTTCTCTATTGAGTATCTCGATGAGCTAATAGCGCAATTACGTGAGAGCGTGACGCGTCATGGTGGACACTTCTATCTTGCCCGCAACGCCCAAGACGCCAGTGACTATGTGCTGTGGCTCGTGCGCCAGCACGGCGTGAAGAAAGTTGTCAAAGCGAAATCCATGGTTACCGAGGAGATCGAGCTGAATAAACGCTTAGAATCCGCCAGCGTCGAAGTGATAGAGACAGATTTGGGCGAACACATTATTCAGTTAGCGGGCGAGCGCCCGTTTCACATCACTGGCCCAGCTATTCACAAGTCTCGCGAAGCCATAGGCAAACTCTTTGCCGAAAAGCTTGGTGTCCCCTACACCGACGATCCGTATGAGTTGACCAAGATCGCTCGCTCTTCGCTCAGACAACACTATTTAGAAGCCGATCTTGGGATCACCGGCGCGAATTTCGCCGTCGCTCAGACAGGGACGTTTATTATTGTCACCAACGAGGGCAATGGCCGGCTCACTATGACACTGCCCAAGATTCACGTCATCATCACGGGGATCGAGAAGATCGTCCCAACGCTTGCCGACGCGCTGGTGCTCTTGAAGCTCTTGCCGCGCAGCGCCACAGGGCAGAAGATGACCAGCTATGTCTCCCTGGTGACGCCGAATTCGGCTCACGAAGTGCACGTCGTGCTAGTCGACAATGGGCGCAGCCGAATGCGCGCTGATGCTCTCTTCCAAGAAGCGCTCTATTGTATTCGCTGTGGCAGCTGCATGAACATCTGTCCCGCGTTTCGCGCCGTAGGCGGGCACGTCTATGCCGGACAGACATATATGGGGGTGATCGGGGCGCTCTGGACGGCATTTGTAGATCACAACGGACGTGGAGATCTGGAGCGTGCGCGCGAGTTGGCATCGCTGTGTATGACTTGTGGGCTATGTGCGCAAGAGTGCCCTGTGCAGATTGATCTTCCGTGGCGCAATGCGCAACTGCTCAGCCGCGCTAACGAAACCCTCGGGCGTAAGCCTGCAGATCGCCTCAAGAGCTTCGCATACAGAAATCTCTTACCCGACAGAAAGCGCCTCGCGCGCGCTTTGAAAGCTTGGCGGCTAGGCACGCGGGTCGGACTCCCTAGGCTCGCTTACGCGATTGTGACGCGCTTTGACGAAGATTTCGCTCATGGGATCGAGATTCTTCAGAATCATGAGTTTGCTGCGACGTTCTTGCATGAGCGACTGCCTAATCTACTGGCGAGCAACCCCAAAGACGCTCGGCATCGCGCGGGGTACTTCGTCAGTTGCGGCATAGATTTGCTCTACCCCGACGCTGGGGCCGCCACGATCAAGGTCTTACAGCATAATGGCTGCGTTGTGCGCTGCGCGGAAAAACACATCTGTTGCGGCGCTCCAGCGTTCTACTACGGCGATGAATTCGCTGCGAAGAGATTAGCGCGTCTGAATATAGATACTTTAGAGAAGCTCGATGCAGAGGTCATTATCTCTGATGAAGCGACATGCTCTGGGTTTTTGAAGAACTATCCCAAGCTGCTCAAGGACGACCCGGCTTACGCTCCGCGTGCTGAAAGGCTCTCCCAGAGAATTCGCGAACTGAGCCAATTCTTGGCTCAGATCGAGCTGAAGCCTTTTCAGCCTCTCCCAGAGATCATCACATATCATGTGCCGTGTCATTTGGCGCGCACGCAAAGGCTGGGTGAAAAGTCCTTAGAGCTCTTGAGAAAGATTCCTGGGCTTGAGATCAAAGAACTCGAAAAGTCTGATCACTGCTGTGGTGGCGCGGGGACGTACAGCACGATCCATCACCGAATTTCGCTCAAGATTTTAGAAGACGAGTTGGGGCGTCTGAAGGCGACGGGGGCACAGACGCTCATGACCCCCTGCTCGGCGTGCATGATCCAGCATCAGTATGGCTGTCGCAAACATAAGCTTGGGATACAAACGGTACACCTATCGGAGTTGCTTGCGCGGGCGTGGGGGGTCACTCTTTAGGTTCGATAGAGCCGCGTCGCTGACAAAGGCCTCCTTGCCTTGCTAACTAGGTTGACAAACTCCCCCGGCTTTGGTATCATTACTTAGCAGACTCGCAAGGTGATTGCTAATGGATGCCAGGAAGCGATTGATTCTGAAGGAAATAGTAGATCATCACATTCGCACGGGCAGGGCCGTCAGCTCCCAGACCATTTTAGAGAAATACGGGCTGTCGGTCAGCTCTGCGACGATTCGCAACGATATGAAATATCTCGAACAGCGCGGGTATATTAGAAAAGCGTGGAGCTCCTCCGGCCGCATCCCTACGGCCAAGGGCTATCGCTTCTTTGTCGACTGGCTCTTGGAGCTAAGCGAGCTCGCTCGCAAGCAACAGCACGCGATTTTAGAAGCTTATGCTTTTCAAAAGCAAAGACTCGACGAGCTGCTCCATCAGACAGCGTTCTTGTTGGCAAGCCTAACAGGGCATCTGGGGTTTGTGCTCACTCCCCGGATCGATCAAACTGAGCTGGAATTCATCGCGTTGGTGAAACTGTCCCCTGATCACGCCCTGGCCGTGCTCGTCTCCGATCTGGGCATCGTGGAGTCGCGCATCATACCAACGACACTGCCGGAGGAACAGCTCGAAAAGATCGGGAATTTGCTCAATCGCTCTCTGCACGGCCGGCGCTTGGGCGAGCTCGCTGCTGAGCTTGCCGAAAGCCCTCTGGAAGGCTGGTCGGATCGCGTCACTCAAGATGCCTTCGCCCTCGTCCAACAGCTGATCACGCCACAATTGGCACGCCAGCGACTCTATACCGAAGGGCTGGCCCACCTCCTCCAGACGGTCTTCTCTTGGGAGGACCCTATCGAAGAGGCGCGCAAGCTCCTCTGTGTGCTTGAGGACGAGAGCCGATTCCTCCAAGCCCTCGGAAGGACTCGAACCGGCGAGCTCACCACGATCATTGGCGAGGAGAACCCCGTCAAAGAATTGCATCCCTACAGCATAGTGAGTTTGAACTACGGCTACGACGGCGTCCTAGGAGTTCTTGGACCGGTGCGCATGGACTATAGTAAGGTCGTCTCAACGACGCAATATATTGGCAACCGACTGCGTGCGATCCTCACGATCTCGAAGGCCGCAGCCGCCTGGGGGTGATCAGCGTGGAGGAGCCCAAGGCTGAGCAGACCCAGCACGAGACCGTGCCTCCAGAGCTTGCAGAGCTGAAGGCGCAGCTCGAGCTCAAAGAGCAACAAAATAAAGAGCTCATCGAGCGCCTGCAGCGTCTACAAGCCGACTTTGAAAACTACAAAAAGCGCCAGGCGCGCGAGAGCGAGGAGCTGCTGGTGCGCCTGGAAGACCGGCTCTTAACAGAGATTCTCCCGATCTATGATAACTTAGAGCGAGCTTTTCGCTCGTTTAACAAGAACAACGATAAAGACTCGTTTATCGAAGGGATTGAGCGCATTTTTGCCCAATTCCATGCGTTTTTGGAGAACAAGGGCGTGCGCCCCATCCCTGCCCTGGGAGAGCTCTTCGACCCGGCCCTCCACGAAGCGCTGATCACAGTGGAGGCCGAGGATGGGGGCAAGGTCCTAGAAGAATTCGAGCGGGGGTACCAGCGCGCCGGCCGCGTGCTGCGCCCCAGCAAGGTCAAAGTGAGCAAGCGAAGAATTTCTCAAGAACCGCAGAGCCCCTCCGGCTCTGCAACCCCATAAGGAGGGATGACTTATGGCCAAGGAACGCATCGTGGGCATCGACTTGGGAACGACAAAATCTGCTATCGCTCTCGTCGAGGGCGGTAAGCCAGAAATTATCACTAATGCCGAGGGGGAGCGCATCACCCCTTCGGTGGTGGCGTTCACGGAGACTGGGGAGCGCTTGGTGGGGACGCTGGCCAAGCGCCAGGCCGTCCTCAATCCAGAGCGCACTATCCTGGAGATCAAACGCAAGATGGGCACGGATTATCGCGTGAAGATCACTGCTGGGGGAACGACCCGCGAGTACACCCCCGAGGAGATCTCCGCGATGATCCTGCAGAAGCTCAAGAGAGACGCTGAAGAGAAGCTCGGCTTCAAGATCACTAAAGCCGTCATTACGGTGCCGGCGTACTTCAATCAGCAGCAACGGCAAGCGACGAAGGACGCGGGCAAGATCGCGGGGCTTGAAGTCGAGCGTATCATCAACGAGCCCACGGCTGCAGCTCTCGCCTACGGGCTCGACAAAGAGAAAGACGAGACGATCTTGGTATACGACCTGGGCGGCGGCACGTTCGACGTGACGATCCTCGAGATTGGTGACGGCGTCTTTGAAGTGAAATCGACCTCGGGGGACACGTATCTGGGCGGCAAGGACTTCGATCAACGGATCATCGATTGGCTGATCGCGGAGTTCAAGGCAGAGACGGGAATCGATCTCTCGAAGGATCTCGCGGCGCTGCAGCGCCTCAAGGACGCTGCCGAGGCTGCTAAGAAGGAGCTCTCGTTCAAGACTGAGACGCTGATCAGCTTGCCGTATATCGCCGCCGACGCTCGTGGGCCCAAGCACCTGGAGCGCCGCCTGACCCGCGCGAAGTTCCAGGCCCTCACCGACGATCTTGTAGATCGCACGATGCGCATCGTCGAGCAAGCGCTCAGCGACGCGAAGCTCTCGCCTAAAGACATCCAGCAAGTCGTATTGGTCGGGGGTAGCACCCGGATGCCCAGGGTCCAAGAGCGCGTCGCGGAGATGTTCGGCTCGGCCAAGATCAATAAAGAGATCAATCCTGACGAGGTCGTGGCGATGGGCGCGGCCATTCAAGGTGGCGTCTTGGCGGGAGAAGTCGATCAGATCGTGCTCCTGGACGTAACCCCGCTGACGCTTTCGATCGAGACGCTCGGTGGCATCGCTACGCCGATCATCGAGCGCAATACGACTATCCCCGTCGAGCGCACCAAGACGTTCACTACCGCTGAGGATGGCCAGACCACCGTCGAGATTCACATTGTGCAAGGGGAGCGCAAGTTCGCTGCCGATAATAAATCCCTTGGGCGGTTCGTGCTCACGGGAATCCCACCGGCGCCGCGCGGCGTCCCTCAGATCGACGTGACGTTCAGCATCGACGTCAATGGCATCCTCCACGTGACGGCCAGGGACAAAGCCACGGGCAAGTCTGCTGGCATCGTTATCAAGGAGCAGTCGCGCTTGAGCGATGAGGAGATCCGGCGAATGCAAGAGGACGCGAAGCGCTACGAAGAAGAAGATCGTCGCCGTGCAGAAGAGGTTGAAACCCGCAATCGCGCCGATCATATGGTCTATATGACCGAGAAAGCGCTGCGGGAGCACGGCAGCAAGGTGAGCGCCGCGACGCGCGACCGTATCCAGCGTGCAGCTGATGCTCTCAAGGAGAAGCTCAAGGCGCAAGCCCCTATCGCGGAGATCCGTCAGCTGATGAAGGAGCTTGAGGAAGTGAGCCTGGAGCTTGGGCGCGAGATCTATCAAGCCAGCAGCGCCCAAGCGACGGGTAGCTCAAGCTCCGAGCGCCAAGGTGGCAAGGACTACATCGACGCAGAGTACGAGAAGAGAGATGAGAAGTAAGAGAACGGCCCTCATCCCTCTCCTCGCCTAGACGGGAAAGGGGTGAGGGCTTAGGGAGCTCCCTATGGCCAAGAAAGACTATTATGAGATCTTAGGTGTCTCGCGCAACGCCTCGCAAGAGGAGATCAAGAAAGCGTTTCGGCAACTGGCGAAGAAGTATCATCCGGACAAGGGTGGTGACCCAGAGAAATTTAAAGAAGTTGCCGAGGCTTACGAAGTGCTGAGCGACCCGGACAAACGTGCCCAGTATGATCGTTTTGGGCATGTTGGGCCGGAGCAGCGCTTTGATTTTGATATAAGAGACTTCCGGCGAGCGCGCGAGGCATTCGAGGAGTTCGGGTTCGGCTCGGCTTGGGAGGATATCTTCGATATGTTCTTTGGGGAAGGGCTGCGCACGCGGACGACCCGCGAGCGCCGGCGCAGCCGCGCCCAGCGCGGCGAAGACTTAGAGTATCGCTTGAGAATCAATCTCGAAGACGCCGCGTTTGGCGCGCAGATGAAGCTTACTGTCCCAAGATATATCGCGTGTGATGTCTGTGGTGGGACGGGGGTCGAGCCGGGGACGCAGCGCGTGGTCTGTCCGGACTGTCGCGGGCGTGGGGAGATCCAGTATCGTCAGCAGACGCTTTTGGGGAGCTTCGTGAACATTCGCACTTGTGGGCGATGCGGCGGCACGGGCGAGATCATAGAGCATCCGTGCCATCGCTGTCATGGCGCTGGGCGAGTCAAGACGGAGAGCCAGCTCTCAGTGAAGATCCCGCCGGGGGTGGACACTGGGTCTCGATTGCGCCTGGCAGGTGAGGGCAACGCTGGACTGGAAGGCGGGCCACCGGGGGATCTCTATATTACTGTTGAGGTGCGTCCGCATCCGATCTTCCAGCGTCAGGGCGACGATATTTACATTGAGCTGCCCATTAAGTTTACCCAAGCTGCGTTGGGAGCGCGCGTGAAAGTCCCCACGCTCTATGGCGAAGAAGAGCTAACGATCCCGGCGGGGACGCAGTCTGGGGAGCAATTTAAGCTTCCCGGTAAGGGAATCCCGCACTTGCAGGGCTGGGGTAAGGGCGACCAGTACGTTACGGTGAAAGTTCAAGTGCCTAAGGGCTTATCGCGTCGGGCGCAGGAACTGCTCAGACAACTACAAGAGGAGCTTTAACTAGCTTCTAGCCCATCTCCACAGCTCCTGCAGCGTCGGAGATTTGCCGTACATGAGAATCCCGACTTGGAAGATCTTGCCTGCCAAGCGCATCATTCCATACGTCGCTAGAGCAAGCACTAGCGCAGATAAGAGAATCTCCCACCACGGCACGGAACTGACCGCCGTGCGCAGGATCATCATCCCTGGCATCGAGGGCGGAAAGAAGCTGATAATCTTTAATGCAATGTGATCAGGATTTCTCAGCACGAGCGAAAAGAGCATAATGGGTAAAATCGGTGGCAGAAAGACGAGTGACGTTCCCAATGAGCTGGCGCTCTGTAAGTCATCGCTGAGCGTGGCGCTGACTGCTGCCGTTAGCGACGCCAAGAAGAGATATCCCAGCACAAAGTACACTAAGTATAAGAGAATCTTCTCCCACGCCAAGAAGGGCAAGATCGCAAGGCTGATCACCGATGTCGGCAGCCCAATATACGGCCCGCCCACAAAAATTATAGTCAAGCCCACAACAGCCCAGATGAACGCTTGCACTAATGCTAAGCCCCCAAGCCCTAAAATCTTGCCCGTCATCAAGTCATGCGCCCGAATCGAAGAGAGCAAAAGCTCAACGACGCGATTGCGCTTCTCCGAGATCACACCGTACAGAATCCAACTGATCGAGTTCATCGTGATAAAGAGCAAGAGCAAGATAATCGCAAAGCCTATGCTGACGGTGATCCCGGCCTTGAGCTGTTCTCTCGCAGCTTCCGGTGCAGCTTGCACTGTAATTTGGGCACTTTGGCTTAGCTCACGGGCTCGCTCTGGGGGCAGACCCGCTTCACGCAAGCCCTGCGCTAAGAGAATTTGCGAGAGCGCGTCGCGCACAGGACGCGGCACACCCTGAGATCGCAGTTCTTGAATGTTCAAGCCCAGCCTTTCGCGGGGCTTGGGGACGTAGCGCGCTTGCCGAGTCTGGAAGAAATCAGATTCAATCACGAGATAGCCGTCGAATTCGCCGCGCTGCATCCGCGCGGGCAGCTCAGCCTCTGAACCCGTAAAGAGCATGACGCGATACTCTGAACCCTGAAGCCGCTCGCTCAGCTCAGTAAAGATCCCAGCACGATCTAAGACAGCAAGCTGCATTGCTCCGTCGCGCTCGGCAGCGCGCGCGATCCAGATCACGAGAGCTATCAAGCTCAACGAGAGGAGCGGCGCGACAAAGGTCGCGATCAAAAACGCTTTGCTCTTGAGATTTTGTAAAAACTCCCAACGTGCAACAGCCAACATGGCCCTCACCCCCTTCCCCTCTCCCGCTCTTCAGATGAGCCAGGGTGAGGGCCTTCCCCGCGTGTTACCATCTCCACGAAGATATGATGCAGCGGGGGCTTTCGGATCGCGATCTGCTCGATCTCTATCTTCCCCACAATAGTCGCGAGAAATTCTTCAGGGCGCACGCCCTCTTTGAGAATAAGCTGCGCCCGACCGTTCTCGATCTGTGCTGATCTTACTAAAGAACTCTCTTTGAGAAATTCTCCGTCGCCGCGAAAGTCGAGCGTCACCCAGTCTTCTCGCCAGTTGTGCTTGATCTCGCGCAGCTTGCCATAGAGAATCTCTCGGCCCTTGTTGATGAGAAAGATTCTATCCACGAGATCCTCGACCAAGTGCATCTGATGAGCTGACAAGAGAACAGCCGTGCCCCGCGCTCTCAGCTCTAAGATCAACTCGCGAAAGATGTCCTGATTGACCGGATCAAGCCCTGCGAAGGGTTCGTCTAGGATGACGAACTCCGGCTCATGCAGGATCGCCGCGACAAACTGAATCTTCTGTTGCATTCCCTTGGACAGCTCTCGAATATTGCGATAAAAATACTTTTCGAGCTGGAGGCGCTGCAGCCATAAAAACGCGCGCTCGCGCGCTAGATGCGCATCCATGCCCTTGAGGCTCGCTAAAAAGACAAGCGCGTCGCAGACTCTTCTGTTATCGTAGAGACCACGCTCTTCAGGCAGATACCCCACGCGCTCCGGAAGCAGTCTTCCATCGGGCGAGAACGAGAACTTGATCTCGCCAGAGTCGGGCTGAAAGATTCCCAAGATCATTCGGATAAGCGTTGTCTTACCCGCGCCGTTGGGGCCGAGCAGTCCGAAGATCTCGCCCTTCTGGACAGTGAAGCTTACATCGTCCACAGCTTTCGTGCCGTTGAAGGACTTCCGAACGTGTGCTACGTGCAAAATCGTCTCAGAAGTCATGAATGAAACTCTCCCTTCAGACCCATTTGAGCACGAAGCGAAAGTAGAAATAGATCGCCGGGATCGCTAGGAGAAGCCCGTCAATGCGATCTAATACCCCGCCGTGACCGGGCATCAAGCCCCCCGTGTCTTTCACCTGCGCCAAGCGCTTCAGACGCGATTCTAACAGATCACCCAATTGGGTGAGTGCGCTGGTGATCCCCGCAAGGGCGATCATGTGAGGCCACGCAGCCCACCAATTCCGCCAGATCGGTGCCACGGCCGCGACCGTCAGCGAGAGGAGAAAGCCTCCCGCTACCCCTTCCCAGCTCTTGCGCGGGCTGATCGTCGGCGCTAGCAGACTCCTCCCCCACGTGGAACCCGCTACATATGCTCCAATATCGTATCCCCACACGAGCACCAGGGCTAGTAGCCCATAGAGAGCGTCGGCTCGATACAGGGGATAGAAGAAATGCAGCAGATAGGGGATATAGATGATCCCTCCCATCGTCGCTAGGATCTTTCTGAGGGCGTCTGGATCGAAGAGGTAGAGCGCTACGGGAAAGACGAGCACCGCCCACAGCACGAGCTCCCCCAATGCCGCTTCCGAGGCCCCATAAACGAGGATCACGAGCACGGCAGAGCCCACAAAGGCGAAGCGATTGAGCACTATGCCGTTGCGCTCTAGCAGTTGCGCGTACTCCCATGAGGCAACCCCAGCGACGAAGGCTCCCAACACCGCTACCGGCCAGACGCTTCGCCAGGCCCAGCCCACGATCAGCGTCATCACTACAATGGCGATAGCGACGATTGCTGTGATCGTACGAGGAAGCAGATCTCTCATAAGAAGCGTTTCACCGCGCCGACAAGGTAAAGAGACCCGGTGACGCACAGCAAGTCAGGCCGTGTCTTGCGCGCCGCTGCTAAGCTCGTCGCTAGATCTGGATATATCTTACTCGATGGCGCCCATCGACGCAGCACCTCTGGCTCAAGAGCGCGGGGCGAATCCGGCTTCACTAAGATTATCTCCTGGAAGTCAGGAAAGAGCGTTTGAGCCATAGTGCTATAGTCTTTATCTTTGAGCACACCAAAGAGCAACGTGCATTTAGTGAGAGAATATTTTTCACGATAGCGTCGGAGATCATCGCGCAGCGCCTGGATAGCGGGCGGGTTGTGAGCGCCATCGAGCACCATAACAAAGGGTTCTCTCTGCACGACCTCGAAGCGCCCTGGCCAGCGTGCCTGCTCAAGTCCTTCTCGCACCGCCTCTTCAGGGAGCCTGAGCGACCGCTGCAGCACATCCAGGGCTTCAAGCACAATGTTGAGGTTCTCCTGCTGATAGCCCCCCAACAGCTGCAAGCGCAACCTCTGGCCGGATTCAAGCTGGAACTCTTGATATTCCCAAGTGAAATCGCTCCGTCGCGCTCGCTGACGGGCACGAATAAGGGGTGCCCCCACCGTAGCACACTCGCGCTCGATGACCCTTAGCGCTTCTTGCTTCTGTTCCCCTGTCACAAACGGCACACCCTGCTTCGCAATGCCCGCCTTCTCCCAGGCAATCTGCTCGACCGTATTCCCCAAAAGATCAGTGTGATCCAAGCCAACGTTGGTGAGCACGCTCACCGAAGGGGTGATCACATTCGTCGCATCGAATCGCCCCCCTATCCCGACTTCAATAACAGCGATATCTATCTTATGCCGAGCAAAGGAGAGAAATGCCATCGCCGTTAGGAACTCAAACTGTGTGGGTGTGTCTATCATGGAATCAGCGATAGGTATGAGCTCGTCAGCCAGCTGGACGAACTCGGCTTCGGTGATTGGAGTTTGATTGATTTGGATTCTCTCGCAATGGCTGATCAAATGGGGCGAGGTATAGAGTCCGACGCGATAGCCAGCACACTGCAGGACGCTAGCGAGCATTGCCGCCACGGAGCCTTTACCATTCGTCCCGGCGATGTGCACCGCGCGAAATTGCGCGTGGGGGTTGCCTACGGCTTCTAAGAGCGCGCGAATACGGGTCAGCCCCGGCTTCACTTCAGTGTGGGGCAATCGGTTCAGATAAGCAATAGCTTGATCCACGGTGCGCTCACGCGCCCTGCAGCAGCTTGAGGTTTTGCTCTAGACGCTCGATCTTGTCCTTGAATTCCTGGGCCTTGCGCTTCTCCTTCTCGATGACTTCCTCAGGGGCGCGCTCTAAGAATTCTGGGTTGTCGAGTTTACGCAACGTAGCCTCCAAACCTGCGCGCGCCTCGCGCAGCTCTTGATAGAGGCGCTTATACTCTTGCTGGAGATCGATCAGCCCTTCCAAGGGCACGAAGACTTCAGCCCACTCTAAGACCATCCGCGGAGCGTTCTTAGGGCGCTCGACGCTCGCCCCAACGACCACGTCGCTTGCTTGCGCCAGCTCCTTAAAGAATATCATATAGTCCCGTACTAGCTGCTGAATGCTAATGGCGTCGGTCTTGATGAAGACCTTCGCCTTCTTTTGGGGAGGCACATTCATCTCGGAGCGGATCGTTCGAATCGCCGTAATGAGAGCTTGGAGCTTTTGCATTGTCTGCTCGGCTTGATCGTCCCTCCATTCTGGATGAGCTTGAGGATAGGGGGCGATCATTACGCTCTCGGCGGGCTTATACGGCAGGCGTTGCCAGATCTCTTCGGTAATAAATGGTATAAACGGATGCAAAAGTTTAAGGATGTCTATCAACACCGTAAGCAGCACTCCCTGGGCTTGGGCCTTCGCGGCGGGATCAGAGCCGTAGAGGCGTGGCTTGACCATCTCAAGATACCAATCGCAAAAGTCGTGCCAGACGAAATCATACAAGCCCTTCGCAGCATGATTGAACTCATAGCGTTCTAAGTTCTCACGGGTTTGGGCGATGATGTGGCTCAAGCGCGAGAGGATCCAGCGGTCTTCTAGGGCATTCGTCTTGGGCGGAAGCTCAGTGGCTTGAACCCCGTCCAGGTTCATCAGGGAGAAGCGCGCGGCGTTCCACAGCTTATTGAGAAATTTCTTATATCCCTCAATATCGTGGACAGAGAGCCGCATCTCCTTGCCCTGGGCACAGAGCGCCGCGAGCGTCAGGCGCAGCGCGTCCATGCCGTGCTTCTCTTTCATCTCCAATGGGTCGATGACGTTCCCTTTGGATTTGCTCATCTTCTGGCCGCGCTCGTCCTTGATGATGGGATGGAAGAAGACGCGCTCAAATGGGATCTTCCCCATAAAGTGCAGGCCCATCATGATCATTCGGGCGACCCAGAAGAAGATAATATCGTGCCCGGTGCTGAGCAGCTGCGTTGGGTAGAAATATTTCAGTTCAGGGGTCTCTTCCGGCCAGCCCATCACCGAGAAGGGCCAGAGCGCGGAGCTGAACCACGTGTCCAGGACGTCTTCGTCTTGCTTAATATTGGCTGAACCGCACTTGGAACACGCTGCTGGGGCTTGCCGAGCAACCGTGATCGCCTTGCAGGCAGCGCAGTGCCATGCAGGGATCCGATGCCCCCACCAGAGCTGTCTGGAGATAGGCCAGTCTTTGATATTGCGCATCCAATCGAAATAGACCTTCGTCCAGCGCTCCGGGATGAATTGGATCTCCCCGGCCTCGATCACCTTGATCGCTGGCTCAGCGAGCTCCTTCATGCGCACGAACCATTGCGTCGAGATCAAGGGCTCAATCACAGTGTGGCATCGCTGACAGTGGCCCACGGCGTAAATGTGCTTTTCCGTGCGCTCCAGGAGCCCTTGCGCCTTCAGATCGTCTAGAATACGTCGACGCGCTTCGTAACGATCTAAGCCCCTATACGGCCCAGCGTTCTCGTTGGTCGTCGCGTCGGCCTTGAAGATATTAATGACCTTGAGGCCGTGACGACGACCGAGCTCAAAATCTTCTGGGTCGTGGGCTGGGGTGACTTTCACCGCGCCGGTGCCAAAGTCTTTATCGACCGCCTCGTCAGCGATGATTGGGATCTTTCGCTCCACTAGGGGCAAGATCACCAACTTCCCGATCAGCTCCTGGTAGCGCTCATCGTTCGGATGGACAGCAACGCCGGTGTCGCCGAGCATCGTCTCGGGGCGCGTCGTCGCTACGGTGATGAAGCCCTCTCCCTCTGCCAAGGGATAATGAATATAATAGAGCTGGCCTTCGATCTCCTCGCGCTCGACTTCTAGGTCCGAGAGCACTGTCTGACAACGCGGGCACCAGTTGACCAGTCTATCGCCACGATAGATGAAGCCCTCTTCGTAGAGCCGCACGAAGACCTCGATGACGGCTCGGCTCCGCGCTTCATCGAGGGTAAAGCTTTCGCGCCGCCAATCACACGAGCACCCCAGCGCGCGCAACTGCTCGCGAATCCGCGAGCCATAGCGCTCCTTCCACGCCCATCCCAACTTCACGAAATACTCCCGCCCTAGGTCATAACGCGTCAGGGGGCGCTTATCGGGCGGGAGAGGGTAGCCGATAGCTTGAAGGAGATCGTCGAGTTCACGCTTGGCCAACCCCTTTTCGATCAGCACATGCACCGCGATGCTCGCATGATCAGTCCCGGGGAACCAACACGCTTCATAACCGTCCATGCGCTTATAGCGAATCACAATATCTTGGAGAGTATTGTTGAGAGCATGGCCCATGTGCAGTCCCCCGGTGACGTTGGGCGGCGGAATGACTATAGCAAAGGGCTTTTTGCTCCCATTCACGTTGCCGTCAAAGTAATGGCGCGATTCCCAGAAAGCGTACCACTTCTCTTCAGCTCTCTTCGGATCGTAAGCTTTGGGCAATTCCATGCCACTGGCTCCTCCCTTGTGCACAAAGAATAGCACACCGTTGGTATTAGAGCAAGAGGGTTTGCTCCCTAGGAGCTTATGGGTTATTATAGCCAAAGTTTATGGGTGAGCCCAGGCGCGTCGTCATCACCGGGATTGGGGTTATCACCCCTATAGGAGTTGGCAAGGAAGCCTTCTGGGAGGGCTTGGCCTCCGCTCAGAGCGGGGTCACTCGTGTAGACGATATCATTGATCTTACGAATATACCTGTGAAGATTGGCGCGTATATCCGGGAGTTCGACCCCCTCCAGTTTATGGATAAGAAGCGGGCGCGCCGTTTGGGACGGGCTTCTCAGTTGGCCCTGGCAGCAGCTAAACTCGCCCTCGAAGACGGACGCCTCGATCTTGCAAGAGAAGATCGGGATCGCATGGGGGTCGTCGTGGGGACGGGGATCGGCAACATTGAGGCGCTCACGGAAAATTACGATCTCTTCATACAGCGCGGGCCCAGTAGGGTGAGCCCGTTCTTCGTCCCAATGTTTATGCCCAACGCTGTTGCCGGAGAGATCTCTATAGAATGGGAGCTGCGCGGGCCTACCTACGGAGCGGTCTCGGCCTGTGCCAGCTCGAATCACGCTATCGGACTTGCTGCAGATGCGATTCGCTATGGCTATGCCGATGTGATGATCTGTGGCGGAGCGGAATCCGTCATGCATCCCTTGGCCTTTGCTGGGTTTGATCAGCTAGGGGCGCTCTCGCGCCGCAACGACGCTCCCGAAAGAGCTTCGCGCCCGTTTGATAGAGACCGGGACGGCTTCGTTATGGGTGAGGGCGCGGGCATTTTGATCTTAGAGAGCCTAGAGCACGCGCGGGCGCGGGACGCCCATATCTATGCGGAACTGGCGAGCATCGGGATGACTGCCGATGCGGGGCACATCACGGCTCCTGACGAGCACGGCGAGGGCGCACGCAAAGCCATGCAGATGGCGCTGAAGCGCGCGGGCGTCCGCCCCGAAGAAGTCGACTATATCAACGCGCATGGGACGGCGACCCCCTTGGGGGACGTCAGCGAGACGCGGGCGATTAAACGGCTATTCGGTGCGCATGCGTACAAGCTCGCAGTGAGTTCGACGAAGTCGCAGATTGGGCACTTGCTTGGGGCGGCGGGGGCTGTCGAAGCAATTGCTACGCTGATGGCGTTAGATCGCGGGCTCTTGCCGCCGACGATCAATTTAGAGAATCCCGACCCAGAGTGTGATTTAGACTACGTTCCCAACAAAGCTCGTCCCGCCAAGGTGCGCGTGGCGCTCTCGAATTCGTTTGGGTTTGGCGGGCACAGCTCGGCGATCGTGCTGCGCCGATTGGAGTAAAGTCCCTCCAAAAGCTTTATCTAGCATAATACATTATAAAAAAATCTTTTCACTCGCAATTACCACTTGACATTCCCTATTTTTGAGTGTTATAATCATTACAAAACGTGAAGGAGGCGTATTTGGATGAAAAAGCTCTTCTTCACAATCTCTCTGTCGTTTTTGTGCGCGCTTGCCCTTTTGAGCGTCTCTCCCTATGGCTTACGGGCTGCTCCGATAAGCGGCAGCTTCTCAACAGAGGTCGTCTTCTACCCTCAGCATGGGATTAGCCGAGAGGGCGAAGACCCAGCCAGCAAGGTCGATCTTGTAGACGTCAAGTTCGAGGCCGATCTCATCCTCACGTTTTCCATCAGTGGCTTAGAAGTTACCAGCACCACAGCGTTTACGTTTCGGGGAGTAGAATTCCAAAGCTTTGTGCTCGATTTCACCTTGGGCGCGTTGACCCTGCGCAACACGACGATCTTCGCGCCCACGTTCTTTGAATTTGAAGAGCTGCGCGATCAGTTCGGACGACTGCGCTGGTGCCTTTTGACCGCCCCAGTGCCGCTTACTCAAGAGGCGTGTAATACCCCAGATCTCTCATCGTTGCCCTTGAGTGGCGGATTGTACGCCCATATTTTAGATCCCGATTTTGGTATCCTCCCATGGCATCGGTTCTTTGGAGCGAATGCGATCCATACTGTGGCGCAGAATCTCGCTCTGGCCCGATGGGTTGAAGCTCTTAGCGCGCGTTTTGCCGCGATTTGTAGGGTATTCTTTATTCCTCATCTGCTAGAACTTCCCGTACAATTCCAGCGGAATATTGTGGATGCGTCTTTAAAGTTGGGAGAGCTCTACCTGGGGGCGCGAATGCTATTTGCCAACTTCAATATCTTGAGAATCATCAACTTTATCGATAGAGTTTTATGCAGTTTTGTTGATTTCTCGGCTTCAGGGATTATAGCGTATCTGGAAGGCCAGACCGTCAGCGGGGTTCTAGTGCGCGGCGAGCTATGGCTCGGTGCCAAGCAGGGCTTGGCCTGCTTTGGCGAGTGCAAGCCCCTCGAACGCTTCTACAACGCCATGGTCACCGGAGGGGGACTGCAAAACCCCGAAGAAGAGAAGCTCTTCATCAAGAATCTCGTGATCGCCGGAGTGCGCCACGATCTTCTCGCTGAGTTCCACTTCGATCTGACCAACTACGGCCCCGAAGACGGCCCCAATCGCTTCCAATGCATGATAGACCAGCTCGACAACGATAACGACGGTTGGTTCGCCGAAGACCCTCAAAACAACACCGATGACGATAACGACGGCTTCATTGATGAAGACGACTGGGATGTCACTTCGGTGCTCTGCTTTGTGCAAGTGCGCCAGAGCGGACGCCTCGCCCCGTGGGGGCTGAACTTCCAATTGACATGGAACTTCAACGGCCAGCTTGATTTGCTCAGCACGGTTGGGATCACCGAGCTGAGGATCGGCGAGATCACCGCACAGAGCACCTGGGTCTTTTGGAGCTCGGTGCAGCAGTCGTTTACGGAGGGACTGAGCCGCCTTGCGTTGAGCTTCGACCCACCGGGGGTGAAGCTCTCCCTCAGTGCGATCTTCTGCACCAATGCCACGCTCTGCCGTAGGCCCACTATCCACCAGTCCTTCGTCTTGCCCCCTGTGGCGCG
>JANXCC010000011.1 GCA_025060395.1 Candidatus Bipolaricaulota bacterium | reverse complement strand
GGACGCGTATCCCCGTCTGGTGTGTGCTGGAGCTGGTGCAGGCGGGCATCCCCTTCTCTCAGATCGTTACGGAGTATTACCCTGACCTGACCGAAGAAGACATCCAAGCCTGCGTGCGCTACGCCACCGAGCTCGTCAAATCCGAGGAGATCCACGTCGCCAGCTAGTCCTCATGCGCTTCTTAAGCGACCAAGATGTCTGGCAGGTGACCGTAAATTTTCTTCGTGCCTTAGGGCATGAGGTGCAGCGCGCCGCGGATGTGGGATTAGAAAGCGCTTCCGATGAGCAGCTCTTGGTATATGCGCACCAGCAGCGGCGGGTGCTGGTGACGCGGGACAAGGGGTATGGGAGCTTAGTCTTTCTGAGGCATCGCGAGCATAGCGGGGTGATCTTGCTGCGCATAGCCCCAGAGACGGTGGAAGCCGTGCATAGGGAGTTAGAGCGATTCTTAGCTGAGCACGGGGAAGAAGATCTGCGCGGATGCTTCGCGGTCATTGAGCCAGGGCGGCATCGCCTTCGGCGTGCTCAGTTCTCTTAAGGCGCCCCCCGCCGCCCGCTCCAGCGTCTGGAGCGCTTGGTGTCTTTCAGTGTGTTGGGGGCGTCTGGTCTTGTGGAGCCTGCTTGCGCCTCGCCCACCAGCTCTTCAGCTGCGCCCACGGCTGCGCAACCGGCACATACTGCCGCCACAAAGCTTCCATTTGCGAATCAGGTCTGAAAAACTTCATTATGACCACAATAACTAATCCCACACCGATAGCTAGTATTATTGTTGATTGCCAGCCTAGATACTGAAGCCTGAGTAAATAGTGCAAATAATTAAAAGCGAAGTGAATCCCTATAGAACACCATAAAGATTTTGTTTTCCATATGGCAAGGGCCATTAACAAGCCACCTAATCCAGCATACAGAGGAGCCCATGGATATGGTTTATGACCTATTGCAAACAACAATGACGTTAGGAGAATAGCTGGAGCTAATCCAATCCCCCTTATCAAGGTTTGGAAAATATATCCTCGAGCTCCTACCTCTTCGAAAACCACTACTCCAGCATTGAATGGTAACGCTAAGCATAGAGCTACTTCGATCCTACCTCGCTCTTGCTCCAAGCGATGTTCGCTAAAAATCCCTTGAAGAAAAACATCAAGCGGCAACAACCTTAAAGCTAGTAATCCAATTACAAGAAATACTACGAGACCTGTGCCGAGGGATATTCCCCACATCAATTCTTTCCACCAACTCTGATGGAGCTTCAATCCTAGAGATGCCAAGGGTCTCTTATCGAAAAAACGAGCCATGATCCATGAAGCCAGTATTACGGCTCCAGCTACCGTCCAGGGAGCGCTTTTATCGGCTCTTAACTTCCATTCCTCTAGAAGCAGCTCTTGAGGGAATCCGCAAATATGGGTTAATAATATAAAGATGAGAAGATGCAAGGGTATAAAAGGTAACTCGCTAACGATCATAATAACATGAAATATCAAGATTTTTCCTAACATCCATAGAAGCGACTTCATAAATCTTATTCTATTTTAAGCTGAGCAAAGGTGCAAGAGAGGGGATACAAACTACTGTTTGTATCCCCTCTCTTTACGATCCTATCTACACTCTAGGGATCTATACATACTATATCCCATTCGACAAAGGGGAGCACAGGGACGCTAAAGCAGATTTGGCCAGGAACATAGTGCTTCCACGGCCATGTCGGTGGAGGCGGCGGGGGCGGTGGAGGTTGAGGTGACGGAGGTGACGGTGGCAAGGGCCCAGCAGTTCCTCCACCGTTGAAAACCGGGTTTGGTATACCTGCTAGTACGATAACAGGAATTTGCTTCTCAGCTGGGAAAGGCTCTGGGAAACCACCAATGTTCATGATACTAGTGAGTTCCTCTAGAGAAATACGTCTAAGACTTATAGGTAGCTCAGCTACCACTTCCTCATTGTAAAGGAGCACGGCTTTATCCTTATTAATTGTTCTGACGAGATAGAAACCGGGAGCCAAACCCTTAGGTGTCGCTTCAGAAATGTAGAAGCCACCTAGCAAAAGCTCAACCTCCTTGCCTGCTTTTAAATCTTCGAGAGCTTTTATGTAGTAGGCATAAACCTCTGGTGACCCTAGAAACCTAGGAGGTACAAAAGCCCAGGTGCTTCCATAATAGTTGGAAAAGAAAACCGCAGCATCCAGGGCAAGCTGCTCTCCAACGGCGGCTGTTAATTGAGCCCCCATAGCTGCTTGGATGGCGTTTAGGATACTTGCTCTGGAGAGCTGCGTTTGTTGTGTTGTACCTGGTAGCACCAGTACAGTCACCAACACCGTTACTAATCCCACCATCGTCGCCAGCAGCTTGAGATTCTTCTTGAACATTCGTATCTCCTCCTTTTATGGGTGATTTGAGATTTAATTTGTCTGCTACTCCGTGTCTCTGCTCACGTCATAGCTCTCACCTCCCGTGAGTTGAGTCTTGGGCGGGGTGCGGGGCTCCCCGTGGGCCATCCCCGGTACACGGCACCCCGCCCACGCTCGCTTTCGCTCCCTGTCATGGATCGCACGCTGCGCCTTCACTCTAGCACGACTCCCCTCCCCTGACCATAAGCTAGATTAAGAAAAAGTTTGGGCTTGCTTAAGTTTGAACTTAATCTAGATTAAGAAAAACCTTAAGCAAGATTAAGAAAAAGTTTAAGCGAGCTTAAGGTCGAGCCAGGGACTTCAAAAGTAAACTTAAGTGAAGTATAATGAGGTGGGACGGTGAGACGAAGCAACGGCGAGACGTCCTGGCAACTCACAGTCTATATCCCTAAAGAGAAGCGCCACAAGCAGTTGCTGGAGCGCCTCAGAAAAATCGCGCGGGAGCAGAAACGATCGCTGAACTTCTTGGTTCTTGAGGCCGTCGAGAAGTACCTAGACGAACTCGAAGCGAAAAGCAGAATCACGGAGAGCGCCGAAGAGCCACAGATGACACGGAAGTAATCTTCCGCGCTTTCAGTGATTCTCCGTGCCTTCCGTGATTCAAACGAGAGGGGGTGTACTATGGCCATCAAATTCGCAGATACCCCAAAGCGCACCAAGTCTCAGCCCTTCTGCCAGCATGAATGGTGCGTGCTCCATCACTTCGATAAAGACGATACTCCCTCTCTGCGCCCGGTCTCCTATCGCCGTGGCACGATCCTGATCGAGCAGGGCCAACCCGCCTTAGGCTGCTACTCTATCTGCTATAATGGAGCAAGATGGTTTGCTCTGATGGCCTGCGCGGCGAATATTAAATATAGAGCCAGACCAAGACCTGTGATCGCGCCTACTCGGTGTTGACTTGCTATACCTATGTACCCTCAACATCCGAAATTCCGCCGCCGTCCCCTGCTTGTCGTCTTGGTCTTCTTCGCCTTGGGCATCTTCATAGCGCACACGTGGGAGTGCTCGTTCGTCTGGCTCGCGGCGCTGACAGCGCTCGTGCTCACTGTGACTATCGCGAGTCTCTTCAGCCAGAAGCTGCGTCCCTTCAGCACGTTCTGCACGCTGCTCACTTGCACGGCCCTCGGCGCTCTGCTCTACACCAACGCGCGCTTCCCCGCAGAAAGACTCTACGAACACGCTGAAAAAATTCAGCATATACGGGGCATCGTCGTCAGCTACCCCGATCACGGTCCAGAGCGTTCGCGCTTCGTGCTCAAGCCGCACCATGCTCCAGGGTATCTTCAGATCTTCTACGATCACACCCGCGATCCCGAATATTTTCAGATTCACTATGGCGACGAGCTGATCATCCGCGCGCCGGTGCGCGTGCCCCCTGAAGGAGGACTCTTTAATTATCGCGAGTATTTACGACGTCGTGACATCTGGGGCGTCATCTGGATCTATCGCGAGAGCCAAGTCCAGGTCGTGGCGCGCCGCCAGGGATCGCTCTTTTTGCAGTGGGGCTACGAGCTGCGTCAGAAGCTCTTCGCTCAAATTGAGCGCTATCTCTCTTTTGAACAGAGCGCGCTTCTGAAGGGCTTGCTCTTTGGCGAGCGCGAGAGCCTCCCCAAAGAGATCGAAGCGAGCTTCCGCGACGCCGGGGTGATGCACGTGCTTGTCGCTTCTGGGGCCAATCTTGGGATGATCCTGGCGTTGCTCGCCCTTCTCGTGAGCTGGTGGGGCTTCAGCTTCACGAAGCTCTACTTTCTCGCTGCACCGGTCGTGATCGTCTATCTACTGGTAGTGGGCTTTGAGGTAAGCCTGTTGCGCGCGACGGCGATGTTCTTCTTTCTGACCATAGGGTTTCTCTTTGCAGAGCGCGGCTGGATCCTCAAACGCTGGGCCGATCCCTTACAAAGCATAGCGACGGCAGCTCTAGCGATTCTGCTCCTCGATCCCGAAGCGCTCTTTGATGTAAGCTTTCAGCTGAGCTTCGCTGGCATATTGGGCATTGTGCTGGCTATGCTCTACGTCTGGCCACCGTTGATCGAACGCCTAGGACTTGTCCCGCGCCCTCCAAAGGATGAGACGAAGCCACTCCGAGTAGCCCCGCCGGGACTCTCGCTTATACTCGTGACGCTGGCCGCGCAGCTTGCGGTCGCACCAGTGTTGGCGTATCACTTTCACCAAGTTTATCTCTGGGGCGCGATCTTAGGGAATTTGGTGATCGTCCCGGTGGCGACGATTGCCCTGTGGGGCGGGATATTTTTGCTGATCGCCAGCGCGTTCCCAGTGTCCATCGTCGCTCACATGATTGGGGGGCTTGAAGGACTGCTCTTACAGCTACTTATCGCGTTGAGCGAGTTCTTCGCTCGTCTGCCTGGAGCCGTCTGGAGTTTCTAGCGCTTCTTCTTCGGTTGACTGAGCTTCTGTCGTGCCTCGACGAGCGTCTCCACGAAGTCCTCAAAGTCCTCCACGGGCATACTGATATCGACATAGCCGTACTGCACGTAGACTTCGTGTTCGTTCGTGTCGTGCCAGACGCTGATCCACGTTTCGCTGGCCGCGACGGCTTCAGCGAGTGTCTCAATAGCCATAGCGCTCACGCTCCTTGGGATACAGTATACCGACATTGCACGTGCATGAGAAATGCTCTAAGCTCTGGGCGATGGGCCGCATACTCGGCATAGACTTCGGTGAGAAGCGTCTCGGATTAGCTCTCAGCGACGAGAGCCACACGCTCGCCAGCCCACTCGCCGTTTATGAACGCACGGATTGCGAGCGCGATCTACAATTCTTGCGCGATCTGGTTGCTCAGTATCGGATCACCGAGATTGTGCTGGGCCTGCCCGTCAATATGGACGGCTCGCTGGGGCCCAAGGCCGAGCAAGCTCTCGAATTTAAGAGACTGCTCGAAGAACACTTAAAACTCCCTGTCTCGACGTTCGATGAACGTCTGACGACCGTTGAGGCCGAGCGCGTGTTGCTCCAAGCCAATCTGAGTCGCAAAAAGCGTAAGGCCAAGCGCGACACCCTCGCTGCTGTCTTGATCTTGCAAGGGTATCTGCTCACAAAATCCAGCTCTGTTCAAGACCAAGCAGGGATCACTTGAACTTGATCTTCTGAATGCGATGGTTTCCCGCTTCAGCGACGTAGATGATCCCGTCGCTATCAACAGCAATGTCCACAGGTTGATCGAATTGACCGTCACCGGCTCCTAAGCTGCCCCACTTCACGATAAACGCCCCATCAGCAGAGAATTTTTGAATCCGGTCATTCCCTGTGTCAGCGACGTAGACGTAGCCGTGAGCGTCCACAGCAATCCCCATCGGCGCTTGGAACTGCCCGGGACGATCCCCGATAGAACCCCACTGTCCTAAATATGACCCGTCGGACATAAATTTCTGCACCCGCCCATTGCCCGTATCGAGCACATAGACGATACCCCGATTACTTACGGCAATATCGTTGGGCGCGTTGAATTGCGACTCCGCTTGGCCGAACATCCCCCAGCGCGCAATCAGCACGCCTGTGGGGCTGAACTTTTGAATTCTATTGTTGACTCTGTCAGCGACGTAGACGTTCCCTACAGGGTCCGTGGCTACTCCCGTAGGGAAGCTGAACTGCCCCTCGCCTATGCCCAAGCTGCCCCACTTCGTGAGAAAAGCCCCGCTCTCAGTAAATTTCTGGATTCTTTGATTCCCCGCGTCGGCGACGTAGACATGGCCCTGATAGTCTACAGCAATCCCTAACGGCCCAGTGAGCTGGCCATTGCCCGTGCCGCGCCCACCCCATTGTAAGAGAAATTTCCCATCACTGGTGAACTTCTGCACCTTATCTAAGCCGAAGTCAGTCACATAAACGTTTCCACGCCCATCGAGCGCTAGATGCGAAATCCCATTGAATTGAGCTTCTCCCGTCCCGCGCGTCCCCCACTTCCCCAAGAAGGTGATGAGCACGACGGCTTCGAAGCTGAATTCCACAGGGAGGCTCCGATTGCCCGCTTCGTCTATCAAAGTGAGGCGTAACCGGACTTTTTGAGGGATCTTCGAAAAGACGAAGAACGGGAAGCTCCCGCTTGTTTGTCCCTTCACCTTGGGGTTAAAACTGAATGGCGCGAAGTCGACAGCCTCCACGACGTCGAACCGCGCTTGAATAATATCCCCATCGGTATCACGAAAGCGCACCGCTCCAAACGTCTTACTCCCATCAGCCGGGATTACCGGCCACAGATCCACTCCTAAGATCTCAGGTGAGAGGGGGCTTCCCCCACCGCCCTGAAGCTGCGCATACGCCCACAGAACTAAAAGACAAGCTCCAACACCCACTATCACACTGAGCCACAGAGCACGAACCATGCCCTTCACCCACAATCTCCTCCCTCCATAACTCTATCCATAGCACCGTGATTTCGTGGGGTCAAGAACCGTTGTCACCTCTTCGATGCCCTGCTGCCTGAGCAGGAGAACACTTTCAGAGAGACTAGTTGTGTGCAGGAGGCATGGTAAACCCTTGGGGGAAGAGATCGCTCCGATAGATAAGAAATCTCTCCTCGTTCTTTTGCGTGTCGTTGTATAACGCTAGCAGTCGCTTCGCGGTGAGATAGAACTTCAGCGTGAGGCGCTCGCCCTTAAGCAGATATTCTTCTGCTTCAAAAGAATTCCCCTGCGCATCGTATAGGGTGACAGGGCCGACGTATTCCAAGACCACCCAAATGTCACGCTGGTCGCGACGGTCGCCCCGGAGAGTGACGACCTTGAGCTTCTGCGGAGCCTCAGGTGTAGCCCACAAGGGCAGAATCGCATAAGAACTGAACATGCCCAGCACCAAAAACGGCTCTTCGGAAAGAGCGATCTCACTCTGGCGCTCGCCGTCGGTGACTATGCCCGCCGTCGCGCCGAAGCTCGCACTTACCCTCCGCCGGCCGATCCCCATGGGACCGTCTAATGCCAGCTGATAGCTCATAGGGCGACGTTGTGCTGTGAACGTTATGACTTGTTCGAACGTTGCCTTAACATCAAACCAAGCGATTTTGAACTGGAGCTTGCCCTGCGAGCGCAGGACCAGCTCGCCATGCTCGCGACGCTCAAGAGTATAGTCTTCGGTGCCGATGCGCTGGCCACGAATATCAATAACCAGCGTTCCATTGTCAACCACTCCAGACGTCACTGTGAGAGGAACCTCCTCCACCTGGGTGGGGGATTCCGGTGCTGACCTCGGGATTGGCGAGGGCTCAGACAACGGTGGCGCTGGCGGCAGCGCCGTGGTGCTTAGAGGTGACTTTGACTGTGTCGTCCACCACAGCCAGCCGAGCACACCTCCTCCTATAACAAGAGAGACAACGCCCCAAAGAACAAAAAATCTCTTCAACATTCTGCTCCCAGTTTTACCAAATCCGTCGCCTTTCGTCCAGGGATTTGACGACACCCGCTCCGCGTTGAGTAAAATACCTTACACACTATGAAAAAACTCTTTGCGATTCTCATAGCCCTCATAGTCTGCGGCACGGAGGGCGTCTTTGCGCAACCACGCCTGGGGCCTCTCTGTGGGTACACGCCGCCACGCAGTGAGTTTCGAGACTTAAAACTGTCTGCGAATTATCGCTACTATAACGATCAATTTGCAGACAATCGCGACAACGTCAACTCAGGGAGTGTGCGGGCATCGTTCTCACGCGTGCTCGATGCCCCGACTTTTGGACTCTCTCAACAGGCCACCCTGAAGCTCGACCTGACTAAAGACGCGTTTACCTACCAAGCCGACGGCACACTCAATCTCCGAGCGTATATAGCGCAGACGAACTTCTTCGGCTTCATCGGCGCGGAAACTCAAGGGGCCACGACGTTCGTCAGCCCTGGGCTACGGGTCTCCGCAGGCTTGGGCTACGGGCGCTTTAAAGATGTCACGGCGCTCTCAAAAGCCCTCAAGATCCAAGAGCGTCTTTTAGGGTTAAAAGCGATCTCCGCGCCGTTGCCCGCAACCGTGATCTTTGAGCTTGCTGACACCATCGGGCGGCGCGCTGAATTTCCAGATCTAGCAAGCCTTGTGCAGCGATTAGAAGAGATCATCGAAGCGACGGGGTTCGTCCCTCACGGGCAGCTCGGCGCTGTGGCGCTTCTGCGCATCGAAGAGATCATCAATGAGACGGCTGACGAGAAGCTTTGCGGCTGGGAGCTACGGCTGGGGCTGGGCTATGAACTGCTCGCCCCACAAGGAGAAACGCGCGATTGGCTCACCTTAGCGTCGTTTGAGTACGCACTCGCCCCGGCGCCACGCTCACAGTTCAAGAGCAGCTTGCGTTTTGGCTCTTCACTCGGTCTTTTAGAAGACTACGTGCTCATCGCGCAAGCGCATTATTCCTTCCGCATCACTGAGACGATAGACGCTCAAGCAACATATAACTTTGTGCGCACGCAGTTCAAAGCTCGATCCCCCTTAGACATTCAGAGCATCGATCTGCGCTTGACGTTTCAAGTGCAGGCAAATCTCAATCTCGCGGTGCAGCTAGAATTCACGCTGGCAAGCGACTTTGAAGAGTGGACTCAAGGCCTGACGATCACAGCAAACTATGATCTGTTCTAAGAAGATCTGTGTGTTCGCCCTGGCAATGCTGATGGCCTTACCTGCTGCAGAGGGGCGCGCAGAGCGCCCGACGCAGCCAACCGATTATATCGTACTCGAATTTCTCTTTGGAGTGCAAGGGGCGATCTTAGGAGGCGGCTTAGGCTTCTATGCGACCTATTGGACGCTCTCACTGATGCAACCATGCCCACCGGCACAACCGGAACGACGCTCCTGCGAGCTGGGCACAACGCTCATCTCTTTGATAGTCGGTCCAAATCTAGGGATCCCTCCGGGAGCTACGTTTCTTGGGGTTGCCCTAGCAGGGACCCTAGTTGGCATCCAGGGCAACGTGCTGTTAGCGTTCGTCGGAAGCGTTCTGGGGACACTTGTGGGCGCGGCGGTCGCGGGCAACTGGGTAGTCGAACCCACAGACCTCTCGCTCGTTGTCAATCCGGTGACGATGGCTGCCCTTGGGGCGACGATCGGGTATAACATCGGCGCGACTGTCCTCCAAGGCCCGACGCCCACGTATAGAATCGCGCTCTTTACTCACCGATTCTAACTTTGGGAGACAAAGAGTATCGCCTCGATCAGCTTGAGTGATCTCTTGCAGAGAGGACACTGACACGCTAGACTAAAGCTCGCTATGAACGGCATCACCTCTCCCGACATCGAGCAATATCTTTATGAGCTTGTGCCTCCGCGCGATCCCCTGATGATACGCTTGGAGCAAGAGGCCGACACGCGCGATATCCCCATCATTGGTCCCCTTGTGGGAAGATTACTCTATCTTCTAGTGCGCCTCAGCCGCGCCAGAAGGATTCTAGAGATCGGTACAGCTCTTGGATACTCGACGATCTGGCTGGCCCGAGCCTGTGCCCCCGGACGCGTCATTACTATAGAACGTGACGAGAAGATCGCCCAGGAAGCACGGCGTAACCTGGCTGAAGCTGGCCTAACTCGCCGCGTCCACGTCTTAGTCGGTGACGGCGTAGACTGGCTTCCCAAACTGCGTGGGAGATTCGACTTTTTCTTCCTTGACGCCGACAAGCATCAGTATAAGATGCTTCTGGATCTAGCTCTTCCCAAGCTAAGCCGAGGCGCCCTGGTCGTAACCGATAACGTCCTCTGGAGCGGTCGCGTTGTCCAGACCAATCCCGATGAGACGACACGATCTATTCAAGAGTTCAATCGATATATACACACCCATCCGGCCCTGGAGACGATCATCGTGCCTGTGCGCGATGGGATAGCGCTCAGTCGCAAGCGCTAGCGCGAGTTCTTATGCGTCTCTAACAATCGCACGCCTGCCAGGATCACCAGCACGATCACCGTGGAGATCGTGGCGAGAAGATACTGCCCGAGTCCTGCTGCCATTCCGATCGCCGCCACTGTCCAGAGCCCTGCAGCCGTCGTCAATCCGCGGATGACCTCCCCCTCGCGAAAGATCGTGCCTGCCCCTAAAAACCCGATTCCCACAGCAATATTCGCAGCTAAGCGTCCAGGATCAGCGTCCGGCCCAAAGCCAGTGACGGAGAGCACTGTAAACAGCCCAGACCCAACCGCGACCAGCATATACGTCCTCAGCCCCGCAGGACGTTGAGCCCGCTCACGCTCCCATCCCACCAGCCCTCCCAAGATCGCCGCTACTACAAGGCGTATGGTCAATTCCCAATTTAAAACCATAGCTCGATTTTCACCTCAATGCCATTCTCTTGTCAAGTCCCCGCTGCTACAATGGGGAGCAGAACGTATGCGCATGCGTCAGGTGCTCTCGGCGATACTCGTGCTAATCTTGCTCGCCATTGTTTTGATCTTTATCAGGCTCTTTTTGAGAAGCTGCGGCATCTGGCGCATCTCGTGCTGAAGCGCTTCGCGCACTGCTGCACGCGCTAAGATATCTAAAGCGTCATAGATGGGTCCGTCGAAATCGCCATGGCCTATGATGAGGGAGAGCTCCGTGCAGCCGACGATCAGAGCTTGTGCCCCGCGCTTGCGCAGACGCGCCGCAATCGCACGCAAATCCCGTTTCATCTCCACAGCAAACGAGCCCCCTTTGATCGCATAGATGATCTCCATCACGCGCGCTTGATCGTGAGCAAAGGGCACAAGCACCCCTATGCCGCGGGCAAAGCATACGGCATGATAGAGCCCTGTGCGTATAGTGGTCTCTGTCGCCAAGAGCCCGACGGTGCTCTCAGCGATGACTTGTCCTGTCTCGGCGATCATGTCAAGAAATGGGATACGCACAGCTTTCTTGAGATAGGGCAAAAAGACATGAGCCGTATTGCATGGCATGGCGATGAAGCTTGCCCCCAGGCGCTCTAATCTTCTGGCACTACGGCAGAGCGCCGGTCGTGGGTCGGGACCCCCATGCAAAATAAATAGCCCGCGATCAGGGATCTTTGGGTTATTATCGATCACGATGGGAATGTGGTCTTGATCACGCTGCGCGGGAGTCAAGGCAACAATCCGTCGGAAGAGTTCGACCGTTGCGGCTGGTCCCATGCCACCTAAGATTCCAATGACCTTCATCGAGTTACCCTCACCCCCAGCCCCTCTCCGAGCAAGGGTGAGGGGGCGAGACCGATTGTATGGGGAAGACGCGCCTTGAGAGGAGACAAGCGTCCAGTCTCATTGAGGGAGTTGGTCTGGGAAACAAGGGTCGCGCTCTCTTGGGATGGCTTGCTTGAGAGAGTATACTCTCGGTGCTATGCGCCCATATATGGCTGAAGCGCTCATAGACCTTGACCAGCTTGTGCGCAACATCGCGACGGTGCGCGCGAGGGTGGGGGAGCACATAAAGATTCTCTTTCCCGTCAAGGCCGACGCGTATGGGCATGGCGCCGTAAGAGTAGCTCAAGCCGCTGAGCGCGCGGGGATCGACTACTTTGGCGTCGCAAATATCGGCGAAGCTCTAGAGCTCCGTGAAGCTGGGATCAAGAGCCCCATTCTCATTCTCTCGTCTTCGCGGCTTGCGCATATTCCGGAGCTGGTGCGCACCGACGTTGATATTACGATCTCGAGCTTAGAGTTTGCGCAGGCGCTCGCTGCCGAGGCGCACCGCCAAGGCCGACGAGTTCGCGTCCAAGTAAAGGTCGACACGGGGATGGGGCGCAACGGCGCTCTCCCCCAGAATGCGCTGAAGCTCTGCCGTGCCATCGCCCAGATGCCTAGCCTAGAATTCGTCGGGATCTTCTCGCACTTTGCCTGCGCATACAGCGAGAAAGAAGAAGACCAGCGCTATACGCGCCAGCAGATTCGCATCTTCAACGATCTGTTGGCTCAGCTCGACCGCGAGGGAATCCTGCCCTCCTTGCGCCATATTGCAAACAGCTCTGGGCTTATCCAATACGAGAGCGAGGTGACGACGGGCTATTACAATATGGTCCGTCCGGGGATCTTGCTGTACGGCTATCCCGAGGTGCAGCGTCCGTGGACCGAGCCGATCAAGCCCATCTTGCGAGTGCGCACCTGGATCGTCACCATGAACGAACTCCCTGCGGGGAGCTTCATTGGCTACGGCCGGCGCTTCCAGACTCAAAGAACATCGAAGATCGTTACAATCCCCGTAGGGTATGCCGACGGCATATTCTGGCTGTTAGCCAACGTGGGTGAGGTCGTGATTCACGGCAAGCGCGCGCCGATGGTCGGCGCGATCTCTATGGACCAGACTACTGTCGACGCGACGGATATCCCGGATATCAAGCTTGGAGACGAGGTTGAACTGATCGGCCCGCAGATGCCTGCCGAGGAGATCGCGCGTAGGATCGGAGCGAACTTCATTGAAGTCGTGCTCACCGCGCTGTCCAAGAGAGTCGCCCGGGTGTACGTAGGCTAAGCTCCCCTTGCACACAAGCCTAAACGCTTCTACAATGACAGGGCTATGGCTCTCATCACGTTGCTCAGCGACTTTGGCTCGGCTTCGGGGTATCCCGCGGCGATGAAGGGCGTCATTCTGTCGCTCTGTCCGACGGCTCAGATCGTGGATATCAGTCACGACGTCGAGCGCCACCACATTCGTGCGGGAGCGTTCTTGCTCTGGATGGTCGCGCCTTACTTCCCAGAGAAGACGGTCCATTGTGCCGTCGTCGATCCGGGCGTGGGCACAGCCCGCCGCCCCATCGCCATCGAATCAGGTGGGCAGTTCCTCGTCGGTCCAGACAACGGACTGCTCATCCCTGCCGCAGAGAGACTCGGACGATACTCAGTCTTTCACATCACTAACGAGAAGTACTTTTGCGCTCCGGTCTCACGAACCTTTCACGGGCGTGATATCTTCGCCCCAGTTGCCGCCCATATCGCCAACGGGCTCTCTCCTCGCGAGCTTGGGCCACTCATCACAGACTACATAAAACTCTCGCTTGGGGAGGGCGTCCGCCGGGGGCGCGTCCTCGAAGGGGAGATCGCCTATATTGACACGTTCGGAAATCTCATCACAAATATTCCCGGAGAGTTGCTCAAGGAGATCGCTCCTGGGACTGCTCTCGTCGTCGAGGTCTCGCGGAAAGTCGCCTCGGCGCGCTACGCTTCCACCTATGGTGAGGTCGAGCAGGGGGAACTCATCGTCACTGTGGGCAGCCACGGCCAACTCGAGATTGCGACCAATCTGGGGAGCGCAGCCCAGCGCCTGCGTGCCCACACAGGCGAGACTGTCACTATCACCATCGCCCCTCCAAAAAAATAAGGAGTGCAGGGAAGGCTATGACTATAGATACAGAAAATATCTTTCGTGCGCATCCCTTTGCCCGCGTGATCCTCGAGCGCTTGAAGCACGCGGGGTTTGAGGCCGTCATGGTCGGAGGGGTCGTACGCGATGCCGTGCGCGCTCGGCTTGATCCCGACTACGAGTTCGCCCCAGAAGAAGTGGACATCGCCACCTCGGCTTATCCTGAGGAGATCAAGGAGCTCTTTCGGGACTGCAGGATCTTTGAAGTCGGTGAGGCCTTTGGGGTCGTCCTCGTCGTCGCGCCCGATGGGCGCCCCTATGAAGTCGCGACATTTCGCACCGAGAGCGAGTACGACGGACGCTGGCCCGCCAAAGTCCAGCTGGTGCGCTCTCTCGAAGAAGACCTGCATCGACGAGATTTGACCGTTAACGGCCTTGCCGCAACTATAGAAGGGGATGTAATCGACCACGTCGGCGGAATCGCCGATCTTCGCGCAAAGATCATCCGTACGATTGGCGATCCCAATCGACGGTTCTCTGAAGACTATCTCAGAATTCTACGGGCGATTCGGCTCGCATGTGTGCTCGACGGCACGATCATCCCCGAAGTCAGCGAGGCAATGCGCCGGCATCGTGACGGACTGAAAAAAATCTCAGCAGAACGTATTCGTGATGAGCTTCTCAAAATTTTAAAGACCCCGCGAGCGACCAAAGGGATAAAACTCCTTGATGAGCACGAGATCTTGGAACTGATTCTGCCCGAGCTCGTCCAATGCAAGGGCGTGCCCCAGCCGGAGAAGTACCATCCTGAGGGGGACGTCTACACTCATACGCTTCTGGCTTTAGAGTGCGCTGACGCTCTAGTGCGCGATCCCTTGGTGAAATTCGCGCTCTTGGTGCACGACGTGGGGAAGCCCATCGCGTTGCGCAAGAATAACTATGAGCACGCTGGGGGACACGAAGTAATCGGGGAGCGGATGGCCGAGCAGATCTGTCGGCGGCTGCGCTTCAGCACCGACGAGATCAAGCTCATAAAATTCTTAGTACGTGAGCACTTGCGCATCGGGAGATTTGCTGAGATGAGCCCAGGCAAGCGTGTCACGCTCCTGAAGACGTATGAGAATCTCAAAGCTTCCTTTGAGCGCCCTGCGGAGCGCTTCGCGTACTTCGCCAAGCTGTTGGCGCTGATGGTCTGTGACTGCGAGGCCAGTGCGCACAAGTCGTCGGGGTGGCTTCCGGTCCTGCGAGCCGTTCCCCCGTTGTTGCTCCAGGTGAAAGAGCTGGCGGAACGCGAGCGCGCTCGCAAGTTTCTCGACGGATATGATTTAATCGAGATGGGGATCGCTCCTGGGCCGCGCATCCGCGAGATCTTAGAGGCTGTCTACGAACAGATCTTTTCGGGACGGATCACGACTCGTGAGGAGGCCCTTGCCCTAGCGCGACAGCTCCTCCACGGACCGAGAGATCCCAAGAGGGGGAGTACGACGGCTTGACTTGGAAACCTCGAGCCCATGTGATATAATTACTATGCGGCCAGAAGAAGGGGGACCGGGTCAGTCCTTCTCAGCGATAAAGTCCCCCATTCCTCTCACCACCCTAAGAAAGACTACCCGGTCCCCGCTTCTGGTTGCGCCTGACGCCCATTGCCAAAGAGCGTATTGAGCAAGTGCACTAATCCTACGCCAATCGCCGTTCCTAGCGCGATCCCTTCCATTGTTCCCTCAAACTTCGGCTGGGTATACCCGCAGTGAGGGCAGAGCAGATACGTCTTCCCGCCGCTCTCTTCAATCTTTAACGTGTTGAGCTCGTTCTTGCAGATAGGACACCTGGTGGGATTGAGGACCGACTCCGGGAGGCGCCCTACCCCCTTGCGCATGAGGGCGAGCTCCGCCTCCTTGGCGTTAATATACACCCAAGCCGGCACCTTGATCGTCTTGTACGCCTCTGGGTCCTTTACCATCATACTTCCTTCACCAAGGTTACCTTTGTCTGCTATGTAGAATTATAACCATTGTGCTATTATTGTCATTATTATCAGAAGCTACCAAGACGCATTATACCACTTTTCTACCTTGCTGTCAAGCCCCCTCCCTCTACTGCCTAAAAGCATGATCTGGAGCGCTTTTTCAGCGAGATAGCCTCTGGAGCTTCTCCCGAAGCCCCTCGTAGAAACTCACAAATGAGAGAGCTTGGTCTATATCAATCCAGGCAACAGCCTCTATCTCATCTGGAGCAGGATGAAAATTCTCATGCTCGAGCTGCACTTCATAGAAGAACGTATGCCAATGGTAGTTAGTCTTCCGACCCAGACGGGACTCTGTGCCCAAGAACTGGACGATCCGGCATGGGACCCCGGTCTCTTCGGTCGTCTCGCGCAGAGCTGCCTGCTCAGGGGTCTCCCCGTATCCCACAAACCCCCCAGGCAGAGCCCATTGCCCGGCGTTATAGCCTCGTTTGGGCTTGACCATCAAGAGCTTATTCTCTTTTATAATAATAGCTTTGGCCGTCAAGCGCGGTAGGGTCGCGCTCACTGCCAGCCTTACCAAGGGTAGGGCCTCGTCTAGCGCAGGAATCTTCTCTTTATGCCACCAGTCCTCTGGATGCCTGTCCAGGTGGGGCTTGCAGAAGTGAATCCTCTCCCCCTGCAGGTTCATCGTATGGACGATCTCAAACTCACAGGGGATCTCCGAACGGGTTATAGGAAAGCGCAGCCGCCCGCCCTCAGGGATGAGAAAGACTTGACCGTCCCGCTCCAGATAATAGTGTTCCATCACCCTTACTATACTGAAGAGCGTGGCGGCTGCGCAACCACCTAAAAGAGCGTGAAACGGAGGACCAAGCCCACAAAGACGAGCGCGACCATCGACATTAATTTAATAAGAATGTTGAGCGAGGGTCCCGAGGTGTCCTTGAATGGATCGCCCACCGTGTCGCCGACGACCGCGGCTTTATGAGCCGATGAGCCCTTGCCCCCGTGGTGCCCCTCTTCTATGTATTTCTTCGCGTTGTCCCACGCCCCTCCAGAATTGGCCATCAGAAGGGCCAACACAAACCCGGATATCAACGCCCCAACAAGCACCCCCATCACCGCCATCACTCCAAAGAGAATCCCCACGATGAGCGGCGAGATGATCGCCAAGAGCGCTGGCATAATCATCTCTCGATGCGCTGTCCTGGTCGCGATCTCCACAGCCTTCGAATAATCGGCTTTCGCCCTGCCTTCTAAGAGCCCAGGGATCTCTCGAAATTGTCGGCGCACCTCTTCAACGATCGCCCCGGCGGCCCGCCCTACAGAACTCATCGTCATGGCGCAGAAGAGAAACGGCAGCATCGCTCCAACGAAGAGCCCTAACAACACATACGGGTTCGAGAGCGAGAAGACTTGATCTAGCTGGGCCAGGTCTAAAGAACGCTTTGTCAGGAGCGTTACTGCCTTACCGCCCAGATCGCTCAACTGTAGCGCGATCTGGTCGCGATAATTGCTGATCAGCGCCATAGCCGTCAGCGCCGCAGACCCGATAGCGAAGCCCTTACCTACAGCCGCATTCGTGTTGCCCAGGGCGTCCAAGGCATCGGTGCGCTTGCGCACTTCTGGTTTTTGATGGGACATCTCGGCGATGCCCCCAGCGTTGTCTGCCACCGGCCCATAGGCATCGCTCGCCAGAGTAATTCCCAAGGTCGAGAGCATCCCAACAGCAGCAATCCCAATCCCGTAGAGCCCTATCTGTACGGGATCAAGCCCAGGTAAGGCAGCGCTCGCCGTCGACGCCGCCCAGTACCCTGCAATGATCGCAATCCCAATAGAGATCACAGGAATGGCCGTCGAGCGCATCCCGGTAGCTAGCCCGCTAATGATGACAGTCGCGGGACTGGTCTGCGCCGTCGCTGAGATCTGGCGCGTCGGCTGATACTGCGACGACGTATAATACTCTGCCGAGAAGCCGATCACGATTCCCGCGGCTAAGCCCAAGACCAACGCGACGTACAAGCCCCAGTAGCTCCACGAGCCAAAGAGCAAGACCGTGATGGGCAGCGCTATCAGTGCGATAAGCAGGGCGCTTGCATAGACGCCACGCCGCAGAGCGCGCAACAGTTCCCCTTGGGAGGCGTCCTCACGAGCTTGGACCAAGAAGCTACCAAGGATCGAACAGATAATCCCTACAGCGGCGATGAGCATGGGATATGCAACGCTCTGCAGGACAAGCTCTTTGCCGACAAACGCCGAAATCCCTAGCGCGACCGCGGCGATGATTGCGCCCACGTAAGACTCATACAAGTCGGCGCCCATGCCCGCGACGTCCCCAACATTATCCCCCACCTGATCTGCGACGACGGCAGGGTTGCGCGGGTCGTCCTCAGGGATGCCCGCCTCGACCTTACCCGATAGATCCGCACCGACGTCAGCGGACTTGGTGAAGATCCCTCCTCCTACACGGGCAAAGAGCGCTACCGAGCTCGCCCCCATCGCCGACGTCAAGAGCACCTGAGCAATCTCCTGCAGCCCAACTCCCACACCGTAGAGGATGACGAACCATATAGTAATATAGAGCAATCCCAATCCCACCACGGAGAAGCCCATGACGCTGCCGGCTTCAAACGCAACTCGCAAGGCCCTATTTAAGCTCTGCTTAGCGGCGGTCGTAGTGCGTCCGTTGCTTGCGGTCGCGATCTTCATCCCGAGATACCCCGCAAGCCCAGAGAACGCCCCAGCTGTGAGAAAGGCCCAGGGGGCCCAGAAGCTGAGCAACCCACCAAAGCTCATGAGCATCAACAGAACAAAGAGCGCCAGCAAGAAGATCGCAACGACTAGATACTGGCGGCGTAGGAAGGCCTCAGCCCCTTCGCGCACATACGACGAGAGCTGCCGGATGCGCTCCTCGCCCTCATCGAAGCCCCGCAGACGAACGATCAGGTACCCAACGTACCCTAGCGTCAGCACGGAGACCGCACCCGCCGCATACACTAAGCCTAAACTCATAAAGCAATTCGAACCCCCTTCGCACCAAAAGTTTGGCCCATTATACGGAGAAGCGAGGGAGCGATGCAAATAGCCTCGCATTTGCGTTTTCTCTCAAAGTATGCTATGCTGCTTAAGGAAAGGGGAGGTCCTCTTCATGAGAGTACAGCTTTTGTGGGTCTTGAGCGTTCTGATTGGTCTTGGAATATTGACGGGATGTAACCCTCCGGCCACGGAGCCTCTCCCTCGGGGAGCCACTCGCGAGTTTGTGTTGATTATAAGTGATCTGCGGTTTATCGGGGAGAGCCCCTTGGCGATCGCAGGCACGGAGAACCCTGACCTCGTCGTGCAAGTCGGAGATAGGGTCAAGATCACCATCAAGAACGAGGAGAGTCAATTGGTCTTGCACGACTTTGCCGTCAGCAATCATGACGTCAAGCTCCCCCACTACTTGCGCCCCAATCAGACGATAACTGTTGAGTTCATTGCGCCGCGGGTCGGAGAGTTCTTCTACTACGACCCGCTTCACCCCACCACCATGAGAGGGCGATTCATCGTGATCGGGCGCTGACTTGAATTTTCTCTAAAAGTTCTCTAAACTCAAGCGCACCAAGGAGTGATCTGAGATGAGAGCCCTATGGGAGATCGAACTGAAGAAGCGTCCCTGGGATGACGAGGAAGACGAAGACGACGAGTGGGACGACGAAGATTGGGATGACGAAGATTGGGACGAGGACGAAGACGACGAGTGAGCTTATAGCCGTGCTCGGATTTGCTCCTCGCCCAATTGGAGGGCTTCGTCTAATCTATGGGGATTTGACCCTCCGCCTTGAGCAAAGCGGGCATTCCCGCCACCCCCTCCGCCAATCATCGGCGTCAAGGCCTTGATAATCTGCCCGGCGTGCAGCTTTGGCGTCAAGGCCTCGCTCACTTTACAGACGAGCGCAGCCTTCCCATCCCCAGCCCCTCCTAGCAAGACGACCCCAGGCGCGATCTCCCACTCGATCCAATCCGCAAGCATCTTGAGATCCTCCAGGGGAAGATCGAGCCGCGCGCAGACCCATGACGCCTGATTGACTCGCTGACGCCGCTGCACAAGGCGGTCTTTCTCCTGGAGAAGCAGGCGGCGCTTGAGCGCGTCGCGCTCGCGGAGGAGCGCCTCGTGTGCAGTGAGGAGGGCCTCAAGCTTTGCTGTCAGTTCTCTCTCAGACGTCTTGAGCATCTGGGCGAGCTGGTGCTCTACGCTCTCACGCTTCCTGAGGTACTCTAAGAGGTTCTCGCCGACAGCGACGTGCACGCGCCGGATTCCCGCGGCGACGCTCTGCTCGTGAATAATCTTAAAGAGCCCGATCTGGCCAGTTCTCTGGACGTGAGTGCCCCCGCAGAGTTCCACGCTGAAGGGCTGTTCTTCGCCAGGCAGGGGGGCAATCGTCACGACTCGGACTTTCTCCTTGCCCGCGTAGTCTTCCGTGAAGAGCGCCATGGCGCCGCGCGCTTTTGCTGATTCTATGGGCTCTTCAGCGATCGTCACGGGTAAGTCTGCGAGGATCGCGCGGTTGGCTAGCTCTTCGATCTGCGCGATCTCTTCCGGAGTCAAGGGCGCTAGGTGCTTGAAATCGAAGCGCAACTCATCGGGGGCAACGAGCGAGCCCGCTTGGATTCCCTGAGAGTAGCCTAAGACCCTTCTCAACGAGGCGTGCAAGATATGCGTCGCCGTGTGATTTCTCATAGTGCGAGCACGGCGCTCAGCGTCGACCTTGAGCAAACATTGATCCCCCACGCGAAATTCGCCTTCAAGAACGCGAACTCGATGGAAGTAAACCCCTCGCTCGTCTTTTTGAGTGTCTAGGACTTCAGCTCTTCCCGTGCGCGAAAGATTCTCTATCCACCCTGTATCGGCGACTTGGCCGCCGGCTTCGGCATAGAAGGGCGTCTCAGCAAAGACAAGAAGCTCTTCTTCAACAAACAGAAGTTCTGAGCTGTGTTCCACGGTGTGATAGCCGACAAACTGGGTCGCTGGAAGCGTGTGCCGCGGTGCAATGGCTCTTTCGGTCACGCGCGGTTCTGCGCCGCGCGAGCGCGCGCGCTGCTTCTCCATCTCGCTTGCAAAACCCGCTCGATCGACGTGCATCCCGTGCTCGCGCGCGATGTCTTCGAGCATCTCTACAGGAAACCCGTAAGTGTCGTGCAAAAAGAACGCCTCCGGGCCGGGGATAAGCCTTTCACCCTTGCGTACAAGCTCTGAGATAATCTTCTCAGCGCGCTCCAAACCTTGATCGAGCGTGCGCTCGAAGCGTTCTTCTTCGTGAGCAACGGCTTTAAGAATTAGGTCTTTCTGGGCTTTGAGTTCTGTGTAGTGCTCACCCATCGTCTCGATGACAAGCTGGGCGACCTGAGGAAGGAAGGGCGTGGGCAGCCCTAACTTCTTGCCGAAGCGAATCGCGCGACGCATGATCATGCGCAAGACATAGCCTTGTTTTTCGTTGCTGGGCAAGACCCCATCAGCGATTAAGAACGTCATCGCCCGCCCATGATCCGCAATGACCCTGTAGGGTACATAGTGCTGATGCATTTGCTCTCTGCTGTGTCTTGTCAGCTCGCGCAAGCCCTCGAAGATCCGTTGGAAGAGATCGGTATCGTAATTGCTGGGGGCGTTTTGCAAGACCGCGACGATGCGTTCTAGCCCCATGCCGGTGTCCACCCCTGGCTTAGGTAGAGGGGTGCGCGTGCCATCGGACTCTTGGTTGAATTGCATAAAGACCAAGTTCCAGACTTCAAACCAACGGTTACAGTCGTTGTCTAGGGCTGGTGAGCAGTCGGGGCGTTTGCAGTCACAGAACTCTTGGCCGCGATCCCAGATCAATTCCGTATTTGGGCCGCAGGGGCCCGTATCGCCCATCATCCAAAAGTTTGTCTTCTCGCCCATTCGGTGAATGCGCTCTTTAGGGGCTTTCGCGATCTCCTGCCAGAGCCGGAAAGACTCTTCGTCATCTTTGAAGATTGTGAAGTGAAAGCGATCTTTATCTAAGCCGTAGACTTCCGTGAGCAACTCCCAGGCGAACGTGATCGCCTCGCGCTTGAAGTAATCGCCAAACGAGAAATTTCCGAGCATCTCGAAAAACGTGTGATGTCTGGGCGAGGGCCCGACGCTTTCTAAGTCATTGTGTTTGCCAGAGACGCGCATACATTTCTGGGCCGTTGCTGCACGGGTGTATGAGCGCTTCTCCAGCCCAAGAAAGAGCTTCTTAAACTGGACCATCCCAGCGTTGGTGAAGAGCAGCGTTGGGTCGTCGGGCACGAGGGACGAGCTGGGCTCAATCGCATGTCCCTTGGCGCGAAAGTACTCTAAGAACGTCTGGCGCACTTCGGAAGCTGTCCATCTCTTGCTCATAGGGATCAGGACTTAAGTGTAATCGAGCAAGCGAAATTGTGCAAGCCTGCTCATGTCTCGTTATAATACCCCATAACTCTTTGCAAGGAGGCTAGCTCTATGGAGCCACGCTCGCTTGATTTTCTCAAAAGACTCTTAGCGACTGTCAGTCCCTCGGGATATGAGGATGAAGCTGCTCAGGTCTGGGCCGATGAAGCCAGAACGTTTGCCGATGAAGTGCGCTCAGATACTCAAGGCAACGTCATCGCTGTCGTCAATGGGGGCGGCAAGCCTAGAGTGATGCTCGCCGGACATATGGACGAGATCGGCTTTATGATCACGCACATCGACGATCAGGGCTTTCTCTATTTTGGACAGATCGGCGGGTGGGATCCCCAAATCGTCCAGGGCCAGCGCGTCTGGATTCGCACCCAAAACGGCAAGATCCCCGGTGTCATCGGCAAGAAGCCCATTCACTTAATTAAAGAAGAAGATCGCAATAGAGTCACCAAGATCGAAGAGCTCTGGATCGATATCGGTGCCAAGGACAAGGCCGAAGCCGAAAAGCTCGTGCGCATCGGCGATCCCGCTGTTATTGACTATGGCTTTCTCGAGTTGAGGAACGGCCTTGTGGTCTCGCGTGGCTTCGATGACAAAGCTGGGGCATTCGTAGTGCTTGAAGCAGCACGAATGCTCGCCAAGCTCAAGCCCAAAGCCGAAGTCTATGCTGTCGCGACCGTCCAAGAAGAGGTTGGGCTGCGGGGCGCGCATACCAGCGCCTACGGCATCGATCCGTTAGTGGGCATTGCTGTCGACGTCGGGTTTGCAACAGACTTCCCAACGATGGCCGAAGAACAAAAGCGCGTCGGCGCAGCCAAAGTGGGCCACGGCCCGATGATCGGTCGCGGGCCGACGTACAATCACAAAGTTGTTGAGCTCTTAATAAAGACAGCCCAAGAGCACAAGATCCCCTATCAGCTCAACGGCGAGCCGCGTGGGATGGGCACCGATGCGTACGCCATGCAGATGACCCGTGCAGGGATCGCCGCAGGGCTTGTCTCCGTGCCCAATCGCTATATGCACAGCCCGTGCGAGCTCGTCTCGCTCTCAGATCTAGAAAACGCGTATAAGCTCATCGCCTATACAGTTGCCCAGATCGACGAGAAGATGAGCTTCACCCGATTCTGAGTTGCTCGGACTAGAACAGTCTGCTATACTGCCGGGGGGAGAGGCCTAAGGAGGTATCATGGCGTTCGTTATCTGTCAGCCGTGCATCGATAAAAAGCACACCGACTGTGTGCAAGTTTGCCCTGTGGATTGCATTCATCCGCGACCCGACGAGCCCGACTTCCCCAACGTGCGCCAGCTCTATATCGACCCAGCTACATGCATCAACTGTGGGGCGTGTGCCGCAGTCTGCCCTGAACAAGCGATCTTCCCAGAAGAGGACGTCCCCGAACAATGGAGGCATTTTATCCAGATCAACGCGCAATATTATAAGAAGTAAAAGCCCAAGGAGGAGTCTATTGTGAGGCTTATCAAAGCCGCAGCGCTTGGGGCGCTCTTGATGCTGAGCTATAGTGCTCATCTGAGTGATGCGCAAAGTCGAATCATCCCGTTCAGCGAGATCCAGCCGGGCATGGAGGGCTTCGGCAAGACGGTCATCAAGGGCAACGAGATACAAACTTTTTCGGTCAAGGTCATCAACGTCATTGACAACCCTGGGATTTTGGACGATCACATAGTCGTTCGGGTCAGCGGGCTGACGATCCGCCAAGCAGGTGGAATCGCCGCGGGGATGAGCGGCAGCCCAATCTATATTAATAATAAGTTAGCAGGAGCGCTATGGGGCTCCTGGGGGTTCCAAGTTGGCGCAGATCCTATCGCCTTGGTGCGCCCTATCGAGACGATGCTTGCCTTGGTCGATCCCCTCAAAGAGAAGGCTCAGAAGAGACTTGGCTCTGCTCCCGATATTCCCTATGGGGTTATCGGCTCTGTGGAGATAGACGGCCGGCGCAAGCAGATCGAGCTCGTCTCACACATGCCCTCGCCCAGCGAGCAGGCTGCCCGCCCTGAGACGGTCTTCATCGAAGCTGCGGCAACACCGCTACTCGTATCAGGCCTTACGGGCCGAGCACTTCAGTATCTTAAGGCCGGCATCAGCGAGGGAAAGGTGCGCGCGGCGGGCATGCGCCAGGCACTCCTATCCATCTCGCGAGAAGACTTCATCCAAGAACTCTCACAAGGACTTGAAGAGCGCTATGGCCTTCGCGTATTACCAACAGGGTTTTCTGGAGGAGCGGCTTATGCCTCAGCCTACACGAACGAGCCCCTTGAGCTCCAAGAGGGTAGCCCCTTTGGCGTCATGCTCACCGACGGTGACTTCACTGCTGGAGCGTTCGGGACGGTCTCGTATATCGAAGAGAACATTCTGTTGGGATTTGGGCACTGGTTCCTGCCCGCAGGCGAGACGGAGTTCTTCTTGACTGACGCGTATATTCTCGACACGGTCGAGTCGCTGGAGATGCCGTTTAAGCTTGGCGTACCCGGCAAGACTATTGGGACGATCTTGGAAGATCGCTGGCAGGGGGTAGGCGGGATCACAGCGCTTGAGCCCCGGGTGCTTGCTGTCTCGCTCACTGTGAAGGATCGTGACCTTGCTATCACAAACGGCGTTCGGTTTCGTATCGCGTACTATGAGAGCTTAATCCCGCTCTTGTTCTTAGTTGGGGCCTTAGATGCTGTCGATCGCACGCTCAACAGGATCGGCCCGGGCACGATGATCACACGTTACACTCTCGAAGCTGATGAGCTGAGCGAGCCTTTCGTGCGTACGGATGTCTTTGCGAGCTTAAGCGATATCGCCGTCACAGGGCCGTTGCGGGTTGCGCAGACGCTCTTCCTACTGACCCGCAATGAGTTTCGGGATTTAGGTTTGAATCAACTCGATATCGCTATTGAGGTGCAGCGTGCCGTCAAGTCTCTTCGCGTCAAGGCTCTCAAGACTGAGCGAGAGAGCTACGAGCCAGGCGAGACCGTCCGCTATACCGTGACCTTGCAAGCCTATCGAGGGGAGGAACAGACTATTGAGGGTGAGCTGCGACTGCCCAAGGAGTTGGATCAACCAAGCGTGACGCTTTTGGCGTTTGGAGGGCCGCGGCGCAGCGATCGCGACGAAGCTCCAGAGTTCGACTCCCTCGATGACCTGATCGACTTCTTACAGAAGATGCCAACCAATAATAGCTTAATCGTGGAGCTCGTCAACATCTCGAATACCTCAGAAGATCCCCCAACTTCAGAAGATAACGAATCCGAGTATAGAACTATACAGACTATCAATGAAACATTTGTTTATGGAGAGAAGACATTAGAAATAAAGATTAAGACGGAGAAGCCACAAGAGCCGGAGCCAGAGAAGCCCGAAGACCCCAAGCCGGAGAAGAAGCCATGCAAGTTCCCGTTCTACTGCCCATGAAAAGAGCGATAGGAAGCGATCTTCTTACACTTATTGGCTTAAAAGCGTTCTCTTTCCCTCCAGGGATGGGAATCTATTCTCGATAGATTCTCCCCGCTCCAAGCCAAGAGAGGGGCTATAAGAAGACCTATATTATTTCAGCATTTCAGCTTTTTTGGCTCTTGTATCTTTATGTCTGCTAATCTTGGTTAGCAGACTTTTTGCGCGACTCAGTTGCGTTCTGCCTAAGGACTCAGTAACGTGATAGAGCATACTCGCTTTTTAGGAGGTACCAAGTATGAGCAAGCTTTGGCATTTAGATAAGCCACAGAACGACGTGAATAGAATCCCAACGTACGCCCCAGGAACTCCAGAACGCGAACAGCTCCTCAAAGAGATCGAGGCCCTCAAAAGCAAAACCGAAGAGATCCCCTTGATTATCAATGGCGAGCCGGTCAAGACCGGCCAGACCGTCGACGTCGTCTGCCCGCATGACCATAAGAGAGTCCTCGCGCGGGCGCACCTGGCCAGTGCTGCCGAGCTGCGCCAAGCGATAGACGCAGCGTTGGAAGCGCATAAGAGTTGGTCAGCTCTCGACGGCTACGACCGCGCGGCGATCTTCTCAAAGGCTGCTGATCTCTTAGCCGGGCCACGACGCATACAAAATATCGCGGCTATTATGATCAACCAGTCTAAGACGCCCTTTGAAGCTGAAATAGACTTAGCTGAGCTTGTCGACTTCTGGCGCTTCAATGCCTACTATATGCAATTTCTCTACGAGCAGCAGCCCGATCAGATCTACGGGGAGATCAATCGTTTTGATTGGCGGCCTCTGGAGGGCTTCATCTTGGCAGTGCCGCCGTTTAATTTCTATTCTATCGGAGGCAATCTCCCCACAGCCCCGGCCCTGGTGGGCAACGTCGCTCTCTGGAAGCCCGCGCGCTCTGTCTTGCTCTCGAACTATCGCATTATGCAGATACTAATGGAGGCCGGGCTGCCCAAGGGCGTTATCAACTTTGTGCCCTTTGCCAGCCAACACAGCGACGTCGTGCTCAAGCACCCGTACTTCGCGGGACTGCACTTCACTGGGAGCTACGAGACGCTTATTCAGTTATGGAGCGAGATCGGGAAGAATCTCCATATCTATAAGAATTTCCCCAGGATCGTGGGCGAGACCGGCGGCAAAGACTTCGTCTTTGTACACCCATCAGCTGATCTCGATGCTGTTGCTGCTAACACGATCCGCGGCGCATTCGAGTACCAAGGGCAGAAGTGTTCGGCTGCATCGCGCATGTACGTCCCGCAGAGCCTATGGCCTGCCCTCAAACAACGATTTCTCACGGAGCTTCCCAAGATCAAAGTCGGCCCTACGGAAGATCTCTCGGTCTTCATGGGCGCGATCATCACCAAAGACGCGTTCGACAAGATCGTCTCGTACATCGAAGAGGCGAAGAAAGACTCAAAGACCTACGAGATCGTCTACGGCGGTGAGTATGACAGTTCCAAGGGCTGGTTCGTGCAACCCACCGTGATTCTTTCTCGCGATCCCAAGAGCAAGCTCATGACGGAAGAGATCTTCGGCCCAGTGCTGACTGTCTATATTTATCCTGACAACGAGTACGAGAAGACGCTCAAGCTCTGCGATGAGTCGACGGAATTTGCGCTGACTGGCTCGATCTTCGCGCAGGATCGACACGCGATTATCCAAGCTGAGCAGATTCTGCGCTATACGGCGGGGAATTTCTACATCAATGACAAGCCTACGGGTGCCGTCGTCGGGCGGCAGCCCTTTGGCGGAGCGAGACATTCGGGGACGAACGACAAAGCCGGCTCCTGGCTCAATCTCATTCGGTGGATGACCCCGCGCACGATCAAGGAGACACTCGTGCCGCCCAAAGATTGGCGCCGACCGTATATGGGCTAATTCATCCTAGAAGGGGGCAAAGTATGCGATCAATCTGGACTATCTTGGTGTTCGTGGTTGTCGGTCTTCTGATAGGTAGTATGACTGTATGGGCTGTAGGCGAGCGAGCAGCGGCGCCGCTGCGCGACGCCGAGGGCAGAGTGATGGGCATGGCGCTTTTTGTCCAAGAAGCTCAAGGGGTGCGCATCTCCGTCACGGTGAAGGGCTTATCACCAGGCGAGCACGGCATTCACATTCACGCTGTGGGCAAGTGCGAGCCGCCAGATTTTCTCTCTGCTGGACCGCATTTCAACCCTACTAACAAAAAGCACGGGCTCAACAACCCCGATGGCCCGCACGCCGGCGATCTCCCTAATCTCGTGGTGGGCGAGGACGGCTCGATAGTCTACGAGCACATAACAAATCTTGTGACGCTGACGCCTGGGGAGCTCTCGCTCTTCGACGAAGATGGAAGCTCTCTGGTCATTCACGCAAACCCAGACGATCAGATCACAGACCCAGCAGGCAACAGCGGCGCGCGGGTGCTCTGCGGAGTTATTACCCCAATGAAGGGAGCCTCACTTAGGATCGGAGGCGTGTTCTCGGCACTGTTGCTTCTCGCTGCGGCAGCGCTTGTCATCTGGCTGCTACTGTTCCGGTGAAGCGCAGTCTGCTTGTGTAAGGGTTTGGGCTTTCTTGTGCGTCCAAAGCTTTTGAAACTCGCTCTCAAAAGCGTGAGCGAGTTCTGGGCTTTGGATTATTAAGAGATTCTCTTCATTGCGGACTTGCGCTGCTGTGGTCCAGTTATATGATCCCGTTATGACAAGCGTGCCATCGACGACGGCGAACTTATGATGCATGATTCCGGAGTCTACGTACTGTTTAACAAGGATGCCGGCATTCAGCAAGAAACAGCCCTTGCTGCCCTTGCTTGGCTCGTCGTCTAGGAGAATTTTCAGTTCGATCCCGCGCGCAGCGATCTCTGTTAAAGTTTCGGCGATCTCCGGATCGGTGAGCTGGTAGAGCGCGGCGTGGACGGACTTCTGAGCGCTTCGCAGCGCTTGAATGATGGCTTTCTCCGGCTCTGGTGAGGGAGAAAAGTACGTCGTGATGGGTGCGTCGGGGGCGCTGAAGCCTTGAGGTGCAGACGGACGCTCGATGTTTGAGTATGAACTTGCCAACCAGCCGAGAACGAAGCCGATTACTAAGCCGACTAACAAGACTGTAAGGGACTTCCTCATAGCTTGATTGTGGCTCATTATACTTCTAAACCTCAACTCTTATTTTCTCTAAATCAATACCAGCTGCTTCTAGAATCTGACAAGCGCGGCGCACACATCCCTTAGCACTGTCGTGTGTTTCCACAAAAAGGCGATTATCCAACTTCTTGGGACTACGCATATCCTTAGAGCGACCGATCAGAAATCCCTTTCCTCTTCGCCCTCGCAGAGGTATTTCATTCCTTTGCTGCAAATAGGGCAGAGAGAATCGAGCCACGGCAACAAGCAGATCCTTCCATGAATTTAATGGCCGAGTTGATCCATCTGGGAAGATAATGCTCTTGGGTGGCTCTCGTCCGGATCTCACCTTGGATCGTAGTTCTTGCAAGCTCAAAGAAGATCTCAACTGTTGAGGACTAGGATGCTCGCGCGAAGTTGGCTCCAGGATGATTGGAAGACCAGCTTGCACCACAGGCATAGCTGGACGCCATAGCGCGAGCAAGTGACGAGCAGCATCCCCTATGTTATCTTCCATAAGGCACGCCCGAAATATCTGCTTGCCTCCCATTTCCCGTAGATCATGAAGTTCCCATATATTGCCATCTGTGATCACATAGAAAGGCACCTTATTCTGCCAGCAATATTTGAAGCCAGAATCACGCGCATCGCTCAGATCGCTCCCAAGCTTTTTAGCTTCAACAAGGATGAAAGCTTGTCCATTATGCCGAAGAGTGTAGTCTGGGCGACCTTGCTGTGTGACGAACTCTGGCTCTAGCTGGTCTGGATCTTCTGTATCCCAACCTAAAGCTCGCAGCAGAGGGTCAATAAGCGCATAGCGTGTTAACATCTCATTACGACTCAATCTATCCTTATGAATCTCAATACACTGCTGAATTCTCTTGATAGCTTCTAACAGAGCCTGCATGCTTTTCCCTAATTTCTAAACGTCACTAGCACGGTCGCTGCCTTCTTGCGGTCCTCGTCGTGCTTGCCTTCATAGATCAGCTCAGCCATCACTTCTATTTCTAACGCAAAGAGAACTCGAAGGCAAATTCAAAACGTGATCGCCGGGTTCTCTCCTTTCCAGACGTGCTGTACGAACGCCTCCCATGTCCAAGGCATCTTCGCTTTAAAGATCTTTGCGATCGCTTCAGCGTACTGACGAATCTCCCACTGCGCGCTCGCGTCTGCCCGCAAATTAATAAAATTCATCAGCGACCGCGCATTGATCGTCCAATAGAACTGCGTGTAGAGCGACAAGGGCAAGATCGCCCGCGCCAGCTCCCGCGCGACTCCCGCAGCTAATAATCTTTTGTATCGCTCATAGACGAGATCATACGTCTCTTGGATCATTCTTAAGAGCTCTTGTTCGTTGGGGATCTCGCCGAACTCACTCGCTTGCTTGTTGGACTTGGATTGAAGACGAAGTCTTTCAGGAAGGTAGAACTCGTCTTCGTACTCGACATAACGTCCCGAACGTTCGTTGTAGCTCGCAATTCTGTGCCGAAACCATTGGCGTGCGACAAAGAGCGGACACGAGATATGAAATTGAAAGACCGAGTGCTCAAACGGCGTCTCGTGACGGTGTTTCATCAGATAGTGAATGAGCTTTTTATCATGCTCTTCGCCCTTGAGGCCTTTGCCTGTGGAGACCCGCGCCGCCAGCACGACTGTCTCGTCCCCGCCTAGAAAATTAATGAGCCGCACAAAGCCCTTGTCTAAAACCTTGATCTCGATAGGCTCCATCGCTCTTGCCCTCCTTCGTTGCTGCGAATTATAGGCTGCAGCGGTAAGCGCAGGCAAATTCCCGATCACAGCCCAAAGATTGGGATGACAATCCCATGGACAAGCAGCGTGATGACAACGGCAGCTAGAATATTCAAAACCAATCCCGTGCGCATCATCTGAGAGATTGTCACATAGCCGCTCCCGAAGACAATAGCATTTGGAGGCGTTGACACTGGCAAGATGAACGCCGCGGAGACAGCGATCGTCGCGGGGATCATGAGAAGAAACGGATGAATGCCCATCGACTGAGCAGTCACCCCCAGGATGGGCACAGCGATCGTCGCGAGGGCGGTATTCGAAGTAAAGCCACTGAGGAGCCCTATCGCGAGAGCCACGACAAAGACAAGCAACGGGAGAGGCATTTGAGCGAGTTTGACCAAGCCTTCAGCAGCCCAGGTGGCCAGCCCGGTCTTCTGGATCCCCTGAGCGAGGGCAAAGCCGCCTCCAAAGATGAGCAGCACGCCCCAAGGGATGCGCCCCGCCCATTCCCAGGTCAGCAAGAACTCTCCTGATCGAAGGTTCACTGGAATCACAAAGAGCAACAAAGACGCCCCCAGGGCCACAGTCGCATCGCCCACCCACTCGCTCACTCCCATAAGCGTGGCCCAGCCAGGGATCCTCAGCGAGCCCAGCTGCCAATCAGCCCGGAAGATCCATCCCAAGACCGCGAGCATAAAGATCGCAAGGACGCCCTTCTCTTGAGAGCTCATCGGCCCAAGCTGGTGTACCTCTCGAGAGATCTCCGTAGGATCTGCGATCTCCGACTCCTTCATGCAGACAAACGCTAGGTACACCCACGACAGGCAGAGAAAGACTATCACAAAAGGAACCCCAATAAGCAGCCATTGGAAGAAACCAACCTCGCCGAGATCAGGGAAGAGCACCTTGACCTGACCAACGAAGATCGCATTGGGAGGAGTTCCGATGAGCGTCCCCACCCCGCCGATGCTCGCGGCATAGGCGATACTCAACATGAGCACGGAACCGAAGCTGCTGGACCGTTGTCTAGTGAGGGCCAGAGGATCAAGCTTACTGATGAGGGCCAGGCCGACAGGAAAGATCATCATGGTCGTAGCGGTGTTAGAGACCCACATCGAGACGAATGCTGTAGCTATCATGAACCCCAGCAGCAATCGGCGAGGGCTTGTCCCAACGATCGTGATAATTTGTAATGCCAGGCGGTGATGCAAGCCCCATCGCTGCATCGCCATCGCTAAAAAGAATCCCCCCATGAAGAGAAAGATCGTCGGCTCGGCGTAGGATGCTGCAACATCTTGGAGAGGGAGCACCCCAAGCAAGGGAAACAGCACTAAGGGTAGCAATGCCGTCACGTAGATCGGGATCGCTTCGCTCACCCACCAGATGGCCATCATCAGGGCGACGAGGGCTACGCGTTGCGCTGCCAGGGAGAGGCCTCCTAGCGGAGGCGCCAAGATCCCCACAAAAAAGATAAGCACTCCGAGTAACAAGCCGAGCCTTTGACGCAGGGAGTAGGGGCCTCCCAGCTGCTCGCCAAGCCATTTGTAAGGCGTCATTAACTTAAGTATACTCGAGCAACTACATACAGTCCAGCGAAGGTGAGACACCCTGCGCCGTCCTAGAACGGGAAAGTGGATCTTGACAGTCCGGATATCACGCGCTATAATAAGCATCAAATTCTGTAAGGGAGATGAGGGTTATGGTAGGTGTCCGTCTTTGTTGAGCCTCGGATGAGAGGTGTTTGCCTTTGTTGAAGCGCAAAGCACTTCTCTAGAGAATCTTGCCCCACCAGACGTCAGCCGAGAAGTTCATTCCTTCTTTGTAGGGATTTCTCCCTCTCTTGATGCCGCTCTCTCGTCTGTAATGCCTATAAGGAGGGATAAACGATGATCCGCAGCGTCGCTGAGTATGTCAAGGAGATCTACCCAGTGACGGCTTTCGAGTACGATCAGGTGATCGCTTCGGGCAGAATAGGGCAGTTTCTGACCCTCATGCACGAGCTCGAGCTCAAGGGTGATGAGAGGGTGTTAGATGTGGGCTGTGGGACCGGGATTTCGACCGTGAAGCTCGCTCAGTTGCTCCCTTGGGGGGAAGCGATTGGGGTGGACATAACAGATAAGATGCTGGAGATCGCTCGCCAGAGGGCCAAGGCTCATAAGCTTAAGAACGTCACATTCCTAAAAGAAGATGCCATGTCTCTAAGCTTCCCTGACGAAACGTTTGATGTCGTCTTCAGCAGTTATCTTCTGCCGTGGGTGCCCAATGTCGACCAGGCCATCGCCGAGATGTATCGGGTGCTGAAGGGCGGGGGCAAGATTGGGATCATCACATCAGCCACTGGTTCCTACAGTGTATTCTACAAAGCTTTAGCCGCGCTCATAGAGCGCTATCGCGAGTATTATGGCCAGGTGAGCCCCGAAGTGCTCATTGGAGCAAAAAGGTTTAGAGCCTCTGAGCTGCAGGAGAAGTGTGCCAGGGCGGGTTTCTTGCCCATGAAGGTCCTTTATGTGGGCTACGAAGAGCCTATTACCCCAGAGCTCTATCTTAAAAAGATGAACTCCGTCACTGCCGAGCTCTATCTCAAGCCCCTTCCTCGACCGATGTGGCCGGAGGCGCGAGCTTATCTCCTGGAAAAATTGGCTGAACTTGGTGGCGAGGAACTCCTGGCCCACGAGCGCTCTCTCATGCTCATCGGCAGTAAAAGGAGCTCATGATGAAAGGCAAGCTGATGATCGTAGAGATTGCGCAGCTTAAGGAGCATGAAGCGATCATTGAAGAGCATCTAGAGGAGATCAAGGCCTGGCTCCTCAAAGAAGGCGTTCAGATAGATCCTATTATCGTGGCCACTGACTACATGATCATTTTAGATGGCCATCATCGCGTCCGAGCTCTCAAGGAGCTAGGCTATAGCAAAGTCCTAGCCTATCTAGTGGACTATTACGACGAGGAGATCGAGGTTCGGAGTTGGCAAGGAGAGGATGTACGATTTACCAAGGAAGAAGTGATCCAGAGGGCTCTCAATGGGGAGAAGCTGCCTCCAAAGTCCACCAGGCATATCCTACCCTATAGGCCCTCCAATATCAATATCCCCCTTGAGGAACTGAGGTGAGTGTAGTCGGGATGGCGGGATTTGAACCCGCGACCCCACGCACCCCAAGCGTGTGCGCTACCAGGCTGCGCCACATCCCGACTCGCTTATGCACTATAGCATATAGAGCGTCCTCATGCAAGGGGACAGAGGGGATTTGCGCGGCTAGACCCTTCTTGCTTATAATGCACTATCCGTCTTGGAGAGGGAGTGATTGCGTATTCGTGGACCCTTCTTGCTCAACGACCGCATGATTAAGCAGATGGTGCGGAAGCCCCAACCTGGGGTCTTCTTGCTCCACACGGTAGCGGGGGGACAGCCGCGCTTCTTGGGACGCGACGACCGCGACGTGCGCGATAAGCTCTTAAAATGGCTCGGCCGCAGCTACCGATACTTTCAATTCGATTACTGCGAAACCCCCGAGGAGGCATTTCGTCGCCAGTGCGAGCTGTATCATCAGTTCAAGCAATATTTAGATAACACGCGCCATCCGGAACGCCCCGAGGGGACAGATTGGCGTTGCCCGCTGTGCGATTTCTACAAATAAGGAGGATCTCAATGCGACCAAAAGTCTCTATCATTGGCGCAGGAGCGACTGGAGCTACGATGGCTCAGCGTCTCGTCGAGAAAAACCTCTGCGATGTCGTGATGCTCGACATCCCAGAGCGCGAAAACCCCACCAAAGGGAAAGCCCTCGATATGCTGCAAGCCGGCCCACTTGTGGGCTTCAGCACGAACGTTATCGGTACAAGCGACTACCAAAGCACCGCAAACTCGCAGATCGTTGTCATCACCGCTGGAGTTCCCAGAAAGCCCGGCATGACTCGAGAAGATCTCTTAAATATTAACACGAAGATCGTCAAGAGCTGCGCCGAGCAAGCTGCCAAGTACTCCCCTGATGCTATTTTTATTATCTTCACCAACCCTCTCGATGCGATGGTCTATGTGGCCCACCGGGTGACACAGTTTCCACGAGAGCGCATTATCGGCCAAGGTGGAGCGCTCGATTCAGCGCGCTGGCGAACGTTCATCGCGCTGGAGCTTGGGGTCTCGGCCGAGGACGTACAAGGCTTAGTTTTGGGCGGTCACACCGACATAGGGATGGTCCCATTACCACGATACACGAGCGTGGCTGGTATTCCCTTGACGGATCTGCTCGACTCAGAGCGCATCACCAAGCTCATCGAGCGGGCACGTAAGGGCGGCACAGAGATCGTTCAGCTCCTTGGCGAAGGTAGCGCCTACTACGCTCCGTCGGCAGCCGTCATCGAGATGGTCGAGAGCATTCTTTTAGATAAAAAGCGCATCATCCCAAGCTCGGTGCTCCTCCAGGGTGAGTATGGACTTAAGGATGTCTTCTTGGGGGTACCGGTGGTCTTAGGGGCGCGCGGCGCGGAGAAGATTATCGAGCTGAAGCTCACCCAGGATGAGCTGGCGCAGCTGCACAAGGCCGCCGAGATCGTCCGAGAGACCGTCAGCAAAGTGCAGTTATGAGCGCGTCTCTTCTTGGGAGAAGTAGGGCAAGCGCGCAGGAAAGCCCAAGAAGGGTCGCACCAGCAAGACCGGGAAGCTCTGAGCGGCTCGATTGTACGCGGCTATCGCTTCGTTGTAGCGCTTGCGCTCGACGGCGATTCTGTTCTCTGCTCCAGCGATCTCATCGCTGAAGCGCGTGAAGACTGCTGTAAGCTGGCGGGCCACCTCGCTCAGTTTCTGCTCGAGGCGCTGACGTTCCGCAAAGTCGGGCGTACGCTGTAGTTCAGCCAGAAGCGCTTGGAGAGTGGCCTTCAGCTCGCGCTCCTGGGCTGTTGACTCCTCCATCAGAACCATGAGCCCCTGCAGGAGGTCATGCCGCCGCTGCAAGACATTTTCTAATTGGGCTCGCTGCTGCTCGACGGCAGCTAAGCGCGTCGAGAGCACGGGATAGCTGAAGAGCGCTGAGATCGCTACGAACGCTCCAATGATTAAAGCGCTGACTGTCAAGCGACGGCGCCAGGCAGCGCGGCGCGCGCGCTCCCGCTCGCGCCGGGCGTGGAGCTCTTTTATCGCTTGCTGGACGAACTCCTCCCGAATGCCCGCAGCTCGAGCTCCAGCCTTAAGGGCTTCTTGGGAGAGCTGCACTGATGCTTGGCGTTCGGCTTGGCTTTGCAGCTCCGCAGCACGCTGCAGGATCGCGTCGACTTCAGCTTCGGAAAAACCTTCACGCACCAGTTCTTGTTTGGTCTTGTCCATGGCTTACCAGCTCCGTCCTGCCCCACCCCCACCCGAACTGCCGCCGCCAAAGCTGCCTCCGCCAAAACCTCCAAAGCCCCTCCCTACAGACCACCCTCCAGAAGAAGAGGGCCAGCCCCCGCGAGGTAGCCCTCCACCACCATAGATAATAATCGGAGGGCGCTCGCGTCGCGGAATCCGGCGCTCGGTCACCCTACGATATGAGCACCTGGGGAAGCGACAGCGCCGCTCGATGCGCTCTAGCCCTTCTCGCTCATAGGTCGGCTCACGAAGCGTGTACGACTTCACAAAGAGCGTGCGATGCCCGCAGCGAGGGCAGTTCTCGTAGCCGCTGAACCAACGGACGACGCGCTCGACCGAGAGCGTCTGGCACTCATCGCAGCGCCAGATGCGATAGTCCACGCTGCCCAGCTCTTCTTCAAGCTTCTGGGGGTCCTCTAGATACGCGTCATCTTGCTCTTCGGTGAGGAGGCGCATGGGCTGACGACACTGAGAGCACGGGCGCCGGTGCCTCCGCCAAAGGCCATAGCCGATGGCTGTGCCCCCAATGAGCAGTGCTAACACAGGAACCCAAGGGAAGCTCGGCGCAGCTGGGACTCCCGGGCGCGGAGATGGCAGCGGCTGGGCTTGCAATGTCTCGACGATGGCGCGCACGCCTTCCAGCAGCCCTCTACTATAGTCTCCGGCGCGGAAGTGCGGGATTACGTGAGCGTCGAGAATGGCGCCAACTTTGCCGTCGGGCAGCACCCCTTCGAGGCCGTAGCCCGTCTCGACCTCAATCCGCCGGTCCTCAACTGACAAGAGAATGAGTATGCCGTTGTCTTGGCCCTTCTTGCCGATGCCCCACCGATTTAAGAGCTCTGTAGCAAAGTCTTTGGGGGTGCGCCCGTGAGCACGACGGATCGTCACGACTGCGATCTCCACGCCGGTGGCTTGCTCGAGTTCCGTGATGAGGGCATTGAGCTGACTTTCCGTGATCTCATCTATAATATGGGCCATATCACTGACCCAGGCGTTGTAGGCCACCTTGGGGTTGATCACTTCTTCGGGGGTTTGGGCCCAAGCTCCCACGACTATCACCGCTAAGAAGACGGCAGCCCAACGAGCTCGCATCAGGCACCCCCTTGTTGGGAAGAGATGATCTGAGCTAGTGCTTTGACCCCTTGATAGAGCGCCTCAAATACCTTGCCCTCGCGCAGCAAGGGCACCACGTACTGATCGAGCACTTGACCCGATTCGACATCAGAGACGATAGGCTCCCAGCCATAGCCCACTTCGCTTTCTACTCGGTGCTCTCGTTGTGCTATGAGAATCAAGAGCCCTGTATGGGCTTCTCCACCGACTTGCCAACGATTGAAGAGCCAGAAGGCGTACTCTGAGGGCTTGACCGGCCGCGTCGTTGGCACGGTGACGATCACGAATTCCCCGTTGACGTGGGCGTTCGTCTCGCCGAGGAAACGTTCCAGCTCTCCTTGGTGTTGGACAGCTAAGAGCCGCGCGTAGTCATTTACAAAGCCAAGGCGCTTGGGCACTGTTTTCAAGTGACGGTCTAGGTCGGCGATGCTGAACCCGCAGCCACGGCACTGGGGCATCTGATCAGTCACAATTAAGCTACAACGGGGACACTTCATGAGCCTTTGCCTTCGACTTGCTGGGGGCTTGGGAGCATCCCTAAGCGCCGCTTGTACTCAAGCAGCTGCTCATCCACGCCGATCTGGGCGGAAGCCCGTCGGATCTCGCGCAACCGGGCGTCCACATCTGAAGTCGCCACCAACACGCGCGCTTGAGCCCGAGCCGTCCGCTCCGCGACCTTCTCGCGCATTCGCTCCAAGACGTCGCTGGGCGTGCCCACCTCAAACGCTGTCATCACTTCCGCGAGCTCCTGCTGCATCTGGGCGAGGCGCGCCTGGCCGATCAGCCGTTTCGCCTCGGAGATCTTGCGTTCCATCTCGTGCTGGTACTCGACGAGAGCTTCCTTCGCCTGATGGGAGGCCTTCTTAGCTGTCTCTAGCTGCTCCAGCGTGTCAGCGAGGCTCTCTTCTGCCATGGCCTTAGCGGCAATCAGGGTCTTTGCTTCCTCCTCGTAGCCGAGCTTCAGTGCTGCTACAATCTGTTGATCGAAGTCACTGATCTGCTTGCGCAGATGATCGACTTGTTGTTGGAGTTGGATCTCCGTGGCGAGGACTTCGGCCACAGCCGCACGCAGCTTGGGGACCTTGGCCCGCATGTCGTCGATATACTGCCGCAAGAGGAGTTCCGGGTCCTCGGCCTTCCTTAAGAAGAACCCAAAGATCGAGCGTAAGACTGCCCAGAGCCGTTGGAGCATTGTTATCGTCCTCCTTCTATCGAAAGTCTAAGTTATGAGAGAGCGGGAGTCAAGACTCTCTCAATGCCCACCCCCAAAGCCGCCAAAGCTACCACGGCTGAATCCACCGCCAAAGCGGCTCAAGCTTCTACGCCTAGCGGATCTTGTGTCCCTCAAGCCAGCTCCAAAGTCCCGTCGCGCCCGCCGCATCATGAGACTCACAAGGGCGAGTATCACGATGAGCGCTAGGATTACCCCACCAGGAGAAGGGGTTCCCGGAAGACGACGGACATCGATGGGGGCGTCGCCGGTCAACTCAACTCTGGCTTCCTGGGAAATCACTAGTGCTACAGCCCAGGTCCCTTTGTAGATCCCCTCGTCGAAGCGCCCCGCTCGAAACTCCGGAAGGACAAATTCATCTAAGATCGCGCTGACTCTCCAGCTGGGAAGGATCCCTTCAAGCCCGTAGCCCGTCACGATTCGCGCGCCCTGGTCTTCTGTGACGACGAGAAAGAGCGCGCTGTTATCTGGGTCACCCTTCTGGCTGATCCTCCAAGCATCAAGGAGCTTTTTAGCATACTGAAGATCATCATAGGGATGAGTAGTCTTTACTGTGACGACAGCGATGCGGGCTGTCGTCTTCTGTTCGAGCTCGTCCAGAAGGGCCGTAAGCTGCTCACGCCTCTGAGCGCTGAGCACCCCAGCATAGTCCGAGACATACCCCTGGAACGCTGGGATCTCCTGGACCAGGGCACTAAGCAAGATCACATATACAAACACCCAGATCGTGTGAATCATCCAGTCTCTCTCCAGAGAGCATCGGCACGCGCTGCCAGCTGCTCGATGTCGGCTAGATATCGCTCAAAGAGCGCATGAACATTCGATCTGTCAAGACGAATCATACCCAACCGCACGCTGTGCACGTCTCGGATGGCTTCCAAGGAAATCCCGAAAGCTTCTTCGGCTTGGACTAGGATCTCCAAGAACTCACGGGCAGGCTGAAGCCCCTTCAGCCGTAACAGATGCCGGGTAATGGTGAGAAACGATTTGAGCGAGCTGACCAGCAGCTCTTCCAGGGCTTCGACGCGTCCGCCGGTCTCTAAATACGCGCGCCATAAGTTCAGCACCTTGCCCTTGAGCTCTTGTTCGCATTGAAGCCGGAGGTTTCTGGAAGATATCGGCAATTCAAGGAGGATGTCCCTCCCAGCCAGCAGACGATGTTGCTCGCGCATATCCAAAAATTCGATCGGGAAGAGATCAAGAGAAGCTCGCAAAAGCTCTGGGTCTACCACAAGTGGGGTGGCGATCCTCTGACGATGCCAGGTTGGGATCAGCGGGAGAGCTTTGCGTAAGGCCTCTAGCGTAACACGCCGGAGCACTATAAGAAAATTCAGGTCAGATCTGCCAGAGACAAAGTCCGCCCCCGCCGCGCTGCCGTAGAGTATCAACGAGATGAGCTCATCTCCGTAGAGTGCCTGGACCTCATGGGTGAATTTTTCGATAGTTTGCTCTGTCTTCGCGTCAAGCCTCTTCATAACTAGATATTGTACCCATAGGAGAGCGATCTGAAAAAAATAGAGGTTCTTGACAAAAGCAGACTAATCTGGTAGGATTTTAGGAACTCTCTTCATCAAGGAGCAAAGCCGATGGCAAGTGTTTTAGAGATCAAAGACCTCCATGTGAGCGTCGAGGGGAAAGAGATCCTCAAAGGCGTGACCCTGAACGTAAAGACCGGAGAGATCCATTCGATCATGGGGCCCAACGGCTCGGGCAAGAGCACGTTAGCGTTGGCCCTGATGGGCCATCCTAAGTATGAAGTCACTCAAGGGGAGATTCTCTTTAAAGGACAGAATATCGTCGAATTAGAACCCAACGAGCGCGCACGGCTAGGGTTGTTCTTAGCGTTTCAGTACCCCTTGGAGATCCAGGGTGTCCCTCTAGGGAGATTCCTATGGGCGGCCAAGAAGGCCCTTATGGGGCAGTCTCAGGCTGACGGCCAACCGGACAAGAAAGCCGATGCTAAGGCACTCTCCGAGTTTCGCAAGCAGCTTCAAGAGAAGATGAAGCTGCTCAAGATGGACGAATCATTCGCGCAGCGCTATCTCAACGTAGGATTCTCTGGAGGCGAGAAGAAGCGCGCTGAGATCGTCCAGATGCACATCTTAAAACCCGAGATCGCGATCCTCGATGAGACCGATTCAGGCTTGGATATCGACTCTGTCAAGATTGTCGCGGAAGCCGTCAATCAGCTGCGTGGGCCGGACTTCGGAGCTCTCGTCATTACGCACTATCAACGTATCTTGAATTTCTTGAAACCAGATTACGTGCACGTCATGATCGATGGGCGCATTGTGCGCAGCGGCGATGAGAGTTTGGTACACGAGCTTGAGGCCAAGGGCTATGACTGGCTCATCCACGAGACCAAGGCAAAGGCGGTGAGATAGATGGCCAAGAGGATCGAAGAAGTGCGACATCTAGGGGAGAAGAAGCGCCCCGTTGAGAAAGAGCAAGCTGTCTACGACCGCGATTACTCGCGTTATGCGTTCAGCTATCCTACAGATAAATACAAGTATGTGCTCAAGCCGGGGCTCTCTCGCGAGGTCATCGAGGAGATTTCGGCTATTAAAGGCGAGCCCACATGGATGCGCGCGTTTCGCTTGCAAGCCTATGAGATCTTCCTCAAGAAGCCGATGCCTACCTGGGGTGGAGATCTTTCAGCCATCAACTTTGACACAATTACGTATTATGCAACCCCAACTGACAAGAGCGCGCGCAGCTGGGATGACGTCCCTGAAGAGGTCAAGAAGACCTTTGATCGCTTGGGGATTCCCGAAGCTGAGAGAAAGTTCTTAGCGGGCGTGGGGGCGCAGTATGACAGCGAAGTGCTCTATCACTCGATTCGGGAGGATCTGAAGAAGAAGGGCGTCATCTTTTTGAGCATGGACGAGGGCTTGAAAGAGTACCCGGAGTTGGTCAAGGAGTATTTGGGCACTGTCATCCCCCCAACTGACAATAAATTTGCGGCGCTCAATAGCGCTGTGTGGTCGGGCGGTTCGTTCATCTACGTGCCCCCTGGGGTGCAGGTCGAGATTCCTCTCCAAGCGTACTTCAGAATCAACGCGCCGCAGATGGGGCAGTTCGAGCGCACGCTCATCATCGCTGACGAGGGCTCGCGCGTCCACTATATCGAAGGATGCACCGCACCCATCTATTCTAAAGAATCGCTGCATGCTGCTGTGGTCGAGCTCATCGCCAAGCGCGGCGCGCACCTGCGATATACGACGCTCCAGAACTGGTCCAACGACGTCTATAACTTAGTGACCAAGCGCGCTGTTGCTTATGAAGACGCCACGGTCGAGTGGGTGGACGCAAATATCGGCTCTCGTCTAACGATGAAGTATCCGTCGGTCTATATGCTGGGCAAGGGGGCACGGGCCGATATTCTCTCTGTGGCCTTTGCTGGTAGGGGCCAGCATCAAGATACCGGCGGCAAAGCGATTCACGCCGCGCCCTACACGACCTCGACGATCGTCTCCAAATCCGTGAGTAAGGACGGCGGACGCGCGACGTATCGCGGGCACTTAGTAGTAGCTAAGGGTGCGCATCACGCCAAATCCAATGTGCGCTGCGACGCCCTTTTGCTAGACGAATATTCGCGCTCGGATACGTATCCGTATATTGAGATCGACGAAGACCAAGTCACCATCGGACATGAGGCGACTGTGGGGAAGGTCGGGGACGATCAGATCTTCTATTTGATGAGCCGGGGGCTCTCTGAATCTGAAGCCCTTTCTATGATCGTGCTGGGCTTTATGGAGCCGTTCACGAAGACTCTGCCCATGGAATACGCGATTGAATTCAATCGCCTCATCCAACTTGAAATGGAGGGCTCAGTTGGGTAGAATAGTGATGACCCCTCTCCCCTCCTTAAATGCCCAACCCCCCTCCTCCGCCCTGGAGAGGGGGGTCTTTTAGACGACTATGAGCACACTACGATCTTTTTCGGTAGACACAATAGCAGAGCAAGCGGCGAGCCGAGGCGAGCCCACGTGGTTGGTACAGAAGCGTGTGGAAGCGTTTGAAGCCCTACAACGCTTGCCTCTGCCAGAGTCGCGGTATACAAAGATCCGTGGGCTCGACCTCAATGCGTTCGACTTCGCGGGACAAAACGCACACCATGCTCACATAGGCGAATTGGCGGCTGAGCGCGAAGCTGTGCATATCCAACTCGATGGCCAGATCCTCATCACCCAAGTACCCGAGTCCCTGCAAAGTAAAGGCATTGTCTTCTGCGATATGGCCACGGCCATTCGTGAGCATCCGGATCTCGTAAAACAGTATCTGTTTCACGCGATCTCCCCTAGCGAAGATAAGATGACGGCTCTGGTAAGCGCCCTCGCGTCCAGTGGGATCTTCATCTATGTTCCCAAAGAGACCGTGTTAACGGAACCAGTGCGGCTGGTCTATCTGTTAGATGAGCCATCGGTAGCTGCATTAGCCCATCAAGTCATCATTATCGAGTCTGGAAGCTCCGTCACGGTGCTGGAGGAGGCCTATGCTAAGCATCCGGACGGCCCGGGTCCTCATCTCCATGGGACGATCTCGGAGGTCTATCTAGGTGAGGGGGCGCGGATGCAGTTTGGGGCGTTGCAGAATTGGAACGAAGGGACCTATAGCTTTGTGCGACGCCGTGCGCACGTGGGCCGCGATGCTAAGATACAGTGGACCATCGGGTGGCTAGGGGGACGCTTGACCATGAGCTCTGTAGAGAGTAGACTGGTAGGTCCGGGAGCTGAGATGGAGGACATCCAGGTGCTCTTTGGGCGTCACAAGCAGCATTTCGATCTGACGAGCTCGTTGCGCAACATGGCTCCGCATGTCAAGGGCGAGATCCACATGAAGGGCGTCCTAAAAGATCAGGCGCGCGCCGTCATGTACGGGTTTATCAGAGTCGATCCCGTGGCACAGCAGTCAAATTCGTATCAGTTAGCTCAGGGGCTCTTACTGAATGACGGGGCGCACTGCGACGCTATTCCGGGCTTGGAGATCGAGGCCAATGACGTACGCGCGACTCATGGTGCCTCCATCGGGCCCATCGACGAAGAGCAGATCTTCTATCTGCAGAGCCGTGGCTTGGATCGCGAGCAGGCTAAGCGCACTATCGTCGAGGGCTTTCTGACGCCCACCCTCGAGCAGATTCCCATCGCTGGGGTGCGCGAGCGCTTCCATGCGTTCGTCGAGCAGAAATGGAATGAATAGCTATGACGGTCTCGGCTGATTTGGATTTTATCATCGAGCACTACAAGAACCCCCAGAACTATGGGCATCTGGAGAACCCCGATATTGTTCATGAAGAGGGCAATCCCAGCTGTGGAGACCAGATTCGCATCGAGCTGAAGATTGACAACAACAGAATCACAGATGTACGCTTCAGCGGCAAGGGGTGTGCGATCTCTCAAGCCGCAGCTTCTCTTTTGACAGAAGAGATCAAGGGCAAGACCCTTGAAGAAGTCAAGCACTTCGACAAGCAGAAGATGCTCGATCTGCTCGGGATCGAGGTGAGCGCGATGCGCATGAAGTGCGCGCTCTTGGCGCTGAAGGTCGTCAAGGCCGGGATCTATGGGATCAAGGGATGGCCAGGGGAGGAGGAATGAGCCGCAAGATCAAGGTCGCAACCGTGAGTGAGCTCCCCCCAGGGCACTATAAGAGCATCGAGGTGGGGGAGGAGCGCGTGGCGCTCTTCAATATCGACGGGGAGTTTTATGCCCTCAAAGACATGTGCACCCACGATGGGGGCCTCTTGACGGGTGGGACGCTGAGGGGCTATATTATCGAGTGCCCACGGCACGGCGCGCAGTTTGACGTGCGCACAGGAGCGGTAGTACGAATGCCGGCCTACGTCGGGGTCGAGACGTATCCCGTCTCAGTCGAGGGGAATGACATCTATATCTCTATAGAGTGAGAAGGGGCCGCATGGCTGATCGGTCCGATGCGTGTAAGATGCTCGATCCCCATGCGTTGCGGCGTGACTTTCCCATCTTCAGCCGCACCGTCCATGGTAAACCGTTAATCTATTTAGATAATGCCGCAACGACACAGCGCCCTCAATCTGTGATTGACGCTGTTACAGAATACTATAGGCGCTACAACGCCAACGTCCATCGCGCAGTCCACACGCTCTCCCACGAAGCGTCGGTCGCCTACGAAGAAGCTCATAAGAAAGCCGCAAAATTCGTGAACGCGCGCTCGTGGCGCGAGATCGTCTTCACCCGCAACGCCACCGAAGCGATTAATTTAGTCGCGTATGCGTGGGGGCTACATAACCTTCAACCAGGCGATGAGGTCTTAGTGACGATCATGGAGCATCACTCGAATCTGGTGCCGTGGCAGATGCTTCGAGAGCTCAGGAAGATTCAGCTGAAGTTCTTAGACGTCACCGACGAAGGGCGGCTCGAGCTCGACGAGCTGTCTAAGCTCTTGACCAAGCGCACTAAGCTTGTCGGGGTCATTTATGCCAGCAACGTCTTGGGAACGATCAACCCTGTTCGGGAGATTATTACAGAAGCTCGGCGCGTTGGGGCGGTCACCGTCGTAGATGCAGCGCAAGCGGCGCCTCATCTCCCCATAGACGTTCAAGCGTTGGGCTGTGACTTTCTCGCTGTGTCGGGGCACAAGATGCTCGGCCCGACGGGGATCGGGTTTCTCTATGGGCGTCAAGAGCTTCTAGAAAGAATGCATCCGTTCTTGCACGGTGGCGACATGATCTCAACAGTCACGACCGAGAGCGTGACGTTCAACGAGCTGCCGTGGAAGTTCGAAGCGGGCACACCGCACATTGCCGGGGGAATTGGGCTGGGTGCAGCGATTGACTATCTCTCGGCGTTGGGGTTAGAGAACGTCTACGCTCATGAGCAAAAGCTCTTAGCGTATGCCCTGGAAAAGCTTTCACATATCAATGGATTAGAGATTTACGGGCCTAAAGACACGAAAGATCGCCTCGCGGTGATCTCGTTCAATCTCAAGGGCATTCATCCTCATGACGTTGCAGGGGTCTTAGACGAAGCGGGAATCGCGATCCGAAGCGGGCATCACTGCGCGCAGCCGTTGATGAGGCGGCTTGGTATGGACAACACCGCGCGCGCGAGCTTCTATATCTATAACTCTGAGGACGACGTCGACGCGCTCGTCGATGCGCTCAAGACAGCACAGAAGCTCTTCGCTTAGCGCTCACTTCTTCGCTGAAGCCGCCTCCTACGACTTCCGCGTTTAAGAGCTTGGCGTCAACGACTTCGATGGTACGGCTCTGTTTACGCTGGAGCCACCCACGCTGCTTGAAGCGCTTCAGGACTCGACTGGTGTGCTCTACGCTTAAGCCGCTGAGCCCAGCGATCTCTTGGAGCGTTAGCGCGCAAGGTTGAGCGAGCAAGAGTCGCGCTATTCGTTCTCGTGCTCCCCGGCCCAGCGTGTCTATGAGTCGTCGCTCTAGTATGCAGAGCAAGCGAACGTGAGCTTTAAGAAGCTCTAGATCCGGCAACTGCCCGAAGTCTTCGCGAGCGATGAAGAAGACCCGGCTCTCCTGCAGGGCAGTAGCTGTATAGTCTCTCTTCTCTGCAATGAGGGCTTCTATGCCGACTAACGAGCCGGGCTCCCGCAAGATCGTGAGGATTTGGCAGTGACCGTTGCGCATCCGCCGCCACAGCTTCACCGTTCCTGTGCATAAGCAATAGAACCCAAACGCGGGATCGCCTTGCTCGAAGATCGCCTCGCCCTTGCGAACACGTATGTGGAGGGCAGCAAGCTCCTCGCTTTTGGGCATCCCTTCTTGCTCAAGGGGCCTTCGCAGTACTTTTTAACCGGAGCGTTCATCTACACGACGTTCAGGACGTTACAGATCCCGTTCAAGTACGAGGCGCCCGATGCCGTCGTGCTCGGCACTATTCGTGAGGATCGCGCTCAGGGGATCGCTGGGACTTTGGGAGCCGAGCCGGAGCAAGTCGCTTTGAAGATCCGGGTGCGGGATGCCGACCGCCGCAGCGAGAAGACCTTCAGTATTGACTTAGTCGAGATGTCGGATCTCTTGCCCTCGCTGGTGCTCTCGGCCACGACGAACGCCTTGGATTTAGCGCTCAACCGCGTGAGCGGGGGCACGGTGCGAGCCAGCTACACCGTGCGCTTGGTCAAGGACGGCACGCCGCTCAGCATCATCCGGCGTGACATCTTCTTTGAGTGGCAGGACGTAGCGCTTGCGCCGAGCCTGCAGCTGGCCCAGATCATCGCCAACTTGGCCTTCAATCCCTTCCAGCGTGTGGACCTCAAGGAGATCATTGTAGACCTAGAGTTCACGGAAGAGCCGAGAGTCGCAGAGATCGTGGGCTTGGAGACGGACAAAGAGACGTACAAGCCTGGGGAGGAGGTCAAGTTTAGAGTGGTGTTACGGCCTTTCCGTGGCCGGGCTTTTGCTCAAGAGGGGACGATGGCTCTCCCTAAGGAGCTTGTAAAGGACTCTCTGACCCTGCGAGTAGTAGGAGGCCGACGGATAGAGTGGCCGACCATTACCAGTGTGGAAAACCTGGTCAAAGCGATCTCTGACAGCAAGGGAAATGGTCATATCACAGTGGAAGCAGAGGGGGTTGAA
>JANXCC010000010.1 GCA_025060395.1 Candidatus Bipolaricaulota bacterium | reverse complement strand
CTGATGGCTCAAAGGTGCTAAACGCCCCGTTGCTTCGGAGGAGACAAGCCTGTCCTTCATCCCGACACAGCCACCCAGTAGCACCGATAGGCCAACTACGAGAAGGAACGTGAAGAAGGGTCTCCCGCCACGATACTGTTGACGCATAAGGTCAAACTCCTTTTTATGAGCGTTTAGACTCAAGAGGGAGTTTAGTTTTTTTCAATTGTCAGTAACAGGGATCACAATAGCGAGGAAATTGCGTAGGAAAACGCGTTTGGATTTATGGTTGACTCTCTTAGATATGTGATGAGCATCACACTCACAAGCAGGCTCGCACCGCCAGCTTTGTATGAATATAATGTGATCAGGAGGGAAAGATGACATTCACGCGCATTTTCAGTCTCATGGCTCTGGCACTGCTTAGCTTAGTGGGCTTGGGAGCCTGTGAGATGAAGCAAGCCCCCCAAGAGCTCCATCTCTTCATCTGGGCCAACTATATCGACCCTGAAGTCTACAAGCTCTTCGAAAGAGAGTTCGGCACCAAAGTTATCGAGGAGAACGTCGACTCCAACGAGACCTTGATCTTGAAGCTCCAGGCCGGCGTCACCGGCTACGACATCATCATGCCCTCAGACTACGCCGTGGAGAGGCTAGCGCGCCTAGGGCTTCTCGCCCAACTCGACCTGAACAAGATCCCTAACTTCACCTACATCTCCCCCAAGTTCCGCAATCTCTACTATGATCCCCAAAACAGATACTCTGTGCCGTACTTGTGGGGTACGACAGGGATCGGGTACAACGCTCAGAAAGTCGAGATACCTCCTATAAGCTGGGCCGATCTCTTCGAGCCGGCACGCCTGGAGCACTACCGCGGCCGGGTGAGCATGCTCGACGATCCGCGCGAGGCCATCGGCGCGGCTTTGAAATATCTGGGCTATTCCGTCAACAGCACCGATCCCCAGCAGCTCGAAGCCGCTAAGAACGTGCTCCTAGCCCAAAAACCATATCTCGCTCGCTACGACAGTGAGACCTACGACGACTTTCTCCTGACGGGCGATCTGGTGATGGCTCATGGCTGGAGTGGGGAGTTTGCCAGGGCTTATCTAGAAAATTCTAATATTCGCTATGTCATCCCTCGCGAGGGCGGGGTGATCTGGGCCGATAATCTCGCCATCCCCAAAAGCTCTAAAAACCAGGAACTTGCTCATAAGTTTATAGACTTTCTCTTGCGTCCCCAGATCAACGCGCGCATCGTGAACTTTTTGCGATACCCCAGCCCCAACGATGCTGCCAAAGCTTATATCTTGCCGGAGATCTTGAATGACCCTTCTATCTACCCCCCTGCAGAGATCATGGAGAAGCTCGAATGGATTCGTGATGTCAGCGAGGCCGTCGAGTTGTACGAGCGCGCCTGGGAGGAAGTGAAGAGCCGGTAGTCGGCCCCTAACAAGTCCTGCTTCCCCTCTTCGAAGGAGAGAGGGTTTACTACAGATGCGGCTCGAGCTTGCTTAAGAGCTTGCTCTTGCTCATGTAGCCGATGAGGCGCTCGACTTCCTTGCCGTTCTTAAAGAGTAGTAACGTAGGGATGCTTTGCACCCCGTATTGCATAGCGATTTCAGGGTTTTGATCAACGTTGAGTTTGACGACCTTCAGCTTATTGTTGAATTCGCGAGCGATCTCCTCCACGATGGGAGCAATAGCTCGACAAGGACCACACCAGTCGGCATAGAAATCGACAAGAACCGGCTGGGATGATTGCAAGACCTCCTGGGCAAATGTGCTCTCGGAGACGTACATCACCATAGTGCTGAACTCCTTCCCTTGAAGTTGTTAGTATTCTATCACACTGGGGTCATTGGCGCGAGCGCAGCGCTGCGCTCACGTCGGGGAGCTCATCGGCTCCTACAGGAATCGTGATGCTTGAGCCTCGAAAATCCGCACCGATGGGTTCGAGACGCTCACCCCCAAGATGACGTGCCAAGAACGCTTCAGTAACAGCAAAGAACGCGATTCTATTTTCGGGCTTGACAAAGCCATGCCCTTCATCGGGAAAGAGCACATACGTGACGGGGATCTTCTTGGCTTGCATCGCCTGGACGATCTGATCAGACTCGGCTTGTTTGACTCTGGGGTCATTGGCTCCTTGCCCAATCAGCAACGGTCTACAGATGCGCTCGACGTACGTCAAGGGCGAGCGCGACAAGAGAAACTGTTGGCCCTCTTCAGTGCGATGGTCGCCTACACGGCTCGTGAAGAGACTGAGCATAGGGGTCCAGTAGGGTGGGATCGAGCTTAAGAGCGTCACTAAGTTTGATGGGCCAACGATGTCCACGCCGCATGCGAAGAGCTCCGGCGTGAAGGTCAAGCCCACGAGCGTCGCGTAGCCGCCGTAGCTGCCGCCCATGATCGCGATTCTCTTGGGATCGGCAATCTTTTCGGAGATGGCCCATTGGACGGCGTCAACTAAGTCATCGTGCATCTTAGCGCCCCATTCTTTGTCACCCGCATTCGTGAATCTCTTTCCAAAGCCCGTCGAGCCCCGAAAATTCACACTGAGCACAGCGTAGCCCCGATTAGCGAGCCATTGATGGAACGGATCATAGCCCCACGTGTCACGCGCCCATGGGCCACCGTGCACTAAAAGCACCATGGGCAGTGGCTCTGTGGGTCTTCCATCGCTGTCGGGATCGGCCCAGACGGGCAGCGTCAGATAGCTCACGAGCGTCAGACCGTCGCGTGATTTTAGTATGACGGGATGCATCTTCGCCAACGGCAGATTCTCCAACTCTTTGCGATTAGTGAAGAGAAAGATGGCTCTCTTTTCCGGACGCTTGTAGAGATAGTAGCGTACCGGGCCATTGTCCATGAGATATGCGACAATCCAGTGTGTATCGTCGAGGGTGCGGCTGACGACTTCGATCTCGCCGTCGGCGACCGTCTGCAGATACTCAAAATCTTTGGCAATCGAATTATCTAGAATTGTCCAATGCTTACGCTCATAGATAGAAGCAACGGCCTGCACGGTACGCTCCGTCGGGTGAATTAAGACGTCGCTGACGTCGGCTTTGGGGTCTTCAAAGAGCAATTGCCGCTCTCCGGTCTCAAGGTGAATAGCTACTAGTGCCGCGGTATCGCGCCCACGGCTGTCGAACATATAGACGACTTGTCCGGTCTTGTCGAGCGTCCGCGGCCCCGTTGTCAGTGAGTCTTCTTGACTGATCGTGGCGAACAGCTCCCAGGTGCCCGCTGCGGTGCGCCGGAGTACCTCGTTGCCGCCGTCGGGGGTAAAGCGCGTAGCAAGGCGCAGATTATAGAGATCATCGCTGACAAAGTCCACCAAGCCCTCGGTGTTCTCAAGGAGCAGCACGCGCTCCCCGGTCTCGATGTTAAGGCGATAGACGTCATGCATCTGCGGGTCGCGATGGTTCAGCCCTATTAAGATCTCCGTGGGGAGCTTATAGCTCACTTTATAGATCTGGGCTTGGACGCCCTCGAAGGGGGTCAGGTCTTTTATCTGATCTGTGGCAAGATCGACGCTGTAGATGCGCCAGTTCTCGTCGCCATTCTTGTCTTGGAGATAGAGAATGTGTTTGTTTGTGTATGCCCAAAAGAAGACTTGAATCCCGCGGCCGGTATCGCGGGTGACGGGCCTAGCAGCATCAGGGTTTTCTCTAGGCGCGACCCAGACGTTGAGCACGCCGTCGAGCGGCGCTAAGAACGCTATATGCGAGCCGTCAGGGCTGAGCCGCGCTTGGATCTTATCTGGATTACCAAAGAGCACCTTCCGCGGGATGATTGGGATGGACTGTGGCGTGCTCATAGAGGGATCTCCTCCGTCACAAATTATAGCTCTTTGACTTACGGCCGAGCCACGCGTACAGCCGCCGGCAACGGCCCAAGTCGCAGAGCCACCACGAGCGCGTGCGCTTCTTCGAGAGATGCTTCGGGCGCGTCTTCAAATTGTATATCAAAGACGCTGCCCGGCTGAGCGAGCAGCTCTCTCATAGGTGCCCCCATCATCACGGTCCCGTAGACGATATTGTCTATCACAATAGCGAGCACCTGATCTGTCTGACCCAGGGCTTTCGCTAATTGCTGTCCCGTGCGTTCGCTCAGGCGCACGCGAATAATATTGGGCCGCCCTGCGGGGCTCGTCTGAAGAGAGATCTCTTTGATATCGAGTCTGTCTAGCACCGGAGCTTCTGTCACTAGATAAGAGCGCCCTGAGCCAGGCTTTGCAGCTTCAGCGCGGTCTTTAAGGACTTGCTCTCCTAGCCCCGTCGCTTGCACCATCTCTCCAACAGCGCCCTCGCGCAAGACACGCTTGAGCTCAAGCTTGCCTTGGACGCTTACCAAACGTTCAAGAGCTTTTGGTCTCTCAGTGCGCGCCCAGATCGCGATCTGGGCGTCTCCAGCAGCAAGCACGATGCTCTCCTGAACACCAAATTCTTTCAGACGCTTCTGAAGCATTCGTATTGTATCGTTCAGGACGACCTCTCCTTGCGCTCGAGAGGGACTGGGGGTGAAGGTGATCTGGAAGAACGCCTGTCCTGGAAGTTCATTGGGCTTGAGCGCGGTGATTTGAGAGAGCGCATAGCTTCTGTCAGAGCGATTGGGCCAGGCGGCCATCTGCGCCAGCCATAAGCGCACGATCTCTTCTTTGAGGGCATGCACCAAGGTAGGGTCGGCGTTCTCCCCTAAGGCGTCGAGACGTTTGCGCAATACCCGCGCGATATGCAGTTTCTGATTAGGGTCTTTCAGCTTGGCGTACTCGTGGCGAGCCTCCTCTAAGTGCCCAGCATATTCATAAAGATAGAAGACCCTCAAGATTGGATCAGCGATAACGATCTTCGCGCGCGCTTTGAGGTCTCTATAAAATTCGTTGAAGCGTCGCTCGCGTTCGACTTCGATATAATCTCTGAGCACTCTGTCGCGGATTTGGGCGAGCTCCGGGCGCTGGGCGGGCTTTTTCTCCTCGACTTTGATTAAGTGAAACCCAAATTGCGTGCGCACAGGGTCGCTGATCTGGCCAGGCTCGAGCGCGAACGCTGCGTCCTCAAATTCTGGGACCATCTGGCCGCGCGTAAACCACCCTAGATCACCGCCATTTTGGGCACTGCCGGGGTCTTGGGAGTGTTCTTTGGCCAGCTCAGCAAAATCTGCGCCGTTCTCGATCTCTTTTTTGATATCTTCGATCTGTTTCTTCGCTTGCGCGATCTCAACCTCAGAAGCGTTCTCTGGAACCCTTATCAAGATATGCCGAGCACGCACTTGTTCGGGAGTATCATACTTATCTCGATGCTTTTCGAGATACGATGATAGTTCTTGATCAGTCGGCTCGATAGGGCCGACCACAGCATCACGGAGACGCTCTATCTTGATATTCAGCTCGACGGCTTGGCGCAGCTCGCGCTTAAAGCTTTCTAGGGTGCGCCCTTGTTGCTTGAGAATTTGTGCGGCTTGCTCTTCAGTAAGATTGTTCTGTTTGAGAATGCGCTCGAAAGCAATCTCGGTCTGGTCGTCGATGTCTGCGCTGGGAATGACAAGCCGCCGGCGCTCGATCTCTTGGGTGATCAACCGACGACGCAGAAGCTCGTCAATGACGCGGCTGTGGAGCTGCAGCTTGTGCTCGATCCCCCCTGGCCCTTGCAAGAGCTTCGAGAAATCTTGGCCGTACTGGGCATAGAACCTCTGATATTGCGCGACCAGGTTCTCATAGAGCTTCGTGAACTCTCTCTGCGAGATCTGCTGACCCTCAAGAATGAGCGCTGGACCGCCTGATTCTAGCCCCTGCCAGACGAAGAACAGCCCTACAGCCACTAAGCCGACGACTACCCATGTCATCCATGAAGCCATATAGACCCCCTTCGAAAGTCTTTTATTATATCGAAAGTACTACAAACTCTCCCCTCGACTGAGATTGTAATAATAATCAGGATCGAGCCCACAGGCGCGGATGAGCGCCTCTCGCTCTTCTTGAGTGATCCGGGCGCGACTGTCAGCTTTTCTGATAACGTTGGGCACGCCCTTGCCGCGCGCAATCTCTGCTAATAGGGCTCGTCGCAAACGCTCCGGATCACAGAACTGAAAGACCGCTCGCGGGGTCTCAATCTTCACGACGCTGCGCACCCGCGGATCGTAGACATAGAAGAACGCCACATGATAGAGATCGGCGTCTATGGCGAGCGCAAAATCGCTCACGGCCTTGGGCAGATCCACCACAGATTCGCGCTCCTCCCACGAGGGATACGCCTCTTGCACAAACCAATTCGTGTAGCCTAGAGAGTCTTTCGGCGTATCGCTTAATACGGCGGTCATAAACTGACGATCACTTGCCCAGCGACGCTCAGCAAAGTTCAGACAGAATCGCAGCAGCCAGCTTGTCTCCGGGGTTTTATTGATCGCGACGATAGGGAGCCTTCTCCCCACACACGCTTCGATCAATCGCACGGGATTGGCAAGCAAGGCGACAATGTCCTCACGATCTGATAAACGCACCCCCCAGCGATAGCCCCACTCCCCCTTCAGCTCACCCAAGAGATAATAATACAGCCCGATGGGATAGAGCGTGCCATCTAAGATGACCAAGCCCTCGTGAATGTCGAGGATCGCGAGCATTTCGAGGGCATGAGTCGGCTCGCTGGTGACGTCAGCTAAGCTCTTGACGATATATTCGACCTCGCGCTCGACAAAATCTTTAGTGAGATGGATTCTCCAGCGATGGACGTGCTCGTTCTGGACATGAGTGACGTGGGCTTCGCCGACGTTTTGAAACGAATGAGAGACGAGCGCGATGGTCCGCCATGTCTCGAGAGGAAAGCCGCGATGGCGTTGTGGAGGATCAGCGATGAAGACTGCTTGATTGGCACAGAGCGTCGTGCCGTCCTCGAAATGCATAGGGCGAGTGCTGCCGCCGTCCAGACCATAAATAATCTTAAACGATGGGTCCTGATAGTGCGCCAAGCTCAGAATCGGCTCAGCGCGACGCTCCAGGGGGGTGAGTGCCTTGATTGCGCCATCCAGCAAAAGGCTGCTAAAGAGGCGCCGGGCTTCTTCGCGGTGGCTTGTAGCGCGCTGGGCCCGCTCGCCCAGGGCCCTCAGCTCCTCCAGAAAGAGTCGGCGCACATCTGATGAAAGCATAGCTTTAAGTAATAATTTGGCGTAAAAAACTCTTCATTTGGTCAAAAGAGCTGGAATTCCAAGGCCAATACCCCGCTTCAGCTGCCTCTCCCAAGCGTTTACCCACCTCTGACCGTGACGCAAGAAAAGCCTGAACTTTTGCTTTCGAGATGTTTCTAGGAAGGAAACGTTGTTTCTGCCTGAGACATTCAAAGTATTGCTCCACGCATGGCAAAGCTGGATCGCAGCCACTGCTTGGAGACAGAGATCTTCAAGGGTACCTGGAGTATGTATGTCAGGCAAGATCATGACCATCACTGCAGGGTTGCTGCCTACACTGACTAATGGGCGATCAGGAATAGGCAGCCCTACATTCTTGAGGGCTTCACAAACACTTTGAAACGCAGCCTGAGGATCACTATCCGCATCCCTTATGATCCCTAGAGAGCGAACTGTTGGGAATTCCGGGCGCGCACGAAGAGCCTTCAAACGAGATCTTAGCTGGGTCTTGCCTCCTATAGGCATAACCTGAATCTTCCCCCTCTTGATGATATTCAAGCTCAAGCACCTGAACTGTTTCCGTTGATACAAGAGCACTGCCGTTGTTATGGATCACAGATGCTCTTAACTGAGCAAGATCTCTAGGATCACGGATAAGCTTCAACGAGAGCGCTCGGTGCCCCGTGAGTTCATCATCTCCTTCCAGTTGGACGCTCTGGGAGATATCGAAATCTTTGAAGAGCGTATCCCAAGGGAGAGCCCAGTCCGACTTCCACATGCCACAGTGAATGAAAAGGGCTTCCAAGAGAGCTGTCTTTCCAACGTTATTCTTGCCAGTGATCAAATTTACCCGCTCCAAATCAGTAAGAGCCAAGGTGCGAAAGCAGCGGAAGTTCTTCACAGTGAATGATCTGTACATGCTTACACTCCTCCGAATTAATTAACGTACCTTATAAATTATACTGATATTATCACTGCCCTTCTCGGTGCGGTACTCGTGATCGGCTCCTTCAACTAAACCGACTTCGTGAGAGACGACAATGACCTGCCCCACGCGCTTGCCCAAGTCTTCTAACAAAAACTGCAATCTATGAATGCGATCTCGATCCAGATAGATCGTCGGCTCGTCTAAGATCAAGGGCATTCGGCGCACGGCCTTCGCTAAAACTTGATGGATCGCGCACCGTAGAGCAATGTTAATTAAAGCGCGCTCGCCCCCAGACATCAAGGACGGACTGATCGTGCGACCGCTCTTGAGCTCGACCTCGATCTCGTAGTCATCACGAACCAACACGCGACTATATGAATCCCCGGAGTCCATCACTGCAAAGAACGCGTTAAAATAATAATTGAGCGCCTCTAAGTTTCTCTTGCGCAGCTCGACCTTGGTCATCTGATAGACTGAGACGATCTCATCAAGCTCGGCTTTGAGCTTGATCAACTCTTCTTGATCGCTTGTGAGCTGAGCGAACTCGCTCCGCAGGCGTTCCAAATGGTCGATCTGTCCCTGGACAATGCCTCGCTTGTGCACAGAGTCATCGTATTGAGCTTGGAGGAGAGCCCGCTGCTGCTCCAGGGATCGGAGCAGCTCCTGGACATGCGCGCGCTTACACTCGATCTCGCCCTGCCCCTGCAAGCGGGCTTGTAACTGCCCACGGCGCTCCAGCAACCGCGCGATGTCCCCCCGCAGCTCATTGAGACTCTCTACGAGCGTCTTGCGCGCCCCTTGCTTAACACGCCATTGCTCTCGCATTCGCAAAAGATCCTCGATCTCTCTCTTGAGCCTTTCAAGATGCTCTTCCTGCTCGAGGGCCCGGAGGAGCAACGCGTTCGCCTCGGCTAGAGCTTGCTCTAGGCGCTGTCGCTCCTTGTGCTGAGCAAAGACAGCTTCCGTCTCTTCGGCGATTTGACGCTCTGTCTGAGCAATCCGCTCGCCAAGGGTTTCCAGCATGCGGTGATGAGCTGCAAGCTCCGCGCGGCGCGCTGCCAATCGCTCTATCTCAAGAGCAGCGCGATCGAGAGCGCTGCGCACTTGCTTCCAGAGAGCTATCTGCCCTTCAATGCGCTGCAACTCCGATTCTTCGTGCTGGATGAGTCTCTCCAGCTCGGCGAGCTTCTCCTTGATCTCAGTGAGCGTCTCGGCAAGCTCCGCCACAGGCACAGGTTGCCCACAGGCGGGACATCGTCCGGCTCGTAGCAGCTCTTCTTTCTGGGCGAGCTCTTGACGTAGCGCCTCGTGGTGGGTCTTCCCGTGCAGCACGGCGCCTTTGACGATCTCATACTGCTCTTCAAGACGATGCAGCTCCTCTGTCCACATCGCTTGTATCTGAGCTATCCGAGACGGATCCCAGTCTGATAATGCTGTTGAGAATGGTATCCCTAAGGCATGGGCGCCTTCGGCAACCTCGTGCAGATGGGTTAGAACAGCCTTTGTCAAGGCGGTGAGCTTGTGCTCTGCTTGAGCGAGCTGTTCTACGGCGCGCGATTTTTCTTGCTCAAGAACGCGTTGTTGGTGGCGCAGCTGAGCGAGGGTGCGCTCGCGCTGAGCCTGTTCAGCTTCAAGCCGCGCCAGCTGCTCCCGCAACTCCCCTACGTAGGCACGCTGGCTCTCTATATGAGCCTTCTGAGCTACGAGACGCTCAGCGATCTGGGGCACGTCGTCAAACGTCGTCGCGTTCTCGAGTGACTCCAAGATGCGCGCGCCGTCAAGGCCCAGCTTCGAGAAGCTGGCCTTCACAGAGGAGAGAGCTCGTTGATGCCGTGCGCTCAGACGCTCTAGTTCCTTCTCGCACTCCTGGCGCTCCGCCTCACGTTGGGATAAGCGCTTCTGCTTCTCGGCGAGCTCTCGCTCCGTTTGAGAGAGCTCCTGAGCTATTTGAGCAAACTGATGGAGAGCCTCGTCATAGCTCTGTAAGAGCTTATAAGCGTTAGTGCGCTGGTCATCCACGGTGGCAAGCTCGCTCTGGATGCGCTCCATCTGCTCGGTGAGCTGCGCTTTCTGTGTTAGGAGTTCTTGGCGCTCCAAAGTGTCGATCTCGTGACGCAGGCGCGCCAGGCGCTCGGTAAGCGCCTCGATCCTACGATTAAGAGCTCGTAAAGCTTCTTTTGAGCGTGGGTTGACGTAGAGATCCAACTTATAGAGCCCAAGGAGCCCATCGAGCATCTGCTCGCGGTCTTTGCGATCGGCCCGGATGAGTCTGTCGATCTCCCCTTGGCGGACGTAGACGCAATTGGTAAACCCCTCGCGGTCCATGCCAAAGAGCCGTTCGATCTCGGCTACGACGTTCTCGGTGCCGCTCCAGAGCGAGCCGTCGTCACACGTCAAGTAGCATCCGCTGCGCTCGCTCTTGACGGTACCGCCCTGGCGTCGGAGGGCGATCTGGGCCGTATAGCGCTTCCCTCCGTAGAAGAAGCTGAGCTTCACTGAGCCCGTATCGGCGCCGATACGCACGATCTCGTCTAAGCTACGCCCGATGACATGTCGTGCTTCGCTGCCGTAGAGCGCAAAGAAGATGCTCTCGAGCAGGGAAGACTTTCCGCTGCCGTTGGGCCCAGCAATAACAGTGATCCCTGGCTCAAAGCGCAGAGAAGCTTTCTTATAGCTCCACAGATTCTCGATCTCTAGGGTTTCAAGCTGGAGCTGATTGTGGGCGAGCCGGTCGGGTAGGGCCGGACCGCTCTGGGGAGGCTCTCGCTCAATCTTAGCTAACAGATCGAGCAGATCTTTCTGTTCTTTCAGGCCTTTACGCGCCATGCCCGCTCCAGGAGTGCTGTCACCTCAGGATCGACGTTGGAGTCTGGGATCTGAAGGTCGCGGATGATCTGATCGAGCTCGCGCGCTAAGGGCGAGAGGTTCTTGCGCGCAAGAGCTTCCGTGACCGTGCGTTCGATATCCCCAAACTCTAGCTCAAGAGAGGGCTCGGGAGGGCTTTCGGTAGGCGCTCGAAGATCGCGAATGCGCACCGCTAATGCCCCGCGCTCGTAGCCGAGCTTTTCGATTTCTGCGATAGTCCATTGCGGCGACGCTAGATAGACTACGACGACGGCACCGTGCACAGGAGAGGTCTCCAAGCGTTGGATAGGGTCCTCATCTGCGCGAATGTAGAAGAACGCTCGAGTCTCAAGGTGGCGTCGATCCAAGCGCCCCGTGCTGAGATCGATAATGCTGACTCCACGCGGGGAGGTCTCGTCGAGCGCCCAGCGCTCTGTGCTACCGCAGTACGTTATGAGTATCTCGTGATTGTTATAGCGTTCGCGCCATTCGCGATATTCATGGTAGTCTCCCATGAGGACGAAGCGAGCCCCACAGCGCACTAGTTTCTCTAATGCAAGCTCTCCGTCAATATCGACAGCATCGAGCAACTGATGACACACCAACACCCCACCTTCACAAAGCGGCGGGGTGATCTCGCGTCGTCCGGAGAAGTCCAGTCCCCAGATAGGTATCCCTTCGAGCTCGAAGGGGCGATCGGAACGCAGGTGGACTGCTAAGCCGAGCTCTGCAAAGAGATCGAGCCACTGGACGCCCCGGCGCTGCTCGTGATTGCCTACGATTCCCAAGAAGCGAATTCCGGCGTCTTTGAGAGCGGAGAGCCCCTGCAATGTCGCTAAGAGATCTTCGGCGCCTGGAGTGCGATCCTCAAAGAGATCCCCGGCGTGGATGACGGCGGCGACGGATTCGTCGCGAGCCAGTTGAACGATTTGAAGAAATGCTTTGGCGAAATCGGCACGACGCTCCTCGAGCCCGTATTGGCGGAAGCCTATATGGGTATCTCCAGTGTGCAAGACCCTCGCCATGTGCTCTTATACTAACACGAATGGCGAAAAAAGCAAGGACAGGCGTCTAAAAAAGTTGCTCCGCCTCAGACAAGATGATGGTGCAAATTTTCCCCTGAATTAAAGCGCAAAGACGTGTCTATGCAACGCCCATTACATACTGTCAGCTAGGAACGCTCTAGAGTAATATGGCGGAGGTTTCACGGGAAAGGAGGGTCTATGAGGGAGCAGAGCCGGCGGAAGTGGGTCTATGTGCGGACGCGCGGCGGCCTGGGCTTCGCTTTGATCTCTGTGCCAAGCGATCTCACTGTCTCTCAGCTGAAGCTGCTCGTTGGAGCTGACCCGCGCAGCCTCGTCACCGTGCGGACTGCCTTTAGGCCTCTTGCGGAGAACGAGCCCCTCTACCGACGCGTTAGTAACTACGATACGGTCTATATCGAACCCCATCGTCGTACCCTGTAATTACCCCCTCTCCCTCTCTTCTCCGGCGGGGACTGCCGAGCCCCCTATGGCAGCCCCCGCCTCCCTCTTGACAACCATACAAAAGTATGCTATACTTTTGACTGCTATGAGGGCGGAGCTCACAGAGAAACAACGACAGATCTTAGATTTTATCGTCGAGCGGGTCTTGGAGCAGGGGCTACCGCCAACGCTCCGGGAGATAGCCGAACACTTTAGGCTGCAGTCGGTGCGCAGCGTCCAGACCCACCTGGACGCGCTAGAGAAGAAGGGCTTTATCCGGCGCCTTGCGGGGAAGTCGCGGGGTATAGAGCTAGTCCGCGAGCGAGTGCACTGTCGAGGGATTCCCATTGTAGGGCATATCTCGGCGGGACGCCCCATCCCAGCTATAGAAGACATCCAGGGCACGCTAGACCTAGATGTCTTCTTTGGGAAAGATGAGCGTCCTTTTGCGCTCCGGGTTCGAGGGGATAGCATGGTCGAAGCCGGGATATTTGAGGGCGACCTGGTCATCGTCCAGCCGCGCCAGACCGCGGAGCCAGGCGATATCGTCGTTGCCCTCAAGGATGATGAAGCAACGGTGAAGTTCTTTGCGATCGTCGAGGGAAAGCCGATGCTCATCCCAGCGAACTCTCGCTATACCCCGGTCCCCTTGGAAGAGGGACAGATCGTAGGGCGGGTCGTGGGGGTGCTCAGGCAGATCAAACGTAATATCAGGGAGCTTCAGCGATTTCTCAATCAACTCTAAGGAGGTTAAGGATGGGCAAGCAAGAGGTTTTAAACAGCGTGCTGGAAGGTCTGCGCAAGAAGTACGGCGAGGGCGCGATCATGTGGCTTGGGGAGCAAGCCAATCTCAGCGTGGAGACAATTCCGACGGGATCACTCTCTTTGGACATAGCGCTTGGGATTGGGGGGGTGCCGCGAGGCCGAATCGTCGAGATCTTCGGGCCAGAGTCTTCGGGGAAGACGACCCTAGCGCTCCATCTGATTGCAGAAGCGCAGAAGCGTGGCGGCGTCGCGGCGTTTATAGACGCCGAGCACGCGCTCGATCCCAACTACGCCAAGGCCATTGGAGTCAATCTCGATGCGCTCTTGCTGAGCCAGCCCAACTCTGGTGAACAAGCGTTAGAGATCATGGACGCACTGGTTCGCAGTGGAGCTGTTGATATTATTGTTGTGGACTCAGTCGCAGCCCTTGTCCCCGAGGCCGAGATCGCTGGGGCGATGGGCGACGCGCAAGTGGGGTTGCAAGCGCGCCTTATGAGCCAGGCGATGCGCAAGCTCGCCTCATCGATTGCGCAATCGAAGACGACCGTCGTCTTCGTCAATCAGATCCGGCAGACGATCTCCGGGACGGCCTGGGGGCCAACGACGACGACCACTGGCGGCTTGGCCCTCAAGTTCTACGCGTCAGTTCGTATGGAGATCAAGCGCCTGGGGAGCATTGACGAGGGCGATAATCGCGTGGGCAGCGAGACGGTCGTCAAGGTTGTCAAGAACAAGCTGGCGCCGCCGTTCAAGGAGGCCAAGTTTGATATTATTTACGGCAAGGGGATCTCCTACGAACGTGAGCTTATCAAGTTGGGCGAAGAGTTAGGCATTGTAAAGAAGAGCGGTTCCTGGTTCAACTTTGGGGAGGTTCGTCTTGGCCAAGGGATGAGCAACGCTGCGGCATTCTTAGAGTCGAATAAAGAGATTGCGCAGCAGTTGGAGAACGCAATTCGCGAGAAGGTCGGGCTCAAGGCTGGGGCCTCTTCGTCGGTTGAGCACGAACCTCCCCAAGATCCCGAAAAGAAGGGCTTGCTGAGCGAGGCAGAGAAGCCGCTTCGACGAGGATCTCGCAAGACCACTGCTCTTCTGACGCCAGAGTCGGTCAACGGAGCCGAGAGTTAGCTCTTAGGGGGCAGGCGCCTCCGAGGAGGTGAACAAAGACGGCGTCTGCCCACCCCTTCCCCCATTCCCTTCTGCTCCATTTGCGCGCTCCCCAGGGATTGATAGTACAATAGAAGCCCTATGAAGACGATCTTAGTCACCGGAGCGAACGGGGAGATCGGCCACGGCTTGATCTCGCGGCTGGCTGACCAGAGCGATGTGCGGATTATCGCTCTCGACATCCATGAGCTAGACCCTGCCCTCAAACCCAAAGTGCACCGGGCCGTCGTCGGAGATATTCTCGACGCAGCCCTTCTGGAGAGCCTGTCGGCAACGTATAATTTCGACACAATCTATCACCTTGCAGCGCTGCTCTCGACAAAGGCTGAGCGTCAGCCCGTCTTAGCTCACAAAGTGAACGTCGATGGCACTGTAAATCTCTTAGAGATGGCCGTTGGGCAATCGCGTGTACAGGGGCGCGAGATTAAGTTTCTCTATCCTAGCTCGATTGCTGTCTACGGCCTGCCTGATCTCCAGACGAAAGCGCGTGCTGGGAAAGTCAAAGAGCACGAGTGGCTCACCCCACGCACCATGTATGGGATTAATAAACTCTACTGTGAGCAGCTGGGGATCTATTATGCGCAGTATTATCGTCAGCTGGATGCGGACGCGCCGCGCGGGCATATTGACTTTCGCGCGCTGCGCTTTCCGGGGCTGATTAGCGCCGTGACTGTCCCCACAGGGGGGACAAGCGACTATGCCCCAGAGATGCTTCACGCCGCCGCGCAGGGGAAGCCTTATGCGTGTTTTGTTCGCGAAGATACGCGTATCCCGTTTATGGCTATGCCCGACGCTATCGAAGCGCTCCTCACGCTCGAAGCCGCACCGCGCCCGAAGCTCACGCGCTTCGTGTACAACGTCACGGCGTTCAACCCATCAGCGAGAGAGATCTTCGAGCTGGTGCGTCGAGCCTTCCCCACGGCGCAGGTAACGTTCACCCCTGACCAGAAGCGCCAGAAGATCGTGGACAGTTGGCCCGCTGATGTCGATGATTCTGCTGCGCGAGCTGACTGGGGCTGGCGGCCTGCCTATGATCTGAAGCGTGCGTTCGATGAATATCTTGTGCCCGGAGTTCGGCGGCGCTATCGCACCTAACCCGTATGCGTATGAACCCTATCGCGCTCATCACAGGAAGCAATAGTGGCATTGGCTTCGCCACAGCTGTCTATCTTGCTCGTCGTGGCTACACCGTCTGGGCAACGATGCGCAATCTGCACAAGGCCGAGAAGCTCCGCCAGATTATCGAGTCTGAGAAGCTGCCCATCGAGATCGCGCAGCTCGACGTCCGCGAGGACAGCTCCGTCAAGCAAGCCGTCGCCCAGATTGTGCAGAAGAGTGGACGCATTGACGTTCTTATCAATAATGCCGGATATGGGCTGCGCGGTGCGGTCGAAGAGGTCTCGCTCGATGAATGGAAAGAGCAATTCGAGACGAATTTCTTCGGCGCCATTCGCGTCATCCAAGCCGTACTCCCCCAGATGCGTGCGCAGCACTCTGGCGCAATTGTGAACATCAGCTCAGTTTTGGGGCGATTGGCCATCCCGTTCTCTGGGCCATATGTGTCGAGCAAGTTCGCCCTTGAAGGGATGACCGAGGCCCTGCGCTATGAGCTTGCCCCTTGGAACATCAAAGTTATTCTTATCGAGCCGGGATTTATTGCAACGAGATTCCAAGAGAACGCGCAGCTTGCCCACGGGGCACAGCGCCAAGACTCTCCCTATGCGATCTTTAAGAGAGCAAGCGGTCGACGCGTCCAGAGCAACATCTCGCGGGCGGCTCCCCCCGAGAGAGTCGCGGAGACGATCTATCGCGCGATCACTCATCCCAACCCAAAGCTCCGGTATCCTGTCGGGCGCGATGCCCGCTTCGTTCTGCCCTTGAGAAGATTTTCACCTGAAGGATTGTTTGAGAGAATTCTTATGAAGCAACTGGGGCTCTGATTCGGCCATCGAGCAGCTCGATCACGCGATCGGCATGCTGCGCGATGCACGGCGAGCGACATCGAGGGCACGAGTGCGCCCATTCTCGTATGTCTTCACCAGATCACACGCGATGACGACAAAATCACTCATATCGCAGCGCCTCGTGAGGGGAGATCTGGGAAGCACGATACGCTGGATAGAGCCCGCCTATCAGCCCTACCCCAAGGGCGATCCCCAAGGCGTGGGCAAAGAGCTCGGGTGCATAAACAGGACTGATCAGCCCGCGCACCTGAGGAAGGAACGTCACCGCACGGGCCACACCCCAGCCCAGAAACATTCCAACGAGAGCCGCGAGAGCGCCAAGCGCAAGCGATTCCCCAAGAATGAGTCGGAGAACGCGCCCGTGCCGCCAGCCCACAGCTTGTAAGATCCCAAGCTCACGTGTGCGCTCAAAGACCGCCATGATCATGGTATTCATCACACCAATCCCGCCGATGATTAACGCCAAGAGCGAGATGAGCCAGCTCCCCGCACGTACCAAGCGCACGCTCTGATAGTTTCTGTTGAACTCTTCGGCCGAGTGCAAGGTGATCAAAGAGCCTGCGTACTCGCGCTCGACGCGTGTCATCACATCTTCGACCGAAAAACCCTGGTGCACTGGCACGAGAATGACCGTCAGCTCTGAAGGACGATTCTTAAGCTTCTGCAGGGTGCGTAGAGGCAGCAGGGCTCCGCCGTCTTTGAGGAGGTTGCCTGTCTCGTAGACGCCCACGACCCGAAAAGCTCTATAGATCGAGCGTGATTGTGTCACCGGGCTTGGCGTTGAGCGTGGTCGTGGCGATCTTCCCTAGGAGCACCTCGTCTTCAGCGTGTTGAGAAAAAGGACGTCCTTCGAGAGTCTGACGCCGCTCAGCTCGAAGGCCTCAGGCTCGATACCAATAGTGAAGAAGTACGGATTCCCAGGAGAACTGGCGAACGTCTTTTTGAGAATGAGACTGATAAAAGACATGGTCAGAAGCTTAGGTTGAGCTGGACTTGAGCGAAGATCCCCTGGCCAAATGGCACCGCGATGCTGCGGTCCAATCGACCTGAATATCCCAGAGTTGCTGAGATTGCACACTCGCTTCCCTCTAACGTCGGGGCGCAGACTGAGCCCAGGTTGTACTCCCCTTGGATACTCATCTCCCAAGTAGCAGCGCTGATCGGTCTTTGGTCGCGGATGCCGAACTCAAGCGAGGCTCGTGCTTCGAAGCCCACAGAGAGCTCATCGGTAGGCGTCCACGAGGTACGTCCGCTCAACTCCCACGCAGTAGTGCGCTCGCGCTCACCGCGTACTATCTGCCAAAAGAGATCAGCACTAATCTCCCACAGACGCTGAGGGGTCCAATCGATAGAGAGCCGAGCGCGCGGACGTATGGTCTGCTTGCTCTTCAGCGTCGGATGGGTCAAGATATCGAGCATCAATCCGAGCTCACCTCGTGCTTGGAGCTCCGGGCTGAGCGTCCATATCAGTGAGCCGGTGAACTCATGCTTGAGTGAGTCCCGGAGCGAACGCATATCGCTGGAGAGCGTATGCCTTGCGAAGAGCGATCCAGAGAGCTCGTGCCAGTGAGCACTGACGCGCCCTTCCGCCGAGAAGCTCAGCGTCCCGCTAGGAGTTGCCCCTCCGATGACCGCTGTGCGCCGCCCGGAGAGCGCGAGCGTCGGTGAGAGCTTGACGCCCAGAAGGGTGAAATCGCTCAATCTCAGATTGAGCGTAGCGTGCTCGTCGAGCGAGCCGCGCCCAGCGCGCACACGGCCTGTTTGCGCATAGCTGGTCGTAAGCTGACCAAAGCTCAACGTATATTGCCAATCGCCCCCAAGGGTATAGTTAAACTCGGAGTCACCGGGGAGACGCGGGGCTCCCCATATCACGCGATCGCTGAGAGTGATAGAGCCGCGTAGTTTCAGGCTCGGCGTCATGGTGACCCCTAGGCTCACCCCCCAGCGTGAGTCAATAAGTGACCGCCCCAATCGAGCCAGCGTTGCCGCTCCATCGTAAGTGGCACTGACGGTGAGCTCTTGCGCTAGGGGCACAAGCCCCGCTAAGGACATCTTATGATCGCCCTTGAGGCTCAAAGAGATCTTCGTCATGTCAAAGCCCTTCGAGCGATCTTGTAGATCACGATCAGTGAGTTCCCAGGCAAGCGTGCCAGCGAGGGCGGGTCCGGCTTCCCAAGGCTTCCAACTCGCACGCACTGTATCGGTCATCAAGAAGGTGCGCCAGCCCCCGCTGAGGCTCATCACGTGGTCGCCTGAGAGCGAGAACGTGGACGAGACGGGCCATACAGCGCTGAGCGTCAGCCTCTGGGCCTCCTGACGGCTCTCTTGCCCAATCGCGAGAAACTCCGGGCTGATCCCCTCACCAAGCGCCTTCAGCTCAAGAGAGCCAAGCTTATACCGAACAGCTACCTGCGTGAGCCAGCCATGATCGGTGTTCCTCTCAGCGGGAATATCTTCAAAGCGTGTCTCGTCGCGGCCGTTCAATCTCGTCTCGGCTTGAGAGTGAACTCGTATAAAGCCCGAAGGGTCTAGCTCCCACAAGGGCATCTCGAACGTCGCTGTCGCTTGCGAGCCAACCCAGAGTGCCTCGGTGCGCGCGCTCTTTTCAAGAGCTGTGATCGAATACCCCGGAAGGAGAGGGGTCTCAGCATCCAGGCGGAAGAGCCCGATCTCCGTGCCATACCAAAGCTCGGTGTTGTGCACAGCAAGCGCTTGGACTTTCAGATCCTCGACACGCCATCCCACGCCAATCCCTTGAGAGAGCTCATAGATTCCCTTAGCGGTCGCGGCGTAGACCTTCGTCCCCACGGCCACAAGATCCAAGATCTCCTGACCACGAAGCTCAACGAGCTCATGGAACTGCTCCGTCTCAAGATCATAAACGAAAAGCCCTTCATCAGTGCCCAGATAGAGTCGGGTTGCATCGCTAGCTAGCCTGGTGATAACCTCGCTGCGGAGCGCTGGCGTGTTGCTCTTCTTAAACACTTTCCAAGCGGTCTTCTCGGTGATGTGCGCAAGGGGAACGCGTGCCAGCCCTCCTTTGGTCCCCACCCACACCATGCCTGAACGATCTATCAAGACGTCGTTGGTCTCGTTGTGGGGGAGGCCGTCGAGGGTATAGAAGCGCTTCCAATTGATAGGCTTAGCAAAGCTTTCCAGCACGGAGCGCCCCGCTTCGAGCTTGACCAAGGAGAGCCCAGAGTCGGTTGCAATGAGCACGGTATTTTTGGAGAGGGCAATGCCGCGCACCCCACGCCCGGAGAGCCCCTGGGCTGTAGAGAAGTTCTGCCAGCGCATCCCGTCGTAGACCAGCAGCCCATTCTGATGGCCAAACAACATCGCACCGTGCCCCTCAAGCCCCATGATGACGTTGATACGATTGCGCTGATGCACCCGCTCGTTGGAGTGATACTCCCCCTTGGGGCCTCTATACGGCACCATGGGAAAGATATTCTCCGTATAGCCGATCTTGAGATCAGCTTGGAGATCGCCTAGATCAAGTTGGGTTCCTAACCCTAGAACCGAGTGGGTGTTGGGCATGGTGCGGAGGCGTTCGCGACCCTCTGCCGATGGTGGAATGTCGAAAGCTCGTAAAGCATCGAGAGAGAGCTTTAAGAACGGCCACGGCATCCACTGATATGAAATCCCTGTAAAGACCCGTTGATGCTCGGCGAACCCCCCGAGGCCGCCACGCACCACCTCGTATTCGATCTTGAGCTCATCTTTCTCCCCAAGCACGTCATACGGAGGCAAGAGCAAGAGCGTCCCGGTTTCGTAGTCTATCTGATAATCTCGATCCCGCCGTAGTAATTTGTACTCTTGCTCGCCCTCACGCTTGATAGAGACGCGCTCGCTGTTTTGCAGGACGGCCAACCCAAGCACATACAACCCTCCTGGCACCGTGTAGTCGAACGTGATGCGCACAGCGCTCCGAGGGTTTGTGAAAAATTCTTCCGGAAAGTCGAGCGCGACGATCCCCGGTCCAGGGAAGAGCTCAAACCGAAATTGAGGGAGATCAGGATCAGGCAAGGTGATATAAGTGTCCTGGCGCTTGATCTCAACCGTGATCGTCTCTTCTTTAATCTCTTCGTAGCCTAGGTAGAAGAAGCGCCCGCGCTTGGCGCTCTCTAGAGGGAATGCTTCATCAGGCGTGGCAAGCTCGACGTGCTTGCTTAAGTTTCTCAAAAAGCTCTGCTCATAGTCAGTGCCCTCACCTAGGGGGTATTCCTTGGCGTTCTCGTCAAAGAGATTATGCTCATCGTTATAGTCTTCGATATAAGTGCGAATCTGTTCTCGGAGCACCTCGAGGGTAGGGCGTTTGAGCACGAGGGCTATCGAGCTGTTCTCGACCACGATCTCATAGAGGGCAGCGTCAAGCTCCGGCTCTGGATCCTCGGCGATGATCTCGGTGAGATAATCAAGTCCATAGTTTGCTAACAGCGCGCGCAGCTCCGAGGTTAGCTCAAAGCGCAGCGACACGGTAGTAAAGCCAGGGACGTAGTTCCGCAATGGGAAGTATTCTAATCCTTTGAGATTGCGCTGATACGTTGCTTCGAGCCAGGGGCGCTCCGGATCGTGGAGTGTAAATTCTATACTCTGCCGGCTCGTATTGCCTCGGAAGATGCGCACGTGGGAGATGCCCTCGACGCGCGCGAATTTTCCGGAAAGCTTCATTGTATCTGAAATGTCCCAGCTGACGCGCAGCCCTTTTAAGAGTCTATCGGTGGCGACGAACTCAGAGCTGCCCGCCCGCATCGAGAAGTCTTCAAAAGCTGCTTCAACTCCCTGGGCCTTATAGCCGAGCTTGAAGCTTTGTAAATTATTGGCCTTGCGATTGTCGAGCTGAGCGCTGACGCGCAAGATTCCAGAGATGGGCCAGTCGACTTGGACTCCAGCGTCTAACGTCAACGCGATATATTGCTCAAAGAGTATCTGATTCGCATATCCATGCCGCGACAGCTCACGGGAGTCTCCCCAGCCATACTTAACCGTCCAGCCCAGTTCGCCAAAATAATTGACGGAGAGCGTCTCTTCGCCCGGCAGCTCTTCCTCTTGCGCGAAGGCAAGCGGGGCCAGACCCAGAATGCCCACGAGAAACCATAACCAAACTCTTTGTATCATACGTCCTCCTTCTCTTAGAACAGATAGGCGATCGTAATCATTGTAGAAACTGGCAGCTGGGGATGCAGCCGGGAGGCCCAATCGAACCGAAGGCTGTTCCACTCTACTCCTGCTCCTGTGATGACGGCTACGCCGTCATAGCCCACTCGGATCTGAACCCCATTAATAGAAGCTTCAAGCCCCAGATGGACCTCAGGGCGACTAAGCATATTCCATAATTCGAGAGCGATAGTGAGCCCTAGGCGCGGATGGACCGGCATGACCCAAGCTGTGCCCAGCCTCAGAGAGAGAGCTCCGCTCCCCAAGAGATTTTCAGCTACAAGGCCTATGCGCACTATCCCGACTCGGGCGAGCACACCCGCATCCAAGCCCCAGTAGATCTCCTGGCTATCGCTCGAGAATTTCCCTCGCACGCCGAGAGAGAGAGTCTCTATCCCGACAGCAACCCCAACTAGGCCCGCTTGGCTTGCATAATGGGTTATCCCTCCCGAAGGATTGCCAAACTCATTGGTGCTTTCGATAGGCCCTGTGTCGATCTGGACAAGCTGGACGCCCCAGTAGCGCCCCGCTCCAGTCAGCGCGATGTGATGGACGACTTCAAACGCACGATGGTAGAACGCAGCAAGCGTTATCTTGTTGAGCAGGGCGAGCCCCGCAGGATTGTAGAAGAGAGCGCTCTCGTCATCGGCGATTGCAGAAAAAGCGCCTCCTACTGCTACGGCGCGCGCGCTCGTCCCCATCTCCCAAATAATAGGCGCGGCGTCCCCCGATACGACAATAAGCACTATAGCACATATATACACAAAGAGCCTCATGGCTTGCGCACCATCAAAAGATAGGGTGCACTGGAACGACCATCAGCCGTTACAAGGACGAGATAGAGTCCTGGGAGAAGGGGTCTATCATCGAGATCGCGAAGCGTCCAGTGGAAGCGCTGCCCCTGCGGTGACAGCTCCCGTTTGTAGACCAGTCTGCCCCTCAGATCGAAGACCATCAGCTCGACGGTGCGCGGGGTGCCCACAGTGGAGTAAAAGAGCGTTACGGATCGTTCTGCAGGATTGGGCCCAAGCTTGAGAGCAGGGCGGCCCGTATTCAGCTGATCTTGCAGCCCCAACGTCTCGAAGCCTCGATCTATTTGGAGCTTGCCTGCTCCCCAGGCCCTCGGATCTGTCGTCCAGGCGTCTTGTAGCGCTGTGCTCTTGAGCTGATTGAGTATCTCTTCGGCATGCAGACGAGGTTGCGCTTGCAGGAGCAGCGCGATAGCTCCGGCAACGTGAGGCGCAGCCATCGACGTCCCCTGCATCGCTGCATACTCCCCGCCGGGTAACACGAGCTTCTCGCTGCGCGAGACCTCAGAATCTTTAGCAAGCGTGGAGACGATGGCTGTCCCCGGAGCGGTGAGGTCGGGCTTGATGCGCCCATCGCGGGTTGGCCCACGCGCGGAGAAGCGGGCGAGCTGGCCCTCGCCTTGCGCATCTGTGAATCTATGCGGCTGCCCATCAAAGCCCATCCAGAAGATCTTTGTGGTGTACGCCCCCACCGCGATGATCCTCTTGGCTGTTGCTGGCTCCGTCACTGTAGAAAAAGAGTCGCCTTCGGGAAAGTAGCCCATGGTGGAGAGCCCGGGCCAGGCATCGAACCTTCCGCCGGTGCCCCCGTGATCCGTCAACGTGATGGACCACAAAGAGCCCGGCTGGACTCTCTCTAATGAGATGGCAATCGAGCGATCCCTGTTGCGCGGGTCGAGTCCACCACTAGCATTATCGATCTGCACTAAACCATCAGGGGTGGTGACAAGTTCCCCTTGGCCCCGCAGCGCTAGGACCGTCTGAGGTAGTCCCTTGATCCCTGGAGACGTCACCGAGACCGCAAAGTTCGCTGAACCTGGATACCAAATATTTACATAGGCCGTCTCGGCGTTGGGGACGAAGGTGAACGTGAACGCCTCCCGTGGGCGCAGGTGCCCTCCCATATGGATCTTTTGATCGCCCTCGTTGCCCGCAGACGCGACGAGAGCGCGACCAGGACGTTCTAAGAACGCTTCTAAGCCTTGCTCAAAGAGGCTGGTGCCGTCGTGCGGCCCAAAGTGTCCCCCTAGACTAAGATTGACCACAGCAGGCTTGCCTAGCCATTCAGCTTTCTCAAAGATATAGCGAACACCCTCAACAATATCTGTGGTGAAGTAACTTGTCTTCACAAAGATGATCTCAGCGTTAGGTGCCATACCTACATACGTCCTTCCAGAAGCTGAGCCATCCCCCACAGCGATCCCGGCCACGTGAGTGCCATGCCCAGACTCATCACGCTCATGAACGAGCTGTAGATTTGTGCTTAGAGCTCTTTCGATCTCCTCACGGGTGTATTCAGTTCCAAAAGGGACCATGTGCGGGTTCCCAAAGAACCCTGTCTCCGTTTGATCCCATAACCAAACGATCCGAGAAGATTCCTCAAAGCCATCACCATCGCGATCTATACGAAAATCTCGATGAGTCCAATCAATCCCCGTATCGACGAAGCCGACGATGACCCCTTGGCCCGTGGCACGAGGAACGGCTTCATGTAAGGAGCGCCCGCCTACAGATGGGACGCTCTTGTCGATATGCGGCTCTAAGCGATAATCAGCCTCGATGAAGACGACGTCAGGGTGTTGAGCTAGTGTACGCAATTCATCGAGCGTGAGACGGGCGCTGAAGAGATCTTGGCTCAGAGGGGTCAGGCTCAATCTTGCTGAAAGTTGATAGCTAGCAGCTTTCAGTTTGATGAGCACACCTATGCGCTCCCCTCGTTCTTCAGATTGCGCTGCCAAGGGTGCATAAGAGGAAGGACCGTAGACAGCGACCATCGGTGCAAAGGGGGCCATATTGATCTGGGGAGAACGCTGCGTCCGATAGGTTAGAAGCCGCAAGAGCGGGTCGAGCTTGGTGTAAGACTCTGCAAGGATGCGCTCTTCTCTAGAGTAAGGGGCAGAAGGAGGGCCTGGAGGAGATGGCGAGGGCGACACGGCACTCACAAGCACCAAGACCGTGACAAGCACACTCCACAGGAGCACCCAACTGTCTGATCGCAAAACTTTGAGCTCTTTCAAATTCACTCTTTCAAGGTTCAAGCTTGGGGTGCCCGATTATAACAGTTGGATGAGCCAAGTTGCAAGTGTCCAGTTCGGGAGGTACACTAAAGCTCAACATCAGCACCAGGAGGCAATATGAACAGGTACGCTGCGATAGCGATCTTAGTTATTATACTCTGGAGTTTTACAGCACAAGCGCAACCGGAACGGGAAAATTTTGGTCAATTGCTCTTCGGTGGCTCTCTCGGTGCACTCATCGGTGGCGCTGGCGGAGCCCTAGGAGCATACGGACTCTGCAGACTAATCACCGATCCGGGACCGTGGGCAGATTTGGCGTGTCTTGCTGGCGCGATGCTCTTCGGTTACGCACCTGGTGTTCCCATCGGAGCGACTGTGGGCGTGAGCATAGCAGGGCACTCTCAGAAAATTCCAGGGAACGTCTGGACGGCATTGCTCGGGGCTAGCCTGGGAGGGGCTATTGCATTCTTCGCTTCAGACTGGGCGCTCCGTTCTCTCGGAGAGACTCCTCAAGCTCAGCAGATCCGAGATACGTTCATTCCTTTCGTGTTCTTTGGAGTGATCCCTCTCTCTGCAGGAGCAGGCGCAGCCTTGGGATATACGCTCACGGGACGCTTACGCACAGAGTAAGTTGGCGCGCCAAGAATGGGTCGTAGTGTAGTTTCACGTCGCGAACTTGAGCATTGATCTCGAAAGCAACTTGGCCGCTAACGCCCTCGCCACGGAAGGGGCTCAGCGATAGCAATGGTCGTGGGAGCGCCCCGGTAGCGACGCTTCGGGTACGCTCGGTGCCGTCGGGCTCCTCAAGCCAAAGCACAGCAGAACTCGCAAGCTGAAAATCCGTGATCGCTTCAAGCACAACCTCGATGATGACGAAGATCCGTCCCGGCGCGGGCACCCAAGGCCCAAGCTGCTTCGCGGTGCTCACGGAGCGTAAGCTCAGCTGCAGCATCCCGTTATCCGTGCGGTCGCGCGGGCATGGCTCAGCACGATTTTGAGCGTCTCGAGGCGCAGCGTGGGCTACCATAGTCGGCGCTGATGGCAGATTGCTTGGCCTAGGCGGTAGAGGAATCTGATTGGCTAGTTCTGATGGTTCTGGCCGCCGATAGTGCCCTATATACCAGAAGAGCCCGATCACGCCAATGATACACAGTAGAGCTATGATCACTCGAATGTGCATAGGCATCACCCAAGCAAATAGTAATGTCTATTACGTTGGGGAGTAGGGCTCTATGTCCCGTGGGGAAGGAGAGTTGGCGACATCTCCTTGTGATATAATTACAAGTATGCAAGTGCTAGGAAAGCTCCTGATGATAGTAGGGGGAATGCTGCTTGTCCTAGGAGTGGTTTTGTATTTGAGCAAGTCTATCCCGTGGCTGGGACGGCTACCCGGGGATATCGTGATTGAGCGCCCAAACGTTACAATTTATATTCCCGTAGCAACGAGTCTCTTGCTTAGTCTTGTACTGTCGGCGTTCTTCTACCTGCTCTCACGGCTGCGGTGAGCGCCGCCACGTCATATAGCGAAAGATCAAGTTAACGAAACCCTCCTTGAATTCTTCGTAGCGCCCTTGGCGCGCTAGCTGCTCCAGCTCTCGCAGTCTCAGCTCGACTTCGGAACGCGTTGCGGGATCGTCTATATACATGCTGGCGAAGCTGCGCACGCGGTCAAAGTTCTTGAGCGCCTGCGCGACGCGCTCCGCGCTCACCGTGTAGTTTCTCATATCTGAGATATATTCCGTCACATAGACAGCTTTATCAGCATAGAAGCGCCCGCCAGCCCAGACCGCTCGCGCTAGGCGCTCTAGCTCTGCACCCTCGAGCAACAACGGCTTGAGTGAGATCACTTTATTAAAGATTTGATCCATCACAAAGTCAAATGAGCGCAAGCCGTCTTCCGTGATAACAGTGCTCTGGAGTCGAGCTGAATATCGTTGGCGGACTTCATGGAGCGAGAGACCCACAGTTTGCCGGAAGAGCCTATCGAGTTGTTCGAACGAGACCCCATACGGACACTGAGCGAGAGAAAGCCCTTCGCCTTGGAGAAGCCCATAAAATTTAAGAAATCTCTCTATGCCCAAGCCCTGAGCGAAGAAGTCTATGAAGCTGCCCCCAAAACTATAGATAAATCTTCGCGAGGAACAGCCGGTGAGATAGCTCATCAGATCAGGGTTTTCTGCTTCAACGAAGAGCCTTAAGTGCTGATCAGTAAGGCCGAACTGAGCGTCATCGGGCACAGCGTCCGATTTCGAGGACGCATAGACAGCAAGCCCCTCACGCAGTGTGGCGGGCTTGGCTCCGCCAATCAGCGTCAGATCGAGAACATGAGTCAACTCGTGAGGAATGACTTCGTGGGGAAGCCCAATGCTCAGGCCTCCAAGCCCTCGCGGGGTGTTATCAAGATGGGCATAGATTGCATAGCGATTGAGCTTCGCAGCTAACGCTTGGACTTCTGGGGTATTGGGCAATGCGCTGACGTGCGCCGCACACAGATAGCATCGAGTCTTTTGCTGATAATCTTCGAGCGATGCATAGATAAAGACGGCGATCTTGCCGTGTTGCTGAGCTGAGTATGGCAGCCGTAAGACATTCTCAACATTCCGTAGATCAGCCTCCAACGAAGTCGCGATCTCGTCGAGTTTAGCTTGGAGTGGGTCAGGACTGCCTTGGGGTAACCGTTCTGGCGGGACGTCCTTCCAGAGATAGACGAAAAATCTTTCGGTCTCATAGCGAACCCAATCGCCCTCAACGACGGGCTGGGCAAGCGCAGCAACGCTCCAGCCCACAACTGCCAAAAGCGTGATACCGCTAAGATGCTGCCGACGCATAGTGCCTACATTATAATGCCCAAGCGGGGTGGGAGCCACCCCGCTTGGGTCTACTGCGTTGGCTCTTTGAGAATCTTACTCGAAGAGATTAATCTTGAGAATCTCGAAGTCCGTTGATCCATCGGTACAATTCGCTATAACACGCACGAGATAGCCTCCCTGGCTGGGATACGTATAGGTCGCTGATGGCTCTTTGGTCACCGGGACGGTTCTGGCTGGCTTGCCATCACCCCAGTCGACTGTGAAGTCCTTCACTGCCCCGGAGTAATCCCATTCGATCTTCACCGTGAGCTTGGCGGTGTCGAACTCGGCAAGCGCAAGGTTATCCACGATACAGCTTCGTGCGCCCACAACGTCAAACGGATCTGCTGAGAACGCTTCAATGAAGACCATGTTCCCCCTCTCAAACTTGGTCATGTAGAGAATGGTGATCCCGCGGCGGTCGTCGCGGGCGTAGGTAATAGGGGGAACGAGGCCCTCAGCGTCCCAGTTAGTAAGCGTCTCTAGAGCTTGGATGAAGCGCTCACGGGTGAGATTGGGTCCAGCGCGGAAGAGCCCCTCGACGACTTGCATCGCGCCTACATACGCGATCTCATTGAAGCCACTGGGGAGTTCTCCGGGGAAGTACTTCTGCAAGAGCGCGCGGAACTTCGCGGCCCCAGAGTGATTAGGGAGCGTTGGATCGGCCGCGAATCCGGTAACGATCAAGCCCTCGACAGCAGAGACCCCAGCCAGCGAGACTATGCGGATATCGGCTTGGACGTTGGTCGCAAGCCATCTGGGCTTGAACCCCACAGCTTCAGCCTCTTTCAAGATCGAGGCCGACGGCACAAGATACGTCAGCAGAATCACGGCTTCAGGGTTGGCCCCTTGCAATCTCACGACATACGGTCGGAATGCTGTCTCCGCTCCAGGATGAGGCACCGTCAGAACGGGCTCGAGTTTGTTGCGCTTCAGCTCCGCGACCACGGCGCCAAGCAGCTCCTGCCCAAAGGCGTCATCGACATAGAGCACTGCGATTCTCTTGGCCTTCAAGCGCTGCACGGCATAGCGAGCTAAGGCGGTGCCAAAGATCTCGTTATTGGGCTGGATCGCAAAGTAATTGAACTTCACGGGCTTCGAGAACGGCGTATAGTTTGCGTGCGGCGAGACGACCGGCACGTTGTTCTTGACGAGATAATCCATCACGGCAGCGTGCGGCACCGTCCCTAGCGAGTTGACAATCGCGAAGACCTTGTCCTCTTCAACGAGCTTCTTCACGCACGCAACGGTCTTAGTGGGATCGAACGCATCGTCGCACGTGATGAATCTGATCTTTCTCCCACCGACGCCACCCAGCACGTCGTTGACATAGTTATAGTACGTGGTTGCCCCACGAACGACAGGGATCCCTACGCCCGCGAGTGCCCCTGACTGAGCGACAAACGCGCCCAAGACGATCTCAGTGGCCGTCACGCCCGGCTGCTGAGCCACACTGCCAGTACCGACACCAGTACCGACCAACGCCAACCCTAAGAGGGCCACTACAAGCAGCTTCTTCATCGCTGTCAACCTCCTTCTTTTATGAGAGTTTTATGGACAACTGCCGCCAATACGCCCTGTATGGCACACGTCGTGCCGGAAGAGCGGCCACGAAGAATCTGCAGCCCCTTGGCTCGTGCTGCTTATAGCATAGAGAAAGCCGTCGTTCGAGCCGACGTAGATCGTCCCGTTCTTGGCAATCATAGGGGAGGTGAAGACCGCTCCGCCGGTGGGCCGTTGCCAAAGCTCGGAGCCATCGGGCTTGAGGGCGTAAACTTCTCCTTTGTCTGAGCCGATATAGATCACCCCATCAGCCCCAACAGCCGGAGACGAGAAGAAGTATATACTGCCGATAGCCTTCTGCCACCGTGCCGTGCCGTCGGGCTTGATCGCATGGAGATTGCCGTCGTAGCCCGCGACGTAGATCGTGCCGTCGGGGCCAATAGCCGGGGACGAACGCACTGTGTCTATTACTTCATACTTCCAAGCAAGCGATCCATCAGGCTTGATCGCGTAGAGATAGCCGTCATCGGAGCCCACGTAGACGGTGCCGTCAGCACCGACAGCTGGCGAGGAGACGACTTTGTTCTGAGCAGCATACTTCCATTTGAGGGTGCCGTCGGGTTTGATCGCGTAGAGATTCCCATCCCAGGAGCCGACGTAGATCGTGCCATCAGCAGCCACAGCTGGGGAAGACTCGATCTCCGCGCCAGTGGTGAACTTCCACGCAAGGGTGCCATCGGGATTGAGCGCGTAGAGATTCTTATCGCGCGAGCCGATATAGATCTTTCCGTCGGCGCTCAGTGCTGGGGAAGAGTAGACCCCATCTTGCGTAGCAAAGCTCCATTTGAGTGTGCCGTCGGGATTGAGCGCATAGACCTTACGATCGAGCGAGCCGACGTAGATTGTCTTGTCAGGGCCAATAGTCGGGGAAGAGAAGATCGGGCCACCCGTCCTGAAAGACCACACTTGCGAGCCATTCGCGGGATTGAGAGCCAAGAGCTGTCCGTTCCATGAACCGACGTAGAGCGTGTCACTCCCCACAGCAACAGAAGAGAAGAAGAACTGCCCACCACTGTGGATCTTCCACAAGACCGTCCCAGGGGTCACTTGTTGAGCCGGGCCGGAGACAACTAGACTGCCGATGATTGCGAACAAGAGCATCAGCAGCCACCAACCGCGAGAAGACTTCATGGCGCACCTCCCCTGCTCTTTTCTGATGGGTGATCCAAGTCTCATAAACATTGTAGCGCTTCAGCCTCTCCCCTGTCAAAGATGAGCACTCAGCCGGCACTCACCTCGGCCCCCAGATAGAGCCGCTGGACCTTCGGATCGCGGCGGAGTTCCTCGGCCGCCCCCTCTAGAGCGATTCGCCCCGTCTCTAGCACATACGCCCTGTGAGCGATATTTAAACTCAAATGAGCGTTCTGCTCGGCTAATAACAGAGTCATGCCGTCATGGCTATTGAGATCTTTTAAGAAGCGAAAGAGCGCCTGCACAGTCATAGGTGCTAAACCGAGCGACGGCTCATCTAGGAGCAATAACTTAGGTCGGGCCATCAAAGCGCGCGCGATAGCCAGCATCTGTTGTTCGCCGCCGGAGAGCGTCCCTGCCGGCTGAGAGAGTCGTTCTCGTAGCACGGGAAAGTACGAGAGTACCCGCTCCCAGTCTTCTTTGATAAAGCCGTCGCGTCGGGTGTAGCTGCCCATCCATAAGTTCTCTTTGACAGTTAAATCTGGGAAGAGCTGACGCCCCTCAGGAACATGCACGATCCCTAAGCGCACAATGTGCTCTGGAGAGAATCTTCTGAGATCGTGTCCCAGAAACTCTAATTTCCCTTGGGTGGGGCGCAGCAGCCCGGAGATTGTTCTTAATAGTGTCGTCTTTCCTGCGCCGTTGGCCCCAAGCACGGCGACGATCTCGCCCGCAGAGACCGTGAGCGAGACGCCTCGCAAGGCAACTATGGGGCCATAGCGCACTTCGATATCTTTAAGTGCGAGCAACGCTGATCCCCTCCCCTAAGTACGCTGCGATCACTTCTGGGTTCTGCTGGATTTCGTCCGCACGACCTTCAGCGATCACTCGCCCGTAGCTCAGCACGATAATCCGATCACAGAGCCCCATGACAAAGTTCATGTCGTGCTCCACTAAGAGAACCGTGATCCCCCAGTCGCTATTAATTCTTTTAATAAACTCTCTCATGGCAGCCTTCTCAGCAGCGTTCATGCCTGCGACGGGTTCGTCCAGCAAGAGCAAGCGCGGGCGCGCTAAGAGTGCTCGCATCAGCTCGATAAGCTTTTGCGTCCCATAGGGCAGGGCGAAGACGAACGCGTCCGCGAGCGCCTCCATCTTCAAAAATCGCAAGAGCCACAGGGCTTGGGCCCGCCTATCGTGCTCTTGACGACGAGCGCTCGGCAACCCCAAAGCCACAGCCAAGGGATTCGCCCCAAAATCTCGATGCTCTCCGACCAAGAGATTCTCCAAGACGGTCATATACGGAAAGAGTCCCAAGAGTTGAAATGTCCGCACAATCCCATGCTCGACTATCTGATGGGGGCGCAGCTTGAGAAGATCTTCCCCGCGGAACAAGATCTGTCCGCCCGTGGGCTCATAGAGCCGACTGATGAGATTAAAAACCGTCGTCTTGCCCGCGCCGTTGGGGCCGATCAGCCCCACGATCTCCCCTTCGCTCACGGTGAACGAGACCTTATCCAGAGCTTGCAGTCCACCAAAGCGCATTGAGAGATTCTTTACTGTGAGCATCCTTACGCTCCTTTAGGGAAGAGCTTCTGCATCGCGGGGAAGCGATAGTACAGCCGCACAAAAAATCCCCAGACTCCATAGGGCATAAAGATAATCACTAAGACGAGTGCCGCCCCGTACAAGAATGTATAGAGCAACTTGGCCTGCTCCAGCCAATGGGGCAAGAACGTCAGAAAGACTGCTCCTAAGATAGACCCTGGCAGCGACCCAATCCCTCCTAAGATCACCATTGCGAAGATCTCTATAGATTTCCCAAGCCCAAACTCCCCAGGGCTGATGTGCCCCACCAGATGAGCTTGCAGCGCCCCAGCGATCCCCGTCAAGAACGCGCTCAGCACAAACGCATAGGCTTTATATCGCGTCGGATTGATCCCCAGCGCTTCGGCAGCCGCGGGCTTGTCGCGCAGCGCAATAAACGCCCGCCCAATGTACGAGCGCGCGACGTTCCACGACATAGCAAGCAACACCAAGACGATCACGAGTGTGAGGTAGTAGAGCTCTAAATCCGTGTCGAAGACGAAGCTCCCAAGGTGGGGCCTTGGAACTTTGATCCCTTGGTGCCCCCCGAAGATCGCCGACCAGTAGGGCAAGGGGATGAGCTGCTGAACAGCTGCGCCAAAGCCCAGCGTCGCGATCGCTAAATAGATCGCGCTCAAGCGCAACGCCGGGATGAAGAGAATTAGTCCAGTCGCCCCTGTCAGCAACCCTGCCAAGGGGAAAGCAAGCCAAAACTCAAGCCCTAGTCTTGTCATCAAGAGTGCCGATGTATAGCCCCCAATGGCTAGGAACGCTGCTTGTCCAATCGAGACTTGGCCAGCATAGCCCATCAGTAAGTTCAGCCCCACCGCGGCAAGAATATTCGCCCCAGCGATGCTCAGAACATAGATTGTATAGCCCTTCAAGCCGAAGGGCAGCACGATGAGCACGAGAGCGATCACCGCAAGCCAGGCGCCTCTAGGCATCTCACACCCTCCGATGGATCGGCTCCCCCAACAGCCCTTGGGGCCGGACAGCTAACAACACAATGATCAAGAGAAAGACTAGCGTTTCTTTAAGTTGGTTCACCAACTCAAACGGTACGGCGATCAGTAAGCTCTCAAAGAGCCCGACCAACAACCCCCCAATGATTGCCCCGGGCAGGCTCGTAAATCCCCCTAAAACAGCCGCAGCAAAGCCCTTCAGCATCACGAAGATCATCACGACGAGATCCAAGAAGACCAAGGGTGCGATGAGCACCCCAGCGACCGCCCCGAGTGCCACCCCAAGCCCCCAACTGAGCATGTTGATTCTAAAGACAGGGATGCCCAGAAGCTGCGCCCCTAATTTATTCTGCGCGGCCGCGCGCATCGCTGTCCCAATCTTTGTAAATTTCAAGAGTGCGAAGAACCCTAAACTCAATACAATCGTCGTGACGAAGATCACCAGATCGTGTCGAGTAATAATAATATTGCCCAACACGAGCGGCGGCCCACTGATCGCATAGGGCAATGATTTGGGGTCAAAGCCCCAGATCCAGCTCGCCATCGCGTTGAGCATCAGCGCGACTCCCAACGTCACGATCAAGAGACTGACCACAGGCGCTTCTTTGGCCGGGCGCAACGTCAGGCGTTCCACGGCAACGCCCAATAAAAACCCGAACGCAATCACAACAGGCAGTGCCGCCCAGAAAGGCCATCCCAGGCCGACTAACAGGGTGAACCCCACGTACGCACTAAACATAGTCATATCGGCCTGGCCGAAGTTCACCACATCAGTCGTCTTGAAGATCAAGACCATCCCCAGCGCCATGAGGGCGTAGAGACTCCCTTGCGCTAAGCCAAGAACGATATACTGTTCGATCATAGTCGTCCTAGAAAGTTGAGCACAAGATTATTAAACTCTTCAGGGCGTTCCAGTGTCAGCGCGTGACCACAGTCGGGAATCACGACGAGCTCCGAGTGCGCAATCGTGCCGTGGATGATCTGCGAGTACGAGACAGGCTTCAAAGAATCGTCAGCGCCACAGAGCACGAGCGTTGGGGCCGTGATCTTATGCAGCTCTGGCGTGATATTGAGCTGCTGGAACGCTTCGAGTAATCGCACCACAGCGCGATAATCCAACGCTGCATAGCTCCGGCGTGCGATCTCTAAGAACTCTGGGTGTGCCACACGAAAGCGCTCAGAGAAGATATCAGTCACAGTCTCCTGGAAGAAGATCTCAGGGTTCTCCGTCCGCGCCGCTGCAATCCATCGATCTATTTTGTTCTTCAGGGAAGGCTCGACGTGGCTGACCGACGCCGCCACTGTTAAGCTCGCGATCTTCTCAGGATATCGTATAGCGACGAGCATACCGATCTCCCCACCGTAAGAGACGCCGACCCAGTGCACTCTAGGGATTCCCAGGACTTCCAAAAGACCAGCGGCATCGGCAGCGTGGCCCTCCATAGAGTACGGCTCGTCGGGTTTATCGCTGCGACCTTGGCCGCGAAAGTCAAAGAGCACAACGGAGTATTGCTTCTTAAAAGCGTGCAGTTGACCTGCCCAGCTCGTCGTATCGGCTAAGACGCCATTGGCAAAAAGCACTGTTGCTTCCCGACCGTCATGGAACTCATAGTAGAGCTCAATTCCCTTGATGCGTGCTTTCGGCATAGATTACCATAAGAATGCTGCCGCCGCCATCGCGGCCCCGCCCCCAGAAGTGCAGAAGACAACTAAATCCCCAGGGTTGGGGCCTTGGCATTGCTCAATTTGGTCGTCCAAAGCCATGATGACACACCCTGACCCCGTATACCCCCACTTGTCCATAACCCAATGGGTTCTTTCTAAGGGCAGCCCCAGCGTTTGCATCACAGTCTTGATCGTGCTGAGATTGACTTGGGTGAAATAGATTCGGTCTATGTCTGATACTGAGTATCCGGCGTCTTCGACGACTTGGGTGACGAGCTTGGGCCAGTGGGTCGCGTTGAACTCCGGCGGAAAGCGTTTAGCAAAGACCAAATAGTGCTCACCCCGCTGGAGACGCTCTACGGTAGGAGGCTTGTAGGAGCCGCCCACGTAGATGCCCATATAATCGTGATACTGTCCATCGCCCTTGATGCGAGAGCTCAAGAAACCTGGGGTATCTGAGACGCGCAGCACCGCGGCACCAGCCCCATCGGCGAAGACCGTCGCGGTCTTATAGTCGGCCCAATTGATGAACTTGCTCATGGCGTAGGTACCGACGACCAAGACCGTATTGTATTGGGGCTCGGTCATGATAAACTTGCTCCCGATGATCAACGCCGTGACCGAAGCTGCGCAGGCATTGTTGACGTCGAAGACCCCAGCGTTGATCGCTCCGATCTTGTGTTGGACGACGCTCGCCGTTGCTGGAGAGAGATAATCAGGGGTATCCGTGGCAACGATGAGAAGATCGATCTCTTCGGGCTTGACCTTGGCCTTGGCGAGGGCAGCCCGGGCAGCCTCCGCGGCTAAGTCCGATGCGGCCTGATCCGGCGCCGCAAAGCGCCGCTCTTTGATGCCCACGTTGGCCTCCAGCCACTGGCTGAGCGGATATCCCTTCTGGGCTAAATACTCCGGGTAGCGCGCGTCCATCTCCGCGTTGGTGACGACTCTTGCTGGGACGTAGTGCCCCGTCCCGATGATCTTAGCGTATCGGCTCTTCATAGCTAGACTGTAATCCCTCCATCGATGTTGATCACAGCCCCGTTAATGTAGTTTGCCTCATCTGAAGCTAAGAAGAGAAAGAGCTGCGCGACTTCTTTGGGTTCGCCAAACCGTCCCAAGGGGACTTTTTCTCTCATCGCTTCTAGGATCTTCTCCGGGACGCTCTTGATCATCTCAGTGCTGATAAACCCTGGGCAGACGGCATTGACGCAGATCCCCTTGCGTCCGAGCTCTCGCGCCCAGACTTTCGTCATCCCGATCACCCCGGCTTTTGCAGCTACGTAATTGGTCTGCCCGAAGTTCCCATAGAGCGCGACCACAGAACTGACGTTAATGATCTTGCCCTTGCCCTGTTGGACCATAATGGGCGCGACGGCTTGCGTGCAGTTGAAGACCCCCTTGAGATTGACAGAGATAACTTGGTCAAATTGCTCTTCGGTCATCTTCAGCAGCGTCGCGTCCCGTAAGATCCCAGCGTTGTTCACCAAGATATCTATGCGTCCAAACTCTTTGACTGTTGTCTCGGCAAGCAGTTGTGCGTCAGCTCGCTGGGAGACATCAGCGCGCACGAAGATCGCTGTACCGCCGGCTCGGCGAACCTCTGTGGCTGTTTGCTCTCCCAGTGCTGAGTCTATATCGCTGACGACGACTTTGGCGCCCTCGCTCGCAAAGAGCAAAGCCGTTTCACGCCCGATCCCGCGCCCCGATCCCGTGATGATCGCGACTTTCTCCTGGAGTCTGTTCATAGTTCCCCCTTTGCAAATCTCTCTCTCAGCATCTTGCGATTGATCTTCCCTGGTCCACTCAAGGGAAGCTCGGAGACGAACTTAAAGTATTTGGGTACTCGAAAACCCCCAAGTTGCTCACGGCAGAATGTCTTGAGCTCGGCTTCACTGACAGAAGCTCCGGGCTTAAGCACAATAGCTGCGAGCCCCACTTGGCCCCATTGCTCATCGGGCACACCGACAACAGCCACTTGAGCAATAGCTGGATGCTGAATCAAGACGCGCTCGACTTCCTCCGGACAGATATTTTCGCCCCCGGAGATGTACATATCGTCGACACGACCGACGATATAAACAAAACCGTCTTCGTCTTGGCGCGCTAAGTCTCCTGAGTGCACCCAGCCCTCACTGTCTAGGACTTTCTGAGTCTTCTCCGGATCGTTAAGATACCCCTCAAACGTATGGGGCCCACGGAACCAGAGTTCGCCGATCTCGCCGACGGCGACGGGCTGGCCCGTCTTGGGGTCGACGATCTTATACTCGCAGTGAAACATGGGAAAGCCAATGCTCTGGGATTTCTCTTTAATAGTCTTCCAATCGCGCCCCACAGGGACGAAGAAGAAGTTCGATGGCCCGCCCTCGGTCAACCCGTAGGACTGGGTAAGTTTAATCCCCCGCTCCCAGAAGGGGCGCATTACCTCGGCCGAGCAGGGCGCCCCCGCCGACGAGATATACTCCAAAGACGAGAGATCTGTTTGCGCGAAGCGCGGGCTGTTCGCGATCATCCGGAGCATCGCTTCGACGCCCCCAAAGTGTGTAATGCGCTCGCGCTCGATCAGCTCTAAGATCAGCTCGGGATTGAACTCACGAATGAGCGTGACGTGCCCGCCCATGTGGAAGACCGGCGTGACCGTGTTCCATCCCCCGATGTGAAAGAGCGGAAAAGTCAGGAGCTCTTTTTGATTGATGCCGTGCTGCCCGCCTCCAGAAATTATGATATTAAAAGAGTTCCAGAGCATCTGACGATATGTGATCAGGCAGATTTTGGGTAGCCCAGTCGTACCCCCAGTGTGAATATATAAATGTATATCGTTCATAGATTTAGGGCGATTGACGGGCTTGGGAGGGGTCTGCAGCACGACGCGCTCGTACTCTGAATCTTTAGGGCCAAAAGCGATCTTGGTCTTGACTGAGCTTGGGAATTCAAGTTTCTCAACCAGAGACTGAAAGTGTTCTTCGTAGAAGAACGCTTTGGGTTGGATGCGCGACAAGAGATGATTCAGCTCTGGGGCACCGAGTCTATAGCTGAGCGGAGCTAAGATCAGACCGATCTTGCCCGTTGCAAAGTAGAGATCGATGGGCTCGACGCGATTGCGAGCAATAAACGAGACGACGTCGCCCTTGCGCAAGCCTAGTTGTTCTATGAGATATGTGCCGACGCGATTGGCGCGCTCGTCCAGCTCAGCGTAGGTGAAGCGTCGGTTATCCGTAGCGTCATAGAGGGCTTCGCGAGTTGGGGTGAGCATAGCGCGGCGTCCGGACCAATCGCCCACCCAGGAGAGTTCGTAGTCACGCACGGGCAGCACCTCCCTTCAAAAAATCTATGATAATTCTGTTGACTTCAGCAGCGCGCTCGACCACGAAGAGATGGCCTGCCCCTGGAAACGTCACGAGCTTAGCGTTGGGAAGCCTCTCTGCTAAGCGTCGGCTATTTTCGACGGGGACAACTTGGTCGGCTTCGCCGGCCATCACAAGCACAGGCATGGTGAGCTTATGCAACAAGGGCTCGCTATTAAAATTGATCGGGGCCATGAATTGACGCAAGTACGCGTAGCGCGGCTGAGGATTGCGTCGCATTCTCTCGGTGAGCCGCGCGATCTCTTCGGGATTGCTTGCTCGATACTCCGGCGAGAAGGCGAGCTCCAGACCTCGCTGGAAGGTCTCCTTTCCCGCGCCGAAGGCCATAAACTGCAAGACTTCACCCTTGGGGAGGATCATATTCGGCCCGCCATGCGACGTCGAGCAGAGAATTAATTTATTAATTATCCCTGGGTGATCGAGCGCAAGCTGTTGCGCGATAAATCCCCCCAACGAGATCCCTAAGACCGAAACGCGTTCGACTTTCAGAGCGCGCAGCAGTTCGTATGTATCGCTGGCTAAGAGCGAGACAGTATATTCAGTATCGGGCTTGTCGGAGCGCCCCACCCCACGGTTGTCAAACGCAATGACAAAAAAATACTTTGATAGCTCAGGGATCTGCTTGGCCCACAGCCACGTGCCGTAACCAATCCCTGCAATTAAGAGCAATCCTTCTCCCTGACCGTAGGTCTCATAGTAGAGCCTAATGCCGTTCACTCCCACAATAGGCATTGCCCCACCCCATTTTTATGACAGCTGGTTCATCTCTCATATTATTATGAGCGCTCCCTCAAGCCGTTGTCAAGTCGGCAGCAAGCCGTGAAGGATAAAGTCCATCATGTTTTCAAAAACAGAATTAGGGACGGCTTGCCTCTCCCAGAGGACCCACCGAAGTCCAATGAAATGCCCGATCCCCATCAACGCATAAGCGAGGGCTTCAGGGTCAGAGCTGCGTATTTGCCTAACTTTCATCGCGTGAGCGAGTGCCGGAACGTACCCTTGAGCGAGGCGCTCGTAATACCAGCGTCCTGCGGCATTCTTGGGCGAGCCCACAAATTCTGCCTCGCGCACAATGCGATAAGCCCTGGCGTGGTCTTTGATGAAATCGAAGAAGGCGCGAAAGCCCGCCCGCTCGATCTGGCGCCGATCACCCAACCCGGCGATGGCCGCGCGCAAGCGAGCGCGCAGTTGCTTGTTGATCTCTTGAACAAGCTCGACGAAGATCGCCTCTTTGCTAGGGAAATACGTATAGAACGTGCCGTGAGCGACGCCCGCGCGGCGCGTGATATCAACGATTTGGGCTTCATAAAAGCCCTTCTCGCCGAATTCTGCTTCTGCTGCCTCTAGGAGCTTTGCTCGCGTCCGTTGCCCTTGAGAAGGCTCGGCGATCTTCTCTTCTGGGGGAGGAGAGAAGTCTGATGGCCCAGCTGGAGCGCAAGGTCGCTCACTGCTGATGCCATAGCTGATCAGACCGCGCAGGGTCTCCCAGACGTGTGGCGGAAGCCCGCAATCCCAAAAGATATAGCGCAGTGCGATGAATTCAGCCATGCCGATCAGCGAGAACGAGACAGTCTCCAGGTCCAGACGACGCAGCTGCTTGGTGTTCTGCCCGTCTTGAAGAATCTTTTGATAGAACCGTGCTAGTCTCCCATAGAGCTGCTGGGGAGGCTCTATCTGGACGAACTCCGCTTCGCGGAAGACCCGATAGAGCGCCGTGTGAGCGCCAATGAACTCAAGATGCGTCTTGAGAGTCGTATGGAGTTGCTCGATGGCAGGAGCAGCGGGGGCGACAGCGCTCTCTAAACGCGTCTGGAGTTGGTTGGTCATCTGCTCGATGAGCGTGAGGAAGAGCTGTGCCTTGTCCGGGAAGTACTGGTAGAAAGTGCCGTTAGCGACGCGGCTGCGGCGACAGATCTCAGCGACAGATGCTCTCCGAAAGCCACGGTGGCTGAAGACGCTTGCTCCTACCCGTAGCAACGTCTCATAAGTCACAGTGCCTCGCTTGGTAGAAGGAGAACGTCTCGTCATAGCCATATGTCTGGCACTATGCTACGCACCGTGTGTAGTGCCGTCAAGTGTGCCCTAGCATACGGGCACAACTCTCTCTACAATAGTGTGGAGAAGACCAGAAGACGAAAAGGAGGAGCAGCATGCGCGCTCGCAGAGTGTTAGCGGCTGTAGCGGTCATTGCCTTGTCAGGGGTAGCTTTGAGCTACTCGCTCGTCTCCCAAGAAGCCCCCTCGCAAAGGCCCATTGAGGCGTTCGTCGCTGAGATGAAGGCCTTCCCAGGATTTTTTAACACGTATCTCAAGAAAGACGGCACGCTCTATCTCGAGGTTACCCAAGAACACTTCAACAAAGATTTCTTGGTCGTCGTCCAGATGGCCCGCGGCATCGGAGAGTCGTTTCTGCTCACGGGGTATCCGTTGGACTCGGATCTGCTGCAATTTCGCTTCCGCAATGACAAGGTCGAACTCTGGACGCGCAACCCGTACTTTCGTGCCGCTCCGGGCACACCCCTGGAGAAGATGGTACAGCTGGGCTTTCGCGACTCACTGCGACGTGCGTTCTCCATCGTTGCGCGCGACGATACAGCAGGGCGCTATCTCATAGACGCGACAGGGCTCTTCGTCTCGGACTGGCCAAACTTGGCTGACTATCTGCCCAGTATCTTCAAGACGAGCTTCCGGCTCGATCCCACGCGCTCCACGATCTCGTCTGTGAAGGGCTTTCCCAGAAACGTTGAGATTGAAGCCGATCTGATGTTCGCAGCTATGGCCCCGTTGACCAACGTCCCAGACAGGGTCTTTGCAATCCTTCCCGACGAGAAGACGCTGCCTATTGCGCTGCACTACAGCGTGCTGGCACTCCCCGAAGAGCCCATGAAGCCTAGGCTCGCCGATGACCGTGTAGGCTATTTTGTCACGACGTATAAAGACTACGAGCGCCAGACCGGGCCAACGAACTCGGTGCGCATCATTAATCGCTGGCGCTTAGAGAAGAAAGACCCTTACGCACCGCTGTCAGAGCCCATTAAGCCCATCATCTTCTACTTAGAGAATACAATTCCCAAGGAGTTTCGGCCGTATATTAAAGAAGGGGTCGAAGCCTGGAATAAAGCGTTTGAAGCGGCGGGCTTCAAGAACGCGATCATCGCTTTAGACCAGCCCAACGATCCAAACTGGGATCCCGCCGATGCGCGGTACTCGACGATCCGGTGGATGCCCTCGGTCTCCGCAGTCTTCGCCATTGGGCCCTCAGACGTCGACCCACGCTCCGGTGAGATTCTCAACGCCGATATTCTCTTCACCGCTGATTGGGTGCGCTCGCTGACTAACGAGTACTTGCGTTTAGTAGACAACCCGGCAGCCTTGCTTGAGGAGGAGGTCAAGGCGCTGGAGCTGGCGCGCGCCTTCAATCCCACAGAGGTAGGCAAACTCTGCGCTTACGAAGCGGGCTTGGTGCCGCACATAGCGCTCTTACATATGACCCTCGCTGCTGATGGACAACTTAAAGCCGACGGCCAGCTCCCCTTGGAGTACATCGGCGCAGCCCTGCGCGAACTCACTATGCACGAAGTCGGCCATGCCCTGGGACTAAGACATAACTTCCAAGCGAGCTTTGCCACCCCGTTCGAGAAGCTTCATGACCTAGACTTTACGCGGCAGTATGGCATCACAGCGTCGGTGATGGATTACAATCCTCCCAATATCGCTGCAGATCGTGAACGCCAAGGCGAGTACTATAGCTCGACCGTAGGGCCCTACGATATCTGGGCGATCCAATGGGGGTACAAGCCCGTAGGCAATGAAACGCTTGAGCCACATCCCGAACTCCAAGCCATCGCCCAGCAGCATGGCAAAGATCAATATCTCTACGGCACCGACGAGGATGCGTGGAACTATCCCTACGCACTCGATCCGCGGATCAACCAATGGGATTTGAGCGACAATCCGGTCATGTACTTCAAAGATCTACAGAGACTTGTGGAACGGCTCTGGCCAGGCTTGGAAGAGCGAGTGATCGCCGAAGACGCGGAGTACTGGCCACTGCGCAGTGCTGTGAACGTCTTGCTCTACCAACAGATGCGCGGCTACATCACGGCCGTGAAGGCCCTTGGGGGCATGGAGGTAACTCGCGCGCACAAGGGCGACGTGCTCACGCCGTTGAAAGTCTTGCCAGCAGAGCACCAGCGCCAAGCGCTGCGCTTCGTGCTCGACGCGTTCAGTCCGGAGATTCCCAAGCGCTTTCCCAAACACTTATTAGACAAGATGCCGCGTGAACGCTGGTGGGACTGGGCCTCGAGCTGGAGCGTCGGGCAGCGCTTCCACTTCCCCATCCACGACGCGATTACGGGAATGCGCGCCTCAGTGCTGACGGCGGCCTTCTGGCCGGAGCGCCTCCGACGTATCGTCGATAATGCCTATCGTTCTGATGAGGAAAACCCGTACACGCTCGCCGAGCACTTTATGAGCTTTACAGAAGCGATCTGGGCCGATGTGCTGAGCCGTCGCGCTCCAACAGACTCGTTCCAGCGCGCAATCCAGAGCGTGTACGTGGACTTATTGATCGCCTTGGCAACGGATAAAGCTTCGGAGCGCGTGAGCGATGCTGTCGCGATGGCATACTCTGAGCTCGTGCGCCTCGACAGAGCCATCAGCGATCTCTTAGTCGAGGGTGTCAAGGACCCGCAGGCGAAAGCGCACCTGATGGAGGTCCAACATCGCATCAGGGAGGTGATAGAGAGAGACCAATAGAAGCGAAAAATCTTCGGGTGCGCGATAGAGGGCTTGACAGGCGCCCTGCAATCCGACACACAATGGTGCCGGGGCCAGAACCCCTGATGCCCACGACAGTGCTCGAGATGGGAAATCTAACAGCAGAAAGGGGTTTTTACAATGGCAACCGGCAAAGTCAAATGGTTCAACGATGCTAAGGGCTATGGCTTTATCCAACAAGATAACGGCGGCTCAGATGTGTTCGTGCACTTCTCGGCGATTCAAGCCGAGGGGTTCAAGACCTTGCGCGAGGGCCAAGCTGTTGAGTTTGAGATCACCAGCGATGCCAAGGGTCCCCGGGCTGCAAACGTCTACCCAAAGTAAGTGCGTCTGATCACTCAGACACTTCAAACCCCGACGAGAACCATCTCTCGTCGGGGTTCTTTTTTCACGGTTGCAAGATGCCCTCATTTGCTCTAGAGTAGAGAGCAACAGTGAGGTGTCAGAGCGTATGGCTGACCGATCTCGAAACCGACGCAACGGAGAGGAACGCCCACCCTTTGAGCCTACTGGCCCGGGACGACCTGAAGGCCGCATCCGTGCCTTAGCCATCTTGGAAGAGATTCTCAAATATACCCCACAGAACGACCCGCGCATGGGGCTCTTTGAACTCTTGTATGATCAACTGCTTGCTGATGAGCGCCAACTGCGCGAAGCCCAAGAGATGATCCGGCAGTTCAACGAGACATATGAGAAGCTGACTGCCCCAGCCAACCGCATCGGCACGTTCTTGGGCAGTCCGCAGGACGGCATCGCCTATATCGCTGTCGGGGACGCCGAATACTACGCCAACGTCGACCCCAATTTAGATATTAAAAAGCTCAAGGTGGGCACACGGGTCAAGATCAACGAAGCATTTGCCGTGATTGGGGATATCGGCTATCACCCTGAAGGCCCCATCGTGAAAGTCGCTGAAGTCTTGCCCGATGGCAGACTCAGAATCACCTTGGACGCGCAGATGGTCTCAAGTCGCATTGTGCTGCGTTCGTCAGATCTTTCGGAGAAGACCCTCAAAGTCGGCGACGAGGTGCGCCTAGAGCCGACGATGCGCGTGGCGCTGGAGCACTTTCAGAAGTCTGAGGTGCGCGGGTATTTCTTGGAAAAGATCCCAGAAATCCCTTGGGAGAAGATCGGCGGCCAAGAAGAGGCAATCCGGCTCATTCGGGAGACTATTGAGCGCCCTTTACTCTACCCCGAGCTGTATAAGAAATTTGGCAAGCGTCCCCTGAAGGGGATCTTGCTGTATGGACCGCCGGGGTGCGGCAAGACGCTCATCGGAAAAGCAACAGCGTATAACTTAACACAGGCGTATCGACAGCGCACCGGGCGCGACGTGCGCGAGTATTTTATGCTCATCAACGGGCCGCAGCTCCTCAACATGTGGCTTGGTGAGACGGAGCGCTTTATTAGAGAGATTTTCGCAGCGGCGCGCGAGCGCGCCAGAGAGGGCTACTTGGTCTTTATCTTCATCGATGAAGCCGACGCGCTCCTGCGGGTGCGCAGCTCCGGAAGATATCTGAACATTGCTAACACAGTCGTGCCCCAGTTTGCGGCAGAGATGGACGGCCTAGTCTCGCTGGAGAACGTCGTGGTGATGCTGACGAGTAACCGTCCAGACTATATTGATCCGGCGATCTTGCGCCCTGAGCGCATCGACAGAAAGGTCAAAGTTGGCCGTCCTAATCGTGACGCATCGCGCGATATCTTCGCGATCTATCTCAACGAGAACGTCCCGATCGACCCGGACACTGTAAGAGAGTACGGGAGCGCGGAGCAGGCGCGTCGAGCATTGGTCGAGCAAGCTGCGGACTATCTCTTCAGAAAAGACCGCGAGACGGCGTTCTTGGAGGTAGCGCTCAAGAGCGGGCGGCGCGAGATACTCTATTGGAGCGACTTGGTGAGCGGCGCGCTCATCATGTCTGCAGTCGAGCGTGCGAAGGATATGGCGATCCGACGCTGCATCGAGAAGAATTCCGAGAACGAAGGTGTCAGCTTAGAAGACCTCAAAGAAGCGATTCGGCAAGAGTATAAAGAGAGCGAGATCTTCCCCAAGACAGATTATCTAGAAGACTGGCTCAAGCTTTTAGACTACGATCCCGAAGAAGTCGTCGAGGTGCGGCCGGTGCGTGAGGGTCGGGAGCGTCGTGTCGGCGAGATGGTGGTGTGACGTCAAGGGCAGATCAGTCGCTGCGCGACACGGCCTTGCTACAATTTGCAATTAACTCTGGAATCTCGCGAAAATCATCTGTATACACGTGCGCAGCTTTGATCAGTTCCGGGTCTTTGGGCGCAAAGGCAATCGCTAAGCCGACGGATTTCATCACAGGGATATCGTTGAGATGATCCCCGACAAAGCAGACTTCTCTGGGATCCAAGCCCTCACGTTGACAGAGCTCGCGCAGATGCTGATTTTTCGTCCAGAGATAGACGCGCTTCTTGCTCTCCCCAGTGAAGACCCCATCACGCACCATAAGCCCGTTGGCCAGATAGAAGTCCATCCCTAAATCTCGGCAGATATAGTCGGCGATAAAATCAAGCCCACTCGTGAGAATACCGAGTCTATACTTGCGCTTGAGTTTTGGTATTGTCTCGCGGACGCCGGGTGTGTACGGCGGCGGCAGGATTTTTGCAAGAACCTTCTCGACAGAGATGCCCTTCAGCAGTTGCGCGTTAGCGTCCAGCCATTCCCAATAGAGATCTTTCTTAGGGAAGTAATACTCCATCAGGTGATCCCACTCTGCTCTCAGGCCTGCAGCATAGCCGATGGCGTCCCAACTACTCTGAAAGGGCCCGTCGTACTGCACCAACGTCCCATCCATGTCAAAGATGACAGCCTTGATCGTCACTGAATGCCTCCTCATCTTGAATTAGTTTACCCTACTCTTGCTTGGTCATGCCACCCTCGCTACAATTTGTACCAGCACTACGTCATGGAGGAGCACCATGCCCTTATCTCTGAAAGAGTTACCTCAAGAGTTCCCGCGAAGATTCGTGCCTACCGAGATTGATCTTGGCGATTGGGATCAGATCAAGCCCATGCTCGACGAGCTGGAACGTCGCCCAATCAAGACCGCGCAAGAGCTCGAGCAGTGGTTGCTGGACAACTCAGAGGTAGGCGCAGCAGTCTTCGAGGAAGCTGCTATCAGACGCATCCGCATGACCTGCGACACCGAAAACGAGGAGTACCGCAAAGCATTCTTTCACTTTGTCGAGAACATTCAGCCTAAGCTCAGAGAGTACGGCCATCGGCTCAATGTCAAATACGTACAAAGTCCGGCACGCGCGAGCTTGCCCCAGAAACGCTATTTCGTCTATGATCGTAGCACGGTCACCCAAGTCGAGATCTTCCGCGAAGAGAATATCCCGTTGATCACTGAAAGCATAAAGCTCGCACAGAAATATCAAGTCATCTCTGGGGCGCAGACGGTGCACTTTGACGGTCGAGAGCAGACGCTGCAACAGATGGCCAGATACTTAGAAGAACCCGACAGAACGCTCCGCCAGAGCGCGTGGGAGAAGATCGAAGAGCGCCGACTGAAAGACCGCGAGACCCTTAACGAGCTCTACGATCAACTGATCGAAGTACGCCAGAAGATCGCGCACAACGCAGGATTTGCCAACTATCGCGATTATGTTTTCAAAGCGTTTGAGCGCTTTGACTACACCCCCGACGACTGTCGGCGCTATCACGACGCTGTTGAAAAACATATCGTCCCGCTGATGCGCGAGCTGCAGAGAAAGCGTCAGCGCGAGATGGGGCTCTATGAGCTGCGCCCGTGGGATTTGGCAGTAGACCCTCAAGGGCGGCCACCGTTGCGCCCCTTTCAAACAGCTCACGAGCTGATCTCCGGCTGCCAGGAGATCTTTAATAGACTCGATAGCGAGCTAGGGGCACAGTTTAGGCTTATGGCTCAGCTCAATCTCTTTGACTTAGAGAGCCGCAAGGGCAAAGCGCCGGGAGGCTATCAAGCAACGCTCACAGAACGACGCTTGCCGTTCATCTTTATGAACGCAGTGGGGCGCAACGCCGATCTGCGCACGATGCTCCACGAATCGGGCCATGCGTTCCACACGATGGCCACACGCTTAGAGCCATTGCTCAGCTATCGTCATGCGCCCACGGAGTTCTCTGAAGTGGCTTCTATGGGCATGGAGCTGCTCTCCAAGCCCTATCTGACGGTCTTTTACTCGCCAGAGCAAGCCGAGCGCTCCGCACGCGAACATTTAGAAGGAATCGTCAATCTGTTGCCGTGGGTTGCGACGATTGACGCATTTCAGCATTGGGTCTACACACATCCCAAGCACACGGTCGCCGAGCGCGAAGCGTATTGGTTAGAGTTACGCCAGCGCTTTGGCGGGATCGAGAGCTGGACTGGCTATGAAGAAGCTCAGCGCAACTTTTGGCAGCGCCAGCTCCATCTCTATCTCCATCCGTTCTATTATATCGAGTACGGGATCGCACAGCTTGGAGCGTTGCAGCTCTACGCGCTCTCGAAGAGAGACCATCGCGAAGCATTAACAGCCTATAAGCGGGCGTTGGCGCTTGGGGGCTCGCGGCCGCTGCCGGAGCTCTTTGCCGCTGCAGGGCTGAAGTTCGATTTTGGTGAAGAGACCGTCAGACAAGCCGCAGAATTGTTGCGCAGCGAACTACTGTAATCTACGCCACGGCAACGCCCAGCGCTCTAAGAGCGTCAAGAGCCCAAAGAGTACGACGCCTAAGAGCGCTAAGGCGAAGATCGCTGCAAAGACTAAATCGGTCTTGAGCGTGGCATTGGCGCGCAGCATCACGTAACCTAAGCCCGCTTGCGCCCCGACCCATTCGCCGATGACTGCGCCCACGACGCTCAAGGTGATCCCCACCCGCGCTCCAGAAAAGATAAACGGCAACGCTGAGGGCAGCTGCACTTTCTGCAAGATCTGGCGCTTCGAAGCCCCAAAAATCTTCAAAAGATCTATAAGATCGGGATCGGTCGCCCGCAGCCCATCTACAGTGTTGACGACAATCGGGAAGAACGCGATGATCGCGGCGACTGTTACTTTAGGCCAGATCGTAAAACCAAGCCACAGTTTCAACAGAGGCGCAAGGGCGAAGAGCGGCATATTTTGCAGAAATATAATAATGGGATAGAAGACGCGCTCGACCGTCTTGTTGTAAAAGATCGCTAGGGCGATCAGGAACGCGCTCATAAGCGCGAGCACAAACCCCAGCGCGATCTCGCCCAGGGTAACAAGAAGGTGCTCAGCTAATAGAGAAAAATCTGAAACAAATCGCAGAGCGATCTGGCTTGGCGTCGGGAGAAGAAACAGTGGAACCTCTGCTAGTCGCACGAAGAATTCCCAGGCGACCAGCAGCCCACCGAACACCAAAATTGACGGATAGGTGAGCCGAAGCTGCTTCAATAAGTCACCGACTCATTCTATGGGTCCTTGCATCCACACTCAGTGGCTACAGTCACGGTGACATCCTTGGAGGCGCTCAATGCCCCATCGCTCACGGTCAAGCGAAAGACGAGCGTCGCTGGTTCTGCTGGCGCTAGAAAGATCGCATAGAGCGTCTCGGCACCAAAGAGCAAGACCGGCGGCCCAGAGATCTGATCCCACCGATAGTGCAGGGCATCGCCGTCAGGATCAGAGCTTTCAAAAGCGCTCAGTAACACAATCTGATACGGTGCGACGGTCTGATCGGGGTTGGTGACAGCTTGCGGAGGCTGATTAGCGCGTACGTGAATTCTCAGCTCCTTGGAGATGCTATCGTAGTCTGTGCGCGCGATGAAGCGCACGATTAATGGCTCTTCAGGTTTCGTGATGTGCGCCTCGGTTGGCGTGAAAGTAAAGACTTGGGTAGCTTCGCCTTGGCGCCAGATCGACTCAAACGACGCATTGTCTGGGAGCCAGGTTGCGATGAGTCTCGTGGGAACCCACGACGGGACAGCGTGAGCTTGGACCCAAATCTGAAGCGTCTGGCCTAGGCGCACTGTGCACGCCAAGGCGTCATCGGGCTCTGGCGTGCATAAGGCCCACGGGCCGAAGAGTTCCATCGAGAGCTGCACCGTAGGTCCCTGCGCTTGAGTGATCACCGAAGCAACGCCTGTCAGAACGAACAGAACGAGCAGAATCTTGACAGACTTCATAACTCCCCCTTTGCGCGATGATCGCTTGATGGCTTATTCTAGCACAAACGAGGAAGAGATGTCTATTTGAATCACGGAAGATCTCTCTGCGCATTCCATGGCTTTTTCAGTGCTTTCTATGATTCCAAGCCCACCTTGTCAAGATAATTCTTCTTAGCTTATAATGCTCTCTAAGGAGGATTCTATGGCCGTCGCAACTGAGATTCGTGCTCCTCGCGGGACGCAGCTCACGTGCAAGAGTTGGCTTACCGAAGCCCCCATGCGAATGTTAATGAATAACCTAGACCCTGAAGTTGCTGGAGATCCTGCGAACTTGATCGTCTACGGTGGCACAGGCAAAGCTGCTCGTTCATGGGAGGATTTTTGGGCTATTGTCAACACACTTAAAGAGCTTGAGCTTGACGAGACGCTTCTGGTGCAGTCTGGAAAGCCTGTCGCGGTTTTCAAGACCCATCCCGATGCCCCAAGGGTTTTGATCGCGAACTCGCTTCTTGTGCCCCACTGGGCGACGTGGGAGAAGTTTAGAGAATTAGAGCGCAAGGGCTTAATTATGTACGGTCAGATGACCGCAGGCAGTTGGATCTATATCGGGACTCAAGGGATTCTGCAGGGCACCTATGAGACGCTCGCGTCTGTCGCGAAGAAGCACTTTGGCGGGTCGCTCAAGGGCAAGTTTGTGCTCTCAGCGGGCTTAGGCGAGATGGGCGGTGCTCAGCCCTTGGCTATCACGATGAACGAAGGCGTCGGGTTGATCGTCGAGATCAACCCTGAAAAGATCGAGCGTCGTCTGAAGACGAATTATCTTGACACCTGGACGCATGATCTCGATGAAGCCCTCGAGCTCGTCAAAGAATACAAAGAGTCCAGGCGCGCGATCTCGATCGGGCTCTTGGGCAATGCCGCCGACGTCTATCCGGAGCTTGTCCGAAGGAATATCATTCCCGATGTCGTGACTGATCAGACAGCCGCTCACGACGAGCTGAACGGCTACGTCCCCGGCGGGATGAGCTATGACGAAGCGCTGAAGCTGCGCCGTGAGAACCCTGAGAAATATATAGAGCTGTCGTTCGCCTCGATGGTGCGGCACGTTCAAGCGATGATCGATATGCAGAAGGCGGGCGCGGTTGTCTTTGATTATGGGAACAATCTTCGTGGGCAGGCCCAGCGAGGCGGCCATCCCGATCCCTTTCAGTTTCCGGGGTTCGTCCCGGCGTATATTCGCCCATTATTCTGTGAAGGGAAGGGCCCATTCCGCTGGGTGGCCCTCTCTGGGAACCCACAAGATATTTACAGAACAGACCAGGCGATTCTTGAGCTCTTCCCCCACGACGAGGCCCTGCGACGGTGGATCACGATGGCGCAGAAGCGCGTGAAGTTCCAAGGGTTGCCGGCACGGATCTGCTGGCTAGGGTATGGGGAGCGTGCCAAGGCCGGGCTGTATTTCAATGAACTAGTGAGAAAGGGCGAACTGAAAGCCCCCATCGTGATTGGACGCGATCACTTGGACGCTGGCTCGGTCGCGTCGCCCTACCGCGAGACCGAAGGGATGAAGGACGGCTCAGACGCTATCGCGGATTGGCCCATTCTCAATGCTTTGTTGAACGCTGTCTGCGGGGCAACGTGGGTCTCGGTGCACCACGGCGGCGGCGTGGGGATCGGGAAATCTATTCACGCGGGAATGGTGATCGTCTGCGACGGCACAAGAGAAGCCGACAAGCGCCTCGAGCGCGTCTTGACAGCCGATCCCGGTTTGGGAGTCGTGCGCCACGCCGACGCCGGCTACGAGGAAGCGATCAGAGTCGCGCGCGAGAAGGGCATCAAGATGCCAAGACTGTAAAGCATAATGAGGGAAAGAAGATGAAAACAGCAGCTGCCTTGCTCCCGGAGGCCTTAGATCATGTTGAAGAAGCTCTGAGAGCGGTTGCTCGCCTCCAAGACACCCTAAACAAAGAAGCGATCCAACAAGCTAAAAGTTCCTTAGAGCAAGCTCGCGCGCATTTAAGGCAAGCAGAGCGCCAGCACCTTGAATTTTTAGGAGTGCCTTCCCATTATGAGTGTACCCTTCGAGTGCGCTTGAACAAAGAGCTACGTTCTTGGAAGTTCTGGCTTCCTGTCTTAGTGCTCGCGTTGATAGTTTTCTCCTCAGTCTCAGTTATCTTCCCTAACGTGCCTCGACGGTTCACCGTGGAAGCGTGGGGGTTACAGATTTTTGTGCCAAGTTCCTTACTTTTGGCGTTCTTGCTTGTTCTCATAGTTATCGTTCACGAAAGCTTGCATGGGTTGGCTTTTTTACTCGTAGGGCACGATAGGCCCGGCTTTAAGCTGCGCTTTGGAGCTTCCATGCTCTACGCTTATGCTACTGCCAACTGCGCGCTGAGCCGCTGGAGATTTATAACAGTAGGGCTAACCCCCTTGATCAGTATCACGGTAGTAGGGATTGTGATATGGAATCTTGTACCGAGCTGGGCACCTTGGATCTATTTTGTTATCACGATGAACGCCGTAGGAGCGAGCGGCGATCTCTGGATGGCCTGGCGCTGTCTTCGTGCTCATCCTCAAGCTTTGTGCTTGGATAGCGATTACGAGCTAGCTATATTTGAGCCGAAATCCTAGCACAGCAGGAGGCGATTATGCCTGAAGGCAAGAGTCTCGGAGGCTTTTTGCGTCCCTGGCAAGTCTCGCAGTACTTGGGGATTCCCATAGAGAAAGTCTACGAGATGATGGAGTCTGGGGAGCTCCCCGCGGAGAAGATCGAAGGGCGCTGGCGCGTCGATTTAGCAAAATTAGAGAGATGGCTTGATGAGGACGTCTCACCAGAAGACATAGAAAAGCTTGCGCAGCGGCTCAACGTTCCTCGCGAAAAAGTTCAGGAGTTCTTCAGAAAGTCAGGAGTCGCTTGAGCTTCTATGACAGAGATTCAACCCACACAAGGAAGGGGAAATGAAATATGGCCAACGTAGTCATCTGGGGTGCGGCCGGAGGAATTGGTCGTGCCATAGGAGGAGCGTTTGCGGCTCAGGGCCACAAGGTCGTAGCGATAGCCCGTCGTCTTCGAGAGCTAGAGGCCCTCACCCCGCACGTCATCACAGGTGACGTTCAGGAGCCAGAGCTTGTCGAAGCAGCCACGAGGCAAGCGGCTGAGCAAGCAGCCCCTTTTGATGTCTTTGTCTATGCCATCGGGGACATCACCTCGACGAGGATCACAGAAATGGCCCCCCAGGACTGGGGTCGGATCATGCAGGCGAACCTGAGGGGGGTCTACTTGACGACGCGCGCCGCTAGCCCATATCTAGCTTCTCAGGCTCATCTGTTCTTTCTTGGAGCGCAGCACGAGCGGTTACGGCTGCCTGGATTAGGGGCGTATGCCGCAGCCAAGGCGGGACTCGAAGCGCTGGCCGAGGTCATCCGCAAAGAGACACGTCGACGAGTCACAGTTGTCCGTCCCCAAGCTGTGAGAACCCCTCTGTGGGAGAAGGTCCCCTTCCGCATCCCAGCAAATGCCCTCTCACCAGACCAAGTCGCACAGGCAATCGTTCAGGCTTGGGAGCAGGGCCAAGAAGGAATCTTAGATCTCTGATATCACCGTGCGCATCGGGTATCCCTGTATTAATCTCTCGCTTGACTGCCGACCGAGTCGGACCTTTCGCGTGAGCAATCTCTCGTGGGACCGACTGCGCGAGACGGTCGCGGGCAATCTCGCGTGCCTAGAGCGAATTCTTCACTGGAACGCCGAGCGTGGGCTCTTGTTCTTCCGTATCACGTCTGATTTGGTGCCGTTGGCTTCTCATCCGGCTAATCGTTTCTCTTGGGACGAGTTCTTCGCGTTGGACTTTGCCCGACTTGGCAAGTTCATCCGCGCGAGGGGAATGCGCATCTCGATGCATCCGGGACAGTACACGTTGTTGAATTCGCCGCGCCCGGAAGTCGTCGCCGCAGCATGTGCTGATTTAGCGTATCATGCTCGTGTGCTTGAGCTGCTCGAGCTCGACGCGACAGCGAAGATTCAGATTCACATCGGTGGCCTCTACGGCGATAAGCAAGCGGCGCTAGAGCGCTTCGTGCGCGCCACCGAACGCCTTGATCCGCGCATCCGAACACGTCTTGTGATCGAAAACGACGAGAGACTCTTCAACCTAGAAGATTGTCTGTGGGTGAGCCAACAGACGGACCTACCCGTCCTGCTCGACGTCTTTCATCATGAGATCTACCCCGATGGGCGGACACTTCCAGAAGCACTAGCAGCTGCTGCCAAGACTTGGAGAGCACATGACGGCCCCCCAATGGTGGACTACTCTTCCCCGTTACCCACTGGTCGCCCAGGCAGCCATGCCTATCAGCTGGACGAACCCCACTTTCGACGCTTCTTAATGGAGAGTCGTCCCCATGACTTCGATCTGATGCTCGAAGTCAAGGACAAGGAGCGCAGTGCGCTCCGAGCGCTTGAGATAGCTCGAGCCATCGTCCCTAACACTCTCTATGACGCGCATCGAACCTGAACGGATTCATCGCCTCAATGATCGGCCCCTGACCCGAGGGCAGTACGTGCTCTATTGGATGCAGGCTTCGCAGCGAGCCTTCTGGAATCCCGCGTTGGAGTTTGCTGTTGATCTGGCCAACGAGCATAAGTTACCCGTGCTTGTCTGCTTTGGCCTAACACCAAACTATCCAGAGGCTAATCTGCGCCATTATGCTTGGATGCTGGAGGGGCTTCGCGAGACGGCGCAAGCTCTAGAAGAGCGCAGCATCGGGTTTATCATAAGACTGGGGAATCCGCCAGAGGTAGCCTTGAGCTTGGCTCAGAAAGCGGCAGCTATTGTGACCGATCGTGGGTATCTGCGGCATCAGCGGGCGTGGCGGCAATATCTAGCCGAGAGGGCACCGTGCTTAGTTATTGAGATCGAAGGAGATGCGATAGTCCCAGTAGAGACGGCTTACTCGCGCGCGGCTGTGAGTGCCGCTGTCTTGCGAAGGCGTCTCCAACCCTTGATTCCTCGCTTTCTCCGGCCGCTCCACGAGCGAGCTCCCCAAGTCAAGGCACGCTTCTCCGAGCCCACCCTCGATCCGACCGTTCCAGAGAGGCTTCTTGCGCTCTTAGACGTAGACCGAACCGTCGGACCCGTAGACTTCCCATCAGGAACGAGGGCAGCACGAGCTCGGCTCCACAACTTTCTCCAGAAGCATCTCCCGCGCTACGCAGAGTTGCGCAGCGATCCACGCTATGAAGTCACCTCTAGGCTCAGTCCCTACTTGCACTTTGGCCAGATCTCTCCCGTGGAGATCGCGTGGGAGGTCGCGCGCCTTAATGCTCCCGGAGCAAGCGTATTCTTAGAAGAGCTTATTGTGCGTCGTGAGTTGGCGATCAATTTCGTCTGGTATACGCCAAGCTATGATCGTTGGGAAGGGCTTCCACGATGGGCTCAGGAGACGCTGCACGCCCACGCGGCTGATCCCCGCCCTGCTCTCTACAGCCTTGAAGAGCTGGAATGGGCGCGAACAGACGATCCCATCTGGAATGCTGCGCAGTCGGCTCTGGTGCGGACCGGACGATTGCATAATTATCTGCGCATGTACTGGGGCAAGCGTCTGCTTGTCTGGACAGCTCATCCCAAGGAGGCGCTCCGTATCGGGCTGTATCTGAACAACAAATACGCGCTGGACGGCCGCGATCCCAACAGTTATACTGGGGTTGGGTGGTGCTTAGGGCTGCATGACCGGCCCTTCCCCGAGCGCCCGATCTTTGGTAAGGTGCGCCCGATGACCCCAGAAGGCTTTCAGAGAAAATACGGCACAGAACCAGAGCTATGGAAGACCACATGACAAGACCTCGGATTGTTGTCAGCAAGTGTTTAGGGCTGGAGCATTGTCGCTATGACGGGAGCATCATTCCCGAACCGATAGTGACGGCTCTCCAGAAGTATGTCGAGTTCATTCCAGTCTGCCCGGAGATGGAGATCGGCTTAGGCACGCCTCGGCCGCCGGTGCGATTAGTACGCATCGGCGAGAAGATTAGATTAGTCCAGCCCGACACCGGCCGAGATCTGACAGAGACTATGCAGAACTTTGCTTCTGCATTTTTGGGAGCGCTGCCTCCTGTGGACGGCTTTATTCTGAAGAATCGTTCGCCTTCCTGTGGGATTAAGGATGCCAAAATCTATGCTGGTCCAGAAAAGGCCCCAGCCGTGGGGATGGGGCCAGGAGTCTTCGGCGGTGCCGTCTGCACCCGCTTTCCCGATCTCCCCATAGAAGACGAAGGTCGCTTGACAAATCGAGCCCTACGCGAGCACTTCTTCACGAGGGTCTTCGCATTGGCCCGACTGCGCGAAGTCCTCGACTCTGGCGATATGAGCGCGCTCGTGGCCTTCCACACCCAGTATAAGTTTCTCTTAATGGCCTATAATCAAAGTCGCCTGCGCGAACTGGGTCGGATCGTGGCCAACCCTCAAAGACGACCGACAAAAGAAGTTCTAGCGCAATACGCCGCGGGATTTCGAGCGGCGCTGGCTCGTCCGCCACGTCGCCCAGCGGTCGTCAACGCCCTCATGCACGCCTTGGGATACTTCTCAGAGAAGCTGACCTCAGCAGAGAAGGGGTACTTTCTAGACTTGCTCAACGCGTATCGTGAAGGGCGACAGCCCTTGAGCACGCTGGTGGGGGTGCTGCGGGCATGGATGCTCCGCTTTGAAGAGCCGTATCTGGCTGAACAGATCTTTTTCTCGCCTTTTCCAGAGGCACTGATCTCCCTCAAAGATTCGGGCCGAGAGGAGGTATAAACGCTCTAGACTTCGATGAGGCTCTTCTTGGGAGCTCTGGTCAAGACGCGACAGCCCTTCTCTTCGACAACAGCGACGTCTTCGATGCGCACTCCGCCCCAGCCCGGCAGATAGATCCCCGGCTCGATGGTAACGACGTTGCCTGCTTGGAGCCTATCCTTCCCCAGGGGCGACAGCCTAGGGGCTTCATGGATATCGAGCCCCAAGCCATGCCCTGTGCCGTGCCCAAAGTTTTTCTTATAGCCAGCTTTTGCAATCGTCTCCCGCGCAGGCGCATCGGCTTGCTTGCTCGTCAGCCCCGCCCGTAAATTTTCTATAGCGCGCTCTTGGGCTTCAAGAACGATCTTATAGATCTTCTTTTGCTCAGCACTAGCGCGCCCAACGACCACCGTGCGCGTCAGATCGGCGCAATAGTGATCCACCCTGGCTCCCATGTCGAAGAGCACGAAATCGCCCTTCTGAACTTCGCGATCTTGGGGTTCGTAGTGGGGCATGGCCGTCGTCGCCCCAGTCGCGACGATGCTCTCAAACGCAAGCCCATCGCCGCCGTGCGTGCGAATATATTTTTCGATCTCCCAGGCGAGCTCGCGCTCGGTCACGCCGGGTTTTACTCTGCTTAAGATGAACTCAAACGCTTTATCGGTCAGCTGGACGGCTCGCTTGATCGCTTCGATCTCAGCGTCATCTTTGACTGTGCGTAAGGTCTCAACGAGCCCAGCGACGGGCACAAGCTTTGTCTTCTTCAACTTATCGCGGAGCTGATGGAAGAGCCAGGTACTGGTTGTAGGGCTGTTGATCGCGATATTCTTGAGCTTCAGGCGATTGAGCCGTGTCGCGACAGTTGTCACCCGACCCTTAAGCTCAAGGACATCATAGTCCAAGACAAGCTCTTTTGCCCGAGTGATATAGCGCGAGTCAGTCAAGAAGATCTGACGATCTTGTGTGACGATAAGCACCCCGAACGATCCGGAAAAGCCTGTGAGATAGTAAAGATTCGATTTATCGGAACTCTCGACGTTAATCAAACAGAACCCGTCAAGCTTTTTGCGTCGTAGATGATCACGAAGCCGTTCGAGTCGGATGGCATGAGTGTTCATAGCGTGTGATTATATACTATAATAATGACGATGGCCAAGAAGCGACCCTCTGAGCGTCACAGCCGGCGGAGTTCTCAAGAGCAGCCGGCACGGCAACTTGTTCAAGTTCTGCCTCCGCCAGATCCAAATATCTGTCCCATCTGCCAAGAGCCCTTTGCGCTTATAGTAGGGTGCCATAAGGTCTGTCGCTGCGGTTACGAAGAAGGCTGTGGAGATTAGGCTCTGTCTTCATTCATGATGAGTCATGAGGGTGTAGAGTTCCCACCAGGCTATCCCTTGACTACAGTCCCCTTGCCCGTCAGTTGACTTAAGCAGACTCCCTTGCTATGCTGAAGAGCTATGACACGCAAGCGCTACGTGAGCGGTTGATACACTTAGCTCAAGGGTGTCACGTGCTCTCTCTGGGGAGAGGCGGAGCGGGAGCTAGCGCGGGCGTATGTGGCCGCTGGAGTCGTCCCGGCGCGCTACATCGCTGATGTCATCCAGATAGCCGTTGCAGTGCTTGGGGGTGCCGATATTCCGGAGGCGGGATGATGTTCGATCTGGATGAATTAAAGGAATCCAGCGGGCTGAGTGCGCCGGGTAGAGACGAGCTGATGGTGGAGCTGCATCTGCTGCAGGTTCTAGAAGCGGGTGCGCCAAGGGTGGATCACTGTGAGCGAGGCATTGGGTGTGGAGGCTAAGGCATCTTAAGGCGTCCCCGCCGCGCGCTCCAGCGTCTGGAGTGCTTCGCGTGGGTCCATATTCTGGAGCTTCGTCCAGATGTCCTCGCCGGTCAGCTCACTTAGGATACGTGCAGCTTCCTTGGCGTTGGGAAAGCGACGCTGGCTGAGACGCTGCCAGAATTCTTTAATCACGCCCTCCCCGTGCTTCTGTGCAATCTGTAGCCAGAACGCAAGCGAGACAGCATAGCCTGGATCGGATATCGCCCCAGAAGGCTGCTGCCTAGATGCTTCAGTATCCTTGCCCTTTCTCAGCTTCATCTTGACAAGAAACTCCTTGGTTAGGTCATAATGACTCTGCCCTTGATCGATCAATCCGATCTGGATGTTCCGACGGCGGATAGCGAGCATCTCATTGCGCACGTGTGGGGCCAGCTCGCTAGTGATCGTATACCCCATATACTCGGCTAGGCCATCGCCAACCCAGCGGGCAGCCCGGTCATGGTAGAGCTTCTTTGCAACCTTCATCTCTATTGCCTCATGCGCCATACCCCAGTAGATGGCTATAAGTGCATCTCTATCAGCTTCTTGTTGGAGACTTTGCACACCTGGAGAAGTCATGATAGGCCATATTGGATCCCAGAGTGCCCAGATCTTCCTAGTGAGGATTATTCCCCCCAAATCCTCACCCTCTTTGGGCACGACTAAGGCGACTCCAAAACGCCCAAGGTCTATGGCGAGCTGCTCTCGCGCGATACGCCATGCTTGTTCTAGAACGCTCAGCTTATCTTCAGCTAAACTTCTGTGTCCAGGAGAGAAGTAGATGGTAAACACCCTACGCTTGAGACATTCCATCTCAGCTAAGCTGACCTCTCGGAGAGGCTTATTCTCCTTGAGACGAAAGGTGACGGCAACCGAGCTAATGCTGATAAGAATAACCAAAAGAATTAGCAAAACACCTATAATCACTAGTACTATGAATAACCATAACGGAAGCATGTTTGCTCTCCTCAACCAAAGATTTTAAACAAACTCGAGGGTGAAAAACAAGAGGAGCCATAACTTACACAGTTAAGGCTCCTCTCATTATCATTTAGCTCTCGAGTCAAAGGCTTATATTACTGGGTTATCTCAAGGTGAATTCCAGCTATAGCCTCACCTCTGATTCTAATTACAAGGCAAACTCCTCCTGGGGAGAGAGCTTCACCTCGGAAGCTGGCAAAAGGGCATTCACTTTCCCGGTGGTCGATAACCTCGACTGAGAACCGAGGCTTGCCACACGGTGTTGGATCTGTTAAATCCAGAGTTGCTGGAACTGCCATAATTTCTTCTCCTTCAGCATTAATCAAGACTACCTTGGCTTGATCTTTGTTCCCCTGTAACCGCATCTTCAACGCCACGGGGAATCTTCCAAAAATGCCTTCTGCCCCTTCCCACTGGGCAAGATAAAGTCCTCCAAATGGAGCTTCTACCGTCTCGCCATCATTTAGTTGTTGCACACGATCCCACAAGCCAGACGCAAGATCAGGAGGGATATATGCTATCTGTCGAGGTCCTCCATCAGTCCAGAAAACGGCGCGCTCGAAATCCAGTAAATCTGCTGTGCTCGCTGTCAAACCAGCAAATAAGTTTTGGAGACCTTGTATAATTTGCGATCTATCAATACAGGGCCAACCGATTCTGCCGCAAGGACCAGGACCTTTTGGTTCTTCTTGGGTCACCACTTTTACTGTCAGCCCCATCACCAGCACCGCTACCAATCCGAACATCGTCGCCAGCAGCTTGAGATTCTTCTTGAACATTCGTATCTCCCTCCTTTTATGGGTGATTTGAGATTTAATTTGTCTGCTACTCCGTGTCTCTGCTCACGTCATGGCTCTCACCTCCTTGTGGAGTCTTGGGCGGGGTGCGGGGCTCCCATCGCGGGCCATCCCCGGTACTTAGGCACCCCGCCCTACGCTTTCGCTCCCTGTCATGGATCGCACGTGCGCGCTTCTCTTGATTTACCTAGGAATTTGCCCTAAGATAGCACACGGAGGAAGCGATCATGAGCGAGATACTCTCACTGTCAGAGATCCAAGAACGCTTTCCGGGAGAATGGGTCCTGCTGGAAGATCCCCAGACAAGCGAATCCCTCACCATCACGGCAGGGAGAGTCCTGTGGCACAGTAAGGACCGCGACGAGGTCTATCGCAAGGCGCGGGAACTCCGCCCCACGCATTCCGCTATCCTCTATATGGGCCGACTCCCCCAAGAGACTGCTGTGGTCCTATGAGCCTGCGCTTCGATCCTGCAGAGGGGTTGATCGTCGTGCCGACGCGGATCTTCGGCCCTACAGGCGATACGATCGTGCGCTTAGCGCTTGACACCGGGGCGACGCGCACGGTAGTGAGCTGGGAGGTAGTAGTGTTAGTGGGGTATGATCCGGCGGTGGCCTCGGGGCGTGTGCAGATGACCACAGGCAGCGGTGTAGAGTTTGTGCCGCAAGTTTTTCTGGAGAAGATAGAGGCGTTGGGACAGGAGCGTCGAGATTTCCCTGTGCTCTGTCACACGCTGCCGCCCAGCGCGACGGTGGATGGGGTGTTAGGGTTAGATTTCTTTCGTGGGCAGGGGTTGGTTATTGATCTACGGGCGGGTGTGGTGACAGTCGAGTAAAATATGATGAACGAGGTGGCTGAGGCAAGCCTAAGGCGCCCCCGCCGCGCGCTTCGGCGTCTGGGAGCGGCTTCTTAGCTAGGTCGGCCCAGCAGCCCCAGCCACACCGCCCAGTTCCACAGAATATGCAATACGATCGGCACCGCCAGGTGCTTCCTCCACAAGTACAGCAAGCC